>CAVWFK010000005.1:0-391218 GCA_963754235.1 uncultured Alphaproteobacteria bacterium | reverse complement strand
GCCCCAGACCCCATGAATGGGTTCCAAGGGCTGGCCCTTGGCGGGGTTCAGGGGCAGCGCCCCTGACCTATTTCTCAATACGACCCGTAAAGCATCCCCAACAGCAGGAACAGCGCCGCGCACACCGCGAGCGCCGCCGCCAGTGCGCGGCCCGAGGGACCGCCCGTGTCGCGCGAGGATTTCCGTGGTCCGGGGCGGCCGACGAGGTGCCAGGCTTGCATGGACCGGCTCCTTCCCTGGCCGGGCGATTGCTCCGCCTCGGCCAGAGCCAGGATGGCACCGTCAGGCCGCCTGCTGCAACGAAAAGGGCCGGCCTGCCGCAGTCGCGGTGGGCCGACCCCGTTCGTCAGGCGGGGAGCGGGCGGACTACTCGGCCGCCTCGCGCCCCTGCGCGTCGGGCAGCGCCCGCGGCGCGTTCATCTGCGCCAGGTTGCGCTGATCGCGGCCGGCGGCGACGGCGCGCAGCTTGTTCATCACGCTGCCGGTGCCCGCCGGGATCAGCCGGCCCACGATCACGTTCTCCTTCAACCCGTTGAGCTGGTCGACCTTGCCGGCGGTCGCCGCCTCGGTCAGTACCCGCGTCGTCTCCTGGAACGAGGCGGCGCTGATGAAGCTCTGCGTCTGCAGGCTGGCCTTGGTGATGCCCTGCAGCACCGGCATCGCGGTCGCCGGCCGCTCGTCGTCACGCACGCGCTTCTCGTTCTCGGCATCGAACTCCAGCCGATCGACCTGCTCGCCGGTCAGGAAGGTCGTATCGCCCGGCTCCAGCACCTCCACCTTCTGCAGCATCTGCCGGACGATGACCTCGATGTGCTTGTCGTTGATCCGCACACCCTGCAGCCGATAGACGTCCTGGATCTCGTTGACCAGGTAGTCCGACAGCGCCTCGACGCCGAGCACCTTGAGGATGTCGTGCGGCACCCGCGGGCCATCCACCAGCGGATCGCCGCGGCGCACGAAGTCGCCCTCCTGCACCGAGACGTGCTTGCCCTTCGGGATCAGGTACTCGGTCTCCTCGCCGGTCTCGTCGTTCTTGACGATGACGCGGCGCTTGGCCTTGTAGTCCTTGCCGAACTCCACGCGACCCTCGGTCTCGGCGATGATCGCGTGGTCCTTGGGCCGGCGCGCCTCGAACAGCTCGGCCACGCGCGGCAGGCCGCCGGTGATGTCGCGCGTCTTGCTGCCCTCGCGCGGGATGCGCGCGAGCACGTCGCCTGCGTGCACAGTCGCCCCGTTTTCGACCGAGAGAATCGAATCGGGTGCCAGGAAATAGCGCGCGTCGGCACCGTTCGGCAGCTTCACGACCTCGCCCCGCTCGTCCTTAAGTTGCAGGCGCGGCCTGAGATCGACGCCGCGCGCGGCGGTCTTGTAATCGACCACCACCTTCGAGGTGAGCCCGGTGACCTCGTCCACGCGCTCGACCAAGGTCAGCCCGTCGATCAGGTCGAGATACTCGACCGTGCCGGCGCGCTCGGTGATGATCGGCAGCGTGTAGGGGTCCCACTCCGCAAGCTTCTGGTTGCGCGCGACGGTCTGCCCCTCGTCGGCCAGCAGCCGCGCGCCGTACGGCACGCGGAAGCGCGCCCGCTCGCGCTGCTTGTCGTCGAGCAGCACGATCTCGCAGTTGCGCGACATCACCACCGGCACGCCCTGGCTATTCTGCACCACGGCGCGGTTCTTGATCGTGACCGTGCCTTCGTGGCTGGCCTCGGCATTCGACACTTCGGCACCACGCTGCGCAGCGCCGCCGATGTGGAAGGTGCGCATCGTGAGCTGGGTGCCCGGCTCGCCGATCGACTGCGCGGCGATCACGCCCACCGCCTCGCCGATGTTGACCGGCGTGCCGCGCGCGAGGTCGCGCCCGTAGCACTGGGCGCAGACGCCAACGCGGCTGTCGCAGGTCAGCACCGAGCGGATGCGCATGGCCTCGACACCGGCCCGCTCGATGCGGTCGGCGTGCTCCTCCTCGATCAGCGTGCCGCGCGCGACGATCACGGCGTTGCCGGCCGGGTCGAGCACGTCCTCCGCTGCGGTGCGGCCGAGGATGCGCTCACTGAGGCTGGCGACGACCTCGCCGCCGTCCATCACCGCGCGCACGGTCAGGCCGCGCTCGGTGCCGCAATCCGGCTCGACGATGATGCAGTCCTGCGCGACATCAACGAGACGCCGCGTGAGATAGCCGGAGTTGGCGGTCTTGAGTGCCGTGTCCGCCAGGCCCTTGCGGGCGCCGTGCGTCGAGTTGAAGTATTCGAGAACCGACAGCCCCTCCTTGAAGTTGGCGATGATCGGCTGCTCGATGATCTCGCCCGAGGGCTTCGCCATCAGGCCGCGCATCCCGGCGAGCTGGCGCATCTGCGCCGGACTGCCGCGCGCGCCGGAATGGCTCATCATCCACACCGAGTTGGTGGGCCGGCCCGGCTCCTGCTTGCCGATCTCCTTCATCATGGCACCCGCCACCTCGTCGGTGCAGCGCGACCAGGCATCGACCACCTTGTTGTAGCGCTCGCCCGCGGTAATCAGGCCATCCTGGTACTGCTGCTCGAACTCCTTCACCTCGGCCTGGGTCTTGGTGATCAGCTCCTGCTTCTCGACGGGGATGATCAGGTCGTCCTTGCCGAAGGAGAGGCCGGCGCGGGCGGCCTGGCCGAAGCCCAATCCCATCATCCGGTCGGCGAAGATCACGCACTCCTTCTGGCCGCAGTGGCGGTACACCACGTCGATCACGTCGGAGACGTGCTTCTTCGTCAGCTCCTTGTTGACCAGCGCGAACGGCACGTTCGGGTGCTGCGGCAGGATCTGCGCGACCAGCATCCGCCCCGGCGTGGTCACGACGCGCAGCCGCACCTTCTTGCCATCCGCGTCTACGGTGTCGAGCCGTGCACGGATCTTGTCATGCATCCGCACCACGCGTGCATCCAGCGCCGCCTCGATCTCGCCGATGGTGCCGAAGGCCGGCGCCTGGTCGTCCGGCATCGCGCGGAACTCGGCGGTCTCCAGGCTGAGGTAATAGAGGCCGAGCACGATGTCCTGGCTGGGCACGATGATCGGCTTGCCGTTGGCGGGGCTGAGGATGTTGTTGGTGGACATCATCAGCACCCGCGCCTCGAGCTGCGCCTCCAGGCTGAGCGGCACATGCACCGCCATCTGGTCGCCGTCGAAATCGGCGTTGAAGGCCGTGCAGACCAGCGGATGGAGCTGGATCGCCTTGCCCTCGATCAGCACCGGCTCGAACGCCTGGATGCCGAGCCGGTGCAGGGTCGGCGCGCGGTTCAGCATCACCGGATGCTCGCGGATCACCTCCTCGAGGATGTCCCACACCTCCGGCCGCTCCTTCTCCACCATCCGCTTCGCCGCCTTGATGGTGGTGGCGTGGCCGTATTTCTCGAGCTTGGCGTAGATGAACGGCTTGAACAGCTCGAGCGCCATCTTCTTCGGCAGCCCGCACTGGTGCAGCTTCAGCTCCGGCCCGACCACGATCACCGAGCGGCCGGAGTAATCGACGCGCTTGCCCAGCAGGTTCTGGCGGAACCGCCCCTGCTTGCCCTTCAGCATGTCCGACAGCGACTTCAGCGGCCGCTTGTTGGCCCCCGTGATGGCGCGGCCGCGGCGGCCGTTGTCGAACAGCGCGTCCACGCTCTCTTGCAGCATCCGCTTCTCGTTGCGCACGATGATGTCGGGGGCGCGCAGCTCGATCAGGCGCTTGAGGCGGTTGTTGCGGTTGATCACCCGGCGATACAGGTCGTTGAGGTCCGAGGTGGCGAAGCGGCCGCCATCGAGCGGCACCAGCGGACGCAGCTCGGGCGGGATCACCGGCACCACGTCCAGGATCATCCACTCCGGCCTGGCACCGCTGTCGGCAAACGCCTCCATCAGCTTCAGCCGCTTGACCAGCTTCTTGCGCTTGGCCTCGCTGGCGGTCTCCTTCAGCTCGGTGCGCAGCCTCACCTTCTCGGCGTCGAGATCGATGCCGTGCAGGATCGACTTCACCGCCTCGGCGCCGATGCCGACGCGGAACGCCTCCTCGCCGAACTCGTCCTGCTTGGCGTAGAGCTGCTCCTCGGTCAGCGTCTGGTGCAGCTTGAGGTCGGTCAGTCCCGGCTCGAGCACCACGTAGCTCTCGAAATAGAGGATCTTCTCGAGCTCCTTCAGCGTCAGATCGACCATCAGGCCGATCCGGCTCGGCAGCGACTTCAGGAACCAGATGTGCGCCACCGGGCTCGCCAGCTCGATATGCCCCATGCGCTCGCGGCGCACCTTGGCCAGCGTCACCTCCACGCCGCACTTCTCGCAGATGATGCCGCGGAACTTCATCCGCTTGTACTTGCCGCACAGGCACTCGTAGTCCTTGATCGGGCCGAAGATGCGCGCGCAGAACAGGCCGTCGCGCTCCGGCTTGAAGGTACGGTAGTTGATCGTTTCCGGCTTCTTGATCTCGCCGTACGACCAGGAGCGGATCTGCTCCGGGCTCGCCATCTGGATGCGGATCTGGTCGAAGGTCGCGACCTGGCCGGCCTGACCCAGGATTTTCATCAGTTCGTTCATGCGGCTCTCACCCTCTGCGGCCGGCGGGATCGCCGCCGGCCGCGCTGGAGAACGGAAACACTCTGCAAGGCCGCGGTCAGGCGGCCCGCTGGTCCAGATCGACATTGAGCCCGAGCGACTTCAGCTCCTTGACCAGCACGTTGAAGCTCTCCGGCACGCCGGCCTCAAAATTGTCCTGCTCGCGTACGATCGCCTCATAGACCTTGGTGCGGCCGGAAACGTCGTCGGATTTCACGGTCAGCATCTCCTGCAACGTGTAGGCGGCGCCGTAGGCTTCCAGCGCCCACACCTCCATCTCGCCGAAGCGCTGGCCGCCGAACTGCGCCTTGCCGCCCAGCGGCTGCTGCGTCACCAGGCTGTACGGCCCGATGCTGCGGGCGTGGATCTTGTCGTCCACCAGGTGGTGCAGCTTGAGCATGTAGATGTAGCCGACCGTGACGCGGCGCTCGAACGATTTGCCGGTGCGGCCATCGGTCAGCGTCACCTGCCCCGACGTATCGAGCCCCGCCTCCTGCAACATCGCCTCGATGTCGGACATGCGCGCGCCGTCGAACACCGGGGTCGAGATCGGCACCCCCTTCTTGAGGTTGTCGCACAGCTCCAGAAGCTGCTCGGTCGCCATCGGCGCGATCTGCTCGGCGTAGTCGCGTTCGCCATAGACCTCGCGCAGCCGCGCGAGCAGCGCCTCGCGGCGGGCGCCGGTGCGCCGGTACTCCTCCACCAGCTCGCCGATCTGCTGGCCGAGGGTCGCACAGGCCCACCCCAGATGCGTCTCCAGGATCTGCCCCACGTTCATCCGGCTCGGCACCCCGAGCGGGTTGAGCACGAGATCGACCGGCGTGCCGTCCTCCAGGAACGGCATGTCCTCGACCGGCACCACCCGCGACACCACGCCCTTGTTGCCGTGGCGTCCGGCCATCTTGTCGCCCGGCTGCAGCTTGCGCTTCACCGCGACGAACACCTTGACCATCTTCATCACGCCGGGCGGCAGCTCGTCGCCGCGCTGCAGCTTCTCCACCTTGCTGTCGAACCGCGCCTGCAAGCGCTGCACGGCGGCGTCGAACTCGCGCTTCAGCGTCTCGATCTCGGTCATCACCGCGTCGTCCTGCACGGCGATGTTGCGCCAGGCGCCGCGCGGATGCTCGGCCAGCACCGCCTCGGTCAGCGTCGTGCCCGCCTTGATGCCGCGGAACCCGCCGGCGGCCTTGCGGCCGAGCAGCTTTTCGCGCAGCCGGTTGAGGAAGCTGCGTTCCTGGATCGCGCGCTCGTCGTCGCGGTCCTTCGCCAGCCGCTCGATCTCGGCGCGCTCGATCGCCATCGCGCGCTCGTCCTTGTCGACGCCGCGACGGCTGAACACGCGCACATCGACGATCGTGCCGGTCACCCCCGGCGGCAGCTTGAGCGAGGTGTCGCGCACGTCGGACGCCTTCTCGCCGAAGATCGCGCGCAGCAGCTTTTCCTCGGGCGTCATCGGGCTCTCGCCCTTGGGCGTCACCTTGCCCACCAGGATGTCGCCCGGATTCACCTCGGCGCCGATATAGACGATGCCGGCCTCGTCGAGGTTCTTCAACGCCTCCTCGCCCACGTTCGGAATGTCGCGGGTGATCTCCTCCTGCCCGAGCTTGGTGTCGCGGGCCATCACCTCGAATTCCTCGATGTGGATCGAGGTGAACACGTCGTCGCGCGCGATCCGCTCCGAGATCAGAATGCTGTCCTCGAAGTTGTAGCCGTTCCAGGGCATGAACGCGCACAGCACGTTGCGTCCCAGCGCCAGCTCGCCGAGCTCGGTCGAGGGGCCGTCGGCAATGATGTCGCCATCGGACACGCGGTCGCCCACGCGCACCAGCGGCCGCTGGTTGATGCAGGTGGACTGGTTGGATCGCATGTACTTGCGCAGCCGGTAGATATCGACGCCGCGCGTCGTGCTGTCCTCGTTGGTCGCGCGCACCACGATGCGGGCGCCGTCGATCTGATCGACCACGCCGGGGCGGCGCGCGATGATGGTGGCGCCGGAATCGCGCGCAACCGCCCCCTCCATGCCGGTGCCCACCAGCGGCGCGTCGGCGCGGATCAGCGGCACCGCCTGGCGCTGCATGTTGCTGCCCATCAGGGCGCGGTTGGCGTCGTCATTCTCCAGGAACGGGATCAGCGCCGCCGCGACCGAGACGAGCTGCTTGGGCGAGACGTCGATCGCCGTCACCTCGCCGGGCGGCACCAGGCGGAAATCGCCCTGCCGGCGGACCGAGACCAGCTCGGAGCGCAGGGTGCCGTCGGCCGCCATGTCGGCGTCCGCCTGTGCGACCACCAGCCGCTCCTCCTCCATCGCCGAGAGGTAGCGCGCGTCGCGCTGCACCACCCCGTCCTTCACCAGGAAATACGGCGTCTCGATGAAGCCGTACTTGTTCACCTTGGCGTAGGTGGCGAGCGAGTTGATCAGACCGATATTCGGCCCCTCCGGCGTCTCGATCGGGCAGATGCGGCCGTAATGCGTCGGATGCACGTCGCGCACCTCGAAGCCCGCGCGCTCGCGCGTGAGCCCGCCCGGCCCCAGCGCCGAGAGCCGCCGCTTGTGCGTGACTTCCGAAAGCGGATTGGTCTGATCCATGAACTGGCTGAGCTGCGAGGAGCCGAAGAACTCCCGCACCGCCGCCGCCGCCGGCTTGGCGTTGATCAGATCGTGCGGCATCACGGTGTCGATATCGACCGAGCCCATGCGCTCGCGGATCGCGCGCTCCATGCGCAACAGCCCGACGCGGTACTGGTTCTCCATCAGCTCGCCCACCGAGCGAACCCGCCGGTTGCCGAGATTGTCGATGTCGTCGATGGTGCCCCGGCCGTCCTTCAGCTCGCACAGGATTTTCACGGTGCGCAGGATGTCGGCCTTGCGCAGCACGCGCACGGTATCGTCGGCCTCCACGCCGAGGCGCATGTTCATCTTCACCCGCCCGACCGCGGAGAGGTCGTAGCGGTCGGGATCGAAGAACAGGCCGCGGAACAGCGTCTCGGCGGTCTCGGGCGTCGGCGGCTCGCCCGGACGCATCACGCGATAGATATCGACCAGCGCGTCGTCGCGATTGCCGTTCTTGTCCACCGCGAGCGTGTTGCGGATCCACGGCCCGTTTCCCTGGTCGATCGCGAGCGTCGGCAGCTCCTCGATCCCCGCCTCCTCCAGCGCCACGAGCCGGGCCTCGGCCAGTTCCTCGCCGGCGTCGGCGTAGATTTCGCCGGTCTGCTCGTTGACCAGATCGACCGCCATAAAGTGCCCGAGCATGTCGGCGCGCGTTGCCAGCACGCTCTTGGTCTGCTCGGCGAGTCGTCGCGCGGCTCGTGCCGTCAGCTTGGTGCCGGCTTCGGCAATCACCTGCCCGGTTTCGGCGTCGATCAGCGGCTCGGCAAGCGAGACGCCGCGGAACGTCTCGGGATCGAACGGCCGCGCCCATGCCGCCGCACCGTCGGCGCCGCGGATGCGCCTGAACACCACGCGATCGTAGAACACGCCGAGGATTTCCTCGGCGTCCATGCCGCGGATTTCGGCGGCATCGAGGGTCTCGCCCTTGTCCTCGCGGGCACGGCGGGTCTCCTCGGTCCAGGCGCTCGGCAGCGCATAGAGCAGGGTCGTGACCGGCAGCTTCCGCTTGCGGTCGATGCGGACGTACACGAGATCCTTGCTGTCGAACTCGAAATCAAGCCAACTGCCGCGGTACGGGATCACCCGCGCCGTGAACAGGTATTTGCCCGAGGAATGGGTCTTGCCCTTGTCGTGGTCGAAAAACACGCCGGGCGAGCGGTGCATCTGGCTGACGATCACGCGCTCGGTGCCGTTGATGATGAAAGTGCCGTTGTCCGTCATCAACGGCATGTCGCCCATATAGACGGGCTGCTCCTTGATGTCGCGGATCGAGCGCGCGCCGGTATCCTGATCGACGTCCCAGACGATCAGACGCAGCACCACTTTCAGCGGCGCGGCATAGGTCATGCCGCGCTGGATGCACTCCTCGACGTCGTATTTCGGCTCCTCGAGCTCGTAATAGACGAACTCCAGGCGGCCGCGCCCGGCGAAATCGTCGATCGGGAACACCGAGCGGAACACTTCCTGCAACCCGGTATTGGTGCGGCTGTCGGGAGCGACGTTCATTTGCAGGAACGCCTCGTAGCTGGCGCGCTGCACGTCGATCAGGTTCGGCATCGCCGCGACCTCGGCGATCCGCCCGAAATTGCGGCGGATTCGCTTCTGCCCCGTGAACGATCGGTTGGTTATTGCGTTCATCGCCCGTCCTGCTAACCTGTGGTGCCCGCGCGTCCCGTCTCCCCGGCCGCCGGGGCCCCGGCTCGGCGCTCCGCCGCGTCGCCGGAGAGGCGCGGCCGGGGTGATGACCGAAACGCCGATATGGGCGGGAACGGACCTGTCCCCACCCCTATCGGCCGGCCGTGTCGCCCGCGATCCCGACGGATGCGGGCGGGAATGGCTTACTTGATTTCGACAGAGGCGCCCGCGTCCTCCAGCATCTTGCGCAGCTTCGCCGCCTCATCCTTGTTCACGCCCTCCTTGACGGTCTTGGGCGCGCCCTCGACCAGATCCTTGGCCTCTTTCAGGCCAAGCCCGGTGATGGTGCGGACTTCCTTGATAACGTTAATTTTCTTCTCGCCCGTCTTGGCTAGTATCACGGTGAACTCGGTCTGCTCCTCGGCCGGTGCTGCGGCCGCGGCACCCGCCGCCGGCGCCGCCGCCGCCGCCACCGGGGCAGCAGCCGAGACGCCCCACTTGTCCTCCAAGAGCTTGGATAGCTCGGCAGCCTCCAGCACCGTCAGGCTGGACAGCTCCTCAACCAGTCGCGACAGATCGGCCATGTGCGTGTGCTCCCCTAAATAGGTTCCTGTCAGGTTCCATGCAAGCGCCGAATTCGCCGCCTGCGATCGTGTGGCTTTCTCGGTCAGCCCCGTGTCATTTTGGCCCCGGTCAGGCGGCCTCGTCCTGCCTGGCATAGGCGCCAAAGACCCGGGCGAGCTGTCCGGCCGGGGCTGCGAGGACGCCGGCGATCCGGGTGGCGGGGGTCTGGATCATCCCCACCAGCCGGGCGCGCAGCGCCTCCAGCGACGGCAGCGCGGCGAGCGCCTGCACCGCGGGCGCATCCAGCGTCCGGGCGCCGAGCGCGCCGCCGACCACGACGAACTTCTCGTTGGTCCTGGCGAACTCGACCGCGGCCTTCGCCGCCGCCACCGGGTCCGCCGACCACGCCAGCGCGGTCGGCCCCTTCAGCAGCGGTTGCAGCCCGTCGAATCGGGTCCCATCCAGAGCACGAGTGGCCAGCCGATTCTTGGTGACGCGGAAGTTCACTCCCGCCGCCCGCATCCGCCGCCGCAGCTCGGTCACCTCGGCCACGTTCAGCCCGTTATTGCGGGTGACCACGACCATCGACGTTGCCGCGAAGACCTCCGCGAGCGAGGCGACGAACGCCTGCTTCTCCGTGCGGTCCACCTCATCTCGTCTCCATCAGGCCGCGCGCGTTTGGACCGCGCCCAGCGGGTTGCCCAACGGCCCCGGCGCTTGGCGCCGGAACCTGGTTCGCCTGTCCTTGAAAGTCGGAACCGCCAGGCATCCGGCACAGCGCCGGACGGCTTGGCTTCCCCGTCTCCCGCGCGCGGACCGAAATCCCTTAGATCCCGAAGGATACGTGCGGTCTTGGACAGGTTCGGGACAGCTCTCGCCGCCCTGCCCGCCGGACCCGAAGGCTCGGCGTATCTCGTGCCTCAGCCCTGCTGCCTCAGCTCTGGTGCCTCAGCCGGGGCCGAGGCTGGTCACATCCACCCGCACCCCCGGCCCCATCGTCGAGCTCAGCGCCACCTTCTGCACGTAAGTGCCCTTGGCGCCGGTGGGCTTGGCCTTCTGCACCGCATCCACCAGTGCCCGGATGTTCTCGAGCAGCTTGGCTTCCTCGAAGCTCGCCTTGCCGATGCCGGCATGGATGATCCCGGCCTTCTCGGCGCGGAACTCCACCTGCCCGGCCTTGGCGGCGCGCACCGCGCCGGCCACGTCCATCGTCACCGTGCCGAGCCGCGGGTTGGGCATCAGCCCGCGCGGACCGAGGATTTTGCCTAAGCGCCCGACCAGCCCCATCATGTCCGGGGTTGCGATGCAGCGGTCGAAATTGATCTGGCCGCCCTGGACTTGCTCGGCCAGATCCTCCGCCCCCACCACGTCGGCCCCCGCGGCCTGCGCCTCCTCGGCCTTGGCGCCGCGGGCGAACACGCCGACGCGCAGGGTCTTGCCGGTGCCATTGGGAAGAGAAATGAGGCCGCGCACCATCTGGTCGGCATGGCGCGGGTCGATGCCGAGATTCATGGACAGCTCGACCGTCTCGTCGAACTTGGCACGCGCGTTCGCCTTGATGATCTTCACCGCGTCGGCCAGCGGATACTGGCGGGCGCGGTCGAAGGCCTCGTAGGCCGCTTCCAGGCGCCTGGGCTTGGCCATCGGTCAGCCCTCCACCACGGCGAGGCCCATCGAGCGCGCCGAGCCGGCGAGCATCCGCACCGCGCCCTCGACGTCGTTGGCGTTCATGTCCTTCATCTTCTGCGCGGCGATCTCGCGCAACTGTGCCGTGGTGATCTGCCCGATCGGTCCGGTCTTGCCGGCCGCCGTGCTGCCCTTTTCGAGCTTGGCGGCTTTCAGCAGGAAATAGCTGTTGGGCGGCGTCTTGGTGATGAAGCTGAAGCTGCGGTCGGCATAGGCGGTGATCACCACCGGAACCGGCATCCCCGGCTCCATCGCCTGGGTCGCGGCGTTGAACTCCTTGCAGAACGCCATGATGTTGAGGCCGCGCTGCCCGAGCGCCGGCCCGACCGGCGGCGACGGGTTCGCCTTGCCGGCCGGAATTTGCAGCTTGACGTAGCCGGCGATCTTCTTCGCCATCCCTGGGGCCCTCTCGCGTGCCAAGGACCGCGGTGCCTGCGGCCGGGCGCATGCCCAGCCTCCCGCGTTCCGATAGAGCGGCGGCGTGTAGAGGATGCCGGCGGCCGAGTCCAGCGGCCGCACGGGCCCACTCAGATCAGATTGCGCCGGCGCTCGAGCTCGGCCTCGCTCGGTTCGGCCAGCTGGAAATCGCCGGTCTTGACCTCGCCGGCGGGCTCGTACTTCGTCACGACCACGCCGGTCGGGTAAGATTGCGACTTGACCAGCTTCAGCCCGGCAGGAATTGCGCCATCGCCAAAGAGGCGCTTGCCCTTGCCGAGCACCATGGGGAAGATCAGCACACTGAATTCGTCGACCAGGCTGTTCTTCCACAGTGTTTGCAGCAGGTCGCTCGAGCCTTGGACAAGAAGGTCAGGGCCGTCTTCGCCCTTTAGCTTCTTTAGCGATGCGATAATGTCCTTCCCCAGTAGCCGGCTATTCTGCCAGCTCAGCTTCGGGTCGGAGCGCGAAGCGACGTATTTCGTCGCCTGGTTAAAGACTCCGGCTATCGGGTCGTTCGGATCGGTGACATAGGGCCAGTGCGCGGCGAAGATGTCATAGGTCTTGCGGCCAAGCAGCAGGTCGAAGGGTCGGCCGAAAATTTCGCCCAGGGAAGCGCCGAGCGCTTCGTCGAAGTAGCGGGCGGTCCATCCGCCTAGCGTGAAGCCGCCGCTTGGGTCTTCCTGCGGGCCGCCGGGCGCCTGCATGATACCGTCGAGGCTGGTGAAAGTGGCAACGATGATCTTGCGCACGTTGGTCTCCTGCTTGAGTGTAGTCTCGATGGCCTGAGGACGTATCGCGGCGCGTCGCGCCGACAGGTGGCGACAAATTTTTCAAAACGGGCGATCCGGACGCCCTTTTCACTTGGAGCGGACTGCCCCCGAGTTCCCGCTGTCTACATGCACGATCGATGCAGAGGAGAGATCATGACCGACATCAACAAGGCCGGAACGTACATGCTCGGCGACCGCACCGTGAAACGTGTGGGCTACGGCGCGATGCAACTGGCAGGACCGGGCGTGTTCGGCCCGCCCAAGAACCGCGACGGCGCCCTTGCGGTGCTGCGCGAAGCGGTGGTGGCCGGGGTGAACCATATCGACACAAGCGACTTCTACGGTCCGCACGTCACCAACCAGCTCATCCGCGAGGCGCTCCACCCCTATCCGGCCGATCTGGTCATCGTCACCAAGATCGGCGCGCGGCGCGGCGAGGACGGGTCGTGGAACCCGGCCTTCTCGGCCGAAGAGCTGGCGCAGGCGGTGCATGATAACCTGCGCAATCTGGGCTTGGACGTGCTCGAAATCGTCAACCTGCGCCTGATGTTCGATATCCACGGCCCCGCCGAGGGCTCGATCGAGGCGCCGCTGACCGCGCTCGCCGGCCTCCAGCGACAGGGGCTGGTCCGCCATATCGGCCTCAGCAACGCGACGGCCAAGCAGGTCGCCGAGGGACGCCGCATCGCGAAAATCGTCTGCGTGCAGAATCAGTACAACCTTGCGCATCGCGACGACGAGACGCTGATCGACGATCTGGCGGCGGCCGGGACCGCTTATGTGCCGTTCTTCCCGCTCGGCGGCGTCACGCCGCTTCAATCGACCGCGCTCAGCGACGTCGCCACACACCTCGGCGCGACGCCGATGCAGGTCGCGCTTGCCTGGCTGCTGCGCCGCGCGCCCAACATCCTGCTCATCCCCGGCACCTCGTCGATCGAACACCTGCGGGAAAACCTTGCGGCCGCCGAACTCGAGCTGCCGCAGGGAGCCATCGCCGCACTCGACCGGATCGGAACGAGGGATGCGCCGGCCTGACTTCTTTGGGCGGAGCGGGCTGCTCGTCGCCGGCACTGCCATTTCGAATGCCTTTCCGTCCTTGACCGACCCATAGCTCATAGGTTATCGATCTGATCAATCGCTCATGGGTTATCGGTTGCACATGCTCAGCACCTCCGACGTCCTCTTCAAGGCCCTCGCCGACCCAACGCGCCGTGCGGTCTTCGAGCGGCTGTGTCGCGACGGAGACCAGACGGTCGGCGCCCTGACGGCTCAGGCCGGGGTCTCGCAACCGGCCGTCTCAAAGCATCTCGGGGTCCTGAAGCGGGCCGGGCTGGTGCGCGACCGCCACGAAGGTCGCCAGACGCACTATAGCGCGCAGCTCGGCGCCTTGGCCCCGCTGATCGACTGGACCAGCCAAATGGCCGGCTTCTGGCAAAGCCGGTTCGACCACCTCGAAGATCTGCTCAAAAGGATGGACCAATGACCAATACTGCGACCGAAACGCTCTCCGTCGTTGTCGAGCGGGAGATACCTTTTCCGCCGGAAAAGATCTGGCGCGCGCTCACCCAACCACACCTGATCGAGGAGTGGCTGATGAAGAACGACTTCAAGCCTGTCGTCGGCCACAGTTTCAATCTTCGCGCAGACTGGGGCGCTGTTGACTGCCAGGTCCAGACAGTCGAGCCGAACAAAACGCTGTCGTACACGTGGGATGCCTATGGGCTCGAGAGTGTCGTCACTTGGACTCTCACCGCTTCGAGCACGGGGACCCACCTGCGCATGGAGCAGTCGGGCTTCCGGGCGGATCAGCAGCAGGCCTACCAGGGCGCCAAGGGCGGGTGGCCGCAGTTCTTTGCAAACCTGGAGCAGGTCTTGGCGCGGACAGACTGAAGCTCCTCGGAACAAGTCAGAGCTAGGCGTCACGCGGCACTACGCCACGATCGATGCCGGGATTTCGGCCGGCGGCCGCCATGGTCAGCCTGCCGAGGTAATGCGCCCAACCCTTGTCGTGGCCGGCACACTGCGCCGCATTCGGAAGACCGCTATGCGTCATGCGCAGCAAGGTGCCGCCGTCCCGGTCGATCAGGTCGATCTCGACCAGGCCCGATCCCGGCGGCACCTCCTCATCCCGGTCCCAACCGAAGCTGTAGGCGAGTCGGTGGACCGGCACGACCTCGCGGAACGCGCCGCGGGCCACGCGCCCGCTGATACCCTTGACGAGATAGAGCCCGCCCGGATGCATCTCGGTCTTCGCCTCGGTGCCCATCCAGCTCAGGATCTTTTCGGGATCGGTCAGGAAGGCGAAGACGGTGGCGGGCGGTGCTGCGATATGCGTCTCACGCCGAACCACGAGCGGTTCAGTCATCGGAGCCTCCTCGATTGCGGCTGTGCGGATGGCAGCGCCGGAGCCCACCTCGCGGTAATAGCTCGTAGCAAGGGAGCTGCGTCAACCCCATGATCGTTCCATGCAGCTCCCTTCGACGCTCTCCTGGCTGGTCGATGCGGCCGGCGAGATGCCGGGCGCCGACCGGCTGCTGGCGGAGCTCGGCGCGCGTCTGGTCGAGGATGGCCTGCCGCTCGCGGGCGGCGCCCTGGCACTGGCCGTGCCGCACCCGCTCATTGCTCGACGCACTTGGCTGTGGCGGGCCGAGAGCGGGGAGGTGATCGAGGCTTTGGGATTCGTGGCGGGAGGGCTCGCGGCCGCGGGAGCGGCAAGCCGACCCAACGATGCCGGCCGGCGCTGGCTCGCCGGCCTCGCGGCCGGCCTCGTGCATGAGGACGCCGTCGGGTCGAGGCCGGACAGACCTTCGCTCTGCTGGATCGGGCCGCGCCCGTTCACGCCCGGCGAGGCTAACGAGTTGCGCCAGGCCGCACGCTTCGCCGCGGCGCCGCTCGCCGCTCTCGCGGCGCGCGCCACGCTGGCCGCGGCTCTCGAGGCCTATCTCGGCCGGCGCAGCGCGGCGCGGGTGCTGGCAGGGCCGTTGCGGCGCGTGATCGGCGAGACCATCCAGGCAGCGCTGCTCTATGCCGATCTGCGCGGCTTCACGGCCTTGTCCGAGAGCAATCCTCCCTCGGCGGTCATCTCGGCTCTTGATGCCTGGTTCGACCGCATCGCCGGCCCAGTCCACGCCTTCGGCGGCGAAGTGCTGAAATTCACCGGCGACGGCGTGCTGGCGATCTTCCCGGTCGTCGGCGGGGCGCCGCGTGGCGCCTGCGATGCTGCCCTGCGTGCGGTCTCAGCCGCACGGGTCGGAATGGCGCATCTCGACGAGGCGCGATATCAGCAGGGGCTGTCGCCGCTGCCGTTCGGCGCCGCCCTGCACCTCGGCGAGATGCTGTGGGGCAATATCGGTGCTGCCGATCGGCTGGATTTCACGGCGATCGGCCCCGCCGTCAATTTGGTCAGCCGGTTGGAAGGGCTATGCCGGCTGCTCGACAAGGCCGTCCTTGTCTCGGGCACACTCGCCGCCGAGACCGGAGTATCGCTGATACCGCTCGGAACGCATGCGCTGCGCGGTATCGCATCTCCATGCACCGTCTTCACCGTGCCGGAGAATTGAGCCGACGGCTGCACTACGAATACGAAACCGGCGACAAATACAAAGACGACTGCTGTCGCTGAACTGCACCAGGTTTGATTTAGAGCCGGGAACCGATCCTCCACACGGAGGCAGTTCCAAGCCTGGGCAGCCTCAGCTACCGTGCATGGGTTCAGGGAGTGTGGCGCATTGGATTTTTCGGGCATCTTTGCGCGAGGCGTTTCGCTCGTCGGCGGCGGGGCGTTGTTGATGCGGCGGCTGAAGCACGGCGCGCCCGAACCGGCCTGGGGGAGCGCTCCGGCCATTCCGGAGGCGAGGCCGCAGGGTAACATCCCGACACTGAAAATGCCGACGGCACGGGGATGGGGCCCAGGGCAGACGCCGACCGCGGCGCCGGGCCTCAAGGTCAACGCCTTCGCCGCCGAGCTTAGGCATCCGCGCTGGATTCTCGTGCTGCCGAGCGGCGACGTCTTGGTCGCGCAGGCCACGGAAGCGAACAGGTCCGCCAGGAATGTCTTCGACTACGCCATGGTCAGCACGATGAAGCGTGCCGCAGCGATGGGAGAAAGTGCCAATCGCATCAGCCTCCTGCGCGACACGAATGGCGACGGTGTGGCGGGGACCCAGGAGGTCTTCATGGACGGGTTGAATCAACCCTTCGGCATGGCCGTCCTGGGCAGCCATTTTTATGTCGGCAACACCGATGGCGTGGTTGTCTTTCCTTATGCCGAGGGGGCGAGCCGGATCACGGCCCCCGGCCGGAAGCTGGTCGGCTTCAAGCCCGGCGGTCATTGGACCCGGAGCCTTCTGCCGAGCCCTGACGGTCAGAGGCTCTATGCCGGCGTCGGCTCGTCCAGCAATATCGGCGAGGAGGGTTTCGAGGCCGAGCAGGGGCGTGCCGCCATCTATGAGCTCGACCTCGCAACGGGCAGCAGCCGCATTTTTGCCAGCGGCCTGCGCAACCCGGTGGGCCTCGCTTGGGAGCCGTCGACCGGCGCGCTCTGGACGGTCGTCAACGAGCGCGACGGCCTCGGCGACGAGACGCCGCCCGACTATCTGACCTCGGTGCGCGATGGAGGCTTCTATGGCTGGCCCTATTGCTACTGGGGCCAGAGCGTGGATGAGCGAGTGCCGCAGGACGCAAAGGCGGTCGCAAGCGCGCTGAAGCCGGACTACGCGCTGGGTGGGCATACCGCGTCGTTGGGCTTGTGTTGGGTGCCGGGCGGCACGCTGCCGGGCTTTCCGGATGGGATGGCGATCGGGCAGCACGGGTCGTGGAATCGCAGCAAGCTGAGTGGCTACAAGCTCGTCTTCGTGCCGTTCGAGAATGGACGGCCATCCGGTCCGCCGCGAGATATCCTGTCGGGGTTCCTCAGTCCCGACGAGCGTGTGTCTTATGGGCGGCCGGTCGGGGTGGCGCTCGGCGCAGACCGCCGCTCTTTGCTGATGGCGGACGATGTGGGCGATGTGATCTGGCGCGTGACGGGCGACGGCCCGGCCTAGGTGTTTCGCCAAGCGCTGTTGCGCGCCCTGGCAGGCTATCAAGGCCGCGGCAGGAATGTGGCTTGTCGCTGGTCGTCCGGCCGAGTCCACGGTGGTCCCGTCGCACCTGCTTCTGCTACAGAGAATGCCTGGACCGAACAGGAGCCATTGAATGAGCCGCCCCGACTTCATCCGCCACTGGCGCGACCTGGAAGCCCCCGATGAACTCGCACTACCCGGGCGATACCGAACTCATGTCGATCGGCGCACCGCTCGCGCGCAAGCTCGGCCTGACGCGGATTGGCATCCACCATGAACGTCTGCCGCCCGGCCGCCGGACTTCTTATCCACATGCGGAAAGCGCCGAGGAAGAGTTCATATTCGTGCTGGAAGGCACCCCCGACGTCTGGATCGATGGCACCCTGCACCGCTTGGAGCCGGGCGACTCCGTTGCCTTCCCCGCGGGGACCGGCATCTGCCACACGTTCCTAAACAACACTGCGTTCGAAGTCCGGCTGCTGGTCATTGGCGAGGTCAGCAAGCCCGAGAACCGGATTCGCTACCCCCTCAACGAAGCCCACGAGGCGACGCGTGTCGATCGCTGGATAAACTGGCCAATGCGCTCCATTGGCCTGCACGACGGGAAAGCACGACTCGGTTCCACTTGAAAGTCGAGAGAGCGGCTCATCGCTGAGCACGTGGTCGACGGACGAAAACCCTTGCCGCATGAAAGGCGATAGCGAGATTGCGGCGATGCGTTCAACCATCATCATGAGGAAGATCAAATCCGCGACCTGCGTTCATGTCCGATAGTCGCGCTCGGCATGGCCGCGCCACCCTGGTCTTGGTTGCCTCAGATTACGCCAGCGTGGCGGCATGGCGCCCATGGCGGGCATTCAGCCGAGCCGCGCGACTTCCCCAAAACGGACGGGCTGGTGTCAGACATGAGTAGGAAGTGGTCATCCGATCTCACCGCTCGGGAATATTTGGGGGGATGTGGCTACGCTTGAAGAATACTTTGGTTTGCCTTGGTTCAGGTTGCGATACTGCAGCTTCTGCGGCAGGTTCTTTGCCGCGCCTGCGAGCGCCAAGCACAAGATGTAGATCCCCTCTCACTGCATGGTTGCCGGCGACGAGAAGGGCTTGGTTGCATCCGTCACAAACATGACCAAGACGCTTTACATCCATGTGTTCTCCTGCGGGTTCAGCTCGGGGCACTTGGCTGGCAGCGGGACGATGGTGATGTTGTCGGGCACGGCGAGCCGTGGCGAAAGGTGCCATCCCGCCTGATCGAGCAGCAGCGCGGCGTGCCGACCGGGGGCGACCTCGCCCGAGATGGCGGCCAGTTGCAGGTTCATGGCCTCGATGTTGCACCAGGGCAGGATCAGGCCCGCCGCTTTGCCCTCTTTCGGGCAGATGGCGCCGAAGATGTAGGTGGAAGCGGTGCGCTGGTCGTGGGGCGCCGAGGGCCGGGTGCCGCGCAGCGACCAGCGGCGGGTGATCTTGTTCTTCTGGCCCACTCTGGCCTCGTCGCCGAACCAGACCTCTATATCGGCAGGATCGATCCCCCGCTCGCGCGCGATCGCTGCCAGCGCGGCGGGAAGGTCTTTTTTTTAAAGTCCTCGACCGCACCTGCGGCCTGGGCATGATGGTGCGGCCGTGCCGACAGCTTGCGGTATCCCATCGCCCGCAGCTCGCGGCGGGTCTGACTCGAATCGCCGTCGGAACGCGAGTATATTGACTTAATGGGGAAATTTGGCCCACCACAGCGGCTCAAGCGGCTGCCAGCCGTCGCATCATGAGCTTGACACTGGTGATGTAAAGCCAAGTCACCGCGCTTTGGGTTGTCGCCTCGAAGTCTTTGGCCAGGCGACGGTTGCGGTTGAGCCAGGCAAAGGTGCGTTCGACGACCCATCGCCGGGGCAGCAGGACGAAGCCCTTGGCGGCGTCTGACCGCTTGACGATCTCGATGGTCCAGTCGCCGAGGTTTTCGAGGACGCCCTTCAGCTTGTCACCGGCATAGCCCCCGTCGGCGAAGACATGGCGCAACCAGGGGAAGGCGCTGCGGATGCTCGCCAGCAGGCCTGGCGCCCCATCGCGATCTTGAACGTCGGCGGGGTGAACGATCATCCCGACCGGCAGGCCGATCGTGTCGGTGAGAATATGGCGCTTTCGGCCTTTGATCATCTTCTCGGCCGCATAGCCGCGCGGACCGCCAGCCTCCGTGGTCTTGACCGACTGGCTGTCGATCACGCCCGCGCTCGGACTTGCCTCGCGGCCGGCGGCCTCGCGCACCGACATCAGCAGTGCATGATTGATGGTCTGCCACGTCCCGTTGTCCCGCCACGCGTAGAAGTACCGCTGCACCGTCGTGAACGGGGGAAACTCCTTCGGCAGCAGCCGCCACTGGCAGCCCGACTGCGCGATATAGAAGATCGCATCGACGACATCTCGCAGGCCGGTCTCGCGCGTCCGCCCGCAGCTTGCCGCCGCGGGGAGGTGCGGTTCGATCACGCCCCACTCCTCGTTGGTGGTATCGCTTGCATAGCGCAGTCCATCGCGCCGATACTTGGCGCGCGTGATTTCAGTCCAGGCCATCGGGTCCCTCTTTCGTGTCGTCGCAACCACGAGAGAACCCAAGCCGCTGAAATCACGCAACCCCGTACAATTCCTGCAGACCGCAAGGTGACCCACCCATCGCCCATTTCCTTGAAATGACTCGCTAAACTATTCCGGGACCATTCCGGGTCAGCCTCTTAGGTCGCTAGTATCGCTGCTGGACACCTGCATCGGCGTGTTAGGCGAATGTCCGGGCATGGAATGACCAGCCGAGACACGGTTTACGCCGTCGGGGATCTTTTGGGTGAGTTCGCCCCTCAGCACGTAAAAGGTTTCCAGCCCCGGATGCATGTGCACCGGTGTTTTGGCGCCGGGCGGGCCACCGGCCCGGTTAATGCGCAAGAGGTATTCAGGGGCGGTGAACGAGGGCACAGGCCCGATCTCCGCCACCTTGCTACCGCCGGGCGACGATCCGCCGGGCGGCCCGAGCGTGAAGAGCCAAGCTTTGCCGGCGACTTCAGCGGCGAGTGCCGTCGGGCTTGCAACGGCTTGTGCCTTGGCGAGAGTTGGGAAGGTGTCGATGCGCCAGAACAACGGGCCGGGCGGCAGCTGCGAGACCTTCTTTTCGGCCACCGGTGTGATGTCGAATTTCTGCGCCTGGGCCGCCGTCGAGAGCAGCAACCCCACTATCGCGGTTACCCAGACGAGAAGTGAGCATCGCAAAGCCAGCGGGGGACGCATCATTTTGCCTGGTCCTCTTTCTTCCTGGAAGGTAGAGCATTGGAGCCTACACCTGACCGGCTGGCGCGATCCATCGGCGACCTGTTGACCGTCAGGGGTGGCACCTTCCTTCCGCACGCGTTGCGCAGAATGCCCGATTACATGGAGCCCTGCGCGCGCTTATCGCAGAATTTGTACCATGACCGCGGACGCTTGGTCGCGCACCTACTTTGATATGCCCTCGACGGCGAAGGTGCGGTATTTCGCATATTTCTCGCCAATTTTTCGTACCGCCTCGTAAGCCGGATCGTGCCGCCATGCATAAACGCAATCCACGCTCGGATACCGATAGATGACGACGCGCTTTGGCGGCTCCCCATCGACGGGTATAACTTGATTTCCTGCTCCACCAGCACCGCCGGCCGCAACCAACTGGCCGCCATGTGCTTTGATGATCTCGCGGGCTTTCGGAAGGTACTCCTTCGCGTATCCCTCGGGGTTCGTTACGTCGATCTCGCCAACGAAGTAAACGGGTGGCTTTGTCTCGGCGTGCAGCACTTGCACGACGAAAGCGCCGGCTACTATGCCGGCCAGCATAGCAGTGGCGAAACCTATCCGAGGTCCCTTCATGATAGCGACTCCCATCTGTGCCTGCAGGCTATAGCACATAGCACCGCGGAAGTCGTTGTTGCGAGTCCTATATGTTCCCGGCTGCGGAGCGACATTGATTCTTGGTAGCAGAGCTTTGCCGAGATTGCTGCTTCCGGGCGACAGCGCAGAAATCAAGAATCTCGGACCGCTCGCCTAGATGAGCAAATCGAGAGTTTGCGTGGGCAGAAATCTGGTGCGAATGTTCGCTGGGGGTCGGAGGTGGCGCCCAGACCGCTCCAGCCCCGATATCAGCTTCCGCCTATGCGCGGTTGAAAGTTGCCGTTCTGCTTTCGACCAAATCGCGACCTGCAACGCTACCAAGGCCGGCGTTCTCCATAAGTCACGGACGTAACCGCCATGCAGCAACACTCGCGTTCCGCCCACTTTTGACCGCAAGCGCAAGAGTTTGCCACACCATGCCATGTCCCGTGTGGTGGCGTGCGGTCCAAGAGCTTGTCCCCGGTCCCGCCAATTGACAGCTACCTCCCTCCGATTTCTAATGCCGCGCTGATGCCTGAAGCGCTGCGCAAATTCGTGAAGCACGGCGCAAACGCATCGGGGGGAAATCGTCATGATGCCTACGTTGACAAGCGCCGCCTGTGCGCTTTCGTTTGCATTCTGTGGCTTGTTGGCGACGGCTCACTCTGCGTCGGCGCAAGCCCAGTCTGTCCCTCCGCCCCCGCTCGCCGGCCCTCCATCACCTGAGCACGTGCAGCCGTGGGGTCTTCCGCCGCCGCCGCCGGGTATCGGTCCGGTCTCTTTGTTCGCGGACGTCCACGGACAGCCGCAGGGCAAGTTTCTTGAAGGCGGTGCCTTCGATAACGACGGCAACTTCTGGTTCGTCGCAATCGGCAGCGGATGGGTGTCCTAACCTGACGCCCGACGCGAAGCTCGTCCCCGTGTTCAACTGCGATCCGAAGGGGGATCTCGGTCCCGCATGCGAGCCGCAGGGCACGCGTTGGCATGACGGCAAGCTTTACGTCACAACCCGCCACCTCGGCATCCTCGTCTATGATCCGCAGACGAAGAAAGTAAGCCCGCTCGTCTCGACGTTCCACAACGAACTCTTCAAGGGTCCGAACGATCTCGACTTCGACGCCGAGGGTAACCTGTATTTCACCGATCCGTGGGGCACAGGACCCGGGCCGGATGCGGCGGATCGGACCGGTGCCGTCTATCAGTATTCCAAGGACGGGATCCTTCGGCGCATCATCTCGAGTGGTAGTTTTCCTAATGGCATCGCCGTTTCCCCCGATGACGGCACGCTGGCCGTCGCTGACTACGCCGCGAACCGGATGCTCTATTATTCATTCCTGAGAGGACCAAATCCGGCCTGCGCCCATTGTGCCGATGATCCATCGCACACGACATTCTTCTTTGCGACTGTCGGAAGCTACAATCCAGGTAACGGTGGACCTGACGGCATCCACTACGATGTGCATGGAAATCTCTGGGCGGCATGCGGCATCGGCGGACTCATCGAATACGATCCGCGTGGCTTTATCATCGGTTACGTACCGCTGCCGAATGGCGACCCGTCGGCCACCAACTTCGCCTTTGGCGGCGAGAATAACC
Organism: uncultured Alphaproteobacteria bacterium; assembly: GCA_963754235.1. Lineage (GTDB taxonomy): Bacteria > Pseudomonadota > Alphaproteobacteria > Acetobacterales > Acetobacteraceae > DATAYA01. The sequence goes on along the minus strand of CAVWFK010000005.1, from coordinate 368,428 downwards.
AGTATATCTACATGGAAGGTGCCGTCAGCGGAACCATCTACAAATTCAAGGCGCCCTACCCCGGGCTGATCGGACCCGGCGGAGTGCGGTTGCCGGCTCAACTCTGAATTCGTTGTGAGGCCGCGGTGGTGTGCGCTGCACAAGCAGCGCGCACCACCTTGGCCGCCGTGCGGATATCTGAGTGCGCCTGCCTCAGTAACAGCCGGGGTGGCGTGTCTGCGCGAGGGCAGCTTGGGTCGGATACTGCCGCCGGGAATCGCCATGACCGAGGGTCTGCTTTTCGTGTTACACGATCGAAAGCGGCCATTCCGCTCTCGGCCAGCCGCAGCCCTCGAAGCTCGCTAGTCCCTCCTGCTCCGTGCGAACAGGATTTGAAGCGGACGTCGCTATCACCATCTGGAGTCCTTCCGACATAGGGAAATCGGATACCGACAATGGCGAGCGGGTGGGCTCCGGACGGGGCGGTGCAGGATCAGATCGACGATACCGTCACGGACGAGGTGATGAGAGCGCGGGCGCGCATGCCGACGGGTGAGGGAGAGCCACGCTGCGTGGAATGCGGTGACGAAATCCCGGAAGCGCGCCGCCGTGCGCTACCCGGAGTCCGAACCTGCATTGCGTGTCAGTCGGCTCGTGATCGCCGTCCGGCAAACATCGGGTTCAATCGCAGAGGCAGCAAAGACAGCCAGCTCAAATAGCGTGCTTTACCGCCCACCTCACCCAACCTCCCCCCGCAAGCGCGGGCGAAGAGGAGAAGTTGGCCTCGTTCCATCATTCAAGCGATCGCCCTGCCGGCGCTGCACTTTCTCCTTGACTTTTCGCCGCAGTGCGTTCATGTTTTGTTCGTGGATTTCGCCCAACCCGTCCCCCAGCCCATGCCTGCACCCGCCGACCCGGCGCAGCAGCGCACCGAGCGCCACCTGCGGATGCTCGCCGAACTCGGCGAGCTCGGCATGGACCTCGCCCGGGCGCTGCACCGGCAGGCGATGAGCGAGGCGGCCGAGGCGCCGGCCGGGCCGCCATCGGACGCCCCCACCGAACCGCCGGCGCTGCAATTCGCCCGCGTCGCCCGCGCCGTCCGCCAGATCGTGGCCCTGGAAGCCCGGCTCGCCGAAGACCGCGAGACGCAGCAGGAACGGCGCCAGGCCGAGCAGGCCCGCCAGGCCGCCGAAGCCGCGCGGGATGCCACCGCCCGGCGCAAGCAGCAGATCAGGCGCCGCATCCGGCCCGCGCTCGAATCCGGCAGCCTCGCGACGCCCAGCAACTGCTGTGCGATCTCGAAGCAAGGCTCGACGCCGACGCGGAGGACCCCGCCCCGCTCCCGCTCGCCGAAGCCGTCGCCCGCATCTGCCGCGATCTCGGGATCGCCCCCGACCGCATCGCCGCCCTTTTCCGCGCGGATCGGAGGCAACGCGACGACACGGCCGGGCTTGACGAGGGCGGCCCGGACGAGGGCGGCCCGGACGAGGGCGAAGCGACCGCACCGGCCGCGACCAGGCCCCAAGGCGCGCGCTTCGGCGCCGCTCCACCCGGCGCCCCATCCTCCCACCACCTGGTCGATCTCCTCGCACCGCGCGGCGCCGTCTCGGGAGCCGGGCCGCCATAGCCCGCCACGCCTCCCGCCCGGCGCCCCAACCCTGCTAGGCTCCGTGGCCAGCCCGGACCCGGAGGCCCGCCCTGCCCTACGCCCACACGCTCGGCGCCACCCGACACGTCTTCCCCGATCTGCGCACGCTGCTCGCGCGCGCGACCCCATACCGCTCGGGCGACGCGCTCGCCGGCATCGCCGCCGCCTCGGCGACCGAGCGGGTCGCGGCCCAGCTCGCCCTTGCCGACCTGCCGCTCCGCGCGATCCTCGACAATCCGGTAATCCCGTACGAGAGCGACGAGGTCACGCGGCTGATCTGCGATCGCCACGATCGCGGCGGCCTTCGCGCCGATAGCAGGGCTAACCGTTGGCGGGTTCCGCGACTGGCTGCTGTCGGACGCATCGGACGAGACGACGCTGACCGCGCTGCGGCCCGGCATCACGCCGGAGATGGCCGCCGCAGTGTGCAAGATCATGCGCCTGCAGGATCTGATCGCGGTCGCACGAAAATGCCGGGTCGTCACCCGCTTCCGCAACACGATCGGGCTGCCGGGCCGGCTCTCGGTGCGGCTGCAACCCAACCACCCGGCCGACGACCCGCGCGGCATCGCCGCCGCAACCCTCGACGGACTGCTGCTCGGCGCCGGCGATGCGGTGATCGGGGTCAATCCCGCGACCGACAGCCTGGCAGCACTCTGCGCGCTGCTCACCATGCTCGACGAGGTGCGCGCACGCTACGCGATCCCGACCCAGACCTGCGTGCTCGCCCACGTCACCAGCACGATCCGCGCCATCGAGAGCGGTGCGCCGGTCGATCTGGTGTTCCAGTCGCTCGCCGGCACGGAGGCGGCCAACCGCGCCTTCGGCGTCTCGTTGGCACTGCTGGCGGAGGCGCAGGAGGCGGCGCTCTCGCTCGGTCGCGGAACGGTCGGGCAGGATGTGATGTATTTCGAGACCGGCCAGGGCAGCGCCCTCTCCGCCGAGGCGCATCACGGCGTCGATCAGCAGACCGTGGAAGCGCGCGCCTACGCGGTCGCGCGCGCCTTCCGGCCGCTGCTGGTCAACACGGTGGTGGGCTTCATCGGCCCCGAATACCTCGTCGACGGCAAGCAGATCACCCGCGCCGGGCTCGAGGACCATTTCTGCGGCAAGCTGCTCGGCCTGCCCATGGGGGTCGATGTTTGTTATACTAACCACGCCGAGGCCGACCAGGACGACATGGATGCACTATTGACCCTGCTCGGCGTCGCCGGCGTCACCTACGTGATGGGCGTGCCGGGGGCGGATGACGTGATGCTCTCGTATCAGAGCACCAGCTTTCACGACGCGCTCTATCTGCGCGGCGCGCTCGGCCTGCGTCCGGCGCCGGAGTTCGAGACGTGGCTGGCCGGGATCGGGATCGACGTGCCGGGCGGCCCCGCCGCGATCCCGGCGGCGCTGTCGCCGAGCCTGATCGGGCTAGAATCGTGAACGCCGGCCCACCCGCTCGCTGGCTCGACCTGCGCCGCTTCACCCCGGCGCGGGTGGCGCTCGGGCGGGTGGGCAACGGCTTGCCGACCGCGGCGCATCTCGCCTTCCAGGCGGCGCACGCCGCGGCGCGCGATGCGGTGCACACGCCGCTCGACGCACCGGCGCTGATGGCGGCCCTGGCCGGGGCGGGGATCGATGCGCGGGCGGTGCGCAGCGCCTGTCCGGACCGGCCGACCTATCTGCGACGGCCCGATCTCGGCCGCAGGCTGGACGAGGCGGACCGGGCCGCGCTCGCCGCCGCCCCCGTGCCCGGTGCCACCGCGTTCGTCCTGTGCGACGGGCTGTCGCCGGCCGCCGTACAGAGCCACGCGGTGCCGCTGCTTGCCGCGGTGCTGCCCGCACTGCGCGAGCCGGCCGTCGTGATAGTCGCAACCCAGGCGCGCGTGGCGCTCGGCGACGAGGTGGGCGAGGCTCTGGGCGCGGATGCGGCGGCGGTGCTGATCGGCGAACGGCCCGGCCTTTCGGCACCGGAGAGCCTCGGCGCCTATCTCACCTGGACGCCACGGCGCGGACGCACCGACGCCGAGCGCAACTGCATCTCCAATATCCGCACCGAGGGGATCCCGATCGCAGCCGCGGCGGCCAAGCTGCTCTGGCTGCTCGGCCAAATCCGGCAGCGGCGCCTCTCGGGGGTGGGCCTGAAGGACGAGCAGCCCGCTTCCGCCGCACTGCCAACGGGTTGAAAGGGCGATCGGATGTCGGCAGTGCCGCGTGCGTGTCTCGGCTTCCTGGCCGGGGTGCTCAGCGTCCTCATCGTCCATCAGGGCCTGTGGGCGCTGCTGCATCTGGCGGGCATGATGGGGCCGGCCTATCCGATGCGCGCCGTCGGGCCGCTGCACGTGCCGCTGGTGGCGGACCTTGCGTTCTGGGGCGGGATTTGGGGGCTGGCCTTCGGGCTCGTCCTGCCGCGCCTGCCGGCAGGCCCGGCCTGGCTGCTCGGCCTCGGCCTTGGGGCGACGGCCATCCTGGTCGGCTGGTTCGTGGTGGCACCCCTGCACGGCGCGCCGGTCGGTTACGGCTTCAGCCGCAACGGGGTCATCATTTCGCTCGTGCTCAACCTGCCCTGGGGCGTGGGCGTCGGCCTGCTCGCGGCGGGGCTGATGGGCCGCACCTCAGCCCGCAAGCTCGCGTGACCGAGCCGCGGCGGCCGCCACCGCCGCCGAGATCGCGCGCGGCCACGCATCCGCGGCCATCAACACCGAGAGCGCCCGCTCGGTCGTGCCCTTCGGGCTGGTCACGGCGCGGCGCAGCGCCGCCGCATCGTCCTCGCTCGCCGCCAGCAGCGCGCCTGATCCCGACACCGTCCGCCGCGCCAGCAGCCGCGCCAAGTCGGCCGGCAATCCCTGCTCGATCGCCGCCCGTTCCAGCAGCTCGGCCAACAGGAACACATAGGCCGGCCCGCTGCCCGAAACCGCGGTCACCGGATCGAGCAGCGCCTCGTCCTCGACCCACGCGACCGCACCGATCGCGGCGAGCAGCCCGTCGCACAGGCTCCGCTGCCCCGCAGCGACGCCCGGCCCCGCGCAGGCGACGGTCACGCCCTGGCGCACCGCGGCCGGAGTGTTGGGCATGGCCCGCACCACCGCGGCCCTCTCGCCGAGCAGCGCGCGCATCCCCCCGAGCGTGCGGCCGGCCATGATCGAGAGGAACACGGCAGCGGGCGCGTGGCGCGCGTACGCCGGCAGCACCCGCCCCGCCTCCTGCGGCTTGACCGCCAGCACGACGGCAGCCGGCGCGAATTCCGCCGGCACCGCCTCGGGCGCCGTCACCACCCGCACCGCGGCCCCGGCAAGCCGGGACGCGGCCGGCGCGGGATCGACCACGACGGACGGGGCCAGCCCTTGCTCGATCCAGCCGGCCAGCATCGCACTCCCCATGCGGCCGCCGCCGACCAGCAGGATCGGCGGGATCATGCCTCGCCCACGCACTCCAGCATCGCCGCCTCCAGCGCCTCCTTCGGCGATTTGCCGCCCCAGAGCACGAACTGGAAGGCGGGATAGAAGCGCTCGCACTCGGTGATCGCGATATCGACCATGTCCTCGAGGCTCTCCGCCGAGGCGCCCGGGGCGCCGCGCAGCAGCACCGCGTGACGGAACAGCGGCGTGCCGTCCTCGCCGTCCATGCCGAAATGCCCGATCCACAGCTTCTCGTTCGCCAGCGCCAGCAGCTCATAGAGCGCGGCACGCCGGCGCGGCGGCACTTTGAGATCGAACGCGCAGGTGAAGTGCATGGCGCTGATCTCGTGCGACCAACTGAAATAGAGGCCGTAGTCGCACCATTTGCCGGGCGCCTCGGCGGCCATCTCGGACTCGTTGCGGCGGTCGAAGGCCCATTCGTTGGCGGCTGCGATCTGTTCCAGCAGATCAAGCGGGTTGGATGCGGGTTCGGAGTGGGCGGCGGAGAGGGTGGACATCGGTGGTCTCCCCTGTTGGAGGAAGGCCGGGCGCGGCCCCCGACCGGCCTGCGCCGCGCCGAGGCGCTGCCGGCGTCGCGGGCCCCTGCCCGTCCGGCCTGCCCCCGGACAACCCGGAGGCGCGCGCCTCGTCACGCCGCGAGCGGTAGCCTAGCGGCCGACAAATGCGCGTCGCAAGCCTTATGCCTGCCGCGCCGGCCGACCCTGATATGCGGCCGCTGCGGCGGCGCAGCAAGATCAGCTGCCGGAGGGCGGCGGGCTGGGGGCCGCGACTCGGCTCTCCAGCACGGCAATTCGCGTTTCCAGCGCCGTGATCCGCGCCTCGGCCGCCTCCTGCCCGGCGCGCGCGCGGGCGGCGATTTCCTGCACCGCGTCCAGCTCCTCGCGGCGCACGAGCGACAGCCGGCGCACCATCTCGTCGAGTTGCGCGCGCAGCAGCGCCTCCATCTCCTCGCGCAGCCCGGCAAAGGCGGAGAACGCGCCTCCCGCCACGCCGGCAAGGTCGTCGAAGAAACGCGGGCGTTCGGACATGGCAGCCTCCTGGGCAGCACGCTGGGGCAACCGGGGGCTATGTCGGCCCCGGCACCCCCCGTATAACCCGCCGCCATGATCCTGGTCACGGGCGGCGCCGGCTTTATCGGCTCCAATCTCCACGCGGCGCTGGCCGGACGCGGGCTTGAGACGGTGGTGGTCGATCGGCTGCGCGCCAACGGCAAATGGCGCAACCTGGCCAAGCACCCGCCGGCGCGAATCGTCCGCCCCGATGCGCTCGGCGACTTTCTGGCGGCCAGCCCACCGGTCGAGGTCATTTTCCACTTGGGCGCGGTCAGCGAGACCACCGCGATCGACGGCGACCGGGTCTGGGAGATCAATGTCGAGCTGCCGCTGCGCCTCTGGCACTGGTGCGCCGCCCACGGCGCGCGGCTGATCTATGCCTCCTCGGCCGCGACCTATGGCGACGGCGCGCTCGGGTTCGACGACGACCCGGCGCTGCTGCCCCGGCTGCGGCCGCTCAATCTCTACGGCTGGACCAAGCACGCTTTCGACCTGCGCGCCCACGAGTTGGCGGCGCGAGGCGGGAAGCAGCCGGCGCAATGGGTGGGGCTGAAGTTCTTCAACGTCTATGGCCCCAACGAATACCACAAGGGGCCGATGATCTCGGTGGTGAAGGCCAAGCACGACGATGTCTCGGAGGGCGAGGCCCCGAGCCTGTTCCGCTCCGACCGGCCCGAGGTCGCCGACGGCGCGCAGATGCGCGACTTCGTCTGGGTGGGCGATTTGGTCGATGTGCTGCTCTGGCTGCTCGACCATCCCGGCGTCAGCGGCCTCTACAATATCGGCACCGGGCAGGCCCGCAGCTATCTCGACCTTGCCCATGCGGTCTGCGACGCGATGGGCGCCCGCCGGCGGGTGGTGTTCGTGCCGATGCCGGAGCGGCTGGCCGGGCAATACCAGAGCTTCACCGAGGCGCGAATAGACCGGCTGCGCGCGGCGGGCTACCAGGGCGGCTTCGCTGGGCTCGAAGACGGGGTGCGACGCTACGTGAAGGACTACCTGCAAGCCCCCGATCCCTATCGATGATCCCAGTCTGGCGATGATCCCCGTCCTGCTGTTCCCGCAGTTCGACCCGATCGCGGTGCAGGTCGGGCCAATCGCGATCCGCTGGTACGCGCTCGCCTATATCACCGCGCTGGTGCTTGGCTGGCGGCTCATGCGCCGGCTGGTGCGGCAGGCGCCGGTGGTCGGGACCGGCGAACAGGTGGATGATTTCCTCACCTGGGCGACGCTCGGCGTGGTGCTGGGCGGCCGGCTCGGCTACGTGCTGTTCTACCAGCCCGGCCTCTATTTCTCGCATCCCGCGCAGATCGTCGCGGTCTGGCAGGGCGGCATGAGCTTCCACGGCGGCGTGCTCGGCGTGGTGGTGGCGCTGCTGATCTACACGCGCCGCCACCGCATCCCGCTGCTCGGCTTTTCCGACCGGATGGCGGTGTGCGTGCCGATCGGGCTCGGGCTCGGGCGGCTCGCCAACTTCATCAACGGCGAGCTGTGGGGGCGGCCGGCCCCGGCCTGGCTGCCGTTCGCGATGATCTACCCGCAGGCCGGCCCGGTGCCGCGCTACCCGAGCGAGCTGATCCAGATGCTGCTGGAGGGCGTCATCCTGTTCATCGTGCTGTATTGGCTCTCGTGCCGGTATGCGCTGCGGGCACGGTTCGGCTGCCTCACCGGCGCGTTCCTGATCGGCTACGGGATCGCCCGCATCATCGGCGAGTTCTTCCGCCAGCCCGACGCGTTCCTCGGCTACCTGCTGGGCGGCGTCACGATGGGGCAGATCCTCTCGGTGCCGATGCTGGTCGCCGGTGGCTACCTGATCTGGCGGGCGCACCCGCAGGCCGATCCGGTCGGAGAGGTGTCCGATGCAGCGGCTCGATGAGTTCATGGCCGTGGCCAATGCCGCCTACTACGCGCGACACGACCCGTATGCCGACTTCACCACGGCGCCTGAGATCACGCAGGCCTTTGGGGAGGTGCTGGGCGCCTGGGCGGCCGACACTTGGGGGGGCATCGGCGCGCCTGACCCGGTGCTGCTCGCCGAGGCCGGACCGGGTCGCGGGACGCTGATCGCGGACGCGCTGCGCGCCGTGCGGCAGGTGGCGCCCGAGTTTGCCGTGGCGCTGCGCCTGCATCTGATCGAACGCTCGCCGCGGCTGCGGGAGGCGCTGCACGCGCGCGTTCCCGACGCGACCTGGCATGAGCGGCTAGAGAGCCTGCCGCCCGGACCGTTGCTGCTGATCGGCAACGAGTTCCTCGACGCGCTCCCGATCCGCCAATTCGTTCGCCGCGACGGCGGCTGGAGCGAGCGCTTCGTGGCGGACGGGCGCTTCGTCGAGCGCCAGGCCGCCGATCCCGGCCGCGAGACGCCCGAAGGCGCGGTTGTGGAGCTTTGCGAACCGGCGCTGGCGGTTGCATCGTGGCTCGGCGCGCGGCTGCGGCGCGACGGGGGTGCCGCACTGTTCCTCGACTACGGACCTTCGCGCAGCGCGCCGGGGGAGAGTTTGCAGGCACTTCGGGAGGGTCGCCCGGCTGATCCCCTCGCCGATCCGGGCGAGGCCGACCTCACCGCCCACGTCGATTTCGCCTCACTCGCGCACGCTGCCCGCGCTGCCGGCGCGGCGGCGCACGGGCCGGTGCCGCAGGGCGTGTTCCTGGCCCGGATCGGCCTGTTCCAGCGCACCGACCGGCTCGCGCGCGGCCAGAAGCCGGCGCGGGCACTGGCGCTGATCGAGGCGGCGCGTCGGCTCGCCGAACCCGCGCAGATGGGCCGGCTGTTTCAGGCGCTGGCGATCACCGCGCCCGACGCGCCGGTGCCTGCGGGGTTCGCGCCGTGAACGAGGCCGAGTTCCTGACCGCCAGTTTTCCAGTGCCGCACGGGTTCTTCACCCGCCGCGGCGGCGTGTCGACGGGGCCGTATGCCAGCCTTAATTGCAGCCTCTCGGGTGCGGACGCCCGCGACGCGGTGCTGGAGAACCGCGTCCGCGCCGCCCGCGCGATCGGCGCCGAACCCGCTTCTCTGCTGGGGCTGACGCAGGTGCATGGCGCCGAGGTCGTCGTGGTTGCCGCCCCGTGGGCGCCCGGGGCCGGTCCGCGCGCGGATGCCGCCGTGACCGACATCCCTGGCTTAGCACTCGGCATCGTCACCGCCGACTGCGCCCCGGTGCTGCTGGCCGACACCGAGGCGCGGGTGATCGGCGCCGCTCATGCCGGCTGGCGCGGGGCGCTTGCCGGCGTGCTGGAGGCGACGGTCGCGGCGATGGTTCGGCTCGGCGCAGAGGCCGAGCGGATCGCCGCCGCGATCGGACCCTGCATCGCGCAGGCCTCCTACGAGGTCGCGGCCGATCTGCGCGACCCCGTGCTGGCCGGAGAGGCCGCGGACGCGCGGTTTTTCGGCCCTGGCACACGCGACGGCAGATGGCAATTCGACCTCGCCGGCTATTGCGCGCGGCACCTGCGCGTGGCCGGGGTTCAGGACGTCGGGGGCCTCGGCGCCGACACGCTGGCCGACGAGGCGCGGTTCTTCAGTTACCGCCGCCGCACGCTCGCAGGCGGCGGCGCGATCGGGCACCAGATCTCGATCGTGGCGCTACCCAGATGAGGTTTTGCGCGGGGAGGCTTTACGCGCTCGCTGCCCTGGCGCTGCTGCTGACACTCGCCGGATGCGGCGATCTGCCGCGGCCGTTCGCGGGGCATCCGGGCACGCTGGGCCGTCTGCTTGCGTCGCCCCCGCCGGCGCGGCTCGCGGTGACGGTGCCGACCGCCTCCCTGCTCGCCGATGACGATGCGCGGGCCTGGGCACGGGCGACCGCGGATGCACTCGTGAACCGCACGGTGCCGGCGGTCGCGCACGCCCCCCGACGCGGCGACTGGCGGCTAGTGCTGAGCGCGCGCGACGAGGGTGCCGACGTGGTGCCGAGCTACGCGATCGAGAACCCGGCAGGAAAGACGCAGGGGACGATCACCGGGGCGCCGGTCTCGACCGCGCGCTGGGCAGAGGGCGGGACCACAACGTTGCAGGAGGCGGCGGCAGTCGCCGCACCGGGGATCGCGCATCTCCTGACCAGCATCGAGGCGGCACGCCGCGAGAGCGACCCGAACAGCCTGATCAACCGTCCCGCCCGCATCCTGGTCCCAGAGGTGAAGGGCGCGCCGGGCGACGGCGATTTCTCGCTCGCCCGCGAGATGCGTGTGGCACTGCCAAAGAATGGCGAGGTAGTGCAGGACACCAAGCCGGGCACCGATTACACGGTGCAAGGCCTGGTCCACACCGCGCCGGGTGCTGCCGGCACCACGCGCATCGAGATCCAGTGGGTCGTCACCGACGCGCAGGGCCAGGAGGCCGGGCGCGTGGTGCAGATCAACGAGGTCAAGGCGGGCTCGCTTGACCGATACTGGGGCGACGTGGCGCTGGCGGTCACGCGCGAGGCGGCGGGTGGCATCCGACGGGTGATCGACAACCAGGCGCATCTGCGGTGAGCTGGCCGTTCATGGACACGCCTTTGTGACGTTGCTAGAAGCCGGCACGCGCTGCCGGCCAGGACCGCCTTCCGTTCAGGACAGGACCGCATGAAGATCGTCGCCTGCAACAGCAATCGGCCGCTCGCGGAGGCCGTGGCGACAGTCCTCAACCTGTCGCTGACTCACGCGACGGTGCGCCGCTTCGCCGACAACGAGGTGTTCGTGGAAATCCACGAGAACATCCGCGGCGAAGACGTGTTCGTGATGCAGCCGACCTCGTATCCGGCAAACGATAATCTGATGGAGCTGCTGGTCGCCCTCGATGCGCTGCGGCGCAGCTCGGCGCGGCGCGTCACCGCCGTCGTGCCGTATTTCGGCTATGCCCGGCAGGATCGGAAATCCGGCCCGCGCACGCCGATCAGCGCCAAGCTGGTGGCGAACCTCATTACCGAGGCGGGTGCCAACCGGGTGCTGACGATGGATTTGCACGCCGGCCAGATCCAGGGCTTCTTCGACATCCCGGTTGATAATCTCTACGTGGCACCGCTGTTCACCCGCGACATCCAGGAGCGCTTCGAGGGCCGCGACGTGATGATCGTCTCGCCCGACGTGGGCGGCGTGGTGCGCGCCCGCGACCTGGCGCGGCGGCTCAACACCGGCCTCGCGATCATCGACAAGCGCCGCGAGCGCGCCGGCTCCTCCGAGGTCATGAACGTGATCGGCGACGTGCGCCGCCGCGACTGCATCCTGGTCGATGATCTGTGCGATTCCGGCGGCACTCTGTGCAACGCGGCGATCGCGCTGATGGACCATGGCGCTCGCTCGGCGAGCGTCTACGTCACGCACGGGGTGCTGTCGGGCGGCGCGGTTGCGCGCATCGCCTCATCGCCGATCGAGACCATGACGATCACCGACAGCATCCTCGCCAACGAGGCGGTGCGCACCGCGACGAACATCCGCCAGGTGACGATCGCCCCCTTGCTCGCCGAGGCGATGCGCCGCATCTCCGACGAAAGCTCGGTAAGCTCGCTGTTCGACTGATGCCAATGGCCCTTGATCCTAACTCGTGGCAGTGCCGCGGTGGCCTCATCGTCTTGCTCGGCGAAGGCCGAGCACCCACGACTTTGCGGCCGCACGAAAGACGTGGATGGTCGGCCTTCGCCGAGCATGAGTGCGTCCGCGAGGACGCTTTGTCTGCACGGTGCAAGTCCGTGCCTGGGTTGGTCGCAGCCCAGTAATCGAAGGTAACTGCGTCGCCGAGAGGCGGGGTGGGGAGCAACCGGAGGTGAACCGGCAGTCCGTAGGATGACGAACCTGTTTCGGCGGGGTCTGGTGGCGAGCCTGCTCATGAATGGCGAAGCCTGGAACAACCGCCGGCGCTGAGGCGACTGACAAAGCGACCGGCGGGCGGATCACGTGGTTGAGGGCGGAATGCCGGGACGGCAAGGCGGCTGAAACGGAGAGACCTGGCGGTTCGGGTGAGACCGCCAGGAGTTGAGAGCCTTCATAGTACCGCGGTGGCGCGAGCCACGAGAGGGACGGGCAGCAAAACCGACCCAAGGGAAGGGAGGCAGGGAGCTGGATGCGAGAGGTCGAGCATGGAGCAGGAAAGTCCCGGCAGTGCCGCCAAGGCTAAGCAAGGGACAGATGCCATCGTCGGGAAACCCCGCGAACTGTGGTGGACGGAAGCTTCGATCTGGACGGATCGCATGGTGTCGGCGCTTGGTAACGGCGTCAAAGGAGGCAAGTGGTTCAGTCTGATCGACAAGGTCACCCGACCGGCAACCCTTGAACTGGCGTGGCAGCGTGTTGCCCGCAACAAGGGGGCGGCCGGTGTGGATGGGCAAAGTGTCGAACGGTTCGCTGGGCAGTCGGGGCGGTATCTGCGGGAACTCCGGGAGAGCCTGGAAGACGGCAGCTACCGGCCGAGCCCGGTCAAACGGGTGAAGATACCCAAGGCGGACGGCAAAACTCGCCCGCTGGGGATTCCGACGGTCAAGGACCGGATTGTCCAAACCGCCCTGAAGCTGGTCAGCGAGCCGATCTTTGAAGTGCAATTCCGGCCCGGAAGCTACGGCTTCCGTCCGGGACGCGGCTGCAAGGACGCTCTGCGGGAAGTCGACCGGCTGCTGAAGGAAGGCCGCACCTTCGTGGTGGATGCCGACCTGAAGAGCTACTTCGATACCATCCCGCACGACCGGCTGCTGGCGATGGTGGCAGGCTCGATCAGCGATGGCCGTGTGCTGGCGTTGATCGAGGGCTTCCTGCGCCAGGAGATCATGACGGAGATGGCGCACTGGCAGCCGACGACGGGAACGCCCCAAGGGGCGGTGCTGTCGCCGCTGCTGGCCAACCTGTACCTGCACGCGCTCGACCGACTGATGGAGCGGAGCGGCGATCGGATGGTGCGCTACGCCGACGACTTTGTGATCCTCTGCGCGTCGGAAGCGGAGGCGACGGCAACCCTGCGCCAGGTGACGGCGTGGGTGACTGCCAACGGCCTGACGCTGCACCCGGACAAGACACGGATCACCGACAGCCGACAACCGGGCCAGGGATTTGAGTTCCTTGGCTACCGGTTCGAGGCCGGTCGGCGGTACGTGCGCACCAAGAGTCTGAAGGCCTTCCGGGACAGGGTGAGAGCCAGGACGATCCGCAGCCGAGGTGACAGCCTGGGGCGGATCATCGCTGACCTCAATCCGCTGCTGCGCGGGTGGTTTGGCTACTTCATGCATGCCAGGCCGCGCCTGTTCCGCAAGCTCGACGGCTTTATCCGACGGCGGCTGCGCGCCATCCTGCGCAAGCAGGAGAAGCGTCCCTCGATGGGGCGCAGCGAAGCCGACCACCGGCGCTGGACCAATGCCTTCTTCGCGGCTCAAGGGCTGTTCACCCTACAAGCGGCCTTCGGCAACGCGAGGCACTCACGATGAGGAAACCAGCAACTGGAGAGCCGTGTGCGGGAAAATCGCACGCACGGTTCGGAGGGCGGGGAGGGCGATCGCCCTTCCCGACCCCTATCGGGTTGATACGGTCATCACCTAAGGTTGCTGGTATGATACCGACACAGGAAGGAACGAAGTCATGAAACTGTATTACGCACCTGGCGCCTGCTCGCTCGGCATCCATGTCCTGCTCGAGGAGATCGGCAAGCCCTTCGAGGGCATCCGCGTCAACCTGCGCGAGGGCGAGCAGTACCAGCCCGGATTCGTCAGCATCAACCCGAAATCCAAGGTGCCGACGCTGATCCGTGACGACGGATCGGCGCTGACGGAGTTTCCCGCGATCGCCTATTATCTGGCGCACAGCAATCCGGGGAAGCATCTGCTGCCCGAGGACGCGGAGACTGCGGCGCGCGCGTTCGAGGCGATGGACTATGCGGTGGCGACGCTGCACATGCAGGGCTTCGCGCGCATGTTCCGGCCGGAGAACTTTTCCCCCGACCCCAAGGACCATGACAAGGTGAAGGCGCGCGGCCGGGAAATCTTCGAGAAGGGGCTAGCGCTGCTTGATAAGGGGTTCGGCGGCCGCGAGTACATCGCCGGACCGTTCTCGATCGCCGATGCGGCCCTGTTCTATGTCGAGTACCTGGGCGGCGGGGCGCATGAATATGACGCTGCCGCCCCATTGCGCTGCGCACTACGCGCGGATGCAGGCGCGGCCGGCCGTGCAGCGCGCGATGAAGCAGGAAGGACTGGCGGCCTGAGCACCGACCAGAGCGACGGCCCGAGCGACGGCCCGAGCGACGGCCCGAGCGACCCTGGGCCGATCCCGCTCCGGGCCTGCGCGTTCTGGTATCTCCGCCACGGCGAGACCGACTGGAACGCGCAGAACCTGAGCCAGGGCCGTGTCGAGGTGCCGCTGAACGAACGCGGCATCGCGCAGGCGAAGGCGGCCGCGCAAGTGCTGCGCAACCGCGGCATCGCGAATATTGTCTGCTCGCCGCTCGGGCGCGCGCGGGCGACTGCGGCCTTCGTCTCCGAGGCGCTCGGCCTGCCGGTGCAGATCGACGCGGCTTTCGTCGAATGCGCGTATGGCGAGAAGGAAGGCAAGCCGATGGCCGGCTGGTTCCAGGACTGGGTGGACGGCAAGTGGGCTCCCGCCGGCGCCGAGAGCTTTGCCGAACTCCGCCGCCGCGCGACGGCGGCGGTGAACCGGGCGCTCGACCTGCCGCCGCCGCTGCTGGTCATCAGCCACGGCGCCGTGTTCCGCGGCCTGCGCGCGGCGATGGGGCTGTTCCCGAACGTGCGCGCCCCGAACGCCGCGCCGATGTTTTGCACGCCGCCCGCGGATGGGTGCGGCCCCTGGACGCTGACCGCGATTACCTGACCCTTTTCAGCCGACGATCCCGGCATACAATCGCCCGCAATGCCCCGCGGCGACCTGTTTCCGGAGATCGGCCCGTTCGAGACCGGCTACCTGCCGCTCACCGACGGCCACGTGATGTACTGGGAGCAGGTCGGCAATCCGCGCGGCGCGCCGGCGCTGTTCCTGCACGGTGGCCCGGGCGCCGGCGCCGGGGCGGTGCATCGGCGGTTCTTCGATCCCGGCTTCTGGCGGGTCGCGATCTTCGACCAGCGCGGCGCCGGTCGCTCCCGCCCGCTGGGCAGCCTCGCGCACAACACCACCGCCGACCTCGTCGAGGACATCGAGCGGCTGCGACGGCATCTCGCGATCGGGCGCTGGCTGCTGTTCGGCGGTTCCTGGGGCTCGACCCTGGCACTCGCCTATGCGCAGGCCTATCCGCAGCACGTCATCGGCCTGGTGCTGCGCGGCGTGTTTCTCGGCCGCAAGCACGAGGTGGACTGGTTTCTGCACGGGCTGGCAGCGGTGTTCCCCGACGCCCATGCCGTCTTCGTGGGCTTCCTGCCGGAGGCGGAGCGCCGCGACGTGCTCGGCGGCTACCTGCGCCGGCTGACCCATCCCGATCCGGCGGTCCACATGCCGGCGGCGCGGGCGTGGTCGGTCTATGAAGGCTCGTGCAGCACGCTTCTGCCTAGCCCCGACACGGTCGCGAGCTTCGCGCAGGACCGCACGGCCCTGGGGCTCGCGCGGATCGAGGCGCATTATTTCGCCAACCGCCTGTTCCTGCCACCGGGCGGGCTGCTCGCCGGAATGGCGCGCATCGCGCGGATGCCCGGCGAGATCGTGCAGGGCCGCTATGACATGATCTGCCCGGCGCGCACGGCCTTCGAACTGACCGCCGCGTGGCCCTCGGCACGGCTGACGCTGGTGCCGGATGCCGGGCATTCGGCGCTGGAGCCGGGCATCCGGCGCGCGCTGGTCGCGGCGGTCGAACGCTTCCGCCTCGCCCGCTGAGCGCGAACCAACCGCCGCCGCCGCGTTCTATCGCCGACCACAGGAACAAGGAGAGGCCGATGCCCCTGCTCGCCCGTCACACCGTCGCCGGCCAAACCGTTGTCCGGCTGGGAGTTGCTGCGAGCCTGCTGCTGCCGTTCGCCGCGTGTTCGAACCCGCCGCCGCCCGTGACGACCACGGCGCCGCCGCGGCCGGCCTCGCATCTGAGCACGGCGGACAGCGACTTCCTCGATCAGGCGATGCGGGCCGGACTGGCCGAGGTGCAGTTAGGACGTCTTGCCGTGCAGCAGGGCACGCGCCCGCAGGTACGTCAGTTCGGACAGGAAATGGTCGATCGCTATACCGACGTTGACCGGCAGCTTGCGGATCTCGCGCAGCGCAACGGGATCAAGCCGCCAAGCAGCGTAGGGCCGGCCGGGCAGGATGCGATCGCGCGGCTTGGGGCGCTGCGGGGTGCGGCGTTCGACCGCGCCTATCTGCAACGCCAGGTCGCCGCCCACAAGGACGCGCTGGCGCTCTATCAGAACGAGGCGGCGCAGGGCACCGACCCGGACGTGACCGCCTTCGCAGCCCAGACCGCGCCGGTGATCCGTGACCATTTGCAGGTTGCCTCGGCGCTGCAAGGCGGCCAGCTTCTGCGCGCGATTCGCTGATCGACAGGATTTTCCGCCATGAAGCTCGCGGTCATCGGCCTGGGTACGATGGGGATGGGTGCGGCGCTCAACCTCGCCGCCAAGGGTCACGAGGTGGTGGGGGTCGAGATACGGCGGGAGGTGTGGGCCGCGCTGGAGCAGGCGGGCGGGCGCTGCGTGGACGCGGCCGACGCATTGCCGGACGGGCTGGAAGCAGCGGTGCTGTTCGTGGTGAACGCGGCGCAGGCCGAGGCGGTGCTGTTTGGAGAGGCCGGATGTCTCGATCGTCTGGCGGCGCACGCGGTGGTGATCTCCGGTGTCACGATGGCACCCGACGCGGCGCGGCAGATGGCCGAGCGGGTGGAGGCCGGCGGGCGCCTGTTCCTCGATGCGCCGGTCTCGGGCGGGCGGGTCGCGGCGCGGGCCGGGACGATGACGGTGATGGCCTCGGGCAGCCCGGCGGCGTTCGCGCGGGCCGAGCCGGCGCTTTCTGCCTATTCGGGGCAGGTCTGGCGGCTCGGCGATGCGGCGGGCACGGGCAGCACGGTGAAGATGGTCAATCAGTTGCTGGCCGGGGTGCATATCGCGGTCGCGGCCGAGGCGCTGGCGCTCGGCATCAGGGCGGGGGCCGATCCGAAAACGCTGTTCGAGGTGATCTCGTCCTCGGCGGGAAGTTCATGGATGTGGCAGAACCGGGTGCCGCACATTCTCGTAGGCGACGACACGCCGCATTCGGCGGTGAACATCTTCGTCAAGGACCTGGGCATCGTGCTCGATCAGGCGCGAGCGCTGACGTTTCCGCTGCCGCTCGCGGCGGCGGCGCACCAGCTCTTCCTGGCGGCGGCGGCGGGGGGGCATGGCGGGCGGGACGATGCGTTCGTGATCCGCTTCTGGGAGGCGCTGGCGGGGATTTCACTGCCGCAGAACGCCGCCGGATAGTCGCTCGCGGCGGCGCCTCTGTGCCTCGACACCCTTGCGAACCCCCCTCCCCCGCGCTATTTGTGGCGCAATCACGCACCGCTCGAAGATGGGGGGTGGCCTTCACGGGCCGCCTTTTTTGTTTGCATCGCGCCATACCCGACTCCGCTTCGCTGGAGGACCGCATCGCCGGCGTGATCGCGCCCACGCTCGACCGCATGGGTTATGAGCTGGTGCGCGTCGCCGTGCTCGGCCGCCAGCGGCCGACCGTGCAGGTGATGGCCGAGCGTGCCGACGGCACCCCGTTCGGCATCGCCGACTGCGAGACGCTCAGCGTCGTCCTCGGCGCCGTGCTCGACGTCGAGGACCCGTTGCCCGCCGCCTGGACGCTTGAAGTCAGCTCGCCGGGTATCGACCGGCCGCTAACCCGGCCCAAGGACTGGAACCGCTTCGCCGGCCACCTCGCCCGAGTTCGAGCTCGCCGCCCCGCTCGACGGCCGGCGCCGCTTCGCCGGCACCGTGCTCGGGGCAGACGGGCAGCACGCGCGGCTGCGCCTCGACGACGGCACCGAGGCGGCACTGCCGTTGCCCGGCATCCGCCGCGCGCGGCTGGTGCTCACCGACGCGCTGATCGCCGCCGCTGCTCCGCAGGAGACCCACTGATGCCCGCCGAATGCCTGTCCAGAAAAAAGAGGACGCCATGGATACCGCCGTCTCTCGACCCGAACTGCTGCTGGTGGCCGACGCCGTCGCGCGGGAGAAGTCGATCGAGCGCGAGGAGGTGCTCGAGGCGATGGAGCAGGCGATCCAGAAGGCCGGCCGCGCCAAGTACGGCCACGAGAAGGACATCCGCGCCACCATCGATCGCAAGACCGGCGACGTGCGCCTGTCGCGCTGGACCGAGGCCGTGGAGACGGTCGAGAACGAGGAGACGCAAATCCCGGTCCACATCGCGCGCAAGTTCAAGCCCGAGATCAATATCGGCGAGTTCATCGTCGATCCGCTGCCGCCGATCGACTTCAACCGCATCGCCGCGCAAACCGCCAAGCAGGTGATGGTGCAGCGCGTGCGAGAATACGAGCGCAAGCGGCAGTACCAACGAGTACCGCGACCGCGTCGGCGAAATCGTCAACGGCATCGTCAAGCGCACCGAGTACGGCAACCTGATGGTCGATCTCGGCCGCGCCGAAGCGTTGCTGCGTCGCGACGAGCTGATCCCGCGCGAGAGCTTTCGCAACGGCGACCGCGTGCGGGCGTACATCTACGACGTGCGCGAGGAACCGCGCGGGCCGCAGATTTTCCTCTCTCGCACGCATCCGGGCTTCCTGGCGAAGCTGTTTGCGCAGGAAGTTCCCGAAATCTACGACGGCATTATCGAGATCAAGGCGGTGGCGCGCGATCCCGGCAGCCGCGCCAAGATGGCGGTGATTTCGCGCGACAGCTCGATCGACCCGGTGGGCGCGTGCGTGGGAATGCGCGGCTCGCGCGTGCAGGCGGTGGTGCAGGAGTTGCAGGGCGAGAAGATCGACATCATCCCGTGGTCGCCGCAATCGGCGACCTTCGTGGTCAACGCGCTGGCCCCCGCCGAGGTCACCAAGGTGGTGATGGACGAGGAGGCCGGGCGGGTCGAGGTGGTGGTGCCGGACGACCAGCTCTCGCTCGCGATCGGGCGTCGCGGCCAGAACGTGCGGCTGGCGAGCCAGCTCACCCGCTGGGACATCGACATCCTGACCGAGGCCGAGGAGAGCGAGCGGCGGCAGGAGGAGTTTCGCCGTCGCACCGGCCTGTTCGTCGAAGCGCTCGATGTCGATGACGTGATCGCCGGGCTGCTGGTGACGGAAGGGTTCAATTCGGTCGAGGAGCTGGCGTTCACGCCCGCCGAGGAACTGGCCGAGATCGAGGGTTTCGACGAGAACGTTGCCGCCGAGCTGATCCGCCGCGCCGAGGGCTGGCTGATCCGCCGCGACGAGGCGCTGGGCGAGCGGCGCCGCGAGCTCGGCGTCACCGACGAGTTGGCCGCGATCGAGACGCTGACGCCGGCGATGCTGGTGGCGCTGGGCGAGAAGGGGGTCAAGACGCTCGACGATCTGGGCGACCTTGCCTCCGACGAGCTGCGCGAAATCCTGGGTGTGGACGCGATCGATGAGGAGACGGCGAACCAGGTGATCATGGCCGCGCGGGCGCACTGGTTCGAAGACGAGGCGGCCGCGCCCATGCCGGACGCGGAGGCGCGCCACGACTGACGCGCCCGCGATCCCGACGGAGCACGATTCCGGGCACGACCCCGGGGACGACCCCGAGGACGAACCGGAGACCGGCCCGCTGCGGCGTTGTATCGTCACCCGGGAACGGGCACCGAAGCAGCGCATGATCCGCTTCGTGATCGGCCCCGGCCGGGTGCTGGTGCCCGACCTTTCGGCCAGCCTGCCGGGGCGGGGAATGTGGTTGAGCGCCCGGGCGGATGTGCTAGAACGCGCCCGCGCCCGCGGGATCTTTGCCAAGGCCGCTCGTGGCCCGGTCGCGGTGCCCGCCGATCTCGCATCGGTACTGCGCGCGGGCCTCGCCCGGCGGATCGCGGATCACCTCGGCTTCGCGCGGCGTGCCGGACAGGCGGTGTGCGGGTTCGACAAGGTCCGCGAGTGGCTTGCGCAGGATCGTGCCTGCTTGCTGGTGCAGGCGGCGGACGGAAGTGCGGGCGAACGGGCGCGGGTGCTTGGCCGCCGGGCGGTTCCGGTAGTGGCACCTCTTTCGGCCGCTGCGCTGGGCGATGTATTCGGCCGCGAGCGGGCGGTTCACGTGGCGGTGGCGCCGGGGCGGCTGGCGAGCGTGATCGCGGACGAGGCGGAGCGGTTGGCCGGGCTTTCCGGCGCGGTTGGGTTTGACGAACGGACGGGTGCATGAGCGACAGCAGCAACGACCAGGATACCGGCAAGGGGCGCCTCTCGCTGCGGCCCACGGGCCGCCTCGAGATCGGGCGGACCGTGGACGCGGGGTCGGTGCGGCAGAGCTTCAGCCACGGCCGCTCCAAGGTGGTGCAGGTCGAAGTGCGCAAGAAGCGCGCCACGCCGACGCCCGGCACGCCCGCGGCCGCTCCCGGGGCCGCCCCGCCCCCCGGCCGCGCCGCACCCCCCGCCGGGGGCCGTCCCGGCACCGGGTCGGGCGGGCGCGCGCTGACCGCGACCGAACTCGCCGCCCGTCAGCGCGCACTCGTCGAACAGCAGCGCGAGTCGGCGCGGCGTGAGGCCGAGCGGCGCGAGCAGGAGAAAATCTCGATCCTCTCCGCCGCCGAGGAAGCGCGCCGACGCGAGGAGGAGGCGCGCCGCGCCGCCGAGGAAGCCGCACGACAGGAGGCCGAGGAGCAGGCGCTGCGCGCGGCCGAGGCCGCCGCCCGCGAGGCCGCCGATGCGGCCGCCACGACGACCCCCGCGGCCGCCGGCGCGCCGGGTGAAGCCCGTCGCCCGGCGCGTCCCGCCGCCACCCCGGCGGCGCCGACCGAGACGCTGCGCCTCAAGCCGGTCCGCCCCGGCGAGGACGACGACGAGGCGCGCCCGATCCGGCGCCCGGGCACCATGCTGCCGCCACGACGGCCGCAGGTCGCCGTGCCCAAGAAGGGCGTGGACGACCGCCGCCGCGCCGGCCGCATCGACGTGCAGGCGGCGATCGAGGGCGAGGACGATCGCACCCGCAGCCTGGCCTCGGTGCGCCGCCAGCGCGAGCGCGAACGGCGCCAGGCGGAACTGGAGCGGCTGCGCGCCGACCAGGTGCGGGTGGTGCGTGAGGTCGTGCTGCCCGAGACGATCACGGTGCAGGAGCTGGCCGGCCGCATGGCGACGCGCGCCTCCGATGTGGTCAAGGCGCTGATGAAGCTCGGCGTCATGGCGACGATCACGCAGAGCCTGGATGCCGACACCGCCGAGTTGGTGGTGCAGGAGTTCGGGCATCGCGCCAAGCGGGTTTCGGAAGCCGATGTTGAGCAGGGGCTGGAGGGCGCGATTGATACGGCCGCCGAGCTGCAACCGCGGCCGCCGGTCGTCACCGTGATGGGCCATGTCGATCACGGTAAGACGAGTCTGCTCGATGCATTGCGCGAGACAGGCGTCGCCGCCGGCGAGGCGGGCGGGATCACTCAGCACATCGGCGCCTATCAGGTGACGCTTGCCTCCGGCCAGCGCATCACCTTCATCGACACGCCGGGCCATGAGGCGTTCACCGCGATGCGAGCACGCGGCGCCGCCGTCACCGACATCGTAGTGCTGGTGGTGGCGGCCGATGACGGAGTGATGCCGCAGACGATCGAGGCGATCCGCCACGCCCGCGCCGCCGGCGCGCCGATCGTGGTCGCGATCAACAAGATGGACAAGCCGGACGCCAGCCCGCAGCGGGTTCGCACCGAACTATTGAGCCACGAGGTCGTGGTCGAGGAGATGGGCGGCGAGACGCAGGACGTGGAAGTCTCGGCGACCGCGCGCACCGGCCTAGACAAGCTCGAAGAGGCGATCCTGCTGCAGGCCGAGCTGCTTGATCTGCGCGCCAATCCCGAGCGCAGCGCCGAGGGCGCGGTGATCGAGAGCCGGCTGGATCGCGGACGCGGCCCGGTCGCGACGGTGCTGGTGCAGAAGGGCACGCTGCAGCAAGGCGACATCGTGGTCGCCGGCGCCGAATGGGGCCGGGTGCGCGCGATGCTCGACGATCGCGGGCGCGCGATCCGCGATGCCGGGCCGGCGGCGCCGGTGGAGGTGCTCGGCCTCGGCGCGGTGCCGGGCGCGGGCGAGCCGTTCACCGTGGTCGAGAACGAGGCCCGCGCGCGCGAGGTGAGCGAGTTCCGCCAACGCCGGCAACGCGACAAGACCGCCGCCGGCGTGGCCGCCGGTCGCGGCACGCTCGACCAGATGCTCGCCCGCATCGTCGCCGGCGAGCAGAAGGAGGTCGCGGTCGTCGTCAAGGCCGACGTGCAGGGCAGCGCCGAGGCAATCCAGGCGACGGTGTTGAAGCAGGCGTCGGACGAGGTGAAGGTGCGGGTGCTGCTCGCGTCCGTCGGACAGATCACCGAGAGCGACGTGCAGCTTGCCCGCGCATCGGAGGCGGTGATCGTCGCATTCAACGTGCGCGCGACCGCGCAGGCGCGCGAGCTGGCGACACGCGAGCATGTGGAGATCCGCTACTACTCGATCATCTACGAGGTCGCCGACGACATCGAGACGATGGTGCGCGGCAAAACCGCGCCCAAGCAGCGCGAGAAGTTCCTTGGCTATGCCGAAATCCGCCGGGTGTTCGACATCACCAAGGTCGGCAAGGTTGCCGGATGCATGGTGACTGAAGGCGTGGTGCGGCGCGGTGCGGGCGTGCGGCTGCTGCGCGAGGGCGTGGTGATCCACCAGGGCGAACTGTCGCAGCTCAAGCGCTTCAAGGACGACGTGCGCGAGGTAGCGCGCGGCTACGAGTGCGGCCTCTCGTTCGCGAACTTCCACGATCTGCGCGAGGGCGACATCGTCGAGTGCTACGAGACCGAGCTGGTGCCGGCGTGACGGCGCCGCGTGCAGGGTCGGGGCCGGGAGCGCGCACGCCGCGGCAGTTGCGAGTCGCGGAGGAGATGCGGCGCGTGCTGGCCGAGCTGTTCGGGCGCGGCGCGTTCCGCGATCCCGAGCTTGTCGACGCGCGGATCACGGTGACCGAGGTACGGATCAGCCCGGACTTGCGGCACGCGACGGTGTTCGTGGCCCGGCTCGGGCGGTCGGACGTCGCGGCGCTGTTCCCGGCCCTCGGCCGCGCGGCGGCATTTCTGCGTGGCGAGGTGGCGCGCGCACTGCGGCTGCGCTTGGCACCGGAGCTGCACTTCGCGGCCGACACCACGCTCGAGACCGCGACGCGGATCGACGCGCTGCTGCGCGCGCCGGAGGTGGCGCGAGATCTGGAGAGCGGGCGATGAAGCAGGTCAGCCGCGAGGAAGCGGTGGCGCAGATCGCAGAACTACTCGATGAAGCGGCGCAGGGCCAGGATGTGCTGGTGACCGATCGGGGCAAGCCGGTCGTGCGCCTGAGTGCGGTCGCGGCTTCACGTGAAATGCGGACACTGACGCCCGAGGAGGCCGAAGAACTGCTCGCTCGGGTGCGGGAGAACCGGCTGGAGATGATCCGCCAGGGGATAAGACCGTTTTCGCAAAGCGAGATACGCGCGCTCATCAACGAGGGCCGGCGCTAGCGCGTGGCGCTATTCGTCATCGATGCGTCGGTTGCAATCGCCTGGCTGTTCGGGGACGAAGCCGACAGCCCAAGAGCGACCGCGATCGTCCAACGGGCCCTGGTCGAAGGCACGGGCGCGCCGTCGATCTGGCCGGCCGAAGTGCTGAACGTGTTGCTGATGGCCGGCAGGCGTCGACGAATCGCTGCTGAAAGAGTGGATGCGCTGGTTTCGGACTTGGCCAATCTCGCCGCGTCGATGGAGATCGAGACGCGATCGGACGAGGCGTCACTCCGGCACTGTCTCCTGCTCGCCCGCAAGCGCTCGCTCTCCGCGTATGATGCGTCCTATCTCGCGCTTGCTCTGACGCGCTCGCTCCCGCTCGCCACCTTCGACCTCGCACTCCGCCGCGCCGCTACCGCGGAGCGCGTCGCCCTGATCGACTGAGGGTCATCCCGCGATGCGCCGCCGCCGCGGCCGCCCGCTCGATGGGTGGCTGGTCATCGACAAGCCCGCGGGCCTCACCAGCACCGACGTGGTCAACCGCGTCCGCCGCGGCTTCGACGCGCAGAAGGCCGGCCACGGCGGCACGCTCGACCCGCTGGCGACCGGGGTGCTGCCGATCGCCTTCGGCGCCGCCACCAAGACCGTGCCCTACGTGATGGACGGCACCAAGCTCTACCGCTTCACGCTCCGCTTCGGCGAGGCACGCGACACCGACGACGCCGATGGGCAGGTCACCGAGACCACCGACGCGCGGCCCTCGGATGCGGCGCTGCGGGCGGCGCTGCCGGCCTTCCTGGGCGCGATCATGCAGACCCCACCCGCCTTCTCGGCGGTCAAGGTCGCGGGCGAGCGCGCCTATGACCTCGCCCGCGAGGGCCGGACCGCGACGCTGGAGCCGCGCCCGGCGCGGATCGACCGGTTCGAACTGGTCGCGCGCGCCGACGCCGATACCGCCGAATTCGAGGTGGAATCCGGCAAGGGCGTCTATATGCGAAGCCTCGCCCGCGACCTCGCCCGCGCCTGCGGCAGCCTCGGCCATATCGGGGCCTTGCGCCGGCTGCGGGTCGGCCCGTTCACCGAGGCGCAGGCGATTGGGCTGGACAAATGCGCGCGGGGGGAGGATACCCCGCCGGCTTCCCCGGACCTCCTGCTTCCCGTGGCGACCGCGCTGGCCGACATCCCGGCGCTGGCCCTCACGGCGGCTGAGGTCGGCGCCCTGCGGCACGGCCAGGCGATCGGCCTGGTGGCGCTGATGGGGCGCATTCCTAAGGCGGCCGATCCCGATGGCGGAGCGGTGCGCGCGATGGCGGGGGAGCGCGTGGTCGGGCTGTGCCGGCTGCAAGACGGGCTGCTCAGGCCCGAACGCCTGTTGTGAACGCCGAGGGAGACCCCCGATGTCGATGAACGTCGAGCGCCGTGCGGCGCTGATCCAGAACTATGCAACCTCGGCCGGCGACACCGGCAGTCCCGAGGTTCAGGTAGCGCTGCTCTCCGAGCGGATCGCCAGCCTGACCGAGCATCTCAAGACCCACGCCAAGGACTTCCATAGCCGCCGCGGCCTGTTGATGATGGTCGGCCGCCGCCGCCGGCTGCTCGACTACCTCAAGCACAAGGACGCCCCGCGCTACGGGGCACTGATCGGGCGGCTCGGCCTGCGCCGCTGAACGCCTGGCTCGCCGAAGGATGTGAAACGGGACCGCTCGCGACTATATCAGCGCGAACGAGCCGCCGGCGTCATGGGGACGCCGGCCATCGCCGCCGGGGCGAGTGTGCCCGGCAACGCCGCGACCGCGGCGGACGTGCGGACGGCCGATCCGGCAACCCTGGTCCACCCAGCGGGATCCGCGACGGCGCCTCCGGCGACATGGTTCCGGCTGCACCCTGGGTGCGGCCCGGCCCATGCGGCCCGAGACGCCGTGGCCCGCGAGGGAGAAGCCAAGCCTCGGATCGCACCGGGCGGCGTCTGCCCCGTTCGCGCATCGCGAAGGATTGATGCGCATGTTTAACTACTTCCGCAAAGAAATCGACTGGGGCGGACGCAAGCTCGTGCTGGAGACCGGCAAGATCGCCCGTCAGGCGGACGGCGCGGTGCTCGCGACCTATGGCGACACGATCGTGCTTTGCACGGCGGTCGGCGTCCGCGCGTCGCGGCCGGGGCAGGATTTCTTTCCGCTGACCGTCAACTATCAGGAAAAGACCTTCGCTGCGGGCAAGATCCCGGGTGGCTTCTTCAAGCGCGAGGGCCGGCCCTCGGAGAAGGAGACGCTGGTCAGCCGCCTGATCGACCGCCCGGTCCGGCCGCTGTTCCCCGCGGGCTTCCGCAACGAGGTGCAGATCGTGGCGACCGTGCTGAGCCACGATCTGGAGAACGATCCAGACGTCGTGGCGCTGGTCGGCAGCTCGGCGGCGCTCACGCTCTCGGGCATCCCGTTCTTCGGCCCGGTGGGCGCCGCCCGCGTCGGCCGCATCGACGGCCAGTTCGTGCTCAATCCGACCGCCGAGCAGCAGGAGAAATCCGAGCTCGATCTCGTCGTCGCCGGCACCGCTGAGGGGGTGCTGATGGTCGAGAGCGAGGCGCGCGAGCTGCCCGAGACGGTGATGCTGGACGCGGTGACGTTCGGTCATCGATCCTTCCAGCCGGTGATCCAGGCGATCATCGAACTGGCCGAACACGCGGCCAAGGAGCCGTGGACGCTGCTCGAGCCGCCGGAAGCCGAGCGCGTGCTGGCCGCGCGCATCGATGCGCTGGCCCGTGGCCCGATCGCCGCCGCCTACCAGATCCGCGAGAAGCAGGCGCGCCGCGACGCCGTCGCCGCCGCCCGCGCCCAAGCGACCGAGACGCTGGCGGGCGAGGGGATCGACACCGCCGGCGCCGACGCTGCGTTCGAGGCGTTGGAGGCCGAAATCGTGCGCGGCGCCATCCTCGACACCGGCCTGCGCATCGACGGCCGCGACACCCGCACCGTCCGCCCGATCGTCGCCGAGGTCGGTGTGCTGCCGCGCGCGCACGGCAGCGCGCTGTTCACCCGCGGCGAGACGCAGGCGCTGTGCGTGACGACGCTGGGCACCGGGCAGGACGAGCAGATCATCGACGCGCTCGCGGGCGAGTACCGCGAACGTTTCATGCTGCATTACAACTTCCCGCCCTATGCGGTGGGCGAGGCGAAACGCATGGGCAGCCCCGGCCGGCGCGAGATCGGCCACGGTAAGCTCGCCTGGCGCGCCGTCCGTCCGCTGCTGCCCGAAAAGGAGAAGTTCCCCTATACGCTGCGCGTCGTCTCGGAGATCACCGAAAGCAACGGCAGCTCCTCGATGGCGACGGTCTGCGGCAGCTCACTCGCGCTGATGGACGCGGGTGTGCCGTTGGCCCGCCCGGTCGCCGGCATCGCGATGGGGCTGATCAAGGAGGACCGCGGCTTCGCGGTGCTGTCGGATATTCTCGGCGACGAGGACCATCTCGGCGACATGGACTTCAAGGTCGCCGGCACCGAGCAGGGCGTGACCAGCCTGCAGATGGACATCAAGATCACGTCCATCACGCCCGAGATCATGCGGGTGGCACTGGACCAGGCGCGCGAGGGGCGGCTGCACATATTGGGCGAGATGGCGAAGGCCATCACCGGCGCCCGCAACGACGTGGCAGCGACCGCGCCGCGGATCACGACCATCAACGTGCCCAAGGAGAAAATCCGCGAAGTGATCGGCACCGGCGGCAAGGTGATCCGCGAGATCACCGAGCAGACCGGCACTAAGATCGACATCGAGGATGACGGCACGATCAAGATCGCGGCGACCGACATCACCCAGGCGCAGGCGGCGATCGACTGGATCCGCGGCATCGTCGCCGAGCCGGAGATCGGCGTGATCTACAGCGGCAAGGTGGTCAAGACCGCCGATTTCGGCGCGTTCGTGAACTTCCTCGGCTCGCGCGACGGGCTGGTGCATATCAGCGAGCTCGCCGCCGGGCGCGTCAACAAGACCACCGACGTTGTCAATGTCGGCGATCCGGTGCGGGTGAAGGTGCTCGGGCTCGACGAGCGCGGCAAGGTGCGACTGTCGATGCGGGTCGTCGATCAGGCGACCGGCGAGGACATCACCGAGAAGGTCGGCCCGAAAGGCGGCGGGCGGGACCGCGAGCGCGGCGCCGACCGTGGAGCAGACCGTGGCGCCGACCGTCGGGGCGAGCGTCACGGCGAGCGCACCGAGACCGAGACGGCAGCCGGATGAGTGCGGGCGCGGGGTGCGGGCCGCTCGCACCCCGCGCCGGCCTCGATCGGCGATTGACGAGCGGCTGAGGGACGGCGGCGATGCGAGCGATCAATGCGATCAGCATGGGCGGATGCGATATCCTGCCGCTGGTGGAGGGCGGCAAGGGCGTCTCCGTATCCAACGGCGTCTCGTCCGGCCATTGGGCCTCGACCGGGGGCGCCGGCACCTTCAGCGCGGTGAATGCCGACAGCTACGACGAGAACGGTCAGGTCATCCCGCAAATCTATCACGGCCGCACCCGCCGCGAGCGGCACGAGGAACTGATCGCCTACGCGATCCGCGGCGGCATCACGCAGGCGCGGCAGGCCTTCGAGATCGCCGGCGGGCGCGGGCGCATCCACGCCAACATTCTTTGGGAGATGGCGGGCGCCGAGCGGGTGATGACCGGCGTGCTGGAAGGGGCGAAGGGGCTGATCCACGGGCTGACCTGCGGCGCCGGGATGCCGTATCGACTGTCGGAGATCGCAGCACGGTTCGGCGTCCACTACTACCCGATCGTGTCCTCGGCGCGGGCCTTCAACGCGTTGTGGCGCCGCGCCTATCACAAGGTCTCGGGGCTGCTAGGCGGCGTCGTCTATGAGGACCCGTGGCTCGCTGGCGGGCATAACGGGATTTCCAACAGCGACGACCCGAGCCATCCCGAGCCGCCGTTCCCGCGGGTGCTGGCCTTGCGCAAGCAGATGGCCGAGTTCGGCCTGGCCAAGACGCCGATCATCATGGCGGGCGGGGTGTGGTGGCTCGAGGAGTGGGAGGGCTGGATCGACAACCCCGACCTCGGCCCGGTCGCGTTCCAATTCGGCACCCGCCCGCTGCTGACGCGCGAAAGCCCGATCGGGGATGCCTGGAAACAGCGCCTGCTGACGCTGAGCGAGGGCGACGTGTTCCTCAACAATTTCAGCCCCACCGGCTTCTACTCGTCGGCGGTCAACAACCACTTCCTCCAGGAATTGCGCGCGCGCAGCGAGCGGCAGGTCGCCTACAGCACCGAACGCGTGGGCGAGCACACCGCCGAGTTCGGCGTGGGGCCGCGCAAGCGCCTGGTCTATCTGACGCCCGCCGACCACGCCCACGCGACCGCCTGGGAGCGCGAGGGCTATACCGAGGCGCTGCGCACGCCGGATGCGACGCTGGTGTTCGTGACGCCCGAAGATGCACGCGAGATCGCGGCCGACCAGGTCGCCTGCATGGGCTGCCTCTCGCATTGCCGGTTCTCGAACTGGAGCCAGGTCGGACCCGACCACACGACCGGCAAGAAGGCCGATCCGCGCAGCTTCTGCATCCAGAAGACGCTCCAATCGATCCGCCACGACACCGGCGAGGAGCAGATCGAGCGCAACCTGATGTTCAGCGGCCACAATGGCTTTCGCTTCGCGCGCGACCCGTTCTACTCGAACGGCTTCATCCCGACGGTCCGCCAGCTCGTGGAGCGCATCCTCACCGGCCGCTGACCGGCGGCCCGCGCATTGTGAGCCGGTCGATATGCTGATCTCGCGTCGCCGGCTTTGCCGCGGGGCGGGCGGGGCGGCGGCCGCGAGGGTGCCGAGTGTCGTCGTCCGCCGCCACGCCGTTGCGATGCCACGAGAGACAACGCACACCTTGCGCGCGAGGGTTCTGCGCAGCGGCACCTATTTTGTGAACCCGCCATTTGATTTCGTATCGCAGGGCAAAAATGGGGTTCGAGGTCGATCTCATGAACGACATCGCCCGCCGACTCGTGCTGGAACCCGTATTCGTGAACACGCAATGGGAAGTCATCCTCAGCGAGATGCAGGCGCATCGTTACGACTGCATCGTGGGCGGTATCAACGAATGGGGCGTGCAATAGCGTACAAGCTCAGCATCTCCCGCGTCTCTTCCGGCGAAGCCGGCTCCAGCCCCAGCTCCGCCATGATCCGCACCGTGCGCGCGACCAGTTGTTCGTTCGTCGCCGGCTCGCCGCGGCGGTAGAACAGATTGTCCTCCAGTCCCACGCGCACGTGCCCGCCCAGCAGCAGCGCCTGCGTCGTCGCCGGCAATTGCGCGGCACCCACCGCCGAGACGCAGAACACCGATTGCGGCGGCAACGCGCGCACCATCGCGGCCAAATTCTCGACGCTGTATGGCATCGCGCCCTGGAAGCCGCGCTCCACCCCGAGGACCATGTTGATGAAATAGGGCGGCCGGTCGTACCCCTTCTCGATCAGCCGCGCGACGTCCTGCAGGATGTGGGCGGGGTTGAACACCTCCCATTCCGGCTTGATGCCACGTTCCTGGAACCGCCTCGCCAGCGCCTCGCACCGGGTGGGCGTGGTCAGCACGATCACCTCGCGTCCGCCGTGCAGCGCGGTCATCGTCATGCCATCGAAGGTTGCCATCTCGGCGCCGGCGTCCAGTCCCTTCAGCCGTTCCTCGAAATTCAGCTCGAACAGCCCGTCGGGGCGGGCGATCAGCATGTCGCCGTTCGAGCCGCCGCCGGTTGAGTTG
Source organism: uncultured Alphaproteobacteria bacterium (assembly GCA_963754235.1). Taxonomy (GTDB): domain Bacteria; phylum Pseudomonadota; class Alphaproteobacteria; order Acetobacterales; family Acetobacteraceae; genus DATAYA01. Next base: position 338,106 of record CAVWFK010000005.1, on the reverse strand, counting down.
TTGATGACGATGTCGCAGCGCGCGCGGATGCGGGTGTTGATGGCGCGGTAGATCTCGGCGTTGCAGGTCGCCGCGTCGTCGTCCGGCCGGCGCGCGTGCAGCGCCGCGATCGCGGCCCCTTCCTTCCACGACCGCCAGACGGAGTCCGCGATCTCGTCGGGCTGCGTCGGCAGGTTCGGGTTGTCCGCCTTGGTCGCGAACCCGCCCGTGGGTGCGATAGTGACGATCACCTTGCCTGCCATGCTTGTCTCTCCCACTCGTTCCGGGCAGTATGGCGCCTCTTCGGAGCCCTTGGCGATAATAGGTGGCCGCCTGTCTCTGCCGCCCAACCGGACCGCCCGGAGATGACACTGCCTGGCCTTTCGGAGTTCGGCTTCTCGATCAAGGCCTTCGCGGCGGGCACGCTTGCCTTGTGGATCGCCCTATACCTGAATCTGGACCGCCCCTATTGGGCCCTCATGACGGTCTACTTGCTGATGCAGCCGCTCTCGGGCGCGGTACGCTCGAAGGGCTTTTATCGTCTCGGCGGCACGGTTGCCGCGGCGGCCATGACGCTCGGCATCGTCGGCCTGTTCGCTAATGTTCCGCTGGCGCTGTTTGTCGCCGTCGCGTTCGCCGAACTCGGCATGATCTATCTCGCGGCATTTGACCGCACGCCGCGGCGATATGCCTTCCTGATAGGCGGTATCACCATCGCCGTCATCGGCTTCCCGAGTGTGACAGCACCGCTCGCCGTTTTCCCGACGGCGGTTGCCCGTACCGAAGAGATCTCGATCGGCGTTTTCTGCGCGACCTTGGTGGACGCTGTCATCTTTCCGCATTCGGCGGGTCCGACGCTGAACGCGCAGACTCGCTCCTGGCTGGAGGAGGCCGAGCACCGGATCCGCGATGTTCTGGGCCGGCCGGTCTCGGCAGCGGTCGAGGAACCCGGATTCAGCACGTTCGCGGCCGCCGCTGCGCAGATGATCGCGCTCTCCACCCAGGTCCACTACGACACCGCCGCACGGCCGCCGCCGCCGCGCATCGTGCGACTGCTGCACAAGCGGATGCTCACGCTGCTTCCGCTGCTCTCCTCGGCGCGCGAGCTGGTGTCGGCCTTCCGCCAAGGCGGCGGCGGTGAGCCGACGGAAGTGCGGGACGTGCTGAATACGGTACAGGAATGGGTTGGCCGGGCTTCGAATGTCGCGAGCGAAGAAACGGAGCGCGTCAGGGCGGCGGTCGCCTCGATCGCGCCGTCCGATCATGCGCTCGGGGAGTGGCATTCGATCCTGCTCACCAGCCTCAGACGCGTGCTGGCCCTGCTGATGAGCACCTGGGAAGACTGCAAGGAGCTACACCGCGCGGTGGAGACGGGCGAGCTGCCGTCTGCTCGCCTCGTGCGCGCTGCCAGGCGTGAGGTGCTGCTGGTGCCGTACAACGACAAGCTCGTCCCGCTGTTCGCCGTGTTCCCGGTTGCGATCGCTCTGCTTGCAGTGGGAGGGCTCTGGACGGCGACGGCCTGGTCCGAAGGCCTGCTTGCCGCAGAGTTCACCATGATCGGCTACGGCCTGATGTCGATCCAGGCCGACCCCGTCGCCGGGCTTCGCCTTTATCTGGGCGTCATCATCGGCGCATCCTGCCTGGAGTTCATCTATCTGTTTGGCGTGCTGCCGGCAGTGAACGGCTTCGTCCCGCTGATGTTCGCGCTGGGGTTGCTACTCCTGCCCCTCGGAGCCTTCCTGCCGATCCCCGCCACGGCGCTGCCGGCGATGATATTGGCGGCGATGACCATCGCCTTTCTTAGCCTGCAAGATGTGTACACCTCCAATTTTATCATATCCCTCAACGCCACCCTGGGCATCGTGGGGGGCCTGATTGCCGCATTGGTGACCGCGACGGTCATCGGAGGCCCAGGATCCGAATTCAACGCCCGCCGCCTACTGCGCGCCAGCCGGGCCGACCTCGGTGCCATCGCATCGGGACGCTGGCTGCCGGACACAGAGGTCTATGGCGTGCGCGCGCTGGACCGAACCATGCAACTGGCGCCGCGGATGGAGGGCAAGATCGCGCCCGGCGGCGTGCCCGCAGGCGATCCGTTCGCGGACACGCGGGTCGGGATGTACATGTTGCGGCTCTGGGCAAACCGCCGCGATCTTGGAACTGCTGCCGACGCCGCGCTCGGCCGGGCGCTCGCGACGCTGGCCGCGCATTTCAGCCGCCCGCCTCCGACGCAGGCCGATACGGCTCTGCTGGGCCGGATCGACGCGTCGCTGCGCGTGCTGGTCGGCATCCCGCCATCGGTGGCTAAGCGCGACGCCGTGATGGCGCTCGCCGGCGTGCGACGGGCATTGTTTCCGGACGCACCGCCGGTCGCCGGGACCGCAGCGGAGGACCGAGGCCATGCAACGTGAGTTCGACGCCTTCGGCGTTTACATACCGCCCCTGTTGGTCTGCCTTGTCAGCGCCTGGCTGCTGACCTGGCTGCTCAGCCGCGTGCTGATCCGAATCGGCTTCTATCGCTTGGTGTGGCATCGCCCGTTGTTCGACGTGGCGCTCTACACTCTCGTTCTGGGTAGCGCGCTGCTGGCGTTCGCGGCGGTGAGGGGCGCGTTTGGCGCATGACTATCGGCCGCTCACTGCTCACTTTCGGCCGGGTGGCGGTGACGCTGCTGGTTCTCGTGGTCGCTGCGCTGACCGCTTGGCGAATCTGGGTTTACTACATCGACGAGCCGTGGACCGACGACGCTGCGCTCGACGCCGACGTAGTGAAAGTGGCGCCGGACGTCTCCGGGCTGGTCTCGCAGATTTATGTGCGTGACACACAACACGTCCGCAAGGGCGACGCCCTGTTCCAGATCGACCAGCGGCGCTTCATCCTGGCGCTTGCCGCGGCGCAGGCAAGCCTGGCCGGCAGCAAGGCCACGTCCGAGCAGGCGACGCGCGACATGAGACGCGCGCTCGCGCTGAACAGCCTCTCGGTCTCGCGCCAGCAGCAGCAGCGGGCCACTACAGCCTCCCAAACCGCGGATGCCAACTACCAGGCGGCAGTCGCGAGCCGGAACACGGCCGACCTCAACCTCGAGCGTTCGCTGGTTCGGGCGCCGGTCAATGGGGTTCTCACCAACTTTCATGTCCGGCCGGGCGACTATGTCTCCGCCGGCGTAGCGGTAACGGCGCTGGTGGATACCGATTCCTTTTACGTCGTGGGCTACTTCCAAGAGACCAAGCTGCCGCGGATCGAGGTCGGCGATCGTGTCACCATCCATCTGATGGGCCAGAGCGGCACGATCTTTGGACATGTCGAGGGGATCGCGGCCGGAATCGCCAGCTCGCAGACCACGTCCAGCGGCAATCTCCTGCTGAACGTCAATCCCACTTTCACCTGGGTGCGGCTCGCCCAGCGCGTGCCGGTGCGCATCGCCCTCGACAGCACCCCCGCGGGGATCGCACTGGTGGCGGGGCGGACGGCGACGGTCACGGTGATTTGCAGCGCCACCGCGAGCTGCGGCTCGCCCGTGCCGATCGCATCCCGGTAGGCACCAGCTTGCCTAGCACGGCCTAGTGCCGGAGGATGCGGCCCGTGAATCTCGCCACGATCCGCGTCGCGACGTTCGCCGGGCCGGGTGCGGGGCCGGTGATCCGCACCGTGCCGCGCCCGCCGGTACCCGAAAACGCGGCCCTGTTCCGCGTCGCCGCCTGCGGCGTGTGCGGCACCGACCTGCACATCCTCGCCGGCCACTGGCCGAAACCGCTGCCCTGGCCGTTCACCCTCGGCCACGAGGTCGCCGGCGTGATCGAGGAGATCGGGCCCGAGCTGACCCATGACTGGATGGGCAACCCGCTCGCGGTCGGGGCAAAGGTGATGATCCCGCCGCTGATGCCGTGCGGGCAGTGCGACTGGTGCCGGCACTATCCGAAGCACGCCAACAAGTGCCTTACCCCGGTCTATTACGGCCGCTATCTCGGCTTCGAAAAGCCGCCGCATCTGTGGGGCGGCTGGGCGGAGATGGAATACGTCGATCTCAACATGTTGCCCGGCACCAAGATCTATCGCCTGCCCGACACGATGCCGCTCTGGCTGGGCACGCTCGCCGAACCCTTCACCTCCTGCGTACGCGCGCTGAAGAGGGCGCAGGAGGTGGGCGGGTTTCCGCCCGGTGCCAGCGTGGTGATCCAGGGATCGGGACCGATCGGCCTGCTCGCGGTGGTCGCGGCGCTGGAGATGGGGGCCGCGCGCGTCATCGTGGCCGGCGCGCCGGAGCAGCCGCGGCTTGCCCTCTGCCGCCGCTTCGGCGCCGAGGCGACCGTCGACATCTCCGCGCTTCCACCGGGTGCGCCGCGTATCGACGCGGTGCGTGCGATCATCGGCGGCTACGGCGCCGATCTGGTGATGGATTGCAGTGGCCACCCCTCGGCCGGGCCCGAGGGGATCGAGATGCTGCGCGACGGCGGCACCTATGTCGAGATGGGCCAGTTCACCGATGCCGGCCCGATCGAGACCAGTTGGCATCGCATCTGCACCAAGGACATCACCATCGTCGCAAGCTGGGCCTTCACCGCCGACGATATCTGGACCGGCATCGTCATGCTGAACCGCGACCGCGACCGCTATCCGTTCCGCGAGATGCAGACGCGGTTTCCGTTCTCCGAGGCAGGGATCGCGCAGGCGATCGACGACGCGCGCGCGATGCGTTGCGTCAAGGCAACGATCGTGCCGGACGCAGCTCTCGCCGGCTGAGCGGCGTTTCAGACCGGGCGCTTCACGGGCAGATGTATCCGCCGCCGTGCGGGCGGGGAAAGCACCCGACCGCGCGGGGCAGAAAATGGCGCGGCAGGAACAGCACCACGTCAGGCGCCAGGATGATCACCGAGATCACCACCACGAACACGACATAGATCGGCATTGATTCCCTGAGCGCCCGTGAAAACGGCACCCCAGCAAGCGACGACGACAGGAGTAAAATAATCCCGCAGGGTGGCGTGATCAGCCCGAACGCCAGTGTCACGATCACCACCACGCCCATGTGAACCGCGTTGATGTGGCCGAGATGCTCCAAGGACAGGATCACCGGCATCAGGATGATGATCGCCGGCAGCCCGTCGAGGAAGTCGCCCACGATCAGGAACAGCACCGCGACGAAGAACAGAATGGCGCGTGCGTCCGTGGTGCCGAGCGCGCGCACCCAGCCCATGATGATGTCGGCGCCGCCCAGATACGCCAGCATCCAGCCGAACGCCGAGGCGCCCGCAACCGCCGTCAGCGGGATGGCGTACAGCACCGCCGCCATCGCGAAATCCTTCGGCAACCGTCGGAAGTGGCCGCGGTTGAACGCCGGCAGCAGCACCAGCAGCGCATAGACCACGGCCGCCATGCCTGCCTCGGCGGGCGTGATCACGCCGCCCAGGATGCTGCCGATGATGATTACCGGGATCATCAGCGGCAGCAAGGCACCACTGAGCGCGCGGCCGAACTCGAAGAAGGTCGCGCGCCGCTTGGGCCGCCCGGGCGCACCGAAGAAATAGCTGTAGATCATCAGCCCGATGCAGACCATCAGCCCCGGCACGGCACCGCCCAGGAACAGCCCGCCCACCGACGCGTCGCCGACCGCGCCATAGACGATCGCCATGATCGACGGCGGCACCATCGAGGCGATCGACGCGCCGGCCGCGATCAGCGCCGCCGAAAACGCCGGCGCGTAGCCCTCGTCGCGAAGTGCCGGCAGCAGCACGGTGCCGATCGCGACCGTATCCGCGGTGGACGAGCCGGAGATGCCGCCGAACACCATGCACGAGACCGCGACCACGTGCGCCAGTCCACTGCGCAGGTGGCCCACCATCGCCTGCGCCAGCGCGATCAGCCGCGGCGTGATCCGCGCCGAGGTCATCAGCTCGCCGACCAGGAGGAAGAAAGGAATCGCCAGCAAAGCGAGCTCGTTGATGCCGTTGAAAAGCTGCCCCATCAGCGAGCCGATGGTGAGATCAGTGAAGATCGCTGCCACGACCACCACCGCAGCGATCAGGGCGAACGCGACCGGCAGCCCGGCGTAGCCGAGGCTCAGGAACAGCGCGCACATCACCACGATCGCGGTCTCGTGGCCGGTCACGGCTGCCCCTCGCCGGACGCGGCGCCAAGCAACTCCGACAATTCCGTGCCCGACGCAACCGCGGCATCGGCGAAGCCGCGCCGCCAGCCGCAGACCAGCTTCTCGATCGAAAACAGCGCGATCAGCGCGCCCGCGACGGGGATCGCCGCATACAGCACTGCGACGGGCGTGAGCGAGGGCATCATGAAGCTGCCGAACCCGGTGAGGAAATTGAGATAGCCGAACCACATCATGGCGCAGGCAACGCCCAGCATCACAAGCTGCTGGAACGTCTCGATCGCCGCGCGCACGCCACCCGCGAACAGCTCGGCACTCGCGGCCAGCCGGAAATGGTCGTTGCGCCGCACGCCGACGGCGCCGCCCATGAACACGCCCCAGACGAAGAAGCCCAATGAGAACTCCTGCGCCGTCAGCCACGGCCGGCGCAGGATGCGGAACACGACGTCCCCCAATTCGCTGACCAAGAAGCCCAGCAGCAGCAGGGCGCACAGGACGATCAGCGCGAACTCGAGCGGATCGAGCGCCCGCCACTTGAGCTGCGGGCGCTTCCTCGACAGGACCGCGACGGACAGCTCCGCGTAGCGCATCCGGCCTCGGCTCAGGACGTCACCTTGCGGGTCAGCGCCAGCAGCTTCACCGCATACGGACCCAGCGACTGCGCCTGCTCGTCCTGGATCGGGGTCGCGATCGTGATGAAGCTCTGCCGATCGACCGTGGTGAAGATCTCCACCCCCATCTTCTTCAGCGAAGCCGACGCAGCGTGGTCATATTCCAGCGATCGCGGCACCGCCAGGCCGCGGGCGTAGCTGAACGTTGCCTTGACCCAGCCCTGCTGCTCGGGCGTGAGGGACTTCCACGCCTTGTCGCTGACCCAGAGATGGTTGTTGTTGGCCTCGTGGTTGGTGGACGACAGGATGGGTGCGACCTCGTAGTGCTTCTGCGCGCGGTAGATGTCGGCGCCGTTCTCGGCGATATCCACCAGCCCGGTCTCGAGCGAGGTGTACACCTGCCCGATCGGCATGTGCACCGGCACCGCGCCATAGGCGCCGAAGAAGCGATCCTCGGTCTTGGTCGCCTGCACCCGCACTTTTCGCCCTTTGAGATCGGCAACTGACTTCACCTCGAACTTCGCGTAGCACTTGCGCAGGCCCAGCGTGCCGAGACCAAGCGATTTCGCCCCTGTCGTGTTGTTCGCGATCATCTCGATGAACAGCGCGTTCACCGCCGGATCGAGCATCGCTTTCGTCAGGTGCGGCTCGTCGCGGAAGATGAAGTGCAGCGAAAAGACGCCCGCCTGCGGCACCACCGTCGCGGTGTTTGCCGTCGAGTTGATGACGAAATCGATGTCGCCGCTGCGCACTTTCTGCGCCAGCTCCGGCTCCTGGCCGAGCTGCGCGCCGGGGAATTCGTGGATCGAGAATTTGCCGCCGCTCAGCTCCTTCAGCTTGGCGTTGAACTGGTCGGCGAAGAAGCCGTAGCCGGTGTCGTGCGGCTCGTCATGGGCGAAGGTGAAGACGCGGCTGCCAGTTGCGATAGCAGGGGCTGCGATCGCCGGCGCGGCGAGGGCGCCGGTGCCGATTGCCGCGACGGTGGAGCGCACGAAGGCGCGGCGCGGCAGCGTGGGGCGGGTCGGCATCGGTTTCCTCCTTGGTTTCTTGGCCGCGATGATCCGGCGGCGGGCGGCCCCGTGTCAAATGCCGATGTCAAATGCCGAGGCGGTCCCGGATGCGTCCGTAGGCCACCCGTGCCGCGACCGCGCCGCGCCAAAGGCCATGATACGGGATCGCGCGCAGCGTCGTGACCGGCATGTCGATCGCGGCCCCCGTCGCCAGATGGCGCGCGATCTGGCGCCCCATCGCGGTCGCCATGGCCACACCGCGCCCGTTATAGCCGAGGCAGGCCAGCACCCCCGGCGCCGGTGTGTGGATGTGCGGATAGTGATCGGTCGTGATCGCGAGCTGCCCGCTCCAGCCGTGCCCGAAGCGCACGTCGCGCAGCGCCGGGAACAGCCGCCGCGCATAGTTTACGAGATAGGAAAGCTCGTCCGCCGTGCCGATGTCGCGCAGCGGAGACCGTCCGCCCATCAGCAGCCGGTTTGCGGCGTCGAGCCGGTGGTAGGTGGTGATGCTGCCGAGTTCATAGAGCACCGAGCGCGACGGCATCACTCGTTCTGCGAGCGCCTCGGGCAGAGGCTCGGTTGCGACGATGCCGCTGAACACCGGCACGATCGAGCGGCGCAGCGTGGGCCACAGCCCGTCGGTGTAGCCGTTGGTCGCCAGCACCAGCCGCTCGGCGCGCAGCGTGCCGCGCGGCGTGCGCACCGCCCACACGGCACCCTCGCGCGCGACCGAGAGCGCGGGGGTTCCGCCATGCACCCTGGCACCCGCCTGCATCGCCGCCTGCGTCAGTCCCCGTGCATAGCCCAGCGGATTGACGAAACCGCCGCGCCGGTCGAGCAACGCCACGCGATAGCGGGCGGTGCCGGTCGCGTCGCGCACCGCGTCGTGTTCCAGAAGCTGCACCGGCATCCCGCGCCGCTCGCCTTGCGCATGGCTCGCGCGGATCGCACGCGCGGTGCGAGCGCCGTACGCCGCGCGCAGCGTGCCGGTCTGCGACGCCTCGCAGACGATCTGGTGACGGCGGATCAGCTCGAACACCAGGTTCGGCGCGTCCCACGCCATCGCGACCATGCGCCGTCCGAGATCGTCGCCGAAATCCGCCTCCACCTGCTGCGGATCGGGCTTCAGCCCCGGGTTCACCTGCCCGCCGTTGCGCCCCGAGGCACCCCAGCCCGGCTCGTGCGCCTCGATCACCACAGCGTCGATGCCGGCTTCGGCGCAATACAACGCGGTCGAAAGTCCCGTGAACCCGCCGCCCACGATCGCGACCGAGACGCGCGCGTCGCCATCGAGCGGCGGCGTCGGCGGCGCCGGCCGGGCGGTCTCGGCATAGAGGCTCGGCGGCAGCGGGCGGCGCAGGGGTGCGGTCATGCGCCGAGGCCGGGGAAGGCGTAGGCATGCATCGCCAACGCGCCGTGACTGATGCTCGCGTGCAGGCGCGCGCCGCGTCCGCCGCCCGCGCCGAGGGCGACAAAGAACGGCAGCAGATGCTCGTCTTGTGGGTGGTTGCGCACCGCCTCCGGCGCTTGCCGGCGGTAGTCGAGCAGATCGTCGCTGCGGCCGTGTTGCGCGGCATCCGCGAACCAGTCGGTGAAGGCGCGCGCCCAGGGGGCAGAAGGCGCATCGGGTCGGCGGTCGAGACCGGCAAGGTTGTGCGTCATCGACCCCGATCCCGCGATCAGCACGCCCTGCGCGCGCAGCGGCGCCAGCGCCTGCCCGACCTCGTAGTGATGCGCCGGCCCCAGATGCGGCTGGATCGAGAGCGGCACCACCGGGATGTCGGCCTCTGCGCGCATGTGCCGCAAGGGTACCCGAATTCCATGATCGAGTCCTCGCGCCGGATCGACGCGCGCGGGAAATCCTGCCGCGCGCAGCAGGCTTGCGGCCTCCTCGGCAATGTCCGGTGCGCCCGAAGCGGGATAGCGCAGACGATAGAGCGCGTCGGGGAAGCCATAGAAATCGTGAATCGTGTCCGGCGCCGCGGCGCCGCCGAGCATCGGGGCCTCGGTATTCCAGTGCGCGGAGGCGACCAAGATCGCGCGCGCCGCGGGAAGAGCACGCCCGAGCGATTGCAGGAACACCGCCGCCGGCTCGTCGGAGAGGGCAAGCATCGGCGAGCCGTGGGAAAGGAAGAGGGTGGGAAGGGAGGTCATGGGGCGCTCCGGGCGGGGGTGCGCAATCTAGGCCGGGGCACGGCGGCGGTCACAGGCGCTTGTGCGCCTCCCTTAGCGAACGTTCAGTCCGCACCACCTATCGTTTGCAATCCGAACGGAGAGTACGATAGGCTGCATTTGGCTTGCATCGCGAGGCGGCATGCGCGCGCTCTGGTCGTTCATCGCAAAGCCAAGAAACCGTCAGGTTCTTTCCTGGATTGGCGGCGCGCTGGTCGCTGTGGCTGCCGGCGCCTGGGCCGTGGTGACCTACGTGTGGCCTGCGCACGAGGCGCCCGGAGTGGTGTGCGCACAGCAGGGGAGCATCGCGGCGGGACGCGACGCTTCGGGCAATACGGTGAACTTCAGTGCCCGCACGGCCGGCAGCGGAGTGAGCGGAGCCACTTCATGCGCGGACACGGCAAAGAAGTAGTATCGTTCGTTGCGGCCATGGCGCTCGCCGCCTTGGCAGGGCGCAGTGCGCTTGCTGCAAGCGAGCCGTCGATCGGTGCGAGTGCTTGCAGCATCGCCGCCGGGCGCGACGCAAGCCACAACACGCTGACCTGCAACTTCGGGCTGACGCCCGAGCAGTTGCGGCAGGTGACGAAGGCGGCCGTCGAGGGTGCGACCGAGCCCTTCATGGGCCGGATCGAGGACATCAGCAGGCGGCTCGGCATCGCCGAGGATGCGACCAAGACGCTGCTGCGGATCGTGGGCGAACAGACGAATGTTCCCGACGAGCGACTGCCGGAGGTGCTGACCAAGGTTGCCGGCGACTACAAGCGGATGCAGGCCCAGGTAGCGGCGCTCAATCCGGACAATCCCGTGGCAGCCGCCCTGGTCGCGCGCGCCAAGGCGGAAGTCGCCGCCGGTCACTTCGATCAGGCCCATCAACTGCTCTCGCAAGCTCGTCAGGCGCAGATCGCGGCGGCGCAACAGGCACGAACGCTGCGCGAGCAGGCGCAGCAAGCCGAGGACGCGCAACTGCTCGGGGCCGCAGCGTCGGCGGCAGCCGAAGGCGACCTGGCGATGACCGAGCTGCACTATCGGCAGGCTGCCGATTTGTTCCATCAGGCCGCGGAACTGGTCCCGGCTGGGAGCCGGGGCCAGAGGGCCGTTTACCTCGGCCGACAAGCCAACGCACTGTACCGTCAGGGCGACGAACACGCCGACAACACGGCCCTGCGGGAGGCGATCGCGATCGACCAATCGGCCCTTTTGGATCTCCCGCGTGATCGGGTGCCGCTCGGCTGGGCGGCGTTCCAGAACGACCTCGGTGTCGCACTCGCGAAGCTTGGGGAGCGGGAGAGTGGGTCGGCACGGCTCGAACAGGCGGTGGCCGCCTATCGCGCCGCATTGCAGGAGCGGACCCGCGATCGGGTGCCGCTCGATTGGGCGTTGACGCAAAGCAATCTGGCCGTCGCGATGGAAACGTTGGGAGAGCGGGAGAGCAGCACGGCGCTGCTCAATGGGGCGGTGGCAGCATCCCGAGCGGCGCTGTCCGAATACACGCGCGATCGGGCGCCGCTGCTCTGGGCGATGGCGCAGGACAATCTCGGCATTGCGCTAGAGACGCTGGGGGAGCGAGAGGATGGAACGACGCGGCTGGAGCAGGCCGTCGCAGCTCATCGGGCAGCGCTTGAGGTCTACACGCGCGATCAGGCGCCGCTCGATTGGGCGATGACGGAAAACGATCTCGGAAACGCGCTCTATAGGCTCGGCGAGCGGGAGAGCGGTACATCACGGCTGACGGAGGCAGCGTCGGCATATCGGGCCGCGCTGCTGGAATACCGGCGCGATCGAGTGCCGCTTTATTGGGCAATGGTGCAGAACAACCTCGGCAATGCGCTCGTGGCACGCGGCGACCGCGAGGGCGGCACGGCGCGGCTGGAAGAAGCCGTCGCCGCCTATCGAGCGGCGCTGGAGAAAAGGACGCGCGATCTGGTGCCGCTCGACTGGGCGGGAACGCAGGACAACCTCGGCAACGCCCTCGACAGCCTTGGTGAGCGGGAGAACGGGACGGTGCGGCTGGAGCAGGCGGTCGCCGCCTACCGGGCAGCGCTGGAGGAAGAAACACGCGATCGGGTGCCGCTCGCCTGGGCGGCCACGGAGAACAACCTCGGTATCGCGCTGGTAACCATTGGCAAAAGGGAGAGTGGGGCGCGGCGGCTGGAGGAGGCGGTGGCAGCCTATCGGGCAGCGTTGCAGGAACGGACCCGTGATCGGGTGCCGCTCGACTGGGCGGCCACGCAGAACAACCTCGGCATCGCGCTTGAGAGGCTTGGCGAGCGCCAGAGCGGAACGTCGGCGCTGGAAGAAGCGATAGCGGCCTACCGGCAAGCGCTGCTGGAACGGACGCGCGATCGTGTGCCAGTCGCCTGGGCCGGGACGCAGAACAACCTCGGCAACGCGCTTGAGCAACTCGGCGAACGGGAGAACGGGACGGCGCGGCTGGAAGAGTTGGTGGCGGCCTATCTGGCAGCGCTCCAGGAGTTCAAGCGCGATCGGACACCGATCGGCTGGGCTTCCTGTGAACAGGGTTTGGCGGATGCACTGGCCGCGCTTGCGAAACGAGGCAAGAACAAGATGGAGATGCAAGACGCGCTCCGGCACGCGCGCGACGCGGTCGAGGTCTATCGGGAAAGTAAGGACGAATACGACCTAACTATAGGCCAAACTCGCGTCAAAGAGATGGAAGCGGCGTTGCTGGAATTGAGCCGGTAGTCGTCACACCTGATCGTAATCCAGCGCCACCCGCCGCGTCATCGGCCGCGCCTGGCAGGTCAGCACGAATCCCGCGTCCAGCTCCCATTTCTCCAGCGCGTAGTTCAGCGCCATCTCCACCTGCCCTTCGGTCAGCCGCGCGCGGCAGGTGCTGCACATCCCCCCCTTGCACGCGAACGGTAAATCCATCCCCGCGCGCAGCGCCGCATCCAGCACCGCTTCGCCTTCGGCGACCGGAACCTCGCGCACCCGCCCATCGACCCGCAGCCACGCGATCGCATATGCCGGCGCGTCCGGCTCGGCCGCGATGACCGCTCGCGGCCGCCCCCCCAAAGCCGAGACGAACCGCTCGGTGTGGATGCGCGCCTCCGCCACCCCGGCCTCGTGCAGCGCCGCGACACTCTCCTCCAGCATTGCGTCCGGCCCGCACACATAGGCCTCGTCGATCGCGATGCCGCGCAGATGCGTCGCCAGTATCTCGCGCACCTTCGCCTGATCCAGCCGACCGTTCAGCACCGCGAGGTCCTGTTCCTCCCGTGACAGCACATGCACGATCGAAAGTCGCGCCATGTGCCGGTCCTTCAGGTCGGCCAGCTCGTCGCGGAATAGGATCTGGTCGGTGCTGCGGCTGCCGTAGAACAAGAAGAACCGGCTGCGCGGCTCGCGTGCCAGCACCGTGCGCAACACCGATATCACCGGCGTGATACCCGAACCGGCCGCGAATGCCACGTGCGTGCGCGCCGCGTCTGGCACGATCGCCGTACCGAAGCGGCCCGTCGGCGTCATCACGTCGATCGCGTCGCCCGCGCGCAGCGCGTCGTTCGCCCAGTTGGAGAACGTGCCGCCCGGATTGCGGCGGATCGCGACGCGCAACTCGCCGTCATCGAGGCCCGAGCAGATCGAGTAGCTGCGGCGCATCTCCTCGCCGTCCAGCGTCGCGCGCAAGGTCAGGTATTGGCCGGGACGAAACGTATAGTCGCCGCCCAACGCCTCGGGTACGTCGAGCGCGACCGACATCGCGTCCGGCGTTTCGCGCCGTATGTCGGCAATGCGCAGTTTGTGGAAGCGAGGGGTCAAGAAAGGCGAGGGGCTCCGCCCCTCGACCCCGCTGGGGCCGCGGTCCCCAGACCCCATTTCCTTAAGGAATGGATTCCAAAGGCTGTGCCTTTGGCGGGGTCCAGGGGCGGAGCCCCTGGCCTAGTCAGTGACATTTGAAATGATCGAACGGCTCGCGGCACGCCCGGCAGCGCCACAGCGCCTTGCACGCCGTCGAGCCGAACACCGCGATCTGCTCGGTGTCGTGCGATCCGCAGCGCGGGCACGCCACTTCCGCCGCGCCGAACAACGCGCCGCGTCCCGCCCCGGATGGCGGCGCGATGCCGGCCTGCGCCAGCTTGGCGCGCGCCGTCTCGCTCAGCCAGTCCGTCGTCCAGGCCGGCGCCAGCACGGTGCGCACGCGGCCCGCGATGCCGGCGCGATCCAGCGCCGTCTGCACGTCGAGCGCGATCATGTGCATCGCCGGGCAGCCGGTGTACGTCGGCGTGATCGACACCTCCACCTCGCCGTCATGCTCGACCACATCGCGCAGCACGCCGAGATCGGCGATGGTCAGCACCGGCAGTTCGGGATCGACCACCGCCGCCGCGGCCTCCCACGCACGGTCGCGCAACGCGCTCACCAGCGCGCGCCCGGATATGTGCGCGGCAGCACCTGCATCACCGCCAGCAGCGGTCCCAGATGCTCCGAGTGCCGTCCCGCGCGGCCACCCGAATGCGACCATCCGCCCGCCGGCCGCGACAGGGTTGCCTCCTCCAGAACGGCAGCAAATGTGGCTTCCCACGCCGGCCGCAGCGTCTCGGGGTCGACTGCGATGCCGTCGGCGATCAGCGCGCGCTCCGCCTCGTCGCTGGAAAAAAGCTCGCCCGTATAGGGAAACAATGCGTCGAGTGCGGCCTGCGCGCGGTGATGGCTCTCCTCGGTGCCGTCGCCGAGCCGGATCAGCCACTCGCTCGCGTGCCGCAGATGGTACGCACTCTCCTTCTCCGCCTTCGCCGCCACCGCCGCCAGCGTGGCATCGTGGGAGCGTGTCATCGCCCGCCAGAACGGATCGGCATAGGCCGAATAAAGCAACTGCCGCACGATAGTGCGGGCGAAATCCCCGTTCGGCTGCTCGACGAGCAGCAGATTGCGGAATTGCCGGGCATCGCGCCGGTACGCGAACGCATCCTCGTCGTGCCCGGCCGCCTCCATCTCGCCGGCATAGGCATAGAGCGCACGCGCAACGCCGATCAGGTCGAGTGCGATGTTCGCCAGCGCCAGATCCTCCTCCGGCGCCGGCGCGTGGCCGCACCATTCCGAAAGGCGATGGCCCAGGGTCAGCGCATCGTCCGCGCGCCGCAGCACGAAGCCGAGCAGCGGCAACTCCGCAACCGTGATCGACGTGCTTGCCATCTCACATATGCCCGACTTCGTCCGGCACGTCGTAAAATGTCGGATGACGATATATTTTCGACTCCGCCGACTCGAACAGCATCCCCTTCTCGGCCGGGTCCGACGCGGTGATCGCGGCCGACGGCACCACCCAGATCGACAGCCCCTCGCCGCGCCGCGTATAGACGTCACGCGCCGCCTGCAACGCCATCGTCGCATCGGCGGCGTGGACCGAGCCGACATGCCGGTGCGCAAGCCCGGTGCGGCTGCGGATGAACACCTCCCAGAGCGGCGTCTCCCCGGTCATGCCGCCAGCCGCTCGCACCGCTTGCGCGCAAACGCCAGCGCCGCCTCGCGCACCCACGCCCCCGCCTCGTGCGCCTCTCGCCGTGCCGCCAGGCGTTCCGCATTGCACGGCCCGTGCCCGGCGAGCACGTCGCGGAACTCCTGCCAGTCGATTTCGCCGAACTGCCAATGCCCGCTCGCGTCATCGAAGCGCAGCGCCGGATCGGGAATCGCGAGCCCGATGAAATGCGCCTGCGGCACCGTCGCATCGACGAATTTCTGCCGCAGCTCGTCATTGGTGAAGCGCTTGATCCGCCAGCGCATCGATGCATCCGAATGCGGGCTTTCGGAATCGGGTGGCCCGAACATCATCAGGCACGGCCACCACCAGCGATCGAGCGCGTCCTGCGCCATCGCCTTCTGCTCCGCCGTGCCGCGCGCGAGCGTCAGCATGATCTCGTAGCCCTGGCGCTGATGAAAGCTTTCCTCCTTGCAGACGCGGATCATCGCCCGCGCATACGGACCGTAGGAGCAGCGGCAGAGCGGGATCTGGTTCATGATCGCGGCGCCATCGACCAGCCAGCCGATCGCGCCGATATCCGCCCAGGTCAACGTCGGATAATTGAAGATGGAGGAATACTTCGCCCGTCCCGACAGCAGTTGATCGACCAGCGTCTCGCGCGTCACATCCAGCGTCTCGGCGGCGGCATAGAGATAGAGGCCATGCCCGCATTCGTCCTGCACCTTGGCGAGCAGGGCGGCCTTGCGCCGCAGCGAAGGGGCGCGCGTGATCCAGTTTCCTTCCGGCAACTGGCCCACGATCTCCGAATGCGCGTGCTGGCTGATCTGGCGGATCAGGGTGCGGCGATAGGCCTCCGGCATCCAGTCGTTCGGCTCGATCCGCTCCTCGGCGGCGATCCGCGCCTCGAACGCGGCTTCCCTCGGATCGGCCTCTCGGGCGGCCTCCTTGACGTTCAGCGCCTGCGTGTACATCGCCCGATCCCGCCTGTTTCTCCCCTCCAAGAAGTGTGACAGGATTTCCGCCTAATCAAGATGCCGTGCTAGGACAGTGCGGCCTGGCGAGGGGGACATCGTGCCGCGCGACGAGAGGGAGATTTGCCTGAACTGCGCTTTCTGGGCCGCCGACGCCGCGCAGCGCGCCGAGGCCGAGCGCGTCCGCCTCGCCCGCATGGGCATCGCTCCCCGCTACGAGTGCCGCTCGCGCCCGCCCGTGGTGTTGCCGAGTGCGCAGAGCATGTGGCCCACCACGCTCGCCACCGATTGGTGCGGCGAGTGGGAGCCGTTCGACGGCAAGGAGGCTGAGTGATCCGCCGCACGCTGGTGCTGCTGGTACTGCTCGGGCTGGCGGCGTGCCAGGGCAATCCGCTGGAGGCGTACGCGTGGCAGCTGACCGGCGGCGACCAGCCCGATCGGGCTGCGGCGCCGGTGCCGTAGGGTAGGTCGGGGCTCCGCCCCGGACCCCGCCAAGGGCTCGCCCTTGGAACCCTTGACCTAAGGAATGGGGGCTGGGGCCCCGTGGCCCCAGCGGGGTTTGGGGCGGAGCCCCAATTCTCACGGGTGTCGCGCGCAGCGGGGCATCGCGGTATCACGGGCAAACGCCCGCCCGACTGGAGGTGCCGATGGACTACCAAGCCTTCTTCCGCCAGCAGCTCGACGGTCTGCGCCGGGGAGGCAATTATCGCGTGTTCGCCGACCTCGAACGCCAGGCCGGCGCGTTCCCGCGCGCGACCCACCATGACGGCCGCGGCCGCGCGGAGGTCACGGTGTGGTGTTCCAACGACTATCTCGGCATGGGCCAGCACCCCGCCGTGATTGCGGCGATGCACGCGGCGCTCGATCGCTGCGGCGCCGGCGCCGGCGGCACCCGCAACATCGGCGGTACCAACCACACCCATATTTTACTGGAGCAGGAACTCGCCGATCTGCACGGCACCGAAGCGGCGCTGCTGTTCAACTCCGGCTACATGGCGAACTGGGCGAGCCTGTCCACGCTCGCCGGGCGGATGCCGGGCTGCGTCATCTTCTCGGACGCGCTCAACCATGCCTCGATGATCGAGGGAATGCGCCACAGCCGCGCCGAGCGCCGCGTGTTCGCGCACAACGACCCGGCCGACCTCGACCGCCAGCTCGCGCGCGCGGACCGCGCCTTTCCCAAGCTGGTCGCCTTCGAGAGCGTCTATTCGATGGACGGCGACATCGCCCCGATCGGCGAGTTGTGCGACGCGGCCGAGGCGCACGGGGCGATGACGTATCTCGACGAGGTTCATGCCGTCGGCCTCTATGGTCCGCGCGGCGGCGGCATCAGCGAGCGTGAGGGGCTGGCGCACCGCCTGACCGTGATCGAGGGCACGCTCGCCAAGGCGTTCGGCGTGGTCGGCGGCTATATCGCCGGGTCCGCGGCGCTGTGCGATTTCGTACGCAGCTTTGCCTCCGGCTTCATCTTCACGAGCGCCGTTCCGCCCGCGGTCGCGGCCGGGGCGCTGGCCAGCATCCGCCATCTCAAGACGAGCGTTGCCGAGCGCGCCGCGCAACAGGATCGGGTCGCGCGTGTGCGGGCGCGGCTGGACGCCGCCGGCATCCCGCATCTGCGCAACCCCAGCCACATCCTGCCGGTGATGGTCGGCGATGCGGTGCAGTGCAAGCGGATCAGCGACATCCTGCTCGAGCAGTACGGGGTTTATGTGCAGCCGATCAACTACCCGACGGTGGCGCGCGGCAGCGAGCGGTTGCGCCTGACTCCCTCGCCGCTGCACAGCGACGCCGACATCGACCATTTGATCGCCTCGCTCGCCGCGATCTGGTCGCAACTCAGTCTGCGCCGCGCCGCGTGACCATTTGTTCATCGCTGTCGCGGATTGGCAAACCTATAGTCGTGGCATCGGCAATCGGAGCAGGAGGAGACCGCCGTGGCCAGCCAGGACGATGATACGAGTGCGGGCTCGCGGCGCGCGGTACTGAAGGCAGGGCTGACTGTGATCGCCGCCGGGGTCGCGGGTCTGGCCGGGCAGGCTCAGGCGCAGCCGCCGCAGAAGCTCGCGCAAAAGGTGGTGCAATACCAGGATCACCCGAAGGGCGATGCGCAATGTAGCAAATGCGTGAACTTCATCGCCCCGAACGCCTGCAAGATCGTCGCCGGCACGATCAGCCCGAACGGCTGGTGCGTCGCCTCCGCGCCGAAGACGGCTTGATACAATTTGGCCGCACGGATTGACATAGCTCCCAATGCTCGCACCTCGGTCATTACGGAAAAGATGCGTGAACCCCGTAGCCTTCGGGGGAGAGGGTTGGGGTGAGGGGCGGAGCAACGCCGCTGCTGTTGGCTTTTCGCGCCGCCCCTCACCCGGCAGCGCCCCGTTTCAAACTGAGGCACTGCTGGCAAACCCTCCCGCTGAACCAGGCATGCACTTCATCTAGCGCAATGGAGTCTGGGGCCGAGTGGCCCCAGCGGGGTTCGGGACGGAGCTCCGACCTTCTTCCTCCACCGCCGCCAGCGCCAGCCGTGCCACCCCCACCGCCGCCTGCTCCGAAGCGGCCGGCCGCATCTCTACACCGAGCACGCGGGCGCGGATCGCGCTCCACACGGCGTTGCCCGCCCCACCGCCCACCGTGCGCACGGCTTGCAAGCCGGCACCTCCCAATTCAGCGAGCCGGCGATAGCCAAGCGCCTCGATGCGCGCGATCCCCTCCAGCAGCCCGTGCAGGAATTCCGCGTCATCGGCCGGGCGCGGGGTCACGCGCGGCGCCAGCGTGGGGTCCGCGATCGGGAAGCGCTCGCCGGGCGCCGCCAGCGGGTAATAGTCGAGCGGGGTCGCAACCCTTGGATCGATCCGGGCGCTGAGCCGCGCCAGCGCCGGCGGATCGAAATGCGCGGCCAGCGCAGCACCGCCGGAGTTGGACGCCCCGCCCGCGAGCCAGCGATCGCCGAGCCGGTGGCTGTAGATGCCGAAGGCCGGGGCAAAGAGCGGCCGATCGGAGAGCTGCTTGATCGTCAAGGTGCTGCCGAGCGAGGTCACGCCCTCGCCGATCTCCGCCGCTCCGGTGGCCAGGAAGGCGGCGCAGCCGTCGGTGGTGCCAGCCGCGACGATGACGCGATCGGGCAGCCCGAGCCGCCGCAACCGCCGGGTCGATCGGGCCGAGGGCCGTGCCGGGCGGGTGCACGTCCGGCAGCTTCGCCGCGTCGGCGCCGAGAGCGGCGAGGAAATCCGGCCAGCGCCGTGCGACTGGATCGTAGCCGGTCTTGAGGGCATTGTTTTCGTCCGACGCATCGAAGCGCCCGCGCAGCCGGCCCGTGATCCAGTCCGCCTGGTGCAGCATCCGCACGACGCCGGGCACATGCTGCATTCGCAGAAACTTGGCGAGCGGCGAGGTGGCGCCGTGCGCGGCGCTCGCCTCCGGCACCACGCCGGCCAGCCGCGCCACGTCGGCGGGATCGGCGGCGTCGTTGTAGAGGCTCGCAGGCCCGAGCGGCGCGCCCGCCGCATCGACCGCGAGCACGGTCCCGGAGGTGCCGTCCACCGCGATCGCCCGCACGGCGCCGAGATCGGCGCGCAGGGCGCCAAGCGCCTGCTCGACCGCCGCCCACCAGGCGCGGGCATCGCGGCGATGCGCGTGATCGATCGGCGCCTCGGCGGCGGCCAGCACTGCGGCCGTCGCGTCCACCAGCACGGCGCGTGCGCCGCCGGTGCCGAGATCGATGCCGATCGCGATGCCGCTCATCGGCTCATCATCAGGGCAACAGCGCGGCGCGGGAACCGCGCTTGCGCTATTGCGTGCAGATCACCTGGCCGCGGATTTCGCCGCCGGGGTTGGCCTTGGTATGGATGTTGAAATACCACTGGCCGGCCTCGAGCTGGACGATCTGCTCCGGGGTCAACACCGCGGTGCTCTGGATCGGGCTGGCGAGCGATCCGTGCAGGCCGACGACTACACCGGCGTTCTGGCCCTTCGCGGCGGGGCCGTGGAAATGCGCAGCAACCGCCGGGCCGCTGAGGTTCTGGTAGCTCACCGAAAAGCTGATCGAATGGGTCTTCGGATCGACCGAGGCGATCAGCAGCCCGGTGCCGGATGCCGGGCGCGGTGGCACCTCCTGCGCCCCGTCCAGCGGCGCACGGCAGGAGATCGGGGTCTGGGCGAAGGCAGCGCCGCCGGCAAGCGAGAGGACGCCGGCGAGCAGGGCGAGACGAACATGCGACATATGATCTTCTCCAGGAACGTTCCCTGAACGCAGCCGGGCGTACCCGGCGCAATTCGAAATGGAACACGTCGGCCCAAGATCAACAAGGCGTTCCCGGCGCCGCGGCGATCATTCGCGCGGCTGGCGGCGGAGATGCAGCGCCGCCGTGTTGCCTTCACGCCTCCCTTGTTCGCTCCCAGATTAGCTCCCGCTCGAATTCGGCGAGAGCGGCGCGGAATGGCTGAGTGGCTTCCAATGCAGGTTGACATCATCGCTCGCGGCCACTGAAGATGGCGATATGCGTCGCGCCCTTTCGCACTCGTGCTTCGTCATCCTCATGACCCGCCTCGGCGGGCGAGGGTGGCGCGTGCGCTAGCGGCCCACGCATTTCATCCCAGGCCCCGCCGTGACGGATGGGGCCGTTTGCGATCATGGCGCCCTCCCTCCGGCTCACCCCAGGAGGACGGCCATGAGCGAGATACCGCAGCAACCAACGCGATCCGAGACGCGACGATCACCGCCGGCCGGCCTCGCAATTCGCGCCATGCGCCCGCTCGACGCCGAGGCGGTCGCCACGTTGCAGGACTTGCCCGAGTTCCGCCGGGGCACCATGCGCCTGCCCTATCCCTCGCCCGAGGAGGTCCGAAACTGGATCGAGCGGAAGACGCCGGGGAACCCCGGTCTGGTTGCGGCAATCGACGGCCAGATCGTCGGCGCGGCCGGCCTCAACCGCCGGCAAGGCCGGCGCGCGCACGCAGGCGGCGTCGGCATCGGCGTGCATGACGCCTGGGCTGGCCAGGGCATCGGCACCGCGCTGCTGGCCGCACTCGTGGATCTGGCTGAGCGCTGGCTGGGGCTGCGTCGCCTGGAATTGACCGTGTTTGCGGACAACGCCCCGGCGCTCGCCCTCTACCGCCGTTTCGGCTTCACGGAGGAGGGCAGACACCGCGCTTACGCGCTGCGCGACGGCGTGTATGTGGACGCGCTCGCGATGGCGCGCCTCGGCGGGCCGGAGCTGCCGCGGGACGTCGTGTGCCATGACTGAGCAGAAGCACCGCCACCCCCGGTCCTGGGACATGGCAGGGCACTTCGAGCGCTTGCTTCAGCCGACGATGATACCTCCCGGGGAGCAGCCACCGGCGGGATTGCTCAGCTTCTTCCTGCACCATTTGCGCCCTGTGCGCGGCCTGGTGTCGGCACTCTTTGTCGGCGGATTCCTGATCGCGGTGCTCGACGCGTTGATCCCGGTGTTTATCGGGCGCGTGGCCGGCCTGGTTGCCACCGTGCGGCCCGAGGCGCTGCTGCGCGAGGCGGGCGGCCAACTCGCGCTGATGGCGGCGGTGGTTCTGCTGGTCCGTCCGGTGGTCTTCCTGGTGTACATCCTGACTATCAACCAGGCGGTCAATCCCGGCCTGATCAACCTGGTCCGCTGGCGCAGTCACTGGCACGTCGTGCGCCAGTCCTGGTCCTTCTTCCAGGACGATTTCGCCGGGCGCATCGCCAACCGGGTGGTGCAGACCGGTGCTGCGGTGCAGCTCACCGTAGTGTCCGCAGCCGACGCGGCCTGGTACATCCTGGTGTACGGCACCAGCGCCATCGCGGTGCTTGCGCGACAGGATTGGCGGCTGGCGTTGCCCGTGCTTGCCTGGTTCGCGGGCTACGGCTTCGTGCTGCGCCGTTTCGTGCCGCGGCTGGCCCGGCGCTCCCGCGCGGTCTCCGAGATGCGGTCCCTGCTCACGGGACGCATCGTGGACAGTTACACCAATATCCTAACCGTAAAGCTGTTCGCCCGTGCGCACGACGAGGACGCCTTCGTGCGCGACGCCGTGGATCAGCACACCGCCGCCATGCGCGCGCTGAGCCGGACGCTGACCGGCATGACCGGCACGCTCGCGGTGCTGAATGCGCTGCTGCTCGCGGCAACCGGAGTGGTCGCGATATCGCTGTGGGCGGGCGGCCACGTCGGTGTTGCCGCCGTCGCGACCGCCCTGCCTCTGGCCTTCCAGTGTGCCAACAACGCGGGCTGGGTCGCGCGCACTATCTTCAGCGTCTTCGAGAGCCTCGGTACGGTGCAGGACGGAATGCGCTCGCTCGCGGTGCCACGGCGGCAACCGGACGCCCCAGGTGCCGTGCCGTTGCGGGTGGCCACAGGTGCGATCCGCTTCGACGGCGTGCGCTTCGGCTACGGCACCGAGCGCGGCGTGCTGCACGGGGTTAGTCTGGACATCCGGCCGGGCGAGCGCGTCGGGCTGGTCGGCCCTTCGGGCGCAGGCAAGAGCACGCTGGTCAATCTGCTGCTCGGCTTTTTTTCGCCGGAGGGCGGGCGCATCCTGGTGGACGGTCAGGACATCGCGGGCGTCACGCAGGAAAGCTTGCGCGCCCACATCGCCGTCGTCACTCAGGATACGGCACTGCTCCACCGCAGCATTTGCGACAACATCCGCTACGGCCGGCCCGAGGCCACGCAGCCGGAGATCGAGGCGGCGGCGCGCCAGGCGCAGGCGCATCACTTCATCCTCGGCCTGGAGGATTGGCAGGGAAGGCGCGGGTACGCGGCCCATGTGGGCGAGCGCGGCGTCAAGCTCTCCGGCGGCCAGCGTCAGCGGGTCGCGATCGCGCGTGTGCTGCTCAAGGATGCGCCGATCCTGGTGCTGGACGAGGCGACGAGCGCGCTCGACAGCGAGGTGGAGGCGGCGATCCAGGAGCAACTCGCGACCCTGATGCAAGGCCGCACCTGCATCGCCATCGCCCACCGCCTGTCCACGGTCGCGCGCATGGATCGCCTCGTCGTGCTCGACGCGGGGCGCGTGATCGAGCAGGGCACCCACGCGGCCTTGCTCGCGCGCGGCGGACCCTATGCACGGCTGTGGGCGCGGCAGAGCGGCGGGTTCACCGACGCCGAGGAACCGATCCAGCTCTCGGAGCCGATGATGGCCGGCCCTCGTCGGTGATCGATGTCGTTGCCTTATCGCAGTGACCTGCCGAGCGCCTGCAAATCGCCGGCCGCCGCCGCGGTGGCGCGGGCCTCGATTGCGCGATAGCGGGCGACCACTTCCGCGCCCAGCGGCGTCAGCGCCGCCCCGCCGCCGCGCCGCCCGCCCGGCCGCGCCACCACCAGGGCCGCGCCGAAATCGGCGTTCAGGCTCTCCACCAGCCGCCACGCGCGCCGATACGACATCCCCATCGCCCGCCCCGCCGCCGCGATCGACCCCGCCGCCGCGATCCCCTCCAGCAATTGCACCTTGCCGTGTCCCAGCATCCGGCGCCCGCCGAGGTCGAGCCGCAGTATCAGCCGCACCGTATCGGGCGTGAGTCCCGTCATCCTGCCCAGCATAGCAAATGCTTGCTTTGACCGGGCATGGCTTCGGCGCTATATCCGCGAGGCTATAGCGCGTGCCGCCGTCGTCATGGTCGGCGGAGGCCGACCATCCACGTCTTTCGTGGGACCGCCAAAGTCGTGGATGCTCGGCCTTCGCCGAGCATCCACGACTACCCGGCCTTCGCCGGGCGCACTGTTACGAGGAGCCATGATGCGTCATCGCCCTGCCCTGCTCGCCATTCTCGCCTTGCTGCTCGGCGCCCCGGCGGCGATGGCTGGCCAGCCCGTGCGCGTGCTCTACGCCGGCTCGCTGGTGGCCGTCATGGAGCACGCAGTCGGGCCCGCCTTCGAGCACGCCAGCGGCGACAACTTCCAGGGCTTCTTTGGCGGCTCCAAGCAACTCGCCAACCAGATCAAGGGAAAGCTGCGCCGCGCCGACGTGTTCGTCTCCTCCAGCCCGACGGCGGACGCGCAGCTCATGGGCCACGCCAATGGCGATTGGGTGCGCTGGTACGCGGCATTCGCGCAGTCGCCGGTGGTGATCGGCTACGACCCGCACAGCCGCTTCGCGCACGATCTTCAGACCAAGCCGTGGTGGCAGGTGCTCGCCGAACCAGGTTTCCGCCTCGCTCGCTACGACCCGAAGCTCGATCCGCTCGGCGCGCTGATCTTGCAAGTGCTGCACCGCGCCGAGACCAAGCTGCACCAGCCGGATCTCGCGGCGCGCATTCTCCGCCGCTCGGTGATCCTGCCCGACGGAGCCGTGCTCGGCCGGCTGCAATCCGGCCAGCTCGATGCCGCGTTCTTCTATTCGACCGAGACCGCCGAGACCCATGTGCCTGCCATCGCGCTGCCGCCCGGCATCGTGCTGCGGGCGCACTACACGGTCACGATTTCCCGCGACGCGCCCGACCCCGCCGGGGCAGCGCGGTTCGTGGCCTTCCTGTTCGGTGCGGACGGCCGCGCGCTGCTGCAAAAGCACGGGCTTGAGCTCGTGCCCCCGCGCATCACCGGCGATGCCGCCGCCGTGCCGGCGAGCCTGCGCCCGGTGCTGACCAGCGCACGGTGAAGCGGCGCGGCCCGGTGGCGCTGCGCCTGCTCGCCGGGCTTCTTGCCCTCTATCTCGCCGCCCCGCTGCTGGCCGGCCTTGCGGCGCTGGCCGGCGGCGACTGGCATGGCGCGGACTGGTCTGCGATCGGGCGCGCGACGCTGGTCTCGGTCGCGAGCGCCGGCCTCGCGAGCGGGCTGGTGGCAATGGGCGGCATCCCGCTCGGCTTCCTGCTGGCGCGCGGGCGCGGACGGGCGATCGCGGCGGTCGGGCTCCTGGTGCAACTGCCGCTCGCTTTGCCGCCGCTCGCGAGCGGGGTGCTGCTGCTGTTCCTGCTCGGCCCCTACGCGCCGCTCGGGCGCCTGCTCGGCGGCATCACCGACACCTTTGCCGGGATCGTCGCCGCCGAGACGTTCGTTGCGGCTCCGTTCCTGATCGTCGCCGCGCGCGAGGGCTTTGCCGGCGTCGATCCGGCGCTTGTGGACGTGGCCGCGACCCTCGGCCACCCGCCCGCCGCGCGGTTCCTGCGCGTGAGCCTGCGCCTCGCCTGGCCGGTGATCCGGGCCGGACTGCTGCTCACCTGGCTGCGCGCCTTCGGCGAGTTCGGCGCCACCGTCATGCTCGCCTATCATCCGTATTCGCTGCCCGTGTACACCTTCGTCGCCTTCGGCGCGCAGGGCCTGCCCGCGATGCTGCCGGTGCTGCTGCCGACGCTCGCCGCGGCGCTGGCGGTGCTGGCGCTGGCGGCGTGGCGGCGGCCTGAGACGACGCGGGCGCGGCGGAGCTGGCAGCCGAAATTGCCGGCACCCGCCCCGCTCGCAGCGCTGGCGGAGACAGCGGGCGACTCGCCCCGCCTCGCCTTCCGTCTCGCCCGCCGGGCCGGGCGGTTCGCGCTCGCCTGCGACTGGGCGCCCGGGTCGCGGCGGCTCGCGATCATCGGCCCCTCCGGGTCGGGCAAGTCGATGACCTTGCGGCTGCTCGCGGGGCTCGACGCATCGGAGGGCGGCTTCGTCCGCTTCGGCGGCCGCCATCTCTCCGCGCTGCCGCCGGAGCGACGCGGCATCGGCTACGTGCCGCAATCCTATGCGCTGCTGCCCGACCGCACGCTGCGCGAGCAGGTGCTGTTCCCGGTCGGCGTCGATCCCGTGCGGGCCGAGGCGTGGATCGCGCATCTCGATCTGGTGGGGCTTGAGGACCGGCGGCCCGCGGAACTCTCGCCCGGCCAGCAGCAGCGGGCGGCGCTGGCGCGGGCGCTGGTGCGGCCGATGCCCCAGGGGGGAATGCTGCTGCTGGACGAGCCGTTCTCGGCGCTGGACACACCGTTGCGCCGCCGGCTGCAGCGCTCGCTGCGGCGCTTGCAGGCGGAGCTGCCCACGCTGCTCACTGTGCTGGTGACGCACGACCCCGACGAGGCGCTGCTGCTCGCCGACGAATTGCTGGTGCTGCAGGAGGGGCGGGTGTTGCAGGTGGGCCGCGCCGCCGATCTGCTCGCCCGCCCCGCCTCGGCCGCGGTCGCGCGGCTGCTGGGGGCGGAGTTCGAGGCGGCGGGCCGGGTCACGGCACCGCGGGCGGTAGCACTCGGCGGCGGCGTCGCCCTCGCGGTCGGCGGGCCGGCGCTGCCGGTGGGCGCGGAGGTCGGCTGGACGGTGCGGCGCGGGTTCGTGGCCCTGCGCCCTGACGGTGCCTATCCGGCCATGATCGAGCAGGTGGCGAGCGTCGGCGGCGGCAGCGAGCTGGTGGTGCGGGTGGGCGAGGTGCTGCTCGCGGCGCTGGTGGCGGAGGACGGGGTGGCCCCAGGGCCGTGCCGGATCGACATCCCGCCGGAGGCGGTGCAGGTGTGGCCGGCGGCGCCTCTCAACCCCCTCTCCGCCCGCGGGGGCGGAGAGGGCCGGGGAGAGGTGGGGGATTCAGTGGAACTCCCATCGCAAGCCATCGCCGCCGGCCCCCACCTCACCCAACCCTCTCCGCCCCGAGGGGCGGAGAGGGCCTGAGCTGCTCTCGCCAGCCGGCGCGTTCACGTTCCGCTTGCTTGATGATGCCACACTTGCCCCCGGCCGCGCGGCTGCGCAGAATCAGGCCCGGCAAAGGATACCCCAGACATGCGCTCCTCAATCCGGGCGATCGCCCTCTGCACTGCGCTCGCGCTGCCAGCGGCGCTGCCGTTCGCGGCCGCCCCTCCAGCTTGTGCGAGCGAGGCGCCGTCGAGCTTCGCCGACCTCGCGGCAAAGCTGCTGCCCGCGGTGGTCAACATCTCCTCCTCCACCACGATCGCGGCGCAGAACGGACCCGACCAGCAGCCGCCGATGCCGCAATTCCCGCCCGGCTCGCCGTTCGAGAAGTTCTTCCACGACTTCATGAATCGCAATCACCCCGACAGTGGCCCCGATGCGGCGCCGCGACGGATGCAGAGCCTCGGCTCGGGCTTCATCGTCGATCCCTCGGGCATCATCGTCACCAACAACCACGTGATCGATGGCGCAGACAAGATCACCGTCACCTTGCAGGACAACACCAGCCTGACCGCCACACTGCTCGGCAAGGACGACAAGGCCGATCTCGCGGTGCTGAAGGTCAACGCCGGCAAGCCGCTGGCCGCGGTCGGATGGGGCGATTCCGATCACGCGCGCGTCGGCGACTGGGTGCTCGCGATCGGCAACCCGTTCGGCCTCGGTGGCTCGGTCACCGCCGGGATCGTGAGCGCGCGCGGCCGCGACATCCGCCAGGGGCCGTATGACGACTTCATCCAGACCGACGCGCCGATCAATCGCGGCAACTCGGGTGGGCCGCTGTTCGACATGGGCGGGCAGATCGTCGGCATCAACACCGCGATCTATTCGCCCTCCGGCGGTTCGATCGGGATCGGCTTCTCGATCCCGGCCAACGAGGCGAAGATCGTCGTCAACCAGCTCATCAAATATCACCACGCACGGCGCGGCTGGCTCGGCGTGCGCATCCAGGAGGTGACGCCCGACATCGCCGAGAGCCTCGGCCTCAAGCCGCCTTCGGGCGCGCTGGTGGCGGGCGTCAGCGACGGCGGGCCGGCGGCGGCGGCGAAGCTCCAGAACGGCGACATCATTCTCACGTTCAACGGCCACGACATCAAGGAAATGCGCACCCTGCCCCGCACCGTCGCCGAGACCGAGATCGGCGCCTCGGTGCCGGTGGTGATCTGGCGCGGCGGCAAGGAGCAGACGCTGTCGGTGACGATCGCCGAGCTGCCGAGCGACAACATCAAGCAGGCGAATGCCACGCCGCCCAAGCCGAAGGCGCCGGCCACGAGCCGGATCGCCGGCCTCGGCATCGAGCTGGCGCCGCTGAACGATGCGGCACGCAGCAAGTACCAGATCGGCGCCGATCAGAAGGGCGTGGTGGTGACGCAGGTGGCGCCCAACAGCCCCGCCGCCGAGCATGGCGTGAAAGCGGGCGACGTGATCGTGGAGGTGCAGCAGGCGCAGGTGAACACGCCGGCCGACGTGCAGCAGCGGGTGGACAGCATCCGCAAGCAGAACCGCCGCTCGGTGTTGATGCTGATCCAGGGTCAGGGCGGGATGCGCTGGGTACCGCTGCCGCTGGACGCCGCGGGTGGCGGCGGAGGCGGCGATTAGCTCTCGCCAGGATGATGCGGACGCGGTCTCGTCTGTTACGGCCGAGGCAAATCATATGACCGTCTCCCCCGTCGTGGTCGGCGGAAGCCGACCATCCACGTCTTTTTGTCGTTCACATCGCGAAGTCGTGGGTGGTCGGCCTTCGCCGACCACGACGGTCGTGCTTGAAATCAATCCTCGCGGCGGGCCTCGTGCGAGGTCTCCGGCATGAACAGCCAGATCACCGCCGTTGCCGTGCCAGTCGCGAGGGCTACCGGCAGGAAGGTGTTGACGCTGATCTCCGGCAGCATCAGCTCGGTGGCGAACAGCACGCCGCCGATCGGCGTGTTGAACGTCGCGGCGATGCCGGCGCCGGCACCGGCCGCGACCAGCGTGATCCGCTGGCCGGCCTGCATCCGAATAACTTGTCCGAGAGTGGAACCCAGCGCCGAGCCGATCTGGATGATCGGCCCTTCCCGCCCGACGGCGGCGCCGGTGCCAATCGCAAGCGCCGAGGCGATCGACTTGACCACGGCCACGACCGGCCGGATGACGCCTTGCTGGTAGTAGATCGCGTCCATCACCTCGGGCACGCCGTGTCCCTTCGCCTCAGGCGCGAAAGTTGAGACGATCCAGGTGACCCCAAGACTGCCGATCACCGGGACCAGGATGACCAGCGGACCCCACGGGTTGGTGGGGGTGAAGAGACGCGCGTTGTAGGCGAAGGAAAACTGGCCGAGAAAAAAGACGTTGTGGACCAGTCCGATGAGATCGCGGAACACCACGGCGCCGATGCCGGTGACCACGCCGACGACGAGGGCGAGGAGCGCGAGCGACACGAGGCGCATCCGCCGCACCTCCGGCTCGATCCCGGCGATGGGCGCCGGAGGCGGCTTGACAGACGTCTCGACGGACGGCGATCCACCAGCGGGCGAGGAAGCTCGTGGTAGCACGTCGTCGGCCATCTCGTCCTTTCTTGGTGCTGCGCCCGGCGAGCACCGACCGCGCCGGGCGCTTGACAGCGCTCAGATGCCGCCACGCAGTCCAATCTGGCGAGGGGGCCAGGCGCCGCTCAGAACAGTTTCTGCCCCTTCGGATAGGGCACCACTATGTCGGTCGGATCGGCGAGGTTGAGCAGCGAGCGCGCCCGCTCGTCCAGCATGTCGGCGTCGAGATGGGCGCTGGAGAGCGAGGCGACTTTGCGCTGCCAGGCGTCACGCTCGGCGGTCGCGGAGGCGAGCTGCGCCTCGGCCTCGGCGAGTTGCTTCTGCCGCAGCATATAGGCTTGCAGCCCGCGCTCACCCTGGGTCGCGCTCCAGCCGAAATACCCGGTAAGCGAGAGGAAGATGAGCGGCGGCACGGCGGCACGCACCCGACGCTTCACCGCCCGCATGAATGCCACCGCCGAACCCCCCGGAACGGATAGAAAATCATAGCAGAGTCTGCCGTCCTGCGGAAGCGCCGATCGGTGGCGGAGCCGGCTGAAGAGTGGCCGGCGGGCCGGCCCCCCAACCCTCCGCCCCCGCGGCCCCGAACCGCCGGATCATCCACGACCGAAACAGCGCCACCGCCGGGTCGGCCAGATCCTCCGGGTGAAACGTCAGATAATACCCGTAGGCGTCGCCCAGCACCGCCTCCGGGAACGGTGCGACCAGGCGCCCGGCCGCGATCTCGCCCGCGAACATATCGACATCGACGAGCGCCACGCCGACGCCGGAGGTCGCGCACTGCGCCGCGAGCGCCCCGGTGTCGAACGCGACCCCGCGGTTCGTCGGCACATCGATCCCGAAGCGGCGCACGAAATCCGCCCACAGCATCCCGCGCGGCCGGTCATCGACGCGCACGTGCAAAAGCTCGTGCCCGCGCAGGAATTCCGCCAGCCCCACGCCCGCGGCCCGCCTTGCCACCGCCGGCGAGCAGACCGGGGTGACCCGCACCATCCAGAGCAGGTCGCGCACCGAATCGCTCACCAGCGGTCGGTCATAGACGACCGCGACGTCGATCTCGCCGGCCGGCAGCCCGGTCGCGTAGGCGCTGGAGACGTCGATCACGATGTCGGGGAACTCGCGCCGGAACTCCTGCAGGATCGGCAGGCCGAGCATCTGCAGGAAGGTCGGCGGCATGTGCATCCTGAGCCGTCGCGGCGCCAGCTGGGCCTTGCGCCGGATCGCATCCAGCACCTCGGCGAGCCGGTCGAGCGAGGCCTGGACCGCGGGCAGCAGTGCCGCACCCGCCTCGGTCAGCGCCAGCCCCTGCGGCCGCCGCTCCAGCAGCCGCCGCCCTAGCAGCGCCTCCAGCCCGATCACGTGGCGGCTGATCGCGCTCTGGCTGATGTGCAGCGCCTGCCCGCCTTCGGTGAAGCTCAGATGGCGGGCGACCGCCTCGAAGGCGCGCAGCGCGTTCAGCGGCAGCCAGCGGCGGTCCATCATGGTACGCAGCAATAGAGCACCAAGGGATAGAGCACCACCGGGCGCTTCGCCAAGATCGCGAAAAGCGATGGCCCCCCATGCAGTAATACGATTATCCGTGACCGGGTGCGGCGTGCGATACTGCGCCGATCGCAACACCGCAGGGTTGCAGCACCGCAGGGGTTTCGGCATGGATTTCGCGCGTATCCGGGAAGCACTCGACCAGCACCGTCGCCGGCCACACCCTGCCACAGCCCTTCTACACCGACCCCGAGATCTTCGCCTTCGACCTCGACGCCGCCTTCGCCCATTCCTGGATCATGGCGGGGTTCGAGGCCGAGCTGCCGCTTCCCGGCAGCACGCTCGCCCTCAGCGTCGGCCGCTCGCCGGTGGTGCTGGTGCGCGGGCGCGACGGCGCCATCCGCGGCTTTCACAACACCTGCCGCCATCGCGGCGCGCAGGTGGTGGCCGAGGGGCGGGCGCGGGCGCCGCGGCTGATGTGCCCCTATCACCAGTGGGTCTATGACCTCGACGGGCGCCTTGTCCACACCAAGCGGATGCAGGAGGATTTCGACCCAGTGGCGCACGGGCTGCGCCCGCTCGCGGTCGAGACCGTCGCCGGCACGATTTACGTCGCCCTCGACGAGGCGCCCGATTTCGCGCCGTTCCGCGACGTGCTCGGCCCGATGCTCGCGCCGCACCGGCTGGAGCGCGGGAAGCTCGCCTGCGAAACCAGGCTGGTCGAGCGCGGCAACTGGAAGCTGGTGATGGAGAACGCGCGCGAGTGCTACCACTGCGCCGCCCGCCACCCGGAACTCTCGACCACCTTCCCGGTGCGCGCGCACCGCAATTACGAGGCTGCCGGTGATGCGCGCGTGCTCGCCTTCAACGACCGCGTGGCGAGCCTCGGTTTCCCGGCCGGGTCGGAGGCGGGCGACTGGTGGCAGGTTGCGCGTTTCCCGCTGAACGAGGGCATGGTCTCGCTGACCTTGGACGGGCAGCCGGCGGCGAAGCGCCCGCTCTGCGATGCCGACCGCGATCTCGGCTCGCTGCGCTGGGCGCTCGATCCGCACTGCTTCGCCCACGCCGTCGCCGATCACGTGTTCTTCTTCAGCGCCAATCCGGTCGGTCCGGAGGAGACGATCGTGACCGCCAAATGGCTGGTGCATGAGGACGCGCAGGAGGGTGTGGATTACGACCTTGTGCAGCTCACCGAACTTTGGAACCGCACCAACCAGCAGGATTTGCAACTGGTCGAGCTGAACCAGCGGGGCGTGCTCAGCCGCGGCTACACCCCGGGTCCGTTTTCCGACGACGCCGAGTCGCTGGCGAAGCGCTTCAACGCCTGGTACGACCGCAAGGCGTCGGCATTCCTCGCGTCCCACGGGGCCTGATCTGGCCCGCCGCGAGGGCGCTGGCCAGTGTCTTGATTCCGCAGTTCCTGGTCATTGCGAGGAGCGAAGCAACGAAGCAATCCATGTGTGGACCCATCCGGGTCAGCTCCCGCGCCCAGTGATGCGCCCCGCCGCACGCCTCCATCGCCACCACCGTCGGGGGCAGCCGCTGGAAGAACTCGCCAAGCTGGTGACGCGTCAACTTCCTGCGCAGAACCGGCCGCTCGGCCTGGTCCACCCCGTGCAGTTGGAAGAAACGCTTCGACGTGTCCACGCCGATGCGGATAAGCTGCTCCATGGACGGCTCCCCTCGGATGTGATCTTCAACGACCTCATCCTGGCACACAGATGCCGTTCGGGGGCCGTCCACCCCAACAGGGCCGCACGCCTGGATTGCTTCGCTGCGCTCGCAATGACACCGTATAACGCGCCCGGACACGCCGAAGCCTGCTTGCCTATGAGGCAAGGAACTCGGCGAAATAGTCATCGACCGATACCAGCCGCTGCGTCAGTCCCGCCTCGAACCCGGTCCGGCAGAACATCTCCATCTGCGCGCGGTTGCGCTCCACGCCGTACGGGTGAAAGTCCTCGCCCATCAGCGCCGTTGTATGCTCAAGCTCGGCCTCCAGCCACGGTGTCGCGTACGGGAAGCCGCGCTGCGAGGCGGTGAATGCGTCGTTGCAGCGGATGAAGGCGTCAGTCAGGCTTTTTGGGACCCGGGGGTTCGCCTCCCACACCGCGCGACGCAGCACGATCAGATGCTGCGGCGGGAACGCGCCGGTCTCCCGGAAATAGCGCTGCTCCACACTGCGGAACTCCGGAAACAGGCGCACGATCGGCCCGGAGGTTGGATGATAGTGCATCGGGCGCGGCGGGCTGTAGATCGCATCCAGCTCGCCCGCGATCAGCATCTCCGAAAGCGACCGGCCGGCCGGGGGTTGGTTGACGCCCGGCGGCAGGCTGGTCGCGACGCTGCTCGCGCGCGGCGCGTCGATGTCGCCGATCCACCATTGCAGCCGATCCAGATCGACGCCGATCCAGCGGAGGAAATGCCGATACCACACGCTGCCGCTGTTGCCCCAGCCGTACATGCCGACGCGTGCGCCGGCAAGGTCGGCGGCATCGCACACGGCGCCGCCTTTGCGGACATAAAGATCGCGGGCGGTGAAGTTGCGCAACGGGAACACGGGCAGGCCGACATGGCTGCGGTCTCCGCGATCGATGCGGATCAGGTGCCCGGCCATCGATTGCTCGCCGCCCTGCACCGCGGGGTCGTGCAGTGCGCGGCGCAACATCTCGGCGCGGTCGGTCCAGGAGCCGCGGCGGCCGAGGTGCAGCGTGAGGGCAATGCCGTCAGGCGCCACCTCGCCGGTGACGAGCGGCATCAGGCGCGAATAGTCGGCGAGCGTAAGTGTGATCGGCAGGTCGGCCATGATTTCAATTCCCCTCCCGCAGCCCTGCCTCGCGCAGCAGCGGCAGCACGGTTGCGATGAAATGCGGCAGCTCGCTCTTGAAATCGACGAACGAGATGGTGGTGCCGGCGAAGCCCACCTCCGCCATCCGCACCATCTCCTCCGCGATCTTCTTCGGAGTTCCGACCAGCGGATACGTCCCCGCCCCGGCGGCGAAGCGCTTGCGATGGCGCGTGTACGCCTCCGGGTCGTGCGAGTGCGAGAATTTCTCCTTCGTCCCGGCATAGAAATCCAGGCTTTCGGTGTCGGCCATCCGTACCGCGTAGTGCTCGTAATAGTCCTCCGCCTCCGCCTGGCTTTCGCGGCAGACGACGTGGCAGGTGGTGAACACGCCGACCTCGCGGCCCACCGCGGCGGCGCGGGCGTGCATGTCGTCGATATGCGCGCGCCCGGCCTCGATCTCGACGAAGGTGGTGAACAGAAAATCCGCCGCGCGCGCCGCAAACGCGCGGCCGGGCGGCGAAAACGCGGCGTTCAGCGTCACCGGGCGCGGCCGCTGCACCGGCAGCGGCAGGCCGGAGACGGATTTGAGGTGATAGAAGCTCCCGTCGTAATCGAACGGCGGGCCGCCCGCGTAAATCCGCTCCATGATCTCGGACCATTCCAGCCCTTGGGCATAGCGGTCCTCGATCATCGGCAGGCCGAACAGCGCGAACTCCTCGGGGTTCCAGCCGCAGACGATGTTCAGCCCCGCGCGCCCGCCCGAGGCGTGATCGACCGTCGCCAGCGCCTTGGCCGCGAACACCGGATGGACCATCGGCACATGCACGGTGGAAAAGAGCGCGATCCGCTCGGTCAGCCCCGCGAGCGCCGCGGCGTAGGTCAGCGTCTCGAAACTCCATTCGCGGCTGTTCATGGCGCCGTGAAAGCCCTTCCAGCGCGCGATCGGGAGGAAAAACTCGATCCCCGCGCGGTCGGCCATCTGCGCCACCGCGACCACGTCCTCCCACCGCGCCGCCCAGCGTTCCGGCACCCGCGTCAGCGTCAGCCCGCCATCGGCGTTGGCGGAGAACACGCCGAGCTTGAAGCGGTTGGGCCCGCGCATGGGATGGGGCATCGGATGGGGCATGGGAGGCCTCGGCTTGCGGACGGCTTGAGGGGAGACGCATTTCGGGTGTAAATGGTTTAGGCGTCAAGTATCCGCGCCGAGGGAACAGAAATGCGCATCGTCTGCGTGGGCGGCGGCCCGGCGGGGCTCTATTTCGCCATCCTGATGAAGAAGCTTGATCCGTCGCACGCGGTCGCGGTGATCGAGCGCAACCGGCCCGGCGACACGTTCGGCTGGGGCGTGGTGTTCTCCGACGAGACGCTGCGCAACCTGCACGGCGGCGACGCCGAGAGCCTGGCCGAGATCGAGGCCAATTTCGCCCATTGGGACGACATCGACGTGCATTTCCGGGGCCGCGTGATCCGCTCCGGCGGGCACGGATTCTGCGGCATCGCGCGCAAGCGGCTGCTCGGCATTTTGCAGGCGCGCGCGGCGGCACTCGGGGTCGAGCTGCGCTTCGAGACCGAGTTGCGCGACCTGGACGCGATCGGGCCGGCCGATCTGATCGTCGCCGCCGACGGCGTGAACAGCACGGTGCGCGCCGCTCGCGCCGAAGTGTTCCGCCCGGCGATCGACGTGCGCCGCAACCGCTTCGTCTGGCTCGGCACGCACCAGACATTTGATGCGTTCACCTTCGCCTTTGTCCCGACCGAGCATGGCTGGTTCTGGGCGCACGCCTACCGCTTCGATGCCGAGACTTCGACCTTCATCGTGGAGGCCAGCGAGGCGACCTGGCAGGCGGCGGGCCTCGATCGCGCCGACGCCTCAGCACTCGATCGCGTTCTGCGAACGTCTGTTCGCGCCCTGGCTCGGCGGCCATCGGCTGATGGCGAACATGGCGCATCTGCGCGGCAGCCAATGGATCCGCTTCAACCGCGTCTCCAACGAGCGCTGGGTGGACGGCAACATCGTGCTGATGGGCGATGCCGCGCACACCGCGCATTTCTCGATCGGCTCGGGCACCAAGCTCGCGCTGGAGGACGCGATCGCGCTCGCACAAGCGTTCGAGCGGCACGGCACGGACGTGCCCGCGGCGCTCGCGGCCTACGAGGCCGAGCGGCGCATCGAGGTGCTGAAGATCCAGTCGGCGGCGCGCAACTCGACCGAATGGTTCGAGCATGTCGATCGCTATGTCGGGCTCGAGCCGGAGCAGTTCGCCTATTCGCTGCTCACGCGCAGCCAGCGCGTCAGCCACGAGAATCTGCGGCTGCGCGACCGCACGTATCTCGAGGGAATGGAAACCTGGCTCGCCGCCCGCGCCGACGGGGCCGGGCAGAACCTGCCGGTGCCGCCGATGTTCCTGCCGTTCCGCCTGCGCGGGATGACGCTCGCCAATCGCATCGTCGTCTCGCCGATGGCGACCTACAGCGCCAGCGACGGGATGCCCAACGACTTCCATCTGGTGCATCTCGGCGCGCGCGCGCTGGGCGGCGCCGGGCTGGTGTTCACCGAGATGACCTGCGTGACGCCGGAGGGCCGCATCACGCCCGGTTGCGCGGGGATGTACACCGACGCGCAGTGCGATGCGTGGCGGCGCATCGTCGATTTCGTCCACGCGCAGAGCGGCGCAAAGATCTGCCTCCAGCTCGGCCATTCCGGGCCGAAGGGATCGACCAAGCTCGGCTGGGAGGGGATGGACGAACCCCTCGATACCGGCAATTGGGAGGTGATCGGCCCCTCGCCGGTGCCGTGGAGTGCGCGCAACCAGACGCCGCGGCCGATGACGCGCGACGACATGGACGCGGTGCGCGATGCGTTCGGGCAGGCGACACGGCGCGGCATCGCGGCCGGCTTCGACATGCTGGAGCTGCACGCCGCCCACGGCTACCTGCTCTCGGCGTTCATCTCGCCGCTGACCAACACGCGCGACGACGAGTACGGCGGCGATCTTGGCAACCGGCTGCGCTTTCCGCTCGAAGTGTTCCGGGCGATGCGCGCGGCCTGGCCCGAGGAGCGGCCGATGTCGGTGCGCATCTCGGCGACCGACTGGGTGGAGGGCGGCATCACCGATGCCGATGCGGTCGAGATCGCGCGCGCCTTCCGCGACGCTGGCGCCGATCTGATCGACGTCTCCGCCGGCCAGACCTCGACGCGGGCGCAGCCTGTCTATGGCCGCATGTTCCAGACTCCGTTTTCCGACCGCATCCGCAACGAGGTCGGCATCGCCACGATGGCGGTGGGCAACATCACCGAGGCGGACCACCTCAATTCCATCATCGCCGCCGGCCGCGCCGATCTGTGCGCGCTGGCGCGGCCGCACCTTTCCGATCCGAATTATGCGCAGCACGCGGCGGCCGTGCTCGGCCATGCCGGGCAGTGGTGGCCGAAGCAGTATCTGGCGGGGCGCGAGCAGCTCGAACGCGGACTGCGGCGCGGCAACGAGATGGCGGTCGCGATATGAACCGGCGCGCGCTCGTGACCGGAGGCGCCAAGGGCATCGGGCTTGCGGTCGCGCGGCGGCTCGCGGCCGAGGGTGCGACGCTGGCGCTGATCGGGCGCGACCGCGCGGCGCTGGAGCGGGCCGCCGCCGAGCTCGGCGCCGCGCACGAAGCGGCCGACGTCACCGACGCCGCGGCGCTCACCGCCGCGATCGCGCGGCTCGGCGAATTCGATGTGCTGGTCAACAATGCCGGCGCGGCGATCTCGGTGCCGTTCCACCGCAGCACGCCCGCGGACTGGCAGGCGATGTTCGCGGTCAACCTGCTCTCGGCGGTAATCGCGACGCAGGCGGTGCTGCCGGCGATGCTGGCGCGCGGCTGGGGGCGCGTGGTCAACATCGCCAGTACCGCCGGGCTGAAGGGATATGCCTACACCTCGCCCTACTGCGCCGCCAAGCACGGCATGATCGGCTTCACCCGCGCGCTCGCGCTGGAATGCGCCAAGCGCGGCGTGACCGTGAACGCCGTCTGCCCCGGCTTCACCGACACCGAAATGGCATCCCGCGCCGCGCGCGCGATCGCGGAGAAAACCGGCCGCAGCGACGCCGACAGCCGTGCGGCACTCGCGCGCACCAATCCGCTCGACCGGCTCATCACCCCCGACGAAGTGGCCGCTTCGGTCGCCTTCCTCTGCACCGATGCGGCCTCGGCGATCACCGGCCAGTCGATCGTCGTCGCCGGCGGCGAGGTGACGTGATGCCCGACCGCAGCTTTCTGTCCTGGCCGTTCTTCGAGGACCGCCACCGCGCGCTCGCCGAACGCGCCGAAGCCTGGGCCGTCGGAGCATCTGCGCGACATCGACCATGCCGATACCGACGCCGCCTGTCGCGCGCTCGCGCGTCGCATGGGTGCGGCGGGTCTGTTCGCGCACGCGGTGCCGGAGGCGGGTGCCGCCGCGATCGACGTGCGCGCGCTCTGCCTGCTGCGCGAAATCCTCGCCCGCCATGACGCGCTCGCGGATTTCGTGTTCGCCATGCAGGGTCTCGGCTCCGGCGCGATCCTGCTCGCCGGCACCGAAGCCCAGCGCGCCCGCTTCCTGCCCGCAGTGCGCACGGGAAGCACGCTCGCCGCTTTTGCGCTGTCGGAGCCGGACGCCGGATCGGATGTCGGTGCCATGACCACCACCGCCACCCCGACCCGCGCCGGCTGGCGGCTCGATGGCTGCAAGACGTGGATTTCCAACGGCGGCATCGCCGGGCACTATGTCGTGTTCGCCCGCGCACCGGGCAGCGAGGGCACGCGCGGCATCTCCGCTTTCGCCGTGCCCGCCGACGCACCCGGCCTGACGGTCGCCGCCCGCATCGCGGTGATCGCGCCGCACCCGCTCGCGACACTGCGCTTCGAGGATTGCCGCTTGCCCGAGGATGCGCTGCTCGGCACCGAGGGCGAGGGCTTCAAGCTCGCCATGCGCACGCTCGACATCTTCCGCCCGACCGTCGGCGCCGCGGCGCTCGGCCTCGCCCGCCGCGCCTTCGACGAGGCGTTGGCGCGCGCGCAATCGCGAAAATTGTTCGGCCGTGCGCTCGCCGAGCGCGACGTGACGCAGGCCAAGCTCGCCGAGATGGCGACCGCGATCGACGCCGCGGCGCTGCTGGTCTATCGCGCCGCCTGGGCGCGCGATGCCGGCGGCGCGCGGATCACGCGCGAGGCGGCGATGGCCAAGCTGTTCGCGACCGAGGCGGCGCAGCGCGTGATCGACGAAGCGGTGCAGATCTGGGGCGGCGCCGGCGTCGCGCTCGGCAACCCGGTCGAGGCGCTGTATCGCGAGGTGCGCGCGCTGCGCATCTACGAGGGCGCGTCGGAGGTGCAACGGCTCGTCATCGCCCGCGCGGTCTTGCAGGAGGGGGGTGCATGACGGGCCGCCGCATCTTGCAGCCGCCGGATTGGCCGCGCCCCTCCGGCTACGCGAACGGCATCGCGGCGCAGGGCGAGACGGTGTTCGTGGGCGGCCAGATCGGCTGGGACCGGCATGGCCGCTTCGCCGACGGCATGGCGGCACAGGTGGAGCAGGCGCTGCGCAACATTCTTTGCGTGCTCGCCGAGGCGGGCGGCGAGCCGGCCGACATCGTGCGGCTCACCTGGTTCGTCACCGACATCGATGCCTATCGCGACCGGCTCGGCCCGATCGGCGAGGCGTATCGCCGCGTCATGGGCCGGCAGTTTCCGGTGATGTCGGTGGTGGAGGTGACGCGGCTGGTCGAGCGCGCAGCGCTGGTGGAGATCGAGGCGACCGCGGTGCTGGCGGCGCGTGGCTAGCGGCACCTCTTTCTTTGGTGCAACGGTCTGCGCTTAGATGGGCCAACAAGGATGGGGAGACGGGGATGCGCAAGGCGCTGCTGGCGGGGCTGATCGCCGTGTGCGTGACGGCGGGGACGGCGCAGGCCGCCGCGCCGCCGGTCAGGATCGGGCTGCTGGTGACGCTCTCCGGCCCGGCCGCGGTGCTCGGCAAGCAGGCGCGCGACGGGCTCGAACTTGCGATCGCCGAGCATGGCGGGGTTTTCGCCGGCCGCCCGGTGCAGCTCGTGATCGCCGATGACGAGCTCAAGCCCGAGGTCGCGGTAAGCCGCGTGCGCCGGCTGCTGCAAAGCGATCACGTGCGCTTCGTCGTCGGTCCGATCTTCTCCAACGTACTGGCCGCGATCTTCCGCCCGGTCACGCGTGGCGACGTCATCCTCATCAGCCCCAACGCGGGATCGTCGGTGTTCGCCGGCAAGCAGTGCAGCCCCAACTTCTTCGTTACCAGCTACGAGAACGACCAGGTCCACGCGGTGCTGGGCGAATACGCGCAAAGCCAGGGCTACAAGCGCGCCTTCCTGATCGCGCCCAACTACCAGGCCGGGCGCGACGCGATCGCCGGCTTCAAGAGCCGCTTCAAGGGCACGATCGTCGATGAGGACTACGTGCCGCTCAACCAGGTCGATTTCCAGTCCGACCTCGCCCGCATCGCCGCCGCCAAGCCCGACGTTATTTTCGCGTTCATGCCGGGCGGGCTGGGTGTCGCGCTGGTCAAGCAGTTCCGCGCCTCGGGGCTCGCGGACAAGATTCCGTTCCTTTCCGCATTCACCGTCGATGAATTGACGCTGCCGGCGCAGAAGGACGCGGCCCTCGGCCTCTATGGCGGCATGACCTGGGCGCCCGACATGAAGAACCCGGCGAACCAGAAATTCGTCGCCGACTTCATGGCGAAATACCATTACGTTCCAGGCTCGTACGCGATGCAGGCCTATGATGCGGGGCAACTGATCGCGAGCGCGCTGGCGAAGACCGGCGGTAAGGCTGCCGACACCCCGGCACTGCGCGCCGCCCTGCACGCGGCCGATATCCAGAGCCCGCGCGGGCCGTTCCGCTTCAACACCAACGGCTACCCGATCCAGGACTTCTATCTCGTGCGCGTCGCGAAGCGGCCGGACGGGCTCTATCAGACCGAGATCGTCAAGAAGATCTTCTCGCAGCAGGCCGATCCGTTCGCGCAGGAGTGCCCGCTGCACTGACCGCGCCGTGCCCGCCGGATTGCTGCTGGTCCAGACGCTCGACGGGGTGCAGCTCGGCCTGCTGCTGTTCCTGATCGCCGCGGGGCTCACGCTGGTGTTCGGCGTGATGGACGTGGTCAATCTCGCCCACGGCGTGCAGTACATGCTCGGCGCCTATCTTTGCGTCAGCTTCACCGCGCGCACCGGTAGCTTCTGGCTCGGCCTGCCGCTCGCCGCCGCGGCGAGCTTCGCGATCGGTGTCGTGCTGGAGCGGCTGGTGTTCCGCCGCCTGGTCGGCGCCGGTCATCTCGATCAGGTGCTGGCGACGTTCGGGATCATCCTGCTCGCCGAGGAGGGGGTGCGCTGGATTTGGGGGCCGGCGCCGCTCTCCGCTCCCGTCCCGGCGCTGCTCGGCGGCGCGATCCTGCTGCCGGACGGGCTGCGCTATCCCGTCTATCGCATCGCCCTGATGGCGGCGGCGCTGGCAATGGCCGGCCTGCTCGCGCTGCTGATCGAGCACACACGGACGGGCATGCGGCTGCGCGCGGGGGCCTCCAACCCGGTGATGCTGGCAGCCCTCGGCGTTGATGTCGGGCGGCTGTTCGCATTGGTGATCGCGGCCGGGGCGATGCTGGCGGGGTTCGCGGGCGCGCTCACCTCGCCGATCGTCCCGGTCGATCCCGGCATGGGCGGGGCGGTGCTGATCCCGGCCTTCGTCGCGATCGTTCTCGGCGGCACCGGCTCGGTGCGCGGTGCCTTCGCGGGTGCCCTGCTGGTCGGGCTGCTCGACACGCTCGGGCGCGGCGCGCTCGATGCCGGACTGCTCGCCTGGCTCGGGCCGTCAGCGGCGCACCAGGCGGGGCCGGCGCTCGCGTCGATGCTGGTCTATGTGGTGATGGCGGCGGTGCTCGCGTGGCGTCCGCAAGGGTTGCTGCCGGCGCGGGGACGCGGTTGAGGCGGCTGCACCATGCCGCGTTCCCGGCCCTGTTCGTGCTGCTCGCGGTGGCACCGCTCGCGGCGTGGGCGGGTGGCAATCAGTATCTGCTGACCTTGGCCACGCGCGCCGCCCTCTTTTCGCTCGCCGCCGTCTCGTTGCAGATCGTGGTCGGCTTTGCCGGCCTGCCGAGCCTCGGTCATGCGGCCTTCCTTGGCATCGGCGCCTATGCGCTGCTGATCCTGGGCACACTCGGCGCCGATGAGGCGGCGATCTCGCTGCCGGTCGCGATGGCCGCCTCCGGCGCCTTCGCCTGGCCGACCGGGCTGATCGCGCTGCGCACCAGCGGTGTCGCTTTCCTGATGACCACGCTCGCCTTCGGGCAGATG
Organism: uncultured Alphaproteobacteria bacterium; assembly: GCA_963754235.1. Classification (GTDB taxonomy): domain Bacteria; phylum Pseudomonadota; class Alphaproteobacteria; order Acetobacterales; family Acetobacteraceae; genus DATAYA01. The sequence goes on along the minus strand of CAVWFK010000005.1, from coordinate 296,117 downwards.
GCCTATTTCGTGGCCGAATTGCTTGCGGCCTATGGCGGCGGTGACGGCATGGCGCTCGACCGTGCGCCGCCGCTCGCCGGCAGCCACGTGCTGGAGGCGCCGCTCGCGCTGCACGGGCTGGCGCTGGCGCTGCTGCTGGCGGCGGTGCTGCTGGCGCGCGCGATCGGTGCCTCGCGGTTCGGACGGGCGTTGCTGGCGGCACGCGAGAACCCGGCGCGGGCGGCGGCACTCGGTTTCGACGTGCGCGGCCTTCGGCTTGCGGCCTATGTGGGCGCCGGCGCCGCGTGCGGCCTCGCCGGTTGGCTGCTCGCGACCGCCTCGGGCTTCGTCGGCCCGGCGATCATGGACTGGCGCGTGTCCGGAGAACTCCTGGTGATGGTGATCCTGGGCGGGGCGGCGACGCCGCAGAGCGCCGCCGCCGGCGCGATCGGGCTGGTGCTGGTGGAGGAATGGCTCTCCGCCGGCTCCGCCCACGGACGGCTGCTGCTGGGCGCGCTGTTGCTGCTGGCGGCTCTCGTCCGGCTGCGGCCGCATCGCGGATGAGCACGCTCTCGGCGCGCGGCCTGGTCCGGCGGTTCGGCGCGCTGGCGGCGACGCGGGATGTCGATCTCGACCTCGCACTCGGCGAGGTCCACGCGCTGATCGGCCCCAACGGCGCCGGCAAGACCACGCTGCTGGCGCTGCTCGCCGGCACGCTGGGCGCCGATGCGGGGCAGGTGATACTGGACGGCGCCGACGTGACCGCCTGGCCGCCGCATCGCCGCGCCCGCGCGGGGCTTGCGCGCACGTTCCAGGTGAGCGCGCTGGTGCCGGGCCTCTCGGCGCTCGAGAATGCGGCACTGGCGGTGCAGGCGGGGGTGCGCCGGCCGCTGGCGCCGCTGCGCCGGGCCGCCGGCGATCCGGAACTGGAGGCGCCGGCGCGGGCGGCGCTGGCGCGGGTGGGCTTAGGCACCCGCGCGGCGGTGCCGGCGGCGGCGCTGTCGCATGGCGAGCGGCGGGCGCTGGAGATCGCCTGCGCGCTGGCGCAGTCGCCGCGCTGGCTGCTGCTCGACGAGCCGCTCGCCGGCATGGGGCAGGAGGAAGGCGCCGGCGTCATCGCCCTGTTGGGCGCGCTCAAGGGGGAGGTCGCGATGCTGCTGGTGGAGCACGACATGGATGCGGTGTTCGCGCTCGCCGACCGTGTGTCGGTGCTGGTGGAGGGACATATCATCGCCTGCGGCCCGCCCGAGACGGTGCGCGGCGATCCCGCCGTGCGCGCCGCGTATCTGGGGGAGGAATAATCTCGCTCAATTGCTCGACGCCCTCTGGCGAGAGGTAAAGAGGATCCTCGATGAAAAAGGCATCGCCAATGACCTATAGGGTCGGCTCCATCCGCGAGTTCGCGGAGTGGACCCGGCGCGTGGTGCGCGATTCCAAGGCAACGCACGGCGTGCCGAAGACCTGGTTTGACAGCGAAGAGACAGCAGAGCGCGCCGGTGCCGAGCAGGTATCCGCCGAGGCGATGGTCAACCTCGCGGTCCTCGCGGCTATCCGCCAGCACCAGCCCGGCTCCGTGCGCGAACTCGCCGCGCTGACGAGACGCAAGGAGGCCAGTCTGTCCCGCACGCCCAAGCGCCTCGCCCAAGTCGGGATTGTCAGCTTTCAAAATGGCCCGCATCGCACCCGTATGCCGTCTCTGATCGCGCATCGCGTGCATCTGGAAATCGATCTCACCGGCAACTAAAACGCAGTGGCGGTCAGAACGCAGTGGCGGTGGACGGACCACGGTGAGTGGAGGTGAGTGGGCGGCCCACGAGACTGCTGCCCAGCACTGCCGGCCGGAAAAACAATTCAACACGCCCTGCGGGTCGGTTGCGCGCCGGAGCGGGAGCGCTAGACTGCATTTATCATGGGGCATGACCTCAGCGACGGCACCATTAATTTTCTTGTCTGTATGGCAGCTATTTCGTTTGGGGTATCAGGGCTCGCCGGAGCGTTTGAAATTCTCAAGGCGGCGGGAGTTCGAGATCAGGAAAGGCGGTATCTCAGGTCCATTTTTTTGTTCTGTGCCGTGATGATCTTTGCCACGATGGTTCCTTTAGTGATGTCCGATGAGAATAACGTAATAGGTCGGTCCAGCGCTGCCACATTTGTGCTATGCACTCTCCTGTATTGCTTGCTATTGTATGAAATTGTCGCGAAAAAGACAAGAGTGCAATATAGGCCAATTACGCTCCCGCTGTTTTCCGTAACGGGGTTGTGCCTGATCGTTCTTTTATCGAACGCAGTGTTTTGGAAATCAGCAACTCTTTACAAAGCAATAGTATTATGGGGCGTGTTTGTCTTAGGATGCAGATTTTTCCTATTTGTCAGGTATATAATAGGAATGTCAGGCTCGGCCTAGCGCTAGTCGCGAGTTGCAGCGGCCATCCGGCAAGGAACACGCAAGGCCAGGGATGGCGCGCGGCGCAGAACGTGGCATCCTGGCCGCGACAACACCACCGAGAGGAAGGTCATGACGCTGATGACCGCCGGCGTGACGCCGGCCGGCCGGGGGATCGACGGGATCGCCTGGAACATCCTGGGCCAGACCTACGTGCCGATGCAGCGCTCGGAATTGAGCATGGCCTGGCACGCGACCTTCCCGCCCGGCACCTTTGTTCCCCCGCACATCCACCCGACGCAGGACGAGTTCATCTACGTCTTCTCCGGCCGCTTCGCACTGACGCTCGACGGGCGCGACGCCGGCGCCGGGCCGGGCGATTTGATCCGGCTGCCGCGCAACATCCCGCACGGCATCTTCAACAAATCCGACGCCGACGTGACCTGCCTGTTCTGGGTGGCGCCCGCGCGCACGCTGTGGGAGCTGTTCGAGAAGATCGACGGCGTGCCCGACCCGGCCGAGGTGATCCGGCTCGCCGCCCAGCACGAGGTGCATTTCCTGCCGCCGCCGGGAAGCGGGTGATGCTGGCCGATCTGCGCTTCGGCCCCGACGGCCTGATCCCCGCCATCGCTCAGCAGCACGATACCGGCGAGGTGCTGATGCTCGCCTGGATGAGCCGCGAGGCGATGGAGGAAACACTCGCCACCGGCCGCGTCTGCTATTTCAGCCGCAGCCGCAAAGGCTTATGGCGCAAAGGTGAGACATCCGGCCAAGTGCAGCGCCTGGTCGAGATGCGGCTCGACTGTGATGGCGACGCGGTGCTGCTGCTGGTCGACCAGACGGGCGTCGCCTGCCACACGGGCCGCCGCGCCTGCTTCTATCGGGCCGCCCGGGACGCCGGCGGCTGGGTTGAGATCGCCTCTCCCGAGCACACGGAAGAAGACCTTTACGGCCATTCCCGAGCCGACCTCGTATCGCCACCACAACCAACGCCACGGTAGAATTGTCTGCGCTTAACTCGCTTGTATGTATTGCTTAACGCGCTTCTTACGGTTTTGCAAGTCTCAGTCCGATAGCAGAGCACCACTCCAGAACCCCTGACGGGAGCCGGTTGTGAGTGCAACTGTAACCAATCCGCCGCCGCCCTCGCCGAATTTCACCGTTCCCCTGTCCTATCCCTTGTTTTTGCAGCAAACCACACCGCTGCGCGGGATCAGCGTGCAGGACCCCTATGCGGCCGCGACCGGCACGCCGATCACGGTGACGATCGGCGATCTGGCCGGCATGCTGTCGCTGGGCGACATCGCCGGGCTGGCGCTGACCGGCTTCGGCACCACGCAAGTGACGCTGAGCGGCAGCCTCGATGCAGTGAACGCAGGGCTGGCCACGCTGCAATACGCCGAACCGGCGGAGCGGCTGCCGTTCGATACGATCAGCTTCGCTGTGACCGATGGGGGCGGCGGCACGAACTTCGCCCAGATCGGGATCGAGGCCGGCCCGCCCGTCGCGCCCACGATCACCGCGCCGACTGCGCTCGCGGCGAGTGATGGCGCGGCGGTTGCGATCGCCGGGCTGATGGTCTCCGATCCTACCGGCACCGAAACCCTTGTCAGCGTGACGCTGACGGATCAGAGCGGCGTGCTGGCCGCGGCGGCGGCGGATGGCGGGGCGGTGTCGGGGTCCGGCAGCGGCGCGCTCACGCTTGCCGGCACCTTCGCGGCGGTGAACCAGGAGCTGGCGGGCGTCACCTATGCCGGCGCCGGCAGTGCGGCCACCGACACGATCGCGATCAGCGCCGCCGATCTGGCCGGGACGGCCGGGCCGGTAGAGATCGCGGTGACGGTGGGCGGCGTGCCGCCGGGGGGCGTCGGGGGCACCGGAGGGACTGGCGGCACCACCACCATCGCGCCGGGGCCGGGCAACAATTTCATCCCGCTCGACGGCGGCAACAGCGTCGTCTTTTCGACCGGAACCGACATCATCTTCGGCGGCAGCGGGCCGGCGACGGTGTTCGCGACCGGCAACGCACTGCTGTTCGGCGGCAGCGGGTCGCTGGTGTTCATCAACGGCGCCGGCACCTCGATCGTGGTGGGCGGGGCCGGCAGCGAGACCATCGACGGCGGCGCCGGCGGCGGCATGTTCAAGGGCGGCTCGGACGGCAACAACGTCATCATCGCCGGCCAGCAGGCGACGACCATCTGGGGCGGCGGCAACGGCGATCTGCTGTTCGCCGCCGGATCGGCGGCCGACCTGCTGATCGCGGGCACCGGCAACGAGACCCTGGTCGGCGTGGGCAGCACCGGCGACAACGTGTTTTACGCAGGGCCGGGCAACGATCTGCTCGGCGGCGGCGCCGGCAACGAGACCTTCATCGGCGGCACCGGCAGCGAGACTGTGATCGGCGGCAGCGGCGCCGATCTCTATGCGTTCATCAACGGCCTGTCGTCGGGCGGCAATGACGTGATCTTCGGCTTCGATGCCGCCAAGGGCGACCGCGTCCTGCTCGACGGCTACGGGGCCAACCCGGTCGCGAGCCAGAGCAGCGGCGGCGGCAGCACAACGCTGGTGCTGACCGACAACACCACGATCACCTTCGAGGGCGTGGCAAACCTGCCGAACAGCGCGTTCGTTTGACTCAAGTTGGACAGTTCGCTGCGCTGCAGCAGGAGAGGAAGCGAGTCATTTCAAGCGATTGGCCGACCGTTGGCCGAGATTTCTGCTGAATTGCGGTGCCACGTGTTTGCGTAATTGTTAACGAAAGCCCTTGCACGAAGGCGGCGATTCGGCATAAGCGTGCGGTGTCACGATCGAGAGCCGCATGTTCTTCCGCATCAAGCCGTCCGGAGAGCGCCGCTACCTGCAGATCGTCGAGAACACGCGCGACGGCACGCGCACGGTGCAGCGCGTGCTGGCCACCCTCGGCCGCGTCGAGGACCTCGAAGCCGACGGCAAGCTCGATGCCCTGCTGCGCTCGGGGGCCCGGTTCTCCGAGACCGCCCTGCTGATCTCCAGCCTGCAGGCCGGAACGCTGCAGACCAGCGCCAGTGTGCGGATCGGCGCGCCGATGATCTTCGGCCGGCTGTGGGAACAGACTGGCTGTCGCGCGGTGATCGAGCGGCTCGCCACGGGGCGCGGCTTCGGCTTTTCGCTGGAGCGTGCGGTGTTTGCCAGCGTGCTGCATCGGCTGGTGGTCTCCGGCTCCGATCGCGCCGGTGAGAAGTGGCTGGATGCTTACCAGATCGACGGCGCCGACGGCCTGGAGCTGCACCAGCTGTATCGGGCGATGGCTTGGCTGGGCGAGGAGCTGGCCGACCAGAGTGGGGCGACGCGCGCGCCCCGCCGCAACAAGAGCCTGCCCTCGGGCCGGCAAAGCCGGACCCGGGGGATCTGATCGAGGAGGCGCTGTTCGCGCGCCGGCGCAGCCTGTTCAGCGATCTCTCCGTGGTGCTGTTCGACACCACCTCGTTGATGTTCACCGGCGCCGGGGGTGAGAGCCTCGGCCGACACGGCAAATCCAAGGACCATCGACCCGATCTGCGGCAGGTGATCGTGGGCGTCGTGCTCGATGCCGAGGGTCGGCCGATCTGCTCGGAGACCTGGCCGGGGAACGCCACCGACGTAAAGGCACTGCTGCCGGTGGTCAGGCGCCTGCGCGAGCGCTTCGGCATTGCACGGATGGGTGTGGTTGCCGATCGCGGCATGATCAGCACCGAGACGATCAGCGAGTTGGAGGCGCGCGGCATCGAGTACATCCTCGGCGCGCGCGAACGCAGTGACAGCGAGGTGCGCCAGGTCGTGCTGGCCGACCGCAAGCCGATGGTGCCGCTGATTATCCCGCGCGCACGCGGGGCGGAGACGGCGCTGGAGGTCAAGGAGGTGGTGGTCGGTGACTGGGGGCCTGGGACCAGGCCGCGCCGCTACGTGGTCTGCTTCAACCCCGAGGAGGCGCGGCGAGACGCCGCTGCCCGTGCCGCCATCGTCGAGAGCCTGCGGCTGAAGCTGCAGCAAGGCGACAAGGGGTTGGTCGGCAACGCCGGCTATCGCCGGTTTCTCGCTACCCCGTGCGAGGGGCACTTCGAAATCGACGCCGACCGGATCACCGAGGACGCCCGCTTCGATGGGCTTTACGTGCTACGCACCAACAGCAAGCTTCCTGTCCTCTCGGTTGCCCTAGCGTACCGGCAGCTCTGGAAAGTGGAGGCCATTTTTAGGACGGCAAAGTCGATCCTGGAGACGCGACCGATCTACCATCAATCCGACGCCGCCATCGCCGGCCACCTGTTTTGTTCGTTCCTCGCCCTGCTGCTGCGCAAGGAACTCGACGAGCGACTGGCCGCCGCAGACGTGACTGCGGAGTGGGGCGATATCGTGCGCGACCTCGATCGCGTCGAGCAGATGACGGTCGAGCAAGCGACCAAGCGCTTCCTGCTGCGGCCTCACGCGCCAGGTTGCGCCGGTGGCGTGTTCAAGGCCGCTGGCGTCGCCCTGCCGCCGTTGGTGCGCCAGTTGCCGAACGCGACGCCGCCACCGATCGCGGCACCAGCGCGACCGCCGCCGCGTCGCGGACGCCCGCGGCGTGGTGCCACGCGCCCCTGAATTTTCCGAATTCGCGTTCCTAATCAAACCCTTTCGGATTCTTGGTGTCCAACTTCAGTCTGACCGTAGGGGGCAGCGGCGCGCGTTCAGTCGCGCCAGAACGGCTTGGTGATCTCGCTGCGGATGTCGAAATCGCGCGCAAACGGCAGATCGCCCCGCTCGCGCGGGTCCATCGTGGCGAGTTCGGCGCGCTCGCGGGCGCGGGCGCGCCAGGTACGCAGCGTGTCGCCGAGGGCGTGGGCCAAGCTCCGGCGCGCGAACTTGGTTGTGGCGGGGATCGCGAGCTGGATGCGCATGGCGGACTCCGTTCGTTTTGGGTGACGACGGATCGCAGGGTGCGCGTGGCGCGCGGTCGCGGCTGTGAGGCCGGTCACAAGCAGCGGTTGTTTGAGCAACGCTTGCTGACTATGCAGCGCGGATGACATCCCGGGTTCCAAGGGCGGTGCCCTTGGCGGGGTCTAGGGGCAGAGCCCCTGGCCTTTCTGTCTATCTCGTCGCCGGCGAGGCGAGCGGGGACGTGCTCGGCGCTCGCTTGCTCGCGGCCCTGCGCGCGCGCCGCCCCGGCCTGTGCATCGCCGGCGTCGGCGGCCGGCGAATGGAAGCGGAGGGCCTGGAGAGCCGGTTTCCGATGCAGGAGCTGGCGGTGATGGGGCTGGTCGAGGTGCTGCCCAACCTGGCCCGTCTGCGCCGGCGGCTCGCCGAAACCGCCGCCGAGATCGCGCGCCGCCGGCCTGACGTGGTGGTGACGATCGACAGTCCCGGCTTCACCCTGCGGCTGTTGCGAGCGATCGCGCCGCTTGGCATCCCGCGCGCGCATTACGTGGCGCCGCAGGTCTGGGCGTGGCGGGAGCGGCGGGTGCGGCATTTCCCCGGGCTATGGGAGGCGCTGCTCTGCCTACTGCCGTTCGAGCCGGATTTTTTTGCCCGTCACGGCCTGCCGGCGACCTTCGTGGGCCACCCGGTGCTGCAAAGCGGCGCCGACCGGGGCGACGGCACGAGGTTCCGGGCGCGGCACGGCATCGGGGCGCAGGCGCCGGTGCTGGTGTTGATGCCCGGCAGCCGGCGCAGCGAGGCGCCGCGCCTGCTGCCGGTGTTCGGGGCGACGCTGGAACGCTTGGCGCCGCTGCTGCCGGGACTGGTGCCGGTGGTGCCGGTCTCGGCGGCCGTTGCCGGCACGGTTGCGGCGGCGGCGCGCGGCTGGCGCGTGGCACCGGTGATCGTGACCGAGATCGAGGACAAGCACGACGCCTATGCCGCCGCCGCCGCGGCGCTGACCAAATCCGGCACCTCGACCCTGGAGCTGGCGCTGGCGGGCGTGCCGATGGCGGTGACCTATCGCGTCAACCCGGTCACGGCGGCGCTGGCGCGGCGGCTGATCCGGGTGCCGCACGTGGCGATGGTGAACTTGCTCGCCGGCCGGCAAGTGGTGCCGGAGCTGCTGCAAGGCGACTGCACCCCCGAACGTCTGGCCGCGACGGTGCGCCGCCTGATCGCCGAGCCGGAGGCGGCAACGGCACAGCGCGCGGCGTTCGGCCCGGCGCTGGCGCGCCTGCGGCCTGAGGCCGGCGTGCCGGCCGACGCGGCGGCGGAGGCGGTGCTGAGCCTGCTGCGCTGAGGCGGAGGATGATGTAAAGCCGCCATACATGAGCGGCCAGGACCAGAAGGGCGGGCGGGGCTATCACCACGGCAATCTGCGCGAGGCGCTGATCGAGACCGCGCTGGGACTGATCGCCAAGCACGGCCCGTCGGGCTTCGCCTTCTCGGACGTGGCCCGGGCAGTGGGGGTCAGCCCGGCGGCGCCGTACCGGCATTTCCGCGACCGCAACGCGTTGCTCGCCGAGGTGGCGCGGCGCGGCTTCGAGCGGTTCGCGGCCGAGCTGGAGCGCGCCTGGGACCACGGGCGGCCCGACCCGGTGAGCGCTCTGGACCGGTGCGGCCGCGCCTATCTGGGGTTCGCGCGGCGCGAGCCGGCCTCATTTGCGGCGATGTTCGGCGCCGATACGGCAGGCGCGGACGACCCCGGCCTGCGCCGTGCCGGCGATGCCGCCTTCGCCGTGCTGCGTCGCGCCGCCGAGGCGGTGTGCGCCAGCCGTCCCCTGCCCATCGGCAACCTGGGCCGGCCACCGCCGCTGATGGTGGCGCTGCACGCCTGGTCGATGGCGCACGGCATCGCATCGCTGTTCGTAAGCGGCCCGGCTGGTGCGCGGTCGCGGCTGCCGATGACGCCGGAGGAGTTGCTGGAGGCAGGAATGCTGATCTACCTGCAATCGCTTGGGCTGGCGGGCGGCTGAAGGGCACGAGAGAGGCCGCACCAGGGCGTCGAAGTCGAAGGTCTGCGCGCCGATCGCGAACCCGTGCCGCCCGAGCGCCTCAAAACCATGCCGGCGATAGAACCGGATCGCCCGCGTGTTCTGGCGCAGCACCGACAGCCAAACCACAGATGCCTGAAGCGAAGCCGCCCGCGCGACCGCCGCCTCCAGGAGCGGCAGGCCGAGTCCCCGGCCGAGAAAGTCCCGCAGCACGTAGATTTTTTTGGAGCTGCGCGGCGTCCGCCTCCGGCAGCAGCCCGGTCGCGGACGGATACTTGAGCTTGGCGTAGCCGACCGGCAGGTCGTCGGCGAAGGCAAGCCAATAGCTGTTGCCAGGCCCGGCCAGGCTGCGCCTGATCTTGGCCACACCGAACGTCGCCTGCAGATAGAGCGCCAGGTCGTCTGGGTGGCGCTCGAACAGGGGACCGAAGGTCTCCGCGAAGGTGATGCGGCCGAGCAGCGCCACGAGTGTGGCATCGGTCCGGATCAGCCGCTCGGATCCGAAAGCTTGGTGCGAGATACCTACGCGGCCGATGACCTCTTCGCCGGGCGGCTCGCGATCGTGCTGGAGGCGCCGGAGGCGACCGCCTTTGCCTATTGGTTTGTCACTCGCCCCGGTGACGACCAGCGGCCGGAAGTGGCCGCCTTCAAGACCTGGATCATGGGTGAGGCCGCCTCGAGCTGACCCTTCGACCGAGTGGCGGGATTTTCGCCGCCGTGCCTTGACAAGGAAGGCGGCCGTCCCGAATGTGAATGTGCTTTACATTCACACGGAGGCTCTCGTGGTACTCGCTGCGAAAATGGACGAGTACGGCAAGGCAGGATGGATCGCCGCGACCGTGCTCGGGTTCTGGGTGTTCTGGCCGCTGGGCGTGGCGCTGCTGCTGTTCCTGGCGTTCAGCGGCCGCATCCGTGCCTGGCGGCAGGAAGGGCCAGGGCGGTGGTACAACATGCCGGCCGGCACGTCGGGCAACACCGCGGCCGGGCGTGGCAGGGGCTGGGCCTGGGGCTGCTGCGGCGGCGGCGGCCGCCATCGCGGCTTCGCGCCGAGCGGCAATGCCGCCTTCGACGAGTATCGCGCCGAGACGCTGCGGCGGCTCGAGGAGGAACAGCGCGAGTTCGTCGAGTACCTCAATCGCCTACGCCAGGCGAAGGACAAGGCGGAGTTCGACCAGTTCATGGCCGACCGCCGCGGCCGCAGCGAGCCCGAAGGCGGCCTGCCCGAGGCTCCCGCCGCCTGACCGGTGATACCTGTCCCCGAGGCTCGCGACTCAAGCCCTCTCCGCCCCTGGGGGCGGAGAGGGCTGGGTGAAGTGGGGGCCACCGGCGAGCACGTTGCGGACGCCAAGCATCCCCGCACACACGGTGCTCGCTGACAGCACCGAGAGTCCCCCACCTCACCCCGACCCTCTCCGCCCCCAGGGGCGGAGAGGGAGTCTTGCTCAGATCAGCCCCGCTGCCGCCGCAACCGCACGCGAGCGGGCCATGCTCTCGGCGACCGCCAGCGCGGCAGCGAGGGCGCGGCGCCCGGAAACGGCGTCGACCACCACGGGGGCGCGATCGAGGCAGGCGGCGACGAAGGCGGCGTGCTCGGCAGCCAGTGCGTCGTGCTCGCGCCAGGAGATTTCCTCTCGGCGGAAGCCGCCGGTGCCGGGCAGCGGCAGGCCGCGCTCGCGGCCGATCATCACCAGCTTGCGGGCGCCGAAATCGGCCGAGCAGTAGCCCGCGCGCCCGAACAGGCGCATCCGTCGCTCGGTCTTGAGCGAGATGCGGCTCGCGGTGATGGTCGCGACACAGCCATTGACGAAGCGCACGCGCGCATTGGCGATGTCCTCATGCGGGCTGGAGACGGCGGCCCCCACCGCATCGACGCTCTCGATGTCGCTCTCCACCAATGCGAGCACCAGGTCAAGGTCGTGGATCATCAGGTCGAGCACGACCGAGACGTCGGTGCCGCGCGGCTTGTACGGTGCGATGCGGGTGGCCTCGATGTAGAGCGGGGCGGCGATGCGGCTGCTGATCGCCTGATGCTCGGCGGAGAAGCGCAGCAGATGGCCGACCTGCAACACGCGACCGGCCTCGGCCGCGAGCGAGGCGAGCGCGTCGGCCTCGGCAAGCGTCGCCGCGATCGGCTTCTCGACCAGCACGTGCCGGCCCGCGTGCAGCGCCCCTTCGGCGAGCGCGAAATGCGCCTCGGCCGGAGCGGCGATGATGACCGCGTCGCACTCCGCAAGCAGCGCCGGCCAGTCGCGCACCGCCGCACCGGTCTCGCGCGCGAGGGCGGTGGCACGGGCGGCGTCGGGGTCATGGATCGCGGCGAGCCGGGCGCGCGGCGAGGCCGCCACCTTGAGCGCGTGAAAGCGCCCGAAATGCCCTGCTCCGGCCAGCCCGATCCGCAGCATCATCCGGTTCCCCGATGCCCGCCGTCGTGGTAGCAGCGGCGGCAGCGGGCGGCCATGTGGGCGTCCCGCGCTGCGGAGCCGCCTGACCCAAAATGATGTATTTCAGCCCGCTGAAGACCACGATCATCTTCGCGATCTGCGCGTTCGGCATCCTGTTCTGCCTGCCCAATCTGGCGACGGCGCCCGCCTCGTGGGTGCCCTGGCGGCAGGTGCATCTCGGCCTCGACCTGCGCGGCGGCAGCTACCTCCTGATGGAGGTGGACATGAATTCCGTGATCAAGGAGCGGCTGAACAGCCTGGTCGATTCGACGCGCCAGGCATTGCAGAAGGCGGACGTGTTCTACCGCCACCTCGCAGCCCAGCCGAAGCTCGACCGGGTCTCGCTGGTGCTGCCGGAGGCCGCCCAGCAGGGGGCGGCGCTGGCCGCGCTCAACGGCATCGCCAAGGGCATGAGCGAGCCCGATTTCGCGGTCACGGCGCAGCCGAACGGGAGCGTGGCGCTGACGCTCTCCAAGCCCGCGCTGCTGGCGCGCGCCACCCAGGCGGTGCAGCAATCGATCGAGATCGTGCGCCGCCGCATCGATGCGACCGGCATCGTCGATCCGCAGATCACGCGACAGGGCACCGATCGGATCGTGGTGCAGCTTCCGGGCGTGTCGGACCCGAACCGCATCAGGGCGCTGCTCGGCACCACCGCGCACATGACGTTCCATCTGGTGGATGAGAGCGCCAACACCGCCGGCCCGCCGCCGCCGGGTGTCGAGTTCCTGCCGATGCAGGCCAATCCGCAGCAGAAGCTCGCGATCCGCCAGCAGGTCGCAGTGGACGGCGCCGACCTCACCGACGCGCGCGCCGGGCAGAACCCGCAGACCGGGCAGTGGGTGGTCAATTTCAGCTTCAACAGCACCGGGGCGCGGCAATTCGCCGACGTGACGCGCGCCAATGTCGGCCATCCGTTCGCGATCGTGCTCGACAACCAGGTGATCAGCGCGCCGGTGATCCGCGAGCCGATCCTCGGCGGTCAGGGCGAGATCTCTGGGAATTTCACCGCCGCCTCGGCGACCGACTTGGCCGTTCTGCTGCAGGCGGGCGCACTGCCGGCGCCGCTGACCGTGGTCGAGCAGCGCAGTGTCGGGCCGGAGCTGGGGGCGGATTCGATCCGCGCCGGCATAATTTCCCTGGCCGTTGGGTTCGTGCTCGTCGTCGGCTTCATGGCGACGTTCTACGGGCTGTTCGGCTGGTACGCGAACATCGCCCTGGTGATGAACCTGATCCTGCAAATCTCGCTGCTGTCGCTGCTGCAGGCGACGCTGACCTTGCCGGGCATGGCGGGCATCCTGCTGACCCTGGGGATGGCGGTCGATGCCAACATCCTGATCATCGAGCGGATCCGCGAGGAGGCGCACAACGGCCGCACGCCGCTGAAGGCGATGGAGGCCGGGTTCCAGCGCGCCTATTCCACCATCATCGACAGCAACGTGACCGCCCTGCTCGCGCACGTGATGCTGTTCGTGTTCGGCACCGGCCCGGTGCGCGGCTTCGCGCTCACGATCACGCTCGGCATCGTCACCACGCTGTTCACCGCGATCCTGGTGGCGCGCCTGATGATGGTGCGCTGGTATGCCGCGGTGCGGCCCGTGGCGCTTCCGGTCTGAGGACGGCCATGTTCACGCGACCGATGTTCCGCTTCGTCCCGGACGGCACCCGCATCCACTTCATGCGCGGGCGCTATATGGGGCTGATCGTCTCGGCGATCCTGTCCACCGCCTCGATCGTGCTGTTTTTCTACCCCGGACTTAATCTCGGGATCGATTTCAGGGGCGGGATCGTGATGCAGGTGCGCACGCCGGGGCCGGCCGACTTCGCGGCCTTGCGCGCGGCGCTCTCGCGCAACGGCGTGGCCGATGCCGGCATCCAGCGCTTCGGCGCCGCCAATGCGGTGCTGATCCGCATGGAGGCGCGGCCAGGGCGGGAGGCGACGCAGACGGCGCTGAACGAGGTGCACAAGGCGCTCGATCAGGCGGCACCGGGGGCGACGATCCTGAGCACCGACGCGGTCGGCGCGTCGGTCTCGGCACAACTGTTCCGCAACGGGCTGCTGGCGCTGGCGATCAGCCTGTTGATGATCCTGGTCTATATCTGGTTCCGCTTCGAGTGGCAGTTCGCGGTCGGCGCGGTCGCGACGCTGATCCTCGACACCACCAAGACGATCGGATTCCTCGCCATCACGCGGCTGCAATTCGATCTGGTGATGGTGGCGGCGATCCTGACCATCATCGGCTATTCCACCAATGATAAGGTGGTGGTGTACGACCGGGTGCGCGAGAATCTGCGCAAGTACAAGTCGATGCCGCTGCGCGAGCTGATCGACCTCTCGATCAACGAGACGCTGAACCGGACGCTCGGGACTTCATCGACGGTGTTCCTGGCGAGCCTGCCGCTCGCCCTGTTCGGGGGCGCGACGCTTTCGGCCTTCGCTTGGACGATGCTGTTCGGCATCGTGGTCGGAACGTCCTCGTCGATCTTCATCGCCGCCCCGATCCTGCTGTTCCTGGGCGAGCATCGCCTGCGACGGGACGCGCAGGCGGCGAAGCCAACGAAGGCGAAGCCGGCGACTTGAACGCGGCCGTCTGCCGCGCTTCACGCAGCCTTGAGGAAATCCACCAGCTTGACCGCCGCGGTCGCCTTGTCGGTCTCGTCCAGCGCCGCAAGCTCGGCGGCGAGCCGGTCCATCGCCGCCTCGTAGATCTGGCGCTCGGAGAAGCTCTGGTCGGGCTGGCCCGCATTGCGGTGCAGGTCGCGCACCACCTCGGCGATCGCCAGCGGATCGCCCGAGTTGATCTTGGCCTCATATTCCTGGGCGCGGCGGGACCACATCGTGCGCTTGATCCGCGCCCGCCCACGCAGCACGGACAGCGCCTCGTCGAACATCTTGCGGCTGGCAAGCTTGCGCAGGCCGGCGGTGCGTGCCTTCGCGACCGGCACGCGCAGCGTCATCCGGTTCTCCTCGAAGGTGATGTGGATCAGCTCGAGCTTGTGGCCGGCGATCTCCTCGGTCGCGATGCGTTCGACCTTGCCGACGCCGTGGGTCGGATAGACGACGTGGTCGCCCTCGACGAACGATTTCAGCCGGGCGAGCGGCCGCGGCGGCGGCATGTGGCGCTGCGGACCGATCGGCACCCCGCCGGCGGACGGTGCCGCGGGAGCGATGCGCGGCGCCGGCACGGCCTGCGGCGCCGCCGGTGCCGCGGCGGGCGGCACCGAGATGGCTGCAACCGAGGGCGGCCGGGGCGCGGCGTCGGGTTCGGTCTTTGGCTGCACCGCCGCTGCTTCGGCCGCCGGCGGCGCCGCTGCGGGCCGCGGCTTCGGCGTCGCGGCGACGCTCATCGGCGCCGCCTCGGCCGCGCCCGCTGGCTTCGTCGTGGCGGTCGGGACGACGGGTGCGGCAGCGACGGGCGCCACCGACTTGTCGGCGCCGGGCTTGCGGGCGGCCGGGGCAGTAACCGGCTTGGGAGCCCCGGATTTGGCGCCGGACTGGGCGCCGGACTGGGCGCCGGACTGGGCGCCGGACTGGGCGGAGGACGCCTTCGCAGAGGCCGGTCTGGCGGGTGCCAGCTTGGTGGCCGCCTTGGCCGATGCAGGCTTCGCAGCAGGCTTCTTCGGCGTGGCGTGGATCGCGGTGGTGTGTTTCGTGCTCGTCACGTGTCTCTCTTGCTTGGCGGGCCGTGCCCGCTTTGGCTTGGCGGTCGGTGGGGCAGATCGTTTTGACTTCGGCGCAGGCTTGCGACTCGGTGCCACGGCTGGTTTCGCAGCGGAGCGCCTGGCGTGAGCGCGTGCCGCAGCAGCCTTCGGCGGCGTCCGCCGGCTCGCCGGGCGATCGGACGACATCGCGGAACCCTTCATTCCTAGCCCCTCGTGCTCCGGCCCCTGTCGCCGCGCCGGCCAGCCACCCACGCCCGCCGCCGCCCTCGCGAGGGCCCTCTCTCAAATGGGGTACGAGATCGCGGGCGACACACCGCTTCGCAAGCCGACCGCCCGTCTCGACTTGGGTACCCTATCACACTCCGCCCACCGCGTCACCGTCCCGTGACGCGGCCGCGAAACGATGCTGAACAGAAACCTTTTCGCGGCGGGACGCGGTCCTGGTCAGGACTTCCCCGGCTCGGGGGAGAACAGCTCGGCCTTGCCCGGCTTATCCTTCCACTCGTCGGCGTCGGCCGGCGGCTCGCCCTTGCGGGTGATGTTCGGCCACTGCGCAGCATACGTACGGTTGAGTTCGGTCCAGGCGGCGGCTTTGTCGTCGCTGTCCGGCACGATCGCCTCGACCGGGCATTCCGGCTCGCAGACGCCGCAATCGATGCACTCGTCGGGATGGATCACCAGCATGTTCTCGCCGACATAGAAGCAATCGACCGGACACACCTCGACGCAGTCCATGTATTTGCACTTGATGCAGGTTTCGGTGACCACGTAGGTCATCCCAGGCGCTCCCGGTGGCGATCGGTGACAGGGGCGATGTGGCGCCTCCGGCCCCGGCGCGCAAGCCGACCACGCGCAAGGCAGCGCAAGGCGGCCACGCGCTTGCGGCCGCGTGGGCCGGCGGCTATAGGCAGCCACTCGGCCGGAGTGTAGCTCAGCCTGGTAGAGCACTGCCTTCGGGAGGCAGGGGCCGGAGGTTCGAATCCTCTCACTCCGACCAGACCCCAAAAAACGAAACGGCCGTGGCTCAGCCGTCATCGCGAGCCGCCGCGTGGCGGGGTGGCGATCTCGGCTTGAGGCATGGAGTGGCCCACCTGGATCGCCACAGCACTCCGCGCCGCGCGATGACAATGAATATTGTCAGAGGTCTCATCCCCCTGTGGGTCGGTAGCGCCGGTGGCGAACTAGAAACGACAAAAATCCCCTCGTCGCGCCAAGCTCGCCACGCATTACAGGATGTCGTCATCTGGACCGGGGCCGCGGGCGGGCCTGCCGAACAGGGCGGGAAAGTCCCGCGCACCATGCAAGATCCGATAGACCTGCCGCGTATCCGGATTGAAGCAGATCACCCACGGGGCCTCCTTCAGGAACGCCGTCGAGCGCCGGGTCCGTACGTCGTGACGCCGATGGCCGGGTGCGGTGCCGTTCTCGATTGCCCTGACGCGGGCAAGGAGTCTCTCGCGCGACCGCCGGCGACCATAATGCCAAACAGGCGAACACTTCGCCGCAGGATACGAACAAGATCGTCAGCCGCTTGCCCGGAAAGATTACCGGGCAACTCTCCGAACAGGTCGGGCGCCGCCATTCAGTTCAGCGCGGCGGCGGGTCGGCCTTGCCGCTCGGCGACTTGTCTGCCCCTCGCCGGCCCACTCGGCCTCCAGCGCCTCCAGGCGCCGGTGCAGATTGGTCGGCAATTCGGGCCCATTGCGTTCGAGATCGTCCCCAGCCGCGTCAATCAGCGCGGCGAGCTCCCGCGCCTGGCGCGCGGCCTCGGTCCATTCAGCGGGCTGCCTGCCGTCGGGCATAGAAACCTCCGGCTCCTGAGATACCACAGGAGACCTCCCGTGTCGCGACAGGCCCCACGGCTGGCCCCTCATGCGTTGCCCCGATCCTCACGATACTGCCCGAGCGCCTCCTGCACCGGGCGGTCGGAGAACGAGAACAGCACCGCCTCCTGCTCCGCCTCGTGCGATACGCGGGCCCAGCTCGGCGTCACGAATGCGTCGCGCGGCCCCCACGCCACGATGAAATCCTCGGCGATCCGCGTCCGCCCGCGGCCCTCGACCGGCACGAATACGGTCGCATCGGTCGCGCGCACCGCACGGGTGCAATGAAGTGAAATCGGCCGGTGATCAGTGAGGCGATCTCGCTTTGATAACTGGCGATGTTGTCGAAGAACCCGTCGATCGCTGCCTTGAAGTCGGCGAGGCAAGGATAGTGCTGGTGGTACAGCACCGCCTTCTTCAGCAACCACCACAGCCGCTCGATCAGATTGAGGTTGGGGGCATCGGCCGGCAGATAGACCGGCTTGATCCGGCAGCCCGGCTGATCGAGATACGTCTTGATCTCGTTGGCGTGGTTGTAGCTGGCGTTGTCCAGCACCACGCGGATCGCGGTCGCGGTTGGGTGACCGGCGGCCAGGTCATCGAACAGCTCGATCATCGCCGCACTGGTGATCTTGCCGGCCTCGCGGCGCACCACCTCCCGCTCCGGCCAGCTCAGCGCCCCGTTGATCCAGCTCAGCGCCCCGTTGATGGTGACATTGACCCGGCCGTGGTGGCTTTTCAGCTCCCGCGTCTGGCCCCGTTTGATCCACCACCCGCAGGCCGGACGCCCGGTGTAGGCGGGGTGGGAGGCATCCACGAAATAGCGCGGCGTCTCGGCGCCGGCCTCGGCCATCAGCGGCGCCAGTGTCTGCTCGACAAACTGCTGCTGTGCCGCCGCGTTGACCTTCGCCGGGACACGATGGCGGGGTGCGCTCGAGCTTCTCGTCGGTCACGACGGGCTTGCGCCCGCCTTTTCGGCCGCGCGCCGCGGCCGAAAAGGCGAGGCCTATGCGCTCGCCCCTGCCGTCGTTTGTCTCCCGGCGGCGTTCACTCTCTCGGCGGCCGTCCCGATCAGTTCGGCCACTCCACCGGGCCGGGACACATAGATCGCATGGCTGCCCTCAAGCTCGACAACGGTGGAACCCGCGCGCTTCGACATGGCGCGCTGCTCGTCGGGCGGGATCATCCGATCGTCCGTGGCGACCAGATACCAGCTCGGCTTGTCTTTCCAGGCGGGAGCGGTGACCGCGCCGTTCAGCGCGTCGAGGCCCCACGGAACCTGGGAATCGGCCATGAACTGCGCTTTTTCGGGGTCGAGGTCCGCCGCGAAGGCCTCGGCGAACTTCGCCTTGTCCAGCAGGAGGAACCCGTTCTGCGGCGGCAGGATCGGAGGCACGGGCGCACCTGGCGGCGGATTGGCGATGAGCGTCGCGACGGACTCGCCGGCGTCCGGGGCGAAGGCCGTGATGTAGACTAGGCCGACGACATTCGGATGGTTGCCAGCTTCCGTGACGACAACGCCGCCATAGGAGTGGCCGACCAGTATCACTGGCTTTTCCAGCGCGTCGATGACGGCATGGGTCGCCGCCACGTCGCCGGCCAGCGAGTCGGTCGGATTCTGCACTACGCTCACGTCGTAGCCGTCCTTCTTGAGGGCCTGGTAGACACCTTCCCAGCCCGAGCCATCCACGAAGCCGCCATGCACGAGCACGATGGCAGGTTGGCTCGGGGCTGACTGCGATGGCGTTGATGAGATCGTCATTCTGTCTGTTCCTCCTTCTTGTCCGGCAGCTGCCCGTTCGCATCCGGGGAGTGGACTGGATCACTGCTGCGTGGAGCATCGCGGCAATAGGTGCTGGAGTATCGAAGAGCCGCCGAATATTATCCGAACAATTGCCCAAGTTGTGCAACCTGGAGCCATATGCGCGGGCAGCGTTTCACCTTCGGCCCGTTCCTGCTGAATCTGGACAACGGGACGCTCCTGCGGAAGGGCGAGCATGTGGCCGTCGGGCGCGGGGGCATCCGGCTCCTTGCAGCGCTGCTCAAGCGGCAGGGCGAGATCGTCACCAAGGGCGAACTGATGGACGCGGCGTGGCCTGGCGCCGCCGTCGAAGAAAGCAATCTGTCGGTCCAGATCGCGCTACTGCGAAAGGCGATCGGTCTTGCGGCCGACGGCGAGGAGTGGATCAGCACCATTCCGCGCACAGGCTATCGCATTATGAGCGCCTGCCCCGCATCAGAAGGATCTGTTGACGAGATTTCACCGAAGCCGTCCCTGGCGGTTCTCCCCTTCGCCAATCTCAGCAATGGTCCCGAGTAGGAATTCTTCGGCGACGGGCTCGCGGACGAGATCACCGCGACTTTGTCCAGAATCCCGGGCCTGATCGTCATCGCCCGGAGCTCCAGCTTCGCCTACAAAGGCAGGCCCACGGGCGTAAGACGCATCGCCGACGATCTGGGCGTCCGCTACATCGCCGAAGGCAGTATCCGGCGGCAGCCGCGTCCGCGTCGTCGCACAATTGAGCGACGGCGTGACCGGGAGCCATCTGTGGGCCGAACGATACGATCGGGAACTCGATGACATATTCGCGGTCCAGGACGAGGTCTCGCGCAGGATCGTCACTGAGGTGAGCGCCGCGCTGAGCCCCGTCAAGATCGCGTTGTGGCCCGGCATCGCATCCGGCGGATCAACGAATATGGGAGCCTATCAGTGCTTCCTGCGCGGCCGAGCGATGCAACGGGGCGCGACGCAGAATCTTGCTGTCTTCCAACGAACGAGCGAACTGTTCCGGCGGGCGATCACCCTCGATCCCGCCTATCCGCCCCCTATGCCGCGCTCGGTATGGCGCTCGCCCACGCCTATTACAACCGGTGGACCGGCAACCCCGAACGCTCGCTCGCCGAGGCCGAGACACTGGCCGACAAAGCGATCAAACGCGATCTGGCTGATCCGTTCGCGCACGGCGTGGCGGCGTTGATCGCAATGTATCGGAAGGACTTCGGGCGCTGGGCCGCCGAAGTTGGCGAAGCGCTTTCGCTCAACCCGAACTTCGCCCCGGCACTGTCGCTTCGAGCGACGCTGAATATCTATTCGGGCTCCCCCCCAGGCGGCGATCCACGATCTCGAGCGGGCCATGTGGCTCGATCCCCATTTCACCCAGGGCTACCGCCACCATCTCGGCGTGGACCATATCGTTGCCGGCGACTACGAAACCGCTGCCACGATCCTCAGGGAGCGTATCCTCCTCGTCCCGGAGACCGATATGAGTTCGAGCCTATCTGTCAGCGACACTCGGAAGTCTCGGCTATTTCGACTAAGGAATCTCTGATCAAGTCCTTCTCGACCCGGTCACGGAACGGCGTGTAGAGCCGATTCGGAGCGACCAGGAGGGACCGAGATGCGGCAGCCGACACTAGCGAGCGCAGGGTTCGAGCGCTACGGCAAGACCACCCGCCGCGCGGCGTTCCTGGCCGAGATGGACCAAGTGGTGCCGTGGCGAGATCTCTGCGCGCTGATCGAGCCGGTGTATCCCAAGCCGGGCAACGGTCGTCCGGCGGTCGGATTGGAGCGGATGCTGCGCATCTATTTCCTGCAGCACTGGTTCAACCTGTCAGACCCGGCGGTGGAGGCGGCGCTGTATGAGTCCGCGTCGATGCGGCGGTTTGCCGCGATTGACCTGGGCCGCGAGCCGGTGCCGGACGAGACCACGGTATGCAAGTTCCGCCACTTGCTGGAGCGGCATGATCTGGGCCGGTGGATCTTCGAGCAGGTGCATGAGCACCTGGAGGCGCACGGCCTAGAGGTAAGCACGGGGGACGATCGTCGATGCGACGATCATCAGTGCCCCGAGCTCGACCAAGAACGCGGCGAAAGCGCGTGATCCTGAGATGCACCAGACGAAGAAGGGCAATCAGTGGTATTTCGGGATGAAGGCGCATGTCGGGGTGGACAGCAAGACCAAGCTGATCCACTCGGTGGTCGCGACGGCGGCCAACGTGCACGACGCGACGGTGCTGCCTGACCTGCTGCACGGCGAGGATCGGACGCATGCGTCCGATCGGGTGTGGGGCGACCAAGCCTATCGTGGGCAGGGCGAGGTGATCCGCGATCATGCGCCGAACGCCAAGGACTTCACCAACCGCCGGTGTCGGCATCGCGGTGTGGTCGATCAAGCGGAGAAGGCGCGTAACCGGAGCAAGTCGAAGGTGCGGGCGAAGGTCGAGCACAGCATCGGCGTGGTCAAGCGGGTGTTCGGCTTTGCGAAGGTGCGCTATCGCGGGCTGGACAAGAACGCGCACCGGTTGTTTGTCACCTGCGCGCTCGCCAACCTGTTCATCGGCCGGCAGCGATTGTTAGGTGCCTGACAGGCGAAGTGCGTCCGAAACACGGGCGCACAGCACGGCAGACGGCGAAAACGCCAGGGCGCGGGCATTCGAGGCGCCATTCCGGTCTGATCCACCGACGAGCTGCCTCGGGCGCGCTCCGATAGGCTTGATCAGACCCTCCTTAACATGCGTGGCTTCTATCATGCAGCATTCCGATAGCGATAGGAATGCCTGATGGCGCGAACTCGACAGCCTTCTGAAGCCATCCCAAGCTTGGGTAGACGGTGTCGAATTGGTCGTCGCACAACGTCCCATAAGCTACACTCTGGGCAATAGTGTATCAGCCACGATGCCCGCCCGAAACGCCGGCGCCATGCGCAGGAGCCTGCGGCACGGTCGCGGAAGAGATGCGACGTACCCCGGAGGAATCGGCAGAAATGCCGATGCCGTCGAGGCCCGTTCCGTGTGCCAAGGCACCTGACGTCGCCCTGCCCCGATCAGGTGACGACCGCAGTCTCGCATTCTATTTGCACCGGCGCGCGCCGCTTTTGATACTTTTCCCGGCAAGTCGTGCCCACCTGCCGCAAAGCGAGCCCGATGGCCGAGCCGTTCCAACTCCCGCTGTTTCCCGACCAGGCGGCGCTCACCCGCATCCAGCCCGAACGGAATGAGTGCCGCTTCTATCGCCTCGCCGTCTGCCCCGACCTGTTCGGCCGCGCCCTGCTCGCCCGCCACTGGGGCCGCATCGGCACCCGAGGCCGCATCCGCCTTGACCCGCACCCATCCCCGGCGCCGCCCTCAACGCCCTCGCCCGGCTCGCCCGCAGCAAACGCCGCCGCGGCTACCAGGACAGCCCAGCGTGACCCGGCAGCCGGCACGCACGATTCAGCCGACAAAACGGACTGGGAAGCACGCCACGGCGTCGCGCGCCCGACAAACCGGTCATCGATCCCGCCCACCAAAGCACGGCCCCCCGCCGTGGTGCCGCGGAAGAGGGCGGCGACCGCCCTCCCCGCCCCCACCGCCGTGGGCGGCTCTACACCGCTGACGGCCGGGCGGAAATACGTCGCCGCCGGCGAGCGCGACGCCTTCTTGCGGGAGGGCGAGCACGCCGATCGCCGGGGGCGCACCCTCTGCATGACCCCCGCCTATGCCGGCGGCAGGCTGTCCGAGGCGCTGGCGCCCACCGCGGACCGGGTGGACCCGGCCGCGGGCGTGCTGACGATCGAGAGTGTGAAGAAGCGGCGCACGAGCGTCTTCGGCGCCGTGCCCGTCCCCCCTGCCCTGCTCGACGCCGATCGACTTGGTGCGCGGCATCCGCGAGCGGCAATTCCACCACTGCAAGGGGCGTGGGCTGCGTCTCTGCCCGTGGTCGCGGATGAGCGCCTGGCGCGCCGTGCATCGAGTCATGGAGGCCGCCGGGCTGGACGGGCCGCAGGCCTCGCCCAAGGGGCCGCGGCACAGCTTCGGGGTGACGACGGTCTCCGCCGGCATTCTGCTCAACCTGGTGCAAAAATGGCTCGGCCACGCCCAGCTCATCACACCGCCATCTACGTCGATGCGGTCGGTCCGAGTAGAAGGACATTGCCAGAAGGATGTGGGCGTAAGAGCCAGGTGGGATCGTACCGCGAGACGTTGCTGCGGGGTCACCAGCGAGCGCAGCCGGCTCATTCTCCTCACGAAATCGAGGACGAGCACCGGAGTGCTGGCTTGCCCAAATCCGCCCGGAGTTGTATTACCTTATAAGGTAACTTTCACCCCCGGGCGGGTCCCTATGGACATCACCAAAGACATCCAGCCGATGACCACCTTCCGCAATCACTCGGCGGAAATCATGCAGCACCTCAAGGACACCAAACGCCCCGTAGTTCTGACGGTGAACGGCAAGGCGGCGGCCGTGGTGCAGGATGCCGAAGCCTACCAGCACCTTCTAGACCTGGCCGCGGAGGCAAACCCAGCCGAGGGTATTCGGCAAGGGTTGGAGGATTTAAGGAACGGTCGCGCCCGCGAAGCACAGGCGGTGTTCGACGAAATCCGTGCCGAGCATGGCATACCGCGTTGACCTGACGGAGCGGGCAGCCCGAGACCTCAGCCACCTATATCGGACCATCAACGCCGAGAGCTCCGCGCAGGCCCACGCCTGGTTCAATAGGCTGGAGCGAGTGATTCTGAGCCTCGATGAAAACCCAGCGAGAGGCTCGATTATTCCCGAGGACGCCAATCTCCGCCACCTACTCTACGGCCGCAGACGGAACGTCTACCGGATTATTTATGCGATCGATGAGCACAGCCGCGTCGTCACAGTGCTGCACATCCGCCACGGGGCACGTGATGGGTTCACGCCCCGTGACCAGGAATGAGGGGTATCCGGCCAGGGCTTATCGCCGGCGGATCCGCCGGCATCCTGCTGCTGGGCGAACACTGACCCGCCTGCCACCTTCCGAGGCACTGGCACTCACCGTCGATCGCGTGGACCTCGCCGCCGGCGTGCTGGTGTTCGCGACCTGAAAAAGCGCCAGGTGGGCATCTACCGGGCCGTACCCGTGCCCCCTGCCCTGCTCGACGCGCTCGCTATGTCTCTGGCCGTGGTCGCGGATGAGCGGCTGGCGCGCCTGCATGGAGTCATCGAGGCCGCCGGGCTGGACGGCCGCAGACCTCGCCCAGGGGCTGCGGCACGGCTTCGGGGTGACGGCGGTCTCCCGCCGGCACCCCGCTCAACCTGGTGCAGAAATGGCTCGGCCGCGCCGGGCTCACCACCACCACCGCCATCTATGCCGATGCCGTCGGCACCGAGGAGAAGGACATCGCGTCGAGGTGTGGGGGATTGCGCCCGGCATACGGCACCAGGGACCTGCGCTCGTCCTCGAACACCGACCAGATCGTCTGCTCCCGCAGCTCGGGATGCCGGTGCGCCCGCGCGTAGGCGACGCACTGGTCCAGCAGCCAGGCGTTCAGCTCCTCGTAGCTCTTGACCCGCAGCCGCGGCGTAAAGAATCGCTCCCGCACCAGCCCAACCTGGTTCTGGACTTGGCCTTTCTCCCAACCCGCAGCCGGCGTGCAGGCTACCGGGTCGATCAGGTAGTGGCTGCACATCTGCAGCAAGCGGCGATTATAGGCCCGCTCACGACCGACAAAGATCGCGTCCACCGCCGTCTTGAGGTTGTCGTAGATGCCGCGCGTGCAGGCCCCGCGAAAGAACGCGAACGCCCGATCCTGCGCGTCGAACACCATCTCCTGCGTCTCGCGCGGGTAGGCCCGCACGAACAGCATCCGACTGTGGCACAGACGAATGTGCGCCACTTTGATCGTCACCGTCGTGCCGCCGATCAGCACGACCTCGTGGCTCCAGTCGAACTGATACGCCTCGCCCGCCGCGAAACTCAGCGGCACATACGCCGCCGCCGAAGCCGAAACCTGGCTGCGTTGCCACGCCCGCGCGTACCGCCGCACCGCATCGTAGCCGCCCGCGTACCCCAGCCCACGCAGTGCCTCGAAAATCCGGATCGGCGTCAGACGCTCCAGGCTAGGCTTCGCCTCGTTGGCCGCGACCAGCCGGTCCAGCTCCGCCCGCCACGCCGCAAGCCGCGGCATCGGCTGCTGCTCGCGCTCATAACGGAACTCAGTCGCCTCCGACCGGAGAACCTTGCGCACGACCTTCCGCGAAACGTGCAGCTCCCGGCAGATCGCCTTGGTCGATTTGCCCTGAACAAAATGAGCCCGCCGGATCCGCGCAATCGTCTCCACAACCAGCATCCTGACAGGCCCCCGTGCCACCACAAGAGCCACCGTGAACCCCATCGTCAGAGGGGTCCCTTTTGGACGCCGATCACCCCGCCAACGGGGTCCCTATTCCACGCCGAAACACACCCTCATGGCAGACTCGAATTATCGAACCTCTCTCCCATGCCGACGCCAGCTCACCGAGACGACCCAGCCGGGTGTTGGTCTCGGCGATCAAGGTCTCGAGAGCCGCGCTGGCGCGTACTTCCCCGAGCTCCTCGACGACCGCTTCCAGAAATGCCGCCGAGAAGCATCCCGGCCTCCTCGCTTCGCCTTTTTACGACACTGCCAGTGAGCGCCGTGAGCGCGAGTATGGGCACCTCCCGGACGGCATGGTTCATCGCCCGGATTCGGCGTCGGCCTCGAAACCGTCAATGCCGGGGAGCTGGATGTCCATCAGCATAGCCTGAAATTTGCCGCGCACCGAAATCCTGACCGCATCCTCTCGATTATCGGCTGTCAACACCGAGAAGCCGCGTGCGCTCAGCAGCAATTTGAGCAAGGACCGGTTCACCGGATCGTCCTCGACCACCAGAATCCGGTTGCCGGGGTGCCGGGCGCGTCTGGATCCAGCATCTGCAGCGGCGACCAGCCCGTCATGACACGGTCCACCGCCGCGGCGATTTCCGCCGGCTCGCCGGGAGCCCGGATCAGTGCGTCGACGGGAAGCTCGCGTAGGCTGTCGGCATTGTCCGAACTGGCAATGACGATTAGGCGTGCCTTGGCCGAAAACGCCGTCGCGCGCAGGCGCCTGACGAAAGTTTCGGCGGGCATCCCCGACATGGAACCGTCCGCTATGGCTAAATCGGCGCTGCCGAGCGCGCTCACGGTACGTTCGATGAGACCCAGTCCGATGAAACCATCCGCCGCCGTCTCCACCACGAAGCCGGCCGCATCCAGGAATTGGGTGAGCTGGCGCCGATAGACATCGGTGAAGCCGACGATAGTGGCCGTGGCGCCGTGGAACCGCTGCGGCTGCACGGGCCGCTGCACCTGTTCGGCGCAAAACTCGAAGGTGAACTCTGAGCTGGACCCCGAAAACTGGACAGGTAGCTAAGAGAGAGTTCCGCCCCTAAGTGGCCGTGAGGCCAGGGGTGAACGATGGCGAATATCCGGAAGCAGCACAGCGCGGCGTTCAAGGCGAAGGTGGCGCTGGCGGCGGTGCGGGAGGAAGGCAGTGTGGCGGAGCTGTCGAGCCGGTTCGGGGTTCACGCCAGCCAGATCCACGCGTGGAAGAAGACACTGCTCGAAGAGGTTGCCTCACTGTTTGCCCGCGGGCATGGCGGCGCGTCTGGCGCGGTGTTGGCGGATGAGACGCAGCTTGCCGGGCTGTATGCGAAGATCGGCGAGCTGACCGTCGAGCGCGATTTTTTTCGCAAAAGGTCTGGTCCATGAGCCTGGCTACCCGGCTATCGCTGATCGACCGGACGGACCCGCGGCTGTCGATCGTGGCGCAATGCGGGTTGCTGAAGGTCGCGCGCTCGACGCTGTATTACCGGCCGGCGCCGGTGAGCCCGGAAGATTTGCAAGTGATGCGGCGGATCGACGAGCAGTACCTGGCGAGGCCGTGAGGTGGCCCCCATTCGTTGGACAGGAAACGGGCTGAGTTAAGAGAGACTCCCGCCGGTTGCACATTCCCCTTCCCGTGCGAGGGGGGCAGCAAAGCCACGTAGCACTTTCTCCTGATCGATTGAAGCTGTTTCCTGCTGTTGTGGTGCCTGTGGGTATGTGGTCAACGCGGCAGCGTTGTCCAGATATCCACAGGCCCGCGCGAGCGCGAAAACTTCGCGTGGCGTGCGATAGCCCAACGCCTGGTGCGGCCGCTCGTCATTGTAGAACGCAAGCCATGCACCGATACCACTGCGTGCTTCGGCAACCGAGGCATAGGCCTTGATGAACACCTCCTCGTATTTCAGGCTCCGCCACAGCCGCTCGATGAAGAGGTTGTCCAGGAACCGCCCCTTGCCATCCATACTGATGCGCACGCCGCCGGCTTCCAGCTCATCGAGGAACGCCGCGCTGGTGAACTGTACGCCCTGATCGGTGTTGAATAGCTCCGGCTTGCCGTAGCGATCCATCGCCTCCTGCAACGCTTCGACGCAGAAATCCGTGTCCATCCCGATCGACAACTGCCACGCGAGCACCCGGCGGCCGAACCAGTCCATCACCGCCACCAGGTAGACGAACCCCTTGGCCATCGGGATGTAAGTGATGTCCGCGCACCAGACCTGGTTGGCACGATCGATCACCAGACCTCGCAAAAGGTAAGGATACACCTTGTGTTCCGGATGGCGCCGGCTGGTGTTCGGCTTCTGGTAGATCGCTTCCATCCCCATCAGCTGGCTGTTCCGACGAAGCCGCCCGGGTATTCCGAGCCTGTTCCGCGCACCGTTCCGATCTGATGCCGCCCATCGATCCGATCTGATGTCGCCCAGGGTGGTGTCGTCTCGTAGGTCGAGTTCGCTCATGTCACGGTGAGGGAGCCTGGGTCAAGTGGCAGCGAACCGGTTGTGTCACGCCGAGCGGTGTCGTTCTGAACCATCAAGAATTGCAGGCTGCTTGCTGTTGCTGCTGCTGCGGGTGTGGGTATGTGGGCAACGCGCTTGCGTTGCCCAAGCGGAGCGTCATATCCACAGCCGTGTCTCCCGGGCTGAACGTGGCGACCGCTGCTGGGGAATATTCATCCGGTCGCCCGTTGCTTGCGCAGGCTTTCGCCCTTGAGTTCGACCCGGTGGGCGTTGTGGATGATCCGGTCCAGGATCGCATCGGCGAGCGTCGGATTGCCGACGATCTCGTACCAGCGGTCGATCGGCACCTGGCTGGTGATGATCAGCGAACCAGCGTTGTAGCGGTCCTCGACGATCTCCAGCAGATCGCGCTGCTGTTCGGCGAGCAGCGGTTCCGGCCCCCAGTCGTCCAGGATCAGCAGATCGACCCGGGCGAGCTGGTGCAGCAGCTTGGCATATCGGCCATCGCCGCGTGCGAGCGCCAGGGCGGCAAATAGCCGGGGCACGCGGTGATAGAGCACCGACAGGTTTTCGCGGCAGGCCTTGTAGCCGAGAGCGCATGCAAGCCAAGATTTGCCCACGCCGGCCGGTCCGGTCAGCAGGCAATGGCGCCGCTCTCGGATCCAGTCGCAGCCTGCCAACTTCAGGAACACCGCTCGGTCGAGCCCGCGTGGTGTCCGGTAATCGACGTCCTCGACCGCGGCCGAGTGGCGCAGCTTGGCGTTCTTGGCCCGGCTCTCG
Organism: uncultured Alphaproteobacteria bacterium; assembly: GCA_963754235.1. Classification (GTDB taxonomy): domain Bacteria; phylum Pseudomonadota; class Alphaproteobacteria; order Acetobacterales; family Acetobacteraceae; genus DATAYA01. The sequence continues at coordinate 267,569 of CAVWFK010000005.1, read as the reverse complement.
AAGCGCTTCTGCTGACGCTGCGCGCTCTCGCGCTCGAGCAGAATGCCAAGCCACTCGGCATGGTCGAGCGCCCGACTCTCCGAATTGTCCATCATCTCCCGGAAGCCCTTTGCCATGCCGTCCAGGCCGAGGTCGTGCAACAGGTCGAGTGTGGGATGATTGAGCAAGGTCAGTCTCCTAGTGGTAGTAGCGGGAGCCGCGGATGTTGTCGTGCAGGAGCGGCGCGCCGTCCGCGGCTTGCGACGACGCTGGGCGATCGAGCCGATGTTTGAGGATCGAAGCGATGGAGGCGTACGACAGCGCACCGATTTCGACGGCGCGCAGGCTGACCCTCTCGGCACGGGCGGCTTCGAGGCCGCGGAACAGGCGCAGCACGCCGAGGCAGGTACGGAAGCCGTGTTCCGGGTGCGGCCGGCGCGCCAGCACGGCGAGGATCAGCGCCTCGGTGTTCGGTCCGATGCCGCGGGCTTGGTGCTGCAGACGCTCCGGCGTCCACTCGGCATAACGCCGATGCGCGCTCGGCATGTGCTCAGGCAGAGTGCCGTGCCGCGGTCCGCCATAGCGCCTGGCATGAGCGGCGACGCGCTTGCCGCGATGGAACACTTCGATGGTCCGGGCGGTGGCGCGGGTGTCCACCTGCTCGCGGATCAGGGTGTAGGGCACCGAGTAGAGGAAGCTCTGGACCTCGACGTGATAGTCGATGCCGACGCGGGCGAGACGCCACTCGGCATATTCGTACTCGTCCTGCGGCAGCGCCTGCATGGCCGGCTGCTCGACTGCCTCGAACAGCTGGCGGCGGCTGACGCCCAGGCGGCGCATCTCGCGGCCGTTCATCCGCTCCACGGCGCCGGCGATGGCGGCATTGCACTCGGGCCAGGGAGAAGAACGTGAGGTTGCGCAGCCGGCCGATGATGTACGACTGTGCGAATGCTACCCCCGCCTCGACGGGCGCCTTGTCGCGCGGGCGCCGCGGCCGGGCTGGCAGGATGCCCACGCGGTAATGCGCCGCCATCGCCGCGTAGCTGCGGTTCACCTCGGGGTCGTAGAACGAGGCCTTTTTGACGCCGCTCTTGAGATTGTCGGGGACCAGCAGCCGCGGGGCCGCCCCGAAGTAGCGGAACATGCACACGTGGGCGCCGATCCAGTCCGGCAGCGCCTGCGTCCAGGTCGCCTCGGCGTAGGTGAGGCCGGAGGCACCGAGCACGGCCACGAAGATCTCCGCCATGCGGACTTGGCCGGTCACCGGATCGGTGATCGGCACCCGCTTGCCGGAGTAGTCGACGAACGCCTTGTGCCCGGCCACGTGCTGCTGACGCATTGTCGGCGACAGCCGCCGCTCGAACTCGCGGAACAGCTCGCAGAACCGGCTATAGGCATAGCCGTCGGGATGAACCTCTCGATACTCGTCCCACAAAATCTGCAAGTTGACGGCGGGACGCTTGAACTCCAGCGCCAACGCCGCCCAGTCAGGCTCGGCGCGGAACCGTGCCCCGGCACGCACGCCGCCATTGGCGAACAGCCGCGCCACCAGAGCCTCGTCGGTGAAGTCCGCGGCCAGAGGCCAACCGATCCCCGCCGCCGTCGCTCGGGCCAAATACTCCCGCACCGTGCTCGGCGCGATGCCCAGCTCCCGCCCGATCGCCCGCGTGCTCGCCCCAGCACCAAAGCGCAACGCCAGCAACTGCCGTATCCGCCGCATGGACAGCCTCTGTGTCGGCACCCCGCCCCTCCATCGATTGCGATGGCGGCACTGGACGCCAGGTCATTGCTGACCCGCGAGACAATCCATCCCTCCGCTCGCCGCTCAGCCGGGGCGGGCGGCATCGTCAGAATGGTGGGCGGCTTGAGATCGGAACCCTGGGCGGCATCAGATCAGAATGCCGGGCGGCATCAGATCGGAATGGGTGGGCGACTTACGTTGGAACCCGCAACTCGCTGTCAGCACGCGCACCGCGGCGGTGTTTCGAGCCGGATCCCTTGGGTTGCTGTGACGCTCGGACGCGTCGTTCGCGGGCCGCGCGCGGCTGCACCGCCGCGTGACATCGCGGGGCGCTCCCCCGAACCGGGCGAGGGCGCGCGGCCCGTCATCCCCCGAGGTCAGACCGTCTGCCCCCATCGGGGGGATAGGGAGCACCGGTTCAGACACAAGTTCCCGGGGAGAGCTCGCACGGAGATCGACATCGGATCGCTCCGAAGGAACAGGCGACAGGAGATTCCGCAATGTCGAAACTAGTGGCTGATGTCGTAGTCGAGATGGTCGAGGCTACTGGCGTAAGGACGTGCCACGGGATCGTCGGTGACACGTTGAACCGGATCGCCCACGCCATCGACCGGAGCGAGGTCGATTGGGTCCACGTGCGGCACGAGGAGGCGGGCGCGTTCGCGGCATCCGCCGAAGCGCCGATCACCGGCCGCCTCACGGCCTGCGCCGGCACCTGCGGCCCCGGCAGCCTCCACTTCATCAACGGCCTCTACGAGGCCAATCGCAACCGCGCCCGCGTCATCGTGATCGCGACCCAGATCGTGCGGCAGGATATCGGGTTCGGGTCGATCCAGGAGATCGATTTCGACAACGTGTTCAAGGGCTGCAGTGTGTTCTGTGTAAGAGGGGCAAAACCCCGGGCCGGCAGGATTATGCGGGCTGGCCCCGGCAGCGGATGAGGTCTGGCAGGGACGGGACGATCGGTTGGCCCGGGACGGAAAGCCTGCTGCCGAGGTAATCCCAGAAGGCGACGCCGAGCTTGGCGCAAGTCTTGGCCAAGCCGAGGAAGGCATCGCGACAGGTACGGCCGTCATCGCTGCGAGTGCCACCGCTGACCTTGCGCTTGGTGACATGGCAGCGGATGTCGCGCTCTGAGCCATTGGTATGCAGTGGGATTTCTGGATAGTCGAGGACGGCCAACAGCTCGGCCTTGTTGGCGTGCAGCCGCGCGAGCAGGCGATCGAGGGTGACGAAGCCGGTGCGGCGGCGGAAGATGCGGTCGAAACGGGCACGGAGTTGGCGGCGGCGGCGCGGTGCCGGGTCGGTGCGGTAGGCTTTCAGGTCGGCGTAGAACTTCCAGATCAGGTCGCGGACGCGCTGCTGCGCGGCGTGCTGGGCGTCGGTGAAGGTGTCGAGCTTGTGCACCAGCCGCTCGGCGTGAACCCAGCACAACGCGTGCTGGCCGACGGCGAACTGGCCCGCATCATCGCTGACAATCACGGTGTCCCGCAGGAAGTCGTGCGCCTGCACGCTACCCCACAGGGCGCCCTCGGTCGCGACCCGCACCGGGTCAGGAGTGACGTTCAGCTGGGTGATGCCGAGCCGATCGAGATGGGCCTGCCAGGCCGCCGGGCCGGCGAAATGCGTCTCGGCATGTCCGGCCAGGGCGGCGATCACCGGCCCGGCCAGCGCGTGCTGGCGCATGTAGGTCAGCGCCGCGTTGTTGACCACGTAGTCGGTGTGGCCGGCGCGCAGCAGGTCGAGGAAGTTCAGCCGGCTCTTGCTGTTCGTGGTGCCGAACCAGGCGAAGTCGTCATTGCCGATCTGCGTGCAGACGCCATTGGCGCCTTTGTGGCGCGCGCCGGTGTCGTCCACCGTGACCCAGTTGGCGGTCTCCAAGCCGGCGCGCAGCACGTCACGGGCTTCGGTGAGGAACCCTTCCTGCCCCGCAATCAGCAGGCGCATGATCTGCCGCTTGGAGATGCTGACGCCGATCGCCTGGAGTTGCGCCATCAGCCGGGGCACGGTGACCTGTCCCTGGTGGTGTTGTGCCAGCACGAAGCGCTGCAGCTCCGGACCGAAATGGCCCGCCACGCCGGCCGGCAACGGCGCGATCACCGTTCGTCCATCCGGCGTCAGCCAGCGCTCGCGGCGATAGCGAGTGACCTCGACCCGCAGCACCAAATCCTGCACCACGAAATCCTCGTAGCCCTTGAACCGAGAGCCGGCCGGCACCTCCGCCTTGAGGATCCGTTCCTCCACCCTGACCCGTGGCGTCGCCTTGCCGCGACCACGCCGCCGGGCTCGCTTGCCCGCCGGCTTGGGCGTGGTCCCCTTCTCCATCCCGCTCGGCTTGATCCGCGGTCGGCCCTTCAGTCCCTTCAGCTGCGCGATCTCCTCGCGTAGCTCTGCTATCATGCGTTTCTGCGCCGCGTTCTCGTCCAGCAACGCCAGCACCAGCTGCTTCAGCTCGGCAAGCGACAGCTCATCGATGTCAGGCGGGGTGACCACATCGACGTTGAATCGAACCGCCCCGCGTCGGCGCAAGCGAAAAATCGACCCCGGCCCGGGGTTTTGCCCCTCTTACCAAACAGTGAGGCAACCCCTTCGAGCAGTGTCTTCTTCCACGCGTGGATCTGGCTGGCGTGAACCCCGAACCGGCTCGACAGCTCCGCCACACTGCCTTCCTCCCGCACCGCCGCCAGCGCCACCTTCGCCTTGAACGCCGCGCTGTGCTGCTTCCGGATATTCGCCATCGTTCACCCCTGGCCTCACGGCCACTTAGGGGCGGAACTCTCTCTTAGCTACCTGTCCAGTTTTCGGGGTCCAGCTCAGACCCCTGGACAGCAAATGTTGCGTCGAATGTCGCTTGCTTTGGTCATAGGATGGCCGGTGATCTCAAGAGCTTTTATGCGACACCCTGGATTCCCTATTCTCCGACCGAAGACCAGCTGAACCTCTTCGCGTCGGTTTATCATCGATGTCTGCTGGGAATCGCCGAAATTCGGCAACTTCGAACGCAAGCCGCGGAACGGCACTACATCGAAGGCCTGCGTCTGGCCGAACAGTATATGGGAACAATTCGATTGCGGCGGCCCTGCCAGCCAGCTTGCTCGCTCGCTCGACTTCGATATGAGCAAGGTCGCTTGGACGAATCCGAAACCCTCGTTATCGATCGCGTCCCACTGGTCGCTGGCGCCGGGATGCTGGACTGCGCGCTGAGCACCGTCCTCAGCCTCGTGCGTGTCGCCGAGTGGCGTGGCAATTTCGAGCGCGCACGCGCCATGCTCGAGCAGGCGGAAAGTCAGGGCTACCAGCGCGGCTGGGGACGTCTTATCGCTTTTGTGCTATCAGAGCGGATTCGCCTGGATCTGGCGGAAGGGCGTAGCGCGGAGGCCGGTGCCTGTCTCGAGAGGCTCGAGCGCCTCGCAAGCGAGAATCCCACCACGAGCCTCTGCGCTTGGTCAGAAATTCGCAGCTATGCCAGTCTCGGACGCGCCTGGATTGCCGCGGCTAATGATCGGCTAAAGGAGAGCATTGATCTTCTGATATACCTGCAAGAGACGCATACATCCGACCACAATCACCTAGCGGTGCTGCGTTTTGCCACTCACCTTGCCATTGTATTGTTTCGTGCTAATGAGCGCGGGCGCGCAATCGTAACCTTTTGCGTGGTGGCGAGCGCTGCCTCGGCAGCGCGCATCGATCAATTTATTCTAGAGCCCGGTTCGCAAGCCGGACCTCTCCTGATCCAATCCGTGGAGAACCTGCACCGCACCAATGCCAATCAACAGCTTTCGGATTACCTGCAAGCGACGCTATCGCGCTGGCGCGAACGGTACCAGCGAGACGGACACAGTGGTTCGACATCGGTGACGGTGGATACGCTAAGCGCCCGTGAATGCTCCATCCTCGAGCGCATTGGCCAAGGAAAATCGAACAAGGAGATCGCGAAGGATCTCCATATCGCCTCCGAAACTGTGAAGTCCCACATCAAGAATATTTTCGCCAAGCTCGCGGTCGAAAGGCGCGCTCAGGCAGTCGCCCGCGCTCAGAGCCTCGGTTTGGTCAGAACGCCGCCGTAGACCTGCAGGCGCGCGGCCCTCGGCTCCCCCGAATGCTAGCGCGCGCTCCCCCATTTGGGGGACATACCGTGCGGCGCTTTCCACACCAGCTTTAGCACCAGAATTCCGCCCCCAGTGGGGATCGGGCACAAGGTCGAAGCGGCGGCCCTCGCGGTGGGCAACGGCGAGCGACACGTGAGGTTCGGATATGAGTAAGCGGGTGGCTGAATCATTGGTCGAAACGCTGCAAGCAGCCGGAAGGCCGGCGCCTTGGTGGCAGCAGCGGAAGCTCTGCTTACAGGCCGTCTCACCGCCTGCGCGGGATCCTGCGGCCCCGGCAGTCTTCATTTCATCAACGGCCTCTACGAGGCTAATCGCAACCGCCCCCCCGTGGTCCTGATCGCAACGCAGATCGTGCGGCACGACCTGGGTTTCGAATCGATCCAAGAGATCGATTACGACGACGTGTTCAAGGGCTGCCGCGTCTATTGCGAGATGATTCTGACCCCGGAGCAGGCTCGCGGTCGCAGCCTGTCAGGCAGCGCTGACGCCTTGAACAACATGAGGACAACGCGTTCTTGGCGGCCCATGTGGAGCGTTTCCAGAAGGGCGCGGCAACGGCGAAGGCGGAAACCGTGTCGGGTCCGGATTCTGCCATTTCCGGGACCTACCTGATCAAACTTATCAACAAGCACGTGGCCGAAAACGCGTTGTTCGCGGCGGACGACGGGACGGCGACGGTTTGGATGCTTCGCCACATCGACACCGGTAGCAAACGTCGAACTTTTGCCAGCTTATTGCACGGCACGATGGCAAGTAGGATGCCATCGGCGCTTGGACTACAAAAGTGCCAGCCCGGCCGGCAAGTGATTTGTCTGGCAGGCGACGGCGGGTTCGCCATGCTGCTCGGCGAGCTGCTGACGACGGTGCAGGAGCGCCTGCCGATCAAGATCTTGGTCTATGACAACGGGAAGCTTGGGTTCGTGGATATCGAGCAGAAGGCAGCCGGCTTGTTGCCGGTGTACACCGACCTGAAGAACCCCGACTTCGGCGAAGTTGCCAAGGCGGTCGGCCTTTGGGGACGCGGCGTCTCGAAGGCAGGTGAACTCGAGGAGTCCGTCCAGAGCTGGCTTATGCAGCCGGGGCCCGCGCTGCTGCACGTGAAAGTAAAGCCGATGCAACTGGTAACGCCACCCTCACCGTTTGTTTCGCCAGAGGCCGTGGTCGGGATGGCGGTCTACACCGCCAGAGCAATGCTCCACAGCAAAGGCGACGACGTTTGGGGAATGATCGTGGAGAATATTCCGTGATGACGGACGAGCAACGGTTGCATTGGCCTCCGAAACAGGCAGGTCAGACGATGAGCGGTACTGCACCTCGGGTCGGTGATCCGCTATCGCAGTCGAGCGCGCCCGGTCTTGCGTGGCGGCTCGAAGAGGCGTTGTGGGACGCAGGTCCGCCGCTGCTGTTCGGCTTGCGGCTGTGGGCCTCGGTGTCCCTCGCCCTCTACGTCGCGTTCTGACTCCAGCTTGACAATCCATTCTGGGCCGGCACCTCGTCGGCGATCGTGTGTCAGCCGCAGCTTGGCGCGTCGCCGCGCATGGTGTGGTTCCGCATGATCGGCACCAGTGTCGGCGCGGTGATGAGCGTCGTGCTGGTCGGCCTGTTTCCCGCAAGATCGCATCCTGTTTCTCGCGGGTCTGGCGTTGTGGGGAGCCGTCTGCACTTCTATCGCCACGCTCCTGCGCAACTTCGCGTCCTATGCAGCGGCGCTGTCCGGCTATACGGCCGCGATCATCGCTGGCGATTTGCTTGGCGCCACTGGCGGGGTGAATGCAGACACCGCCTTCCTGCTTGCCGTCACCCGGGCCAGCGAGATCTGCCTCGGGATCGTCTGCGCCGGCGTCGTTCTCGCCGGGACCCGTCTCGGCGGTGCGCTGCTGGCGCAAGCGCGGCAGCCCTGGCAGGTCGGGCTATTCACTGGGATGACGATGCAGTTCATGCCACTCCTGCAACCGACCAACCCGATGACGTTCGACACTGTGGCGTTTTACAATGCCGCGTTGGCGATCATCCCCAGCGCCGGTTTCGCGGTATTGTCGTTTCGCCTGTTACCGCCATTGTCGCCAGCATTCCGCACGCGCCAGCTCCTGGCACTGACCTTGCGATCTGCGCCGTCTGGCGAAGGGGCGCCCGCAACGCGATTGGGAGGGCCATGTCAATGCCCGGCTGTCGGTCATGCCGAACGACGCGACGCCGCTGCAGCGGGCGCAACTTTTAGCGGCACTCTCGGTCGGCAGCGAGATGATCCTGCTGCGACAGATCACGCGCCGGCTCGATCTCGGCGCCGCTCTGGACGCGGTGCTGGCGTCAGTGGTGCAAGGTGACGGCGCAGGCGCGATCGCACATCTCGCCAGGCTCGATACGGAGCTTGCCGCTCGTGGTGCTGCCCGACCGGAGATGCAGACCCTTTTGCGGGCGCGCGGGAGCATTCTGGCGTTGTCGGAAGCGCTGACCGAATATGCCGCCTATTTCGACGCGGGAGCCCGGGGATGAGGTTCATCGAGGTCGACCTTTTCGGCGTCTACGTCGCGCCGATCTCGGTGATGCTGGTGGTCGCCTGGGTAATCACGATCGCGCTACGCCGTGGCGCCGCCGGCTTCGGCCTGCTGCGCCACGTGTGGCATCCCGCCTTGTTCGTCTTCTCGGTCTATTGCGGATTCCGATGATGGCGGACGGCGATTCCGATTGAAGCCGTCCAGTGATTCCGATCCAAGGCGGACAGGGATTCCAACGGATCCCGGCCAGGGTCGTCATCGGCGTGGCTATGAGGTCAGGCGACGGCTTCGGCGTCAAGCATGAGCGCCTTGGCCGCCCGCTTTCGCAGTGACTCTCCCTTCAGCACCAAGCGGTGTGCATTGTGGACAAGCCGGTCCAGCACGGCGTCCGCGATCGTCGGATCGCCGATCACCTCGTGCCAGTGGTCGACCGGCACCTGGCTGGTGACGATGGTTGAGCTGCGGTCATGGCGGTCGTCCATGATCTCCAGCAGGTCACGGCGTTGCTCGCTGGTGAGCGGCGCCAGACCCCAGTCGTCCAGAATCAGCAGTTGCACCCGGCCGAGCGCCTTCAACAGCCGTCCGTAGCGCCCATCGCCGCGAGCCAACGCCAGCGTCTCAAGCAGCCTGGGGACACGGTGATAGACGACCGAGCGGTTGTCCCGGCACGCCTTATGGCCGAGCGCACAGGCGATCCAGGACTTGCCGACGCCGGTCGGGCCGATGACCAGCAGGTTCTGCTTGCGATCGATCCAGTCGCCAGCCGCCAGCTTCTGGAACAGCGTGCGGTCGAGACCACGGACCGCCCGCAGGTCGACGTCCTCCACGACGGCTTCCTGGCGCAGGGCGGCAAACCGCAGCCGCGCGACCAGCCGCTTGTTCTCTCGCTCCATCGCCTCGCGGTCGAGCAGCAGCGCGAGCCGTTCCTCGAAGCTCAAGGCGGCGATGTCGGGCTGTCGCCGCTGATCATCGAGCGCGCGAGCCATGCCGGTCAGGCCGAGGGCGAGCAGGCGTTCTTGCGTGGGGTGGGCGAGCATCGGGGTCCTCCTTCAGTGGTAGTAGCCGCGGCCGCGGATGTTCGCGTGCAGCAGGGGAGCGGGCTCAGGCGCCGGATCCTCGTGGAAAGCCCGGTCCAGGCCGGTGCGCAGGATCGAGGCGATCGACCCGTAGGTTCGCGCGCCGATCGTCAGCCCGCGCTGGCAGGCCGCTTCAAGCCTGGGCTCGCCGTAGGTCTTGGCCAGCTGCAGGATGCCCAGGCATGCCCGGAAGCCCTGCTCGGGGTGCGGCTTGGTGCGCATGATCGTCTCGACCAGGGCCGCCGTGCCTGGCCCGACCTGGGCGGCAAAGGACAGCAGTCGCGCCGGCGTCCAGCTGGCGTAGCGCCGATGTGCGCTTGGCATGTGCTCGGCTGTCGTCGTGTGCCGCCGCCGCAGCGTCGATCGCAGATGGGCCGCAACACGCGTGCCGGCGTGGAACACCTCGATCGTGGTGTCGGTGATGCGCGCCTCGACCACCTCGCGGATCAGCCGCGACGGCACCGAGTAGAAATGTCCGTGCACCTCGACGTGGTAGTCCGGGGCCACTCGGCAGCGCCGCCACTCGGCATAGGCGTACGGCTCGGGCGGCAGCGGCAGCAGCGCCGGCCGATCGATCGTCTCGAAGAACTCGCGGCGACTGGCACCGAGCCTGCGCATCAGCCGGGCGTTCAGATCTCCCAGCACCTCGCGGATCGCCTCGTTCAGCTCACCCAGCGACAGGCACCGGCGGTTGCGCAGCCGCGCCAGGATGAACCGCTCGACGATCAGCACCGCGACTTCGACCTTGGCTTTGTCGCGTGGGCGGCGGACCCGGGTCGGCAGCACTGCCGTGCTATAGTGGCCCGCCATCTCCTGGTAGGTGCGGTTGATACCGGGTTCGTAGCGGCAAGTCGTCGTCACCCCGGCGCGCAGGTTGTCGCATACCAGCAGCTTCGGCACGCCGCCGAGGAACGCCAGCGCATTGACGTGCGCCCCGATCCAGTCGGCCAGCCCCTCGCTCCAGCGAGCCTCCGCGTAGGTGTAGTTCGACGCACCCAGCACGGCGACGAACACGTGCGCCCGCCGCTCCTCTCCGGTCGCCCCGTCAAACACCGGCACCGTGTCGCCGGCGTAGTCGACGAACAGCTTCTCGCCGGCGACGTGGGTCTGGCGCATCGTCGCGCTGACGCCCCGCCGCCAATCGATGTAAAGGTCACAGAACCGGCTGTAGCCGTAGCCGTCCGCGTGCTCGGCCCTGTATTCCTCCCACAGCAGAACCAGGGTCACGCCCCGGCGCCGCAGCTCCGCATGGACGTGGTTCCAGTCGGGCATGACCCGCGTCGGCGCCTTGTAGAAGCCCGCGGGCGTGAACAGCCGCCGCTCCAGCTCGGCGTCGTCGATCTCCGCCGGCACCGGCCAGGTAATCCCGATCACCGACGTCCGCCGCAGGTATTCGGCGACCGTCGTGTGCCCGACCCCGACCGACCGCGCGATCGTCCGAACGCTCGCGCCGCACGCGTGCCGCAGCCGCAAAACCTCTCGTACTTTCCGCACGGCGTGGTGAGGGCGCGCCATGTCCGACACGAATGCGACGAAATTCGGAAGACGCCGGGAGCTCTCAGGATCGGAGATCGAGGCCCGCGAGAGTCCGGGGAGGACCGTCATCGAACCGGCCGTCACCCGGCCCCATCCGCTCCACACCGATAGCCAGCCGCCCCACCGGCGGGTGCTGCCGTTGATCGTTACCGCGATCGCGGTCGCCGTTGCCGGCGTGCTCGGGAACGCGATGTGGAACACCTACATGGGCGCGCCGTGGACGCGCGACGGCACAGTGCGCGCCTACCTCGTGACAATGGCGCCCGAGATCTCCGCCCGGATCGTCGATCTGCCAGTCGCCGACACCCAGTTCGTCCACAAGGGCGATCTGCTGATGGTCATCGACCCGATCAACTTTCGGATCGCTGTCAGCCTCGCGGACGCGGCGGCGCACCAGGCGCAGGCCAACATGCAGAACGCCGAGCGGGAAGCGAACCGGCGGCGGCAGCTGAACGATCTCTCCGTCAGTGTCGAGGAGCGGCAGACCTTCGCGAGTCAGGCCGTTGCCGACCGGGCACAATATCAGCAGGCGTTGGCCAATCTGGCCCAGGTTAGGGTCAAACCTGCAGCGCACCGAGATCCGCTCCCCGGTCAACGGTTGGGTCACCAGTCCGTTGGCGCAGCGGGGCGACTTCGCCACCGCCGGGCAGAACCTAATCTCGATCACCGACGCCGGGTCATTCTGGGTCGACGCCTATTTCGAGGAAACCAATCTCGGCCCGATCCAAATCGGCGATCCGGCCGAGGTCAAGCTGATGGATTATCGCGCGATTCTGCAGGGCCATGTCGAGAGTATCGCGCGTGCGATCAACGTCGCGAACGCACAGCCGAACGGGCAAGGGGTTGCCACGGTCAATCCGATCTTCACCTGGGTACGGCTCGCGCAGCGAATTCCGGTGCGCATCAAAATTGATCGGGTGCCAGAGGACGTCTTGCTGGTGGCCGGGATGACCGCCACCGTCGGCATCTACTGCTGACTTGTGGGGCCGGGATAAGTTTTCCTTGGGAGCGATATTGAGGATGGCAGAGGTCACGATCGGTTCCTTTCGTAGGTCGGCGCGTCAAAGCCAGCCCACGTCCGCCGACAAGCAAATCGCTCGGCCGTGGCTCGAGCTGTTCGTGTTGATGCTGATGGAGATGCGCCGGCATGGCACTCGCCAAGCTGCGACCGTTCGGGTCGGGATTCCTGATATTTTCCGATTACATGCGCAATCCAATCCGGCTGTCAGCGATCATGGAATTGCCGGTGATTTATGTCTTCACGCATGACTCGATCGGCGTCGGCGAGGACGGGCCGACACACCAACCGGTTGAGCAGCTTGCCGGACTTCGGGCCGTGCCCGGGCTGATCACATTGCGACCCTGCGATGCTAACGAGGTGGCGGAGAGCTGGCGGGTGATGCTGGGCCTGAAGCATCAGCCGGCCTGCCTGATTCTGAGCCGGCAGGCTCTGCCCACGCTTGACCGCAACCGTTTTGCCGCGGGCTCGGGTGTGAAAGAGGTGCGTATGTGCTGGGGGACCTCGGCGGCACTCCGCCGAAGGTCATATTGATCGGCAGCGGAAGCGAAGTCTCTCTCTGCATCTCCGCAGCGGAGCAGCTAGCCTCCGAGGGCATTCGGGTACGGGTCGTCAGCATGCCGTCATGGGAGCTCTATGAGCAGCAAGACGAGGCCTACCACGAACGGGTCCTTCCCGAAGCCATCTCAGCCCGGGTGGCTGTGGAACAGGCAGCCGTGCTCGGCTGGGCGCATTATGTCGGGCGGCGAGGGGCAATCGTGGGGATGCACACACGTTCGGTGCATCAGCGCCGCTCAAGGGTCTGCTCACAAAATTCGCCTTTACGCCGGAGCATGTCGTGAAGGCCGCTAAGGAGCAGGTCGCCAGGCACCGCAGTTGAAATTGAGTGGCAGCGAGAGGGGCCCCAGCTGAGGCTGTAGATGTTGGCAACTGGGAATAGCGGACGTCTACCCGGGCTGGCCCTATGTCCGCGACCTCATGCCTCGTCTGCTGACGTCCAGTGCTCCGGCGCTGCCAGTCGCGCAGCCCGATCGACCGGCGCTACCTCTGTGCGATCAGCCCGCCATGTCCGCTTTGGAGAAGCCGCCCGGCTCGGCTGAATGCCCAATGTGGTGAAGGTTTTCGGGCGCCGGCCATCGCAGGCCGTGCGTCTGGGCATGGGGCCGGCGTACGGAAACCGCCCATGCACGAACCCGCGGCGACAAGCGCGACGTTATGGGGATTTAAAGATTCCGATACACCCGTGCAGGTGGCGCCGCGACTGCAAAGTGGCGCTGGCTGGCGGCGCCGGGTGGAGACGAGGGTCTGCGAGTGCGCAGTTGACGGGATGCGGCGACCGCGGGCAGGCCGATCTGGCGGTCATTTGCACAGTCGAGGAGCTGGTAGTCGACGCGGGCATGTGACCACCCGGTGGCTGAAGCGCCACGGCTTCGACGGCAGCTTGAGGTTCATCGCGCCGGGTCACGGCACAGTCATCGCGGTCAAGGAAGGCGAGGATGGCGGCGCACGCGCCCGAGCGGCACGCTGGAAGATCTCGATGACGACCATGCGACCGCCGCAGCAGGGGCATGGCGGACGCGGATCCGGTGGCGGCGCGGTTTCTTTGACTTCAGCCGGCGCTGGCGCGACGAGCAGCTCGCGGGCACGCGCGACATTGACCTTGCGGCCGGCGCTGGCGAGGAGGCGGTAGTGGCGGATACGGTGGAAGCCCTTCGGCGGAACATGGAACAGGAAGCGACGGATGAACTCGTCGGGGCTGAGCGTCATGGTGCACCGTCCCGGCGATAGTTCTTGTAGCGGAAGGTGACACCGGTCCTGTCGAGCGCGGTCAGCCGGCGGTTCGATATGGCGACGCGGCGGGTGTATCGCGACAGATAGGCGAGCACCGCTTCCGGCCCGGAGAAGGGTTGCTTGGCGTACACCACCCACCTCTTCTTGGGGAGCGGCGCCAAGTGGCGAAGGAAGGCGCGTCGGTCACTCAACCCGACGTGGTCACCGAAGAACTGGAGCCGAGCTGTGGCATGCAGCTGCTGCAGGTTGACCAGGCACAGCCGCCGGAACAGCTTCGCGAGCATGCGAACCGGCAGCAGGAACCCGGCGCGGGTCGAAACCCAGCGCTTTTCGTCGAACGAGATACCGCCACCGGGCACGATCATATGGATGTGCGGGTGGTGCGTCATCGCCGAGCCCCAGGTGTGGAGGACGGCGGTGATGCCGATGTCGGGCGACATGGAATCACCCTCCCTGGCGACATGAATTCTCCCCCTGTGATTGGGGAGGCTTGGATGAGCACGGAGGAAATCGGAGTGGTGGCAGGTTCCGCGCGGGACGAGGCGGCGCGGAGGGAGTTGATGCGGACGCCGGGCGAGGTGGCGGCGATGCTGGAGCTCAAGCGTCGAGGGTGGGGCGCCAAGCGGATTGCCCGCGAGTTCGGCACCTGCCCCAAGACGGTGCGGCGCTACGTGCGTGAGGGTTGCTGGACGGGCTACTCGCGAGCGGGGCGGCGGCCGGCCCTGGCCGGCAAGGAGACCTGGCTTGAGGAACGGCTGGTCCGGCACGGCGGCAATGCCGACGTGGTGCGCCAGGAGCTGGGCTCAGAGCTGGGGATCGCCCTGAGCCTGCGCACGGTCGAGCGGGCCTGCACAGCACTGCGGCAACGGCTGCCGGCCGAGGCGCGCGCGACGATGCGGTTCGAGACGCCGCCTGGGCGGCAGCTGCAGATCGACTTCGGCGAGCGTCGGGTTCTGATCGGCGGTGTGGCGGTACGGGCCTCCCTGTTCGTGGCGACACTCGGTTTCTCGCGGCGGCTGCATGTGCGGGCGTGTCGCGGCGAGACGCAGGAGAGCTGGTTTTCCGGCATCGAGCGCGCGTTCGCGGCGTTCGGCGGCACGACCGAGGAGGTGCTGTTCGACAATGCGCGGGCCCTGGTCGAGCGACACGACGCAGCGACGCGCGAGGTAGGGTTCAACGCCCGGCTGCACGCTTTCGCCCAGCACTGGGGCTTCCGGCCGCGGGCCTGCGCGCCGTATCGAGCACGCACCAAGGGCAAGGACGAGCGCGGCGTCGGCTACGTCAAGCGCAACGCGATCGCCGGCCGGAGCTTTTCGAGCTGGGCGGCCTTCGAGGCGCATCTTGCGGCCTGGACACGCGAGGTCGCGGATGTTCGGGTCCACGGCACGACCGGCGAGCCGCCGCTCGAGCGGTTCCAGCGGAGCGAGGCCGCGGCGCTGCGGCCGCTGGACGGCCGCCCACCATTCCATCCCACGCGCGAGTTGATCCGTCGGGTGCAGTCAGACTGCGCGATCGAGATCGAGACCAACAGCTACTCGGTGCCCTGGCGGCTGATTGGCGAGCGGGTGCGGGTGAGCATCGCCGGCGGCGTGGTGCGGATCGCGCATGGCGGCCGGCTGATAGCGACGCACGCGGAGCGCTGCGGCCGTCGCGAGCGTGCCGTTGATCCAGCGCACTTCGAGGGAGTCGTGGGCTTCGGCAGAGGGTGCCGGCGGCATTGCCGGATCCGCCTGTCGCGGCGATGCCGGAGCCGGGGCTGCTGCGGCCGCTGGCGGAGTATGAGGCGGCGATCGGGGGCGGCTGGTGATGCAGGTCGATCCCGATCACCTGACGCGCATGCTGACACGATTGAAGCTGACGGCGGTGCGCGACCAGCTCGACAACCTGCTGGACGAGGCGGCGCGGGGCGAGCTGTCGATCCGGGAGAGTCTGGCGCTGCTCTGCGAGCGCGAGATCGCGCGCAAGGACAGCCGGCGGATCGAGATGGCAATCGGCCTGGCGCGGTCCCCGTTCGTTCGCGACCTGGCGGGGTTCGACTTCTCGGCCCAGCCCTCGATCGACCGCGCCCAGGTGCGCGACCTGGCGAGCGGCCGGTTCGTTGCCAACGGCGAGACGGTGCTGCTGCTGGGACCGCCGGGCGTCGGCAAGACGACGCACCTTGCCGTGGCAATCGGCCGCGAGGCGATCACGGCCGGTTACACGGTACTATTCGTCTCGGCGCCGGCGCTGGTGGCGCAGCTCGCCCGCGCCCATGGCGAGGGTCGGCTCGAGGAACGCCTGCTGCACTTCAGCAAACCCAAGCTGCTGATCATCGACGAGCTCGGCTATCTGCCGTTCGAGCCGAATGCGGCGCACCTGTTCTTTCAGCTGGTCAGCCGCCGCTACGAGCGCGGCGCCATGCTGATCACCTCCAATCGGGCTGTGGGCGAGTGGGGGGCGGTCCTTGGGCATGCTGTGGTGGCGACGGCGATCCTCGATCGCCTGCTGCACCACAGTCACGTGCTGACCATCCGGGGCGACAGCTATCGGCTGCGTGAGAAGCGCCGCAGCGGGCTGTTGCAGAAAGCTCCGGCACCAACGCAACCCGCTCCGGCATGATGGCGATCCCGACCTGCCTGAGCCTGGTGTCGTGCTCGCCGCCGTCAAGCACGCTTCGCGCCGGCTTCGCCGGTGGCCTTCGGCCATGCTTGATCGCGGCTGCGCGCGCCACCCTCAGGGAACCAGGTCGGGGCAGAGAAACGGTCCCATTGGTCGAACAGAGAAACATCCGAAGCAAAGGAAGGGGGGCGAATGGTGTCGCCAAGGGGGGCGTTTCCGGTGTCGTTTGACACCGCTGCCGCCCTATTCGCCGGAGCTGAACCCGGTCGAAAACGTCTGGCAATTCCTCCGCCAGAACCACCTCTCCAACCGCGTCTTCGCCAGCTATACGGCGATCGTCGATGCCTGCTGTGACGCTTGGAACGCGCTCACCGCAGCACCCGACACCATCCGATCAATCGCAACCCGCCTATGGGCAGAAGCGGTCGATGCACGTCAAGGCCGTGCCGGGCCGCAAGACCGACGCCAACGATGCCACCTGGCTCGCCGATCTGCTGGCGCATGGACTGGTTCGGGCGAGCTTCGTGCCCGACGCCGCAACCCAAGAGCAACGCGGGCTGCTGCGCACCCGCAAGCAACTGGTGCGCGAGCGGACCAGCCACGTCCAGCGACTGCAACGGACCCTGGAAGATGCCAACATCAAGCTCAACTCGGCGGTCTCCAACCTCACCAGGGTCAGCGGGCGGGCCATGATCGAGGCACTGGTCGCCGGCGAGACCGACCCCGCCAAGCTGGCCGAACTCGCCCATCGGCAGATCAAGTCCTCCCCCGAGACCCGGCGCGAAGCGTTGCGGGGTCGGGTCACGAGCCACCACCGTTTCCTGCTCGCCCTCCACCTCAAGCAGATCGACGCCCTCGACGAAGCGATCGCCGGCATCGACGCGGAGGTCGACGCCCATGTCGAACCCTTTCGCACCGCGATCGCTCAGTTGAAGACCATTCCGGGCATCGGCGATCTCGGCGCCTGCGTGATCCTCGCCGAGATCGGCACCGACATGAGCCGCTTCCCGACCCAGGGGCACCTGATCTCCTGGGCCGGCCTGTGTCCGAAGAGCGACGAGAGTGCCGGCAAGCGTCGCTCCAGCCGGATGCGCAAGGGAGCCCCCCTGGTTAAAAACGACCCTGATCCAATGTGCCTGGGCGGCCGCGCGCAAGAAGGGCAGCTACCCTCAGGCCCAATTCCAGCGCCTGCGCGCCCGGCGCGGCGCCAAGAAAGCCATCGCCGCCGTGGCCGCCTCGATGCTGACCGCCGCCTACCACATGCTCAAGGACGGCACCTTCTACCAGGACCTCGGTGCCGATCACTTCGACCGCCGCTCCAAAGGCGCCGCCACCAAGCGCCTGATCGCGAGGCTCCAGCGCCTCGGCTATGAGGTCACCCTCGCGCCCGTCGCCGCATGACTGAAGCAGTTTCTTTCTAGGTGACGGCGCCGGCGAGCCGACCGCACCGCGCCCCACGGGCCGCTCACCCGCGCCGGCGCCCGCGGGAAGGGCTCGGAGCATTTTCCCCTGTTCTGAGTTCGCCACCGGCGTTGCCGACCCGCTGGGCATGAAACCGTGGCATCGTCATGTATGGACGGCCCCCGTCTGGCAAGGAGGTTTTGGCGGCGCTGGCGATTGGTCTGGAGCGGTCATGTATTCGGCCTGTTGCTGCGGTCGAATGCTGACCGCTGGCCCCGATGGGTTACGCGGGCCGGGTTCCAAGCATCGCGGCGCGCTGTGGGGCGCGATGACGAGACGGAGTGTCCCGGTCCAGGTCCTGACCATTTTGCCGTCGCTGCCTTCTGCTCCTTGCTGGGTCACTGGCTGCTCTTCAGGCGAGCGGCCAGAAAGGGGAAGGTTTCTTGGTTTGGCTGCTGCGGGGCGTTCCTTCGTCCCGGCCTTCGTCCCGGCCTGTGTGGTTGCGGGCGCCGCGCGCAGCGGCGGTCAAGGGGGGCCGGAGGCCCCCGCCGCAGGCGGCGCGCAGCGCCCTTGACGGCCGCGAGCACGGCACCACGCTGGAGTGGGCCGCAGCTGCGGCCATCATTGCGCCACCTGTGCCGCGGGGCGGCGATAGGTCTCACCGGAGATCAGCATCGCCCAGGCGATGCGGGCGGTTTTCGCCGCCTGCGCCAAGACCACGACCTTCACCGGCCGGCGAGCCAGGATGCCGCGCTGCCAGGCGGTGGCGCGATCGGTGCGGCTGCGGGCATAGCGCATGATCGTGCTGGCGCCGAGGGCCAACAGCTTGCGCAGCCGGATGTCGCCCTGGCGGCTGATGCCGCTCGCGCGCCGCTTGCCCGCACTCGAATGCTCAAGCGGTGTCAGGCCGCACCAGGCGGCGAAGTCGCGGGCGCTGCGGAACTGCCGACCGTCGCCGATTGCGGTGACGATGGCGTGGGCGGTGATCGGGCCAACGCCGGGGATGGTGGCCAGCCGGCGCATCACCGGGTGCTCGCGGGCGGCCGCGACGATGCGTTCCTCCAGCGCCGCAATGTCGCGCTGCAACCTCTCGATGGTCTTCACCATGATGCGCAGCGGCACCCGAAGCGGCTCCGGGATCGCAACCTCCGCCGTGTCGTCGACCCGCCGCGCCAGCTCGGCAAAGCCCCGCCGGCCCTGGGCGGCGATGATGCCGAACTCGGCCAGCAGGCTGCGCGCGCAGTTCGTCAGCTGGGTCTGCTGCTTCAGCAGCAGATCGCGCGCGCGTTCCAGGCCACGCGCGGCCTGCTGCTCGATGCTCTTGATCGGCACGAAGCGCATGTTCGGCCGGCACACCGCCGCGCAGATGGCTTCGGCATCACGCGCGTCGTTCTTGTTGCGCCTGACGAAGGGCTTCACATAGGCGGCCGGGATCAGCCGCACCTCATGGCCGAGCGCCCGCAGCTGGCGCGCCCAGTAATGCGCGCTGCCGCAGGCCTCGATCCCCACCAGGGCGGGCGACTGCTTGGTGAAGAACGGCTCGACCTGGGTCCGGCGCAGCTTCTTCTGCTCGATCACCTTGCCGGTGCTGTCGGCCACATGCACCTGGAACACAGACTTGGCGATATCCAGGCCGATTATGGTAGCGTTCATGACGGACGGTCTCCGTTGCTGGTTGGTCAAACCCCAGCTTGGCACATAGATGCCGTCAGGGGGCCGTCCACCCAGCATCGCGAGGCGCGCAGCGCCGTGGCGATCCAGGCGGGCCGCTCCGTGCCTCCCGCCTGGATCGCCACGCCGCCCAGCGGCGGCTCGCGATGACAGCTGCGCCAGGCCGGTTTCTTTCTAGGCGGGGGCGAACTGATCCAGCCCTGTTCTCAGACGGGCGGTGTCCCCGAGCTGCAAGGGGAGGGGGAGACGATCACTCACCCCAGCGCCTTCGCCGCCGCCATCACCTCGGCCGCATGGCCGTCCACCTTCACCTTCCGCCAGATGCGGGCAATCTTGCCGTGCCGGTCGACCAGGAAGGTGGTCCGCTCCATGCCCATATACTTTCTGCCGTAATTGCTCTTCTCGCCCCAGGTGCCGTAGGCCTCGGCGACCCCGGCGCTCTCGTCGGACGCGAGCGGGAAGGTCAGCTTGTATTTATCGGCGAACTTCTCGATCGGGGGGAGCGGGTCCTTGGACACGCCGATCACGTCGATGCCGATATGGGCAAGCTGCGGCAGGGCCTCCTGGAACGCGCAAGCCTCCTTGGTGCAGCCCGGCGTGTCGGCCTTGGGATAGAAATACAGCACGAACGGGCGGCCCTTCATCGCCTTGAGGCTGACGGTGCGGCCGCCGCTCGCCGGCATCTGGAATTCCGGCGCCTCGTCGCCTTGCTGCACGCTCATGCACTTGCCTCCGGCTCGCCCACGTGTCGGATGAACAGCCGGCGCACCTCGGCGGCCAGCGCGTCCAGCGTGGCACGAAGGGAGGCGACGTCAACCCGGCCGTCTTCCACCTCCGCGGCCCGCAGCAGAGCCGGCATCGCCGCGCCCGGCGGGGTCTCGGCGGTCGGGCGGCCGAGCATCAGGCGGAGCATTCCCTGCATCGCGCGCCAGATGCGGTTGGCGCGGATCAACAGCGCGGCGTCCTCCGCCGCCAGCAGCCCGGCGTCGCGCAGCGCCGCAAGTGCCGCGCGCGTGTTCGGATGGCAGACGCCGGAGTGGTCCGCGGCGTGAATGAGTTGCAGGGTTTGAGCGGCGAACTCGACCTCCATCAACCCGCCGGGGCGGTGCTTGACGTCCCAGGGTCCGGATGGCGGCAGGTCGCGGGCCAGCCGTGCGCGCATAGCGGCGGCATCGGCGCGGATGCGCACGGGATCGACGGGCTGCCCGAGAGCCGCCGCGATCGCGGCCGCGACACGCGCGGCGAGCGGTCGCGGACCGGCCAGCACGCGCGCGCGGGTCAGCGCCATTCGCTCCCAGGTCCAGGCGCTCTCGGCGTGATAGCGGCGGAAGCTCTCCAGCGACACCGCCACCGGACCCTTATTGCCCGATGGCCGCAGCCGCATGTCCACGGCGAAGAGCGGTCCCTCCAGCCCCGGCGCCGTCAGGGCCGCAACGAAGGCGTGGGCGGCGCGGAGGAAATACTGGCTCGCCGCGATCCGGCGTGCGCCGGCGCTCTCCGTCACCTCGGCGGGATGATCGTAGATCAGCATCAGGTCGAGGTCCGACCCGGCCATCATCTCCCCCCCGCCCGCCTTGCCCAATGCCACCACCACCATCCCGCCGCCGCGCACCCGTCCGTTACGGGCAGCGAAATCGGCCGAGACGCGCGGCAGCAGGGCGGCGACGGTCGCGTCGGCGAGCGCCGTGCGCGCCTGTCCGGCCGCATCCGGGCCGAGCCGGCCCTCCATCTCGGCCACCGAGACACGGAACTGGCCGCCGCGGACGAAGCGGCGGGCGATCTCGATCGCGTCCTCCAACAGCCGCGCGTCGCGCAACTCGGCGCGCAGCGCGTGCAGATCGTCGCGCGGCCCCGCCGGCTCGGGCGTGAGCAGACCCTCCAGCGCCGCCGGCACGTTCGCCAGATGGTCGGCAAGCGAGGGGGCGGCGCCCAGTACCATCGCCACCCGTTCAATCAAGGCCGGGTTTCGGTGGAACAGCGAGAGCGGCTGCACGCCGCCGGGCAGCCGCGACAGAAAGGCGTCGAAACGGGCGAACGTTGTCTCGGGCTGGGGCTGGCGGCCGAGGGCGGCGAGGATCGCGGGCAGCACCTCGCCAAGCAGCAGCCTCGCCCGCTCCGAGCGCAGCGCCCGCGGCCGTCCGGCGAGCCAGCCGCGCGCCGCCTCGATGACATGCGCGGTGTCGGGAAACCCAAGCGCCTCGATTGCCCGCACGGTTGCCGGCGGCGGCTCGCCCGGACCGCTGAGGTCGAGCGGCGGCGCGGGGCACGACGGCGAGGGCACCTGCTCGAACAGATGCGCGTAATGCTCCCGCACCCGGCCGAGATGGCCCAGAAGGTCGCGGGCGAAGTCCTCGGCGCTCCGATAGCCCATGAAGGTCGAGAAGCGCGCGAACTCGGCAGCGGCGGCGGGCAAGGTATGGGTCTGCCGGTCGGCGACCATTTGCAGCCGGTGCTCGACGCGGCGCAGGAACTCGTATGCCGCCGCGAGCGCCGCCTCGGCCGGTCGCGGCAGCCGCCGGGCGCGCACCAACAGCCGCAGCGCGCCGAGCGTGGTCGGCTCGCGCAGGCCCGGATCGCGGCCGCCCCAGACCAGTTGCAGCGTCTGCGCCAGGAACTCGATCTCGCGGATGCCGCCTTCGCCGAGCTTGACATTGTGGCCGAGCACACGCGCGACCGGATCGGCGCCGGGAGCAAGCATGGTCCCCTTGTGCGCGTCGATCCGCCGCTTCATCGCGTCGATGTCGGCGATCGCCGCGAAATCGAGATGGCGGCGCCAGACGAAGGGCCGGATCGCCTCGAGAAAGCGGGCGCCGAGAGCAAGATCACCCGCGATCGGGCGCGCCTTGATCATCGCTGCGCGCTCCCAGTTCTGGCCCATGCCCTCGTAGTAAGTCAGCGCCGCAGGCAGCGCGATCGCGGGGGGCGTCGCGGCCGGGTCGGGACGCAGGCGAAGGTCGGTGCGGAACACGTAGCCATTGGCGTCGCGCGCCTCGATCAGAGATACGAGGTCGCGCGCGAGCCGGGCGAACAGGGGACGAAGCTGATCGGCGTGGTAGGAGTGCGGCTCCGGGTCGTAGAGGAGGAAAAGGTCCACGTCGGACGAGAAATTGAGTTCGCGCGCGCCGAGCTTGCCCATGCCGAGCACCACGAAGCCGCTGCCTCGCTCCGGCCGCTCCGGGTCGGGCAGGCGCAGCGCGCCCTGCGCGTGAGCGTCGCGCAGCAGGTGGGCGACCGCGGCGCGCAGGGCCGCCTCCGCCACTGCCGAGAGCGCGCCCGTCACCTGATCGAGCCGCCACATCCCGCCGATGTCGGCGATCGCAGCGGCGAGTGCGAGCTGCCGCTTCGCCTCGCGCAGTACTGCGGCGAGGCGCGGGCGGGGAAGCTCGGCCGGCAGGGCGGCAATCCGCGCAAGGGCCGAGGAGGTCAGCGCATCAGGGCCGGAGCGCGCCAGCATCCGCAGGGCAGCGTGCTCGCGCAGGGCCAATTCGGCGAGATAGGGGCTGTTGCCGCCGAGGCCGGCGAGCATCGCAGCGAAGGCCGGGCCCGCCGCCGCCCGCGCCTCGGCGGCGCCAAGTCCGGAAAAACGTTCGGCAACGCGCGCAGCGGCATCGGCATCGGCTGGCGCCGGCCAGCATCCCGGCAGTTCAAACGGCATCGGCGTGCAGGGTGGGCGGCGGTGGCCCGCCGGGTCAAGCCGTCGTGAGGATCGCCGGCCGCGGCGGCGGCGCCCTGCTCACTCTGCTGCACGTGCTGGCGCGGCTGCTGCTGGCACTCGTGGTGCTGGTGGTGATCGGCGCCGGCGCGCTGGCCTGGCGGCTATCGCAAGGGCCGATCGCGCTGCCCTGGCTCGCGCACCGGCTGGAGGCGGCGGCGAATGCGGGCAAGCAGCCGGTGCATCTGGCGATCGGCCGCGCGGCGCTGGCCTGGGAGGGATTCTCGCGGGGCGTCGGCGCGCCGCTCGACCTTCGCCTGACCAGCCTCACCGCAACCGACGCCGCGGGCACGCCGATCGCGCGCGTGCCGAACGCCGAACTGGCGGTGGCGGTGGCGCCGCTGCTGCTCGGGCAGATTGCTCCGACTGGGCTCGCGGTAGACGGGGCGCGTCTGATGCTGACCCGCGGCGCGGATGGCGCGATCGGGTTCGCCGCTGGCACGGACGGGGCGCTGCCAGGACTAGCTGGGCCGCACAAACCCGCCGCTTCCGGCAGGCTGCACCTCGATGCGTGGCGGCGGGTCCTGATCCGCGATGCCACGCTGACGGTGCTGGACCGCCAGATCGGCGCAACCTGGAGCGCCGAGCACGTCACCATCGACGTTCGCCGCGCCGCCGCTGGCGGCGTGACCGGTCGAGCCTATGCCACGCTCGCCCTGGGCGAGACCAGCACAAGGCTCGTGGCGCAGGCCGCGGTCACGCCGGGCGGGAGCACGGTGACGGCCCGCCTCTCGCCGGTCACGCCGGCGGCGCTGGCCCATGCGGCGCCGGGCTTGGGCGCGTTTGCCGCGCTGGATGCGCCGGTCTCGGGCAGCACGACCCTCGATCTCGACCACTCGCTCGGGGTTCGGCATTTCCGGCTGGCGTTGCAGGGCGGCGCCGGCCAGGCGCACGTCGCCCAGGGCAGCGTGCCGCTCGTCGCCGCCGAGCTGGTGGTCGAGGGCACGCCGCGCGCAGCCACGTTGCGCAAGTTGCAGGCGACCCTCGCCGCCCCCTCCGGGGTCGGGGGCCCGATCTTGCGTGCCAGCGGCACCCTCACCCGGGCGGCGGGGCGGATGACGGCCAAGCTGGCACTCGGCTTCGACCGCGTCGCGTTCGCCGATCTCGCGCGCTACTGGCCGGCGGGCGTCGGCGGCGGGGCGCGGCCGTGGCTGACGCAGAACGTCACCGCCGGCACCGCGACCGACGCACAGGTGGCGCTCACGCTGACCAGCGCCGCCGATCTCTCTGACCTCGCCCTGGTGGCGGCGTCGGGCACGATCCAGGGCAGCGGCCTGACCGTCCACTGGCTGCGGCCGCTGGCGCCGATCACGCAAGGGATCGCGACCGTAACGATCGTCGGGCCGGACGAGATCGATATCGCCACCCGTTCCGGCCGCGACGGCGCGCTGGCGATCGGCGACGGCATGGTGCGGGTGACGAAGCTGGAGGCGGACGACCAGATCGGCAGCATCGCACTCGATGTCACCGGCCCGCTCGCCAGCGCCATCGCGCTGCTCAGGGAACCGCGCCTGCACCTGCTCTCCCGCCACAAGCTGCCGCTGCACGATCCGGCCGGCCAGCAGGCGACGCATCTGACGGTCCGCCTGCTGATGCGCAACGATGTGACGATCGACCAGATCGCGATCCATGCCGATGCGAAAATGACCGATGTGCACCTGGCCCCGCTGGTGGCGGGGCGCGACCTCGACGGCGGCACGCTCGCGTTGCAGGCGAGCAATGACGGACTCTCGGTCAGCGGCAGCGGGATGCTGGCTGGCATCGCGTCGCGGCTGTCGGTCGCGATGGATTTCCGCGACGGGCCGGGGACCCAGGTGCTGACGCGCGCGGAGGCATCGGGCACGACCACGCTGGCGCAGCTTCAGGCGGCCGGCATCGACAGCGGCGACCTGCTGCGCGGCGGCAGTGCGGCGCTGCGCGTCGCCTATGCCGAGCAGCGCGACGGTGCGGCGGAAATCGATCTGCACGCCGATCTGAAGCGGGCCGCGCTCGCCGCCCCGCTGGTTGCGTGGAGCAAGCCGGTGGGCGCGGCGGCAGAGGCAAGTGCCCGCATCCTGCTCAACGACGGCCGTGTCACCGGGGTCGACGCGCTGCACGCGACCGGCCCAGGGCTGCTGGTGAAGGGCAGCAGCCGCTTCGCCGACGGGCGCCCCTCGGTGCTTGCGCTCGATCGTGCGGTGATCGGCCGCAGCGACGCAGCGGGCGAGATCCGCTTTCCCGCCGCGCCCGGCCAGCCGATCGCGATCGCGCTGCACGGGCCGACCCTCGACCTCTCCAGCGCGCTCCCGCAACACGCGACACCGACGCAAGCCCGCACGCCCGCCAAGGGGCCGCCCTGGACGCTTGACGCGCGATTCGCACGGGTGGCGCTGACGCCGAAGGCAGGCTTCTCCTCCGTCATCCTGCGTGCGGCGAGCGACGGGAATCTGGTCCGTGAAGCGACGCTCACCAGCGGCGCGCCTGAGCAAGTGCGCGGTCGCATCACACCGGACCGCGCCGGCGGGCGCAGCCTCTCGCTCACCGCCGCTGATGCGGGCGCGCTGCTGCGCGACCTCGACGTGACCGACAACATGCGCGGCGGTACGTTGGTCCTCACCGCGCGGTTCGAGGACCGCGCGCCGCCGCGTCATCCGCTCTCAGGCACGGCGCAGATCGTCGGCACTCGGATCGCCGATGCGCCGGCGGTGGCCAAGGTGTTGCAGGGAATGACGCTCTACGGCGTGGTCGCGGCGCTGCGCGGGCCGGGGATGACAGTGACCCGGGCGGTGGCGCCGTTCCGGCTCGACGGTCCGCTGCTGACGATCGTGGATGCACGCGCCTACAACCCCTCGCTCGGGGTGACGATCAAGGGCAGTGTCGATCTGAACCGGCGCGTGGCCGATTTGCAGGGCACGATCGTGCCGGCGTACATGCTGAACTCCTTCCTCGGCGGCATCCCGGTGATCGGGCGGCTGTTCAGCCCCGAGCGCGGCGGCGGGCTGTTCGCCGCGACCTATTCGGTGCGCGGGAATCTTCGCGATCCCGCCGTCACGGTGAACCCGCTGGCGGCGCTGACGCCGGGCTTTTTGCGTGGCCTGTTCGGCATCTTCGGCAAGTGAGGACGAAAGCGATGGACGATCTCCGCGCATTGCTGTTCGACACTTTCGGCACGGTGGTGGACTGGCGATCGGGCCTGATCGCCGAACTTTCCGCGTTCGGTGCCGCGCGCGGGCTTGCGCTCGATTGGGCGACGCTGGTCGATGACTGGCGCGGCGGCTACGTGCCCTCGATGGATCGGGTCCGGCGGGGCGAGCTGCCCTGGACCGTGCTCGACGATCTGCACCGCGCCAGCCTCGACCGGCTGCTGGATGGGCACGGCGCGGGTGCGCTGGACGAGGACGCGCGTGCGCACCTGACGCGGGCGTGGCATCGGCTGCGCCCGTGGCCGGACTCGGTCGCCGGGCTGGCGCGGTTGCGCGGGCGGTTCGTGATCGCGCCGCTGTCGAACGGCAACGTGGCCCTGCTGGTGAATATGGCGAAGCACGCCGGCCTGCCTTGGGACATGGTGTTCGGCGCCGACCTATTCGGCCACTACAAGCCTGACCCGGAGACCTATCTCGGGGCGTGCCGGCTGCTCGGGCTGGCGCCGCCGCAGGTGATGATGTGCGCGGCGCATAACGGCGACCTGCGCGCCGCTCGCGCGCTCGGCCTCCGCACCGGCTTCTTCGCACGGCCGAGCGAATACGGGCCTCGGCAAGTGCGCGATTACGACGCCGAGGAGGCGTGGGACGTGATCGCCGCCGATATCGGCGACCTCGCCACCCGGCTCGGCGCGTGATACCGATGCGCGCCGCCACAAGGCTCTGTTGCAGAATAGCTTTTGCTGGTTGAGAGCCCGACGCACTTATCCGCTGTCAGAAATACAGGCCAATGTGCAATATTCTAGGAGGCGGGGTGCGTTGGGCCGCGGCCAATCCGTCAAGCCGACTCGCTCCGTGCAATGCTCTACAAGGGAGGAAAATCATGCAGAAATTCACCGCCCCGGACGCAAGGATGCGTCGCCGCGGGGTGCTCACGGGCGCCGCCGCCGCCGGGCTCTTTGGCCTGGCAAGAACGGGACGGGCGCAGTCTGCCATCAAGAGCCCTACGCTCGATGCCATCCGGAAACGCGACCAGCTTATCGCAGGCGTGGACACCGGCATTCCCGGCTATGCCTTCCAGGATTCCTCGGGCAACTGGAAGGGGCTCGACGTTTCCTATTGCCGCGCCATCGCCGCCGCCGTGCTCGGCGACGCACGGAAGGTCAAGTACATCGGCTGCACCTCGCAGGTCCGCTTTTCGGTGCTGCAATCGGGTGAGATCGACGTGCTGATCCGCAACTCCGAGCATACGCTGCTGCGCAATAGCCAGCTCAGGCTGGCGGAACCGGCCGTCAATTTCTACACTGGCCAGGCGTTCATGGTAAGCAAGAACCTCAAGGTCGGGCACGTCAAAGAGCTGAACGGCGCAACCATCGGCCTGCTCACCGGCACCACGCTGGAAACCAATATCGCCAACTACAACCGCGCCAACGGCATCAAGATCAACACTCTGCTGTTCGACCGGCCGGAGGAGATTTACGCCGCCGCCCAGGCCGGCCGCTGCGATGGCTACACCGATGATGGCGGCAGCGTCGCCGCCGCGCGCTCGGCGATGAAGACGCCTGCCGACTGGCTCATCCTGCCGGAGACGATCTCCCGTCAGCCGCTCGGCTCGTTCACCCGCTTCGGCGACGACCCGTGGACATCCATCGTCCGCTGGACACACAACGCCATGCTGGAAGCAGAGGTGCTCGGCATCACGAAGGCCAACATCGACCAGGTCAAGCAGACCACGACCGACCCGCAGACCAAGCAGTTCCTCGGGCTCGAGGGGGGTCTCGGCAAAGGCCTCGGCCTCGACGACGCGTTCGCCTATCGCATCGTCAAGAGCGAGGGCAACTATGGCGAGGTCTACGAGGAGTATTTCGGCTCCAAGGGTCTCGGCCTGGCCCGTCGGCTAAACAACCTCTATCTCCACGGCGGTCTGCAATATCCGGCGTCCTGGTACTAGCTCGCCCGCCTTCCGGCATGATCAGGCGGTTGCCTCGGGCAGCCAATGCGGGCCAATGGCTGTTGCTGCTGGCTGTGGCGGCGGCCGCCTGGCTGCTGGCGGGGAATGCCGCCGAAAACCTTGCGCGCCGGAACGTGCCTTTCGGCTTCGGCTTCCTCGACCGCCCGACCAACTTCGCCATCCCGTTCCACCTGATCTCTTGGGCCACCTCGGACACCTATGCCCGTGCGCTGGCGGTCTGCGTGCTCAACACCCTGCTGGTTGCGGCGATGAGCATCGTCGCCGCAACCGCGCTCGGCCTACTGGTCGGCACGATGCGGCTGTCGAGCAACTGGTTGGTGCGCAACATCGCCCTCGCGTTCGTCGAGTTGGTGCGCAATACGCCACAACTCGTCCAGATCATCTTCTGGTACGTCGCCGTGCTGCAAACTCTGCCTTCGCCGCGCCAGAGCCTCGTCCTGCCAGGCGGTGTTCTATTGAATGTTCGGGGCCTCTATCTGCCGAGTCTGGAGATGCGGCCCCACGGCGGCGCCTATGCCTGGCTGGCGCTGCTGGCCGCGGCAGCGATCCCGCTCGTCTGGCGGGTGCGGATCGGCCCCGTGCGCATCGGCGCCAAGGCGCTGGTGCTGCTGGTCATCGCCGCCGGGCTGCTGGTGGCGGGGATCGCCCGTGTCGAGCGACCGGCGCTCCTCGGCTTCAACATCACCGGCGGTGTCGCGGTGCCGCCGGAGCTGGTGGCTTTGAGTGCCGGTTTGGCGATTTATTCCGCGGCCTTCATCGCCGAGATCGTGCGCGGCTCGATTCAAGCGGTGCCGAAGGGCCAGCGGGAGGCCGCGGCCAGCCTTGGCCTGAAACCCGCACCGCTTCTGATGCTGATCATCCTGCCGCAGGCGCTGCGCATCATGGTGCCGCAGCTCACCAGCCAGTATCTCAATCTTATCAAGAGCAGCTCGCTCGGGCCTGCGGTCGCCTATCCTGAGCTGTTCCAGATCTTCCTTGGCACCGTGCTGAACCAGACCGGACGGGAGATCGAGACAATCGTCATCGTCATGGCGATTTTCCTCACCATCAGCCTGCTGACGTCGGCGTTCCTGAACTGGTACAATCGTCGCGTGGCACTGGTCGAGCGATGACCCTTGCGTTGCCGCACACCGGTCTTCCCGCGGCCGGCGAGTACGGGGCCGCCCTGAGCGCCCTCCGTTGGATGCGGCGCAATCTGTTCAACACGCCGGTGAACACAATCCTGACCGTGGCGGTTGTGGCACTGCTCGCGGTGGTGGTTCCGCCGCTGATCCGCTGGGCGGTCACCGACGCTTCCATTGCCGGCAGCACCCCATCCGCCTGCACTGGCGACGGAGCCTGCTGGACCTTTATCAAATTGCGCCTGGGCCAGTTCTTTTTCGGCCACTACCCGGCCGGTCAGCGGTGGCGCCTTGCCGTTGTAGCCCTTCTGCTGATTGTCTTTGGGTTTCCGGTGCTGCGCGAGCGGGTTCGCCACCGCGGGCTGTGGGTGCTGCTGCTGCTCGCGGTGTTCCCGGTGCTGGCGGGCCTGCTGCTGACGGGCGGTGTGCTCGGACTGCCCTACGTCGATACCAACCTTTGGGGTGGGCTGACGCTCAACGTGGTGATCTCGTTCGTCACCGTGGCGGGATCGCTGCCAATCGGCATCTTGCTCGCACTCGGCCGCCGCTCCCGGCTGCCGATCGTGCGGCTGCTCAGCGTCGGGTTCATCGAGCTGTGGCGCGGCGTGCCGCTATTGACGGTGCTGTTCATGTCGGCCGTGATGCTGCCGCTATTCCTGCCAAACGGCGTCAGTCTCGACCGGCTGATCCGGGCGATGGCAGCGCTCGTGCTGTTCAACTCGGCCTATATGGCGGAGGTAGTGCGCGGCGGCCTGCAAGCGGTGCCGTTCGGCCAGTACGAGGCGGCGGGCTCGCTCGGCCTCAGCTGGTGGGAGACGCAGGCATTCATCGTCATGCCGCAGGCGCTGCGCATGGTCGTCCCGGGCATCATCAATACCATCGTCGATCTGTTCAAGGATACAACTCTGGTGACCATCATCGGGCTGTTCGACCTGCTCGGCGCGGTCAACCAGGCGCTGAAGGACCCGACCTGGCTAGGCCACGCCAAAGAAGGCTTCGCTTTCGCCTCGCTGGTTTTCTTTGTGTGCTGCTGGGCAATGTCCAAATATGGTCGTGACATCGAGCGCCGCCTCAGCCGCAGCTCGACCTGATTAACCAAAGGCGCGGTTCGTGATCGCGGAGAGGCGGGGGACGTGATCGCCGATATCGGCGATCTCGCCACCCGGCTCGGCGCGTGACGCCGATCCGCGACACCTGCAATCAGGGCTTGCTCAGCGCCTCCAGCGAGGCGACCGCGAGCGGCACCTGATCGGCGGCCATGTCGGGGCGGATCAGCGCCGCCGCCTGCTCGGTGCGGCCGTCGAGCGCGTAGGCGGCGGCGAGATCGTGGCGCACGCGCGCGGGCGCACTGCCGTCCAGCGCCAGCGGCCGGAGCAGCTCGATTCCCTGCCTGGCGTGTCCCGAAAGGGCGAGCGAGAGGCCGAGATTGACCTGGGCGGCGCTCATCTCGGGGGCGGCGGCGAGCGCCATCCGATACGTCTTCTGCGCGTCGGCGTGACGACCGAGAAGGTCGCGCGCGACGCCGAGATCGTTGAGTGCGGCGGCGTTACGCGGGTGGGCGGCCGTGAGCCGCACCAGCACCGCTTCGACAGCGGCGGGATCGGCCTCAAGCTCCGTGCGGGCGAGGCCGAGCTGCGCCATTTCCGATCCGGAGTCGATTGCCAGCGCCGCGCGGTAGCTGGCCGCCGCCGCCTCGTACCGCCGGAGTTCGTAGAGCGCATCGCCGCGCTTGCTCAGCGCGGCCGCGTCGTGCGGCTTGCGGCTGAGCACGTCGTCGGTGACGTGCAGCGCCATCTCGGGCGCGCCGCCGGCCAGCGCTGCATCGGCGATGCCCAGCGTCACTTTCGGCGGCCCGGACGTGCTCGGCGCACCGCCGCCGGCGCAGGCAGCGAGCGAGAGCAGCAGCAGGAAGGGGAACAAGATGCGCATTTTGCCCTCCGTCAATGACCCGACATGGTCCGAACCGCCTGCATCACCGCCGGCCCGCCCACCACGAGGAACACGGTGGGCAGGATGAAAATGATCATCGGCAAGGTGAGCAGCACCGGCAGCCGCGCCGCCCGCGCCTCGAAGCGCGTCAGCATCTCCTGGCGCATCTCGGCCGAGAGGACGCGCAGCGCCTGGCTGAGCGGCGTGCCGTAGGTAAGGGTCTGCACCAGCGTGGCGCCGAAGCGTTTCAAACCCTCAAGGCCGGTGCGGCGGCCGATGTTGACGAGTGCGACGCGCGTATCGGAATTGAGGCGCATCTCGGTTGCGAGCTGGCCGAACTCGGCCGCGATCGGGCGGTTGGCGGCGCGAATTTCGCCGGCGACGCGGCGGATCGCCGGCTCCAGCGCCAGCCCGGCCTCGGCGCAGATGATCATCATGTCGAGCGCATCGGGCAACCCGCGCTCAAGCTGCTTCAGGTAGCGCTTGCGCGCGTGGCGCACCACGAAATCGGGGGCGAGCAGGCCGATGATGCCGGCGCCCAGCACCAGCGCGGTGCGCACCGTGCCGCTCGCGCTCGTCGAGTGCAACACCCCGAGCACGAGGAGCGGGCAGCCGAACAGCAGCAGCACCTTGACGCCGACGAAGAACGGCAGCCACTTCGCCGCGCGCACGCCGGCGCCGGTGAGATTGTCGCGCAGCTCCTGCAAGGTGCGGGCAGGCAGGATGCCGCTGCGCTCGATCGCGGCACCAAGCCGCCCGACCAGGGTCAGCACCATCTGCCCCCGGTCCGCACTGAGAGGCACGGCAGCGGCGGCCCCGGCCTGCTGGCGCGCACCGAGCAGCCGGCGGACGATCCGCTCCTCGCGGCGGATCAGGCGCAGCAGCACGGCGCAAGCGATGCTGAGCAGCAGCATCCCGGCCGCCGCCGCCGGCAGCAGCAATGCGGCGCTCACGCGAGAACTCCGGCGGATGATGCTGCGCATCACCATCATACCCATGCCGAGCATCCCGATCGCAGTGCCGAGGATCTTCTGCCCGCCGGGGTCGTCGAGCAGGACGGTGATGTAGGCGGGCTTGATCAGCCAGAGGCCGAAGAACGACACGATCGGCAGGGAGGCGAGAATGCCGGCGCTGGTCCGCGCCTCGGACGCGAGCGCATGGCCGCGCTGCTTCAGCGCCACGCGCTTGCGGATCACGTCGGCGAGGTTCTCCAGCGTCTCGGTCAGACCGCCGCCGGTCTGCGCCTGCAACGCGAGCGCGGTCGCGAAGAAGCGGTATTCGCCGAGGCCGCTGCGCTCGGCCATCCCGCGCAGCGCCGCCTCCAGCGGCACGCCGACCGCGACCTGATCGGCGAGATGCGCGAACTCGGCCGCGGTCGGTGGCCCGCCCTCCTCGGCGACGATGCGGATCGCGCGCGCGACCGGGATGCCGGCGCGAACGGAGCGCACGATCATGCCGAGCGCGTCGGGGAACTGGCGGAACAGCGTGTCGCGCCGCCGATGGTCGAAGAAGCGCCAGAACCCGCGGGCGAACACGACCCAGAGCACCGGCACCGCGAGCCAGGCGATGCCGCCCGCGAGCGGCACGGCGAGGCCCACCGCAAAGCGCGCGCCGGCCAGCGCGAGCGGCAGCACCACCCACCAGGCGATCGGGTAATGGTCGGCCCGCACCGCGTCATAGCCGTAGGCAAGCTGCACGCGGCGCAACGGCGAGATGATGGTCCGTGCAGCTTCCACCCCGACCAGCGGCTCGTCCTCGGGCCCGAGCCGACCGAGATGCGGGGCGAGGGCGGCCTCGAAGCGCGCCTCGCGCCGGCGCGCGCGCGCCTGTGCGCGCGCCACCAGCGCCGCGGCGAAGCCGAGACCGGCGAGGCCGAGAAACGCCCACAGCAGCAGCGCGGGGGCACCGGCGGTCATTGCCCGGGTTCCGCAACCGCGCTCGCCCAGGCGCGGTCGAGGCCGAAATAGGCGAGCCGCTGCCCGAAGGCGGGCTTGGCGCCGCTCGGGCGGTAGCGGCCGATCAGCCGGCCATCGAAGGCTTCGCCGGTGATCTCGAAGGCGAACACGTCATTGAAGATCACCACATCGCCTTCCAGGCCGCACACCTCCGTCACCTGGATCAGACGCCGGCCGCCGTCGCGCTGGCGGGCGACTTGCACGATCAAATCGACGGCGCCCACGATCTGCTGGCGGATGGCGCGGGCGGGCAGGCCCATATTGCCCATCTGCACCATGTTCTCGACCCGGCTCAGCGCATCGCGGGTACTGTTGGCGTGAATCGTGGACATGCTGCCGTCGTGGCCGGTGTTCATCGCCTGCAACATGTCGAATGCCTCCGGCCCGCGGACCTCGCCGATGATGATGCGGTCGGGGCGCATCCGGAGCGCGTTGCGCACCAGGTCACGCTGGGTGATCTCGCCGCGGCCCTCCAGGCTGGGCGGGCGGGTCTCCAGCCGCACGATGTGCGGCTGCTGCAGCTGCAGCTCGGCCGCGTCCTCGACGGTGACGATGCGCTCGCCAGGGTCGATCAGCCGGCTCATCGCGTTCATCAGCGTCGTCTTGCCCGAGCCGGTGCCGCCAGAGATGATGACGTTGAGCCGGCAGCGCGCCGCGATCTCAAGGATGCGCGCGACCGGCTGCGTCATCGCGCCGAATTGGACGAGCTTTGGAAGATCGATGGCCTTGCGGGAGAATTTGCGGATCGAGATGCAGGCGCCGTCGAGCGCCAGCGGCGGGAAGATGATGTTGACGCGCGAGCCGTCGGCGAGCCGGGCATCGACCATCGGACTCGATTCATCCACACGCCGTCCGACCGCCCCGGCGATGCGCTGGCACACATTGGCGACGTGCGCCTGATCGCGGAAGCGCACGTCCGAGAGCTCGAGCTTGCCGCGCCGCTCGACGAAGATGCGATAGGGGCCATTGACCATGATGTCGGTCACGGTCTCGTCGGCCAGCAGCGGCTCGAGCGGGCCGACGCCAAGCATGTCGTTGACCAGCTCGCGCGCGAGCTGGCGCTGCTCGCGGGCGTTGACCTCGATCCGGCGCTCGTTGGCGATGCGGCCGATCAACGCCTCGATCTCGGCGGCGAGCCGGCCGGGTGCCAAGCCGGCGGCGGCGGCGGGATCGAGCCGCTCCAGGCACAACGCGCGCAGCTCGACCACCGGTGCCGCCGCCGGCGTGGCGGGGAACGGCGGTGGGGCGGCAGGCGCGATGCCGGGACTGCCCTCCCGCCGGCGGCCGAAAGTCGGTGCGGCGAGGTCGCTCACCGGCGCCGGCCGAACAGGGAGCGGCGGCGTGGTGAAGCCGACCCGGCCGCCTCCGGCGCGCCGGCCGAGCTGTCGAGTAGCCGCACGAAGCCGACCTCGCGGGCCAGCGCCGCCACGCTGTCGCGGAACGGGCCGCGTCCGGCGCCGAGCGGCTCGCCCATCGCCGCGGCTTCACGGGCCTTTCGCGGCAGGTCGGGGATGACGACGTCGAGCCGCTGCTCCAGCGCCGCCTCCACCTTCGGCCGCGGCAGGCCGCCGGGCAGGCCGAGGCGATTCAGCACCAGCACCGGCCGCGCCGGCTGCAGCTTGCCGTTGGGCAGCGACCGCAGCCGCAGTGCCTCGCGGATGCCGGTGAGCGTGGGATCGAGCACCAGCACGCGCTGATGCGCGAGATCGAGCAGGTCGCGGTGCAGCGGCAGCGGCAGGAACGGCACGTCGGCGACGACGAAGTTGAAGCGCCGGCGCAGCGCGCCGAGCAGCGTTGCCGCCGCCTCGGTTGCGGCCGTCACGTGCTCGCTCGGCTTTTCCTCGCCGGCAAGAACAAAGAGCCGCTCGCGCACCGGCTGGGCGGCGCGCTCGACGAATAGCGGGTCGATCCGGTCCGGCGCCTCGATCGCGATGCGCAGGCCGGGGCCGGCCTTGGCGTCCAGCAGCAGGGCGGCGTTGCCGCGATGGAGGTCGGGGTCGAGCAGCAGCGTGTGGCGTCGGGCGACGACGCCGAAATGCCAGGCGAGGCTGGCGGCGATCGTGGTCGCGCCGACGCCGCCACGCACGCCGGTGACGGTGACGACGCGACCGGCATGGACCGCCTCGGCGGCACGGCTGCGCGGCGACAGCAGCGGCGCGAAATGCCGCGCGACCATGTCGCGAGCAAGCGGCTTGCAGAGATATTCGAGCGCGCCCAGGCCGCGGGTGACGTGGCGGTAGAAGTTCACGTCGTCCTGCTGGCCGATCACCAGCACAGAGACGTTCGGCTCGACCACCTCCGAGAGCGTGCCGAGCGCGGTCAGCGGCTGCTCCTCGCCGCTCACATCCACCACCAGCACGCGTGGCGAGGGCGTCCGCTCGAAGGCGGCGATGGCGGCGCGCACGTTGCCGCGCCGAACCTCGAAGCCCGCCGGCACCGCCTCGGCAAGGCCCTCGCGCAGCGCCGCCTCGGTCGGTGCGTCGGCGATGAAGGCGAGCAGCGGCACCTGGTCCGAGCGCGCGAGCGGCTCGGCCGCCGCCTGCGCCAAGCTCCCGGGGGCCAGGCTTCCCGCGATGGGGGCCGCGTCGTTGGGCATCAGTTCCCCGTCGTGCTGCCGCCGGAAGCGGCGCCCATGCCCGCACCCAGACCGGCGCCCGTGCCGCCGCTTCCCATGATGCTGGCCGCGACCGGAGCGACCTGCCCGGTGCGCAGCCGCCGCACCGCGTCGGCCGCCTCGGCGCCGTCCGAGCCGGGATCGCCGTGGCCGCGCACCAGGTCGAGCGGATCGGCGACCATCGCCGCCAGATTGGCGGCGTTGGCACCGTTGGGATGCCATTCGCCGCTGTTGTTGTCGTAGCGGGCGGGATGTTGCTCGCAGCCGGCGAGCAGCGCCGCGGCGGCGAGCATCGCGCGGGCGCGTCTCCTGTCGGTGAGGGACTTCCCTCTCCGCCCTGGGGGGCGGAGAGGGTTGGGTGAGGTGGGGGCCCGCGGCGACGGCTCCACGGACGCGAACCACGCTCGCACCCACGCTGCCGCGCGAATCCCCCACCTCTCCCCGGCCCTCTCCGCCCCTAGGGGCGGAGAGGGAGTTGGGTCGCCACGCAGAGCTTCCGGCTTCATTGCACGATGAACCCGGTATCGGCCGGCAGGTGGCCGGGCAGGCCCGTGCCCGCGCTGCCGACCTGACGCAGCAGTAGCAGGCGTTGCAGATCGTCGGGGGGCGAGTAGCCGTCGGTCGGCAGCTTGATCGCCGCCGGATCGTCGACCGGGCGGGCGATGTAGGGCGTTACCACGATCACCCAGCTCGGTCTGATTGTGCTGGAAGCTGTTGGAGCGGAACAGCGCGCCCAGGATGGGAATCTCGCCGAGGCCGGGCAGGCCGGAGACGTTGTTGTCGGTGCTGTCCTGCAACAGCCCGGCGATCGCGAAGCTCTGGCCGCTGCCCAGCTCCACCGTGGTCTCGGCGCGGCGGACGGTCAGCGCCGGGATGCTGAGACTCGAACTGCCGGCTGTGACCTGCACCGCGCCCTGGCTGCTGAGCTGGCTCACCTCCGGCTCGACGCGCAGGCTGATCCGCCCAGACGAGAGCACGGTCGGCACGAACGCCAGCGAAACGCCGAATTTCTTGAACTCGACCGTTATCTGACCGTTTTGCTGGCCGACCGGGATCGGGAACTCGCCGCCGACCAGGAAGCTCGCGGTCTGCCCGCTCATCGCGGTCAGGTTCGGCTCGGCCAGCACATGCACGAGGTCGTTCTGCGCCAGCGCGTCGATCACCGCGTTGACATTGACCGCACCGCGATAGCCGAGGCCGAGCATGCTCGCCCCGCTCGCGGCGGCCGAAAGTGCGTTGTTGGTGGCGAGGTTGACGGCGAAGCGGCCGACCGTGCCGAGCGCCTGCCAGTTCACGCCGAGTGCCCGAACCACGGTGCGCGACATCTCGGCGATGCGCACGCGCAAGGTCACCTGGGTCGAGCCGAGCACGGTCAGAGCGTTGTCGACGTGTTGGCCGCTGGCGACGAAGCGGCGAGCCATCGACATCGCCTCATCGGCATCGGCCGGGGTGGCGACCTGGCCGTGCAGGACGAGGCCGCCGGTCGTGGTGTCGATCCGCACGTCCGATCCGGGCATGACGCGCTGGATTGCACCCAGCGCCTCAGACGCGCCGTAGGCGGAGGGGCGGACGGTGATCGTGTATTGCGCGACCGGGTGCCCGGCCGCGTCGAGCGCCGCGATCGTGGTGCGGTGGGGGCGACGCCGAAGATGAACAGGCTGGTGGGGCTGGCGGGCCGCACCTCGGCCACTTTCGGGTCGGCGGCGAACACGCTCGCGACCGCGCCGGGCAGCGCGATCACGCGGCCGGACCCCGCCTCCAGCGCCAACCCTTGCGCGGGCATCGGCACGAGCGTGCCCATCGGCATCGCGGCACCCGGCATCGCGACCGGCATTGCAGCCGAGACGGGGCGGATCGGCGCGCCCGCGGGAAAGTCGTCGGCCAGGCGAGTCCTGACGGAATCAACAGGGCGAGGGCGATGGCCGAGGCCGCTGCGAGCGGCGGCCGTGCACGCGTGGACATCAGAACCGGAACTCCTTTCCGTCGCTGGCACCAGTGAACACGCGGACCGTGCTCGGGCCGGCCGCCGTCTGCCCGTCCTGCGCCAGTGCGGGCGAGACCTGCCCGGCCCAGGTGATGCCGGCGGGCACCGCTGCCGCCTGGCCGCCCGCGGCCGAGCGGACGGCGAGCGAGAGGTGGCCGAGCCGGGTTGCGACCGCGACCTGCTCGGCCTGCGCGGGTGTCACCTCCAAGGTCACGGTGCGCGCCGGCTGGGCCTTGGCGCTGTCGCTGCCGGCGCCCTGCACGAGCTGCTGGTCGATCGCGATCACCCGCACGTCGGTCAGCACTGTCTCGCCGGCGACGCGTCGGCCGGGCGGGACGTTGGCGCCCGACATCGACTGCGTGAGGATCAGATCGACATGATCGCCCGGCCAGATCAGCCCGGCGGTGCCGGTGATCGCATCGACGCCCACGGTGACGGCGAGGCGGCCCGGCGCCAGGACGGCGGCGAGGAAGCCGTGATCGCCGGGGCGCATCACGTCGGCCGGCAGCACCGGCTCGTTCGCGACCATGCTGCGGCGGACCATGGCGCCGATCAGGGCGCCGCGGGCCTCCGGCGTGTCGACGGTGGAGCCGAGCGGAA
The DNA here is from genome assembly GCA_963754235.1 of uncultured Alphaproteobacteria bacterium. GTDB lineage: Bacteria > Pseudomonadota > Alphaproteobacteria > Acetobacterales > Acetobacteraceae > DATAYA01. The sequence continues at coordinate 229,148 of CAVWFK010000005.1, read as the reverse complement.
CATGGCTCGCGGTAACCATCGTCGCGCCGAGATCGGCGGGCTTGAGCAGCGCCCCCGGTTGCAGCGCGTGCGCGGCGGCAAGCACCGCGACCGGCTTGGGCGCGGGCGGTTGGTGCGCAGCGGGCGGGCGGGAGCTGAGCCAGGCGACGGTGCCGAAGCCGCCGAGCCCAACCGCCATCAGCACGAACAGGGCGAGGCGCAGGATCATGCCAGGGCTCCGGGCTGCAGCAGGGCGAACAGCGCGCCGGCAGCGATGGCGCAGCCATAGGGCAGCGAAAAACGGCGGCGGATGCGCCACGCCTCGGCGCGAAGGGTGCGGCGGAGCAGGCTGGCGGAACGGCGTGGGGCGGCGGCGTGTGCACGACGACGCAAGAATGCGCCGAGGCCGAGATAGAGCAGGCCGAGCACGCCGCCCGCGAGTGCCACGGCGAGGACGTAGCCGGGCACGAGGCGCGGCGGCAGCAGCAAGGCGGCTGCAGCGAGTAGCTTCACGTCACCGCCGCCCATCCAGCCCCGACGCCAGCAGAACGCGGCGAGGAGGAACAGGGCGGCGGCGGCGGCGAGGGAGATGGGGAGGTCGTGGGCGCGGATGCGCAGCGCGACGCCGAGACCGGCGATGGCGAGCGCCACCGCGTTGGGGATGATGCGGCTGGCGATGTCACGTAACGCGGCCAGGAGCAGCAGCGCGGTTGATGCCGATGCTGCGATTGTAATGAGCATCGTGAACGCGATGGCCATCGAAGCACCCCGTTTTGGGACCAGGCAGGCCGGGGGGCAGGCGCGAAGCGCGTTGCGTCCTTTCGCCTGCCCCCAAAGGCGGTTGTTTCAGCTCACCGACATCTTGGTGCTCAGGCTGGTGAACAGACTGCTGAGGTCAGTGCCCAAAAGGCCGAACGCGGCGATGATGACCGCTGCCATCACGGCAGCAATCAACCCGTACTCCAGTGCCGTGACACCACGCGTGTCCTTGCGGAGAAGAAGCAGGGTGGTGAAGAGCTCAAGCATCTCGATATCTCCTTGTCTGCCGCGCGAGTGCTTGCGGCGCTAGTGGCGTGACGACTCGGGCATTCTTCCCGAAGCAGTGGCCAACCGTCGCGGCTCTTCGTCGTCTCCACCATCAAAGCGGCAAACAGTTGCAAGAAGGTTAAGCAGCGCGAATTGGCTTGCCCAGACGCCGAAATTCGGCGAGGAAGCTCGCTCGCGCCGCACCTGCGCGCTGACCCAAACCAGCAGGAGAGTCGCCGCCGCCAGGCCGATTGAGCCAGGTGGAACCCTGCCAGGGAAATGAGTCAGCAGGGTCGCCAAATAGACCAGGCCAACGGCGATCTTTTCACCGGATGTGAAGCTTCGCTGATGGCCGCCGCGGAGCAGCCATCCCAACGCCACGGAAGCGAGCACGAGGTCGTAGTACATGATGATCGGCACGGCCACGAGCGTGCCCGCCAGCAGCGCGGCGCTGCGAGCGGGCAGATCGAGATTAGCTCGCCACGCGCGGCAAATGACCGACGCAGCCAGCACTCTCGCAATCGCCTGCACCGCGATCGCCGCCCTGTCCGGCAACCCCAGCACGTGCGCCGCACCAAACACCGTGATGAGGTAGCCGAGCTTGATGTGGCCATGCGCATAGACCGACGGCGCGCCGACAAAGGTTGCTATGAACGCACGCCACGTGTCGATGCCGAAAAGGGCGGCTGACAGTCCTACCAGGAACGCCACACACGCCGCTGCCGCCGCGGCACTTCGCCATCGTCGCCCAGACAGCAGCGCCACTGGCACCAGCAACCCGAAATGCGGCTTGAAGGCGAGCGCGCCGAAGCAGAAGCCCGACGTGACCGGACGACGATCCACCAGCAGCGTGGCCACGCCGAACAGTGCCGCGCTCAGGAATGCGTTCTGCCCGAATGAGACATTCCAGAATAGCGCCGGAAACGCGAGGATCGGCGCCACGCCGGGCCAGAAACCCGGACCGACGATACGCAGCATCACCACGATGTAGAGCGCGAGCGTCGATGCCTCGAACACCAGCAGTGCGACCCAGTACGGCAGCCTCGCCATCGGCGCACAGATCAGCAGGAAGATCGGCGGATAATAGAACTCCAGGTACGGGAACTTGTCGCCACCGATCTGCCGCTCGGTCGCGAGGTGCTGCGCGGGATCATAGACGGCAGCCGGATGCGCCGAGTTGGCGAGCTTCCCGGCGGCATAGAAGCTGATGAAATCCGAGGCCGTTACACCGGTTCGCTTGTCGGCGTGGCGATAGGTGTGGATGCCGCCGATCACGGCCATCACCAGCTCGAGCGCAAGCACCACGCGGCACCACGCGACCGCTCGCTCGCGCGTCAGCCACGGCCCGTCGAGCAGCCACAGCAGCCCTGTTCTCAGGCGTGCGCCGCTCACGGCGTGAACACCCGCGGCAATCCGGCCCGTGCCGGCCCCGGCGGGCCGCCGGGCACGAACACCTGCACCCCCGCGAACACCAGCCCCGGCATCCGCGCCGGGCCGCGCGCCGCCACCGCGCCAGCTCCGCCGTGCCACGCCGCCAGCACCGCTTCGCGATACGGGCCGCCCCGCGCCGGGTCGGCGGAGTGGTAGCGCGCGATCGCATCGCCCCAATCGCCGCTCTCCGCATGGAGGCGCGCGAGGAAGGCCGCCGCCGCGCGCGCGTTCGCTGCCGGGTCGAACGCCTGATCGAGCGTCGCGAACGCGTCCGGATGATACAGCAGACTCATCTGAAAGCACCCGACATCGATCGAGCGCACACCGCGCGCCGTCAGCGCCCGCACCTGTCCCACCGCCTCGGCGGCACTAGCGGGGAACAGGGCCGCGCCATCGGCGTCGATCGCGAATGGCGTCGCCGAGATGCGCCCGGTCAGCGGATCGGCGCGCCCGCTCTCGACCCGCCCGATCGCGCGCAGCACGCCGGCGGGGAGGCCGAAATCGCGCTCCGCCCCCTGCGCCGCCCGCTCGCACCCGCCCGAGGCGCGGGCTGGCCCCGCCGCGCAGAGCAGGGCAAGCGCAAGCAAGGCCGCCCCTGTCCACGGGCCCAGCCCGACCGCCAGCGGCTGAAGTCCTCTCCGCCCCTGGGAGCGGAGAGGGTTGGGTGAGGTGGGGGCCAGCCGCGATGGCTTTACGGGATCGGCTAAGATCGAAGCGCACGCGTACCGAGCGATCGCTTTTTTGGAACAAAGTGGTGAGCGACAACCTGGATGAGGTCTCGCAAGGGGTTCGCACCGTCGAGGAGTTTCCCCGACCTCTCCCCGACCCTCTCCGCCCCTGGGGGCGGAGAGGGAGTCGCGCGTCCCCGCCAGCGTTGCGGAAGCGAAGGCGCGGCCGGGGAATGGCCGATAAGGAACGGCAGCAGGGACGGGGCATGGCGTCCGCCACCCTGCGCGCCGAGTGATTGAGGGCGGGTAAACGCGCCCTCGCGCTGGTCGCAACGCCGGGCAGCCTGTAGGCTCACTCCGGCGTTACTTCAGGAGGCAAGACTGCCCGACCGCGTCGAGCCCGCCGCGCCGTCCCGCTCGGACCACGAGGCACTCGCGGCCTTCGTCCGCTTCGCCGAGGATGCGATGGTCGGCATCTCGCCCGCGGGCTTGGTGCGGCTGTGGAACCCGGGGGCTGAGCAGCTATTCGGCTATACTGAAGCCGAGGCGCTCGGCCGCCACATCCGCTTCCTCAATCCGCCGACGCGCCCGGGCGAGTGCGACCGCAACCTCCATCGTCTCCTGGCGGGCGAGGAGCTCGGCATCATCGAGACCGAGCGGATGCACCGCGATGGGCGGCTGGTCGAGGTCTCGACCAGTGCCGCGCCGATCCTCACGCCCGACGGCAGCGTAAGCGGAATCGCCGCGATCCATCGCAACATCGCTGGGCGGCGCGCCGCCGAGCGCGAGATGCAGCATCTGAACGAGAGGCTGCAACTGGCAATCGCGGCGGCCGGGCTCGGCACCTGGGATCTCGACTTGCAGACCGGCGTGCTGGTCTGGTCCGAGCGCTGCCGGGCGATGTTCGGCATCGGGCCGGACGGGCCGGTATCGATGGACGATTTCTACGCCGGCCTGCATCCCGACGATCGCGAGCGCATCACCGCGATCTTCGCCGCAGCAACCGATCCCGCGACCCGCGGCGAATATGACGTCGAGTACCGCACCATCGGGAAGGAGGACGGCACCGAACGCTGGGTCGCCGCCCGTGGCCGCGGTGTCTTCGATGCCGAGGGGCGCGGCATTCGCGCGATCGGCACCACGCGCGAGATCACCGTGCGCAAGCGCGACCAGCAGCGATTGCGCGAACTCGCCGAGACGCTGGAGCGCCGGGTCGCCGAGCGCACCGCCGAACTGGTGGACCAGATCGCCGAGCGCGAGCGCGCCGAGAGCGCGCCGGTGCAGGCTCAGAAGCTGGAGGCCGTCGGACAGCTCACCTCGGGGATCGCGCACGACTTCAACAATTTGCTCACCGTGATCCTGGGCGGGATCGAGCAGCTACGACCCGCCCTCGGCTCCGATGAGCGCGGGCTGCGCCGGCTGGACACGATGGCGCAGGCGGCGCAGCGCGGCGCGCAGCTTACCGCGCAACTGCTCGCCTTCGCCCGCCGCCAGCACCTCGCCCCGCAGGTACTCGACCTCAACCAGACGATCGCCGGGATGAAGCGGCTGCTGGGGAGCACGATCGCCAAGACGGTGCAGATCCGGATGACGCTGCATCCGGAGCTGTGGCCGGCGCTGGTCGATCCGACCCAGATCGAGATGGTGATCCTCAATCTGGCGCTGAACGCGCGCGACGCGATGCCACAGGGGGGCACGCTCACGATCGAGACCGCCAACGCCGAGGCGACCCCGCCGCGGCGGCCGGAAGAACCGGCGGCGGGGGAGTATGTCCTCGTCGCCGTCACCGATACCGGCACCGGCATGGCGCCCGAGGTCCGCGACCGCGCCTTCGAGCCGTTCTTCACCACCAAGGGGGCGGGGCGCGGCTCCGGCCTCGGCCTCAGTCAGGTTTTTGGCGTCGCGAAACAGTCGGGCGGCGGCGTGCGGCTGGTCACGAGCGAAGGCCAGGGCACGAGCGTGCACGTCTACCTGCCGCGCGCCGCCTCTCCCGCGGTCTCCAGGCCAAGATAGATGCGCTGCACGTCGGGGTCTTCGGCGAGCGACGAAGCCGGGCCGTTGAGCACCGTCCGCCCGGTCTGCAGCACGAAGGCGTGGCTCGCGATCTCCAGCGCCAGTTCCACCGACTGCTCGGCGAGCAGCAGCGTGATGCCCTCGCGGTTGAGCCGCGCCAGCGTCTCGTAGAGGCTCTCGACGATCGCGGGGGCGAGGCCGAGGCTCGGTTCGTCCAGCAGCAGCAGGCGAGGGTCGCTCATCAGGGCGCGGCCGAGGGCCAGCATCTGCCGCTCGCCGCCCGAGAGCGTGCCGGCGCGCTGCCGCCGCCGCTCGGCGAGGCGCGGGAACAAGGTGAAGACGCGGTCCAGCAGCGGGCCGGCGCGGGCGCGGTCGGCGAGGACGGTGGCGCCGAGGCGCAGATTCTGCTCGACGCTCTGGCCGAGGAACAGCCGCCAGCCCTCCGGCGAGAGCGCAATCCCGTGCCGCACCACCCGATGCGCGGGCAGGCCCGCGATCGAGGCACCCTGCCACGCGATGCGCCCGCCCGCGACCGGCACCAGCCCCGCGATCGCGTTCAAGGTCGTTGTCTTGCCGGCGCCGTTGGAGCCGATCAGCGCCACCACCGCGCCCTCCGGCACCGCGAGCGAGACGTCGGCGACGCCGATCAGGTCGCCGTAGCGCACGGCCAGGTTTTCCACCGAGAGCGCCGCGGTCATGCCGGCGCCGCTCCACTCCCTCTCCGCCCCTGGGGGCGGAGAGGGTCAGGGTGAGGTGGGGGAAACTCCCCCGCAGCGGGAACACGCCGCAGCGTGCGTGCAAGGTTGGTTCGCGCTCGTAATGCCGTCGCGGCTGGCCCCCACCTCACCCAACCCTCTCCGCCCCGGGGGGCGGAGAGGGCTTCGGGCCGCTGGTCGCGGAGCACCGCAATCATCCCGCGCGCCGCCGTTGCAGGCTGCGGCCGAGATAGGCGGCGATCACGCCGGCATCCTCCACCACCTCGCGCGGCGGCCCGGCGGCGATGACGCGGCCTTGGTGGAACACCACGAGGCGGTCGGTGAGGCTGAGGATGACCGCCATGACGTGCTCGACGATCACCAGCGAGATGCCGCGCGCGTGGATGCGCCGCACCAGCGCGATCGCCGCCTGCACCTCGGCCGGATTGAGCCCGGCCAGCGCTTCGTCGAGCAGCAGCAGGCGCGGCGCGGTCGCGAGCGCGCGCGCGATCTCGAGCCGCTTGCGCCCCGGCGTGCCGAGCCGGCGCGCGGGGGCGCGGGCCTGTGCTTCGAGGCCGGTGAAGGCCAGCACCTCCTCGGCCGCGCGCGCGGCCTCGGCGCGGCCCGGATGGCGCAGGAAGGCGCCGACCAGCACGTTCTCGGCAATCGTCATGTCCTCGAACGTGACCGGAACCTGAAAGGTGCGCGCGATGCCGAGGCGGGCGTGCGCCGCCGGCCCCGCGCGCGTCACGTCATGGCCGTCGAAGACGATGCGGCCGGCGGTGGGCAGGCGGTCACCGGCCAGCGCGTTGAAGAACGTGCTCTTGCCGGCGCCATTGGGGCCGATCAGGCCGACGATCTCGCCCTCGGCCACGTCGAGATCGGCGCCATCGACGGCGCGCAGGCGGCCGAATGCCTGCACCACGCCCCGCGCCTGAAGCAGCATGGGCGCCTGAAGCAGCATGGGCGCCTCAAGCAGCACGCCATACTCCCGCGCGCCGCCACAGCGCGATCAGTCCGCCCGGCTGGAAGCGCGCGATCAGCAGGATGATGGCGCCGTAAATCACATAGGTGATGCCGGTGCCGGAGCCGCCGAACGCCGCGTTGGTCCATTCCTCGAGCGGGACCAGGATCACCGCCCCCAGCAGCGGCCCGAACAGCGTGCCGGCGCCGCCGAGGGCCGCCATGATCACCATCTTCACCGAAACGAGGATGCCGAACGCGCTGTCGGGATCGGCAAAGCCGACCATCACGGCATAGAGCGAGCCCGCGATCGCAGTGAAGGCGGCCGAGAGCAGCAGCGCCACGAGCTTGGTTCGCAGCACGCCCACGCCGAGGCTACGCGCGGCGCGCTCGCCGCCGCTGACGGCGCGGAGATAATACCCAAGCCGGCCCCGCTCCAACGCCCAGGTCAACGCCAGCAGCACCGCCAGCACCGTCCCGAAGATGTAGTAGTACGGCAGCGCACTGCGGAACGAGAGGTCGGCGATGCTGCGCGGTGTCGCCGGCCCCATCAGCCCGACCGCGGCGCCGAGCGGCTTGATCGTCGCGACCAGGATGCGGATCAGCTCCGCCGCCGCGATCGTTGCCATCGAGAAATAGTGCCCGCGCAGCCGGAAGGTGGGGGTGCCGACCACGAGCGCCAGCAGCAGGGAAACCGCGACCCCCACCGGCGCGCCCGCAATCGGCGGCCAGCCGAGATCGGTGAAGCAGACCAGCGAGGCGTAGGCGCCGGTGCCGAAGAACATCGCGTGCCCGATCGAGACCTGCCCGGCATAGCCGCCGATCAGGTTCCACGCCGAGGCGGAGATCGCGGCGAGCAGCACCAGCGCGCCGATCCGCTGATAGAACGCGTTGTCCACGAGCAGGGGCCACACGATCGCGGCCGCGCACAGCAGCAGCAGGGCCGCCCGTTGCGCGCGCGTCATGCGGTGCCCAGCAACCCTTGCGGCCGCACCCAGAGCACGGCGAGGAACAGGCCGTACACCACCACGTCCTGATACACGGGCCCGAGCCAATAGGCGGAGAGCGCTTCGCACACTCCGATCAGCAGCCCGGCCAGCAGCGCGCCCGGCACGCTGCCGAAGCCACCCAGGCACACCACGACGAAGGCAATCAGCGTCAGCGCCTCGCCTACGGTCGGCGAGATGTAGTAAAACAGCGCGATCAGCGCGCCCGCGATCCCGGTGCTGGCGCCGGCGAGACCCCATGCCAGCGCCTGCATCCGATCCGGCCTGATGCCGACCAGCATCGCCGCCGCGCGGTCCTCGGCGACCGCGAGCATCCGGCTGCCGAGCATGGTGCGCGTCAGCATCAGGTGCATACCGAGCGTGAGCACGAGTGCCACACCGCCCGCGAGCACGCGCGAAGCCTCGAGCCGCAGGCCGCCGATCACCAAGGTGCCGCCGACGAGATTGCCCGGCAGGGTCACGAAATTCGCCGAGAAGGCCCAGAACGCCGCGTAGCGCAGCAGCAGGGCGAGGCCGAAGGTGGCGAGAATCTGCGCCAGCATCGGCCCGCGCATCACGTGCCGGATGAGGCCGAAATAGACCAGCGCGCCAAGTCCGAACAGGCCGAACGCGGCGAGCGGCAGCGACGCGCCGGGGCCGGCGTGACCGAGCGTCCAGGCGAAGAACGCGACGTACATCGCCAGCATGACGAAATCGCCATGCGCGAAGTTGATCACGTTCATCATGCCCCAGATCAGCGTCAGGCCGGACGAGAACAGCGCATACACCGCACCGAGCAGCAGGCCGGAGACGACGACCTGGGCGAGGATCATCTCTCGCCGCTCCCCTTCACCTCCCTCTCCGTCTCCGAGGGCGGAGAGGGCCGGGGTGAGGTGGGGGATCGTGCGAACACAGTTGACGCCAGGAACGCAGTCACCGCTGGCCCCCACCTCACCCAGCCCTCTCCGCCCCGAGGGGCGGAGAGGGCTTCAACCACTTGGCTCAACCCCAGCCCTGGAACGGCAGCTCCAGTTTCGCCGTCGCCTCCCGCTGCGGCCAGACCGCGACGTAATCGTGCCCCCGCAACTGCACCAGCAGCGTCGCCGCAAGCGTGTTCTGCCCGTTCGGGCCGAACTTCACGCCGTCGTATCCGATCATGAGCTGCGAGGCCTTGAGGTCGGTCGCACGCAGCGCCGCCTGGATCTTTTCCGGCGCCGTCGAGGCCGCCCGGTTGATCGCATCGCACAGCGTGAGGAAGCCCTGCATCGCACGCGCCGAGGTGTCGTCCATGTCGCGGCCGGTGTGTTTGCGATACAGCGAATTGACGATGTAACTGGTGCCGCCGGGTTTGCCCTTGTCCCAAGAGCTGCGGTTGATCGCACCCTGCGCGAGGTCGCCGACTGCGTTGACGAAGCTCGGGTCGGAGAAGCCGGAATCATCGCCGATCAGCACCGCCGGCTTGTAGTTGAGGTTGTGCATCGTCTTCATGTACAGGATCGAGTCGGAGGTGTAGCTGACGAAGATGACCGCGTCCGGGTGCGCCTGCTTCATCTGCAACACCTGCGCGCTCACGTCGGCGCTGTTGGCGTTGTAGGCGATCCGGCCGCCGACCTTCAGATTGTGCGCCTTCAACCCGGCCAGGATCGCATCGCCCGTCGAGCTGCCGTATTCGGTGTTCTCGTTCACCACCATCACGTCGCCGATTTTGTGCCCGGACTGCGCGAGCCCGGCCAGGAACATGCCATCGGCGCGGCCGAAATCGGTGCCGATCGGCGTGGTGCGGAAGAACCATTTATAGCCGCGCTCGGTGAGACTGGGGGCCGAGCTTTCGCCGGCGACGAAGGGGATGCCGTAGCGCTCGGCGACCGCCGATGAGGTCAGCGTGCAGTTCGATTGATAGGCGCCGACCATCGCAACCACGTGGTCCTGCGTGATCAGCCGCAACGTCTCGCTCTGGGCGACCGCCGGATTGCCCTGGTGGTCGGCGAAGATCGTCCGCACCGGCGCACCGCCCAGCCCGGCCAGGCCGGTGCCCGCGGCGAGCGGCAGCGCCTTGAGTTCCGGGTGCGGGCTGTTGATGATGTCCTCGGCGACCTCGATCGCCTGCTTCATCTCGGCACCCGCCGAGGCGACCGCGCCGCTCAGTGGATAGGTGGCGCCGATCTTCACCGCGGCGGGCGCCGCGCGCGCGACACCGGATGCGACGGCAGGAGCGAGCAGCGGCAGCGCGAGCGCCGCGCGGCGTGTCAGAATGGGCATCGGTCGCCTCCCGGTCGGTGCTGTTTGCGCACGAACGTGCCCGATCGGTGCGCCCTTCACAAGCCTGTCATGATCCCCGCTCGCGCGCCTCCAGCCCCGCCACGATGCGGTCCACGATCTCGGCCGGCGTGCCGCCCACATCGACCAACAGCGCATGCTCGTCGGGCATCGGCTCCTCGAGCGTGCTGAACTGGCTGTCGAGCAGGGCGGCGGGCATGAAGTGCTCGTGCCGCGCCGCCAGCCGACGGGCGATCAGGTCGTGCGTGCCCTTGAGATACACGAGCGTCACGTCGGCGCGCTCGCCGATCAGGATGTCGCGGTAGCGCCGTTTCAAAGTCGAGCACGCCACCACGCCGCCCACGCCGCGCGTCCGCCAGCCGTCGATCACCGCGGCAATGCTGTGCAGCCAGGGCATCCGGTCAGCGTCGTTGAGCGGATGCCCGGCGTGCATCTTGGCGACGTTGGCCGGCGGATGCAGGTCGTCGCCTTCCTGGAAGGCGGTGCCGAGGGCGGCGGCGAGCAGCACGCCCACCGTCGTCTTGCCCGAGCCGGAGACGCCCATCAGCACTATGACGACAGGGCGGGTGAGCGCGTGACTGAGCGCCGGCGACCAGGTGCGCGGCGGCGTTGGCGGTTGCGACATTTCCTGTCCCTCAGCCGGCGCGCAAAACTTGGGCCGAACCGTCGGGCGCGCCGATAATCGCCTGTTCCACGCCGCCGAGGAAAAGCCCGGTTTCCACCACTCCCGCGATCGCACGCAGCCGCCATTGCAGCGTCTGCGGATCGCGGATCGGCGCAAAGCCGGCGCAGTCGAGGATTAGATTGCCGCCGTCGCTGATGAAAGGTTCGCCATCGCGAAGCCGCAGCGTCGGTGCGGCCCCGAGCGCGGCGATCCGCCGCGCGGTCTGCTCGTGGCCGAAGCGCGTCACCTCAATGGGCAGGGGTGCGCGCGCGCCGAGCGTGCCCACGACTTTCGACGCGTCGGCCAGGATCACGAATTGGGCGGCCGCCTGGGCCACGATCTTCTCACGCAGCAACGCGCCGCCGAGGCCCTTGATCAGCCGCAACGTGCCGCGCTCCACCTCGTCGGCGCCGTCGATCGCGAGATCGAGCCGGTCGATCGCGGCGAAATCGGCAAGCGGGATGCCGAGCGCGCGGGCCTGCTGCTCAGTCTCGACGGAAGTGGGAATGCAGGTGACGTGCAGCCCTTCGGCCGCGATGCGCTGCGCCAGGGCCGTGACCGCGTGGCGCATGGTGCTGCCGGTGCCCAGGCCCAGCCGCATCCCGTCCTCGACCAGCGCCACCGCCGCCGCGGCGGCGACGCGCTTGGCCGCGTCGGTATCGCTCATCCGGCCCAGCGCCCGGCGGCGGGGCGATCGGCGAACCACAACAGCTCGCCCGCCGGACGCAGCATCCCGGCCGGCACCGAGCGGTCGCCGGACAGCATCCGGTCGAGGATTGCGTTTTTTTTCTCGCCCTCGACAAGAAAGATTGTGACGTGGCTGCTCTCGATCGCCGGGTAGGTGAGCGTGATCCGCACCTCCGAGCGCCCGGCGGGCACCGCGGCAACCCACTTCGCGTGCTCCTGCAGCACCGGCTGGCCGGGGATCAGGGATGCGGTATGGCCGTCCTCGCCGAGGCCGAGCAGGCAGACGTCGAAGAGCGGCTTGTCGGCCTCCAGCGCATCGGCGCCGTAGAGATGCCGCAGCGTGCGGTCGTACGCGGCTGCCGCCGCGTCCGCGTCGAGACCTTCGGTCGGCACCGGATGGATGTTGCCCGGCGGCACGGGGACGTGGGAAAGCATCGCCTCCCGCACCATGCGGAAATTGCTGTCCGGGTGATCGGGCGGCACGAAGCGCTCGTCGCCGAGCACGAATTGCGTGCGCGACCAGGGGAAGCGCTTGACGAACGGCGACGCGGCGAGGCGCTGATACAGCTGCTTCGGCGTCGAGCCGCCGGACAGTGCCAGCACGAAGCGATCATGGCTGCGCTCCGCCTGGTCGCAGAGAAACGCCGCCGCACCCTCGGCCAGCGCGTCCGGGTCGGCGAACACGCGCAAGCTGCCGCGCGCCGGGGTCATGACGCGGCGTCGCCGAGGATCAGGCGCCGGACGGCCTTCGCAAAACCCTCCTCCTCGTTGCTGTCGGTGACGGCGCTCGCCTGCTTCTGCACCTCCGCACTCGCGTTGCGCATGGCGATCGAGAAGCCGCTTTCGCGGAACATCAGCACGTCGTTCGGCATGTCGCCCATGGTCGCGATGCGCTTGTGCGGGATGCCGAGCAGACGCGAGAGCGTGCGCACGACCGTGCCCTTGTTCGCCTGCGGATGCGTCACGTCGAGATAATAAGGCTGCGAGCGCGCCGCACTCGCCGATCTCCCGAGCGCCTGTTGCGCTGCCTGCTCGGTCTTCGCAACCGCGTCGAGATCATCGGAGACGCCGACGATCTTCACTGCCGCTTGCAGGTGCTTGTCGGTGAACTCCGGCACCACGGTCGCGTCGAACTTCACCGTCCAAGCCTCGCGCGCGACATGCGGCGCCTTGGGATCGCGGATCAGCCAGTCCTCGCCGGTATAGACCCAGGCGTCGAGCTTATGATCGAGGATCAGCGAAAGCGCCTTCTTTGCGGCCTCCGGCGAAAGCGTGTGCTGCTCGATCACCGACCAGTCCGGGTGCGTGAACACGCCGCCGTTGAAGCCGGCGATCGGCGTCTTGAGCGCGAGCGGCTCGACGAGCATGTGCATCCCGCGCGGCGGCCGGCCGCTGGTGATGGCGAGCTTGATGCCCGCGTCGTGCAGCGCGCGCACGGCCTCCTTCGCCTGCTCGGTCAGCACCTTCTCCTGCGTCACCAGTGTGCCGTCCACGTCGGCGAGCAGCAGGGCGATGTCGCGTGCCATCAGTGAATGTTCCCCGGATTGTCGCCGTCGGGATTGGCAACCGAGCGCCATTCACGATCGCCGTCGCGCCCGATCAACTCATCGGCCGCATCCGGCCCGTCGCTGCCCGAGACGTAGTTCGGGAAGTCCGCCTTTGCCGCCGCCCAGGCACTCAGCACCGGCTGCACCACGGCCCAGGTGCGCTCGACCTCGTCGGCGCGGTGGAACAGTGTCGTATCGCCGATCATCACGTCGTAGAGCAAGGTTTCGTAGCCCACATTCGGCTCCGGCGGGAACCAGTCGGAATAGCGGAAACTCATGCGCACCGCAGCGAGGTCCATCGCCGGGCCGGCGCGCTTGACCTCGAATTGCAATGAGATGCCCTCGTCGGGCTGGATCTGCACCACCAGCCAGTTCGGCCGCAGGCTGGCAACCGGGGTCGCGTCGAACGGCGCGTAGGGCGCCTGCTTGAACTGGATCGCGATCTCGGTCGAACGGCGCGCCATGTATTTGCCGGTGCGCAGGTAGAACGGCACCCCGGCCCAGCGCCAGTTGTCGATCGCAAGCTTCATGGCGACGTAGGTTTCGGTGTTGCTGTCCCAGGCCACGTTCGGCTCCGAGCGGTAGGCGACCACGGATTTGCCGAGCACCGTGCCCGGGCCGTACTGGCCGCGCACCGCGTCCTGCGGGCGGCAGGGCGCCATCGCCGCGAACACCTCGGCTTTCTTGGTACGAATCTCGTTGGCCTGGAACGAGACCGGCGGCTCCATCGCCACCATCGCGAGCAGCGAAAAGACGTGGTTCGGCACCATGTCGCGCAGCGCGCCGGTGGCTTCGTAGAACTTGCCGCGGCCTTCGACGCCCACTGTTTCCGCGACGGTGACCTGAATATGGTCGATCCGCTCGCGGTTCCAGATCGGCTCGAACAAACCGTTGCCGAACCGGAACGCCATGATGTTCTGCACCGTCTCCTTGCCGAGGAAGTGGTCGATACGGAATACCTGGTCCTCGTGCAGCACTTTCAGCACGCGCGCATTGAGCGCCCGAGCGGAGTTGAGGTCGTGGCCGAACGGTTTCTCGATCACCACCCGGCGCCAGAAGCTGCGCGTGCCGTCATGCGCGCTCTCGTCGGAGAGCTTGGACTGGCCAAGATGATCGACCACCGGGCCGAAGAAGCGATCGGCGACCGCGAGATAGAAGATCGCGTTGCCCTTCGTCTTGTGCTGCTGCTCGGCTTGTTGCAGCTCGGTGCGGAGCTTGTTGTACAGTGCCGTGTCAGTCAGATCGCCCTGCACGTAGGACATGGTGGCGGCCAGCCGGTCCCACGCCGCCTGGTCGATATGGTCGATACTGAATTCGGCCGATTTGTTGCCGACAAACTCCTTGAGCGTCGAAAGCAGATGGTCGCGCCAGCCATCCGCGGTGTTTTGCGCGAGATCGACGCCGATCAGCGCAAAATTCTCCGGCAGGATGCCGGTGCGTGAGAGGTTGTAGAGCGCCGGCACCACCAGCCGCTTGGTCAGGTCGCCGCCGGCGCCGAAGATCACCATGGCACACGGATCGGCCGGCTTCGGCTTGGCACGCGGGGGTGCCGCGACGATGTGGGTGCCGTGCGGGCGCTGCTCCTCGGCCATCCCGCTCACTCCGCCGCCGGCCCGGGCGCGTCGGGGGCGTGGCCTTCGATATGCCCGCCGAAGCCGAAGCGCATCGCGGAGAGCATCCTGTCCGCGTAGCTGTGCTGCTCGCGCGAGCGGAACCGCGCGTAGAGTGCTGCCGACAGCACCTCCGCCGGCACCGCCTCCTCGATCGCTGCCTCGATGGTCCAGCGGCCCTCGCCGGAATCCTGCACGTAGCCGGAGAAGTCCGACAGCGTCTCGTTCTTCACCAGCGCCATCGCCGCGAGATCGAGCAGCCAGGACGAGATCACGCTGCCGCGTCGCCACACCTCGGCGATGTCGGGCATGTTGAGGGTGAACCGCTCGTCCTCGGGCAGTTCCTCGCCCGATTTGTTGTGCAGGATGTCGAAACCCTCGGCATAGGCCTGCATGATGCCGTATTCGATGCCGTTGTGCACCATCTTGACGAAATGCCCGGCCCCGCACGGGCCGGCGTGGATGTAGCCCTGCTCGGCGCGGGGGTCGCGCTGCTCCCGCCCCGGCGTGCGGGAAATATCGCCGAGGCCGGGGGCCAGGGCCGAAAAAATCGGATCGAGATGCTTCACCACCTCGGGTCTGCCGCCGATCATCATGCAGTAGCCGCGTTCGAGTCCCCATACGCCGCCCGAGGTGCCGACATCGACATAGTCGATGCCCTTCGGGGCGAGCGCCTTGGCGCGGCGGATGTCGTCCTTGTAAAAAGTGTTGCCGCCGTCGATGACGATGTCGCCGCGGCCCATCAATGTGCCGAGATCGGTGATCGTCTCCTCGGTGACGTGGCCCGCAGGCAGCATTACCCAGATCGCACGGGGGCTTTGGCCGAGAGCTTTCAGCATCTCCCCGTGCGAGCCGACCGGCTTGGCGCCTTCCGCGCCGAGTGCCTGCGCGGTCTTCGCGTTGGCGTCATAGACGACGCAGGAGTGCCCCGCGCGCGTCAGCCGGCGCACGATGTTGCCGCCCATGCGGCCGAGGCCGATCACGCCGATCTGCATGGCCTGGAAATCCCCCTTACGAAAGCGCTTCGTCGATCGCGCGCGCGAGTGCCGCGAGGCCGCTCTTCACGTCGTGCAGATGCACCCGCACCGCGCGCCGGCCCCGCTCGACCAGAACGTCCAAGTCCCCCTGCGCCTGCGCCGCCTTCACCACGCCGAAACTGTAGCGATGGCCCGGCACCGGCAGGTCGGAAGGATCGTCGCACGTCACCTGGATGAACACGCCCGAGTTGGGTCCGCCCTTGTAGGCCTGTCCGGTCGAGTGCAGGAAGCGCGGCCCGAAGCCCACGCAGGTCGCCGCCCGCTTCGCATCGCGGATGCGCGTGCGGATCGCGGTCAGCGCCGCGGTGTGCGCGGCGTTGCGCTCGATATAGGCGAGGAGCGCCACGTAGTCTCCATCATTCACCCGCTCGAGATGGCGGCGCAGATAGGCGGTGAGCGACGCTTCTTGGCCGAGCTCGCGAGCGTTGCGCGGATCGGCGTAGAGTGCCACACTGTCGGTGCGGAAGATCGGCGACTGCTCCGGCAGCTTGCCGGTTTTCTCGTAATCGTCGGTCAGCGCGCGCGTCTTGACCTTGCTTGCTTCCACATCCGGCTGGTCGAATGGATTGATGCCGATCACCGCCCCCGCGACGGCGGTTGCGATCTCCCAGCGGAAGAACTCCTGCCCGACATGCCATTGATCGGCGAGCGCAATGTGCGCAACCGGATGGCCGGCACGCTCCAGCGCCGCGACCGCGTCGCGCTGCGCCGCGTCCTCCCGCCCCGAGAGCGCCAGATATGCGAAAAACCGGTCCTGCCCGTAGCGATCGGGCGGTCCAAGCGGCTCGGCATCCACCGGGATCAGCCCGCGTCCCTGCTTGCCGGTGCTCTCGGCGATGAGCTGTTCGAGCCAGGCGCCGACATCGGCGATGGCCGGCGAGGCGATGACCGTCACCTTGTCGCGCCCGAACCGCTTCGCCGCGACGCCGAGGGCGACGCCGAGCTGCACGCCCGGATTCTCCGCCGGCGGCACGTCGGGGCCGCAGGCGCGCGCCATAAGCTCCGTCGTCTCCAGGAGCTTCGGCACGTCGAGGCCGATCGCGGCAGCCGGCACCATGCCGAAATTGGACAGCACGGAATAGCGCCCGCCGATCGACTTCACGCCGTGGAACACATTCGCGAAGCCGTGCTGCTGCGCTTGCCGCTCCAGCGACGAGCCGGCATCCGTCACCGCGACGAAGTGCTCGGCGGCGTGCCCCGCGCCCACGCGCTTCTCGGCGAGGTCAAGGAAATGCGCCATGAAGATGTTGGGCTCGAGCGTGCTGCCGGATTTCGACTGCACGACGAACAGCGCGTGGCCCACGTCGATCGCGGCGTCGAGTGTGCGGATCTGCGCCGGATCGGTGCTGTCGAGCATGTGGAAACGCGGCCAGCCCGGCTGCTGACCAAAACTCTGCGCCAGCACCTCCGGCCCGAGGCTCGATCCGCCCATGCCGAGCAGCACGACGTCGGTGTAGCCCTTGGCGCGCACCTCGGCGGCGAAGCTTTGCAACGCCGCGGCGTCTTGAAGCTGCTGCTCGACCACATGCAGCCAGCCGGTCCACTGCGCCTCGTCGTGCCCGGTCCACAGCGACGCATCCCCGGCCCACAGCCGGCGGATGCGCCCGTCCTTGCGCCAGGCCTCCATTTCCTCGGCAATCGCGCTTGCCAGCGCGTCGTTGTTCGAATGCACCGAAAGGCTCGCGTGATCGCCCTCGAACAGCGTGCGGCGCCGCCGAGCGACTGCACCAAGCAACTCATCGAAAGCATCGGCGAACTGCCGCACGCCGTCCGCGATCAGCTTCGTCGTCACCGCATTCAGCGAGATGCCGAGCTTTTCCAACGCCGCGAGATCGGCTTCGGCCGCGTCGAGATCGCGCTCGACCGCATCGGGAATGATCTCGCCGTGGTCGCGGAACGCATCCATCGTCGCCGGCGGCATCGTGTTCACCGTGTCGCGGCCGATCAGGCCCTCGACATACATCGTATCACGATATTTCGGATTCTTGGTGCTGGTCGAGGCCCATAGCAGCCGCTGGGTGTTGGCGCCGGCCGCCGCTAGCGCCTGCCATCGCGGGCCGGCGAACAGCGCCTTGTAGCGGGCATAGGCGCGCTTGGCGTTCGCGATCGCGGTCTTGCCGCGCAGCCGTTCGGTCGCCCCCTTGTCGCCGATGCGGTCGAGTTCCTTGTCCACCGCGGTATCGATGCGGCTGACGAAGAAGCTTGCGACGCTGCCGGTGCGGGAGACGTCGCCGCCCGCGCGCGCCAAATTCTCGAGACCGGTGATGTACGCATCCACCACCCTCTCGTACATGCCAACGCCGAACAGCAAGGTCACGTTGATGTTGAGCCCACGCCCGATCAGTTGCCTGATCGCCGGGATGCCCGCCTCGGTCGCCGGCACCTTGACCATCAGGTTCGGCCGCTCCACCGCGGACCACAGCCGCAGCGCTTCGTCGATCGTCGCCTCGGTGTCGTTGGCAAGATAGGGCGAGCATTCCAAACTGATATAGCCGTCGCGCCCGCCGCTCGCCTCATAGACGGGCCGCAGCACGTCGGCACCGGCACGGATGTCGGCGATTGCGAGATGCTCGTAGATCGCGGAGATGCCGTGATCGCCGCGGCCCTGGAATGCCTTCAGCGCATCGACATACTCGTCGCTCTCGCCGATCGCCTTCTCGAAGATCGATGGGTTAGAGGTGACGCCCTTCAGCCCGTCGCGCTCGATCAGGGTCTTGAGCTCGCCCTTCTCAATCAGGCTGCGCTTGACGTAGTCGAGCCAGGGCGACTGGCCGACCGTTTCCAACTGCTTCAGCGGATTCATCTGCGGCTCCTCTATTCGGCGGCCTGCCGCCGCGCGCGCGTGCGATCGCGCTGCGCGCGGGCGGCAGCCGCGACCTTCTCGACCGTGAAGCCAAACTTGTCCTGCAGCGCCTTGAGCGGTGCTGAGCCGCCGAAGCTGCGCATCCCGATGATCGTGCCGTGCATGCCGACATAGCGCTCCCAGCCGAGCGTCGCCGCCTGCTCGACCGAGACGCGCGCGAGGATGTCGGGCGGCAGCACGCTGTCGCGATACGTCTGGTCCTGCTTCTCGAACAGCTCC
This sequence comes from uncultured Alphaproteobacteria bacterium, assembly GCA_963754235.1. Classification (GTDB taxonomy): domain Bacteria; phylum Pseudomonadota; class Alphaproteobacteria; order Acetobacterales; family Acetobacteraceae; genus DATAYA01. The sequence goes on along the minus strand of CAVWFK010000005.1, from coordinate 210,483 downwards.
CAGCACGGCATCGAGACGACGCGGGTGCGCACGCCCTCTTTCGCCAGCGCCTCGTGCGCCTGCACGCAGAGCAGCACCTCGCTGCCGGTGCCGATCAGGATCACTTCCGGCCGCCCGTCGGCGGGATCGGCGAGCACATAGGCGCCGCGCGCGAGGCCGGAGGCGGCGGCGTATTTGGTGCGATCGAGCGTCGGCAGCTTCTGCCGGGTCAGGATCAGGGCGCAGGGTTCGTGCTTCGACTTCAATACCACGCGCCATGCCTCGGCCGCCTCGTTCGCGTCGCAGGGGCGGATCGTGTTCAGCCCCGGCGTTGCACGCAACGCCGCGAGCTGCTCGATCGGCTGGTGCGTCGGCCCGTCCTCGCCCACGCCGATGCTGTCATGGGTGAAGATCCAGGTGACAGGCAGCTCCATGATCGCCGAGAGGCGGACCGGCATCCGCATGTAAGTCAAGAAGATCAGAAAAGTAGAGCCGTAGGCGTGCAGCTTGGAGAGCGACATGCCGTTGCAGATCGCCCCCATCGCGTGCTCGCGGATGCCGAAATGGAAGTTGCGGCCGGCGTAGTTGGTGGCCTCGAACTCGCCCGCGTCCTTGAACTTGAGGTTGGTCTTGGTGGAGGGCGACAGGTCGGCGGCACCGCCGAGCAGCAGCGGCATCACCTCGGCGAGCCTGTTCAGCACCGCCCCCGAGGAATCGCGGCTCGCGAGCCCGGTCTCGTCGGCGGGGAAGCTCGGGATCGCGCGCTCCCAGCCATCGGGCAGCTCGCGCCGCTCCATGTGCTCGAACTCGGTGGCGAGGTCCGGGTGCTCGGCGCGGTACTTCTCGAACGACCCGCGCCATTCCTTGTTCAGGCCCGCACCGCGGGCGCCGATGCCTTGCGCGAAATGGTCATAGACGCCATCGGGCACCAGGAAATGCGCGTCTTCGGGCCAGCCATAGACGCGCTTGGTTGCCCGAACCTCGTCCTCGCCGAGCGCCTCTCCGTGCGCCTCCTTGGTGTCCTGCTTATGCGGTGATCCGAAGGCGATATGGCTCTGCACGATGATCATCGTGGGCCGGCTCTGCTCGCGGTCGAAGCCGGCCAGGGCGGCGCGGAACGCGGTGCGGTCCTCGGCATCGCGCACGTGCAGCACGTTCCAGCCATAGGCGAGGAAGCGCGTCCCCACATCCTCGCTGAAAGCGAGTTCGGTCGATCCCTCGATCGAGATCCGGTTGCTGTCATAGATCCAGCAGAGATTGGAGAGTTTGAGGTGCCCGGCGATCGAGGCGGCCTCGCCGGAGATGCCCTCCATCATGTCGCCATCGCTGCACAGCGCGAACACGTTGTAATCGATCAGCGCCATCCCTGGCCGATTATAGCGGTTGGCAAGCCAGCGCTCGGCGATCGCCATGCCGACCGACATCCCCGCCCCCTGCCCCAACGGACCGGTCGTGCATTCCACCCCGCCGGTGAGGTGGTACTCGGGATGGCCCGGCGTCGAGCTGTCCAGCTGGCGGAACTTCTTGATGTCATCCAGAGAGACCGTGGGCTTGTCGCGCACCTCGTATTTCGCGACCGCGCGGGTCTGCGTCAGGTGCAGCAGCGAATAGAGCAGCATCGAGGCGTGGCCGCAGGAGAGCACGAAGCGGTCGCGGTTCGGCCAGAGCGGATCGGCGGGGTCGAAATGCAGCCGTTCCTGCCACAGCGTGTAGGCGACCGGCGCCATCGCCATCGGCGTGCCGGGGTGGCCGGAATTGGCTTTCTGCACCGCATCCATCGCCAGCGTGCGCATCGTGTCGATGCAGAGACGGTCGAAGTTCTGTTCCACTCTCGTTCCCCTTCGGCCGATCGGCCCGATCGCCGCTCACCCAAACCTATAGCGCATGGCGGCCGGCGTGGTTGAAGAGATTGTGGCGCGCCGGCCCCGGCTCAACCCACCAACGCCAGACCAATCCCGTGATGCCCGGCGCAAGCCGAACAATCGTCATGGTCGGCGGAGGCCGACCACCCACGACTTCGCGGCCCCACGAAAGACGTGGATGGTCGGCCTCCGCCGACCATGACGGGAGCAGCGCGTCCACATGCGATTGCCCCGCCCCGGCACCGTTCAGCGAAGCAGCAGGTCGAGCGGCGCGCGGCTTAGCGTCTCGGCGCCCTCAGCGGTGACGATCGAGGTGCGGCCGAGGGTCATCGCGGTCCAGGTTTCGCTGTCCATCAGGATCATATGCAGAAAAAACACCATCCCCGGCTGCAGCACCGTGCTGTTGGCGGCATAGAACATCGGCCGGTCCATCCAGCTCGGCGTAAAGCGCGCGCCAAGGCTGTAGCCGCAGGCGTTGAGCCGGTGCGCCGCCATCCCGTGAGCGTCCATCACACGCGCGTGCGCATCGAACACCTCGCCCGCGGTACGGCCCGGACGCAGCAGCGCCTCGCAGGCAGCCAGCGCCTCGGCGCAGGCGGCGTGCAGCGCGCGGTGGCGCGGCCGCGGCGGCCCCACGATCACCGTGCGCATTAGCGCCGCGTGATAGTGCCGCCAGACGCCGGCGAACTCGAGCGTGAGCTGGTCCTCGGCTGCCAAGGTGCGGCGGCCGGATTTGTAACGGCAGAGCAGCGCGTCCGCACCCGATCCGAGGATGAACTCGTTGGCAGGATAATCGCCGCCGCCGGTGAACACGGCGCCCTGCATGGCAGCCAGAATGCGCCCTTCCTCGGCACCCGCGCGGGTCTCGGCGAGGCCCGCTTCCAGCGCCGCATCGGCGAGTGCCGCGGCACGGCGCACGCAGGCGAGTTCGGCGTCCGACTTCACGGCGCGCAGCGGATCGACCAGCCGGCTCGCATCGGCGAGCGTGCAGAACCCGTCGAGCGCCGCCTCGACCGCGCGGCCGTTTGCGTGGGTCAGGCCGTACGCATCCGCCTCGATCCCGAGCCGATGCCCGCGCGCGCCGAGATCGTCCAGCATGTCCCGCAACTGCGTGGCCGGCTGCGCGCCTTCGGCATCGGTCCAGATGCGGATATCGGCGATGATCGAGGTGTGCTGCGCCTGTCGCAGGTCGGCCGAGCGCGTAAGCAGCGCCATGCGCCCGTCGGCGCCGAGATAGAGGCATTGGAAGAAGCAGAAGCCGAACGTGTCGTAGCCGGTGAGCCAGTACATGCTCTCCTGCTGGAACAGCAGCAGCCCGTCGAGGCCGGCCCCCGTCATCTCCCGCACGGCCGCGGCGATGTGGCGGTCGTATTCGTCGCGCTCGAAATGCAGCGCCATCAGGCGGCGTCCTGCGCCGGCGCGTGGCAGACCGCGCCGATCTTGTTGCCGTCCAGGTCGCGGACATAGGCGCCGTAATAATTGGCGTGATAGTGCGGCCGCAGCCCCGCCGCGCCCTCGTCGCGTCCGCCGAGCGTCGTCGCGCGCTGCCAGAACCGATCGACCGCGTCGCGCGAGGGGGCGAGGAAGATCGCCGAGGTGCCGTTGCCGGAGCTCATCGACGCCTGGTTGAACGGGTGGCCGATGAACACCGCCCCCTCGCCTTCGGTGCCGTAGCCGACGAAATGGGCGCTCTGCTGCGTCCGCGCGATGCCAAGCTCTCCCAGCACCGCGTCGTAGAACGCGGCGGCGCGATCGAGATCGTCGGTGCCGAGCGTGACGTGGCTGAGAATCATGATTTTCCCCCGATTACGCCCGCCGAGACCGAGCGCGGGTCGCGCGCCGCATACCGGCCGCTCTCGACCAGGTGCCAGAAATCGCCGACCAGGCGGTTGAACAAGGCCGGCTCCTCCAGATTGAGCGCGTGGCCGGTGCCGGGCAGCACCGCGAGCCGCGCGGTCGGGACCGTGCGCTTGAGCATCAGGCCGGGATCGAGGCACGGTTCGTCCTCATCGCCGGTGATGACCAGCATGGGCACCGACATCGCGGCAAGCTGCTCGCGGAAGTCATAGAGCGAGGGCCGTAGCCGCTGTACGCCGAGCATGGTCAGCGCCGAGCCCGCCGCCGAATGATCGGCAAGCTGCGCCTGGAATTCGGCGAAACCGCGCGGGTCCTTGTTGAGCAACTGCACCCGCGCGGGCCCCATCGAATAGCGGGCGGCGAACGCCGCCATGCCCTCGGCGCGGATGGCGGCAGCGTTCTGCTCGACCTCGGCGCGAAACGGCGCCGCGCGCCTCTGCTCGGCGCCGTAGCCGCAGCCGCCGACCACCAGCGAGAGGGCGCGGCCGGGATAGCGCAGGCCGAAATGCAGCGTCGCGAATGCGCCCATCGAGATGCCGCAGACATGAGCGCGCGCAATGCCGAGTGCGTCGAGCACGGCGCGGATGTCGTCGCGGGCGCGGTCCTGCGAATAGCGCTGCGGCTCGCCGGGCATATCCGACGGCGGATAGCCGCGCGCGTTGTAGGCGATGCAGCGATGGGTGCGCGCGAAGTGACGCAATTGCGGCTCAAAGCTGCGCGCGTCGCCCGCGAATTCGTGGACGAACACGACCGGCGTGCCGCTGCCCGCCTCGTGGTAGGCGAGGCTCACACCGTCATCGGTGCGCAGCGTCGGCATGGTCTCCTCCCCTCCGCTTCTCGCCACTATACTGCGCGCAAACCGGAGGGCCATCCCGCGATGACACGCTTTCCCGCAATCCCCGATGCCGAGCTGTCGGCCGAACAGCGCCGCGTGCTGGAGGCAATCATCGCCGGCCCGCGCGGCAGCCTGCGCGGCCCCTTCGTGCCGCTGCTGCGCAGCCCCCGCCTTGCCGACCACGTGCAGCGCCTCGGCGAGCATCTGCGCTTCGGCGATGCGCTGCCGCGCGACGTGACCGAGCTTGCGATCCTGGTCACCGCGCGCGCCTGCCGGGCGCAGTTCGAGTGGCACGCGCACGCCCCGCTCGCCGCCGCGGCCGGCGTGCCGGAGCCGGTGATCGCCGCGATCGGCCGCGGCGAGCGGCCCGATGGTGCCGCCCCCGCGCTGCTGCTCGCGCACGACTTCACCGCGGCGCTCCACCGGAGCCGGGCGGTGGACGAGCGCCTGTTCTCGCAGGCGCGCGAGAGCTGGGGCGAGCATGGCGTGGTCGAGCTGACCGCGCTCTGCGGCTACTACACGCTGGTGGCCCTGATCCTGAACGTGGCCGAGATGCCGGTCCCCGAGGGCAGCCGCGTGCCGTTCGAGGCGGCGCGGGCCGAGCCGCCGGAATGGTGTTGATCCGTGACTGCGCTGGCACCTCCAAGCCCCAAGCATCGGCGCGGGGTCACCTCGCCGCGGCGCTGTTCTCCGCCTCCCCGGTGCCGACTTCCGGCAGATCGACCTCCTGGTAGAGTTCGGTGACCGGGATTTCGATGCCGATCTCGGGCATCCTGAGCGTGTCGTCGGCGGTCAGGGCGGTGGCTCGCCATGGCTCGTCGCCGTTCGCGCGCTCGAAGACGCTGAGACCGATGCCGGTGTATTCCAGGATCACGTAGCGCAGAATGGAGGGGACGGCGCGGTATTCGCGCAGCTTCACGATCCGGTCGGTCCGCCCGGAAGTGGGGCTGAGGACCTCGAACACCACCACCACCCCTGGCATGATACGATCTGTACCCGGCCCTTTGGTGCAAGTCACCAAGGCGTCCGGGTAACGCACGGCATCGCCGACGGTCCCGACGCCCGCATCTGGCCCAAGGGGCTCGCAGGGGCCGCCGCGCAGGCGTGTCCGTAGAGAAGATGTAGAGGTTTTGGGCGATCCGGCTGTGGTTCCGGGTGCCGCCGGTCATGGCGACCGGCTCGAAGCCGTCGAACTCGTAACGTTCATCGCGGGCCTCGGCCCAGGCGAAAAACTGCTCGCGGGTCATGCGCGGCTTGCGAAGGGCGATGTTCATGGCAGGGGAGTATAGCCGCGCCCAGGGCCGCTCCGCCAAGACTAACTGGACGTCGTTAGGGGTTATGACATATGCTCGGGCATGGTCAAAACCCCCAGCATGGTCAAAACCCCGAGCATGGCCCAAACCCCCGATCCGTCGCCGAGCATCGGCGCGCGCATCCGCACCATCCGGGCAGCGCGTGGTATGACGCAGGAGGCATTGGCCGCCGCCGTGGGCGTCACCCGCAGCGCGGTCGCGCAGTGGGAGACCGACCGGGCCGGGCAGGTGCGGAGCAATCTGCCGCTTCTGGCGGCGGCACTCGACGTGTCGGTGGAGTACTTGTTGTTCGGCGAGGACAATCGCGCCCCGCGTCAGGCCGGGACGGGCGACGAGCTGGCGCTGCTGCGGCTGTATCGCGAGTGCGACCCAGACGATCGCGCTTTCCTGTTGCGCACGGCGCGGCGGCTGGCGCGCCGCTGAGCGCAGGTCACGCGGAGCGCGGGGCACCAAGCCGCGACGATCGCGTTGTCGGCACGCAGGAGATCAGCGGATGAGTGACGTCGTGCCCGTGGCGACCGAGCAGGACGCGGGCGGGCTGCCGCCGGAGGCGCGCGGGGAGCTCGCGGCCGCCATGCAGCGGTTGCGGCGCGGCCGCGGCTTGCTGGTGCGGCTGGCCGACGTGGCGGCGGGCGCAGTCACGACCGCCGGCGCGGTCGCGGTGCGGGCGCTCACGCGGCTGCCGGGCGAGCAGTCGCTGGCGCCGAGGGTGCAGGCGGCCGGGCAGATCGCGCTCGCGCGCGCGTTCGAGATCGCCGTCCTCGGCCTGCGGCCTGGCGCCCCGCCTGGCGCCTCGTCGCGCGCGGCGCGGATCATCTCGCGCGCGGCGGTGGGGTTCTCGGGGGCCGTGGGTGGGTTTCTGGGGATGGCGGGATTGTTGCCGGACCTCACCTTCACCACGCTCGCGGTCATGCGCGGGGTGGCGCGGATCGCGGCTCGCGAGGGCGAGGATCTGACGACCGAGGAATTGCGGGCGGCGTGTCTCGCGGTGTTCTCGCTGATGCCGGCGCCGGGCGAGTGGACCGACGAGCGGATGGACGAGAACGAGCTGTCGTATTTTTCCGCGCGGATGCTGTTGCAGGGCCGCACCGTGATGGCATTGGTCGAGCAGGTCGGTGCACGCTACGGGCTGGTGCTGTCGCGCAAGCTCGCGTTGCAGGCGGTGCCGATCGTGGGCGCCGCCACCGGGGCGGCGTTGAACGACGCATTCCTGCGCCACGCGCTCGATCTGGCGGAGGGCCATTTCGTGATCCGCAGGCTGGAGCGTCGGTACGGGAGTGAGGCGGTCCGCGCCGCTGCCGTGGCGGCGGCCGGCTGATGCCACATGCCGTTCGTAGTGACCCGTCTCAGTGCCGCAACACCCCCCCGGCCCCTCCCGCAAGGCGACGCATGGAACAGGGCCGGATCAGGCTCCGTGAGGCCCAAGAACACGGCCGGATCAGGCTCGCCGCCGGCCTGAGAACAGGGCTGGATCAGGCCCGCCGCCCCTGAGAACTGGAAAAAAAATCAGGCTCGCCGCAGCGGGTGGGGTGGCCCATGGTCTCGGCGCCGGCTTGCTCGCCAGTCGCACCCTCCTCCTCCGTCATCTCGGCCTCCGCAGTGATCATGGTCAGCAGCTCGGCATCCGAAGCTCGCGTCAGCTCCCGCGTCGCGGGCACCGGCTCCGCCCGCGCCGGCCGCGGTTCCGGCGCCATCTCTAACTCAAGTTGGACAGTTCGCTGCGCTGCAGCAGGAGAGGAAGCGAGTCATTTCAAGCGATTGGCCGACCGTTGGCCGAGATTTCTGCTGAATTGCGGTGCCACGTGTTTGCGTAATTGTTAACGAAAGCCCTTGCACGAAGGCGGCGATTCGGCATAAGCGTGCGGTGTCACGATCGAGAGCCGCATGTTCTTCCGCATCAAGCCGTCCGGAGAGCGCCGCTACCTGCAGATCGTCGAGAACACGCGCGACGGCACGCGCACGGTGCAGCGCGTGCTGGCCACCCTCGGCCGCGTCGAGGACCTCGAAGCCGACGGCAAGCTCGATGCCCTGCTGCGCTCGGGGGCCCGGTTCTCCGAGACCGCCCTGCTGATCTCCAGCCTGCAGGCCGGAACGCTGCAGACCAGCGCCAGTGTGCGGATCGGCGCGCCGATGATCTTCGGCCGGCTGTGGGAACAGACTGGCTGTCGCGCGGTGATCGAGCGGCTCGCCACGGGGCGCGGCTTCGGCTTTTCGCTGGAGCGTGCGGTGTTTGCCAGCGTGCTGCATCGGCTGGTGGTCTCCGGCTCCGATCGTGCCGGCGAGAGATGGCTGGACGCCTATCAGATCGACGGCGCCGGCGGCCTGGAGCTGCACCAGCTGTATCGGGCGATGGCTTGGCTGGGCGAGGAGCTGGCCGACCAGAGTGGGGCGACGCGCGCGCCCCGCCGCAACAAGAGCCTGCCCTCGGGCCGGCAAAGCCGGACCCGGGGGATCTGATCGAGGAGGCGCTGTTCGCGCGCCGGCGCAGCCTGTTCAGCGATCTCTCCGTGGTGCTGTTCGACACCACCTCGTTGATGTTCACCGGCGCCGGGGGTGAGAGCCTCGGCCGACACGGCAAATCCAAGGACCATCGACCCGATCTGCGGCAGGTGATCGTGGGCGTCGTGCTCGATGCCGAGGGTCGGCCGATCTGCTCGGAGACCTGGCCGGGGAACGCCACCGACGTAAAGGCACTGCTGCCGGTGGTCAGGCGCCTGCGCGAGCGCTTCGGCATTGCACGGATGGGTGTGGTTGCCGATCGCGGCATGATCAGCACCGAGACGATCAGCGAGTTGGAGGCGCGCGGCATCGAGTACATCCTCGGCGCGCGCGAACGCAGTGACAGCGAGGTGCGCCAGGTCGTGCTGGCCGACCGCAAGCCGATGGTGCCGCTGATTATCCCGCGCGCACGCGGGGCGGAGACGGCGCTGGAGGTCAAGGAGGTGGTGGTCGGTGACTGGGGGCCTGGGACCAGGCCGCGCCGCTACGTGGTCTGCTTCAACCCCGAGGAGGCGCGGCGAGACGCCGCTGCCCGTGCCGCCATCGTCGAGAGCCTGCGGCTGAAGCTGCAGCAAGGCGACAAGGGGTTGGTCGGCAACGCCGGCTATCGCCGGTTTCTCGCTACCCCGTGCGAGGGGCACTTCGAAATCGACGCCGACCGGATCACCGAGGACGCCCGCTTCGATGGGCTTTACGTGCTACGCACCAACAGCAAGCTTCCTGTCCTCTCGGTTGCCCTAGCGTACCGGCAGCTCTGGAAAGTGGAGGCCATTTTTAGGACGGCAAAGTCGATCCTGGAGACGCGACCGATCTACCATCAATCCGACGCCGCCATCGCCGGCCACCTGTTTTGTTCGTTCCTCGCCCTGCTGCTGCGCAAGGAACTCGACGAGCGACTGGCCGCCGCAGACGTGACTGCGGAGTGGGGCGATATCGTGCGCGACCTCGATCGCGTCGAGCAGATGACGGTCGAGCAAGCGACCAAGCGCTTCCTGCTGCGGCCTCACGCGCCAGGTTGCGCCGGTGGCGTGTTCAAGGCCGCTGGCGTCGCCCTGCCGCCGTTGGTGCGCCAGTTGCCGAACGCGACGCCGCCACCGATCGCGGCACCAGCGCGACCGCCGCCGCGTCGCGGACGCCCGCGGCGTGGTGCCACGCGCCCCTGAATTTTCCGAATTCGCGTTCCTAATCAAACCCTTTCGGATTCTTGGTGTCCAACTTCAGTCTAACATTTACCTTGCGCGGAACCTCGGCATCGGCGTCATACACCACGTGCGCCTTCACCCCGCACACGGTGGCCGAGAAGCGCGACCAATCGCTCATCGCGCTCAGCCGGATACTGGTCGAATCAATCAGATGCACGCTCTCGCCGACCATACGACGCAAGCCGTGGCCCGCGCCCGCGACCATGGCTGCGAACAGGTCAACGAACACCGCGCATGGCCGCTTGGCATTGGCGTCGGCCAGCGTCGAACGGTGCACCGGCGGCAGCCCCGCGTGGTAGCGCTGCGCCGATTGGCTCTCCAGCACCGCCTCCAGGTCGCGCAGGCTCGCCGCTCCCGACAACTGGGCGAAGATCATCGCCAGAAGCTGATCCTTCGTGCTCAGCCGGCGCACCCCCGCATCGGCTCCGGCTGCCGCGACCAGCCGGTCCAGCACCCCCCAAGGCAGCGATTTTATCAGCTCACGAAACACCGTATTCTGATGCGGCACGGCGTTGGTCCCCCTCATGTCCAATTCGTTGGCAAACCCTTCGGACTGAGTAGAATCAATGCCGTGCACCCACGCCAGCAAAATGAACCGGACAGCCGTGGCGAAGGCCGAGCATCCACGACTTTGCGGCCGCACCAAAGACGTGGATGGTCGGCCTTCGCCGACCATGAGTGCGTCCGCGAGGACGCTTTGTCTGCACGGTGCAAGTCCGTGCCTGGGTTGGTCGCAGCCCAGTAATCGAAGGTAACTGCGTCGCCGAGAGGCGGGGTGGGGAGCAACCGGAGGTGAACCGGCAGTCCGTAGGATGACGAACCTGTTTCGGCGGGGTCTGGTGGCGAGCCTGCTCATGAATGGCGAAGCCTGGAACAACCGCCGGCGCTGAGGCGACTGACAAAGCGACCGGCGGGCGGATCACGTGGTTGAGGGCGGAATGCCGGGACGGCAAGGCGGCTGAAACGGAGAGACCTGGCGGTTCGGGTGAGACCGCCAGGAGTCAGAGCCTTCATAGTACCGCGGTGGCGCGAGCCACGAGAGGGACGGGCAGCAAAACCGACCCAAGGGAAGGGAGGCAGGGAGCTGGATGCGAGAGGTCGAGCATGGAGCAGGAAAGTCCCGGCAGTGCCGCCAAGGCTAAGCAAGGGACAGATGCCATCGTCGGGAAACCCCGCGAACTGTGGTGGACGGAAGCTTCGATCTGGACGGATCGCATGGTGTCGGCGCTTGGTAACGGCGTCAAAGGAGGCAAGTGGTTCAGTCTGATCGACAAGGTCACCCGACCGGCAACCCTTGAACTGGCGTGGCAGCGTGTTGCCCGCAACAAGGGGGCGGCCGGTGTGGATGGGCAAAGTGTCGAACGGTTCGCTGGGCAGTCGGGGCGGTATCTGCGGGAACTCCGGGAGAGCCTGGAAGACGGCAGCTACCGGCCGAGCCCGGTCAAACGGGTGAAGATACCCAAGGCGGACGGCAAGACTCGCCCGCTGGGGATTCCGACGGTCAAGGACCGGATTGTCCAAACCGCCCTGAAGCTGGTCATCGAGCCGATCTTTGAAGTGCAATTCCGGCCCGGAAGCTACGGCTTCCGTCCGGGACGCGGCTGCAAGGACGCTCTGCGGGAAGTCGACCGGCTGCTGAAGGAAGGCCGCACCTTCGTGGTGGATGCCGACCTGAAGAGCTACTTCGATACCATCCCGCACGACCGGCTGCTGGCGATGGTGGCAGGCTCGATCAGCGATGGCCGTGTGCTGGCGTTGATCGAGGGCTTCCTGCGCCAGGAGATCATGACGGAGATGGCGCACTGGCAGCCGACGACGGGAACGCCCCAAGGGGCGGTGCTGTCGCCGCTGCTGGCCAACCTGTACCTGCACGCGCTCGACCGACTGATGGAGCGGAGCGGCGATCGGATGGTGCGCTACGCCGACGACTTTGTGATCCTCTGCGCGTCGGAAGCGGAGGCGACGGCAGCCCTGCGCCAGGTGACGGCGTGGGTGACTGCCAACGGCCTGACGCTGCACCCGGACAAGACACGGATCACCGACAGCCGACAACCGGGCCAGGGATTTGAGTTCCTTGGCTACCGGTTCGAGGCCGCGATGGGGCGCAGCGAAGCCGACCACCGGCGCTGGACCAATGCCTTCTTCGCGGCTCAAGGGCTGTTCACCCTACAAGCGGCCTTCGGCAACGCGAGGCACTCACGATGAGGAAACCAGCAACTGGAGAGCCGTGTGCGGGAAAATCGCACGCACGGTTCGGAGGGCGGGGAGGGCGATCGCCCTTCCCGACCCCTATCGACTGGTAGCGGCATCACCCCACGGGCGCGTGGCCGAGGATGCGCTCGAAGCGGCGCGCGTAGGCCGGCCAGACCTCGGGGTTGAGCAGCCGCGGCGGCCGCTTTCCGTCCAGGATCGCCAGCATCTGCTCGGCGGCGATGCGCGCCATCGTCGCCCGCGCCTCGTGCGTCACCCCCGCCGTGTGCGGGCTTGCGATCACCGTGTCGAAGCGCAGCAGCTTATGGTCGGGACGCGGCGGCTCGGGATCCCACACGTCGAGCCCCGCGCCTGCAATCCCCCGCCGCTCCAGCACTGCCGCCAGCGCCTCCTCGTCATGGATGCCGCCGCGCGCGGTGGTCACGAAACAGGCGTGCGAGGGCATCAGCGCGAACTCGCCCGCGCCGATCATGCCCTGCGTCTCGGCCGTGCGCGGGCAGTTGACCGAGACGAAATCCGATCGCCCGAGCAACTCCTCGAGCGTCACCTTGTCTGCCCCGCGCGCCGTGATCTGCGCCGCGTCGAGATATGGGTCGTAGGCCAGCACTTTCATCGCGAACAGCCCGCCGCACAGCTCGGCGATCCGGCTGCCGATCTGGCCGAGCCCGATAATGCCCACCGTCCGGCCATGGATGTCGTGGCCGATGTAGTCACCGCGGTCGATGCCGGGTGCGCGGCGCATCGCGCGGTCGCACTCGACGATGCGCTTGGCAAGCGCCAGCATCATCCCGAGCGCGTGCTCCGCCACCGCCTCCCGGTTGCCGCCCGACTGATTGACCGCAAGCAGGCCCGCGCGGGTGCAGGCGGCGACGTCGATCGTGTCGTAACCCGCGCCGTTGCTGGAAGCCGCGAGCAGGTTGGGCGCCTGCGCAAGCAGCGCCTCGGTCACGTGCCAGCGGGGTGCCAATTCGTCGCGCGCGGCCCCGATCTGATAGGCGTGCGCCGCCGCCAGCACCGGTGCCGCCTCGGCCTCCGACGTATCGTTCTCTAGCCGTTCCAGGGTCACGTCGGCGCGCGCGGTCAGCGTCTCTTCGTACAGCGGGCTGGCGAGGTATTTCACGTAGAAGACGCGCTTCATGGACGGCTCCGCTGCCCGATCGTGCCGAGGATCGCTCAGGCCTGACGGCCGCGCCAGACCTGGCGAGCGACCCAGATCAAATGCACGCCGGAGCGGATGACCGGCTTGCGCAGCGTGCCGCGCCGGCGGCTGCGCACCAGCAGGATCTGTTGCGGCAGCCGCCCGCTCAGCTCCGCACCCGCATCCGGCGCGAGGCGCGTGGATACCAGCGGCGCGCCGAGGGCCACGAGGGTGACCGCCAGGAACGCGATCGAGAAATCCCCGAGCGTCGGCCCGGCATGGCCGCGCAGCACCACCGCCGCGCCGAGCACCGCGGCCGAGCTGGCGATGCCGAGGCTGAGAAAGAGCTGCTGGAAGGTGGTGTAGAAGCTGGTCGCGGCACTCATCCGCTCGCGCGGGATGTCGGCGTAGGCGATCGTGTTGTAGGCCATGAATTGCAGAGACTGAAAGAAGCCGCCGGTCACCAGCACGGCGTAGATCCAGGCGCGCGGCCAGTCGGGGCGGAACGCGGCGGTGGCGCCAAGCAGCAAGGTCGAGAACGCGCCCACCCAGATCAGCGTGCCGCGATAGCCGAGCCGGCGCAGCATCGGCTGCGCGGTGACGCGCATCAGCAGGGAGCCGACCGCGGAGGCGAAGGTGATGATCCCGCTCGCCGCCGCCGAGAGGCCGAAGCCCAGTTGCAGCATCATCGGCAGCAGGAACGGCATCGCGCCGACCGCGATCCGCGAGCAGGCGCCGGCATAGACCGAGATGCGGAAGGTGGGGATGCGCATCAGCCGCAGATCGAGGATCGGATCGGCATGGCGCGCCGCGTGCCGCAGGTAGAGCGCGCCCGCCGCCAGCCCGATGACCAGCAGCGCCGCCGTCACCGGCAGCGAAGCGGCGCCGCGGGTGCCCATCTCGAGGCCGAACATCAGGCACGACAGCGAGACCGCGGTGAGGCCGAGGCCGGGCAGGTCGAACGGCCGGCGCTGCGGCTCCTTGATCTCGTCGATGTAGCGCGTGACCAGCACGATGCCGGCCAGCCCGATCGGCACGTTCATGCCGAAGATCCAGCGCCAGTTCAGGTAGGTGACGATGAAGCCGCCGACCGGCGGCCCGACCACCGGGCCGATCGTGGCCGGAATCAGCAGCCAGGCCATCGCCGAGACCAGCTCGGCTTTCGGGATCGTGCGCAGCAGCACCAGCCGTCCGACCGGGACCATCATCGCGCCGCCGATGCCCTGCACGATGCGCGCCCCCACCAGGAACGGCAGGTTCTGCGACACGCCGCACAGGATCGAGCCCAACGTGAACAGCGCGATCGCGGCGCGGAAGACGGTGCGGCTGCCCAGCCGGTCCGCAACCTTGCCGCTGGGCGGGATGAACACGGCGAGACTGAGCAGGTAGGAGGTCAGCGCCACGCTCATCTGCAACGGGTCGGCGTGGAAGCTCCTCGCCATCGCCGGCAGCGCGGTTGCGAGCACGGTGCCGTCGAGCATCTCCATGAACATCGCCGCGGCGACGATCAGCGCGGTCAGGCGGGTGCTTGCGGGCTTGCGCGGCATGGCGCCCCAGGATTGCCGCGTCACGTCGCGACGAGAAGCCGCTTCCTTCGCATGGCGGCTGCGATCAGGCGAGCCGCCCTGCCGCGGCCCCGATATGCGCGTCGAGTTCGCGCCGCAGGCGGCAGGCCTCCTCGGGCGTCAGCTCGACGAACATCCGCCGACACGGCTCGCCCGGCCGCTCGCGCCGCAGCCGCACGAACACGGCACCGGGTGCCGACCACAGGCTGACATGGCTCGCTTCAGCCTCGGGGACGGGAGATGCGGGCGACGGGGTCGGATTCACTATTCCGTGATGCTGCCGAATCCGCCGCTTCGGTGCAACCGATTCGGCCGCCGCCGGCGGCCGGCGCAATCGTCGGATCGCCTGAGCAACGCTCCAGCGCCCTCACCCGCAGAGATCGCCTGCCTCACCGCACTGCTGCACGACGTCCGCGCCAGCACGGCGGATCGCGTCTCTGCGGGCTTTGCGCTGGGCCGCGTGCTGGATGATCAGGAACGCACAGTGAAGCCTTTGAGTGCTACGCTGAGGCCAATGCCCTGTTCCGGCAGAGCGAGGCGGAGGCAGGCCGGCGCTTCGACGCAAACTCACTTCGCGAGCAGATAGACGCGATCATTCGGACCTGCACGGCGGATGCCATTCTCGGGCAGCCGGACGCGGCCGCACCCTCCGAGCTGCCCGTGTTCATCGTCGGCATGCCTCGCTCCGGGACTTCGCTGATCGAGCAGATCGTCGCCAGCCACTCCCAGGTGTTCGGTGCCGGGGAGCTCATGGAGATCGGCCCCCTCGCGGCGCGCCTGCGAGATGGCGTGGACGCAAGATTGCCGCATGGCCGCCCGGCCGAGGCGAGGCGTTTGGCCGAGGCTCATCTCGACCGGTTACGCACGCTGGGCGGCGACCGATCGCGAGTGATCGACAAGATGCCCGACAACATCTTCGAACTGGCGTTGATCGCCGCGCTGTTTCCGGGCGCGCGCATCATCTTCTCCAAGCGCGATCCCCGCGACATCTGCCTCTCCTGCTTCTTCCACCGGTTCGGCGGCAGCTCGCAGCTATTCTCCTACGACCTGCTGGATTGCGGCCGGCGCTATCTCGAGCAGCAGCGGCTGGTGGCGCATTGGCAGCAGGTGCTGCCGCTGCGCATGATCGAGGTGGAATACGAAAAGCTGGTTGCGGATCTGGAGACGGAGAGCCGGCGGCTTATCGCGTTCCTTGGGCTGCCCTGGGAAGCGGCTTGCCTTGATTTTCATCGCACCGATCGCGCGGTTCTGACGGCCAGCGCTTGGCAGGTGCGTCAACCGCTCTACACCCGCTCGGCAGGCCGCTGGCGGGCCTATCAACCGCATCTGGCGCCGCAGCTGCATCTGCTGGACGCGGCGGAGCCGACTGATGCCAGGCGCCGCACGTGTTGACTCGTCCCCACCGTCATGGTCGGCGAAGCAGGCTGTGCGAGAACCTGAGTTTTGATTGAAGGGCGGTCAAGGCGGGGGTCTGCGGCAGCGGCGGTCTCGCTCCGGTCAGGCGAGTGCGGCGGCGAGGTTGGCGGGGCCGAGGAGCTTGCTGAGGCGTCCGATATTGTAGGCGAGCACGGCGAGCGCGGTTTCGGTGGCCGCCTTGGCCTTGCCGCGCAGCAGGAAGCGACCGCCCAGGAGGTATTTCAGCGCCGCAAACGGGTGCTCGGCCGTGCATCGGCGCAACCGCATCAGCGACGGGTCCGCCGCGATCCGTGCCGCCATCCGGTCGAGCGCCGGTTGGTCGATCAGTCGATAGACGTGGCGTCGGTCGGCCCCCGTGCAGCGCGACTTCAGCGGACATCCGGCACAGCTTTCGGCCCGGTAGCGCACGGCGTTGTCCGACCCGTGCCCGCCGTTGCGAACCAGGCGGCGCCCGGCCGGGCAGGTCATCGTGTCGGTCTCGGCATCGTAGCGGAAGGCCATCGGCGCAAAGTAGTCGCCTCGCCGGTTGACCTGCGCCGGCGGCCGCACTGCGGCGGCGATGCCCTCGGCCTCGCATTGCGCGGCCTGCGTCGCATTGGCGTAGCCGGTATCGGCAACCACCGTCAGCGCCGCGGCGCCGAGTACCACCTTGGCCGCGAGCGCCATCGGCAGCAGCTGGCGAAGGTCGTTCGCATCCGTGGTCACCTCGTGGTGGAGGATCATGTGGCTGGCCGGATCGACCGCGATCTGCACGTTGTAGGAGGGCGGCTTGGCCCCGGCGCCGCTGCCCATCGGCCGTGCGTCGGGCTCGCCGACGACGCCGAGCTCGCGACCCTCCTCGCGCAGCCGCTGCGCCAGCTCGGCAACCTTGCCGCGCTTGGCGCGCAGCACCGCCAGCGCCTCCGTGACCGCTTGCCCGCCCGCCTCGTCCGGCTCGGCCGCGTCGGCCGCGTCCATCGCCGCCAGGTGGTCGGCGATCGCTTGGTCGAGGCGCGCGATCTCCGCCGCCGCCTCGGCGCGGCTCATCACCCGCTTGCGGCTCGCCGCCGCGCGGACCTTGCTGCCGTCGATCGCCGCGATGCCGCCGGCGAACAGGCCGCGGTCGCGGCAGAACCGAACCAGCGCGCCGCAACTGGCGATGATCTGCGGGCCGTTGTCGCGCCGGAAGTCGGCGATCGTCTTGAAGTCGGGGGTCAGCCGGCCCAGCAGCCACATCAGCTCGACGTTGCGCTGGCATTCGCGCTCCAGCTTGCGCGACGAGCGAACCCCGTTGAGGGTGCCGTAGATATAGAGCTTGAGCAGATCGCGCGGATCGTAGCCCGGGCGGCCCTCCCGCGCCGGCACCGCTCGCTCGAAGCCCAGAGCTGGCATATCGAGGCTGGTCACGAACGCGTCGATCACTCGCACCACCGCGTCGGCGGCGACGTAGTCGTCCACCGCCGGCGGCAACAGCGTCACCTGTCCGCGATCGACACCTTCGATAAACCCCATGCCACACTCCCCCGCGAATCGAGGGAGGATTCTAGAATGACGAGTCCGCGCGACGCGAGTTTTCACACAGCCTGGAAGGCCGACCATCCACGTCTTCTGTGTCGCGGCCGCAAAGTCGTGGATGCTCGGCCTTCGCGGTCTTCGCCGACCATGACGAGGGATGTGCGCACCCCGAGTACGTCAATGTATTCGGCGCCCGGTATCAGCCGCCGCCGAGCTCCGCCCGCGCGAGATTGACCCAGTACGCGGCACCGGTCGGGATGATCGCGTCGTTGAAATCATAGCCCGGCGTATGGACATACGGGCCAGGGCCGTTGCCGATCATGATGTAGGCGCCGGGCCGGTGCTCGAGCATGAAGGCGAAATCCTCCGCCCCCGTGACCGGCGGAGTGTCGTCGTTCACCTGCGCGGCCCCGGCCGTGGCAGTGGCCGCGGCGACGGCCACGCGGGTCTGCTCGGGGTGGTTCACGAGCGGCGGATAGCGGCGCTGATACACCGTCTCGGCGGTGCAGCCCTGGGCGGCAGCGAGGGCAGTCGCCAGCTCACCAAGGCGCCGCTCCAGCACATCGCGCACCGCCGGCGTGTAGCTGCGCGCGGTGCCGCGCACCGCGATCTCGGACGGAATGACGTTGGGCGATCCGGCGCTGCCGCCCGCGATGTGGCCGATGCTCAGCACCGCCGTTTCGATCGGCGATACGCTGCGGCCGATGATGCCCTGCAAGCCGAGGATAAAGTATCCGAGCGGCATCGTCGGGTCGGTTCCCCGATGCGGCGCCGAGCCATGCCCGCCGGTGCCGCGGAAGGTCACGGTCCAGGAATCGGAGGCGGCGAGCATCGGCCCGGGGCGGATGGCGAAACTGCCGACGTCCATGCCCGGGATCGCGTGCATCCCATAGACTGCGTCGCACGGGAAGCGCTCGAACAGCCCCTCCTCGATCATCACGCGGCCGCCGCCCCCGCCCTCCTCGGCCGGCTGGAAGATCAGGTGGACCGTGCCGCCGAACTCGTCGGCGTGGCCGGCGAGATAGCGCGCCGCGGCCAGCAGCATGGTGGTGTGCCCGTCATGGCCGCAAGCGTGCATCTTGCCCGGCACCTGCGAGCGGTAGGGCAGGTCGGACTGCTCCGCGATGTGCAGCGCGTCCATGTCGGCACGCAGCGCGATCGCGCGGTTGCCGGGACGCCGGCCGCGCACGGTCCCCACCAGCCCGGTCTTGGCGATGCCCTCGGCCGCGACCTCGATCCCCCATTCGCGCAGCCGCCCGGCGACCAGTGCTGCGGTCGCGTGCTCCTCGAACGCCGTCTCGGGATTGGCGTGGATGCGGTGGCGGATCGCCTCCAGCTCGGGGCGCCAGGCCTCGATGGCGGCGATGGTCTGGTCGGTTCCGGCGTCGATCATGGGACTGGCTCCTCAGCGGCCGCGGCTCACGGTGTAGTCGGCCGCGTCCAGCAGCGCCGCGCGCGCGGGCGAGGCAGGAAAGACCACCAGCGCCGATTTGGCGGCAGCGGCGAAGACGGCGGCACGCGCGAGCGTCTGCGCGATCGCATCACAGCGCTGCATCAGGTCGAGCGCGTGCTGCAGATCGGCCTCGGTCTGCTCGCTCGCCTCGATCGTGCGCTGCCAGAAGGCGCGCTCCTCGGCCCCCCCGGACGCACAGGCCAGGAGCACCGGCAGGGTGATCTTGCCCTCGCGAAAATCGTCGCCCACCGCCTTGCCAAGCGCCGCCTGATCGGCAGTGTAGTCGAGCGCGTCATCGACAAGCTGAAAGGCGATGCCGAGATCGTGGCCATAGGCGGCGAGGGCCGCGCGCTCCGCCGCCGGCCGGTTGGCGACCACCGCGCCCACCTCGCAGGCGGCGGCAAACAAGGCGGCGGTCTTGCCCCGGATCACGTCGAGGTAGCGCGCTTCGCTGGTGGAGAGGTCGTTCTGGGTCGCCAGTTGCAGCACCTCGCCCTCGGCGATGGTGGCGGCGGCGCGCGACAGAATCGCCAACACGTCGAGCGAGCCGTCCTCGACCATCAACTGGAAGGCGCGGGCGAACAGGAAGTCGCCCACCAGCACGGAGGCCTGGTTGCCGAACACCGCATTGGCGCTGGCCGAGCCGCGGCGAAGCAGGCTCTCGTCCACGACGTCGTCGTGCAGCAGGGTCGCGGTGTGGATGAACTCGACGCAGGCGGCGAGGCGGACGTGGCGCGGGCCACCGGGCGGATAGCCGCACAGCCGCGCCGAGGCGAGCGTCAGCAGCGGGCGCAGGCGCTTGCCGCCGGCAGCAACCAGATGGGCGGCGAGGCGCGGGATCAGCTCCACCGGGCTCGCCATCCGCGCGACGATGGTGCGGTTGGTGGCGTCGAGGTCGTCGCCGGCGATCGCGACCAATGCCGCGAGCGCGTCCTCGGCCGGCATCGCAGGCGCGGGTTCGGGCAGGATCAGGCCGGCGGCGACGCCCAAGCTGTTCTCCATTCGGCGCGTGCCGCGCGGTGAGGGGCGCCGCCGGCGCACGGCAGCGCCGCAACGCGACCGGGCGGGCACCATATCGGCGCCGGAAAACCGGTCAAGGCGAGGCGGCGGCCGGCCGCCACGCTTGCCAGGCCAGCAGCGAGCCCGACCAGGCGATGCAGGCCAGCAGCCAGACCAGCAGCGCCGGCCACTTGCCGAGCGGTGCGACGGTCACGTGCAGCAGCAGATAGGCAAACGTCATCCCGGTCATCGCCCGCATCGCACTCGCGACCGTCGCCGCCGACATCCCCGGCCCCAGCCGCAGGTCGATCACGATCGCCATGCTGGAGATGTTGATCGGAAACACGGTCGCGATGCCGGTCGCCGAGGGACCGATCGCGCGGCTGACGCTGACCACGGTGCCGACCACGCCGCCCACCAGCAGCGCACGTCCCGGCAGATCGTACCAGCGCCGTCCCCGCCGCGGCCGCGGTGCACCCATCGGCACCCGCCACATGAAGGCGACGCACAGCGCAAAGGTCGTCGTGACCAGCACGACGGCGCCCGGCACGCTCCAGACGACTGCATGGATCGCCGCCGCCGCCGCCAGCCACACCAGCGTGCAGCCCGCCAGCCGCGGCAACAGCGCCAGCCGCGGCGCCAGCACGACATAGGCGACCGTGAACACCGCCGCCGCGGCGTTGCCCGCAAAACTGTCGAGCGCACTCTGGGCGATGAAGCCGGCATCGTGCGCATAGGCAAGCATGGCATAGGCGGGCGCAGTCGAGACCGGGGTTGCCGCCAGCACACCGGCGACGAACGGCCCGGTGCGCTCCGCGATCACCGAGGCGGCGACCACGACGCCGGCGGTGATGGCCATCTTCAGCAGCAGGCCGAGCCAGAATCCCGTCAGCATGGCCGGCCTGCACCCCTCCCCTCCCCGCCTGCCGCGATCCTAGCCGCGGCAGCACCGTTTTCCGACCCGGCGGGATGCGGCTATGCTCGGCATCTGGCGCGGAGAGAACGCATGACTGGATCGGCCCCCGCTTCCTTGTTCGACCTCGCCGGGCGGGTGGCGCTGGTCACCGGCGGCAATGGCGGCATCGGGCTCGGCATGGCGACCGCCCTCGCCGACGCCGGCGCCGAGATCGTCATCACCGGCCGCAATCGCACGAAAAACGACGCGGCCCTCGCCGCACTCGCCACGTCCGGCCGCGCCGCCCACGCGCTCGAAGCCGATCTGACGGACGCGGAAGCCTGCCGCGAGATGGTGGGCACCGCGGCGGCGCGGTTCGGCCGGCTCGACATCCTGATCAACAACGCCGGCACCACCGTCCGCAAGCCGCCGCAGGACTGCACGCTAGAGGAGTGGAACGCGGTGCTGACGACCAATCTCACCAGCGCCTTCGTCGCCTGCCAGGCGGCGCATCCCGCGATGAAGCGCGCCGGCGGCGGCAAGATCATCAACATCGGCAGCATGATGTCGCTGTTCGGCGCCGCCTACGCCGCCGCCTATGCCGCCAGCAAGGGCGGCATCGTGCAAATGACCAAGGCGCTCGCCAGCGCCTGGGCGCCGGACAACATCCAGGTCAACGCCGTGCTGCCCGGCTGGATCGATACCGACCTCACGCGCGCGGCGCGGCGCGAGGTCAGCGGGCTGCACGAGCGCGTGCTGGCGCGCACGCCCGCCGCCCGCTGGGGCACGCCGGACGACATGGGCGGGATCGCGGTGTTCCTCGCCAGCCGCGCGTCGGACTTCGTCACCGGCACGGCAATCGCGGTCGATGGCGGCTATTCCGCCCAAGGCTGAGCCAAGGTTGAGGAGGCAGCAGATGGACGCTGAGGCGAAGCCGGGCTTCGATCGCACCCTCGAGGATCCCGGCAACATCGTCGAGCTCGGCCACGTCAACGTCCGCGTCCCCGACCAGCACCTCGCGACGCTGTTCTACGTCATGGGGTTGGGGCTGACGCGCGACCCCTATTTGATGCCGGGTGTGACCAACATGTGGATCAATGTCGGTCGCAGCCAGTTCCACCTGCCGACCGGACGCGCGCAGATTGTGGGTGGCCATACCGCGCTCGTGGTGCCGGATCTGGAGGCGCTGCTGCGCCGGCTCGCGGCGGTGCGCAACGCGTTGACCGAAACGCGGTTCGCGGTGCGCGAGACATCCGAGTTCGTGGAGGCGACCTGCCCGTGGGGCAATCGCATCCGCTGCTTCGCACCGGCGCCCTGCTTCGGTGCGTTCAATCTCGGGATGCCTTATGTCGAGCTGGCGGTGCCGGAGGGCACGGCGCCCGGCATCCTCGCCTTCTACCGTGACATGCTGGGGGCGCGCGCCGAGGCCGGCGAGGACGGGCGGCACGTGCGGGTTGCAGTGGGCCCGGACCAATATCTGATCCTGCGCGAGACCGGCGGCACGCTGCCCGCCTTCGACGGCGCCCACGTTCAGATCACGCTGCATGATTTCTCCGGCCCGCACGCGCGGCTGCTGGAGCGCGGGCTGATCAGTGAGGAGAGCGACCAGCACCAGTGGCGGTTCAAGAACATCGTCGATCCGGCGAGCGGCCGCGTGCTGGCGACATTCGAGCACGAAGTGCGCAGTGTGCGTCATCCGCTGTACGCGCGCCCGCTGGTCAACCGCAATCCCGAGCAAACCCCCGCCGCCTACGTGCCGGGACTGGATTCGTGGGCCTGGTCGATCGGCCGTGCGTGACTGCCTGCGGCAAGTCCGCCGCAAGAACTTGACCACGGCGGCAGGCGCCCGGACTATGCTCGCTTCGGTGGAAATGGAGGGGCGTCGGATGCGCAGGTCGGATTTGGCGGGAGCGGTCGCGGCCGCGTGCCTGGCACTGGGCACGGTTCCAGCCGTTGCCGCGGCGCCCTTCAAGTGCCCGCATGTGGGCGGGCATTTCGTGTTCGGCCAGGAAGCGAACGTCAACAGCCTCGACCAGATGACGTCGTCCACGATCTCGACGCGCAACGTCGCGATGAACATCTTCGAGACGTTGATGACGCGCGACGAGCACAACAACCCGATCGTCGATCTCGCCGACAGCTACACCGAAAGCCCCGATCATCTCACCTACACCTTCAAGCTGCGGCCGGGCGTCACGTTCCAGAACGGCAAGAAGATGACGTCCGCCGACGTGCTGGCCTCGTTCAACCGCTACAACAAGGTCGGACTGGCGCGGAACATGTTCGACAACGTGGCGAGCTGGGAGGCGCCCGACGCGTCCACCTTCGTCATCCACATGAAGCGGCCGCAGCCGACCTTCATCCTGCAAATCAGCTCGTTCAGCATTCCCGTCGTGATCGTGCCCGCCGAGGAGGAGCACGACCCGCCGCAGCAGCTCAAGACGATCGGCACCGGCCCGTGGCAGCTCGTGAAGTTCACGCCGGGAAGTGCGGTGGAACTGAAGCGCAATCAGAACTACACGCCCAACCCGCACTTCACCGAGCGCACCGGCTTCGGCGGCTACAAGCAGGCGTGCTTCGACACCGTCACCTTCCGCATTGTGACCGAGCCCGGCGCCCGCGTCGCAGGCTTGCAGACCGGCGAGTTGCAAGGGGTCGAAGACGTGCCGGCGAAATCCATCCCCACCCTCAAGAACAACAAGAACGTCACCCTGCTGCCGCTGCCCAACTGGTGGATCCAGATCGCGATTCCCGAACACCTCTATCCCGCCCACCGACAATCTCGATTTCCGCCGCGCGGTGCAGGCGGCGCTGAATATGGACGACATCATGGATGCCGCCTCGGATGGCAATTATCGGCTCAATGTCGGCTTCCAGTATCCGACCCAGCCCGACTACACCGACGCCGGCAAGAGCACCTACAATCTGCACGATCCCAAGCTCGCGAAGCAGTATCTCGCCAAGTCCGGCTACAAGGGACAGCCGGTCGTGCTGCTGACCGACAAGGACTACACGCAGATGTACAACTCGGCGCTGGTGATGCAGCAGCAGCTCCAGGCGGTCGGCATCAACGCGCGGCTCAAGGTGACCGACTGGCCGACCTCGGTGCAGATGGCGCAGCGTCCCGATACCGGCTGGAACTTCTTCTTCACCGGCTGGGGCACGCAGCCCGCGCTCGGCGCGCTGGATACCATGCAGTTCATGATCCAGCCCGGCGCCGCCTACATGCCGAAGGGCGGCAAGGACGATCCCGCCATGCTCGCGGACTGGACCCAGATGAACCAGGCGCCGAGTGCCGAAGCCCGTCAGGCGGCGTTCGTCGCGATGCAGAAGCTGATACTGGACCGCGCCTATGCGGTCCCGTTTGGGGCCATCACCAAGATGCAGGCGGTGCGCTCGGACGTGAAGGGCTTTGTGCCGTTCCGCATCCCGCGCATGTCGAACGTGTGGTTCACGAAGTAGGCGAGGACGCTGGGAGGCGACAGATGCGCAGGTCGGATCTGGCTGGAGCGGTCGTGGCCGCCTGCCTGGCACTGGGAACGTTTCCAGCATTCGCCGAGACGCCTTTCAAATGCCCGCACGTCGGCGGCCATTTCGTGTTCGGCCAGGAGGCGAACGTCAACAGCCTCGATGAGATGACGTCGGGCACGATCTCGACGCGCAATGTCGCGATGAACATCTTCGAGACGCTGATGACGCGCGACGAACACAACAACCCGATCCTCGATCTCGCCGACAGCTACCCGAAAGCCCCGACCATCTGACCTACACCTTCAAGCTGCGGCCGGGCGTCACCTTCCAGAACGGCAAGAAGATGACGTCCGTCGACGTGCTGGCCTCGTTCAACCGCTATAACAAGGTTGGGCTGTTGCGGAGCATGTTCGACAACGTGGCCGGATGGGAAGCACCCGACGCGTCCACCTTCGTGATCCGCATGAAGCGGCCGCAACCGACCTTCATCCTGCAACTCAGCTCGTTCAATGTCCCCGTCGTGATCGTGCCCGCCGAGGAGGAGCACGATCCACCGCAGCAGCTCAAGGCGATCGGCACCGGCCCGTGGGCGCTGACGAAATTCACGCCGGGGAGTGCGATGGAGCTGAAGCGCAATCCGAACTACACGCCCAACCCGCACTTCACCGAGCGTACCGGCTTCGGCGGCTACAAGCAGGCGTGCTTCGACACCGTCACCTTCCGCATTGTGACCGAGCCAGGCGCCCGCGTCGCCGGCCTGCAGACCGGCGAGTTGCAAGGGGTGGAGGACGTGCCGGCGAAGTCCATCCCCGACCTCAAGAAGAACAAGAACATCACGCTGCTGCCGCTGCCCAACTGGTGGATCCAGATCGCGATCCCCAACACCTCCATCCCGCCCACCGACAATCTCGATTTCCGCCGCGCGGTGCAGGCGGCGCTGAATATGGACGACATCATGGATGCCGCCTCGGACGGCACTTATCGGCTCAATGTCGGCTTCCAGTATCCGACCCAGTCCGACTACACCAACGCCGGCAAGAGCACCTACAATCTGCACGACCCCAAGCTCGCGAAGCAGTACCTCGCCAAGTCTGGCTACAAGGGGCAGCCGGTCGTGCTGCTGACCGACAAGGACTACACGCAGATGTACAACTCGGCCCTGGTGATGCAGCAGCAGCTTCAGGCGTTCGGCATCAACGCACAGCTCAAGGTGACCGACTGGCCGACCTCGGTGCAGATGGCGCAGCACCCCAACCCGGGCTGGAACTTCTTCTTCACCGGCTGGGGCACGCCGACCTCGCTCGGCGCGCTGGACACCATGCAGAACCTGATCGAGCCCGTCGCCGTCTACATGCCGAAGGGCGGCAAGGACGATCCCGCCCTGCTGGCAGACTGGACGCGGATGAACCAGGCGCCGAGTGCCAAGGCCCGGCAGGCCGCGTTCGCGAAGATGCAGAAGCTGGTGCTCGATCGTGTTTATGCGGTCCCGTTCGGGTCATATACCAAGATGCAGGCGGTGCGTTCGGACGTGAAGGGCTTCGTGCCGTTCCGCATCCCGCGCATGTCGAACGTGTGGTTCGCGAAGTAACCGAGGTGCCGTCATGACCGGCGTCGTCCTGCGGCGGCTGGGCAGCGCGGTGCCGATCCTGGTGATCGTGAGCCTCATCACCTTCGCGATGATCCATCTGGTGCCCGGCGATCCGGCGGCGGCGATCGCCGGATTATCGGCGACGCCGCAGATGATCGCGCAGATCCATCACGAGCTCGGCCTCGACGAGCCGCTGCTGACCCAGCTCGTGCGCTGGTACGTCAATCTTGCGCACGGCAATCTCGGCCGCTCCATCCTGCTCGGCCAGCCGGTGTTGCAGGCGACGCTGGAGCGGCTGCCGGTGACCTTGCTGCTCTCGGCCTACGCGCTGGTCATCACGCTCGCGGTCGGCATGGTGGGCGGCATCATCGCGGCGCTGCGGCACAATACCGCGGTCGATCAGGGTGCGATGGTGGTTTCGATGTTCGGCATCTCGGTGCCCAATTTCTGGATCGGGCTGCTGATGATCCTGCTGTTCGCGGTCAAGCTGGGCTGGCTGCCGACCGGCGGCTACGTGCCGCTCACCACGGACCCGATCGGCTGGCTGCGCACCTCGACCATGCCGGCGATCTCGCTCGCGTTGCTGCAGATGGGCCTGCTCGCGCGCATCACCCGCTCGACCATGCTGGAAGTGCTGCGGCAGGACTATATCCGCACCGCGCGTGCCAAGGGCCTGCCCCGCCGGCAGGTCGTGTTCAAGCACGCGCTCGCCAACGCGCTGATCCCGGTCGTCACCATCATCGGCATCATCGTCTCGCTGCTGATCTCTGGCTCGGTCGTCACCGAGACGCTGTTCTCCATTCCCGGCATCGGCCAGTTGCTGACCGAGGCGGTGCTGAACCGCGACTACCCGATGGTGCAGGGCGGCCTGCTGATCGTGACCTCGCTGCTGGTGCTGGTGAATATCGGCGTCGATCTCTGCTATGCGGTGCTCGATCCGCGGGTGCGCTATGAATCCGCGTGACGTCCTGCCCGACGACCCGATCGAGGAAGCGCCCCGTCACCGCCGCTTCCGCATGGCCGCGATCACGCTGCGCCGGCTGCTCCACCATCGCCTGTTCGTCACCGGCCTCGCGTTGACGCTGGTGATCCTGGCGGTCGCCGCCCTCGCACCGCTGATCGCGGGCGCCAATCCGAACCGGCTGGTGATGCGCAACCGCTTCCTGCCGCCAAGCCCGCAGCACTGGTTCGGCACCGACAATTTCGGCCGCAGCCTGTGGTCGCGCGTGGTGTGGGGTGCACAGCTCTCCGTCGAGATCGGCCTCTCCGTCGTCGTGCTCAACGCCCTCTTCGGCACCCTCGTCGGCGCGGTCGCCGGGTATTTCCGACGCGTGGACAACATCCTGATGCGCGTCAACGACGCGCTGATGGCCTTCCCCGCGATCCTGCTCGCGATCGGCGTCACCGCGATCCTCGGGCCGTCGGTCGCCGACGTGATCCTGGCGCTCTCGATCGTGTATATTCCGCGAACCGCGCGCATCGTGCGCGCGTCCGTAATCGTGCTGCGGGAGATGGAATACGTGCAGGCGGCGGTCGCGGCCGGCGCCGGGCACTGGCGCATCCTGCGCCGCCACATCATGCCGAACGCGATGGCGCCGCTGATCGTGCAGCTCAGCTTCCTGTTCGCCTACGCGGTGCTGGCGGAAGCGACGCTTTCTTTCCTCGGCCTCGGCGCGGTGCCGCCCACGCCCACCTGGGGCAACATCATGGCCGAGGGCCGGCAATACATGGTCGATGCGCCCTGGATCATCACGATCCCCGGGGCCGCGCTCATGGTAACCGTGCTCGGCCTCAACCTGCTCGGCGACGGCCTGCGCGACGTGCTCGATCCCAGGCTACGCATCCAGCAATGAGCCTGCTCGAAATCGCTGGCCTCACCACCGCGTTCGCGACCGAGCGCGGCGAGGTGAATGCGGTCGAGGAGGTGTCGTTCTCGCTTGAGCCCGGCGAGGTCCTCGGCATCGTCGGCGAATCCGGCAGCGGCAAGAGCGTGACCGCGCTCACCATCATGGGCCTGCTGCCGCAGCCGCCCGCGCGCGTCGCCGCCGGCCGCGTGCGCTTCGCGGGGCAGGAACTGATCGGAATGCCGGAGACGCGGCTGCGGCGCATCCGCGGCCCTGGCATCGCGATGGTGTTCCAGGAGCCGATGACCTCGCTCAATCCGCTGTTCACCATCGGCGAGCAGATCATGGAGACGGTGCGCGCCCATGAGCGCATCGGCACGCGCGCGCAGCGCGACAGGGCGGTCCAGATGCTGGAAAAGGTCGGGATTCCCTCCGCCGCACGCCGGCTGCACGACTACCCGCACCAGCTTTCAGGCGGCCAGCGGCAGCGGGTGATGATCGCGATCGCACTCGCCTGCCGCCCCCGCCTGCTGATCGCCGATGAACCCACGACGGCGCTCGACGTCACGATCCAGGCACAGATCCTCGACCTGCTGCTCGATCTGCGGGCGCAGCTCGGCATGGCGCTGCTGATCATCACCCACAACATGGGTGTGGTCGCCGAGACCGCCGACCGCGTGCTGGTCATGTACGCCGGCCGCGTGGTGGAGGAGGCGCCGGTCGGCCGCCTGTTCGCGCGGCCCTCCCATCCCTACACGCAGGGCCTGCTCGCCTGCGTCCCCACGATCGAGCAGTCGCGCACCCGCCTCGCCGCGATCCCCGGCACGCTGCCCGAGCCGGGACGCCGGCCGCCGGGCTGCCGCTTTGCGCCGCGCTGCGATCACGCGATCGCCGCCTGCAACGCAGCACTTCCCGCCTTGCAGCCGATGGAACCCGGCCACCGCGCTGCCTGCATCCGCGCCGCGGAGCTGATTGCGGCGTGACGCCGCTGGTCGAGGCGATCGGGCTCGCCAAGCACTTTCCCTTGCGCGCCCGCGGGCTTACGCGCCGGCCGGGCGGCGTGGTGCGGGCGGTCGATGATGTCTCGCTCGCGATCGCAGCGGGCGAAACGCTCGGCCTGGTCGGCGAATCCGGCTGCGGCAAATCCACGCTCGGGCGAATGCTGATCCGCCTGGTGGCACCCAGCGCCGGACAAATCATCTTCGACGGCGCCGAGATCACCACGCTCGGCGGCCGCCGCCTTCGCGAGACGCGGCGCGGGATGCAGATCATCTTCCAGGACCCGTTCGGGGCGCTCAACCCGCGCATGTCGGCCGAGGCCATCGTGATGGAGCCGCTGCTGATCCACGGTGCCCGTTCCGATGCCGCCGCCCGCCGTCAGGTCGCCGGCCTGCTGGCGATGGTCGGGCTGCCGGCGGGTGCCGCGGCGCGCTTCCCGCACGAATTTTCCGGGGGCCAGCGCCAGCGCCTCGGCATCGCACGCGCAATCGCGCTCCGGCCGAAATTCATCGTCTGCGACGAGCCGGTCTCGGCGCTCGATGTTTCGGTGCAAGCGCAGATCGTGACCTTGCTCCAGGATTTGCAGGCGGAGCTGGGGCTGACCTATCTGTTCATCAGCCACGACCTCGCGGTGGTCAAGCACATCGCCGATCGGGTCGCGGTGATGTATCTCGGCCGCATCGCCGAGGTCGCGGAAAAGCGCGCCCTCTACGCGACGCCGCTGCACCCCTACACGCAGGCCCTGATCGCCGCGGTCCCGATCGCCGATCCCCGGGCGCGCACCGCCGCCCGTGCCCGCCGCGCACGGCTCTCGGGCGACATCCCGAGCGCGCTCGCGCCGCCGCCCGGCTGCCGCTTCCACACACGCTGCCCGCTCGCGATGCCGCGTTGCCGCGAGCAGGAGCCGGTGCTGGCGGCGGCTGCACCGGGCCACTATGTCGCCTGCCATCTGGCACCGGGAGCGCCGCCATGAGCTTTTCGTTTGTGTTCCTGCCGCCGCAGACCGCGATCACCCGCAACTGGGCTGCGCGCCTTGCCGCCGACGTGCCGGAGGCACGGGTGCGCGTGGCCGACACTCCGGCGGACGCCGAAGCCGCGATCGCCGAGGCCGACGCGGTGTTCGGCACGCTCTCGCCCGAGTTGCTCGCGCGCGCGCGGCATCTGCGCTGGCTGCAAGCACCGCAGGCGGCACCGCCGGCCGGCTTCTATCATCGCGCGCTGGTCGATCATCCGCTGGTCGCCACGAATTTTCGCGAGATCTTCAACGACCACATCGCCGCGCACATCATGGCGTTCGTGCTCGCCTTCGCGCGCGGGCTGCACCGCTACATCCCGCAGCAGCTTCGCGCCGAGTGGTCCAAGCCGCCCGAGGACGAGGGTGTCGTACATCTGCCCGACAGCAAAATGCTGATCGTGGGCCTGGGCGGCATCGGCACCGAGACAGCACGTGTCGCGGCGGCGTTCGGCATGACGGTGCTCGCGACCGACGCGCGCCGCACCGATCGACCGGCGGGCGTCGCCGAGCTGCATCCGCCCGACGCGCTGGATGCGCTGCTGCCGCGCGCCGACTTCGTGGTGCTGACGGTGCCGCACACGCCGGCGACCGAGGGTTTCTTCGACCGGGCGAAATTCCGCCGCATGAAGCGATCGGCGTTCTTCATCAACATCGGCCGCGGCATGACGACGCGGCTCGACGATCTGGTCGCAGCGTTGCGCGCCGGCGAGATCGCCGGTGCGGCGCTCGACGTGTTCGAGACCGAGCCGCTGCCGCCGGAGCATCCGCTGTGGCTGATGCCGAACGTGCTGATCACGCCGCACATGGCGGGGTACGGCCCCTATTTGAACGAGCGCCGCTACGCGATCATCCGCGACAACGCGCTCGCCTTCGCCACGGGCGGCCCGATGCGCAACATCGTGGACAAGGCGAACTGGTTCTGAGCGGCGATCAGAGCCGCTTCTCCATCTCCACCCAGGTCGGCGCCGCGTAGCCCGGATGCGCGTGCTGCACCGTCTCGACGAAGCCGCATGCGGCGAAGATCGCGCGGTTGCCGGCGAGCGCCAGCCGCGTGCCCAGCGTCAGCCGGCGGAGGCCGCGCGCTCGCGCCGCCGTCTCTGCCGCCGCCATCAGCGCCCGCCCAACGCCCTTCCGCCGGGCATCGTGCGCGACCGACAGCCGGGCGACATGGAGTGCCGCGTCCCGCTCCGCCCACAGCACCCCGCCCAGCAGCCGCCCGCACCATTCGGCAACCGCGCCGCCGCCCGCCGCGATCTGCCGCGCGACGCTCTCCGCCGTCTCGCCCAGGGCGGACGGCGGCGGATCGGCCTCCACCGGCTGCGCGGCAAACGCAGCCCGGATCAGCGCCGCCAAAGCCGCCGCGTCGGCTGGCTCGGCCGGCCGGATGGTGACCGCATTCCGCATGGCAGCCCACGGTAGCCGCCCCGCTTGCCACTGCCTATCTAGCCGCGATGCCCTCCTCTCCCGCCTTCCTGGACACCGGCCGGCCGGCCGTGCCCGACCTCGTCGTGCCGCGTGGGATCACCCCGTTCTACCTGCCGCACAAGCCGGTGCGCGGGCGGCTGGTGCGGCTCGGCCCGCTCGCCGACGCACTGCTGACGCGCCATGACAACCACCCCGCAGTCACGGCCCTCGCCGGGCAGGCCCTGGCACTCGCCGCCGGGCTCGCGGGCGCGCTCAAGTTCCGCGGCTCGTTCGGCCTGCAGGCCAAGGGCGACGGCCCGGTCTCCATGCTGCTCGCCGACTGCACCGAGAGCGGCGCGCTGCGAGGCTACGCCCGCGCCAACCCGGAGAAGCTCGACGCCCTGCTCCGCACTGGCCCCGATCCCGCGGCCGGCCTGCTGCTGGGCAGCGGCTATCTCGCATTCACGGTCGATCAGGGGCCGGAGATGGAGCGCCACCAGGGCATCGTCGCGATCGCCGGCGGCAGCCTGGCGGAGATGGCGCTGCACTATTTCGAAACCAGCGAGCAACTGCGGTACTCGGTCCGCCTCGCCTCGGCGCAGACGCCGGCCGGCTGGCGCGCCGGCGCGCTGATCCTGGAGCGCGTCGCCGGCAAGGGCGGCATCGCCCCCACGCTCGATGCCGCCGCGCAAGACGAGAGCTGGCGCACCGCCACGGCACTCGCCGGCACCATCACCGATACCGAGCTGCTCGACGACGCGCTGCCGCCCGAGCGCCTGCTCTATCGCCTGTTCCATACCGAGGGCGTCGCGGCCGACCGCTCGCGCGCGCTCGCCTATGGCTGCCGCTGCTCGCGCGCGCGGCTCTCCGGCATCCTGGAGCGGTTCCCGACCGAGGATCTCGATCACATGGCGGTCGACGGCACCATCACCATGACATGCGAGTTCTGCAACCTCGATTTCCGGTTCGGGCGCGGCGAGGTGCGCGGGGCGGCGTGAAGGCGGGGGCTCCGCCCCTCGACCCCGCTGGGGCCGTCAGCCCCAGATCCCTGTTATATTACATCAATCGCCGGAAATATCGGCTCATCGCGGCGGCTCATCCCCACCGTCATGGTCGGCGAAGGCAGCCTTCGCCGAGCATGGCGAGGGGGAGGTCAACACTGGGGTTGTGTTATGTATGTTCACAACCGTCGATTGCGAATGTTAGACATAACATCGGAATCGTGGCCGGCGCGGGCGGAGCTGGTGCCGGCGATGCGCGAGCTGACGCGAGTTTCGAGCTGTTGACCAAGATCGAGGCCCATATGGCGGAGGAGGACGGTGCGATGGCGAGCGAGCCGGCGGGAAGACCCCGGAGCCACCCACAGGCTGCGAGCCTGATAAAACCCTGTTCTCAGGAGCGGCGAGCCTGATAAAACCCTGTTCTCAGGCCGGCGATGAGCCTGATCCGCCCCTGTTCTTGGGCCTCACGGAGCCTGATCCTGCCCTGTTCTTCGCCGCTCAGGTTCGCCACCGGCGTCGACCCGCTGGGCACGAAACTCTTACCGCCGGATTAACCCCGTCAGCGGGCTCGACGGGTCCGCTCCCATCTTGCGCGGCATCCGGCCCGCGAGATGCGCCAGCCGCCCCGCCGCCACCGCCGCCTTCATCGCTTGCGCCATCCGCACCGGGTCGCGCGCGTGCGCGATCCCCGAGTTCAGCAGCACAGCGTCGCAGCCGAGTTCCATCGCGATCGCCGCGTCCGACGCCGTGCCCACTCCGGCATCCACCAGCACCGGCACCCCCGCCTGTTCGATCATAATGGAAATCATGGCCGGATTCTGGATGCCCAGGCCCGAGCCGATCGGCGCACCTAGCGGCATGATCGCAGCACAGCCCATCGCCTCTAGCCGCTTCGCCGCCACCGGATCGTCAGCGCAATAGACCATCACCTCGAACCCGTCGCGCAGCAGCGCCTCGGTCGCCTCGTAGGTCGCGGCCATGTCGGGATAGAGGTACGGCGGCGGCCCCAGCACCTCGAGCTTCACCAGGTTCCAGCCGCCTGCCTCGCGCGCCAGCCGCAGTGTTCGCACCGCGTCCTCGGCGGTGTGGCAGCCGGCGGTGTTGGGCAGATAGGTGAACCGCTTCGGATCGACGAAATCCTGCAACATCGGTGCCTTCGGGTCCGAGAGATTGACCCGCCGGACCGCGACCGTTACGATCTCGGCCCCCGACGCCTCGATCGCGGCCGCGGTCTCCTCGAGGCTCTTGTACTTGCCGGTGCCAACGACCAGCCGTGAGCGGAAACTCCGTCCCGCCACCGTCCAGACATCGTCGGCAGCCGCGAGCGCGCCCTGTGATCCATCCATGTTCAGCCTCCGCCGATGAAGTGCACGATCTCCAGCGCGTCCCCGGTGGCGAGCCAGGTCGCCTGGTACTGCGAGCGGGGCACGATCTCCCGGTTCCGCTCCACTGCCACCTTGCGCCGGTCCAGGCCCAGACTGTCCAGCAACTGGGCAAGCGTGACCGGCGCGGCAAGCTGCCGGCTCTCGCCGTTCAGCGTCAATTCCAGCATGGTCCCAGTATGGGTCTCGGCCCCGCGCGCGTCGAGGGGCGACACCCCTGATCCGCCCTCTTCTGAGTTCGCCACCGGCGTTGCCGACCCGCTGGGCATGAAACGGTGGCTCGTTGGTTGTATCATGCGTCAGCGTCGTCGGCAGCGAGATCGGTGTTTCCTTGGTGCGCGCGAGCCCGTTTCTGAGTTGGATCTGGGACGTCTGAGCACCCCTGATTGTGCCACGAGCCGGCGACGGCTCCGGAGCACGGCTTCTAGAGTTCGTCTGACGGACGTCCCACGCCGGCGGCGCGCCAGGAGGATGACATGGAAGTTCTCTACCCGCACTGCGCCGGCCTCGACATCCACAAGAGCCTGCCCCCGCGAAAGCGGGGGAGACGGTGGTCGCCTGCGTGCGCCAAATGACGAACGGCACGGTCAAGCGCGAGGTCCGCACGTTCAAGACCACGACCACCGATCTGCTGGCCTTGTCGGAGTGGCTGGCATCGGGGCGTGCACCCATGTCGCGATGGAGGCGACCGGCGTTGCCGACCCGCTGGGCATGAAACCGTGGCATCGTCATCGCGAGGCGCGGAGCGCCGTGGCGATCCAGGCGGGCCGCTCCGTGCCTCCCGCCTGGATCGCCACGCCGCCCAGCGGCGGCTCGCGATGACAGCTGCGCCAGGCCGGTTTCTTTCTAGGCCGATGTCTCGGCCCGCGCGCGTCGAGGGGCCTGCGTCGAGAGACTTGGACCGGCGCGGCCGGCCATGCTAGGCCGCGCGCCATGCCGCCGCCCCTGATTGCCGTGCTCAACGGCCCAAACATGAACATGCTCGGCTTGCGCCAGCCGGAACTCTATGGCGCGGCGACGCTCGATGACGTCGAGGCGCTGTGCGCCGACTGCGCCGAACAGCTCGGTCTCGCGATCGACTTCCGCCAGACCAACGGCGAGGGCGAGCTGGTCTCGTGGGTGCAGGAATGCCGGGGCACGGCGGCCGGCATCGTGATAAATCCGGCCGGCTACACCACCACCTCGATCGCGCTGATGGATGCCCTGCTCGCCGTCGAGCTGCCGGTGATCGAGGTCCACGTGACGAATATCCACGCCCGCGAGGCCTTCCGGCAGCACTCCTACGTCTCCCGGGCGGCAGTGGGCGTGATCTGCGGCCTGGGCATCCGTGGCTACGCGCTGGCGCTGACCGCGATGGCCGATTTGATCGCGGGAGAGACGCGGTGAGCCGTCCGCCGTTCGATCCCGAGAGCATCCGGGCACTCGCCGAGATCCTGATCGAGACCGGGCTGACCGAGATCGAGGTCGCGGAGAAGGACAGCCGCATCCGGGTCGCGCGCGCGCTTGCGCCGGTTCATGCGAGCGTCGCGGGCTCGCCTGTCACCCCGGCCGCCGCCGCGCTCGCGCCGGCCGAGCCGCTTGGCCCCGATGACGAGGCGGCCCATCCCGGCGCGGTGCTGAGCCCGATGGTGGGCGTCGCCTATCTCGGCGCCGAGCCGAGCGCGCCGCCCTATGTCATGCTCGGCCAGTCGGTCGCCGCGGGCCAGACCGTGCTGCTGATCGAGGCAATGAAGACGTTCAACCAGATCAAGGCGCCGCGCGCGGGCACGGTGACGCGGATCATGGTCGGCTCCGGCACGCCGGTCGAGTACGGCGAGCCGCTGATGATCATCGAGTAGCGTGTTCGACAAGATACTGATCGCGAACCGCGGCGAGATCGCGCTCAGGGTGCAGCGCGCCTGCCGCGAGCTGTGCATCCCGAGCGTCGCCGTCCATTCGACCGCGGACGCCGACGGCATGTGGGTGCGGCTCGCCGACGAGAGCGTGTGCATCGGACCGCCCTCGCCGCGCGAGAGCTATCTGAACAAGGCGGCGATCATCTCGGCCGCGATCGTCACCGGTGCGGACGCGATCCATCCCGGCTACGGTTTCCTCTCCGAGAATGCCGGCTTCGCCGAGATGGTCGAAGCGCACGGGCTGACCTTCATCGGCCCCTCCCCCGAGCACATCCGCATGATGGGCGACAAGGTGGCAGCGCGGCGGGCGATGGCCTCGCTCGGCGTGCCGCTGGTGCCGGGCTCCGACGGCGCCGTTGGCAATCTGGACGAGGCCGAGCGGGTGGCGCGGCGGATCGGCTTCCCGGTGCTGGTGAAAGCCGCGGCGGGCGGCGGCGGACGCGGAATGAAGGTCGCAGCGGAGCCCGCGGCGCTGGAGGAGGCGTGGCGGATGGCGCGGGCCGAGGGGCGCTCCGTGTTCGGCGATGATGCCGTCTATATCGAGCGCTATCTCGATCGGCCCCGGCACATCGAGCTGCAAGTGCTGGCCGACGCACACGGCGAGGTGGTGCATTTCGGGGAGCGCGACTGCAGCCTGCAACGCCGGCATCAGAAGGTGGTGGAGGAGGCCGGCTCGCCCGCGCTCGATGTCGCATCGCGCGACCGGCTGGGCGAGACCGTGACCGGAGCGCTCCGCCGGCTCGGCTACCGCAATGCCGGGACGCTCGAATTCCTTTATCAGGACGGGCAGTTCGCATTCATCGAGATGAACACACGGCTGCAGGTCGAGCATCCGGTGACCGAGATGGTCTGCGACGTCGATCTGGTGCGCGAGCAGATCCGCATCGCCGCCGGCGAGCGGCTCGGCGTCGTACAGTCCGACATCCGCTTCCGCGGCCATGCGATCGAATGCCGCATCACCGCCGAAGACCCCGAGACGTTCCTGCCGACGCCGGGCCGGGTGACGGCGTTCCACGTGCCCGGCGGCCCGGGCGTGCGGGTCGATAGCGCGCTCTATGCCGGCTATCGGGTGCCACCCTACTACGACAGCCTGATCGCCAAGCTGATCGTCCAAGCGCCGACCCGTGCCGACGCCATCGCGCGGCTGCGGCGCGCGATCGAGGAGTTCGCGATCGTCGGGATCAAGACCACGCTACCGCTGCATCAGCGAATTGTTGACACGCCTGCATTCCAGGCGGGCGACTACACGACCCATTGGCTGGAACGGTTTGTCGCGGGCGGCGCGACGGACTAGGATCGTGCCATGAACGTGGCTCTGCGCCGACCGATGACGCTTGCCGAGTTCCTCGCCTGGGAGGAGCGGCAGGAGCTGCGCTTCGAGTTCGACGGTTTGGCGCCTCACGCCATGGTCGGCGGAACCGCGGGCCACTCTGCGATCCAACGCAATCTCCTGTCCGCCCTCGACAGTCGCCTTCGCGGCCACCGCTGCCAAGTCTTCGGCAGTCACCTGAAGATCGAGGTCGCCGGCTCGATCCGCTACCCGGACGCCTTCGTGGTCTGCACGCCCGTGCCGCGCGATGCAAAAGTGGTGCGCGATCCGGTGGTGATCTTCGAGGTGCTGAGCGAGAGCACCGGCGATACCGATCGCATCGTCAACAACCGAGAATACCGCGACACGCCCTCGGTGCAGCGCTACGTGATGCTGGAGCAGGACCGCATCGGCGCCACGGTGTTCGCGCGCAACGGCGATGACTGGACCGGTCACGTGCTGGCCGATGCCGATGTGCTCGCGATGCCGGAAATCGGCATCGCGGTGCCGCTCGCCGAACTTTACGCCGGTCTCGATTTCGCCGATTTGGGCGACGCGGCCGGCGAGACGCAGCACTGACCGCTGCGGGCAGCTCCCCGGCGGTGATCGTGACACGGCCCGAGCCAGGCGCCTCGGAGACGGCTTCCCGGCTCGCGGCACGCGGCTTCGCGCCGGTGATCGCTCCGCTGCTGCGCACCCGCGTCCTCGCGGCCACGCTACCGCGGCCGGACGCGATCCAGGCAATCCTGCTGACCAGCGGCAACGCGATCCCGGCGCTGCCGCCGGCGCTGCACAGTGTCGCGGTGCTGGCCGTCGGCGATGCCACCGCCGCCCGCGCCTGCGCCGCCGGCTTCACCGATGTCTCCAGCGCCGGCGGCGACGCCGCGGCGCTGGCCGATCTGGCAGCCCGGCGCTGCAATCCCGCCGCCCGCCCCCTGCTGCTCGCCTGCGGCTGCGGCCAGGGTGTTCCGCTGTCGGCGATGCTCCGCCGCGGCGGCTTTCGCGTGCTGACCCGGTGCGTGTATGTCTCGGTCGCGGCCGCGCGTCTGCCACCCGATGCGGCACGCGCCTTGCGAGAGGGGGGGACGGTCGCCGCGCTGTTCTTTTCTGCCGAAACCGCACGGGCCTTCGTCCGCTGCCTGCCTGCCTCGCTGCACGCCTCGCTCGCCACGGTGGCAGGGCTGGCGATCAGCTCGGCTGCTGCGGAGCCGTTGCAATCCCTGCCGTGGCGCGCGCTCCGCGTGGCGCGGCGGCCCAACCAGGACGAGTTGCTGGCCCTGCTATGACCGCTGCGCAAGACCCCGCCGAACCGACGCCCGACCCGATCGCGGCATCCGGAGCCGAGCCGATCGAAGCCGGGGCCGCGCCCGCCGCACCCCCGCCTGAGGGACCCCCGCCCGCGGCACCCGCGCTGCCCCCGCGGCGCCGCTCTGTGGCCGGCCCCGTGCTCG
This sequence comes from uncultured Alphaproteobacteria bacterium, assembly GCA_963754235.1. Taxonomy (GTDB): domain Bacteria; phylum Pseudomonadota; class Alphaproteobacteria; order Acetobacterales; family Acetobacteraceae; genus DATAYA01. Next base: position 172,406 of record CAVWFK010000005.1, on the reverse strand, counting down.
GGGTGATCGGCTTCCTCGTCCTCGCCGCCGCAATCGCCTGGCTGTGGCGCAACCCGCCCGCCCCACCTCCCAACCCGGCGCAGACGCAGGCGCTCGCGGCACTCGATCGCCAGGTCGCGGCGATGGCGACCGAGGTGCGAGCGCTCGATCAGCGGGTCACGGCCCTGGCCGCCCGCAAGCCTCCGGCGCCGCCTAACCCGGTCGATCTCGGGCCGGTTGAGGCGCGGCTGACCGCGCTCGAACATCGCCCGGCACCGACCCCGGCGCCGCCCGCCGATATGGCGACGAAGGCTGACGTGTCGGCGCTAGGAGCGCGGATCGACGCGCTCGCGCAGAAGGAGGGCAGCACGGCGGCCCTCGGCAAGCAACTCGGCGCCCAGGGCGATACACTCGCCCGGACGCAGGCCAGCACGGCGGCCCTCGGCAAGCGCGTGGATGGGCTGGAGCAGACCGCGCAGACACGCGCGGCCGATCTTGCCACCATCAATCACGAGGTCGCGACGCTGCAAGCCGGTGCCGCGGGGATCGAGCGGCTGGCCCGGCTCCAAGCCGCCGCCGCGGCCCTCGATGCCGGCGCGCCGATCGGCACGATCCCGGACGCACCACCGGCGCTCGCGCGCTATGCCGCGACACCGCCGCCGACGCTCTCGGCGCTGCGTCTCTCCTTCCCCGCCGCTGCCCGCGCTGCAGCCGAGGCGAGCCGGCCGGACGTCGCGGACAAGTCGCTGCTGTCGCGCATGTGGGCGCGGGTGCGGAACGTGGTGACGGTGCGGCAGGGCAATCAGGTCGTGGTCGGCAATCCCGCCTCCGGCCCGCTCGCCGCCGCCCAAACGGCGTTGGACGCGGGGGACCTGGCCGGCGCGGTGGTGGAGCTTGCCAAGCTGCAAGGGCCGGCGGCATTGGCGATGGGCGATTGGCTCGCCCAGGCTCGTGCGCTGCTGGCCGCACGCGCCGCTATCGCCCAGATGCAGGCCCACGCCTGATGCGCCGTGTCATCGCTTTCGTGGTGCTCGCTGCCATCATCATCGGGGTGGCCTGGTGGGTCGCCGGCCTTCCGGGGCATTTCACGGCGCAGATCGGCAATCTGACCGTGCAGACCACGACGCCGATCGCCGTGCTGGCGCTGGTGGTGCTGGTGGTGGTGCTGCTGGCCCTGCTGCGGCTGATCCTTGGGCTGTTGCGGCTGCCGCGGCGATTGCGGCGGGTGCGGGCGGCGCGGGCGCGGCGGCTCGGGGATGCCGCGGTCACGCGCACCTTGCTGGCATTGGCCGCCGGCGAGAGCGGCGAGGCGCGGCGCGATTCGGCGCGTGCCCGGCGCCTGCTCGGAGACACGCCACAGACGCTGCTGCTCGCGGCCGAGTTGGCCCGCCGTCTGGGCCGGGAGGGGGAAGCCGAAACCCTCTATCGCCTGCTTGCGGAGCGTCAAGATGCGCCCTTCCTCGGCCTGCGCGGGCTGCTGCGCCAAGCGATCGCGCGCGAGGACTGGCCGGTCGCGGCCGAGCTTGCGGGCCGGGCGGAGGCGGCGCATCCCGGCTCGCTCTGGCTGCGCAGCGAGCGCACCCAGCTCGCCATCCGGGCCGGCGACTGGAAGCAGGCGATGGCCCTCTCCGCGCCGGGTGGGCCGCTCGCCGCCATCGCGACCGCCGCCGCCGACGCCGAGCCGGACGAGGACGCCGCGCGGAAGCTCGCCCGCCAGGCCTTCGCCGCCGACGCCACACTGGCGCCGGCGGCGATCGCATACGCCCGGCGGCTGCGCGAGGCGGGGCGGGAAGGCCGCGCCCAGGACGTGATCCGCCGCGCCTGGGAAGCGCGGCCGCAGCCTGACCTCGCCGAATTTGCGCTGGCGTCCGTTTCCGACCCGCTGGCTCGGATGAAGGCGGCCGAGAAGCTCGCAGCCGGCAACCCCACCCACCCCGAAAGCCACCTGCTGCTGGCACGCGCCTCGCTGGAGGCGGGCCTGACCGGCGAGGCGCGGCGCCATGCCGAAGCGGCACGCGCGGCGGGTCTGAATCAGCGCCGGGTCTGGACGCTGCTGGCCGACGTCGCCGAGGCCGAGGCGCCCGGAGGCGGGGCCGCCCGCGACGCGCTGCGCCACGCCGCCGCCGCCGACTCCGATCCGGTCTGGCGCTGCGAGGCGTGCGGTGCCATTCAGGCCACGTGGCACCCGGCCTGTCCAGTCTGTCATGTGCCCGGCCGGATCACCTGGACCACGCCGGCCACGGCGGTGCTGGTCCCGCCCGCAGCGGCGCCGCAGGCTCTGCCGGCGGTCGCCGAAGGCTGAGGGCCGTTGCCGAGGCGAAGTGCGGCGGCGAGGCGCGGCTTTCGTCGCCGGGGGGCGGGACGGTAGGATACGGCATGGCGCGACCGCTGATCACCCGCCTTGACCGCTACGTGTTCCGACAGCTCCTGTTGGCGCTGATCGCGACCACGTGCGGGCTGGTGGCGCTGATCTGGCTCACCCAGTCGCTGCGCTTCGTGCAACTCGTGATCGACCGTGGCCTCTCGGCCCAGGTGTTCCTCGAATTGACCGGGTTGCTGGTGCCCAACTTCGTCGCCGTGATCCTGCCGATCACGACCTTCGTCGTGGTGCAGTTCGTCTATCAGCGGCTCGCCGGCGACCGCGAGCTCACGGTGATGCGCGCGGCGGGCCTGTCCAACCTCGCCCTCGCCCGCCCGGCGCTGACGCTGGCGACACTCGCGGTCCTTGCCTGCTACGCGCTCAACATCTGGGTCGTGCCGGCGAGTTTCAGCGCCTTCCGGGACTTCGAATTCGAGATCCGCAATCGCATGGCCGCCTTCCTGCTGCAGGAGGGCGTGTTCACGCCGATCTCGGACCAGCTCACCGTGTATGTCCGGCGCAAGGACCCTGACGGCACGTTGCACGGCATCCTGGTCGATGATGCGCGCCAGCAGAACGCACACGCCACCATCCTGGCGCAGTCGGGGCGGCTGATGAGCAGCCCTGCCGGACCGCGCGTGCTGCTGCAGAACGGCTCACGCGAGCAGATCGACCGCCAGACCGGCCGGCTCGACGTGCTCACCTTCGCGCAGAACGTGATCGACCTGTCGGAATCGGGCAGCAACGGGCCGCAGCGCTACCGCGACGCCTCGGAGATGTCGCTTCCCGAGTTGCTCCACCCGGCGGCGTTCGTCACCAATCCGCGCGACATCGGCAAGTTCAAGGTGGAGGCGCACCGGCGGCTGGCGACACCGCTCAGCGACGCCTCGTTCGCGCTGATCGCGCTGGTGGCGGTGCTGAGCGGCACCTTCCGCCGCCACGGCGGACTGGTGCGGCCATTGACGGCGGTGGGCGCAGTGGTCGCGCTGCTGGCGCTGGAGCTTGCGGTGCAGAACCTCGCGGCCCGCGTGCCGTCGCTGATCCCGCTGATCTATCTCGAAGCGATCCTGCCGGGGCTGGTAGCCGCGGCAATGCTGCGAGCCCGGCGTGGCCGGCGATCAGCCCGGCAATCGGTCCTGGGCATGCGGACGGCCTGACCGGTGCGCATCACCGCCACGCTCTCGCTCTACGTCACCCGGGTGTTCCTGCTGGCGGTGCTGGCGATGCTTGCGGCACTCGCGGGGCTGGTGTCGCTGTTCGACTTCATCGAGCTGCTGCGCCGCGCGGCCACGCGCCCGGACGTCGGTTTCGGCCTGGTCTCGGAGATCGCGGCCCTGCGCCTGCCCTATACGGGGATGGAGATCCTGCCCTTCGCCATCCTGCTGGGCGGCATTCTCGCCTTCTGGCGACTTACCCGCTCCTCGGAGCTGATCGTGGCGCGGGCCGCGGGCGTATCCGCCTGGCAGTTCCTCGCCGGGCCGGTGGCGGCTGCCGTGCTGCTCGGCGCGTTCGCGACCGGCGCCGTCAGCCCGCTCTCCTCGGCGATGATGGCGCGTGCCGAGGCGCTGGACGGCAGCTATCTCAGGGCCGGCTCCGGCCCGCTCTCGCTCGCCGGGGGGCAGCTTTGGCTGCGGCAGTCGGACCGCCAGATCGTGCCGCGCGGGGTCGCCATCCTGCACGCGCAGGATGTTAGCGTGAACCACCGGCGGCTGGTCGCAACCGACGTGAGCGTGTTCCGCCTCGACGACCACGACCGCCTGCTCTCGCGCATCCAGGCGCAGCGCGCCCTCCTCGCGCACGGCCAGTGGCAATTGCAGCAGGCGCAGACGGTGACGCCCGACCATCTGCCCTCCGCCCCCACCACGGTCGATCTGCCGACCGACCTCACGGTCGGTCGCGTGCAGGACAGCTTCGCCTCGCCCGACACGCTGTCGGTCTGGGTGCTGCCCGGCTTCATCCGGCTGCTGCAGCGCTCGGGCTTCTCGGCGATCCGGCACGAGCTGCACTTCCAGGCGTTGCTCGCGCTGCCGCTGCTGGCCGGCACGATGGCCCTTGTCTCGGCGGGGTTTTCGATGCGCCCGGCACGGCGCGGCGGCGTGGTGCGGATGATCGGCAGCGGGGTCGCGGCCGGGTTCGCGCTGTTCGTCGTCTCCAAGATCGCCGAGGAGTTCGGCCAGAGCGGCAGCTTGCCGCCGTCGCTCGCGGCCTGGGCACCGGCCCTCTCGGGGCTGCTGCTCGCGGTGGCCCTGCTGTTGCATCTCGAGGATGGCTAGGGCGTGCGCCGGGCGCTGCTGATCGTGCTGCTCGCGACGGCTTCGCTGGCGCTGACCGGCTCGCGCGGGCGCGCGCAGTTCGCGGCGCTGTCCGGAACCGGCGGCGGTCAGCCGGTCTCGTCGCAACAGCCGGTGACCTTCGTCGCCGACCGCGTGGTCTATGACCGCGCGCGCGGGCTGGTCACCGCCGAGGGTCATGTGCAGGCGTGGCAGAACGATCACGTGCTGCTCGCCGACAAGATCGTGTTCGACCGCAACACCAATGTCGTTGCCGCGACCGGCCACGTTTCGCTTGTCGAGCCGGACGGGCAGGTGCTGTCCTCGCAGTACGCGGAGCTGACGCAGGGAATGCGCGACGCCGTGACCGAAGGGGATGGGAGCGATCCTGGCCGAGAACGGAAAGCTGGTCGCCAACGGCGCGCGCCGCACCGGCGGCGAGATCAACGAGATGGCGCAAGCGGTCTATTCCACCTGCAATCTCTGCGCCAAGCACCCCGAGGAGGCGCCGCTCTGGGAACTGCGCGCCAACACCGCAACCCAGGACGTCGAGCACAAGCGGATCGAGTATCGCAACGTCTGGCTCGACATCTATGGCTTTCCGGTCGCCTACTTTCCGTATTTTTGGCACGCCGACCCATCGGTGAAGCGGGCGAGCGGCTTCCTGGTGCCCTCGTTCGGGTCATCGAAGCACATCGGCGCGTTCGCATCCGTGCCATACTACTGGGTGCTCGACGGCCAGTCGGACGTCACGATCACGCCCACGCTCGGCACGACGGCGCAGGCGCTCGATCTGAAATACCGCCGCCGCTTCAATGACGGCGTGATGTCGATCGACGGCTCGCTCGCGCATGACGAAGGAACCGCGCAGGCCGACATCTTCGCCAACGGCCAGTTCAGCCTGAACGACACCTGGCGCTACGGCTTCGACATCGAGCGTGCCAGCTCGGCCAACTACCTGCGCGATTTCCGGGTCAAGAACGTCAGCCCCAACGTGCTCACCAGCCAGGTGTACCTGGAGGGCTTCGGCGAGGGCGCCTATTCGCGGCTGGACGCGCGCGCCTATCAGGCGCTCAATCTGAGCGTCACGCAGAACCTGCTTCCGACCGTGCTGCCGCGTTATGAATACAGCTTCTTCGGCAAGCCCGATCCGCTCGGCGGCCGGTTCTCGCTTGACTTCAGTGCCTTCAACGTGCTGCGCGACGTCGGCACGAACACCCAGCGCGTCGCCGCGCGGATGAACTGGGAGCGGCCGTTCACCGGGGCGCTCGGCGATCTGTGGAAGCTGATCCTGCACGTCGATACGGCGGCCTATGTGGCGAACAAGTTCGACGAGCAGCCCAATTTCGCGCCCGACAGCTCGACCGAAACGGCGCGCGCGCTGCCGACCGCGGGCGTGAAGCTGAACTGGCCATTCGTGCGCGATGCCGGCAGCCTGGGCAGCCAGCTCATCGAGCCGATCGCGCAGATTCTTGTCAGCCCCAACGTGGGGAGCACGCAAAACTTAAAATATCCCAACGAGGACAGCCTCGCCTTCGACTTCTCCGATGCCAATCTGTTCGCCATCAACCGCTTCAACGGCCTCGACCGGCTGGAGGGTGGCACGCGGGCCGCGGTCGCGATGCACGGCGCCTGGTATTTCGGCGGCTCGACGCTCGACGGGCTGGTGGGACAGTCCTACCGCGTGCAGAACGAGGAGGACATCTTCCCGCCCAAGTCCGGACTGAACAACCATGTTTCGGACGTGGTGGCGCGGGTCAGCTACTCGCCGTCGAGCTGGGTCGATGTCACCAGCCGCTGGCGCTTTAATAACCAAAACTTCAACGTCGACTTCGCAGACGCCGTGGCGAGTGTCGGACATCCGATCTTCCGCCTCAACGGCGGCTACATCTACAGCAACGTCGATCCCTATTTTCTCTTCCAGAACCCCGGACCGCCGCCGGCAGCGTATTTCGTGCCGCGCGACGAGATCACGCTCGGCGCCTCGACGCAGACCGGGCCGTGGAAGGTTTCTGCCTACGCACGGCGCGACCTGACGCACGACAAGATGGTGCTCGCGGGGCTTCGCGGCACGTTCGAGAACGAGTGCTTCATCTTCGACGTCAGCGCCTATCGCCGCTACACCAACTTCAACGGCGACACCGGTGCCACGACCGTCCTGTTCTCGCTTACCTTCAAGACCGTGGGACAAGTCGGCTTCAACGCCTTCTGATGACACGAGGCTCGCTCATGCGCATCCCCCTGCTCCGGCCCCTGCTCCAGCCCCGGCTCCTGGCTTTGCTGTTCGCCACCCTGCTGGTCTGGCCCTGCGTGCCGGCGGCTCGCGCCCAGAGCGACAGTATCGTGGCGGTGGTCAACGGCGACGCGATCACGCAGCAGGATATCGCTGCGCGCGGGCGGCTGTTCGCGCTCTCGACCGGGATCCCGCTGACGCCGGAGGTGCTCGCGCGGCTGCGTCCGCAAATCCTGCGCCAGCTCATCGACGAAAAGCTGCGGCTGCAGGAGATCAAGAAGCGCAAGATCGTCGTTTCGGATGACGAAATCGCAAAGGGAATTGCCGGTGTCGAGCAGCGCAACAACATGCCGCCAGGCGCCCTGAGGGCCCGGCTGGAGGCCCACGGCGTCACGTTGCAAACGCTCGTCGATGAGGCACGAGTGCAGATCGGCTGGGTACGCGTGCTACGCGAGAAGCTGGGCGACGCGGCAAAGATTACCCCGGCGGAGATCGACGACCGGATCCGTCTCGACAAGGCCCAACAGGGCAAGCCCGAATATCACGTGGCCGAGATCTTCATCGCGGTCGATCAGCCTGCGCACGCGGCGGACGCTGACCGGTTCGCCAGCACGGTGATCAACGAGCTGCGTAACGGCGCGCCGTTCCCGGTGGTGGCGGCACAGTTCAGCCAGAGCCAGAACGCGTTGGAGGGCGGCGATCTTGGATGGGTGCGCGCCAACCAGCTCGACCCGCAGGTGGCGAGCATTGCCGAACAGATGCCCGAGGGCGCGATCAGCGATCCGATCCGGGTCGCGGGCGGCTATGTGATCATCTCGATGCTGGGCAAGCGGACGATGGGCCGGGATATGGGAACCGTGCTGTCGCTACGGCAGGCATTCGTGCCCTTCACCTCGCTGCTCGACCCCGCGGCACCCACCGCCCAGCAGCGGCAGGCACTGACCAAGGCGCAGCAGATTTCGACGAGCGTGCATAGCTGCGACGAGATGCAGGCGCAGAACGCAGCGCTCGGTGACAAGAAGCCGGCCGATCCCGGCCCCGTCGTGCTCGAAAACGTCAAGCCGCCTGCGTTCCGCGCGGTCCTTGCCGGCCTGCAAACCGACCACGCCTCGCAGCCGCTGATCGCGCGCGACGGGGTCGCGGTCGTGATCCTGTGCTCAAAGGATGTCAAGAACATCGCCGCGCTGTCGCGCCAGCAGATCGCTAACCAAATACTCGACCAGCGCGCCGAACTTGCCTCGCGCGCCTTGCTGCGCGACCTGCAGCGGCGGGCGGTGATCGATCAGCGCGGCGTCTGACGCGCCGCCGCTGCGCGAGGTCATCGCGCGGCACGGGCTGGGCGCACGACGCTCGCTCGCCCAGCACTTTCTGCTCGACGGCAACCTGCTCGCCCGCATCGCAAGATTGGCCGAACCGCTTGCCGGGCGCAGCGTGGTCGAGGTGGGTCCGGGACCGGGCGGGCTGACGCGCGCGCTGCTCGCGAGCGCCGCCGCGCAAGTGATCGCGATCGAAATCGATCCGCGCGCGGTGGCCGCGATCGAGGAGCTTGCGGCCTCGCATCACGGCCGGCTGCGCGTGATCGCCGCCGACGCGCGCGGTCTCGATCTGCCGTCGCTCGCGCCGCCGCCGCGCCAGATCGTCGCCAACCTGCCGTACAACGTCGCGACCCCGCTTCTGGTCGGCTGGCTGCGCGAGGCTGCCTCGTTCGAGCGGCTGACGCTGATGTTCCAGCGGGAGGTCGCCGAACGCATCGTCGCGGCGCCCCGTAGCGCCGCCTATGGACGGCTCTCCGTGCTCGCGCAATGGACCTGTGCCGCGGCATTGCTGATGCGCCTGCCGCCGGATGCGTTCGTGCCGCCGCCGAAGGTGGAGTTGGCGGTCGTCGGGCTGGTGCCGCACTCCGGGCAGCCGCCGCCGGCGCTGTTCGCCGCGATGGAGCGATTGACCGCCGCGGCATTCGGGCAGCGTCGAAAAATGCTGCGCGCATCGCTGCGACCGCTGGGCGGGGCGGGTTTGCTCGCGCGTGCCGGAATCGCGCCCGAGCGCCGCGCGGAAACGCTGAGCATCGCCGAGTTCGACCTCCTGGCGCGTCTTACTATGGCACGATGATTGCGAACAGGCCGCTCACGCGCGATCCCGCGAGAGCTCCGCGACGAGGTCCGTGATCGAGGTCTGGCGCGCGGTCGCGAGACGGGCGGCGTGCAACACGCAGCGCACGTCATCGACCGCCTGGTCCAGCGCGCGGTTGACGACGACATGGCCGAAATCCGCCCAGTGCGCGATCTCGGCGCGGGCGGCGGGACTGGTGATGCGGCGCGCGATCTCCTCGGCCGAATCACCGCGGGCGCGCAGGCGTGTCTCCACCTCCGGCAGCGATGGCGGCAGGATGAACACGCCCACCACGTCCGCCGGCAGGCCATCGCGCAACTGGCGATGGCCCTGCCAGTCGATGTCGAACAGGACGTCGCGCCCGGCATCGAGGGCGCTGATCACCGGCGCCCGCGGCGTGCCGTAGCGGCGGCCGAACACGTCGGCCCATTCGAGCAGCTCGCCGGCCGCGATCATGGCCTCGAACGCGGCGCGGCTGCGGAAGAAGTAGTCCACGCCATCCTGCTCGCCCGCGCGCGGTGCGCGCGTGGTGACGCTAACCGAGAGCACGAGCTCCGGCTCGGTCGCCAGCAGCCGGCGCGCGATCGGTACTCTTGCCGGCACCGGACGGGGCGGCGAGGACGAGGCAAAGCCCGCGCCGTTCACTCAATGTTCTGCACCTGCTCGCGAAGCTGCTCGATCGCCGCCTTCAGCCGCAGCCCGGTCGCGGTCAGCGCGGCGGAGGCGGACTTGCTGCACAGCGTGTTGGCCTCGCGGGCGAATTCCTGCACCAGGAAATCGAACCGGCGGCCGATCGGCGCAGTCTCCGCAAGCAGCGCGCGGGCCGCCGCGATGTGGCTCGCCAGACGGTCAAGCTCCTCGCGTAAGTCGGAGCGCGCGGCGAGCAACGCCACCTCTTGCGCGATCCGCTCCTCGGGCAGCGCCGGCACCGCTTCGCGCAGCAGCGCCTGCACGCTCTCCAGCATTCGAGCGCGCTGCAAGCCGGGCTGGTCCGCGGCCTCGGCGGTCGCGGTCGCGTGCAGGATCGTGATCTCGTCGAGCAGGCCGGCGAGCACGACGGCAAGCCGCGCGCCCTCGGCGCGGCGCATGGCGACAAGTGCTGCCAACGCGTCCTCGAAGCCGCGCAGGACCGCCGGGCCGTGGTCGCCCACGCCCTCCTCCCCCGGTGCCACGCTGCGCAGCACGCCCGGAATGGCGAGCAGCGACTCGACGCGGGGCGGCGACGCATTGGGGATGCGGCGGGCGACATCCAGCGCGATCCGCAGCAAATCGGCCAGCGCCGCCTCGTCCACCGCGAGCACGGCACCGGCGGCCCGCCGAACGGTCAGGTTCGCGGCCAGGCTGCCGCGCTTGACGTGTCGGCCGGCCGCCTCGCGCAGCGTCGGTTCCAGCGCATCGAAGCCGGGCGGCAGACGCAGGCGCAGATCGAGGCCGCGCGCGTTCACGCTGCGCAACTCCCACGCCCAGCCGAGCTGGTCCTGCTCGCCGGCGGCACGGCCGAAGCCGGTCATCGAGGTCGGGGATGCGTCCATGCGCCTCTTCTAGCAGCGAGGTGCGGCGTTGCGAACATTGCAGGCTGAACGGTTTGACAGGCCTGCGCATCGGTCGCACGGTTGCCGTATGGCACCACGCGTCGATCCCGTCCGCTCGGACGAAACCCTTCCCGCTCGCGTCGATGTGGTGATCATCGGCGGCGGCATCATCGGCACCTCCGCGGCACTCTATCTGGCAAAGAAAGGCGTATCGGTGGCGTTGTGCGAGAAGGGGCACATCGCCGGCGAGCAGTCCAGCCGCAACTGGGGCTGGGTCCGCAAGATGAAACGCGATCCACGTGAGATTCCGCTGATCATCGAAAGCCTGCGCCTATGGGGCGAGATGAACCAGGAGGTCCAGGGCGAGACCGGCTTCCGCGTCAGCGGCATCGCCTATTTTTTTGCCGACCGCCCCAGCATGGAACAGCACGAGGCGTGGCTGGAGCAGGCGCGCCTCTATCAGTTGGACAGCCGGATGCTCAGCGGCACCGAGGCAGCCGAGCTGATCCCCGGCGGCACCAAAACCTGGGCGGGTGCCATGCTGACGCCGAGCGATGGCAAGGCGGAGCCGCAGAAGGCGGCGCCCGCGATCGCCGAAGGCGCGCGACGGCATGGCGCGCATGTGCTGACCAACTGCGCGGTGCGCGGGATCGAGACCGGCGGCGGACGCGTCGGCGGCGTGGTGACGGAGCGGGGCCGCATCGCCTGCAATTCCGTGGTGCTAGCGGGCGGCGCGTGGTCGAGCTTGTTCGCGGGATCGCTCGGCGTGCGGCTGCCGCAATTGAAGGTGCGAGCCTCGGTGATGCGCACCGAGCCGCTTGAGGGCGGGCCGGAGATTTCCGCCGCGGCAAATGGCTGGGGATTTCGCAAGCGGATGGATGGCGGCTACAACATCTCGCAATCCGGCGAGAGCGTGGCAGAGATCGTGCCCGACACGCTCCGCTTCGCGCGCGAATTCATTCCAGCGGCGCGGCTGAAATCACAGAAGCTGCGCTACCGGGTGACGGCGCGGAGTTGGCAGGAGTTCCGCACCCCGCGACGATGGGCGCTGGATGCGCCGTCGCCGTTCGAGCAGGTGCGCACGCTCGACCCGGAGCCGTACCAGCCGATCCTCGACGCGGCGCAGAAGAATATCGCCGAAACCTTCCCGGTGTTCCGCGACGTGAAGGTGGCCGAGCGCTGGGCCGGGATGATCGACGTGACACCGGACGTGATCCCGGTGATCTCGCCGATCGAGGCGGTGCCCGGCTTCTTCATCGCAACCGGCTTCTCCGGCCACGGCTTCGGCATCGGCCCCGGCGCGGGACGGCTGGTCGCCGATCTGGTCACGGGCGACGGGCCGGTTGTCGATCCCACACCGTTCCGCTTCTCGCGTTTCACCGACGGGACTAAGCCGGAGCCGTATCCGCTGGCGCTGTAGGCGCGAGGCGCCGTCGAAACCGCAACGATGTTGCCCCGAAACCGACGCTATGGTAGAATGCGTGTGCGTCGTCGCGGTCGAGCCCGGTCGTCAACTCCAGCGTCGCGCACCCTTCGCGTTCCGCGAACGCCGCCGCGTGCGCGATCAGGCGTCGGCCAACGCCTTGGCGTCGCGCGTCCTCGGCAACCGACAGCGCCGTAATCCGCGCGATCCGACCGGCCAGGTGCAGCATGCGCATCAGATGCAGCGCGAGCACACCGCGCACCCGCCCACCCTCGCAGGCGACGAACACCGGATCGGCGCCGGTCGCCATCAGGCTCGCGATCCGCTCGCTCACCGCCTCGGGTGCGATGTCGGAATGCAGATTGTGCAGCAGCCGGGCGATCGCCGGCCCGTCCTCCGATCGGGCCGCACGCACCTCAGTCATGCCGATGCCTGCAACGCGAGGTCGTCGCGGATGCAGGCCTTGAAATGTCCTGGTGCCATCCTGCGCAATTCGGGCTCTGCCTCGGCGCAGGCGGGCAGCGCGTAGCGGCAGCGGGTGCGAAAGACGCAGCCCGAGGGCGGATTGATCGGGCTCGGCATGTCGCCCGCCAGAATGATCCGCGTCCGCCGCGCCGCCGGATCCGGGATCGGGGCCGCCGAGAACAGCGCCTCCGTATAGGGGTGCAGCGGCGCCTCGAACAGCGCCCGCGTAGGTGCCAACTCGACGATGCGGCCGAGATACATCACCGCCACGCGGTCCGAGATGTGGCCGACCACGGCGAGATCGTGCGCGATGAACAGGATCGTCAGCCCGAGCCGCGCGCGCAGCTCCAGCAGCAGGTTCACCACCTGCGCCTGCACCGACACGTCGAGTGCAGAGACCGGCTCGTCGGCGACCAGGAACGCGGGGCGCAGGATCAGTGCCCGCGCGATCCCGATGCGCTGCCGCTGGCCGCCCGAGAACTCGTGCGGATAGCGTTCGGCGAAACGCGGCGCCAGGCCCACCATCTCCAATGCTTCGGCGACCTCTTGGCGCCGCGACTGCGCATCGCCGCGGCCGTGGATCAGCAACGGCGAGGCGACGATGCGGCCCACGCTCATGCGCGGATTGAGCGACGCGAACGGGTCCTGGAACACGAGCTGCATCCGCGCCCGCACCGGCCGCAACGCGCGGCGCGACAGCCGCGTGATGTCGCGCCCCTCGAAGCGGATTTCGCCCGCCGTGGGCTGAATGAGCCGCAGGATGGTGCGCCCCACCGTGGTCTTGCCGGAGCCGCTTTCGCCCACCAGGGCCAGCACCTCGCCGCGCGCGATGCCGAAGCTGACGCCGTCCACCGCCTTCAAAGTTTCGCGCCGCCCGCCCGCGAAGCCGGACCCCACGGGATACCATTTGCGCAAGGCCCGCACGTCGAGCAGATGATCTTGCGAGGACGGGGCGGCGGCGGCGATCATGGGGACATGATCAGATACCTGCTCCGGCGGCTCGGTCAAAGCCTGATCCTGCTCTGGCTGGTCTCGATGATCGGCTTCGGGATCCTCCACCTCGCGCCGGGCGGGCCGCTGGCGCAGTTCGCCAACATCCCCGGCATGAGCTCGGCCGACCTGGCGCGGATCGCGCACCAGATGGGCCTCGATGCACCGCTGCCGCTGCAATACTGGCACTGGCTCGTGCAGATGCTGGGCGGCGACTGGGGCCGCTCCTACCGCGACCAGCAGCCGGTGCTGGGCATCATCGCGAGCCATTTGGGGGCGACGCTCGAACTGATGGTCAGCTCCACCCTGATCGCCGTCCTGGGCGGCACCTGGATCGGCATTCTGGGGGCGATCCGCCGCTACTCGGCCTTCGACTACCTCGCCACGATCGGCGCGATGATCGCGCTCTCGATCCCCACCTTCTGGTTCGGACTGGTGACGATCTACGTCTTTTCCGTCGAACTCGGCTGGCTGCCGCCCGGCAACCTCTACACGATCGGAAACGGTTCGTTTCTCGACTACCTCCACCACCTGATCGCGCCCGCGATGGTCCTGGCGCTGGTCACGATCGCGATCTGGAGCCGCTACATGCGCTCCTCGATGCTGGAGGTGATCAACCAAGACTACATCCGCACGGCGCGCGCCAAGGGTCTGCCCGAACGCGTGATCCTGACGCACCACGCGGTGCGCAACGCGCTGCTGCCGATGATCACGATCGCCGGGCTGCAACTGCCGACCCTGCTTTCGGGAGCCCTGGTGACGGAGACGGTGTTCACCTGGCCGGGGATGGGACGAATGTTCCTCGATTCCATCGGCTATCGCGACTACCCTTCGGTAATGGGCATCCTGATGTTCTCGGCGGTGCTGGTGCTGCTCGGCAATCTGCTCGCCGATCTCTGCTATGCGCTCGCCGATCCGCGCATCCGGCTCGACTGATGGACGCGGCGGTCCGCACCCTCGCCGCCCCGGCGGCGCGCAGCCGCAATCGCGCGCTGCGCCGCTTCATGCGCCACCGGCTGGCGCTGTTCGGCGCCGTCGCGATCGTGCTGCTGATCCTGGCCTGCGCGTTCGGCCCCGGCCTGATCCCCTATACCGACACCTACATCGACATCATCCACCGCTTCGCGCCACCTTTGGCCGGGCCGCACGCCCTCGGCACCGACCAGTTGGGCCGCGACCTGCTGGCGCGGCTGCTGACGGCGGGGCGCGTGTCGCTGACGGTCGGATTCGCGGCGATGGCGATCAGCACCGTGGTCGGCACCGTGATCGGCGCGGTCGCCGGGTATTATGGCGGTTGGGTCGGCACCGTGCTGATGCGGCTGGTGGACGCGGTGCTGTGCTTCCCCTCGATCTTCCTGCTGCTGGCGCTGGCGGCGTTCGTCAACCCGACTCTGGCCAGCATCACGCTCATCATCGCCGCGACCGCCTGGATGGAGGTCGCGCGCATCGTCGAGGCGCAAATGCGATCCCTGCGCGAGCGCGACTTCGCGGTGGCGGTGGTCGCTCTCGGCGCATCCGACGCCTACATCATTTTCCGCGAGCTGATCCCGAACGCCATCGCCCCGATCGTGGTGGCGGCGACGCTGAACGTGGCGCGTGCCATCCTGCTTGAGAGCTACATCAGCTTTCTTGGATACGGCATTCAGCCACCGGTGCCGAGCTGGGGCAACATGCTGGAGAACGCGCAGGAATACCTCACCAGCGCGCCCTGGCTGGCGATCATCCCCGGCCTCGCGATCACGCTCGCCGTGACCAGCTTCAACTTCCTGGGCGATGGCTTGCGCGACGCGCTCGACCCGCGCCTCGACCTGCACTGACCGCACGCAAGGCGGGGGCTCCGCCCCTTGACCCCGCTGGGGCCTTGAGGCCCCAGACCCCATTTTTCAGGTGTTCCGCCTTTTTGGGCGGCGGTCGCTCACCTCGCTCTCCTGCTGCGCCACGATCGGCGTCTGCAAGAACTGCGCGATCCGGTGCAGCGTCGGATCCACCGCCTCCCAGCACACATAGCCTCGGCAATCCTTCGGACGCGCCTCGTACACCGTGCAGCGGCGCTTGCCATCGAGGAACTGGCAGGTTTCGAACTCCGCCTTGATGCGCCGCTTGCCGGCCCGCGTGCGCTCGACGATGTGCTTCGCCTCGAAGGCGCGCGGGGTGAGGCCCAGAAATTTCGCGAGCCGCCGAATGTCGTAGTCGCTGACCTGCACATAGCCGGCCACCTTGCAGCACAGGCTGGGGCAGCGCAGGCAATCGAGCTTCGCGCGCGGCTCTGGCTCGGCGCTCATGGGAACAATCCGCGCACGTTCTTGGCGTTGCGCACCTTCTCCACCCCGATCGCCATCGCCGCCGTTCGGTGCGGCACGCCGTCGTGCTCGGCGCGGCGCATCACCTGGACGAAAGCGCGCTCCAGCACGTGATTGAGCCGCTGCATCACCTCCGCCTCCTCCCAGAAGAATTGCTGCAAATCCTGCACCCACTCGAAATAGCTTACGATCACGCCACCGGCATTGCACAGAATGTCGGGAATGACGAAGATGTCGTCGCGGCGCGCGTCCAGGATGCGGTCGGCGTCCGGCGTGGTCGGGCCGTTGGCGCCCTCTGCCAGCACACGGCAGCGCAGGCGCGCCGCGTTCTTGTGGTCGATGACGCGCTCCATCGCCGCCGGCACCAGCACGTCGCATGGCTGCACCAGCAGCGCCTCCGGATCGAACAGCAGCTCTTGCGAGAAGCCGGCAAGCAGGCCCGTGTTCGCGACATGCCGATCCAGCGCCGGAACATCAAGGCCACGCGCGTCGAAATAGCAGGCCGAATGATCGCTGATGCCGATCACACGCACGCCCCGCTTCGCCAGCTCCAGCGCCGTCACGGACCCCACGTTGCCGAAGCCCTGCACGATCGCGGTCGCTCCCGACATCGGGATGTCGAGCCGCCGCATCGCGCGCTCGGTGAGATAGACGACGCCGCGCCCGGTCGCCTCGCGCCGGCCGAGCGTGCCGCCCGACGCGACCGGCTTGCCGGTGACGATCTCGGTCACGGTCCGGCCCTGATACATGGAATAGGTATCCATGAACCACGCCATCACCTGCTCGTTGGTGCCCATGTCGGGCGCCATCACGTCGGTATGCGGGCCGACGAAGGGGATCATCTCCTGCATGTAGCGGCGCGAGACCGATTCGAGTTCGCGCGCCGACAGCGCGCGCGGATCGACGGCCACGCCGCCCTTGGCGCCGCCATAGGGCAGTCCGGCGAGCGCGCATTTCCAGCTCATCCAGATCGCCAGCGCTGCCACCTCGCCGATATCGAGGTTGCGCGAAAACCGCGTGCCTCCCTTGGTCGGACCAAGGGTCAGATGGTGCTGCACCCGATAGCCCTCGAACACCGCGAGGCTGCCGTCATCGCGATGGATCGGGCACGAGACCGTCACCGCGCGCTTGGGATAGAGGATGCGTTGGCACTCGTCGGCGGGAATGCCGATGTGATCGGCAATGACGGTGAACTGCGCGCGTGCCATCTCGAAAACCGGGCCGGTGTAGATCGTCATCCGCGCTCCTCCGCTGTGTAACGCCGGCCCGCATTGGCGGCGAGCCAGCCCATCGACGCCGCCGGCTCGGCATCGACGCTCGGCAAATAGGGCTTGATGTCGAGCAGCGGCGTCCCGTCGATACAGTCGAGGTAACGCACGACCAGCCGGTTGGGTGCCGCGAACCGGTCGAAGGCGACGACGGAAAGCCCGATCGGGTTGGGCCGGTGCGGCGCGCGGGTGGCGAACAGGCCGCGCGGCTGGTCGTCGAAAGGCGGCGTGAACACCAGTTCCGGCGCACGCACCTGATCCAGCCAGTAGAGCAGGATCAGGTGCGAGAATCCGCCCAGGCTGCGCAGTCCTGGCACAAACTCGGAAAACACCTCCGCCTCGCAGAGCGGCGGCGGAGCGGGCTTACGGCCGTTGCGCGGGCACTCGGCGAGCGTGCGGAACGGCGTGTGCAGCCGGCCGATCGCCCGCAGATGCACGGCCGTTATGCCTGCGCCACCGCCGCCGACCAGGGCGAGGCCACGTCACTGATCCCCTGACACCCGCCGTCGCGGCGGATGATCACGTTCGGGCAGGCGAAGTTGATCGGCAGCACGTCGCGATCGACGATCTCGATCGGACCGGCCGCGCGCAGCGTCGCGATCACGTCCTCGGGCAGGTTACGATCGGCGCTCACGGCATCGGGGCCGGAGACGTCGATGCGGGGATGGTGTGCCGCCTCCTCCAAGGTCAGGCCGAAATCGGCAACGCAGGTCATCACCTGGAACACCGCGGCCAGGATGCGCCGCCCGCCCGAAGCGCCGCCGGCCAACACCGGGGTATCGCCTTCGCGCAGGATGATCGGCAGCATGTTGGTGAGCGGCCGCTTCCCCGGCGCCATCGAGTTCGGCTGGCCGGCGCGGGGATCGAACCACATCACGCCGTTGTTCATCAGCACGCCCGATTGCGGCAGCACCACCCGGCTGCCCATCGAGGACAGCAGCGTCGTGGTCACCGCGACCATCGTTCCTGCCTCATCGCAGGCGGTGAGATGGGTGGTGCAGCTCTCGGCCGCCTTCGGCTCGGTATCGCCCAGACCCGCGAGCCGCTCGGCATAAGCCTGCTGCATCGCGCGCACGAGCACTGAGTACCAGGCCGCATCGGGGCGGGTCCCGTACGGCGCATCGCGCATTAGCGCCAGCACGCGCGCGAGCGTGGGTGCCGCGGTGAGCCCGCCGGCCAGTTGCAGCGTGCGCCCCCGCCAAGACACCTCATCGGCCTCGCGAACGCTTGCCTGGCAGCCGCGCAAATCCTGGGCCGCGAGCACGCCCCCCAACGCACGCACATCCGCAGCGATCAAGGAAGCGGTCTCGCCTTCATAGAAATCGCGCAAGCCATGACGCGCCAGACGCTCCAGCGTCTCCGGCAGATGGCCGAGAGTGAAGAAGCCCGGCACCCCCTTATAGGGTGCCACCGGCGGCAGGCCGTCGCGCAGGTAGATGCGGGCACTCTCCGGATAGAGTCGCAGCACGGCGGCGGAGTTCGCGATCTTCAGCGTGGTGTACCAGTCGGCCGACAGCCCGCGCCGGGCCAGCGCCAGCGCCGGGGCGATCACCTCCGCCAACGGCAGCTTCCCCCAGCGTTCGTGCAGGCAGGCAAGCCCCGCCGGCGCCGAGGGGATCACGAAGGAAAGCGGGCCGTGGATATTGGCGTCGCCCTCCACCTCCGGCCAAGCGAACAGGTCCTGCTTCATCTGCCCGGTCAGCCGGAACCGGGACGGATCGAGGCCAGCGGGCGCGCGAGGACCGAAATCCACCACCTGCGCGCGGCGCTCACCGGCCCGGTGAACCAGCGCGAAGCCGATGCCGCCCAGCCCCGAGTTCCACGGCTCCAAGGTCGCCAGCGCCAGCGCGGTCGCAACCGCGGCGTCGATCGCGTTGCCGCCGGCATCCAGCACCGCGACCCCGGCCAGTGCCGCGTCGCGGGATTGGCTGACCACCATGCCACGCCGGCCACGGGTCGCCGGCTTGCGGAGCTGCCAGTGCTGGGTGATGTGCGGCGGCGGATCGTAATGCATCGTGGCCTCCGGAATGGACGCGCATCGTCGGACGGATGACGCGATCGGGCAAGCCGCCACGCCCGCGATGCAACCGACCCGCTGGCTCAGGCGTTCCGCCGGGCGGCAAGGGGGCCGGCATGAGAAGCGTGGATGGCATCGTGACCCTCGTGCAGGAGGGGCGGTTCCTGATGCAGTCCGACGGCGGCGAATGCCAGCTGTTCATCCTCGCGCACGCCGCCGCCGCCGAGCCTGATCAACTGCCGCAATTGCAGCGCGACCGGGCGCATGTTCGCGTCCGGTTCAAGCCGGGCAAGGGGGTGATCGCGATGGTGGCGCATCGGATCGAGCGTCTTCCGGAAAGGACCGCGCAATGACCGACGGCGGCTTGCCGCTCAGCCGGCGCGTGCTCGACTACGCCGAGGCCGAGTTCTCGGCACCGATCGCCGACGAGGCGGAACTCACCGCCGGCGTGCGCATCCGCCCCGGCCGCGCCTATGGCTTCTTCACCGACACCACGCTCTGCATCGGCTGCAAGGCGTGCGAGGTCGCGTGCAAGGAGTGGAACAATTTGCCCGCCGATCGTCTCGGCCTGACCGGGCAGAGTTACGACAATACCGGCCGTCTCTCCGCCAACACCTGGCGCCACGTCACCTTCGTCGAGCAGGTCGCCGACCGGCCGACCGAGATGCGGCCGTTCCAGAGCGGCTGGCTGATGATGAGCGACGTGTGCAAGCACTGCCACAACGCGCCGTGCCTGGAGGCGTGCCCGACCGGCGCGCTGTTCAAGACCGAGTTCGATACCGTCGTCGTGCAGCAGGACATCTGCAACGGCTGCGGCTATTGCGTGCCCGCCTGCCCGTTCGGCGTCGTCGATCTCAGCCCGGACGACGGCAAGGCGCACAAATGCACGCTCTGCTACGATCGGCTGAAGGGCGGGCTGGAGCCGGCCTGCGCGAAATCCTGCCCCACCGATTCGATCGCCTTCGGCGAGTTGCCCGATCTGCACGCGCGCGCCGAGCAGCGGGTCGCCGAGTTGCACCGGCTGGGGGTGAACTCCGCCTATCTCTACGGCACGCCGGACGGGCCGGGTGCCACCGGTGGGATCGGCCACCTCAACGCGTTCTTCCTGCTCACCGAGGAGCCGGAGACCTACAACCTGCCGCGCGCGCCGACGCGACCGGCGAACCGCGTGACGCCGAGCCTGACCGCGGGCCTCGCGACTGTCGCAAGCCTGGCACTCGCTGCCCTCGCTTTGTTCGCGCGCCGCGCCTGAAGGGAGCGATCATGCCGGACGCCGCCGATGCCGCACGCCGCTATGACGGCACCTATTACGGCCGTCCACAGCTCAACCAGGCGCCGTTCGAGACCAGCGTGGTGGGCGGCTACATCTTCCTCGCGGGCCTCGCCGGAGCCGCGCAGCTTCTGGCAAGCCTCGCCGACCTCTCCGGGATGCGCCGCGCCCGTGGGATGGTGCGGCGCGGACGCTATCTGTCGCTGCTCGCACCGGTCGTGGGCGCGCCGCTGCTGATCTACGACCTGCGCACGCCGCAGCGCTTCTACAACATGCTGCGCATCTTCCGGCGCACGTCGCCGATGTCGATCGGCACCTGGATCCTGATGGCATTCAGCGGCGCCAGCGGCATCACGGCGGCGTGCCAGGCGGCGGCCGATCTGTTCGGCTGGCGCTGGCCGCGCCGGGTCGCGCGCACCGCACAGGTGCCGGCGGCGATCGCCGGGGCGGGGCTTGCGACCTACACGGCGGCACTGCTCTCGGCGACCAGCACGCCGCTCTGGGCGGCGGCGCCGGGCGCGCTCGCGGTGCGGTTCGGCAGTTCGTCGATCGCGACCGGTGCCGCCGCGCTGGCGCTCGCCGAGCACCGGTTCGGCTCGCGCCGCGTCGCACGTGATCTCGACACGATTAAGCTCGCCGCCCTTGCCGTCGAGTTTGCAACCGCGCGGGCGTCGGCGGCGACCTATCGCCGGAAGGGCATCAGCGCGGCGGCGAACGCCTGGCCGGGGGCCGCAATCGAGACGTTCGGCGGTCAGGCGCTCGGCATCGCCCTGCCTTTGGCGCTGCACCTCGGCGGCGCGGCCCTGGTGCGGCGGCCGGCGCGGCTCGCCTCGATCGCGACCTTGCTCGGCGGCCTCTGCCTGCGCACCGGCGTGATGTCGGTGGGCAACGAGAGTGCGCGCCGGCCGCGCGATTCCTTCCGTTTCGCGCAGCCGCGCAACCTGCCGCGCGGCCGCTGATCCACCCGCTCGTATTCCGGCCGCCGAACGGCTATGTTCGGCTCATGTGCGACACCCTTGACCGTCCGGTGCCTGCCGATGCCGCCCAGGGCGAACTCGCCGAGGCGGTGGCGCGGGCTGAACACGACAAGGCCCGCGTGGTGCTGACCCGCGAGGGACGGCCCGTCGCCGCCCTGGTGCCGATCGAGGACATGGAGATACTGGAGGCCTGGGAGGACGAGCAGGACACCCGGCTGGCCGACGAAGCGATCGCGCAGTGGGAGGCCGAGGGCCGGCCGCTCGGACCGACGTTGGAAGAGGTGGCCGCGCGATGGGGGATCACTCTCGACCCTGACGCGGCTTGACCTGGACTGTTCGCTTCACGTCTGCGGCCGCGCGGCAAGCTGACACGCTTGCTCCGTCGATCCGGCGGCGGATTGCCAACAGTCTTGCCCGCCTCGCCGCCGATCCTCGCAAGGCTGCCAACGTCAGGGCGATAAGGGGCGGCAGCCGCTACCGCCTCCGGGTTGGCGACTGGCGGGTGATCTACACGCTGCAAACGAGGTGCTGCTTGTGCTTGTGGTGCGCATCGCGCACCGCCGCGAGGCATATCGCTGAGGCTGGTCGCCGCGCCTCGCGATCCCGCTTCGTCCCGCCCGATCCGGCGACGTACCGCCGGCGGAGGCGGATGGGAATCGAACCCACCATCCGCTTTGGGCGGATCGCTGGTTTTGAAGACCAGGAGGGCCACCAGACCCCGTTCGCCTCCCGATAGCGTGCATTCATCGTAAGTGGAATCGCGAGATCGTGGAAATCACCCCAACCGCCATGCCGACGAAGGTCGGCATCCACGACTTTCGCGCCAGCACAACGAAAGTCGTGGATGGCCCGCCTTCGCGGGTCATGACGGTGTAGGCGCCATCGTGAATTTGCTCTAGGCGCCGCGATCGGCCAGCACGCGGCGGTCGGCGACGCGACGGGTATACTGGATCGCGTCGAAATACTCGAGCAGCGGCACGCTGAACTTGCGCGAGATGCCGAGCGCCGCGCCCGCCTCGCTCACCAGGAGCCCCGGCGGCCTCGCCAGCAGCGGCGCAAGCGCCCGCTGTGCGGCGCGCACGGCATCGCGATGGAACAGGATTTGCCGCCGCTGCACGCGATCGTAGGTGCGCACCAGCACGCCCTGGCGGGCCAGCTCGGCGAGCGTGCGCGCCGCGCCCGGATGCATAGCGGCGATCTGTTTCTGATCGGGCGGCGAGAGCCCGGCGCGGCGCAGCCGCTCCGCCAGCTCGGCGGCCAGCCGCGCATCGCCCTCCGCACGTGCCGCCTCCTGCTCAGCGCGCACCTGCCGCACACGGCCGCCTTCCTGCCGCACCGCGCCGGACGCGACCAGCCGCGCCAGCGCCTCCTCCAGCACCGGCGGCGAGGTGCGCAGCGCGTCGGCCAGCCGGTCACGTTCCATCCCGTGCTCGCCGGCCCGCACGGGCAGCGCACGCAGCAGTGCTTCGAAGGCCGACCGATCGACCGCCGCGCCGCGTACCACCAGGACCGGCGCGCCGTCGAGCGCTGCCATCGCGCGTGCGGGCGAAAGGCCGACCCTGTGTGCGACGTCCGCAAGCGAGCGGCCGGCCGCCCCCGCCTCCGCGATCTCGCGCCCGAGCGTCTGCCCCGGCGTCTCCGCGGCGAGTGCGGCGAGCCGGCGCAGGACCGCAGATGCGTGCCGCCGCAACCGCGTGGCCTCGGCGTCGAGCACGCGCCCGCCGCCGAGCGTGCGTGCCGGCGAGGCGGCGCGGATCACGAACCTTTCGCGTGACGGCAAGGCCACCGGGACAGCGCATTGCAGTTGCGCCGGCGCCGTGCCGCCCGATTCAAGCACGTCGCGATCCAGCAGGCGCAGCCGTGCGGCCACTTCCGCGGTGCCGGCCAGAAGCTGCACCCGCGCGCCGCTCGCAAGCTCGGGCGCATCCGGCAGCAGGCGCAACATCACGGAGAGCCAGGCCGCCGGACGCAGCAGCCCCCCGGCGGCAAGCGCATCGCCGCGCGCGACCGACGCCGCCTCGACCCCGCGCAAATTAACCGCCACCCGCTGCCCAGCCGCCGCGCTCGCGACCGCCGCGCCATGCACCTGCAACGCCCGCACCCGAACCGGCCGCCCCCCGCTTGGGCTTCTGGCCGGCAGCAGCGCCAATTCCTCCCCCACGCTCAGTGCGCCCCGCCGCAAGGTGCCGGTGACGATCGTGCCATGTCCGGCGCGGCTGAAGGCGCGGTCGATCGGCAGCCAGCTGAACCCGTCATCGGGCGGCGCCGCCGCGCCCTCCAGTCGCGACAGAATGGCAGCGCGCAGTTCGGCGATCCCCTCGCCCTGCGTCGCCGAGGTCAACACCGGCGCGGGTGCATCTAGCCCCGCCGAGGCGGCAAGACGCGCCGCCTCCACACAAACCGCAGCCGCGTCCGCGGGCGAGGCGAGGTCAGCCTTGCTGACCGCGATCACGGCGCGCTTGATCCCGAGCAATGCCGCGATCTGCACGTGCTCGACCGTCTGCGGCCGTACCCCCTCGTTGGCCGCCACCACCAGCAGTACGCCATCGATTCCGGTGGCACCGGCGATCATGGTGCGCACGAAGCGCTCGTGGCCGGGCATGTCGATCAGGTCGATCTCCGCCTCGCCTTGCGCAAAATGCGCGAAGCCGAGCACGATCGAAATGCCGCGCCGCTTTTCCTCCGCCAGCCGGTCGGTGTCGGTGCCGGTCAGCGTGCGTACCAGCGCGGTCTTCCCGTGATCGACATGCCCGATCACGCCGAGCAGCAGCCGTCTCATGCGGCGGCGATCGCTGCCGCGACCTCGGCGAGTTCCGCATCGGCGATCGCGAACACGTCGAGCAGCACGCGCCCTTCGGCGATGCGCCCGACCACCGCCGGGCGATGCGCGCGCAAGCGCCGGGTGAGCGCGTCTGCGCCCATCGCCTGGTGCGCGATACTGACAGCAAACGACGCCATCGCGCCGTCCGGCAACGCGCCGCCCCCGGCATGGGCGGCGCTCGCCTCGATATGCGCATCACCGCCGAGCATCGCGCGCAGTCGCTCGGCCCGCGCCAGCAGCGTCGCCTCGTCCTGCGCCAGCATCCGCAGCACCGGGATACGCGCGATCGCACGGTCTGGATTATGATACAGACGCAGCGTTGCTTCGAGCGCAGCCAGCGAGAGTTTGTCGATCCGCACTGCCCGCGCCAGCGGATGCGCGCGGGCTGCCGCGATCGCCGCGCGCGTGCCGACCAGCAATCCCGCCTGCGGGCCGCCCAGCAGCTTGTCGCCACTGAACGCGACCAGCGTGGCACCCGCGGCGATGCTGTCCGCCGCCATCGGCTCAGCCGCGCGACCCAGCAGCCGCAAATCGAGCAGCGCGCCGCTGCCGAGATCCTCGACCAGCGGCAGGTCAGCCTCGCGCGCGAGCGCGGCCAGTTCCGCAACACTCGGGGCCGAGGTGAACCCGACCACGCGGAAATTGCTCGGATGCACGTGCAGCAGCGCCCGCGTCGCCGGCCCGATCGCGGCGCGGTAGTCGGCGAGCCGCGTGCGGTTGGTGGTGCCGACTTCCACCAGCCGGGCGCCGCCCTGCGCGATCACCTCGGGGATGCGGAAGCCGCCGCCGATCTCCACCAGCTCGCCGCGCGAGACGATCACCTCCCCGCCCCCCGCGAGCGCGCTCAGGGCAAGGAGCACCGCGGCGGCGTTGTTGTTCACCGCCAGCGCCGCCTCGGCACCCGTCAGGGCGCGCAGCAACGTCGCGACCGCCTCGCCGCGACCGCCTCGCCGCCCGGTTTCGAGATCAAGTTCGAGATTGCTGGCACCGCGGCTTGCCTCTGCCGCCGCGGCCAGCGCCTCCTCGGCCAGCGGCGCGCGGCCGAGATTGGTGTGCAGCACGATGCCGGTGGCATTGATCGCGCGGCGCAACGAATTCTGCCGCGCCCGTGCGAGCCGCGCGGCCGCGTCTGCCAGCAGCGCCGCCTCGTCGGGAGCGGCGGTGCCGACAGCGCGCATCGCCGCCCGCGCGGCATCGACCGCCTCGCGCAGCGCGTCGCGGACGACGCTGCGCGAGGCGGCGCGGATCATCGCCTGCGCCGCGCCGCTTTGGAGCAGCTGCTCCACCGGCGGCAGGCCGCGCAATTTTTCTTGTAAGCCCTCGTCCCCGGTTCCCACGCTCGCACCGACGCTCTATCCGCCGATCTAGGCGCCGCGCGGCGCGGCCGGCAAGGAGGCTGCATGGATGTCCCCCGCCTGACCGAACTCGCCCACGGCGGCGGTTGCGGATGCAAGCTCGCCCCCTCCGTCCTGTCGTCCATCCTCGCGAACGCACCGATGGTGCGGCACTTCCCCGAACTGCTGGTCGGCATCGAGACCGGCGACGACGCGGCGGTGTATCGGCTCAATGACGATCAGGCGGTGGTCGCAACCACCGACTTCTTCAATCCGTTGGTGGACGACCCGTTCGATTTCGGCCGCATCGCCGCGACCAATGCGCTCTCGGACATCTATGCGATGGGCGGCACGCCGATCCTCGCCCTCGCGATCGTGGGGATGCCGGTCAACATCCTGCCGACCGCGGTGATGCAGCGCATCCTGGCCGGTGGCGCGGCGGTCTGCGCTGAGGCGGGCATCGCGGTTGCGGGCGGGCACTCGATCGACGCGCCGGAGCCGATCTACGGCCTCGCCGCAATCGGGCTCGTGCATCCCGACCGGGTGCTGCGCAACAGCGGCGGGCGGACGGGCGACCGGCTGATCCTGACCAAGGGATTGGGCATCGGCATCTACAGCGCGGCGCTAAAGCAGGGCCAGCTTAGCGCCGCGCTCTACGAGACGATGCTCTCCAGCACCACCCAGCTCAACGCGATCGGCGCCCGGCTCGCCGCGATTGCGGGCGTCCATGCCGCGACCGACGTGACCGGCTTCGGGCTGCTCGGTCATCTGCTGGAAATGTGCCGCGGCTCCGGCCTTGCGGCCCGCATCGCATGGGAGGCGTTGCCGCTGCTGCCCGGCGTCGCGGCACTCGCCGAGGCGGGCGTCGGGACGGGCGGGGCAACGCGCAACTGGGCCAGCTATGGGCGCGGCGTCGAGCTGCCGCCCGGTCTGCCCGCGTGGCGGCGCGGGCTGCTATGCGACCCGCAGACCAGCGGCGGCCTGCTGATCGCGGCCGCCCCCGATGCAGTGGCCGCGGTGATCGACACCGTGCAGGCCGCCGGCTTCGACCGCGCGGGCGAGATCGGTCACCTCACCGCGGGGCCGCCCCGCATCACCGTCGCAGAAGCGGGAACCTGATCCGCCGCCTCGTGTTCTGCCATCGACCGGCCGCCGGAGCCCGCCATGACGAAGATTCGCCGCGACATCGCCGACCGCGCCTCCGGCTTCTTCGCGGACTGGTCGCTGCCGCGCCAGATCAGGGGCGAGAGCGCCTTCGGCCGCGCGGCGGAAAGCCGCACCTCCCGCACGCTCCGCCCGCGGCTGGAGGAGGCGGACAAGATCGGCACCAGCATCTGCCCGTTCTGTGCCGTCGGCTGCTCGCAGCTCGTCTATGCCAAGGCCGGCCATCCGATCCACATCGAGGGCGACCCGCGCAGCCCGATCAACCAGGGCACGCTGTGCCCGAAGGGTGCCGGCACGCTCGGTCTGCTCACCAGCCCGTTGCGCCTGACCCGGGTGAAGTACCGCGCGCCCCATGCGACCGAGTGGGAGGAGCGGCCGCTCGACTGGGCGATGGAGCGGATCGCACAGCTCACCAAGCGCACCCGCGACGAGACCTTCGTGGAGGCGCTGCCCGACGGCACGCCGGTCAACCACACGCTCGGCATCGCCTCGATTGGTGGGGCCACACTCGACAACGAAGAGAATTACCTCATCAAGAAATTGCTCGGCGGCGGTCTCGGAATCGTCTCGATCGAGAACCAGGCGAGGATATGACACTCCTCCTCGGTGCCCAGTCTGGGCACCTCCTTCGGACGCGGTGCGGCGACGATGTCGCTGTGGGGGCTGGCGCAGGCTGACTGCATCATCGTGATGGGCTCCAACATGGCGGAGAACCATCCGATCGGGTTCCGTTTCGTGGTGCAGGCGAAGGCGCGCGGGGCGACCGTGATCCATGTCGATCCGCGTTTCACCCGCACCTCGGCGCTCGCCGACATCTACGCGCCGATCCGGCCCGGCACCGACATCACCTTTCTCGGCGGCATGATCCGCTACATCCTGGAGAACGATCTTTGGTTCCGCGAGTGGGCGATGGCCTACACCAACATCGCCTCCATCGTCAGCCCGGAATACCGTGACGCGGCCGAAAGCGGTGTCTTTTCCGGCTGGCGGGAGGACGATGGTTGCTACGATAACGAGACCTGGCAGTACGACGGCGAGAAGGTCGAATCCCCGCTCGCCGAGCACCACGACAGCACGACGGAGACGCTGTGGGGTGCCAGGAAGATGAGCAAGGCGCCGCCCGAAGATCCGACGTTGCAGCACCCCAACTGCGTCTATCAGATTCTGCGCCGGCACTATGCGCGCTACACGCCGGAGATGGTCGAGAGCGTCACCGGCTGCCCGCGCGAGACCTTCCTGCAAATCTGTGACGCCTATGCGCGCGCCTCGGGCCGCGAGCGCACCGGCTCGTTCTGCTACGCGGTCGGGTGGACACATCACTCGACCGGCGTGCAGATGATCCGCGCGGCCTCGATGATCCAGGGGCTGCTCGGCAATGTCGGCCGGCCGGGCGGCGGGGTGATGGCGCTGCGCGGCCACACCAGCATCCAGGGCAGCACCGACCTGCCGACGCTCTACAACATGCTGCCGACCTACCTGCCGCAGCCCGGCGCCTTCAAGCCGCACCATACGCTCAAGCAGTTCCTCGAAGCCGAGCAGGTGCCGACCGGCTGGTGGCACAACTTCCCGAAATACTTCATCAGCCTGCTGCGCGCATGGTACGGCGACAACGCGACCAAGGACAACGATTTCTGCTACGATCTGCTGCCCAAGCTCACCGGCGATCACTCCCAGCTTCCGACCACGCTCGAGACCGGCGACGGCGTGGTGAAGGGGCTGTTCGTGCTCGGCCAGAACCCGGTGGTCGGCGCCGTCAACTCCGACCTCGTCGAGCGCGGCTTTACCAAACTGGAATGGATGGTGGTCCGCGACAGCTTCGAGACCGAGACCGCGAGCTTCTGGAACAAGGGCCGGCTCGTGCAGCGCGGCGAGATGACGCCCGAGCAGATCGCAACCGAAGTGTTCCTGATGCCCGCGGCACTGGCCGCCGAGAAGGACGGCACGGTCACCAACACGCAGCGCCTCGTGCAATGGCACGACAAGGTCTGCGAGGCACCCGGCGACAGCCGCTCCGAAGCGTGGTTCATGGTCCATCTCGGTCGCCGCCTGCGCGAGCTCTACGCCGGCAGCACGGAGCGGCGCGATCGCGCGATCCAGTCGCTCACCTGGGACTATAAGCTGCACGGCGAGCGCCAGGAGCCGGACACCGAGGCCGTGCTGCGCGAGATCAACGGCTATAGCTGGGCTGACAAGAAGCAGCTCGGCAGCTTCAAGGAACTCAAAGACGACGGCAGCACCGCTTGCGGCGGCTGGCTCTACACCGGCGTCTATCCGCGCGAGGGCCATAACCACGCCCGTGCCCGCAAGCCGGACGGTCCGGACGGTCCGGGCACGCATCTCGGTTGGGCGTTCTCCTGGCCCGCCAATCGGCGCGAGATGTACAACCGCGCCTCGGCCGACCCCGAGGGCCGCCCGTGGTCCAAGCGCAAGAAGCACGTCTGGTGGGACGAGGCCGCCGGCAAGTGGACCGGCTACGACGTGCCGGACTTCGAGGAGGAGAAGCGCCCCGACTACCGCCCCGACTGGTCGGCCGACCCGCAGGGCATGGAGGCGCTTGCCGGCACCGATCCGTTCATCATGATCCCGCACGGCCGCTGCATGTTGTTCGTGCCCTCGGGGCTGAAGGACGGGCCGCTGCCCACGCATTACGAGCCGCTGGAGAGCCCGGTGCGCAACCAGCTTCACCCTCGGCAGGTGAACCCGCCGATCAAGCTCTGGCCGCGTCCCGGCAACGAGTTTCACAAGGTCGCGGACCCGCGATTCCCGTATGTGTTCACGACGTACAGACTGACCGAGCTGCATTGCGGCGGCGTGGCGACGCGCGCGATGCCGCACACGGCCGAGCTGCAGCCGGAAGCGTTCGTCGAGGTGCCGCCGGAGCTTGCCGCCGAGAAGGGGTTGCGGCAGCTCGACTGGGTGGTACTCTCTACCCTTCGCGGCGAGGTTGAGGTGAAGGCGCTGATCACCAACCGGCTGCGCCCGCTGCGCATCGACGGTCGCACCGTCTATCAGATCGGGATGCCCTGGGTGTTCGGCTGGGAGGGCTACGCGAAAGGCGACATCGCCAACGCGCTGCTCGCGGTGTTCGGCGATCCGAACACCAGCATCCACAGCACCAAAGCCGCGACCTGCAACCTCTGCCCGGGACGGCTCAAACATGCCTGATGCACCGACACCCGCGGAGGTGCTGGCGCGCCTCGACAAGCTGCTCGCCGACCGGCCGCACCGCATCGGGCACGACTTTTCCGAGGCGACGCGCTGCCTGACCGCGCTGCGCGAGCGGATGATCGAGCATCTGCGCGCGGGCGACGCGCCGCCCGAGATCGCCGAGCGGCTGGCGCGACTGAATGCCGTGCTCAGCGTCGTGGTCGGCACGCATTATCCGGTCGGCGCACCGAAATGGCCGCATCTGCAGCACGCGCGCGATAGTTTTGCCGAACTTGCCTCCGACCAGGACGCAACACCATGAATAGCCGATGCCCGTCGCCAGCACCGTCATCGCGAGCCGGCCGCTTAGCCGGCGTGGCGATCCAGGCCCGCGGCACCGTGCGGCGGGCCTGGACTGCTTCGTCGCGGTGCTCCTCGCAGTGACGGGGACGGTGACGGCGAGGCCGAACGGTCAGACAAGGAAAGGGAACGGTCCCGGATACTCCTCCACATACGCGGTGTGACTGACGATCCCGTCCTGCTTCGTCCAGCGATGCACCTGGAACGCCGGCGGCTCCATCACAAATCCCGACGGGGCGCCGGGCCGCAGATCGAGTTCAACTTGATGCGCGATCGAGGGCGCGATCGAGGCGATCGCGTGCGCCACACGCGTGGTGATCGGGCGGTGATGGTGACCGCAGACGATCCGCTCGACCTGCCGATGGCGCGCGATCACCGCGACGAAGCGCTCAGCCGCGCGCAGGTTGATGGCGTCCATGTGGCCGATGCCGCAGACGAAGGGCGGGTGATGCATCCCGATCAGCGTCGGCCGCTGCGGCGCGCGCGCGAGGGTCGCCTCTAGCCAGGCGAGCCGGGCGTCGCAGAGCTCGCCATGCGCGGCTCCCGGCACCAGCGTGTCGAGCATGACGACCCGCACCGGCATGTCCTCGATGGTGTATTGCACAAACCCGTCCTCGTGACGGGTCCCCGGCAGGTTCGCGATCATCGCCTCCCGGTCGTCGTGATTGCCCGGGATGGCGAACACCGGCACACGCAGTCGCCGCGCGATCATCTCCCCGAGCAGGGCATACGCCTCGGGCTCGCCGAGATCAGCGAGATCGCCGGTGATCAGCACCACATCGGGCGCCGGGTCGAGCCGTGCGACCACACGCAGCGCGCGCTCTGCGAGCATGTTGCTCTCCACCACGCGTTGCGCCGCCAGCCCGCGCGGCCGGCAATGCAGGTCGGTGATCTGGACGATAAGCATCGGCACTCCTGATGCACGGCGGGCGGCCCCCCGGCGGGTTTGCGGCCGCCATCGGACCGCATCCGTATCGTAATCGAAGCCAGCGCCCCTGCATAGGCTGGCAGAACCCCGAAACCCACCTATCTGACAGCCGTTCACTGCGCCGAGGGAGCAAGCAATGGGTCATCCAGGAACGGCGGCCGGCCTCGGCCGCTTTGGTGTGGTGCGCGCGCATACCGACCAATTGGCGGCGGCACTGAGCGCCGAAGACCAGTGCGTTCAGTCGATGCCCGACGCGAGCCCGGCAAAGTGGCATCGCGCACACACCACCTGGTTCTTCGAGGAGTTCCTGCTGGCCCCGCATTTGCCGGGTTACGAGCGGTTCCATGCGGATTTCGGCTTTTTGTTCAACTCTTATTACGAAAGCGTCGGCCCGCGGCACCCGCGCCCGTCGCGCGGCCTGCTGACCCGTCCCCCCGGCGAGCGAGTCGATGCGTACCGCGCCCACGTCGATGCGGCCATGCGCCGGCTGCTTGCCGCGCCGCCGGCCGACCTCTCGGCGCTCGTTGAGCTCGGCCTCCAGCACGAGCAGCAGCACCAGGAGCTCCTGCTCACCGATATCCTGCACGCCTTCGCGCAGAATCCGCTGCTGCCCGCCGCCTGTCCCGGCTGGCGCGCCCCCGAACCTGTGCGCGGCACCGTGCGTTGGCTCGATTTCCGGCCGCAAGGCCTCGCCGAGATCGGCCATCACGGGGCGGGCTTCGCCTTCGACAACGAGGCGCCGCGCCATCGCGTGTTCCTCCGTCCCTATCGGCTCGCCGACCGGCTGGTGCGCAATGCCGACTGGCTCGCCTTCATCGCCGATGACGGCTACCGCACCGCGACGCTGTGGATGGCGGATGGCTGGGCGGCGGTGCAGGCGGCCGGCTGGGAGGCGCCGATGCACTGGATCGCGCGTGATGGCGGTTGGTTGCAATTCGGCCTCGGCGGGGTCACGCCGCTCGATCCAGACGCCCCGGTGCGCCACGTGAGCTGGTACGAGGCGGATGCCTTCGCCCGTTGGGCCTGCGCCCGTCTGCCTACCGAGGCGGAGTGGGAGGCGGCGAGTGGCGATCCGAGGATGCAAGAGCTCTCCGATCACGTGTGGCAGTGGACCGCGAGCGCCTATCTCCCCTACCCCGGCTTCCACCCGCCGCCGGGTGCAGTTGGCGAGTACAACGGCAAGTTCATGATCAATCAAATGGTACTGCGCGGCGGCTCGATGGCAACTCCACCCTGCCATGCGCGTCCCACCTATCGGAACTTCTTCCAACCCGACCGGCGCTGGCAATTCACCGGCCTGCGGCTGGCGCAGGAGGCTTGAGTTCATGCCCGATGGTGCGATCTGGCCCCCACAACACCCAGCCGACATTGCCGCCGAGGCGCTGGCGGGATTGACGGCTGCGCGCAAGACGCTGCCGCCAAAGCTGTTCTACGACGAGGAGGGCTGCCGGCTGTTCGGCGAGATCACCGCACTCCCCGAATATTATCTGACCCGCACCGAGCTGAAGCTGCTTCGCGAGATCGCGGGCGATGTCGCCGCCCTGGTGCCGCCGGCAGCGACACTGGTGGAATATGGCGGCAGCGACGAGAGCAAGGCCGCGATCTTGCTGCGCGCGTTGCGCTGGCCCGCTGCCTATGTCCCGGTGGACGTCGCCGGGCCGGCATTGCGCGCGATGGTTCGGCGAATGGTACGCAGCCATCCCGGCCTCTCCGTGATGCCGGTCGAGGCTGATTTTCTGGCGCCGCTCGCGCTGCCCGGGGGTGCCACAGCGCGCCGCGTCGGGTTCTTTCCCGGCTCGACGGTGGGCAATCTGGAGCCCGCCCTGGCGCGCCGCTTCCTCGGCGGGGTGCGGCGGACGCTGGGCAGCAATGCGCGATTCCTGGTGGGGGTCGATCTGTGCAAGGACGTTGCATTGCTGGTCGCCGCCTACGATGACGCGGCCGGCGTGACGGCGGCCTTCAACCGCAACATCCTGATCCGGCTGAACCGCGACGCCGGCGCCGATTTCGACCCCGACGCCTTCGACCATCGCGCGATCTGGAACGACGCCGAAAGCCGGATCGAGATGCATTTGGTCAGCCGGCGCGAGCAGCGCGCCACGATTGCCGGCCGGGCCATCCGCTTCGCCCGCGGCGAGACGATCCACACCGAGAACAGCTACAAGTACACTGAAGCGAGCTTCGCTGCCCTGGCCGCCTCGGCCGGATGGAGCCGTGCGCGGCTGTGGACCGATGCGGATCGGCTGTTTTCCATTCATCTGCTCACTGCGGGTCCGGCATGATCAGGGCGGCGCGAGTGGCGGCACTGGCGCTCGCGCTGGCCGTCCCGGGCGCGGCGGTCGCGCAATCGCAATCCGCGCCGCAGACCCTCGTGCCCGCGCCCGCCCCGCCCACCCGGACGCCTGACACGCCAGGCGGTGCCGCGAGTCACGGCGTGATCCGGCCTCCCGCTCAGGTGGATCCGGGGATCACGCACCCCCCGCCGCCGGTGCGCGGGGTGATGCCGGTGATCCCGCCGCCCGGCACGCCGGGCGGCAACCCGCGCGTCAAGCCGGAATAGCGGCTACGGAACCTGGCGCAGCGCCGTCTGCTGCACATAGGGCAGCAGCAACGCATGCGCCGCCTTTTGCGCGGCCACCATCGCCGCCGCGGCCTGCACCTTCCCCGTGATCACTGCCTGCACCTGATCCTCCAGCGCCTTGCGCACGGGCACTGTGTCGTAGGTCGCGAACCACGGCCGTGCGTAGCGAAGCTGGCGCAGCGCCACCGCCGCGTTCGGATGCTTGGCCATATACGCCTTCATCTCCGGCAGATCGTAGGCCGCCCGCACCGGCGCGAAATAGCCGGTGAAGCGGCTCCAGTGGCCGGCGATCGCGGGGCTGGTCAGCCACTTGATCAGCGTCCACGCCGCCGCCTGCCGCTCGGGGCTGTTGCCGCGCGGGATCAGCAGCGAGCCGCCGCCGATCGGCGCCGCGTTCACCATCGCACGCGGCAGGAAGGCGACGCGGAACGGCTGCTTCATCGCCTCACGCACGAAGCCGAGGGCGCCGGTGGAAAGCAGCATCATGCCCGTCCGCCCCGAAAAGAACGCGCTGGTCACGGCGTTCGCATCGGTGATGCTGTCGGGCATGACGTGCCATTTATGGACCAAGTCGCCGATGAAGCGCACCGCGCCGATCGTGGTCGGCTGATTGTAGTAGACCTCGCCGCCATAACCCCAATTGTAGTACTGGCCGCCGTTCGACATCGCCAAGGCACTCGTCAACCAGCCGAGATAGTCGTAGCTCTCGGGCATCATCAGGCCCCAGTGCGCACCGCCCGGCTTGGCTAGCTTGCGCGCATCCGCCACCCACTCCGCCCAGGTGCGCGGCGGCTTGTTGGGATCGAGCCCGGCTTCCTGGAACAGCTTGACGTTGTAGAACAACAGCGGCGTCGAATTCTGGAACGGCACGCCATAGACGTGGCCGTTCTCCATCGCGTTGATCCGCAGCGCCGGCCAGAACCCGGCCATGAACTGCGCGGGCGTCCGTCCGTCCTTGGCGATCAGCCCATCGAGCGAGATTGCGTTCTGTCCGATCACGTACTGGCGGATGAAGTTGGCCGACATGATCGCGGCCGCCGGCGGCCGCCCAGCCTTGATCGCGGCGCGTGTCTTGAGGTCGGTGTCGTCGTAGGAGCCGGTATAGACGGCCGTCGCGTGGATCGCCGGATGTGCCGCGTTGAACTGGTCGATCAGCTTGCGCATCTCGACTGCGAGCTTGCCCTGCACGGGAACGGGGAAAAACATATCAATATTCGTCACCTCCGCCGCCCATGCCGCGGTGGCGGACAGGAGCAGTGGTGCGACGAGCGCCGCGCGCCTGAGCCAGAGCATCGGAAACTCCTTCTACTTGATGCCGGTGAACACGAAGGACTGCACGAACCGTCGCTGGAACAGCACGAAGCCGAGCAGCAGCGGCGCCGCGACCAGGAACGTCCCGGCCGCGATCACGCCCCATTGCGCGCCCGCCTCCGCCCCCGAGGCGAACGAGGCGAGCCCGACCGTCAGCACTTGCTCGCGCGGCGAAGAGACAGCGATCAGCGGCCAGAGGAACTCGTTCCAGTGCGCGGTGACCGAGACGATGGCGAACGCGATCAGCCCTGGGCGCGCCAGCGGCACCAGCACGCGGCCGATCACCGTGGCGATTCCCGCGCCGTCCAGCACCGCCGCCTCCTCGTAGTCGCGCGGGATTGCGCGAAAGGTCTGGCGCATCAGGAACACGCCGAAGGCGGAGGCAAAATACGGCGCCATGATGCCGGGCAGCGTGTCGTAGAGACGCAACGTCACGAGCGTGGTGAGGTTGGGCACAATCAGCAGCGGCGGGATCAGCCGCAATTGCAGCAGAAACATCGTGAACAGCGTCTCCCTGCCGGGGAAGCGCAGCCGCGCGAAGGCATAGCCGGCTGTAGTCGCGGTCACGAGCTGCACGGCGAGGATGCCGCCGCACAGCAGCAGCGTGTTCAGATACCACAGCGGGAAGCTGCCGCTCGACCATGCCTCGGCATAGTTGCC
This sequence comes from uncultured Alphaproteobacteria bacterium, assembly GCA_963754235.1. GTDB lineage: Bacteria > Pseudomonadota > Alphaproteobacteria > Acetobacterales > Acetobacteraceae > DATAYA01. The sequence continues at coordinate 136,908 of CAVWFK010000005.1, read as the reverse complement.
GACGCCGAACGGGCCTGCGGGGGTGAGCGAGGCGATGTCGGCCGGATAACCCGGCCGCAGCGAGGCGACCAGCATCCATGCGAACGGCACCGCCCAAAGCAGCGCCGCTGCGCTGACGCCGAGTGTGGCCAGCAGCGGCGCGCTACGATTCATAATGGATGCCTCGCTCCATCGTGCGCAGCGAGATCACTGAAAGCGCCAGCAGCACGGCGACGCTGACGACGGTGGCGGCGGCGGCGAGGCCGAAATCGTTGTTCTGCTCGGCTTGCTGATAAATGTAGTAGAGAACGAGACTGGTCGCGTCGGACGGTCCGCCCTGCGTCATGGTGATGACGTGATCGACCTGCGTGAGCGCGTTCAGCATCGCGATCGGCAGCACGAAACCGAAGGTCGGCCCGAGCAGCGGCAGGATCACCGAGCGCAGCCGCCGCCAGGCACCGGCGCCATCGATGCGCGCCGCGTCCAGCAGGTCATCGGGCACCGCCGCAAGGCCGGCCAGGAAGAACAGCATATAGTAGCCGGTATTCTTCCAGACCGTGATGGCGATGATTGCACCCAGGGCCAGATCGGGGTCGCCGAGCCAGTTCACAGCGCCGAGGCCGAGCGGGGCGAGATAATGGTCGAGCAAGCCATCGCCGGGCAGCAGGATAAAAGTGAACAGCGCCGCCGCCGCGACCAGCGGGATCAGCAGCGGCAGCACCAGCAACGTGCGCAAGACCTGATTGAGCCGTGTGCTCTCGCGCAGCGCCAGCGCGAAGCCGAGCGCCAGCATGAGCGAGGGCAAGATCGTGCCGAGGGCGTAGAACAGATTATTCCATGCCGCGCGCGCGAAATGCGGGTCGGCGAATAGGCGGGCGTAATTGCCAAGGCCGAACCGGGCAGAGGTGGAGAACTGCCGCTCGACCAGCGAACGCCACAGCACCTGCGCCACCGGCCAGTAGGTGAACGCGACCAGGAACACGCCCGAAGGAGCGAGCAGCAGCGCCGCGGCCCCCGTCTGCCGCGCAAGCCGCCCGCGCCGTCGCGCCGCCACGCCGGTTACCGCCGCCACCCGCGCGCCGGGCATCGTCAGGGCAGGTTCCACGGCTTGGGCTGTTACGCGACGGAGCATGATCCGGCCATGTCAGCCCCGAGACGGTTCGATGACAAGCCGCCCCCAATAGGCCGCCCCCTGGCACGCGCGCCGCCGCCCGCCTATACCGGCGCGGGCATACGCGACGGGAGGCGACGGCGCATGGCGGTGCAGAAAGTCCATCCGAACGCGGCGGCGGCACTTGCGGGCCTGCTACGCGACGGCATGACGATCCATGCCGGCGGCTTCGGCCTGTGCGGCATCCCCGCAGCCCTGATCGACGCCATCCGCGAGTTCGGCGTGCGCGATCTGACGGTGGTGTCCAACAACGCCGGCATCGACGGCGTGGGACTGGGGCGGCTCTTGGAGACGCACCAGGTCCGTAAAATGATCAGCTCGTACGTCGGCGAGAACGCCACCTTCGCACGCCAGTATCTCGCGGGCGAGCTGGAGATCGAGTTCAACCCGCAGGGCACGCTGGCCGAGCGCATCCGCGCCGGCGGCGCCGGCATCCCCGCCTTCTACACCCCGACCGGCGCCGGCACCGCGGTCGCCGAGGGCAAGGAGCAGCGGGAGTTCGACGGCAAGCTCTACGTGATGGAGCGCGGCCTGCGCGCCGACCTCGCGATCATCCACGCGTGGCGCGCCGATCCCGAGGGCAACCTCGTCTATCGGAAGACCGCGCGCAACTTCAACCCGGTGATGGCGACCGCGGCCGAGGTGACGGTGGCCGAGGTCGAGGAACTGGTTGAACCCGGCAGCCTCGATCCCGATCTCATCATGACGCCCGGCATCTACGTCGATCGCATCGCGGTGCTCGCGAACGTCGAGAAGCGGATCGAGAACCGCACGGTGCGACGCCGCGAGGCCGCCTGAAAGAGAAGGAGGACGCGCGATGCCCTGGACACGCGATCAAATGGCGGCGCGCGCCGCCCGCGAGCTGCACGACGGGTTCTACGTCAATCTTGGCATCGGCATCCCGACGCTGGTCGCCAACCACATCCCCGAAGGCATGTCGATCCAGCTCCATTCCGAGAACGGGATGATGGGGATGGGTCCGTTCCCATTCGAGGGCGAGGAGGACGCCGATCTTATCAATGCCGGCAAGCAGACCGTCACCCAGCTTCCCACCACCAGCTTCTTCGACAGCGCCACTAGCTTCGCGATGGTGCGCGGCGGGCACATCGATCTTTCGATTCTCGGGGCACTTCAGGTGGCCGAGAACGGCGATCTCGCGAACTGGATGATCCCGGGCAAGATGGTCAAGGGCATGGGCGGTGCGATGGACCTCGTCGCCGGCGTCCCGCGCGTGGTGGTGCTGATGGAGCACGCGGCCAAGGACGGCTCGCCCAAGATTCTCAAGCGCTGCACGCTGCCGCTGACCGGCGCGGGCGTGGTCAGTCTCATCATCACCGAATTGGCCGTTTTCAACGTCACCAAGACGGGGCTGGTGCTGGTGGACCTCGCACCCGGCATCGAGATCGATCAGATCAAGGGCAAGACCGAGGCGGCATTCACGGTGCATCCCGATCTCGCCGCAAAGGCCGCGTAACACCTGCGCCATTCACGACTTCGCTCGGTGCCGTGGAGCCGCATCGACCCCCAGGCAGCCGCCGGCAGCCGCTAGGTCACGGGATCAACCAGCCCAAGCCGACGCTTGATGTGCTCGACATCCCCGACGAGGCGATCCAGCCGCAGCGACAGCGAGGCGTAGCCGGCCTCCAGCATTCCGATCCGCAGGCGCGTCTCCGCGGTATCCTCCTTGACCTCGCTTAGCATTTGCCTGATCTCGCGCAGGCGTTCCAGAACCAGATTGTCGCTCACGGGCGTCTCCCAGCTCCACCGCCTCCAGCCACGTCGTAACCGCCAACCGTCGCGCTGTGGAGCTCTATCGGCACCTCGGCTACCAGGTACGCCGGCAACAGGCAAATACAACCCAGCCCTGCGGGTGAACCAAAGCGATTCGGGTCTCAGCCGAACGCGCCGACCTCGTGGCTGATCGCGGTGCCGATCTCGCGCACCAGCGCAAACAGCCGCTCCATCGGCGCAAAGATCGTCGCGTGCTCTCGCGCATAGGAAGCGGCGGGGCGAGGTGCCGCCGGCTCGGCGTAGTCGCGATCCGCATTGGCGTCCGGCGCCGGCGGAAACACCTCGGCGAGGAAGCGGACCGCGCCCGGCACATCAAGTCGTAGCACCTGCATCTCCAGCGCCGCACGGGTGGTGCCGTGGCGCGGCGAGAACTCCGGAATCTCCGCCCCCAGCAGCCAGATCCGCTGGATCAGCGCCAGTCGCAGCGCGTGCAGCAGCAGCGCGCGCGGCGCCATCCGCGGCGCATCGGGCCACGCCTGCAACAGCGCCACATAGTCGGCCTGGATGCGCCGGAACATCGCCAGCGCGGGCGCCCCCAGCGCCATCTCCTCGAGCGCCCGCGCCACCCGCATCAGTGCCGCCGCGCGAGCGGGCGTGCGCGCGTGCATCGCCCGATCCAGCCATGCGCCGGGATCGAGCAGCAGCACCACGCCGCGCAGCACATCAAGATCGGAATGCGCGAGCGCATGGCGCGCGAAGTCCAGCGCGCGGCCGAAGCGGGGGCTGCTCTCGCGCAACTCGACAAGCGCCTCCGGCTGCCGCGCCGCCGCCGCGCCCAGCCCGTGCAGCGTGTTCGCGAACCAACCGAGCTGCTGCAGGATCGCGTTGTTCGGGATCGCGCGCAGCTCCCGCGGGTGGCGGATCAGCGCCGGACCGCCCAGCCCCTCGATCTGCCGCGCCGCCGGTCGCGAGCCGGCCGGATCGAGCAGCGCCGGTCCGAACGCGCCGAGCAGTGCCGCGTAGCCCTCATCCTCCACCAGCTCACGCATCGCGAGTCCGGTCGAAGCGAAGAAATCGGCAGCGAAATCCGGCTCGCGATAGATCGGGTCGGTTTCGCCGGGCACGCTCGCGAAGGCGTGTCGGGCGATCCGCGCGACCGTCGCCAGGGCCAGGTCCGGCGTGCCGAACAGCAGATAGCCGTCGCCGCCCTGGAACGTCGCCTCCTCGCGCGTCGCGATGCCCGCGCGTGCGAACGCCTGTCGGCTGACCGAGGGGGAGAGGTATTTCAGCCGATCCGCCAGCGAGCCGGGATGCGCGCCGCGGCCGATGCTCTCGCCGTGCGTGTCGAACAGAATCACCTCGACATCGGCAAGCCCATGCCGCGCCAGCGCGTCGGCGACCTTCAGCCGCAACCGCTCGATCAGATAGCTCGCGGCGAGCTGGCCGACATAACGACCCGAATCGGAGTAGCCGAATTGCAGGGCGAGACGCCCGGTCTCGCGCAGATAGGCGCGCCAGTGCGGGCTGCGCAGCGCCTCCTCCAGCACCCGCGCGCCGCCCTCCAACGCCTCCGGCGTCTCAAACAGGGGGCTGATCTCCACCTGATCGGAGATGCCGAAACGGCGCGCCAGCCACAGCGCACCGAGCAGCGTGCTGCCGGTCTCGGTCTCGGCGATCAGGAAGCGCACCGGGATCGAACCGTCGATGTGCTTGATGATCTGTGCCACGGTCATCATCAGCCGCGGCGCCGAGGCCTGCTCGATCAGGATCGCGCCGAAATCGACCGGCACTGCCTGCACGGTATCGAGCGCCGCGTTCACGGCGCCGAGCAGCCGGCGGCGGCGCGAGAGGTCCGCGTGCGGATCTTGAAGGCCGAGTTGCGTGCGCATCGCGTTGTGGATCTGCGTCGCATTAAGTCGGACATGCGTGTGCGCGAGCGAAAGCCCGTGCGAGACCAGCCCCGCGCGCGCGATCGCGAGCCGCCGCTGCCCGGCCTCATCGGCCGCGCGATCGCGTCCGCGAACGGTGCCAGCAGCGGCGCGGGCGAGGTCAGCGAGACCGCCGCCTCGCCCACCAGGACGTGCGCGAAGCGGGCGGTCTGGTCGGCATCGGCGCGATCGGGACAGGCGGCGATCTGCCGCCCGACCGCCGCCAGCGCGGCCTCGACCGGCCCGGCGACAACCGTTCCCGCCACCTGCCCACCCAGCCGCGCAAGCTGGAGCCGCTTCATCTCCAGCCGCAGCCGCAGCGTGTCGAACCAGTCGATATCGGTGCGGCCGTCGGTGTCGTAGCCAACCCAGCTCGCCAGCACGAGCGGGCGTGGCACCAGCTCGGTCCAGCGATCCGGCCAGACCGGGCGTGCCGCATCGAAGAATGCGCCGTTGAGCGCATCGAGCGCGTCGCGTCCGCGCCCGATCGCGGCGGCCGCCTGCGCGAACTCCTCGGCGAGCGTTGGGGGCCGCGGACGGTGCGAGGCAAAGGACGGCGCGGGCCGGCCGCACGCCGCCTCGGCTAGGGCCGCGAACACCTCCGGCGGGTGGGCGAAGGTCGGATGCGCGGTGAACACGGCGGCGAACCGGGTGCGCTCCAGCGCGGCACGAAAGGCGCGCAGCGGTACCGGGCTGTCGGAGGGGTCGGGCCGCACCAGGCGCTGCGCCATCGCCGCCATCGCGGCGACCGATCCGGACGCGTCGGTGCCGCCGACATAGGCAGCGAGCCGGCCCGCGCGGTCGGCGAAGGCGGCGTCGCGCAGCACCCGGACCAGGGCCTGCAACCCCTCGTCCGGCAGCGCGCCATCGTCGATGCGCCGGCTGATCCCGAGCGCCAGCGACAGGACCGGATTGCCGAACGGGTCGAGCGCTGCCTGATCGCGCGCCTGCCCGGCCGCCGCGAGGAGAGCGTCGGCATCGGCGGCCGCTGGCACGGGCGCGGACTCGATATCGGCCATCTCACCACCATGCGGCAGCGCACAACGGCGGTTCAAGCACGACATGACGCGGCGCGGCACCGCCCCTTGCCCGCAAGCGCGCTGGGGCGCAGTTCGGCCCGCGATGACCCCGCCCGACCCGGACGCCGCGGCACGGCGCGCGCTCGCCAGGCACCGCGCCGTCGCGACCGCTCTGCTGGTGCTGATGGCCGCCCTCACGCTCGCCAGCTACGCCCTGCCCCGCTCGACCGCGGCCGACCTGCTGCAAGCGGCGGCCAAGGCCGGCTTCATCGGCGGCATAGCGGACTGGTTTGCGGTGGTGGCGCTGTTCCGCCATCCGCTCGGCCTGCCGATCCCGCACACCGCGATCCTGCCGGCGCAGAAGGAGCGGCTGGGACGCGCGCTCGGCCGTTTCGTCGCCGGCCAGGTGTTCACGCCCGAGCAGGTTTCGGCCGCCCTCGTCCGCATCGACCTGCCCGGCATCTTCCGCCGTTTTCTCGCCGATCCCGATGCGGCTCGGCCGGCGGCCCAGGCGCTCGCGGCCCTGCTGCCGCGCCTGCTCGGCAGCCTCGAGGATGGGCGCGCCCGCCGCACGCTCGCGCGCATCGTGCCGCGCGTGATCGGCGGCGCCGAAGGCGGGCGGGTGGTGGCACGCGCGCTGCGCGGCCTCGTTTCGGGCGGGCGGCACCACGAGGTGCTGACCTTCGCGATCACCGAGATCAAAACCACCCTCGCCGCCAAGCAGGACCAGCTCCGCGCCGCGATCGAGGCTCGGGTGAGCGAGCAAGGCGGCAAGCTGGTCGGCTGGGCGATCGGCGCCAGCATCGCCAACCGCGTGCTGGTGGCGGTGAACCAGGAACTCGACCGTATCGGCCCCGATTCCGCGCTGCGCGAGGCGTTCGACGAGTGGGTGCGGCGCGAGATTGCCCGCATCGAGGAAGACCCCGCGCGCGCCGCCGAAATCGGCCGCGCGATCCGCGGCGTGGTGGCGCACGAGACGGTGCAGACCTGGCTCGCCGATGTCTGGGCCCGCGCGCGGCGCGCGATGGAGGCCGATGCTGGGCGGCCGTCGGGCCGTACGGTCGCGCTGATCGAGGGCGCGTTCGGCAACCTCGGTGCGATGCTCGCCGCCGACCCCACCGCGCGTGCCGGATTGCAGCGCGCCGCGGAGCAGGTCGTGGCGCGGCTCCTGCCGGCAGCACAGGCGCAGCTCGCCGACTTCATCGCGAGCGTGATCGCCGGCTGGGACACCGCGACCATCACCGAGAAGCTGGAGCTGCGCGTCGGCAAGGACCTGCAATACGTGCGCGTGAACGGCACGCTGGTCGGCTTCCTGGTCGGCGGGCTTGCCTATGCCGTGCTGAGCGCGACATTCGGCTACAGTTTCTGACGGAGCGGACGCAATGCTACGGCTTTCGGTGCTCGACCAATCGACGATCGTGACCGGCCGCACGCCCGATACTTCGATCCGCGAGAGCCTGGCGCTGGCGCGCCATTGCGAGGCGCTCGGCTATCACCACTACTGGCTGGCCGAGCACCACAATTCCGAGGCGATCGCGGGCACGGCACCCGAGGTGCTGATCGCCGCCATCGCCGCCACCACCGAGCGCATCCGGGTGGGCAGCGCCGGCGTGATGCTGCCGCATTATTCCAGCCTGAAGGTGGCCGAGCAGTTCCGCGTGCTGGAGGCGATCGCGCCGGGCCGGATAGATCTCGGGCTCGGCCGCGCGCCCGGCTCGGACGGGTTGACTGCCTATGCCCTGAACCCGGACGCCGCAACCGCGGCCGATCACTTTCCCGCACAGGTGCGCGACCTGCTCGACTGGCTCGCCGGCCGGCCGCTCGTCGAGGGACACCCGTTCCGCGACATCCGCGCCCAGCCCGCCGGCCCGGGCGAGCCGGAGGTGTGGATGCTCGGCAGCTCGGATTACGGGGCGCAGGTGGCCGCGCATTTCGGGCTGCCGTACTGCTTCGCGCATTTCATCACCGGCGGCCGCGGCTGCGCCGAGGCATTGGCACTCTATCGCGACGGCTACCGGCCAAGCCCGCGCCACCCGGCGCCGCACGCGGCACTCACCGTCTGGGCGCTGGCGGCCGAGACCGAGGCGGAGGCCGAGCGCCAGTTTTCTTCCCGCGCCGCGTGGTGGCTCGGGCGGGAGCGGGGCGTGTTCGCCCCCCTGCCCTCCCCCGAGGAAGCGGCGGCGCGAACCTACTCGGGGGCCGAGCGGGAAAGCGTCGCCCGCCTGCGCCGGCGCGCCATCCTGGGCACCGGGGCGCAGGTTGCCCGGATGCTGCTCGATCTGGCGGCGGCGAACGGGGTGGGGGAGATCGCGGTGCTGACCACCACCCACGACCCGGAGGTGCGGCGGCACTCCTATGCGCTGCTGGCCGAAGCGCTAGCGGACGCTCAGGTCGCGCTCGCGGCCGAGTGAACGCCGGGCGCGCCACATCTGGAACCGCATCGCGCCCCAGCCTACCAGCCCGGCCGCCGCGGCGATCGGGATCAGCATCAGCGCAAACCAGAGTGCGAGGGCCGCAATCGCGAGTCCGGCCGCCACCATCGCCACCACGAGGGCCACAATAGCGATCTTTACCGGCAGCCCGATCGCGTCGGGCCGGCGGGTGAACTGCCCGTCCAGGGTCATCTCAAGTTCGGGTGGCTCGCGGGTGCGCATAACGAGGACGTGGCATCCGCCCCGCCCGGCTTCAAGCAGGCCCGCCTTGCGCCCCTCGCCTTGCGCCTGGGGGCCGTTCTCCTCACTCTGCCCTCCGGATCAGAGGGAACCGCCGATGCCGCACGCCGAGACCGGACGGCGCACCATCATCACCGGCGCTGCCAGCGGCATCGGCGCGGCACTTGCGACCCTGCTGATCGCCGAGCGCGGTCGCGTCGCCTGCCTGGATCGCAACCAAGAGGGCGCGGCCCGCATCGCAGGCAGGCACCCGGCGATCGCCTGCGACGTCGCCGACGAGGCGAGCGTCGTGCGCGCAATCGCGGAAGCCGCCGAGGCGTTGGGCGGGGTTGACGGGCTCGCCACCTGCGCCGGCCTCGCCGACAGCACGCCGAGCCTGGAGATCGATGTTGCGACGTTCCGCCGGATGCACGAGGTCAACGTGATCGGCACCTTCCTCTGCATCCGCGAGGCCGCTTCACGGATGGAGCGCGGTGCGCGCATCTGCACCGTCGCCAGCATCGCCGGCCTGCGCGGCGGCGGATTGTCCGGCACCGCCGCCTACGCCGCGAGCAAGGGGGCGGTGCTGGCGTTGACCAAGAACATCGCGCGCGTGCTCGGGCCACGCGGCATCGCGGTCAACACGGTCGCACCCGGCTCGACCGAGACGCCGATGCTCGCCGCCGCGTTGGCCGACCCCGCGGACCGCGCGCGGCTCGAGGGGATGAATGCGCTCGGGCGCATCGGCACAGCCGAAGAAATCGCCGCCGCGATCGCCTGGCTGCTCTCCCCCGCCGCCTCCTATGTCCACGGCGCCACTCTGGTCGCCGATGGCGGATTGATGATGCTCTGAACGGATAAGAGAGAGGCACGGTATGATCCAGCGACGCGCAGTGGCGAAAGGCGCCGTCGGCGGTGGTCTTACGGCGATCGGGCTCGCCCGCCGGGGCCGGGCGGCGGCGCAATTCCAGCTCAAATGCGGCAACAACCTGCCGCTCACGCATCCGCTCAACGTGCGGCTCGCGCAGGCGGTCACGCGCATCCAGCACGAGAGCGGCGGGCGCGTCGCGATTTAGGTCTTTCCAAACAACGTGCTCGGCGGCGACACCGACATGCTGAGCCAGGTACGCGTCGGCGCGATCCAGTTGTTCACGCTCTCGGGGCTGATCCTCTCGACCGTGGTGCCGGTCGCCTCGATCAACGGCATCGGCTTTGCGTTCAAGGATTACGGCCAGGTCTGGCCGACTATGGATGGCGCGCTCGGCGCCTATGTGCGCGCGGCGATCGCGAAGTCCGGCCTGATCGCGATGGAAAAGATGTGGGACAACGGCTTCCGCGAAACCACCACCAGCACGAAGCCGATCCGCTCCCCCGCCGATTTCCACGGCCTGAAGATCCGCGTGCCGATCAGCCCGCTCTGGACCTCGATGTTCAAGGCGCTTGGCGCCGCGCCGACCGGCATCAACTTCAACGAGGTCTATTCGGCGCTGCAGACGCATGTGGTGGATGGCCAGGAGAATCCGCTCGCCATCATCAGCGTCGCCAAGCTCTACGAGGTGCAGAAATACTGCTCGCTCACCAACCACATGTGGGATGGGTTCTGGTTCCTGGCCAACGGCCGTGCATTCCATGCGATGCCGCCCGACTTGCAGAAGATCGTCGCGGCCGCGCTGGATGACGCGGCGGTGCAGGAGCGCGCGGACGTCAAGAAGCTCAATGACACGTTGCAAAGCGATCTGACGGCCAAGGGGATGGCGTTCAACACCACCGATCCCACGCCGTTCCGCGACGCGCTGCGAAAGGCCGGCTTCTACAAGCAGTGGCAGGCGAAATACGGCACACAGGCTTGGGGGCTGCTGGAGAAGGGAGTGGGCTCGCTCGCGTAAGCGTAACGTAATTCCAACATGAACGGCGCTCTTCCCCTCGCCTTGCTATTTACGGGGATTGACGCAGCTTTTCCCGCAATGGCCAGAGATCGCAGAGCGGCGCGCGCCCTCTCCGCCCTTTGGGGCGAAGAGGCCGCGCATCGTTCGGTATCAATCGGTGCGCACCCACAGCGCCTTCGGGCCGTTGAATGGCGGCGAAACCTTGTGCTCGACCTCCCGCTCGGGATCGAGCCGGATTCGCGGGAACCGCTCGAACAGTATCGGGATCGCAATCTGCGCCTCCGCGCGCGCGAGCGGCGCGCCGAGGCAGAAATGGGCGCCGCCGCCGAACGCGGTGTGGCGCGTGTCGGCGCGCTCGATGTCGAAGCGCTCGGGATCGTCGTGCAGCGCCGGATCGTGGCCGCCGCCGATGATCACGCAATCGAGCGTCTGACCGGCCCCCACCCGCACACCGTCGATCTCGCGTTCGACATGGCTCACCCGCAGCGTCGAGGCGACCGGCGGATTGAAGCGCAGAACCTCCTCGATCGCGTTGCGGACCAGTTCCGGCCGCGCGCGCAGCTTTTGCAACTGGTCGGGATGGCGCAGGAATGTCAGCACGCCGTTGCCGATCAGATCGGTGGTGGTGACATTGCCGGCGGCGAGCAGCAGATTGCAGGTGTTGATGACCTCCTGCTCGGTCAGCATCTCGCCGTTTTCCTCGGCGACGACGAGCGCGCTGACCAGATCGGTGCCGCGCTTGCCGCGCCGCTCGGCGATCGCACACCGGAAATACTCGGCGAAACTCTTTCGGCTCCACGCAAGCGCCTCGTTCTCCGCGGGCGAGCGCCGCGGATTGAGGATGTGGACCAGCGCATCCGACCAGCGCTTGAAGTCCTTCCGATCCGCCGCATCGACGCCCAACATCTCGGCGATCACGATCGTCGGCAGCGGTCCCGTGTACTCCTCGACGACATCGAACCGATCGCGCCGCCCCACCGCCTCGAGCAATCCGGCCGCGACCGCCGCGATCCGCGGACGCATGGCATCGACCGCGCGCTGGTTGAAGCCTTGGGCCACAAGGCTGCGGACCCGCTTGTGCTCGGGATCATCGGTGTTGAGCATCGTCGGCTGATAGGCGTCGTCCACCATCTGCGCCATGCGGATGAACGAGCCCGGCCGCGACTTGCGCGGATCGGAGCCGAGCGTGCGATCGCCCAGCACCGCCTCGATATCGGCGAAGCGCGTCAGCACCACGCGGTCGAACTGCCGGTCCTGATGCACCGGCTCGCACGCCCGCAGCGCATTGAGCACCTGATGCGGACACTCGCGGAAGCTCGGATCGAACGCCGAGAGGGCGATCCCGGTCGGCACTGCCGGCTCGGCCGCGGGGTCATTTGAGGCTAAACCATACTGCGTCGCGTCATCCATCCGATACATCTCCGTTAAAGCGCCCTTGGATATTCAACCGCAGGTTCTTTGTTCGCCGACTTCGCGCCGTGATGCAAGTGAATACGATGCGGTTCGCAGGTGCCTGCTAGACTGCCGCGGCACCGGTCGGGCTGCGGCAGCCCGCGCACCGGCAACCGGGCGGGGGGTTCGCGATTTGGAGGCGGCGCACGAGCTGATCCTGCTCGGCGGCGTGCTGGGGCTGCTCAGCGTGTTCGCCGGCCTGCTCTCCCAGCGCATCGGTGCGCCGCTGCTGCTGGTGTTCCTGCTGCTGGGGATGCTGGCCGGCGACGACGGGCTCGGCGGGATCGCCTTCAGCGACTTTCCGGCCGCCTATTTGATCGGCAGCGTCGCCATGGCGGTGATCCTGTTCCAAGGCGGACTCGCCACCAGCCGGCGGATGCTGCGCCTCGCCCTGTGGCCGGCGCTGGCGCTCGCGACGGTGGGGGTTGGCGCGACTGCCGTGGTGGTGGCCGGCGTCGTGGTGCTGCTCTCGCCGTTCACCTGGCCGGCGGCGCTGCTGGTGGGTGCCGTGGTGGCGCCCACCGATGCCGCGGCGGTCGCCAGCCTGCTCGGCCGCGCGCGGCTCGGGGTGCCCGAGCGCGTGATCGCGGTGCTGGAGGTCGAATCCGGCCTCAACGACCCGATGTCGGTGTTCCTGACCGTGCTCCTCACCACGGCGTTGCGCGCCCCCGGCGGCATCAGCATCAGCCACGCGGCACTGCTGTTCGCCGACGAGATGGGCGGCGGCGCGCTGCTGGGGATTGCCGGCGGGGTCGCGATGCTGGTCGCCCTTCGCCGCCTGCCGGTGGAGGCGGCGCTGGCGCCGATCCTGGCGCTCGCCGCCGCGCTGGCGCTGTTCGGCGGCGCCCAGTTCGTGGGCGCGAGCGGCTTCCTCGCCGTCTATCTGATGGGGATCATCGTCGGCGGCCGGCCGTCGCGGTCGCGCGAGAGCCTGGAGCGGTTCTTCTCCGCCCTCGGCTGGCTGGCGCAGATCGTGCTGTTCCTGATGCTCGGTCTGCTGGTGACACCGCACGCATTGCTGCCGTTCGTGCGCCCGGCGCTGGGCATCACCGCCATGCTGATCGTGCTGGCGCGGCCGGCCGCGGCGGCGATCTGCCTGCTGCCGTTCGGCTACACGCCGCGCGAAATCGCCTTCACCGCCTGGGTGGGTCTGCGCGGCGGGGTGCCGATCTTCCTGACCATCATCCCGGTGCTCGATGGCCTGCCGCGCGGCCAGGAACTGTTCAGCGCCACCTTCGTCACCGTGATCGCCTCGCTGCTGGTGCAGGGCTGGACGATCGCGCCCGCGGCGCGGCTGCTCGGCTTCGGCGCCGCGCGCGCCTGAGGCCGCGGCACTCCCGTGACAGGCGATCCCGTGCTAGGCTTCTCCGTACTCGGCGCCGCAAGGAGGGGTGATGGAGACCGATGACCGCCTGTTCCAGTTGCGGTACAAGCCCACCGACCTGATGCGGTGGGAAGCGGCCTTGCGACGGCTGGGGCCGGAGATGGTCCGGCTGCGCTTGGACGAACAGGCCCGCCCCGGCGCCCGCAACGATCAGGCGATCGCCGGCCTGGTGCCGGAGGCGCCGTACCCGCCGGCGGAGTTTGTCGAGCGCTGGCTGCGTGGGCAGTCCGTAACAGTGATGAACGCGCGCACCATGCTGCCGGCGATCTGCGTCGGCCTCCTGCTCGCGTTCGTGGGCTTCTTCGCATTCTGGACGATGAGTGGGGTGTTGCAGAACCCGGTCACCCCGCCCAACACGTTGCCGACGATCGGGGCCGCGCTGGGCACCCCGCCACCGGTGTCGCAAGTCAATCCGGCCCCCGGCACCAACACGACCGGCACCGCAGCGGCACCTCCCGCCCCCGGCACCCCCCCTGCGACGTCGAACTGAGCATCAAACGGCCCGCGGTCCGGCCCGCTGCCTGAGCATTGCGCGCAGCCGTTTTGAAGGGGATAGTCGGAGCCATGCCGGACGGTCTCTACGACGCCGATTTCTTTCTCTGGACACAGGAGCAGGCGCGGCTGCTGCGCGAGTGCGCGCGGGCTGAAACCAACCTGCCGCTCGACTGGCAGAATCTCGCGGAGGAAATCGAGAGCGTGGGCGGAAGCCAGAGGCGGGAATTGGACACCCGGCTCACGGTCCTGGTCGAGCATCTGCTGAAACTGCAGTTCTCCCGCGCGACCGAGCCTCGCCGGCTGTGGACACTGACCGTTTGGACCCAGCGCCACCGCATTCTGCGTTTGCTGGAGATGAACCCGAGCCTGAAATCGCTGGTCCCGCTTATGGCGCACGAATCCCTCGCATGGATCGCGGAAGAGGTCGCCATCATGCTCGGCGACGAAAGCGAGCTGGTCGAGGGGGCCTATGGCGCGATCGTCTCCGCCTCATACACAACCGACCAGCTATTGACGGATTGGCTGCCCGATCCGCCGATGGCCTGAGAGTTCTAGGTCGATGCCCGACGGTCTCTACGACGCGGACTTTTTTCTCTGGACGCAGGAGCAGGCGCGGCTGCTGCGCAATTCCGCCCACGCGGCGACCAATCTGCCGCTTGACTGGGAGAACCTGGCCGAGGAGGTGGAGGATTTGGGGCGATCGAACCGGCGCGAACTGCGAAACCGGCTGCGTGTGGTGATGGAGCACCTCCTCAAGCTCCAACACTTCGAAATCCGCCGAGCCTCGCATGGGCTGGATCGAAACGCTGACCAACCAGCGCGATGATCTGGCCGACCTGCTGGCCGCCAGCCCCAGCCTGCGGAGCGAGGTGGCGGCGATCGCGGCCGATGTGTTTCCTCGCTCCGCCAAACGTGCGGCACAGGCACTGCGACGGCATGGCGAGCGGGAACCGGCCGCAGGAATCGGCAATGCCAATGCCTTCTCGACGGATCAACTCCTCTCTGACTGGCTGCCCGACCCGCCGGCGTGACGGGTGGGCCGGCTCGGCCTAAATCCGGCGTCAGCATGGGAGGACGCCATGACCGACGCCTTCATCTGCGATTTCGCCCGCACGCCGATCGGCCGCTACGCCGGCGCGCTGCGCGACGTGCGCACCGACGACCTCGCCGCGCACCCAATCCGTGTCCTGATGGACCGCCATTCCGACCTCGACTGGCAGGCGCTGGACGATTGCTACTACGGCTGCGCCAACCAGGCCGGCGAGGATAACCGCAACGTTGCCCGCATGGCGGTGCTGCTCGCCGGGGTGCCGGCCTCCGTTCCCGCCTCCACCATCAACCGCTTGTGCGGCTCCGGCCTCGACGCGGTCGGCACCGCGGCGCGCGCGATCAGGACCGGCGAGGCCCAACTCGTGCTCGCCGGTGGCGTCGAGAGCATGACCCGCGCGCCTTTCGTGATGGGCAAGGCGGCCGAGGCGTTCTCGCGGACGCCCGAATTGTTCGACACTACGATCGGCTGGCGCTTCATCAACCGGCGGCTGGCCGCGCGCTACGGCACCGATTCCATGCCCGAGACCGGCGAGAACGTGGCCGAGGCGTTCCAGGTCTCGCGCGCCGACCAGGACGCGTTTGCACTGGGCAGCCAACAGAAGGCGGCCCGCGCCCAGGCGAGCGGCTTCTTCGCCCGCGAGATCGCGCCGGTCACGATCAAGGGCCGCAAGGGCGAGACCGTGGTTTCGCACGACGAGCATCCGCGCCCCGACACCACCCTCGATGCGCTGGCAAGGCTGAAGACACCGTTCCGCAACCCCGGCACGGTCACCGCCGGCAACGCATCGGGCGTCAACGATGGCGCCGCGGCCCTGCTGCTCGCCTCGGAGGAGGCAGCGCGCCGCCACGGTCTGACGCCGCGCGCGCGTGTCGTCGCGATGGCGACCGCAGGGGTCGAGCCGCGGCTGATGGGCATGGGCCCGGTGCCGGCGACGCGCAAGCTGCTCGAGAAATGCGGGCTGCGCATCGGCGAGATCGACGTGATCGAGTTGAACGAGGCGTTCGCGAGCCAGAGCCTCGCAGTGCTGCGCCAGCTTGGCCTACCCGACGACGCGGAGCAGGTGAACCCGCATGGCGGCGCGATCGCGCTCGGCCATCCGCTCGGGATGTCGGGCGCGCGACTGGCACTGACGGCGGTGAGCGCGCTGGAGACGCTGGGTGGGCGGCGTGCGGTCGCCACCATGTGCATCGGCGTGGGCCAGGGGATTGCGGCCCTGATCGAGCGGGTTTGACCGCCGGCGGTCGCGCAATCACCCGCGCCCCGCTACGATCGCGGCGCACCGTTGCCGAGGCCGCCATGCCGCTCCCCGTCCCGCCGCTCGATCACCTGGTCGTCGATGGCCGCGACCGAATGGACGAGGCGCAGGCGACGTATCGCGCGCTCGGCTTCACCCTGACGCCGCGCGGCTATCATTCGATGGGCTCGGTCAACCACCTGGCGATCCTGGAGACCGACTATCTCGAATTGCTGGGCTGGGAGCCGGCGCGCGGCCTCGCGCGGCCCGACCTTTCGGGCTATCCGCACGGGCTGAATGGGCTGGTGTTCAAGGCCGACCCCGGGAGTGGGGTGCATGATACGCTGCACGCCGCCGGGGTGCCGGTGGAGGCGCCGGTGCGCTTCTCCCGCCCGGTCGCGCTGACGGGCGGTGCCGAGGACGCCCGCTTCGAGGTGACGCGGTTGCCGGCAGGCGCCGCGAGCATCGGGCGGGTCTATTTTTGCCACCATTTCACCCCTGAGCTGGTCTGGCGGCCGGAGTGGCAGGCGCATCCGAACGGGGCGGTCGCGATCAGCCGGGTCTTAGTTGCAGCGGCGGACCCGGGCGAGGTGGGCGGCCTGTTCGGGCGCATGTTCGGCCGCGACGCGCTGAGCGCCGAGCCGGGCGGGGCGGTGGTGCTGCGCGCCGGGCGGATGGTGATCGAGGTGCTGCCGCGGGCGGCCGCGGCCGCCACGCTCGGCGAGGCCGCGCCCGACCCTGCTGGACGCAGCGACTACATGGCATTGATCGGGCTGCGCACCGCCTCCCGCGCCCAGACCCGGACGGCAATGGCGGCCGGGCGGGTCGCCGGCGTCACCGAGACCGCCGAACGGCTGCTGGTGCCGGCCAGCGCCGCGCTGAACGTGGCCCTCGCTTTCGAGGGGTAGAAAAAAGCCCTGGCTCAGCCGTCATCGCGAGCCGCCGCTTGGCGTCGTGGCGATCCAGGCGTGCTGTACCCGAGCGGCCCGCCTGGATAGCCACGACGCTCCGCGCCTCGCGATGACGCTCGCGATGACCGGAACCCGCCTCATATCCAGCGGGTCGGCGCCGGCGATGGCGAACCTGACGGCCGAAGAACAGGGCCGGATCAGGCTCGGTGAGGCCCAAGAACAGGGGCGAATCAGGCTCATCGCCGGCCTGAGAACAGGGCTGGATCAGGCTCGCCGCTCCTGAGAACTGGGTTTTATCAGGCTCGCAGCCTGTGGCGTGGCTCCGGGGTCTGCCCGCCGGCTCGCGCCCGGTCGCGCTGTCCCTCCTCCGTCATCTCGGTCTCCGCAGCGATAATGGTCAGCAGCTCGGCATGGAAACCCGCGTCAGCGCCCGCGTCGCCGGCACCGGCAGCGCCCGCGCTGGCCGCGGTTCCGACATCATGTCTAACACAATCCTTGCGCTCTGTCAAATACCCTAATGCCGCCCCGCAGCCGTCCCCGCGTCCTGCACCGGCCAGTTCCCGTCACGGCACCAGCACCACCTTGCCGATCCTGCGCCGCGCGGCAAGATCGGCGAGTGCGGTCGGCGCCTCGGCGAGCGAATAGACGCGCGAAATCAGCGGGTGCAGGCGGCCCGCGGCGAGCCAATCGAGCATCTCGGCAAGCGTCGCGCGCCACTCCTCCGGCTCACGGCGGAGATAGCCGCCCCACATCACCCCGATCACCGCCGCCCCCTTCAGCAGCGGCAGGTTCATCGCCACGGACGGGATCGCACCGCTCGCGAAGCCCACGATCAAATGCCGCCCGCGCCACGCGATCGAGCGGAACGCGGCTTCGGTCGAGGCCCCGCCCACCGTGTCGAACGCCACGTCCGGTCCGGCGCCGTCGGTGGTGCGCCGGATCGCCTCGCGCAAATCCTCGGTCTCGGTTGCGATCAGCGCCGTCGCACCCCGCTCGGTGCAAGCGGCGCGCTTCTCGGCCGAGGACGCGGCTGCGATCACCCGCGCCCCCATCGCGGCGCCGAGATCGACCGCGGCCAGCCCCGCCCCGCCGCCGGCACCCAGCACGAGCAGGCGCTCGCCCGGCCGCAGGGCGCCGCGGTCGCGCAACCCGTGCCACGCCGTGCCATAGACGAGCGCGAAGCCAGCCGCGACCTCGAAGCCGATCGCATCCGGCAGGACGTGGCAGGCCATCTCGGGCAGCACGACTTCCTCGGCGTAGCCGCCGGTCGTGGGCAGGCCGATCACGCGCGCCCCCGGTGCCAGGCGGGTGACGCCGGGGCCGGCATCGATCACCTCGCCCGCGACCTCGACGCCGGGGATGAAGGGAAGCGCGGGTTTGGCCTGGTACTTGCCCTGGACGATCAGCGTGTCGAGGAAATTGATCCCGGCCGCCCGCACGCGCAGGCGCACCTCTCCGGGGCCGGGCCGCCGGGACGGCGCGTCAGCGATCAGCAGCCGATCCGGCCCGCCCCATTCGACGCATTGCACGGCCCGCATGGGATTCATCCTCGTCTGGGGTGATTTGCAGCGTGGGCTTCACCTCGCGTCAACCAGTCGCGCTGCAACACTCTGACAAGTGATGGACACGGCATGGCCTTCTGTGTCATCTTGCACCGAACCCCCCGTGGGTGGGGAGGGGGAGAATGGACGGATCGGCACTTGCCGCGGCCAGGCGCCGCGCCGTGCGGGTGGTGCGTGTCCTGGGCGCGGTGGGCCTGCTGGCGCTGCTGGCGGCGTGCGCGTCGCACAGCTATGGGCCGCGTAGCGGGTCCGGGCGGCAGTATCGTGCACCGGGGCCGTCGGGCGATCCGTGGGGTCCGTATGTCACCGAGGCGGCGGCGCGGTTCCGTATCCCCGAGCGCTGGATTCGCGAGGTGATGCGCCAGGAATCCGGCGGCAACGAATATCTGGGCGGCGAGCCGATAACCTCGTCCGCCGGCGCCATGGGGCTGATGCAGGTGATGCCCGGCACCTACGACATCCTGCGCGCGCAGTACGGGCTCGGCGACGATCCCTACGACCCGCACGACAACATCATGGCCGGCGCCGCCTACATTCGCGAGATGTACGACAGATACGGCTCGCCGGGCTTCCTCGCCGCCTACAATGCGGGGCCGGGCCGGGTCGATGCGTATCTCGGCAGCGGCGAGCCGCTGCCGGACGAGACGGTGAACTACGTCGCCTCCGTGGCGCCGCATCTGAGCGCCGGCCCGGCGATGAGCGGACCGCTCGCCGCCTATGCCGATACCGGCGGCGGCTACGCGGTGGCGAGTGCCGCACCGCCGCTTCTGGCGAACGGCGCGTGCAACGCCGATGCCGCCTACGACCCGAGCCGGCCCTGCGCGTCCTATGCCGTGCCGGCAGCACCCACGCCTGTAGCGGCGCCCTTGGCAGCGCCGGTGGTGCTGGCCGCGCACCACGTCGCCTGCGATCCGAACGCCGCCTACGACCCGTCGCAAGCCTGCCAGCCGGCGCCCATCGCTGTGGCCCAAACCGCCGTCACCTCCGCGGCCGGGCCGCTGCCGGTCTGCGACGCCGACGCAGCCTATGATCCGCAGCTTCCGTGCCGGCCGGCGCCGATGCAGGCGATCCGCACCGCCTCGCTGGTGACGGCCGAAGCCGAGCCGCCGCCGCTGGTGCTGTCGCTGCCCCGCCGCGCGATCCCGCCGAGCGGCGACTGGGGCATCCAGGTGGGCGCGTTCCGCAGCCCCGACCGGGCGCGGCAGGAAGCGGGCGACGCCCGCGCCCGGCTTCCCGATCTGCTGGGTGGCGCGTCGGTGCGCACCGAGCCGACGACGCCGTTCGGATCGACCGTGCTGTATCGCGCGCGGCTGGTCGGGCTGTCGGCGGGTTCGGCGGCGGCAGCCTGCTCTCGGCTGATGGGCAGCGGAACAAGCTGCATGACGGTGGCGCCGGGACCGATCTGAGCTACCCCGCCCGCGCCTGCTCCTCGGTGCCGAGCGCCATGCTGCACGGATCGGCGGCCGCGCGCGGATGCAGCAGCAGTGCCACCAGCCCGCTCCAGCCGGTCTGGTGCGAAGCGCCGACGCCGCGGCCGGTGTCACCGTGGAAATACTCGTGGAACAGCACGTAGTCGCGGAATTGCGGGTCGCGCTGCAACAGCTCGCAATCGCCCAGCACCGGCCGCCTGCCATCGGCGCCGCGCAGGAACAGCCCCGCGAGGCGCCGGCGCAACTCGTCCGCCACCTCGCGCAGGCTGACCATCTTTCCGGAGCCGACCGGACACTCCACCCTGAAATCGTCGCCGTAATAGCGGTGGAACTCGTAGAGGCTCTCGACCAGCATGAAATTGACCGGCATCCACACCGGCCCGCGCCAGTTGGAATTGCCGCCGAACAGGTTGGAGTCCGATTCGCCCGGCACGTAGCCGATCCGGTAGGTGGTGCCGCCGTGCTCCAGCATGAACGGATGCCCCTCATGATATTTGGAGAGCGCGCGCACGCCGTGATCGGAGAGGAACTCGGTCGCATCGAGCATCCGCGCGAGCAGGCACTTGGTGCGGTGGCCGCGCAGCAGCGAGAGCAGAAAGGTCTGGCGCGCTCCCGGCAGTTGCCAGCGCGAGACCAGGTTGGCGAGGTCGGGACGGTGCTCGATGAACCATCGCGCGCGGGCGGCGAACTCGGGCAGCCGGCTCTCGCTGCGAGATTCCAGCACGGCGACCGCGAACAGCGGAATTAAGCCCACCATCGAGCGGACGCGTAACGGCACGCGCTCGCCGTCCGGCAGGTTGAGCACGTCGTAGTAGAAGCTGTCCGGCTCGTCCCACAGGCCGATGCCCTCGCCGCCCATATTGGTCATCGCCTCGGCGATGTAGAGGAAATGCTCGAAGAACTTCAGCGCCATGTCCTCATAGGAATGGTCCGTCTGCGCGAGCTCGATCGCGATGCGCAGCAAATTGAGCGTGTACATCGCCATCCACGCCGTGCCGTCGGACTGGTTGATATACCCGCCGGTCGGCAGCGGCTTCGAGCGGTCGAAGATGCCGATATTGTCGAGGCCGAGAAACCCGCCCTGGAAGATATTGCGTCCGTTCGCGTCCTTGCGGTTCACCCACCAGGTGAAATTGAGCAGCAGCTTGTGGAACACGCGTTCGAGGAAAATCGTGTCAGCGCGACCAGTGAGGCTGCGATCCATCTGATAGACCCGCCAGGCGGCCCAGGCGTGGACCGGCGGATTGACGTCGCCAAACGCCCATTCATAGGCGGGAAGCTGCCCGTTCGGGTGCTGATACCACGCCCGTGTCAGCAGCAGCAGTTGCGACTTGGCGTAGTCGGGATCGATCAGTGCCAGGGTGACGCAGTGGAACGCAAGATCCCACGAGGCAAACCAGGGATATTCCCACGTATCGGGCATCGCGATGATGTCGCTGCTGTCGAGATGCGTCCAGTCGTCGTTGCGGCCGTGCCGGCGCCCGCGCGGCGGCGGCGGCTGCGCCGGATCGCCGAGCAGCCAGCGTCGCACGTCGTAGCGGTAGAACTGCTTCGACCACAGCATCCCCGCCAGCGCCTGCCGCTGCACCATGCGCCGGTCAGGATCGGCCATCCCCTGCTGGAGGGCGGCGTAGAAGGCATCGGTCTCGCGCCGCCGGGTGGCCATTGTGGCGGCGAAGTCGGCGAAGGCCGGCGTGGTCGCGCCGGCGGGGCGAAAACGCAGTCGGATCGTCTCCGCCCCGCCCGGCGAGATCTCGAGCACGATGTGGATCGCGCACTTGCTGCCCTCGGCGGCCGGATTGATCGCGGCGCGCGTCCCATGCACGACAAAATCGTTGATGCCATCCTTGAAGAAACCGGTAGCCGCGACCCCGAACAGGCGGCGCAGATTGGTCTCGTTCTCGCAGAACAGCGCCGCGTGTGGCGGTTCGATCGCGAACACCATCGGCGCCATCTCGGGGTGCTCGGCGCGCACCGTGCGGTCGGCCTGGGCGCGCAGGCGCGGGCGCGGGATGCCGTCCTGCCAGGACCAGCGGTTGCGCGCCCAGAGCTGCGGCAGCACGTGCAGCGACGCAGCCTCCGGCCCACGATTATGCACCGTGATCTGCATCAGGACGTCGTCGGGCGACCCCTTCGCGTATTCCACGAACAGGTCGAAATAGCGCCCCTGGTCGAAAATCCCGGTATCGACCAGTTCGAACTCGCGGTCGTGCACGCCGCGGCGGCGGTTTTCTGCAACGAGCCGGTCGTAGGGAAATGCCGCCTGCGGATATTTGTAGAGCATTTTCATGTAGGCGTGGGTCGGAACGCCGTCGAGATAGTAGTAGAGTTCCTTGACATCTTCCCCGTGATTGCCCTCGGCGTTGGTCAGGCCGAACAGCCGTTCCTTCAGGATCGGGTCGCGTCCGTTCCATAGTGCCAGGCCGAGGCACCAGTTGAGCTTGTCGTCGCCGAAGCCGGCAATGCCGTCCTCGCCCCAGCGATAGGCGCGGCTGCGCGCGTGATCGTGCGGCAGGTAGTCCCAGGCGGTGCCGCCGGCGCTGTAGTCCTCGCGCACCGTGCCCCATTGGCGCTCGCTGAGATACGGCCCCCAGCGGCGCCACGCGGGATCGTCGCGACAGGATTGCAGGCGGCGCCCTTCCTCGGTCCCCAGGATGCTCTTTGGCAGCGCGCCATCCGGTGCCGTCGTCATGCGCTCTCCTTGGTGGTCGTTCCCAGCAACGCTTCCGCACGCATGAGCTCGCCCAGCGACCAGGCCTGGAACGGGCATCCGCCGGGCGCGTGCGGCGCGTCGCCGTCGGCGATCTCCGAGATGTGGCCAAGCCCGGCGGTTTCGAGGTGCGCATGCAGCGGTGTGACGAAGCGCGTGCGTGCCTCGGCCTTCGCGGACGCGGTGTTGCCGCGCACGCGCAGCCAGGCCTCGACGAACGGGCCGATCAGCCATGGCCAGGCGGTACCCTGGTGATAAGCGGCGTCGCGCTCCGCCGGTCCGCCGCGATAATGCGGCTGGTAGTCGGGATCGGCCGGATCGAGCGACCGCAAACCGAGCGGCGTCGCGAGCCGCGCTTCGACGAGATCGACGACGCCACGTGCCGCGGCGCCCTGGAGCAGCGGAAACGGCAGGCCGCCCACCGCAAAAATCTGATTCGGGCGCAGCTTCGAGTCGGTCCGGCCGGCCACGTGATCGGCATCGACAACGTCGAACAGCCCGCCTTGCGGGTTCGGGAATCGCGCGGCGAAACTTTTCCGCGCGCGCGCCTCGACCTCGGCCCAGCGGGCGGACCAGCGCTTGCCGATGCAGAGCGCGTTGATCCACAGCGCCTGCACCTCGACCGGCTTGCCGATGCGCGGCGTGATCACCCGCTCGCCCACCTTGGCGTCCATCCAGGTGAGCTGCACGCCCGGGATGCCCGCGCGCAGCAGCCCGTCCGCGTCGGCCGCAATGCCGAACCGCGTGCCGGCCGCGTAGCCCGCGAGGATCGCCTGCACCGCCGCCCCGAGTGCCCGTGCCGCCGGCGCGTCGCTGCCAGCGGCGGCGAGGTAGTCGTGGACCGCGACGATGAACCACAGCGAGGCATCGACGGCGTTGTATTCGGGTGCGGCACCAGCATCGGGGAAGCGGTTGGGCAGCATCCCCTCGCTGACCGCGCCCGCCCACGCCGCAAGGATTGCCGCCGCCCGATCGAGACGTCCGGCCTCGATCACCAGGCCGCGCATCGCGATGAAGGTGTCGCGTCCCCAGTCGGTGAACCACGGAAAGCCCGCGATGATTGTCCGGCCGGTGCCGCGATCGACGATGTAGGAGCGGGCCGCGCGCGCGAGCGGCGTGAGACGCGCGCGACGCTGCCGCTCGATCGCGATCAGATTGTCGGCGTGGGGCGCCGCGCGTGCCCACACATCATCGCCTGCGCGCAGCACCATGCGGCCTGGTGCCGCCGCAAGGTCGAAGGTGAACCTGCCGGGCGAGGCGAGGTCCTCGATGCAGTCGAGGCCGCGATCGCGCTCGGCCGCGTAGAGGAAATTGCGATACCATTCCGGCGCTTCGGCATAGGCGCCGTTGCTGAGTGCCGTGATCGCGGGCAATCCGTCGTACGGCCGCCACGCGGCATTGCCGCCGCGCACGATGGCGGCGAAGCGGAAGGGCGCATTTTCGCGATGCAGGGCGTGGTAGTCACGGCCGGCGAGCAGCGGCCGGACGATTAGCCGACAGGTGCCGGTGCCGTCTGTACGATGCCAGTGCAGCACCGTCTCGCAGGCGTCGCGCGCAACCAGGATTTCCTGCTCGATGATGGTGCCGCCGGGCAGCTCGAAACTCCAGGCAGGCCAGGGTTCCTGGCGAAACCCTGCGATCCGGCCGGCGCCGTCGGGAAACACGATATCCGGCGCGTAGCACTGGCTGCTGATCGCGAACCGCCCGCTCTCGGTCTCCACCCACGCCTCGATCCCGTTCGCCAGCACCAGCCGGCGCGTGGGCGGCGTCTCGGCGGTCAGCAGCAGCGCGTGGTAGCGCCGGGTGCGCACCAGCCCGACCGTGCCCGACGCGAACCCGCCGATGCCGTCAGCCTCCAGCCACTCCGCGTCATGATCGATGCTGCCGCTCATCGCGGCGGAGACTCTCATTTCGGCGCCGGCTTGGCAATCACGACCGCACGCGGGGACGGCGTTGCGGAAGAGATCGGAACGTGGGCTTCGTCATCGCGAGCCGCCGCTTGGCGGCGTGGCGATCCAGGCGAGGGGCACGGTGCGGCGGGCCTGGATTGCTTCGTCGCTTCGCTTCTCGCAATGACAGTGTGTACTAGGCGTTTTCCTTACCCTTCGCACGCCCGACACACCGCGCTAGATTGCCGCGAGGATAGGAACCACGCGATCCGATGCAGATCGACCCGGGCAGCAGGGGCGCCGGCGCAGCGGTGACGCTCGACGGGGTGGCGAAAAGCTGGGGCGGCAGCGTCGCCCTCGACGGCGTGTCGCTGCACGTCGCGGCCGGCACGTTCTGCGTGCTGCTCGGTCCGTCGGGTTGCGGCAAGACGACCTGCCTCAGGATCGTCGCCGGGTTGGAGCAGGCGAGCACCGGGCGGGTCGCGATCGGCGGACGTGACGTGACCGAACTGCCGCCGGCACGGCGCGGGGTTGCGATGGTGTTCCAATCCTACGCGCTGTTCCCGCATCTGACGGTGCGGGAGAACGTGCTGTTCGGCCTCAAGGCGCGCCGCGTGCCGCCAGCGGAGCGCCGGCGGCGGCTCGACCAGGCGAGCGGGATGCTGGGCATCGGCGCGCTGATGGAGCGGCGGCCGGCACAACTCTCGGGCGGGCAGCAGCAGCGCGTGGCACTGGGCCGCGCGATCGTGGCACAGGCGCCGGTCTGCCTGATGGACGAGCCGCTGTCGAACCTCGACGCGCAGCTTCGCGCCGAGATGCGCCGTGAAATCCTCGCCCTGCAACGCCGGCTCGGCATCACGATGCTCTACGTCACGCACGACCAGACCGAGGCGATGGCGATGGCCGATCAGGTCGTGCTGCTGCGTCAGGGCCGGATCGAGCAGGACGCGCCGCCCGCGGCACTTTACGAGCGGCCGGAGAGCGCGTTCGTCGCCGGCTTCATCGGCGCACCGCCGATGAACCTGATGGCGCTGGAGCGGCGCGGTGCGGCGCTGGTGCCGCGCGGTCTCGATGCTCCCGCGCTCGCGCCGGCGGCGAGTGAAGCGGCGCTCGCAGGGTTGCGGCCGGAGGCGCTGCGGCTTGTCGCCCGCGGGCTGCCCGCGCGGGTGCTGCACGCGGAGTTCCTGGGCGCCGACACGGTGATTGCCTGCGACGCCGGGCCGCACCGGCTGCTCGCGCGCGTGCCCGGCCGCGTCGCACTGCCCGACGGCGCCGCGGTCTCTCTTGGCTTCGATGCGGCCGACCTGCATCTGTTCGCCGCTGACGGGCGGCGCCTCGACGCCATGGCACAACCGGAGACCGCACCCGCATGACGATCGCCCGCCGCACCCTGCTCGCCGCCCCCCTCGCCGCGCCCGCGCTCGCGCGTGCCACCACGGTGACCGAGATTTCGTTCTATTTCCCGATCGCGATCGGCGGTCCGGTCACCAAGATCATCGACGGCTACGCGACCGCCTTCGGACGCGAGAACCCCGACATCCGGGTGCGCCCGGTCTATGCCGGCAGCTATGTCGATACGCTGACCAAGGCACAGACCGCGATCCGCGCCGGCGATCGGCTCGCGATGGCGGTGCTGCTGGCGGCCGATGCGTTCACGCTCATCGACCAGAATCTGATCGTGCCTCTCGACACGCTAGGCGATGCCAAGTGGCTGGATGCGTTCTACCCGGCGTTCCGGCGCAACGCCCAGATCGAGGGTCACGAATGGGGCGTACCGTTCCAGCGCTCCACGATCGTGCTCTACTGGAACAAGACGGCGTTTCGCGATGCCGGGCTCGATCCCGAGACGCCGCCCGCCACCTGGGCCGAGCACACCGCGATGGCGCGCAAGGCGACCAAAGGCAGTGGCGGCGCGGTCACGCGCTGGGGCGTCGAAATCCCGAGCAGCGGCTTTCCCTATTGGCTCTATCAGGCGCTCGTCACCGAGGCCGGGGGCACGCTCGCGAGCCCCGACGGCAAGCACACCTTCTTCGACAGCCCCGAATGCCAGGCGGCGCTGCAGTACCTGGATCGACCTCTCCGCAAAATACCATGCCCAGCCGCCGGGAATCGTCGATTGGGGCACCACGCCGCATGACTTCCTGGAAGGCCGTGCGGCGATGATCTGGACCACGACCGGCAATCTCTCCTTCATTCGCGCGGGTGCAAAATTCCCGTTCGGCGTCGCGATGCTGCCCGCCGACACGCGCCGCGGCAGCCCGACCGGGGGCGGTGACGTCTATCTGTTCAAGGCGGCGCCGGCGGCGCAGCAGCAGGCCGCATTGCGCTTCGCCCGCTGGCTGACCAGTCCGGCGCGAACGGCGCAATGGTGCATCGACACCGGATACGTCGCGACCCGCCCGGACGCGTGGGCGACGCCGGAGCTGCAAAAATACGTCGCCGGCTTCCCCGCCGCCGCCGTCGCGCGCGACCAGCTTCGCTACGCGGTGCCGGAGCTTTCGACGCATGACAACCAGCACGTCACGAAGGCGCTCAATGACGGGTTGCAGGCCGCGCTGACCGGACGCAAGCCGCCGCGAACTGCGCTGCACGAGGCGCAGGCGACCGCCGCGCGCATCCTTCGCCGCTATCAGTGAAACGGGAGAGAAAGATGCCGACACGCCGCACGCTGCTCGCTGCCGCCGCCGCGTCGCTTGCCGCACCCGCGATCGTTCGCGCGCAGACCGTGAAGAAGCTCACCTTCTATTATCCGATCGCGGTCGGCGGCCCGATCCAGGCGATCATCGACGGCTATACACGCGACTTTCACGCCGAGACCGGGATCGAGGTGGCGCCCGTCTATGCCGGCGATTACAGCCAGACGCTGATGAAGGCGACGGCCGCGGTTCACGGCGGTCAGGGGCCGCAATTCGCCGTGCTGCTGGCGGCCGAGATTCACAGCCTGCAAGCGAGCGATCTGATCGTGCCGCTCGAGGAAGTGGGGCTCGACGCCGAGGCGAAGGCCTGGCTCGGCGGCTTCTGGCCGGCGCTGATGGCAAACAGCCAGGCAGGCGGCAAGGTCTGGTCGGTGCCGTTCCAGCGCTCGACCGCGATCATGTTCTATAACAA
The DNA here is from genome assembly GCA_963754235.1 of uncultured Alphaproteobacteria bacterium. Taxonomy (GTDB): domain Bacteria; phylum Pseudomonadota; class Alphaproteobacteria; order Acetobacterales; family Acetobacteraceae; genus DATAYA01. The sequence continues at coordinate 109,317 of CAVWFK010000005.1, read as the reverse complement.
GACTGCAACCACCAAGGCGGGCCTCGATCCCGAGCACTTCCCGCAAACCTGGGCGGAGTTCGGCGCGGCCGCGCAGAAGCTGACCCAGCGCGACGCGAGCGGGCGGGTGACGCAATGGGGGTTCAAGTGCGCGAGCGATCTCGGCAACGCGCAATGGACTTTTACCGCGATGGCCAATCAGGCCGGTGGGACGCTGATGAATCAGGCCGGCACCGAAACCTATTTCGACCATCCGGCTGCGACCGGGGCGATGACCTACTGGCACGACTTCGCCGCCAAGCTCGGCGCCTCGCCGCCGGGCGAAACCGCTTGGCCGACCCTCTCGCCCGACTTCCTGCACGGCAACGCCGCGGTGATCCAGCACTCCACGGGCAACCTGACCAACGTTCGCAAGCAGGCGCGCTTCCCGTTCGGCGCGGCACTGCTGCCCGGCAAGACCGCGCCGCGCACCGTCACCGGCGGCGGCAACATCTATATCCTCAAGAACGCCAACCCCGACGAGCGCCGTGCGGCACTGCGCTTCGCGCGTTGGGTCTCGACCCCGGAGCGCGCCGCCGACTGGTCGATCCGCACCGGCTACGTCGCGACGCGCCCGGATGCGTACGACACGCCGGCGCTGCGCGACTACATCGCCAAGTTCCCGCCCGCCGCGGTCGGCAAGGACGGGCTGCCGATCGCGACCGGGGAACTCTCCACGTACGAGAACCAGCGCATCTACAAGGCGCTGACCGATAACGTCCAGGCCGTGCTGAACGGGGGCAAACAACCGGCGCGGGCGATGGCCGACACGCAGGCCGCGGCGACCCGCATCCTGCGGCCCTGGCACCACGCCTAGATAGAGACCGCCGCCGTGATTTGGCGCGTGAGTCTCAACTCCCTCTCCGCCCCGGGGGGCGGAGAGGGCCGGCGTGAGGTGGGGGTTTCTCTAGGACGGCGCGAACACTCTGCATTTCCGTCCATTTCTTTGTTCCGTTGCGGCTGTCCCCCACCTCACCCCAACCCTCTCCGCCCCCAGGGGCGGAGAGGGAGTACGGCAACAGCCGTGGCGTACGCCTGATGCGGCGCGAGTGGCTCGCCGGCTGGCTGCTGGTGCTGCCGGCGGTGCTGCTGCTCGCGACCTTCACGCACTGGCCGGCCATCGCGACGCTGATCGACAGCCTGCGCACCACGCCGCAGGGTGCGCATCCATCGGCGTTCGTGGGCCTCGACAATTATCGCGGGCTGATCGACGATCCGGTGTTCTGGCAGGCGCTGCGCAACAACGCGGCCTATGCCCTGGCCACGATCCCGGCCGCCGTCGTGCTGGCACTGGCGATGGCGCTGGCCGTGAACGGCGCGCTGCCGGGACGCACTTGGCTGCGGCTTGCCTATTTCACGCCGACCATCCTGCCGATGATCGCGATCGCGAACATCTGGCTGTTCTTCTACACGCCCGATTACGGATTGTTCGACCAGGTGCTCGGGTTGTTCGGCCTGGGACGGCACAACTGGTTGGGCAATGCATCGACCGCGTTGCCGGCGATGATCGTGGTCGCGGTCTGGCAGGAAGCCGGCTTCTTCATGATCTTCTATCTCGCCGCCTTGCAGACCCTGCCCGCCGATTTGCGCGAGGCAGCGGCGCTGGAGGGCTCGTCGCGGCGCAATTTCTTCCGCCGCGTGACCTTGCCGCTGCTGATGCCGACGACGCTGTTCGTGCTGGTGAACGCGGTCATCAACGCCTTCAGGGTGATCGACCATATCGTGGTGATGACGCGGGGCGGACCGGACAACGCGACCACGCTGCTGCTCTACTACATCTACGAAACCGGCTTCCGCTTCTGGGACCGGGCGACGGCGGCGGCGCTGACGATCGTGCTGCTGGCGATCCTCGGCGTCGTGGCGGCGCTGCAATTCGGCGTGCTCGCGCGGCGGGTGCACTACCGATGAATGATCCGTTCGGCCGCCGCGCTCTCCACCAGCCCGGCCGCGCGCTGGAGACACTTGGCGCCTGGGTGCTCGGCCTGATCTGGGTGCTGCCGCTGCTCTACGCGGTCTGGACCGCGTTCCATCCGGCCGCCTTTGCTACGCATTTCTCCCCGCTGGCACCGCTGACCTTGCGCAATTTCGTCGCCGCATGGCACGCGGCACCGTTCGCGCGCTACCTGCTCAACACCTTCATGCTGGTGACATTGGTGCTGGTGGCACAATTCGTGCTGTGCACGCCCGCTGCCTTCGCTTTTGCCCGCCTGCGCTTTCCCGGTCGTGACGTGCTGTTCGCGCTGGTGCTGCTGCAATTGATGGTGGCACCGGAAGTGCTTTTGGTCGAGAACTATCGGACGCTTGCCGAACTTGGGCTGGTGGACAGCATTCTCGGCATCGCGCTGCCCTATCTCGGCTCGGCGTTCGGCATTTTCCTGCTGCGCCAGACCTTCCGTCAGGTGCCGCAGGAACTCGAGGACGCGGCGCGGCTGGAGGGCAGCGGCCTGCTCGCGCGGCTGTGGCGCGTCTATGTGCCGCTGGCGCGCCCGACCTACATCGCCTACGGGTTGGTGCTGGTGAGCTATCACTGGAACAATTTTCTCTGGCCGCTGGTCGTCACCAACTCGGTGCGCACGCGGCCGTTGACGGTGGGGCTGTCGGTGTTTGCGTCCACCGATCAGGGCATCGACTGGTCGATCGTGACCGCGGCGACGCTGATGACCAGCGGACCGCTGCTGATCGCCTTCCTGCTGTTCCAGCGCCAGTTCGTGCAGAGTTTTATGCGCGCGGGGATCCGGTGAGCGCGCATCACCCGCGCCGGAACCGCAGCACCCGGCTGCGGTTGCTGACCAGCCGAACCTCATCGCCGGCGAAGCACAGACACGCCATCTGCCGCCACGCGCCTGCCCGGCGCTCGAACAGCGCACGCCCGCCGCCGATCGGCTGCAACCGCAGCGTCTCGCGCAGCGGCCCGACGCCGCAGGTTATCGCAGCCTCCGCGATCGCGAAGCGCGCGCCCTGCTCGGCGCAGAGCCATTCGCCCGACCAAGCGGGGTCCGCCGCCGCGTCCGCCGGCACGGGGCGGAAGCGGCGCGCGGCGTGGCCGATCTCGCCCTCGATGGCGCCATCCGCCGTGATCCGCAGCCGCATCGGCAGTGTGGCCGAGCGTGACGCGAACCAGCCGTCGGGGTGCGCATACAGCGCCTCCTCCGCTCCCAGAAATGTCGCTCGGCCGCCGGAGATGCGCAGCCAGAACGGCCCGGTATCGGCGGCAAAACTCCCCTCCGGCAGCGCGTCGGGCGGCGCCGCCGCCGGCAGGGCGGCATCGTGCAGCGCCGCCATCACCCTGAGCGCTATGTCGTGCGCGTCCGCATCCTCGCGGTTGGTGGTCAGCACCACGACGCCTGCGCGCGCCTCGGGGTCGAGCAGGTTCTTGTAGCCGGGCAACGAACCGCCATGCCCGACCAGCGCGCGCCCGCCCGCGTGCGACCACGCGAGCCCGAGCCCGTAGCCGCTCTCGCGTCCGTCGGCCATGTGACGCGGCGACGACAGGCGATCGAGCAGGCCGTCACCGGGCGCGCGATCGGCGAGCAGCGCCTGCGCCCACGCGGCGAGGTCGCGGGCGCTGCCGGCAAGCCCGCCGGAGGCGGAGAAGTGCATCCCGTAACTGGCACGCTCCCAGCCGCGAGGCCCGCGCCAGTAGCCGGCGGCGAGGTTCGGAATTGGCGTCCGCCAATCCTCCGCCAGCCGGATGGAAAGGCCGAGCGGGGCGAAGAAGCGGTCACGCAGCGTCGCCTCGTAATCAACGCCCTTCGCCGCCAGTGCCGCCTCGATCAGCCGGTAGCCAGTGTTGGAATAGGAGAGCTCGGTCCCCGGCGGGAAGTTTGCGGCATCGAGCGAGGTCACGAAACGCAGCAGCGCATCCCGTCCGATCGCCGCGGTGATCGGCACACCGAGCAGCCACAGCGTCTCCATCGCGTCCGGCAGGCCGCCGGTCATGTCGAGCGCATGGCCGACCGAAACCCCGCCCAGCGCCGGATGCATCGGCAGGTGCGCGCCGAGCGTGTCGTTGAGTGCAATTGCACGATCGCGCAGCAGCAGGGCGGCCAGGAAGTGCTTGCTGATGGAGGCGTAGCGCGTGACGGTATCGGCGCCGAAGGGCAGCGTGTGCTCGATCAGCGCCAGGCCGCCACAGGCTTCGGCGTGCAACTCGTTCTCGTCGAACAGCAGAATCGCGCCGCCAGGGCCGCCTTCGCCGGTCCATTCAGCGGCGATCAGCGCGGCGGTCTCGGCGGCGCGTGTCCAGTGCATCGGCTCCTCCGTGGGCTGCGGCGTGTCCGGCCTGTCAGCCATAGATATCCGAACGCTCTTGCCGGCGGGCTTTCTCATACCGGGCACTCAGTGGAGAGGGAAACATGGCCTTCGTCATCGCGAGCCGCCGCTTGGCGGCGTGGCGATCCAGGCGGGTGGCGCGGTGCGGCGGGCCTGGATTGCTTCGTCGCTTCGCTCCTCGCAATGGCGCGGGCACGTTGCGTGACGATTCACGTTCCTGGGGTAGCGGGCACTAGCGCCCCCGAATGCTGCGTTCGGCGAAAATATAGCCCAAGAAGTTCAGCAGCACCTGCGCGGCGAGAAACCCAGTCACTCCGGAGGGATCATAGGCAGGCGCCACCTCGACGAGATCGATTCCAACAACGCTGCCGCGCTGCACCAGGCCGCTCAGAAGCTCCATCACCTCGTAATAAAGGAAGCCGCCGTGGCTCGGGGTGCCCGTGCCCGGTGCGATGGAGGGATCGAAGCCGTCGATGTCGATGGTCACATAATACCGGGCACCCTCCGGGATCATGGCGAGAACGCCCGCCGTGCCGAGCCGCCGCGCCTGGCGAACCGAGAGGATCGTGGAGCCGCGGGCGCGCGCGTCGTCATAGCCTTCGCGGGCGGTCGAGGAGACGTTGCGGATGCCGATCTGGCTGAGCCCCGTCACGTAATCCTGCTCTGCGGCGCGCCGCATCGGATTGCCGTGGCCTTCGCGCACGCCGTGGCGCACATCGACGAAATCGAGATGCGCATCGATCTGCACGATGTGGATCGGTCCGTGCTCGCTGAAGGCGCGGATACAGGGAATGTTGATCGCGTGATCGCCGCCGAGAACCACCGGCAGGGCGCCGCGCTCGAGGATCTTGCGCACCGCCTTCTCGGCATTGGCGTGGCTCGCTGCGGTGTCGGTGTGGATTATGTCGGCATCGCCGACATCGACGATGCGGACTGCGTCGAGTGGCAGATAGACGGTGTCGTCCTCGTGGTCATAGGCGCCGCCATGGCCGAACGAGAAGAGGGTGGAGGCCTCGCGAATGGCCCGTGGCCCGAAGCGGGCGCCGGAGCGGTACTGCGTGCCCATATCGAAGGGGACGCCGAGCACGGCAACTTCGGCGTCGATGGCGTCCCAATCCAGGCAGAGCGGCCGCTTGCCGAAGGTGGCGAGACCGACGAAGGGCAAGTCGAGGCGTCCGTGGTCGTAGCCGTGTCCTGTCATCGCAAGGGCCCTCCTGTCGGCAACTGCCATCGCTCCTTGTCACAGTCGCTGGCCGGCATCATCGCCGCCGCAAAGCGACCCAGCCGCGCGCCGACGATCTGCTGCGGTCGCGCTATCGCCTGTGCGGCATTTCGGGGGGCATCAGGGCGCCGCCGCGGCCCCGCCCGCGGGCGGCCTCGCGCGCCCCGCGTCGCCCAGCGCGGCCTCGATCTTGCGCGCGAGTTCGCCATCGTGGAACGGCTTTTGGACGACCGACGCGTCTCCCACCTCGCCCAGCGCCGCGGCGTCCTGATAGCCGGTGACAAACAGCACCGGCAGGCCAGGACGCCGCGCTTGCGCCTCGCGCGCGACCTCGGCGCCGGTCATGCCGGGCATGGCGAAATCGATCACCAGCAAGTCGATCGCCGGCGTCGCGTCAAGTGCGTCGAGCGCCGCCCCGCCGCTGCCTGCCTCGATAACACCGTAGCCCCGATCGCGCAGAATCGTGGCCGTGATCTCGCGCACCGCGCTGTCGTCATCGACCAGAAGAATGCGCGCCCGCCCCCTCCCCGCCACGCGCGGCGGCGGCGGCGGCGCTGCCTCCACCAAAGCCGCCGAGCGCGGCAGATAGACGCGCACGCTTGTGCCCTCGCCCTCGCGGCTGGTGATCGCCACGTCGCCCCCGGATTGCTGCGCGAAGCCCCAGACCTGCGGCAGCCCCAGCCCCGATCCCTTGCCCGGCGGCTTGGTGGTGAAGAACGGCTCGAAGGCGCGCGCCCGCACCGCCTCGCTCATGCCCGCGCCGGTGTCCGAGACCGCGACCATCACGTACTCGCCCGACGCCGCACCCGACCCCACGCTCTCTGGCGCAAGCGGTGTTCCCGCCGGCACGTTCGCCGTCTCCACGGTCAGCGACCCACCCATTGGCATGGCGTCGCGAGCGTTGATGGCAAGATTGAGGATCACCAGCTCGAGCTGTGTCGGATCGACCAGCGCCGGCCACAGGCCGGGCTTGAGCACCGTCTCCAGCCGCACCGTGCCGCCGAGGGTGGAGCGCATCAGCTCGGCCATCCCGGCGACCACCTCGTTGAGATCGACCGGCTTGGGCTCGAGCTTCTGGCGGCGCGAGAAGGCGAGCAACTGGGCGGTGAGGCTGGCGCCCCGCTCGGCGGCGGCGCGCATCAGGCCGAGCCGGCGCCGCGTCCGCTCGTCGGCGCCGCGTTCGAGGAACTGGATGTTGCCCAGTACCACCGTCAGCAGATTGTTGAAGTCGTGTGCGACGCCGGAAGTGAGCTGGCCCACCGCCTCCAGCCGCTGCATCTGGTGCAGCGTCGCCTGCACGCGTTCGCGCTCCTCGATCTGGGCCTGGAGCTGGCGGTTCGCGGCGGCGAGCTCGTCGGTGCGCTCGCCGACCCGCTCCTCCAGCGTCTCGGTCAGGCGCCGCAGCGCGTCCTCGCTCTGCCGCAATGCCGCGGCGGCGCGCTCGCGCTCGGTCACGTCGATCGCGGCGGCGACCGCCCCGCGCGGTGCGCCCGTGGCGTCGCGCAGCGTCCGCGCGCGGATGAACATGCTGATCGCGCGCCCCTCGGCGAAGCGCACCTCCAGCACCTCGTCCTTGACCGTCTCGCCGCGCGCGGCGCGTTGCAGGGGCAGCATCTTTGGCGCCACCGGCACGCCGTCGCGATAGTTCCGATAGCCGAGCCGGGTGGCCTCGGGGCCGGTGAGCGAGGGGTTCACGCCCGGTGCCAGGCCGAGCAGCGCCGCCGCCTGGCGGTTGCCGTGAACGATCCGCGCATCCCGATCGTGGGTGAACCACACGGCCGCGGGCACCGTCTGCAGCACCGTCTCCAGCTCCGCGGTGCGGGCGCGCAAGCCCTCGGTTGCCTCGCGGCGCAGCTTGCACAGCGAGAGGTGGGCGCCGACGCGGGCCAGCAGCTCGCGTGCCGAGAACGGCTTGATCAAGTAGTCGTCGGCACCCGCCTCCAGCCCGCCCACCCGAGCCTCCTCCCCGGCGCGTGCCGAGAGCAGCACCACCGGCAGGTGGGCGAGCTCGGGGTCCGCGCGCAGCGCCCGCAGTAGGCCGAACCCGTCGAGGCGCGGCATCATCACGTCGGTCAGCACCAGGTCGGGCGGCGCCGCGCGCGCCGCCTCAGCGCCGCCACGCCATCGGCCGCGACGGTCACGGCGAACCCATGCCCCGCGAGCAGGCGGCGGACGTAGTCGCGCATGTCGGCATTGTCGTCGGCCACCAGCACGCGCCCGCGCGGTGGCGCGGCGGGGAGCGCCAAGGGGGCGGTGGTCTCGACCACCGGGTCGGGCAGCGGCTCGACGTCGCCCGAGAGCCAGCGCAGCGCCTCCTCCATCACCGCGCGGGCGCGCAGTCCGGTCCATGCCGTCGGTGCCTCCTGCGCCACCCGCTCGGGCGGCAGATGCGCCGAGCCGAACGGGATCGCGACGATGAAGCGGCTACCCTCGCCGGGCGTGCTCTCGACCCGGATCGTGCCGCCGTGCATCCGCACCAGCTCCTGCACCAGGGCGAGGCCGATGCCCGAACCTTCGTAGGACCGGCCCTGCGCGCCCTCGATGCGGTGGAAGCGCTCGAACAGGCGCGGCAGCTCGGCGGCGGGGATGCCGGTGCCGGTGTCGCACACTTCCAGCTCGGCCGCGGCGCCATCTTCGCTCGTACGCAGCGTGATCGCGATGCCGCCCTCGAAGGTGAACTTAAACGCGTTGGAGAGGAGGTTGAGCACCACCGTCTCCCACATGTCGCGATCGACGAATACCGGCGCGGGTAGCGGGGCCGCGGCGATGTCGAGCCGTAGCCCCGCCCGCTCGGTTGCGGAGCGGAACACCGAGGCGAGCTCGGCGGTAAGCGTCGCGAGATCGACCGGGGCGAACCGGGCTTGCACTCGCCCGGCCTCGATGCGGGAGAAGTCGAGCAGCGAGTTGACCAGCTTCAGCAGCCGCAGCCCGTTGCGGTGGGCGACCGTGAGCCGCTCCGCCTGCGCCGCCGGCAGCGCGGCCGCGGCGAGCGTCTCCTCGAGTGGCCCCAGCAGCAGCGTCAGCGGGGTGCGGAACTCGTGGCTGACATTGGAGAAGAACATGGTCTTGGCGCGGTCGAGTTCGGCCAGCGCCTCGGCGCGGCGGCGCTCCTCCTCATAGGCGCGGGCGTTGGCGATCGTCGTCGCGATCTGGGTTGCCATCAGCTCGAAGAACGTGCGGTACAGCTCGTCAAATCGGAGCCGCGCGCTGAGCCCGGCCACAAGCAGACCCACGAGTTGGTGTGCCGTATGCGAGCGGATCGGGACGATGGCGGCACAGTGCGGCGGGTCGGACCAGGGCCCCGGGGGCACGAGATCAAAGCGAGAACCGAGATTCTGGATGACGATCGTCGCCTCGCTGCGAACCGCCTCGATCAGGGGCCAGCCGGCGCCGGAGGCAGCGCTTTGCTCAAGCTCGACGACCAGCGGGCTGGAAGGCGCGCCCATGCCGATCCCGGCGGAGCCAGCCAGCCGCGCCCGTTTGCCATCCGGATCGATGAGATAGAGGAGCGCGAATGGAATATCCCGTGCGTGATTGGCCAGCATCTCGGCCGCAATGGCGCAGGCCTGGTCCGGCGTTTTGGCTTCGTCTGTCCGAGTACCCAGGTCGCGCAGCGCAGCGACACGGCGCTCGCCAACAACCTTTTCGGTGATCTCGTGTACGGTCGCCAGCACGCCGCCGATACCACGCGGCGCCGTTTCATCCGGAACGGGGCTGTAGGCGATGGTAAAGTGCGTTTCCTCGACGAAGCCGTAGCGATTGATCTCCAGCAGAATGTCGTCCATCCAGGTCGCGGGGCCGCCGCTGAACGGCTTTTCGATCAGCGGCTTTAAGATATCCCAGATCTCCGCCCAGCATTCACTGACGGGCTGCCCCATGGATTTGGGGTGCTTGTTTCCGAGGATCGGACGATACGCGTCGTTGTAGATCGAGATAAATTGCGGCCCCCACCAGAGCAGCAGGGGAAAGCGATTGGCCAGCAGGAAGCTGACCATCATTCGCAAACTAACCGACCAGGTGCCGATCGGGCCGAGCGGCGTCTGCGACCAGTCCTTCGCGTGTATGAGCGCACTGATCTCGCTCCCCTCCGAGAGGAATCCGGGCGCGCTCCGGCCATCCGCTTCGGCGGCAACCGAAGCCGCGTCGATTTCCGAGGATGGCGTCATGACTTAACCTTCAGGCAGCTAAGCTCAGCTCAGGTGCAAGAGCCTGTCTTCGTTCTGTCCCGTCCTTGCCGCCGCAGGCTATGGCCTGGCCGCGGCGGCATCAAGGCGCGGCCTCGCACCGTACCCAATTCCCCCGCCCGCTCAGTCAGTTCCGCGCCACGCCGCGCCAGCCGCGCGGGTGTGTCCTCCCGCCCCGCCATCTGGCGCCCGCCCGGCGCGGCCGCCAGCAGCGGCGACGCCGGCTGGCGGCACCATTGGTCCTCAGGCGCCGTCGGCTTGCGTGCGCGTCAGCAATTCCAGCAGGTGGCCGTCGGGGTCGGGGAAGTACACGCCGCGCCCCCCATTCCAGTGATTGATCTGTCCCATCTCCCGCCGGAACGGGTCAGCGCTATAAGCAATGTTTGCCGCCTCTATCCGCTCAAAGATCGCGTCGAATTCGGCGTCGCTCACATGGAACGCATAGTGGTGAGGCTCGAATTGCTCTTGGTCGTCGAAATCGAGGGTCAGTGTATTGTTCACCCGCACGGCGGCAAAATGCCCGATTTCTTCCGCTTGAGACCGAACAGGCGTGCGAAGAACTGCGCCGCCGCCTGCTTGTCGCGCGCGGGTACGATCGTGTGGTTCAACGTGATCGCCATGTCCTGTCTCCGCCCGCCGCCAGACGGGACAATGCTATCAAAGCGCAGCGGCGCGCAACGCTCGCCGCGCCGCACCAGCCGGGCGCTCCGGCTCGCGCGCGACCCGGCCCGCCAGCTCTGCCCAGCCGCGTGGCGCCGACTGGCGGAACAGGCGCAGGCTCGGATACCAGGGCGTGTCCTCCCGCCCCGCCATCCACCGCCAGTCCGACGCGTGCGCCAGCAGCAGCCAGGCTGGCCGGCCGAGCGCGCCCGCGAGATGACCGACCGCGGTATCGACGCAGACCACGACGTCGAGGCATTCCAGCACCGCAGCGGTGTCGCGGAAGTCGCGCAATTCCGGCCCGAGATTGAGCAGCGGCGCGCGGCCGAGATAAGCCCCGACCTCCGCCGCCGCCGGCCACGTCTGCAAGGCGACGAGTGCCGTGCGCGGCGCTTCGGCGAGCGGCGAGAGTGCCGCGAGTGCCGCCGAGCGGTTGCGGTCGTTGTTGTGCGCGGGCCGGCCGGCCCAGGCCACTCCGACCCGCCGGTAGCCGGGCGGCAGCAGCCGATCGAGCCGCGCCGACCACGATGCCACAAGATCAGGGTCGGCGCGGAGGTACGGGCAGGAAGCGGGAATGCTGTCGATCCGCGTGCCGGCGAGCCGGGGCAGGCCGGAGAGCGGAATATAGGCGGCCCAATCGGGCACGTCCTCCCAGCGCACATGCAGCGCCTCAAGCTCCGAGAACTGCGCCAGCAGCGGGCGCATCTCGCCGCTGCACGCCATCACCAGCGCCGGCGCGCGCGTGGCCGCCCAGGGAATAAAGCGGCTGAACTGGATCACGTCGCCGAAGCCCTGATCGGCGATCAGCAGCAGCCTTGCGCCGTCGGGCAGAGGGCGGCCGTCCCATTGCGGCTTGTCAGTCGCCGGGAGCAGCGTGCCCGCGCCCGGCAGCCTGAAGCGCCACTCGTATTCCTCCCATCCCTCCTCGTAGCGGCCGCTCAGCAGCAGCGCTTCGGCGCGCTCGAAATGGGCGCCCGGCAGGTCGGGTGCGACGCGCAGCGCGTGCTCGGTGCAGGCGAGCGTGTCGGCGATCTCCATGCGGTCGTAATGGATGATGCCGAGATTGAGCAGTGCGTGCGGATCGTCGGGCGCCAGTGCGACCGCGCGCTTGCCCGCTTCCAGCGCCTCGTCGTAGCGGCCGAGCGCCCGATACACCTCGCAGATGTTGCGCGGGTAGAGTGCCGCCTCCGGCGCGAGCGCGATCGAGCGCTCCATCAGCGAGCGCGCCTCCTCGATCCGGCCGCGCCGCCAGGCGACGATGCCGGCCAGATGCGCCGCGTGCGGATGATCGGGTGCGATTGCGCGCACGCGCGCGAGCAGCGCCTCGGCCTCGTCGAGCCGGCCGTTCTGCTCGTGCTCGGCGATCAGCGCGAGTGCGGCCGGAAGCTGCATCCCCGGCGGCGGGGCCGCGGCCACCTGCACGCCGTCGCTCATGTCGGGTGTCCATCAATGACCAGTCTCGGCGAGCGGCAGAAGCCCTCTCCGCCCCTCGGGGCGGAGAGGGTTGGGTGAGGTGGGGGCCAGCGGCGATGCACGTGCGGGCGCGAGCAACCGGCGCTGCGGCGGAGTTTCCCCACCTCACCCCGACCCTCTCCGCCCCCAGGGGCGGAGAGGGAGGTGAGAACGGCATCATTGGCCCATTTCGATCGTGTAGCCGAGGCGCTCGATCGTCGGCGCCAGCAGCGGGATCACCGGGGCCAATTCGCGCAAGTAGGCGCGGTAGCGGAAGCGCGAGCGGTCGTAGAGTTTTTCCGTCACCTGCGCGTAGCTCGCGGTGCGGGCGTAGCGGCGGTTCTCGTCGAAGCGCAGGCAATTGGCGTCGAAACGCTCGCCGATGAAATCGAGCATCCGGCGGACGCTGCCCTCCTGGTCGGCGACGATCTCCTCGTAGCGCACCGGCAGGTAGCGCAGCGCCATCTCGCCGCGGATTTGCGCGACCAGCTCCATGACCAGCAGGTAATGGCGCGCGATGCTCTCCAGATCGAAGGCGCAGTAGAACCCGTGCGTGAGATGGTTGGAGAACACCGAGACCACGACGTCGAGCGGATGGCGCAGCACGTGGATCATCGGGCGAAGCCGGGAAGATCAGCCCGATCAGCCCGATATGGAACTCGTTGAGCGGCATCTTGTCGGTGAACCACGCGGCACCGGGCGTCACGACGCCGAGCTGCTGCGCGCGCTGCAGGTACCAGTCGCGAAGATTGTCGAGGCCGTGGTGCTGATCGCCCATCCACAGCTCGGCCAGCGCCTCGGGATAGACGAGCGGGCTGGCCAGCATCCGCGGCATCATCGCCACGATGTCGTTGACCAGCGGCAGCTCGTCGCCGGCGGCGATGCGCGGATGCGCGGACAGCGTCTGCTCCACCAAGGTCGTGCCGCTGCGCGGGAAGCCCAGGATGAACAACGGCTGTGCGCCGCTTGCAGGCGGGGTTGCGCGCGGCAGCGTCGCGAGCCGGCCGGCGGTGAAGAAGCCACGGACGCGGGCAGCGAGGTCGCCCGCCGCCTCGGCCATATAGCTGCGGCCGGTCGCCTCGCGCGCGCGGCGCTTGCCCTTGACGAACGCGGCCCACGCTTCCGGATAGCGTCCCATGCGGTCGAGCAGCCGGCCTTTCTCCGAAAGTTCGTTCGGCCCCAGCCCGCCCGGCGCGCGCACGCTCGATTTCCGCGAGCACTGCAAGGGCCGCGTCGTATTCGCGCATGCGCCCGTGCAGCACGGCGCGCGAGAGCAGCACGCTCGGGTTGTCCGGCGAGACGCGCGCGGCGCGGTCGAGCAGGGATGCGGCGGCATCGAACGCCCGGTCTGCTTCCTCGAGCCGCGCCCAGCCGAGCAGCGTTTGCAGAATTTCGGGGGCCGCGGCCACGGACTGCTCGTAGAGCGCGCGCGCCTCCGCCATGCGGCCCTGGTTCTTGAGATTCCAGGCGAGATTGGCGAGCACGATCGGCTCCGCCCGCTCGGTCAGCGCCAGCACGCGGCGATAGTGATATTCGCCGATCTGCGGCCGGTTGGCCTCGGTGAGGATCATGCCCATCAGATTGTGCGATTGCGGATTCTGCGGCGCGATGCGCACCGCGTTGCGGGCGTGGATTTCCGCCTCGGCGAGTGCCCCCTTCCCGAGCAGGATCAGCGCCAGTTCGTTGGTGGCCGAGAAATTGTTGGGGTTGATCGAAACCAGCCGCCGCGCGAGTGCCTCGGCCGCGGCAGCACGGCCCTGCGCCTTGCGGATCGTGTGCAGGAGTGCCAGCGCATCCTCCCGCCCCGGCGCCAGTTCCAGCACTTCGAGGCACAGCGTCTCGGCGGTCGCGACGTCGTTCGCATCGGATGCCGCGTGCGCACGCTCCACGATCGGGGCGAGATGCCGGCTCGCCGCGGGCGGGCTCAGCGTCGCGAGGTCGAGCGCGCAGCATCGCGCCGCGCGCAGGCCGCTGCCGCACGGGCAGAGGCGCTGGTCCACCATCGCCGAGATGCGTCCGCTCATCCGAGCGGCAGCCCCACGTAGTTCTCGGCGAGCGAAGTGGCGGCGGCACGCGAGCCGGTGACGTAGTCCAACTCGGCAAGCTGCACATGGCGATCGAAGGCCGAAGCGTCATGGAACCGGTGCAGCATCGTCGTCATCCAGCCGGAAAATCGCTGCACCTTCCAGATGCGGCGCAGACTGGTCTCGGAGTAGCGCGCCAACCCGGTATCGTCGCCGCGACACAGGAACGCCTGCAACGCGCGCGCGAGCACCACCACGTCGGCGACTGCGGAGTTGAGTCCCTTGGCACCCGTGGGCGGGACGATATGCGCGGCATCGCCGGCCAAAAACAGCCGCCCGCACTGCATCGGCTCGGCGACGAAGCTGCGCATGGCAGTGACGCCCTTCTGCAACACGCGACCTTCGCGCAAGGTCACGCCGTCGGATGCGAGCCGCGTCCGCAGCTCGTTCCAGATGCGCGCGTCGGACCAGGCGGCGAGGTCCTCGTGCGGGTCGCATTGCAGATAGAGCCGCCCGACCGTGGGCGAGCGCATCGAGTGCAGCGCGAACCCGCGCTCGTGGTTGGCGTAGATCAATTCCTCCGATGCAGGCGGCGTCTCGGCGAGAATGCCGAGCCAGCCGAACGGGTACTCGCGCTCGTGCAGCGTCACGTACCCATCCGGCATGGCCGGGCGGCAGACGCCGTGAAAACCGTCGCAGCCGGCGATGATGTCGCAGGCAAGCTCATGCAAGCCGCCGGCATCCCGATACCGGAGGAACGGCCGATCGGTGTGGAACTCGCACGGCGTCACCTCCGTGGCCTCGAACACGATCCGCCCGCCGGCGGCGAAGCGTGCCGCGATCAAATCCTGCACGACGTCGTGCTGGCTATAGACGGTGACGTGCTTGCCGGTGAGGGCCAGAAAATCGATCCGGTGCAGCGTGCCGCCGAACAGCAACTGCGTGCCGTGATGCGGCAGGCCCTCGCACTGCAGCCGCTCCCCCACGCCGCTCTCGACCAGCAGCGCCGCCACGTCGTGTTCGAGCACGCCCGCGCGGATGCGGCTTTCTACATACGCGCGGGCGCGGGCTTCGAGGACCACTGATTCGATGCCCGCGAGGTGCAACAGATGCGCCAGCAGCAGGCCCGCCGGCCCGGCGCCGACGATGCCGATCTGCGTGCGCTCGCGGGTGACGCTCACCGCGTTGGCGTTTCAGCGCGCTGCGAACTGGGTCTTGCCGAACAGCACCTCGCGCTGTGCGTCGTCCATCGGACCGCGCCGCTGGTGGTCGGAAAGCACCGCCACACCACGCTGCACCGCCGGCCGCGCCGCGACCACATCGAGCCAGCGCGCCAGATGCGGCAGCGGGCCGAGATCGACGCCGCGCCGGTCCGGGTTGCGCGCCCACGGCCAGGTCGCGATATCGGCGATCGAATACTCTCCCCCCGCAAGGTACTCGGCCTGCGCGAGCCGCTTGTCGAGCACGCGGTAGAGGCGCGCCACCTCGTTCGCGTAGCGCTCGATCGCATACGGCAGCTTCTCGGGCGCATAGCTCGCGAAATGGTTCCACTGGCCGAACATCGGCCCCACGCCGCCCATCTGGAACATCAGCCATTGCAGGCAGATGTAGCGCGTGGCCGGATCCGCGGGGATCAGGCGCCCGGCCTTCTCGGCGAGGTAGATCAGGATCGCGCCCGACTCGAAGAGGCGCAGCTCCTTTCCGCCCGGGCCGTCGGGATCAACGATCGCGGGAATACGGTGGTTGGGCGTGATCGCCAGGAACTCGGGCTTGAACTGATCGCCCGCCCCGATATCGATCGGCACGATCCGGTACGGAAGGCCAAGCTCCTCCAGCCCGATATGCACCTTGTGGCCGTTCGGTGTCGGCCAGCTCCAGACCTCGATCATGCGTCTCTCCTACCTCTCGCAGGGCCGATTGAAGCGCAGGCGGCGCCGCGGCGAAAGCGGCTCAGCCAGGCCGGTCCTCTAGCCCCGCAACCACCCGCACACCGGCATTCAGGAATTGCCCGCGAGGCTGTCGATCGCCGCCTGCACGCCGCCCGGCCGATGCGGGATGCCGGCAGCGCGCAGGCCGAGCTCGACGCCGCCGAGCGTGCCGATCAGTTGCAGCGGGCCGAGATCGCCGAGATGGCCGATGCGGAACACGCGGTCCTTGAGGATACCCAGGCCGTTGCCCAGGCTCATATTGGAACGTTCCAGGATCGTCGCCCGCAGCGCATCGGCGCTGTGGCCCTCCGGCACCCGCACCGCGGTGAGCGAGGCAGAGAAATGGCGCGGCTCGGCGCACTGCACGTCGAGCCCCCACGCACGAACGGCGCGGCGGGTCGCCTCGGCAAAGCGCTCGTGGCGGGCGAACACGTCCGGCAGCCCTTCCTCCAGCAGCATGTCGATCGCGGCGTCGAGGCCGTAGAGCAGGTTGGTCGCGGGCGTGTAGGGAAAATATCCGGTCTCGTTCGCGCTAAGCATCGGCCGCCAATCCCAGTAGCTGCGCGGAAGCCTGGCGTGCTCGGCGGCGGCGAGCGCCTTCGCGCTGATCGCGTTGAACGACAATCCCGGCGGCAGCATCAGCCCCTTTTGCGAGCCGGCGATCGTGACATCCACGCCCCAGGCGTCGTGGCGGTACTCCATGCTGGCGAGCGAGGAGATGGTGTCCACCAGCAGCAGCGCCGGATGGCCCGCCGCGTTGATCGCGGCGCGCACCTCGTCGATGCGGCTCGCACATCCGGTCGAGGTTTCGTTGTGGACCACGCAGACGGCACGGATGCGGTGCGCACGGTCGGCGGCGAGGCGCTCGCCGATCGCGGCCACGTCGGCGCCGCGCCGCCAATCGGTATCGATGAACTCGGGAGCGAGGCCGAGGCGGCGCGCCATCTCCTCCCACAGCGTCGCGAACCAGCCGGTGCGACACATCAGCACGGCATCGCCCGGGCTGAGCGTGTTGGTGAGCGCCGCCTCCCACGCGCCGGTGCCCGAGGCGGGATAGATCACCACCGGGCTTTCGGTCTGGAACACGCGGCGCAGCTTGGCGAGCAGGTCGCGGCCAAGGCGGCCGAAATCGGGGCCGCGATGGTCTATCGTCGGATTGTCGATCGCCCGCAGCACCCGGTCGGGCACGTTGGTGGGACCGGGGATTTGCAGGAAATGGCGGCCGGGATGGGACATGACGCAGGTTTGCCTATATACCGGTGGGGAAGCAGGACGATCCATGACGACGATGCTTACCGGACTCAATGACGCGTTGTTGTCAGCCGGCGCTCCGGAGGATAAAGCACCGGCCGCGGCCAGGGCGACCTGCTGGTCTTGAAGTGGACGACCGGGACCATGCTCGCTGCGGTGATAGCTACCCTCATTAGGGTTTTCTTGCACTGAAGGCGAGGGGCCGCGGGGCCCAGACCCATGACCAAAGGGTTCCAAGGACGACACCCGCTGCGCGACGCGCGCAGGTCATCACGTCCACGGCGGTGTCTCAAGTCGCTCGGAGTGTGATCGCGGACCCGGATCGGTCTGATTAGATGAACATGGTCGCGAACAGTCCGACCGCGCACAGCGCCATGACCGCGGCAGTCAGCCATCCGAACGTGCGCAGCGCCGCTGAGAGAGTGAACTCGCCCATGACGCGCGGATTGCTCGCCAGCAGCATCATCGCCACGATGATCGGCGCCGCCATCACGCCGTTGATGACAGCACTCCAGTAGAGGGCTCGGATCGGATCGATCGGCAAGAAGTTGATCGCCGTGCCAAGCACCGTCGCAATCGCCAGCGTGGCATAGAAAGCGCGCGCCGCCTTCGGTTTTCGCGCCAGGCCGACTGGCCAGCGTAGCACCTCGCCGACCGCGTAGGCCGCTGATCCGGCCAGGATCGGCACCGCCATGAAGCCGGTGCCGATGATGCCGACCGCGAACACCAGGGAGGCGAACGCGCCGGCTACCGGTCGCAATGCCTCGGCCGCCTGCTGCGAGGTCGTGATATCGGTCTTGCCGCTGGCGTGCAGCGTCGCCGCCGTGGTCAGCAGAATCGCGAGTGCCACCAGGTTGCTCAGCGCCATGCCGATCCAGGTGTCGAGGCGGATGCGCTCCAATGCCGCCGGCGCCTGCTCCGGCGCCACAACCAGCCGCTCGCGCCGCGGCTGCTGGTGCTGATCCTCAGCTTCCTGGGAGGCCTGCCAGAAATACAGATAGGGCGAGATCGTCGTGCCCAGTACCGCGACCACGATCGCGATAAAGCTGCTGGAGTTGTGCCAGCTCGGCATGACCAGCCCGCGCAGCGCCTGCATCCACGGGATGCGCACCGCGAGTGCCGTGCCGAAATAGGCGAACAGCGCCAGCGTCAGCCACTTCAGCACCGCGACGTAGCGGGTATATTGCAACAGCACCTGCAGCCCGATGCAGGTCAGCCCGAACGCGACCACGATCAGCCAGCGCGGGCCGCCGAGCAGCATGTGCGCGACGTCGCCCATCGAGCCGAGATCGGCACCAAGGTTGATGATGTTGGCGATCAGCAGCAGGGCGATGCAGCTCAGCCCGACCCAGGGCGGGAACTGGCGGCGGATGTTGCCGGCGAGGCCATGCCCGGTGGTACGGCCGATCCGGGCGCTGATTTCCTGCGTCACGGCCATTAGCGGATAGGTGAACGGCATCAGCCACAGCACGCCGAAGCCGATCTGCGCGCCGGCTTGGGAGTAGGTGGCGATTCCGCTCGGGTCGTCGTCCGACGCGCCGGTGATCAACCCTGGCCCGAGCACGCCGAGCAGCCGCGGCTTGGAGGGGCCGACGACCGGATCGCCTGCGGCGGATTGCGGGAACTCGGGGTCGGCCGGCAATTCCGGCCGAGCGGCGGCCGTGCGGCCCTGGACCATTGCGGCCATCGCCGCCCTTTCGTTGCCGTTGATCACCTTGGTCCACAACGCAATAGGAACGCTGCCGGTTCAACATCGGCGTCGGGAATTCGATTCCGCCCCTGGGCGCCATTTCTCGACCCAAACTCTCAGCCCAGCATCGCCATTCCACCGTTGACGTGCAGCACGATGCCTGTGATCCAGCCGGCCTCGTCGGAGGCGAGATAGGCGACCGCCGCGCCGATATCCTCCGGCCGCCCCATCCGCCCCATCGGGATCGCGCCCAGCAGCTTCTCGCGCTGTGCCTGAGGCAGCGCGTCCGTCATCGCGGTCTGCACGAAGCCGGGGGCCACCACGTTTACCGTGATGCCGCGGGACGCCACTTCCTGCGCCAGCGACTTGCTCATCGCGACCAGTCCCGCCTTCGCCGCGGCATAGTTCGCCTGCCCGGGATTGCCGGTGGCACCGACGATACTGGAGATGCCGATGATCCGCCCCGCCCGTCGGCGCAGCATCCCGCGGAGTGCCGCGCGGGCAAGCCGGAACGGGGCGGCGAGATTGACCTGCATCACCGCGTCCCAGTCCTCGTCCTTCATCCGCAGCGTCAGCATGTCGCGGGTGAAGCCGGCGTTGTTTACCAGGATCGCGAGCGGCCCCACCGCTTCTTCCACGGCGGCGACCAGCGCGTCGGGGGCCGCGGGGTCGCGCAAATCGGCCGGGCAGACGAACGCCCCCTCGCCCAGCTCGCCCGCCAGCGCGTCGAGCGCCTCGCGCCGCGTGCCCGACAGCGCCACGTGCGCGCCCTGCACGTGCAGCGCGCGCGCGATCGCCGTCCCGATTCCACCCGAGGCGCCGGTGACCAGCGCCGCCTTCCCGTCCAGCCGGAACATCGCCTCTCCTCAGAGCGCCTTGAGCAGCGCCTCGATCTCCGCCGGCGTGCCGGCGGCCTGCACCGCCGCGTCGGGCAGGATGCGCTTGATCAGGCCGCTCAGCACGCGGCCAGCGCCTAGCTCGCAGAAACTATCGACGCCCATCGCCGCCATCGCCAGCACGCTCTCCCGCCAGCGCACCGTCGCCGTCACCTGCCGCACCAGAAGGGCGGCGATCTCGGCCGGGTCGGTCGCCTTCGCCGCCGTGACGTTGGCGATCAGCGGCACGAGGGGCGCGCGTGGCGGCGTGCGCTCCAGCGCCTCCGCCATCGCGTCGGCCGCCGGTGCCATCAGCGCGCAATGGAACGGGGCGGAAACCGGCAGCAGCATCGCCCGCCGCACGCCGTGCGATTTCGCGATTAGGGTCGCGCGCTCCACTGCCGCGCGGTCGCCGGAGACCACGACCTGCCCGCCGCCATTGTCGTTCGCCGGCTCGATCACCTGCCGCGCCTCGCTGCCGTCCTCCTCGCGCAGCGGCGCCGCCTGCTCGCAGATCGCGCGCGCCGTCTCCAGCTCGCAGCCGAGCAGGGCCGCCATCGCGCCGGCGCCGGCGGGCACGGCCTGCTGCATCGCATTCCCGCGCAGCCGCAGCAGCCGCGCCGCATCGCCGAGCACGAAGGCTCCCGCCGCCGCCAGGGCCGAGTACTCGCCGAGCGAATGCCCCGCGACCAGCCGCGCCCGCTCGCGCAAGGCGACACCGCCCTCGCGTTCGACCACCCGCAGCACCGCGAGCGAATGCGCGAGCAGGGCGGGCTGCGTGTTCTCGGTCAGAGTAAGCGTCTCCGCAGGCCCCTCGAACATCACCCGCGAGAGATGCTCGCCCAGCGCATCGTCGATTTCCTGGAACGTCTCGCGGGCGATCGGGAAGGCGCTCGCCAGCGCGTGCCCCATGCCGACGGCCTGGCTTCCCTGGCCGGGAAAGATGAAGGCGTGAACGGGCATCGGCGTTTCCTCGGACCGGCGGCATATCACCGGGCCATGACAACGTGTCAATCTGGCACAGCGCACTGAAGTAGGAAGGGATCACCCATGCCGCCGCCGATCGCCCGCGTCGTCGTGCTGATGATGGAGAACCACTCCTTCGACCGGATGCTGGGCTATTTGCGCTCGCTCGACCTGGCGATCGATGGCGTCGATCCGGCGCACCCGGGCCGCAACCCGGACTGGCCCTCGGGTGCGCCCGTCGTGCAGGCGCCCACCACGGCCCGCAACGTCACCGACGACCCGATGCACGACCTCGACAACGTGCTGCGCCAGATCGACCACGGCCGGATGGACGGGTTCCTGACCGATTTCGGGCAGGCCTATCCCAAGGCCGGCGCCGCCGGGCGCGCCGAAATCATGGCCTATTACGCGCGCGGCGCGCTGCCGGCGCTGCACTTCCTGGCCGAGAACTTCGTCGCCTGTGACCACTGGTTCTGCTCCGTCCCCGGTCCCACCTGGCCCAATCGCCTGTTCGCCCATAGCGGCACGTCGCTCGGCCATGTCGATATGCCGCGCGGCGTGTTCTCGCCGGGCTTTCACCTCTACGACCAGACCACGCTCTACGATGTGCTCGACACTGCCGGCATCGGCTGGGCGATCTACTACGGCGACTTCCCGCAATCGCTGGTGCTGCTGCACCAGCTCGATCAGCTCGATCGCTACTTCCAGCTCCCCCAATTCAGCGCCGATGCTGCCGCCGGCCGGCTTGCGCCCTATGTCTTCATCGAGCCCGCCTATTTCGGCACCGAGGAGAACGACCAGCACCCCCCCCAGGATGTGCTGCGAGGCGACGTGCTGATCGCGCAGGTGTACAACGCCCTGCTCGCCAATCCCGCCGAGTTCGAGAAAACGCTACTGATCGTCGTCTATGACGAGCACGGCGGCTTCTACGACCACGTGCCGCCGCCCGCGACCGTGCCGCCCGACGGCAATACCGCCGTCTTCGGTTTCGACCTGCTCGGAGTACGGGTGCCGGCGGTGCTGGTCTCGCCCTGGCTCGATCCGGGCGTGCAACGGATTGTGCTCGACCACACGAGCCTGCTGCGCATGGCCGGCGACCTCTGGCCCGGAGTCGCGATCGGCAGGCTCGGGCGGCGTGCGCCGGTCGCCAATTCCGCGCTCGCCGGGCTTTCGTGGCGAACGAGGCCACGCACCGGGTTGCCGGCAGCGCCGGTCGCGACCGGGCTGCAGGCGGTGCAGGTCATGCCGACGCTGGACGGTCGCAAGCAGGCGCTGCTCGACTACAGCCACTTCCTGGAGAGCAAGATCCAGGACCCGGCGGCGAAGCAGGCGCTGATGAGCCGGGCGCACGAGGTGCAGCATGGCAGCCTGGCGCAGGCGCAGCTTGCGACCGACCGGCTGGACGCATTCATGGCCGAGCGGCGCGGCAGCGTCTGAACCGCGCGTGAAGGTGTCTCCATCTGCCGCATCGCGGCCGATGGCCGGGGCCGCTGCCCTCCCCATACCGCCGCGGAGGCGCTACACCGGCCGCCGATGGACGAGGGCAAGACGGCTTCCCGGGCCTGGACCCGGCAGCAGACCAGGCTCGGACAGCGTGCCGCCTTGCCGGTGGTGATCCTGCGGCTGCTCGGCACGGCACTCGCCGTGGCACAGGTATGGTGCGTCGCCGCGGTGCTGAGCGACGGGCTTGGCGGACAGGGAAGGCCACTCGCCCCGCTGGTCGCCTTCGGCGGGTTGGCGCTCATTCGTGCCGCGCTTGGAGCGCTCAGCGAGCGTTTCGCCGCACGGGCCGGCGCGCACGCGCGGCGGCGGCTGCGCAGCGACGCACTGTCGCGCCTGCTCGCCGCCGGCCCGGCGCTGCTGCGCCGCTCGCACTCGGCTGAACTCGCGGCCGTGGTCGTCGATCGGATCGAGGCGCTGGACGGGCTGTTCGCCCGCTGGGTTCCGGCCGCCATCCTCGCCTGGTCGGGTCCGTTCGTGGTGCTGCTCGCCGCCGCCATTTGGGCGGACTGGCGCGCGGCGCTCGTGCTCGCGATTGCCGGATTGTTCGTGCCGGTCGCGATGGCGGTCGCGGGCATCGGCGCCGCTGCCGCTTCCCGCCGCCAGTTCCTCGCCTTGGCGCGGCTGCAGGCGCGTTTCCTCGACCGCGTGCGCGGCATCGCGACGATCGTGCTCGCCGGCCGCGCCGAGGGCGAGGCGGCTGCCCTCGCCCGCGCCGCCGACGAGCTGCGCGCGCGGACCATGCGCGTGCTGCGGGTCGCCTTTCTCTCCTCCGCCGCCCTCGATTGCGCCGCCGCCGCCGCCCTGGTGTTCCTCGCGATCCACTACGCGGGCGCGCTGCGGACGGGGCAGGCACCGGTGCGCACGGCGCTGTTCGCGCTGCTGCTGGTGCCGGAGTTCTTCGCGCCGCTGCGTGGCTTCTCGGCCGCCTACCAGGACCGGCTGCACGCGACCGGTGCCGCCGAGCAGCTCGCGACCCTGCCGCAAGCGGCGCCGGCGCCGCTGCCTGCGCCGGCCGTGCGCACCGTGCAGGCGCGCGGCGTCTCGGTTGCGTTCGAGGACGTGCGCCTGACCTGGGACGCGGCGCGCGGCCCGGCGCTCGACGGCCTCAGCTTCCGGCTCGCCGCCGGTGAGACGCTGATCCTCGCCGGCCCGTCCGGTGCCGGCAAATCGACGGTCCTGGAAATCCTTCTTGGCTTCGTCCGCCCCGATGCCGGTCGCGTCACGCTGAACGGCGCCGACATCGCCAGCGTCGTGCCCGCTTCCCTCGCGCGCATGACCGCCTGGATCGGCCAGCGCCCGCTGCTGTTCGCGGGATCGATCGCCGAGAACATCCGCTTCGCCCGCCCCGACGCGAGCGGCGAGGAGATCAACCGCGCCGCCGCCGCCGCGCGCGTAGCCGACTTCGCGGCCGCACTGCCGCAGGGCCTCGATACGCCGGTGAGCGAAGGCGGATTCGGCCTCTCCGGCGGCCAGGCGCAGCGGGTGGCGATCGCGCGCGCGTTCCTCAAGAACGCGCCGCTGCTGCTGCTCGACGAGCCGACCGCGCATCTCGATCCGGCGACTGAGGCCGAGGTGCTGGAAAGCCTGCGTCGGCTGGCGATCGGGCACACCGTGATCCTGGCGACGCACTCGACGGCGGCGCACGCCTTCGGCGGCCGGCGGCTCGACCTGCGCGACGGGCGGGCGCTGGCGGCGCGAGCGGCATGATGGGCAAGCCGGCCGAAGGCGGGCGGGTCTCCACCGCTCCGCCCCTGGGGGCTCCGCTCCCTCTCCGCCCTCGAGGGCGGAGAGGGCCGGGGAGAGGTGGGGGAGGCGTCCCCACGGGGCCCCGCAACTGTGGTGTCACGCCGCGGCTTGCGGGCGAGGATCGTTCCTCCCCCGTAGCGCCATTGCCGCTGGCCCCCACCTCACCCAGTCCTCTCCGCCCCCAGGGGCGGAGAGGACTTCAGCGGCTCACCGGTGCATGAAACCGATCGTCCGCATCCTCGGCCTCTGGCGTGGCCGGGCAGCGTGGCTCGCGCTGGGCGCGGTGGTAGCGCTGGCCTCGCTCGCGGCTGCCATCTCGCTCACCGTCGCGGCCGGTGCGTTGCTCGCCGCGGCGCTGACCGGCGGTGCCGTCGTGGCCGGGCTGCTGGTGCGCGTGCTCGGCCCGGTGCGTGTGGTGCTGCGCTACATCGAGCGGCTGGCGACGCATGACGCGACCTTCCGCGCGCTTGCCGATCTGCGGGTGTGGTTCTTCCGTGGCCTCGCGGGCGGCGCGGCCGGCGGGCTCGGCTTCCGCCGCGCCGGTGATGTGCTGGCACGGCTGGTGGGTGATGTGGAGGCGCTGGACGGCCTCTATCTGCGCATCTTGATCCCGCTGGCGGGCGCGGTGCTGCTGGTGCCGGTGCTGCTGGTGTGGTTCGGACGCAGCGACCCCGCACTCGCTGCCATCGTGGGCGTGCTGTTCGCGCTGGCCGCCTTCGGTACTGCCCGCGCTCGCGGCCCGCGCGACCGCCGCTGCCGGCACGCGCCTCGCCAGTGCGCAGGCCGGGCTGCGGGTCGCCGTGCTCGATGCCGTCTCGGGCCTGCGCGAGGTGCGCGCGTTCGGCGCCGAGGGCCGGATGCTTGCGGCGGTGCAAGCGCGCGAATCGGGGCTGCTGGCCGCACAGCACGAGCAAGCGCGCAACGTGGCGCTCGCCGGCGCGGGCGCGTTCCTGTGCGGCCAGGCCGCATTGCTCGCGGTGCTGCTGGCGGGGGGCGCCGGGCCGGGTCTGGTCGTCAGCGTGTTCCTCGCCCTGGCAGCGTTCGACGCGGTGGGCGGACTGCCGCGCGCGGGCGCGCTCGCCGGCCATGCCGCTGCGGCCGCGGCCCGCGTGCTCACCGCCGCCGAGGCGCCGCCGCTGGTCGCCGAGCCGGCGCGTCCCGCGCTGCTTCCCGCCGGCACGGCGATCCGCTTCGAGGCCCTGCACTTCGCCTGGGCGCCGGACCGGCCGGCGGTGTTCGACGGGCTGACGCTCGACGTGCCGGAAGGGGCGCGGATCGCGATCCTCGGCCCCTCGGGCGCGGGCAAATCCACGCTTGCCGCGCTCGCGCTGAAGGTCGTCGCCCCGCAATCCGGGCGCGTGCTGCTCGGTGGCATCGATCTCGCGACGCTCTCGGCTGCCGATGTGCGCGGGCGGATCGCGTGGCTCTCGCAGGCAACGCACCTGTTCGACGACACCATCCGCAACAACCTCTCGCTCGGCCGGCCGGATGCCGACGAGCCGGCCTTGTGGGCTTCGCTGGACGCCGCCGCGATCGGCGAGGCGGTGCGCGCGCTGCCCGACCGGCTCGACACCTGGGTGGGCGAAGGCGGCACGCGCCTCTCCGGCGGGCAGGCGCGGCGGCTGGCGCTCGCCCGCGCGCTGCTCTCGCCGGCGCCGATCCTGATTCTCGACGAACCCGCCGCCGGCTTGGACGCCGAAACCGAGCGCGCCTTTCTTGTCACGCTCAACGGACTCGCACCCGGGCGCAGCATGATCCTGATCGCGCATCGCCTTACTGGCGTGGAGCGGCTGGATCGCATCTGGCGGCTCTCGGGCGGCCATGCGGTAGCGGCGGCGGCGTGATCACAACGGTTTGGCCCGAAAAGCCCAAGAAGGTCGTCCGATGCTGGCAGTGCAAGGGTATGGCCGGCCGGAACCGCATCGGGCGTGAGGCCGTTTCTCCCGTTGCACATCCGCGTTGGAGCCGCGCATTGTAATCTCCCATTAGGACAAGACGCGGGGAGAGAGGGCGGGATGCTCAAGATCGAGATGGAGCGGGAAGAGGATGGCCGCTGGATTGGCGAAGTTCCGGCGCTGCCTGGCGTCCTGGCCTATGGCGAAACGGCAACCGAGGCCCGGACCAAAGTGGCGGCTCTTGCTCTTCGCGTCATGGCCGACCGGATCGAACACGGCGAGCCAGTGCCAGCCGAGGCGCACGGTCTCTTCGTCGCCGCGTGAGCACTTGGCCGGCTGCGAAAGCGGGTGTCGTCCTGCGGGTGCTCGTGCGGATCGGTTGGGAAGTCAAGCGGCAAAGCGGTTCGCATCGCACGTTGGCGCGGTCGGGGTGGCCTGATTACGTCTTCGCCTTCCACGATGGCGATGAGATCGGGCCGCACGCGCTGGCGCGCACCGCCAAGCACACGGGCCTGCAGCCCGACGATCTTTAATTTGACCGACCGCCGGCGTGGTTAACCGCCAAAAGTCATGAGGATCACAGATCCCTCTCTGGTCTCAATCGCAACCTCGCCACGGAAGCCTGCCTTTTCATAGGCGCGACGAGCTCGAAGGTTGGAGGCATCGGGATCGATGGCAACGGCAGGCGCGCCCTCGGCCCTGATCCGTTCCGCCAGCAACCTGAGGAATACCGAGCCGTGGCCCCGGCCGATCATGCCCGATTCGCCGATGAAGGCGTCGATCGCCCGCGAACCTGCCGGCAGATGATCGAAATGTGGCTGCGGCCAGGCGTGGACGTCGTAATCCTGCACGTAAGCGAAAGGGCAACCTTCGTACGAGACGATCCGCATGATCATGCGCGGATCGTCGAAATCCTCCTGAAGCAACGCAGCCTGCTCGTCCGGGGCCCCCCACCAGCGCATGACCTCGGGCGTCTGCAACCAACGCAGTAGGATCGGGATGTCCTGCCGCACGACCGGCCGGAAGGTGTAATTCGACCGCCTCAGGGATTCGGATCGACGATCCGCGAGGCCGAGATGGGTCCGCATCTGTGCATCATGCGCCAAGGACATCGGCCTCGAAAGTCCACCAATGGCGCATCGATCCACGGTTGACGCGGCGCGCGCGGCGCGGGCAGGTATCGGCATCGCTTTGGCCATCACCCAGGGGGAATCGGCGATGCGCCGGATGACCGCACTCGCGCTGCTGCTCGGCCTCGGCGCGTGCTCTACCACGACACCATCGCCGCAGGCCGCCGGAGGCGGACCCAGCTACGTGGTCTTTTTCCAGGAATGGTCGGCGGGCCTCGACTCGGCTGCGAACAACGTCATCGCCGCCGCCGCGCGCGCGGCGGCGGCCGATCCCGCGGCGCCGGTGCACGTCCTCGGCTCCGCCGACATGCTCGGCAGCCCGCAGGCCAACATCTATCTCTCGCAGACGCGCGCGCAGGTGGTCGCCGACGGGCTGGTGCGCGACGGGGTAGCGCCAACCCGCATCGTTCAGGGCGCGCGCGGCTCGGTGCAGCCGGTGGGCGGCAACGTCGAAAGCCGACGGACGACGATCACCATCGGCGGCTGAACGCGATGCACGCCGGCGCCGACCCGGCCGAGATTCTACGCGGCGTCTTCGGCTTCCCGGCCTTCCGCGGCTTGCAGGAGCCGGCGGTTCGGCACGTCACGGCCGGCGGCGACGCGCTGGTGCTGATGCCGACCGGCGGCGGCAAGAGCCTGTGCTACCAGCTTCCCGCCCTGTGCCGGCCCGGCACCGCGATCGTGATCTCGCCGCTGATCGCGCTGATGGACGATCAGGTGGCGGCTCTGCGCCAGCTCGGCGTGGCCGCAGCGGCGCTGCATTCCGATCTCGACCCGGATGTCGCACGCGAGGCCTCACGCGCGCTCGCCTCGGGCCAGCTCGATCTGCTCTACGTCTCGCCCGAGCGGCTGCTCGCCAACGGCACGATCCAGCGGCTGCGGCGCATGGAGATCGCGCTGGTCGCCATCGACGAGGCGCATTGTGTCTCGCAATGGGGCCACGAGTTCCGGCCCGAATACCGCGCGCTCGCGCGGCTCGGCGAGGATTTTCCGGGCATCCCGCGCGTCGCGCTGACCGCGACCGCCGATCCACGCACTCGCGCCGACATCCTTGCCTCGCTGCGCATGGACGACGCGGCGGTGTTTGCCGCAAGCTTCCATCGCGACAATCTGCACCTCGCCGCCACGCCGAAGACTGCCGAGACAACGCAGCTCCTCCGCTTCCTGCGCCGTCGCGCGGGCGAAGCGGGCATCATCTATTGCGGCAGCCGTGCCAAGAGCGAGCGCACCGCCGAGCGCCTGCGCGCCGAGGGCCTGCCAGCGGTTGCTTTCCACGCCGGGCTCGCGCCGATGGAGAAGCGCGAGGCACTGACACGGTTCCGCTCCGGCGAGCCGGTGATCGTGACCGCAACGATCGCCTTCGGCATGGGCGTCGACCGGCCGGACGTGCGCTTCGTCGTGCATCTCGACATGCCGGACAGCCCGGAATCCTACTACCAGCAGATCGGCCGCGCCGGACGCGACGGCGAACGCGCCGACACGCTGCTGCTCTATGGCGGCGAGGACATCGCCCGTGCCCGCCGCTGGCTCGCGCAGTCGGCCGCACCCGAGGCCCAGCAGGCAATCATGCGCGACCGGCTGGAGGCGATGATCGCGTTCTCCGAGACGCCGGAGTGTCGCACGCGCACGTTGCTCGCCTGCTTCGGCGAGACGCTCGGCCGTGACTGCGGCCATTGCGACCGCTGCCGCGCCCCGGTGCGCACGGTCAACGCCCTGATCGAGGCGCAGAAGGTGCTCTCGGCGGTGTATCGCACCGGGGGCATGTTCGGGGCGCTGCACATCGCCTCCGTGCTGCGCGGCGAGCGCACCGAGGCCGTGCTACGCCACCGCCACGACCGGCTGCCGCTGTTCGGCATCGGCGCCGACCGCCCGCTCAGGTTCTGGCGCAGCGTGACGCGGCGCCTGCTGGCACTGGGCGCGCTGCGCACCGAGGAAGGCAAGTTCGCGACCTTGGCTCTCGTGCCGGACGCGGCGCGGCCGATCCTGCGCGGCGAACAGGCGGTGCTGCTCGCCGAGGAGCCGGCAGCCGTGCCGGACGAGGCACCGTCCGGCCGGGGGCCGAAGGCCGTCGCACCAGTGCCCGGCGCGATGCTACCGGCCGGTGCGGGGACCGCGTTCGAGACGTTGCGCAACTGGCGGATGCGGGCGGCGAAGGCGCAGGCGGTGCCTCCCTACGTGATCTTCCACGACAGCGTGCTGCGCGAGATCGCGGCGGTGCGTCCGGCGACGATTGAGGAGCTGGGCCAGATCAAGGGCGTGGGTGCCTCCAAGCTCGCCCGCTATGGGCGCGAGGTGCTGGCGGCGGTGCGCGCCGGCTGAGCCGGCTGGACAGCGCACATCCCGCCCCTCTATCGCTCGCCGGAACCCCGGAGGCTCCATGCTGTTCGATTTCGGGCCGCTCACCGAACAGGAGCGGTACAAGCTGATGGTCGCGACCGTGGTGCCGAGGCCGATCGCGTAGGTGACGAGCCTCGATCTGCACGGGCGGCTGAACGCGGCGCCGTTCTCGTTCTTCAACGTGATGGGGGGCGAGCCGCCGGTTCTGGTGATCGGGATCGGCGGCCGCGCGCCTGGCGACGCCAAGGACACCGGCAACAACATCCGCCGCACCGGGCAGTTCGTGGTCAACCTCGTGTCGTTCGAAACCGCGAGTGCGATGAACGTCACCGCGATCGATTTCGGCCCGGAGATCGACGAACTCGCCGAGGCCCGGCTCACGCCGGCACCATGCGTGCGCGTCAAGCCGCCGCGGATCGCCGAAAGCCCGGTCGCGTTCGAGTGCGAGCTCTTCACCATGCTCGACCTTGCGCCGGACCGATCGCTGGTGCTTGGCCGCGTGCTGGCCGCGCATATCCGCGACGATTGCGTGCTCGACGCCGGGCGACGCTACATCGATACGCCGAAGCTCGATCTGATCGGGCGAATGCACGGCAGCGGCTGGTACGCGCGGACCACCGACCGCTTCGAGATGCCGCGCATCCCGGTCGCGGGGGTCGCGGGGTGGGTTCCCCGGCCGCCGGAGTGATAATGAGATCACCCACAGCCGGTGCCGCGCTGCGTCCAGCGCACGGCGCGGCCGCCCACCACCTCGAACGTCGTCTCGCAGACGCGGATAACGAGTTCCGGCGGCGTGCCGAGGCCGGTGCCGGCAGAGAACGGGACGGGTGTGCTGAACGGCTTCTCCGCCACCGGCCCGGAGCCGGGAATGACGGCGCCGATCCGACGGTCGAACGCCATAAACAACATCCCGTCGCCGTGCCAAATGCGGGCGGGCACGCCGAGCGCGTGGACCAGCGTCGTGGGCGACTGGCCAAGCAGCGCGTCGAGCGCCGGTGCCGACGGACCCGCGGCACAGCCGGCCGGCCCCAATGCCAGGAGCCCGCCGATCAGCGCGGTGCCGAGGCGCACCCGCCCCCCTCCTCTGCCGCCTGGCCGAGCCGCCGCCAGTTGCCGCCGTAGCGCGTCACCAGCCCCTGCGCGTCCACCTCCAGCTCCGCCGTGAAGCCGGTGTCGAGATTGCGATACCGGAACCGCCCCGGTCCGAGCGGCAGGTATTCCTGCCCGACCGCACGCACATCGAGGCCCGGCAGGCGCAAATGTGCAACGCACAGCGCGACCGCGCCTTGCGGATCGAGGCGGCGGATCGGCAGCGTGTTGGTGAACGGGGTCGCCATGATGTCGATGTCCGCGCAACCCGACAGGTCAGGTCGCGCGGTGCCATCGACGCTCCATTCTCCACCGGGCGCACAGGTGAGCACGCAGGCTCGCCGCGCATCCCCGTCGCCGAGTTTCACCTCGGCCGCGCGGAAGCGCCATCCGGGATCGCATTCGACCCGGTATCGCAGCCGCAGGGCCGCCCCTTCAAGTTCCGTGACGACCACGCCCTCCGCGCACACTCCGTCGGTTCCGATCGCGAGATCGAGCACCTCCAGCCCCGGCCGGTCGAGCCATTCCCACGCGATCATCCGCCGCTCCTTCGCCGCGCGCGGAAGGCGATGGTCAGCGCCGTTACTTCTTCTGGTTCTGATAGCGGAACGCCGGCATGGCCTTCAGCGTAGCTTGCGTCTCGTCCGGCATGAGAACCTTGTTGTCGCTGTTGAGCTTGGCATCCCCGAACTGGAGCTTGTCCCAGGGGACCAACACCAGCTTGTCGTTTGCCGAGACCACGGCGCTCAGTTTTCCATCCGCTCCGACGAGGACGTCCTTCACGGTGCCCAGATTCTTGTCGTCCTTGTTGAAGATATCCGTGCCGATGAGCTTGGCGATCCGCACGTCGCCGTTGTCTGCCAGCAGCGGATTGCGCTGCGAGGGAGGGATCCCGGTCGGGTTTATGGTCGCGGTGCCTCTTTGCGGCGCGGTTGTGGCCGCAGGCGCCTGGGCGTTGTCATTTCCGCTTGTTGACTGCGCCAGAGCTGACTGAGCTAGAGCCGGCATGACCCCGACTGCGCTCGCGAAAGCGACGGCAACAAGCGCCGAATTTGCCATCTCGTGATCCTCCAACCCACAATGCCGAACACCAATCGGCCGTCCCGGTTTCGACACGGCAAATGCGATCGTCCTGCACACGGACGATTGAAGAATCGCGCCGCATCCCGTTCTACTGTCACGAAGCGCAAGCTGCGCCCCAGGAGCAGCGACGGCACCCCATGATCGAGACCCGCTTTCAGCCGATCGTCAGACTGGCCGACGGCCAGCCCTGCGCGCTCGAGGTGCTGGCGCGGCTGCGCCACCCCCAGCACGGGCCGATCGCGGCCGGCGCCTTCGTGCCGCAGGTGGAGACCGCCGGGTTCGGCCAGCAGCTTGCGGAGCTGGTCCTGGCGCGCGCGCTCGACGATTTGCCGCATGGCTTCCTCGACGCCGAGCGGCTGTCGCTGTCGGTCAACCTGCCGCTCGACCTGTTCCTCTGTCCACGCGCCACGGAGCGCCTCGATCGGCAGCGACAGGCGGCGGGCGTTGCCGCCGCGCGGCTGCTGATCGAGCTGACCGAGAGCCAGCCGGTGGACGATCTGGGCGAGCTGACGACGGCGATGCTGCGCTGGCGCGGTGCCGGGTACCGGCTGGCGCTCGACGATGTCGGGCCGCTGACCCCGCTGCTCGACGCGCTGCTGCCCCTCGCCTTCGATACCCTCAAGCTCGACATCAGCGTCGTGCGCGAGGCCGGGGCCGGGTCGGCGCAGTTCATCGGCGGGCTGGTCGAGGCGGCCCATGCGCGGGGGCAGGACGTGGTCGGCGAGGGAGTGGAGAGCTGGGTGACGTGGGGGCGGATGCGGGCGCTTGGCGTCGATCTGGCGCAGGGCTTCCTGCTCTCCGAGCCGCTGGAGGCGGCGAGGGTAGCACCCTGGCTCGCCGCCTGGCGAAACGCCCGCCTCGCCGACGCGGCCGCCGGCAGGGGATGAGGCCGGGGCTCCATGAGACGGGCGCCCCGGCTTGCACCGCGCGGCGCATCCGCTATCCATCCCTCCCCTCCGTCACGCTGCGAGCATGTCCGGCGCCATCCTTCCCAGCCCGCCCGAGCCGGCCGCCACCCCGCCGGAGGAGGCGGACCTCGCCACCTTGCGCGCCGAGATCGACGAACTCGACGATGCGCTGCACGCGATGCTGCTGCGCCGCGCCGAGGTGGTCGCCGCGATCGCCGGCCTGCGCGCCAAGCGTGCGACACCGCTGCGTCCCGGCCGCGAGGCCGCGATCATCCGCCGCTTGCTGGCCCGCCACCACGGCGCGCTGCCGCGGCACACGATCGTGCGGCTGTGGCGCGAGCTGCTGGCCGCGACCACGGCGATGCAGGGACGGTTCGCACTGGCGGTCTGCGAGACCGATCCGAATTCGGCGACGGTCGCCATCGCGCGCGAGCATTTCGGCGCGCTGACGCCGCTCTCTCGCCATTGCGCGCCGGGCCAGGCGATCCTCGCGGTGAGCCAGGGTGAGGCCGCAGTCGCGGTGTTGCCGATGCCGGCAGCTGACGAGCCGGACGCCGCCGCGTGGTGGCCGGCGCTGCTGGATCAGGGCGGCGCGCGGCTCTCCATCGTTGGCCGGCTGCCGTTCTGGGCGCCGCGGCCCGAGGGCGCGCCGCGCGTGCAGGCGCTTGTCGTCTCCGCCGCCGACCCGGACCCGTCGGGCGAGGACCGCGGCCTGCTCGGCCTCGAACTCGCCGCCGGATTTGGCCGCGCGCGGCTCGGCGCGGCCCTGGTCGTCGCCGGGTTCGCGCCGCGCGACGTGATTCTTCGTCGTCCGATCCTTCATCATCCGGGGGTCGCGCAGGCGTTGGTCGAGGTGGAGGGATTCGTGGCCGGGGACGATAAGCGGCTGGCGGCGATCGGCCCCCTGCTACGTCCGCCCGCGGTGCTCGGTGCCTACGCCGTTCCGATCGAGGAGAGAGCCGCATGACCCCCCGCCCGCGCCCCGAAATCCTTGAGATCGAGCCGTATGTGGGCGGGTCTTCGACGCTGCCCGGCATCAACCGGGTGGTCAAGCTCTCATCAAACGAGGGCGCGTTCGGGCCGCCGCCGGGGGCCGTCGCCGCCTTCGCGCGCACGGCCGCCGAACTCCATCGCTACCCCGACGGCGCCTGCACGGAATTGCGCCGCGCGCTCGGCGCCCGCTTTCGGCTCGATCCCGCGCGCCTCGTCTGCGGCGCCGGATCGGATGATCTGATCTATCAGCTCTGCCTCTCCTACAGCGGGCCGGGCACCGAGATCGTGATGAGCGCGCACGGCTTCGCCATGTACGAGATCGCCGGCCGCTATGCCGGGGCGGTGGTGCGCCGCGCCCCGGAACGCGCGCTCACGGCGGACGTGGATGCGATGCTGGTGCAGGTTTCGCCGGCGACGCGGATCGTCTTCCTCGCCAACCCCAACAACCCGACCGGCTCGATGCTGCCCGCCACGGAAGTCGCCCGGCTGCGCGCGGGGCTGCCGCCCGAGGTGCTGCTGGTGCTCGATTCCGCCTATGCCGAATACGTCGACCGGCCCGACTACGATCCCGGCGTGTCGCTGGTCGATGCCGGCGACAACACGGTGATGACCCGCACCTTCAGCAAGATTTTCGGCCTCGGCGGGATGCGCATCGGCTGGTGCTACGCGCCCGCCGCGATCGTCGATGTGCTGAACCGCGTGCGCAGCCCGTTCAACGTCAACATCGCGGCCCAGGCCGCCGCCATCGCCGCCCTCGCCGAGCCCGGCTGGGTGGAGCGCGGCCGCGCGCACAACCGCGCCTGGCGCGCGTGGTTGGTCGATGCGCTCACCGCGTCCGGCATCAAGGTCTGGCCGAGCGAGGGCAACTTCCTGCTCGCCGATTTCGCCACCCCGGCGCGGGCCGCGGCGGCGGACGCCTTCCTGCGCGGCCGCGGCGTGATCGTGCGCGGCATGGGCGCCTACGCGCTGCCGCATACGCTGCGCATCACCGTGGGCCTCGAGGAGGAGTGCCGGCTGGTTGCCGAGACGCTAGCGTCCTTCATGGCGGACCGGGATGGCTGAGCCGCTGTTCCGCCGCCTCGCCCTGATCGGTGTTGGCTTGATCGGCAGCTCAGTTGCCCGCATCGCCCGCGAGCGCGGCGACCTCGCCGCCGAACTGGTGGCGACGGCGCGCACCCAGAGGACGCGCGATCGCGTCGTCGAGCTCGGCATCGCCGATCGCGTCGAGGCCGAGCTCGGCCCTGCCGTGGCCGGGGCGGATTGCGTGATGCTGTGCGCGCCGGTGGGCGCCTACGCCGAGATCGCCGCCGAGATCGCGCCGCATTTGGCGGCCGGCGCGATCCTCACCGATGTCGGCTCGACCAAGCAGTCGGTGATCCGTGACGTCGGGCCCCTGGTGCCCGAGGGGGTGCATTTCGTCCCCGCCCACCCGCTTGCCGGCACCGAGTATTCCGGCCCCGATGCCGGGTTCGTCACCCTGTTCCAGGGCCGCTACACGCTGGTCACGCCGCCGCCGGGCACCGATGCCGAGGCGGTGGAGCGCGTCGCCGAGCTGTGGCGGCGCTGCGGCTCGATGATCGAGATGCTGGAGCCGGGCCACCATGATCGGGTGCTGGCGATCGTGAGCCACCTGCCGCATCTGCTGGCCTTCACCATCTGCGGCACCGCGGACGATCTGGAGGACGAGAGCCGCCAGGAGGTGCTGCGCTTCGCCGCCACCGGGTTTCGCGATTTCACCCGCATCGCGGCGTCCGATCCGACGATGTGGCGCGACGTGTTCCTCAACAACCGCGAGGCGCTGTTGGAGATGCTGGCGCGCTTCATGGAGGACGCGCAGGCGATGGCGCGCGCGGTGCGCTGGGGCGACGGCGGGTATATCGAGGACAAGATCTGGCGCGGGCGGAAAATCCGGCGGAGCTTGATCGAGCTGAAGCAGGCGTGAGGGCTTTCCCTCTGTGAGACCCCGGCGGCGCGGTCAGTGGCGCGTGATGTCCTGCCCCGCGTAATCCTTCATCAGCGATGCCGCGATCACCGAGATCACCGCACATCCCGCGATGAACCACGCGACCGCATAGCCGGTGTGATAGCTCGCGAACAGCGCCGTCGCGATCAGCGGCGCCGGGCCGCCGGCGATGACCGAGGCGAGCTGGTAGCCCAACGAGGCGCCGGAATAGCGCAGCCGCTCGGTGAAGCTCTCCGCGATCAGCGCCGCCTGCGGACCATACATCGTGTCGTGCGGAATGATCGAGAGCAGGACGACGATGAAGATCAGCACCGGAACGAGCGTGTTCAGGAGCGCGAACCAGATGAACCCGAACACGCCGGTCATGATCGCGCCCGCGATATAGACCGGCCGCCGCCCGAACCGGTCGGAAAGCGCCCCCGCGGTCGGGATCGCGAAAAACGACACTACCGAGGCCGCCATCACCGCTGCCAGCAGCAGGTCGCGCGAGACCTTCAGCGTGCCGGCGGCATAGAAGAACAGGAACGCCGTGAAGATGTAGAACGGCGCCTGCTCGGCCATCCGCACCAGGGCGCTGAGGATGATCTCCTTGGGCTGACGGCGGATCACCTCGGCCATCGGCGCCTTCTCGACCCGGTGCTCGGCGACGATGCGGCGGAACACCGGCGTCTCGAGGATGCTGAGCCGGATCCACAGACCGATCCCCACCAGCACCGCGCTCAGCAGGAACGGGATGCGCCAGCCCCAGACCAGGAAGCCGCTGCCGGAGATCGCGCTGAACACCAGGACGGCAAGGTTGGCGAGGAACAGGCCGGCCGGCACGCCGAATTGCGGCCAGGAGGCGATGAAGCCGCGATGGTTGTTGGTCTGCGCCCACTCCATCGCGATCAGCACCGAGCCGCCCCACTCGCCGCCGACGCCGATCCCCTGGACGAAGCGCAGGATGGTCAGCAGGATCGCCCCCCAGATGCCGATGCGGGCGTAGCCCGGCACCAGCGCGACCAGGAAGGTCGCGATGCCCATCACCAGCAGGGTTGCGATCAGCGTGGATTTCCGCCCGATCCGGTCGCCGAAATGGCCGAAGATCGCGGCCCCGATCGGGCGCGCGACGAAGCCCACGGCATAGATCCCGAACGCCTCCAGCGTCCCGGCCAGCGGGTCGCTGTGCGGGAAATAGAGCTTGGCGAACACCAGCCCGGTCACGGTGCTGTAGAGAAAGAAGTCGTACCACTCGATCGTGGTGCCGACCGTCGCCGCGATGATGGCGCGGCGAAGCTGGCTCTGATGCTCGGTGTCCGACAGCGCAGCCGCAGCCGCACTCGAGGTGGCGCTTGCCATCGACGTCTCTCCCCGATCCGCCCGCGCTCTTATCTTGCGCACGGCGCGCGGCGCAAGCCGGACGCCGAGTCCCGTCGGTGTCAGCTCGTCATCGTGGCGTGGATGTCGCCCTGGCGGCGCAGCACGCTCATCGCAGCACCCGCCCGGTCGCGGCGGAGTGCCACGTCGATGCGCGCCTCGCCGATCGCAAGCCCGCGCAGCTCCACCCAGTCGAGAAGATGCGGCAGCACCGGGCGGTCGAAGGTCACCAGGCGCCGCTCGGGGTCGAAGCCGAGACCGAGGCAGGCGGCGAGCAGCCCGAACGGCGCCGCCGCCGCCCAGGCCTGCGGCGCGCAGGCGACTGGATAGAAGGTCGGCCCCTGGCCGCGGCGGCGCGGGAAGCCGCAGAACAGCTCCGGCAGCCGGCGCAGGTCGATCCCGACGCTCACCGCAAACAGCCCGTCGAGGATGCGCGCCGCCTGGCCCCGATGGCCATAGGCGGCCAGCCCCATGCCGATCAGCGCATTGTCGTGCGGCCAGACCGAGCCGTTGTGATAGGAGATCGGGTTGTAGCGCGCCTCGGTGGTCGCCAGTGTCCGCACGCCCCAGCCGGAGAAGCAGCGCTCGCTGCCCAGCTCCGCCGCGACCCGCGCCGCCCGCTCGGGCGAGGCGATCCCGGTCAGCAGCGCGTGACCGGCATTGGAGGTGCTGACCAGGCAGGGCCGCTTCTCGCCGTCCAGCGCCAGCGCGTAGGTGCCGAGCCGGCCGCACCAGAACGCCGCCTCAAACCGCGCGCGCAGCACCTCGGCCGATGCCTCCAGCGCGCCGGCCCCGTCCTCGCCCAGCGCACGCGCGATCGCGGCGGCCGCCCGCCGGGCGGCGTAGGCGTAGCCCTGCACCTCGACCAGCGCGATCGGCCCGACCGCGGCGCTGCCGTCGGCGTGGAAGATCGAATCGTGGCTGTCCTTCCAGCCCTGGTTCGCGAGGCCCTTCTTTGTCATGCGATGGTATTCTATGAAGCCGTCGCCGTCACGATCTCCAAAGCTCTCCATCCACCCCAGCGCCGCCTGCACCGCGGGCCACAGCGCGCGCGCCGTCTCGCGGTCGCCGGTGCGGGCGAGATAGGCCCCGGCGAGCATGACGAACAAAGGCGTCGCATCGACGCTGCCGTAGTAGCGGCGGAACGGCACCTCGCCGAGTGCTGCCATCTCGCCGTGCCGCACCTCGTGCAGGATCTTGCCCGGCTGGGCGTCGGCCGCCGGGTCGGGGACCAGCGCCTGGTTGGCCGCGAGATAGCGCAGCACGCCGCGGGCCAGCGATGGGTCGAGCCACAGCATCTGCAAGGCGGTGATGATGGCGTCGCGGCCGAACGCGGCGCTGAACCAGGGGATGCCGGCATAGGGAAACGGACCGTCCGGGGTCTCGGTCGTCAGCATCGCCAGATCGGCGCGGTCGCGGCGCAGCGCCTCGTTGAACACCTCGTGCGAGGTCTCGACCGCGGCGCTGCGGTGTGCCGCCAGCCGCTGCGCTCGCCGCGCCTCGACGCCAGAGAGCAGGAACAGTTCGCGCGGCGGCCGCGGCGGCGTCGGCGCGTTGCAGCGCAGCTCGACATAGAGCAGCGTCTGGCCGCCCGGCGGCAAGCTGAGCCGCCAGGTCGCGCGGTTCATTTCTATTCGCGACGGCGCCGGCTCGAAGCGCAGCTCGGTGCTGCGCCGGCGGCGGTCGAGGCCGGTATAGGCGAGCCGCACCGAGGACCGCCCGATCGCCGGCGCGTGGACCCGTCCGCGCCGCGGCCGGCGCTGGCCGCGCACCTCGAACAGATCGGCGAAATCGGCCGCGAAGCGCAGCTCCAGCATCAGTTCGAGCGGCAGGTCGGCGAAGCTGCGCACCGCGATCCGCTCGTAGCAGGTGGCCCGCCACAGGAAGCGCGAGCGCCGCAGGTGCAGCCGGTCGTGCGCGAGCAGCAACCGCTCGTCCTCGATCAGGTCGGGGTTGGTGAGGTCGCAGGTGGCGCCCGCGTTGTCGTCGCGGATCGTGGAGCTGAGCAGGATCGGCCTTGTGCCGTGCAGCACCAGGGCGAAATGCGACAGATGACGGGTGTCGCAGTGATACAGCCCCTCGGCGCCGCCGAGCACCGGCAGCACGTCGCCGTTCGCATCGAACAGGGCGAAGGTGTCGTCGTGCTTGAGCGCGCTCGGCCTGGCCTGCTGCAGCGAGGTCCTGGCGGGGATCGTGTATTGGGCGGCCGACGCCGTGCCTGCTTCGTTGTTCATGCCGTCCCGGTCCGTCGGTAAGCGGACAGGCGCCCGCCGGGGACGGCGCGGCCCGCGCGACGAACCGGCCCTGCCGGCGCGCTCAACATGGACCCGGACATACCGCATGGGAAGGGGACAAGTCTGCCCGCCGCACGTTATCAAATCGTCACCAAGGGCGGCCCGGCTCCGGGCATGATCGGGGAGGAAATCCGCATGAGCACATCCGCAATCCCGACCGCAGCCGCCGCCCGGGTGCCGCGCCGCCGCTGGGGCATTGGCGTGCTGCTCGGCATCGGCATCCTCATCAACTATTTCGACCGCATCAATCTCTCGGTTGCCGGGGCGGACCTGCAGCGTGCCTTCCACATCGGCCCGGCCGAGCTGGGGCTGCTATTCAGCGCCTTCTTCTGGTCCTACGCGCTGCTGCAGGTACCCGGCGGCATGGTGCTCGACCGGTTCGGGGTCCAGTGGGTCGGCCGCTGGAGCGCGCTGATGTGGTCGATCGCCTCGGCGATCACCGCGCTCGCCAACGGCCTCGGCCTCATCCTGGTCGCGCGCGTGCTGCTCGGCATCGCCGAAGCGCCCGCCTTTCCGGCCAGCCAGAAGGCGACCGGCTACTGGTTCCCGCGCCAGGAGCGGGCGCGCTCGACCGCGATCTTCGACAGCGCCGCCAAGTTCTCCAACGTGATCGGGGTGCCGATCGTGGGATTGGCGATCGTCAGTTTCGGCTGGCGCTGGGGGTTCTGGATTACCGCAATCCTGAGCTTCGGCTATTTCATTGCCTTCTGGGTGCGCTATCGCGACCCGAGCGACGATGCCCGCCTGAGTGCCGCCGAGCGCGATTACATCAAGGCCGGCGGCGCGGTGCCGGAAGGGCAGGCCGATCGCGGCGCGGGTGCGATGCTGGGCTATCTGGTGCAGCGGCGAAAGGTCTGGGGGCTGACCATCGGCTTCGCCGCCTATGGCTACTCCTTCGCGCTGTTCCTGACCTGGCTGCCCGGCTACCTCGAGACCTCGATGCACATGAACGTAATGAAATCGGCCGGCTACGCCGCGATCCCGTGGGCGTTCGCGACCATCTCCGACCTGCTGGTCGGCGGATGGCTGGTCGATGCCTGGATCGCGCGCGGGGCGGACGAGACGCGGGTGCGCAAGACCGTGCTGGTGGGTGGGATGGTGCTCGGTCTCGCAGTGTTCGGTGCGGCGTTCACCACCAACCCGCTCTGGGCGATCTTCTGGATCACGATCGCGCTGGCGGGACTGGCCGCCTCGGCGCCGGTCGGCTCCTCGATCGTCTCGCTGATCGCGCCGCGCGGCGGCACCGGCACGATCGGCGGGATCGTCAATTTCATCAACAATCTGGCCGCGATCGTGGCACCCATCGCCACCGGCGTGATCGTGGCCGCGAGCGGCTCGTTCGCCGGCGCCTTCCTGGTGGCCGGCGTGGTGTTGGTGGTCGGCATCTTCTTCTACGTCGTCGTGCTCGGCCGGATCGAGCCGGTGCCCGATCCGGGCGGCAAGCTGCCGGCCGCCGCGGCGCCATGAGCGCCGACGGGCTGGGCGACGCCGACATCGTGCGCATCCTGCGCCGGACGCGCCGCATCGCCATGGTCGGCGCCTCGCCACGGCCGCAGCGCGCGTCGCACCACGTGCTCGGCTTCCTGCTGGCCCAGGGTTTCGACGTCACCCCGGTCAATCCGGGCATCGCCGGGCAGCGACTGCACGGGCGCCGCGTCGTCGGCTCGCTCGACGAGGCGGCGCCGCTCGACATGGTCGATCTGTTCCGCGCCACCGGTCGGGTCGGTCCTTCGGTCGAGGCGGCGATCCGGCTCGGCGCGCGCACGGTCTGGATGCAGCTCGGCGTGGTCAACGAGGATGCGGCGGCGGCGGCGCGCGCGGCGGGGATCGAGGTGGTGATGGACCGCTGCCCGGCGATCGAGATGCCGCGGCTCGGCCTCGCGGCTTGAAGGGCAACGAAAGCGGGCCACATCG
The DNA here is from genome assembly GCA_963754235.1 of uncultured Alphaproteobacteria bacterium. GTDB lineage: Bacteria > Pseudomonadota > Alphaproteobacteria > Acetobacterales > Acetobacteraceae > DATAYA01. Next base: position 68,564 of record CAVWFK010000005.1, on the reverse strand, counting down.
CCGGTGGAGCAGTCCGCGAGGAGCGAACCCCATGACCAACGAGGAACGCGAGATCATCACCCGCTTCATCGGCCGGGTGGGCGGCGCCACCCAGCCCGGCGGCTTCGGCGGCGGCGCGTCCGGCACGCCAGCCCCGCTGCCGCCGGTGGACAAGGAGGCGGACGACCTGATCGGCCAGTTGTTCACCCAGTATCCCGAGGCTCGCTATCGCATCACACAGATGGCCTTCGTCCAGGAGGCGGCGCTGGGCGAGGCGCAGAACCGGATGCGGCAGATGCAGTGGGAAGTCGAGCAGGCGCACCAACAGGCGGCGCAGGGTCAGCAGCAGCATCGTGGCTTTTTCGGCGGCCTGTTCGGCGGCGGCGGGGCCCCCCAGGGCGGCGGGCCGGCGCCCGGCACCGCGCCGCCGCAACAGCAGCGCCAATACGCGCCCCCGCCCCCGCCGCCGCAATACGCGGCGCCGCAGTATCAGCCGGGGATGTTCCAGCGTTCCGGCTCGGGCTTCCTGGGCTCGGCGCTGACCACGGCCGCGGGTGTGGCGGGCGGCCTGGTGGCCGGCAACGCGCTGATGGACCTCTTTTCCGGCAATCGCGGCGGGTTCGGCGGCGGCTTCGGCGGCGGCGGCTTCGGGGCCGCGCCTGGCACTGAGAACGTGGTCAACAATTTCTACGGCGATCAGTCGGGCGGCGCCGATCCGTGGGGCGCCGGCGGCGCCGCGCCGGTCGATCCCGGGGCCGGCGCCGGTGGCGCGGATCCGTGGGGAGCCGGCGGTGCCGCGCCGGACCAGGGCCAGGCCGATCCGGGCCAGGCTGACCCAGGTTGGGGCAATGCCGGGACCGCGGGCAATGCCGGCACGAGCGGCACCGGCGGCGCGGGCGGCGCCACCGGCGGCGGCGGGGGCTGGGACGACACCACCAACACCTGACGGCCAACACCTGACGACGGGCGCGATTGCAGGCGGCATGGGCTTTCCCACGCCGTTCGATCGCTTTGAAGGCGTGGTGCGCCCGGAATGGATTGACGCCAACGGGCACATGAACCTCGCCTATTACGTCGTGCTGTTCGATAGCGCGACCGACGCGATCTTCGAGGCGCTGGGCATCGGCTGGACCTATCGCCACGCGACCGGCAACGGCACCTTCGCGGTCGAGACCCACACCGTCCATGAGCGCGAACTGCTGGAGGGCGAAATCGTGCGCGTGCGCACGCTGGTGCTGGGCGCGGATGCGAAGCGTCTGCACCTCGCGCACGAGATGCGCCGGGCCGAGGATAACACCCGGGCCGCGGCGCAGGAGCTGATGTACCTGCACATCGACCTCGGCGCGCGCCGGGTGACGCCCTGGCCGGCAGCGCTGCATGAGGGGCTCGCCGCCGCCGCTGCCGCGCATCGCGGCCTTGAGCGGCCGGGCTGGATCGGGCGGCGGATCGCGATGCCCACCGATCGCCGCCTGATGTGATCCCGCTTGCCGCCGCCGGCTCCGACCCGTGGTAAAGATCGGATGCGCGAGCGGCGGCCCGGGGGACGATCAAGGGAATGACGCAGGACGGCACGATCGCCTCGCAGGGGCCACGGCGCTCCTCGTCGCGGCGCCTGCCCTCGCTCGACGCGCTGCGCGCCTTCGAGGCGGCGGCGCGGCGACTCAGCTTCACCGAGGCGGCGGCCGAGCTGCATGTAACCCAAGGGGCGGTTAGCCAGCGCATCAAGCTGCTGGAACAGGAGCTCGGCCGCGCCCTGTTCGACCGCACACCGCGCGGCCTGTGCCTGACCGGGGCGGGCGAGACGCTTGCCCACGGCGTCGCCGAGGGGCTGGAGAGGATCACGCTGGCCCTCGCCGGCCTGGACGCAACCGGGCTGGCAGGCGCGCTCGAAGTTAGCGTGCTGCCGTCCTTCGCCACCCGCTGGCTGGTGCCGCGGCTCAATGGCTTCAGCCGCCGCCACCCGGAGATCGAGATTCGCATCCACGCGCAGGGCCAAGTGGTCGATCTGCGTGCCGGCGAGATGGATGCGGCAATCCGCTTCGGCACCGGCGCCTATCCGGGCCTTGCGGTGACGCCGCTGATGGGCGATGCGGTGGTGCCGGCGTGCAGCCCGGAGCTGATCGCGCGCCACGGGCCGCCGCGCGACATCGCAGCCCTGATGCGGATGCCGCTGCTGCACGATACGCCCACCGAGAGCGACCGCAGCGGCTCGGGCTGGCCGAGCTGGTTTGCCCATGTCGGCGCCGGGCAGCTCGCGCCGCGCGGCGGCACGCGGCTCAGCCAGGCCGATCTGGTGATCGAGGCCGCGATGCGCGGCCTGGGGGTGGCACTGGTGCGCACCAGTCTCGCCGAGGCGGATTTCCGCACCGGGCGGCTGGTGCGGTTGTGGCCGGCGGCGGCGCCGACCGCGTATTCGTATTTCTTCGTCTGCCGTCCCGAAGCGCTCGCAAGCGCGCGGGTGCGCACTTTTCGCGACTGGCTGCTCGCCTGCTGCCAGCCGCTCGTGTTCGCGCAGAGCGATGCGGCGTGATCGCATCCGCGTGAGTGTGGGTCATTTTGGCAGCTGGTGCGGCTTTTTTGCGGGCTGCGACACCTTGCGTCGGTCGAAGGCGTGTTTGGCAGCCGAGAGTTGTTAGGTTCCAAACTCATAACCAATAGAAGACGATAGCGGCGAGGTGGGCGGCGGCGACGAAGTTGCCGGCGAGCTTGTCATAACGGGTGGCGATACGGCGAAAGTCCTTGAGGCGGCCGAACATGCGCTCGATGGCGTTGCGGCTGCGGTAAAGCACGCGACTGAAGGGCGGCTTGAAGCGGCGGTTGATCTTGGGCGGTATGTTCGGCGTCGCGCCCCGTGCGTTGATACCGGCACGCACGGCGTTCGTATCATAGGCCGCGATCGGCGATCACCAGCACGCCCGGCGGCAGTGATGGCAACAACGCCTCCGCCGCCCGGCAATCGGCCGCCTGCCCTCCGGTCAGCACGAACGCGCGCGGGCGGCCCAGTTCGTCGGTCAGGGCGTGGAGCCTGGTGGTGCGTCCGCGGCGGCCGATGCCGATCGCCTGCGTCCGCTCCCCCCTTTTCCGCCAGCCGCACTGCGATGCGCCTTCATGGTCGAGCTGTCGAGCAGCAACTCGGCGGGCGGTCCGCCGGGCTCGGCCAAGGCATGAAAAGCGCGCTCCCAAACGCCCTTCGCCGCCCAGCGGACGAAGCGGTTGTCGAGGGTCTTGTGCGGCCCGTAGCCGGCCGGGGCGTCGGCCCAGCGGCAGCCCGAGCGTAGCACATGCACGATCCCGGTGATCACCCGGCGATTGTCCACACGCGGGACGCCGCGCGTGTCGCTCGGCACCAGCGGCGCGAGCCGCGCCATTTGCGCCTCGGTCAGCAGAAAAATCTCGGACATTCCCACCCGCTCCGCCGTTTCGGAGCTTGAATCAGCTTTCAACCGATTCGGGAATCCTGCTTATGGGTCGCCGCAAGAAATTCCACATTGCCAATATCCGTCCCTGTCTTCAATCTCAGCTCAAAGAGCCGGTCGTCCGGCTGGCATCGGTCAAGAGCCGCGTTTCCGGTCTCACGCAAGGCGTGTTTCCGGCGATCTCCGCTCTCGTCGCCAGGGCCACGGAGTGAGGCAATGACAGCGAGAATACTGAGTGTTGTGGCTATCCTAGCGTGCTTTGCCGGCAGTGTCCTGGGCGCGTCTACAACAGCTCTCAAGCCGATCGACCCGGTCGCACTTCAATCAGTTGTGGAAGGGGTGGCCAAGGAGCTCCTGCTGCCAGGTGCCATGGTTCTTCTGCACACTTCGCAGGGCGATTTCGTCTTTGGCTACGGCACAACTGAGCTCGGCGTCGCGAACCCACCACGTGCAGATACGCGCTTCAGGGCCGCCTCGAATACAAAGACGATGACGGCCGCGGTGATCGTGCAACTGGCCCAGGAGGGAAAGTTACGCTTCGACAATCCGATTTCGAAGGACGTTCAAGACGTTCCGAACGGAGACAATATCACCATTGGTCAGCTTTTAAAGATGCGAAGCGGCCTTTATAACTACACCAACGCGCCGGAACTTGCGGAAGGCCTCGACAAGGATCCAACCAAGGTTTGGACCTCGGGGGAACTGCGCGCCATCGCGTTTAAGCGTCCGCCACTATTCGCTCCGGGGGCGAAATACGACTATTGCAATACAAACTATCTCCTGCTTGGCCTCGTGGCGGAGAAGATTGAAGGCCAGCCCTTGGCCAGCATCTTTCAGAATCGTTTGTTCGGGCCAATCGGCATGAAGAACACAGCGCTCCCTGCCGCCACGTCGAACGCCATCCCCGAACCGTACTCACACGGTTACCTGTACGGCAGTTCGTCATACGCCCTGGTGGATGCGCCTTATCCCGCCGATCTTCAGGCTGCGGCGAAGGCGGGAACGCTTAAGCCCAATGACGACACAGGGCAGAATCCTTCCTACGCCTGGGCTGCCGGCGGCATCATCTCTACCGCGGATGACCTGGCGACCTGGATGCGCGCGCTGGTCGGGGGCAAAATTTTCGATGCCGACTATCAGCGTCAATGGATCGACAGCCCCGAACCGGTGGATCCAAACAATCCCAGGGGTCAAAGATACGGCTACGGCATATCTCTAATCACCTTCGGTCCGAATAAGCTGTATTTCCACGGCGGCGAGATGCCCGGCTACAACTCCTTCATGGGCTATGATCCAGTCAACGATGTCACGCTGATAGTATGGACCAGCCTGACCGTGTCACTTGATGGCAGGTCACCCGCCAACACTCTGATGCTAAAACTACTGGATCTCATCTATGCGGTATCACCGAATCAGTAGAGGCAGTCAGAGGCTGTCTCTGAACGATAGCGGAATGGAGGTTGGGTGGCCGCGGTGGGATGTGATTCCAACGGGCTGTCGAGACCGAGTTGGACAGACAGCCTGATGTGGACCGCAACCACCCGCGCCCAGCATAGACGCGACGGCCTTCACTTCGCCAGTGACCTGACCGACGCGGAGTGGGCGGTTACTGAGCCGCTGCTGCCGCCGCGTGCGGCGGTTGGGCGCCCCCCGGATTGGCCGATGCACGTCATAGTCCGGTCGTGAATCCACTTTATGGGTCCGGACTTTAGTACACGACCTACTCGGCCGCCAATACGACCTCGTAGTCGATCTTTTCAGCGCACCAGCCTTCCTGGCGGAGCCGCCAATATGCGTCGCGGAGCCGTGCCGAAATGGGTCCCGGCCGATCGTTGCACAGGATGCGCCCGTCCAGACGGGTCACGCCGATCACGCCGCCGGCGGTCGACGAGACGAAGATCTCGTCGGCTGCACGCAGCTCCTCCAGCGTCACGGTCCGCACTTCGCAGCGCAGGCCGAGCCTCCCGCACAGCTCAATCACCGCGCCGCGCGTGATGCCTTCCAGCACGCCATGCTCCGGCGTGGCCACCGCGCCGTTGCTGACCGCGAACACGTTGAACCCCGGCCCTTCGGTCACATTGCGGTCCAGGTCGAGCAGGACCGGGTTGTGCGCGCCTTTGTCCTCGGCCTCGAACATCGCCCGCGTCATATCCGCCCAGTGAAAATTCTTCGCCCGCGGATCGACGCATTGTTCCGGGATGCGCGGATTGGAGGCGACGATCAGGTGCATCCCCGTCTCTCGGATCTCCTTCGGCACCAGCCAGACGTAGGGCACCGCATAGGCCAGCAGGTACGGGCGCGCATTCGCCGGATGACGGCGCAGGCTGGTCGGCGCCGACCCGCGCAGGCAGTCCATCGCCACATAGGCCTCATGCAGCCCGGTGCGGCGGACCAGTTCGTGCAGAATGGTGCGAATCTCCTCGTCGCTCTCGCGCGGGACCAGGCGGAAATACTCCATCGAGGCCCGGAATCGCCGCAGATGCTGATCCAGCCGGAAGAACGCCCCGCCCCACACGCTGACCACGTCATAGGTCACGTCCGAGCGCCGGTAACCCCATTCGGTGACGGGGATCATCGCCTCGCCGATCGGCATGTAGTGCCCGTTGATATACGCCGCGCCCGAAGGCCACATCGGGTCCATCGCCATGCTCCGTTTCTCACTGGCGGCCAGCATCACCCCGCGTCGCGGATACCGCGTGATCGCACCCGCATTCACGCCTTTTGCACGTTCCAGAACAGCACGAAGCCGCCGTTGAGGATGCCCGAGAGGTTGTCGCGATAGGCGATCGGCTGGAACAACTGGCCAAGCGGGTAGTACGGCACGTCCTTGAAGAACTGCACCTGGATCTCGGCCGCGATCTTCTTCTGCGTCTCCAGATCGGGCGAGGCCAACCACGCCTGGCGCAGCTTCACGAGGTCGGGGAAGGTGGGCCAACCGAACCAGCCGGCGGTGCCGTTGCCGCTGAGCGAAGGGTCAGCCGCCGGGCTGAACATGTCGAGCCCGCCCCAATAGGTGAAAAACACATTCCAGCCGCCCTTGTCGGGTGGGTCCTTCTTTGCCCGCCGCTGCACGAGCGTGCCCCAGTCCATCGCCTGATAGTCAACATTCACGCCCGACTTCTTCAGTGCGTCGATGCCAACGAGGCAGATGGCATTGATGATCGGGAAGTCGGTGGCACCCAGCACCACCACCTTCTCGCCCTTGTAGCCGGAGGCCTCGACCGCCTTCCGCACCGCCGCGAAATCGGGCGGCCCGACCAGCTTCGGCATCCCCTCCTTGCTCGCCATCGGCGAGACCGGGCACCACACCCCGGTCGGCACGTGCGAGAGGCTGTCATCGGTGCCGGCCGCTGCGGTCATGAACGCAGACTGGTCAATCGCACCCATCAGCGCGCGGCGGAATGCGATGTTGTCGAACGGCGGATAGAGGAAGTTGGGCCGCATCACGCCGAGGTTGCCGGTCGGATCCTGGATTTCGATCTTGAGGTGGCGGTTCCTGTGCAGCAGCGGCAGCAGGTCTGCGGTCGGCGTCTCCCACCAATCCATCTCGCCAGATTGCAGCGCCCCCGCCGCGGTCGCCGCGTCGGGGATCACGTGCCATTCGACACGGTCGAAATGCGCGACCTTGGGACCGGCGATGAAGCTCGGAGTGCCGTCGCTGCGCGGCACATAGGCGGTGTTGCGTTCATAGACGATCAGGCTGCCCGGCACCCGCTCCTTGGCCACGAACTTGTAGGGGCCACTGCCGACCATTTCCGTCACTTGCGTGAACGGATCGGTCTTGGCCAGCCGTTCGGGCATGATGACGGGGACGTTGCTGCCGGACTTGCCGAGCGCGTCGGGCAACAGCGCGAACGGGGCCTTGAGCTTGAAGAGGATGGTCCGGTCATCCGCGGACGAGAGCTTGTCCGTCGCCGCCATCAGCGCCTGGCCGAAACTGTCGCGCTTGCCCCAGCGCTCGAGGCTCGCGACGCAGTCGCGCGCCAGCACCGGGCTTCCGTCATGGAACTTCAGGCCCTCGCGCAGCGCGATGTTCCAGGTCTTGCCGTCATCCTCGGTGACCGCGCCAGCGGCCATCTGCGGCGAGACCGCGTATTTTGCGTCTTGGCCATAGAGCGTATCGAACACCATGAACCCGTGATTGCGGGTCACGTAGGCGGTGGTCCAGATCGGATCGAGCACCGCGAGGTCTGATTGCGGGATGAACTTGAGCAGGCGCGTTTCCGCCCCTGCGCGCGCGAGGCTCGGCGCCGCCAGTGCAGCGGCTCCCGCCGCCAGGAATGTCCGCCGCCTCATCCTGCCCGTCCCTCGTGGCTGCCAAGGGCAGCAGGTTAGGCCGGCAGGAGCACCCCCGCCAGGGGCGATCGGCCGAGGCCGGGGGTGGCGCCGGCGGGATCCGCGCCGGAGATGGCGCGAATCTCGCGGTCTGCGGGCCGCTCAGTACCCGTAATAATAAGGCTGCGGCGGCGGCGTCGGAGTGGTGACCGCACCGCCTGCTGCGCCGAGCGCGCCGCCGGCGAGGGCGCCGATCGCGGCCCCGCGGCCGCCGCCCGCGATGCCGCCGACCGCTGCCCCGGCGCCCGCGCCGAGCAGGCCGCCGCCCAGGGCGCGCTGGCCCGGGTCGTAGGGATTGCTGCAGGCGGACAGGCCCATGGCCAGTCCCAAGACGATGACGCCGGGGCCGAGGATGCGCTTCATCTGCCAGTCTCTCCTTCCGTCTTGCGCCCTAATTCACCGGGCACGGGTGCGAATCTTTACGAGGTCGATGCGGCCGAACCAAGGCGGCGAGCCGTGGGATCGGATCAGCGTGGCGCCGTGACCGCGCCGCCGATCGCACCGGTTCCGGCGCCGATCAACGCGCCGGTTCCGGCGCCAACGCCGGTCGCGCCGCCGATCAGGGCACCGCCGCCCGCGCCGATCGCCCCTCCGGTCAGCGCCCGCGTGCCGGGCGTCTCGCCGCAACCCGCGAGGCCCACCGCCATGCTGCCCACCAGAACGGGAATCAGAAGTTTACGCACTACCATCGGTTCCTCCGTCCATGCTTCTCAACCGTTACAACGCGTCAACCGCGGAAAGTTCGCGGCGCAACGATGGCGACGGCGCGGCAATCGCTGCGTTTGCGCCCCTTGTTCCCGGGCCTTGTTCCCGGCCAGCCGGGCGAGTAGGAGCACCGCCGGCGCACTAGGGTCGTGGAATGTTCTCTCGCCTGCTGGGCGTCATGTCGGCCGACATGGCGATCGATCTCGGCACCGCCAACACGCTCGTCTATGTCAAAGGGCGGGGGATCGTGCTCGCCGAGCCGAGCGTGGTCGCGATCGCCGACGTGCGCGGCAGGAAGCAGGTGCTCGCGGTCGGCGAGGAAGCGAAGCAGATGCTCGGCCGCACCCCCGGCAACATCGCCGCCATCCGGCCGCTGCGCGACGGCGTGATCGCCGATTTCGAGGTCGCGGAGGAGATGATCAAGCATTTCATCCGCAAGGTGCATAACCGCCGCGGCTTCGCCTCGCCGATGATCATTGTCTGCGTCCCCTCCGGCTCGACCGCGGTGGAACGGCGCGCGATCCAGGAGAGTGCCGAGAGCGCCGGTGCGCGCCGCGTGCTGCTGATCGAGGAGCCGATGGCCGCCGCGATCGGCGCCGGTCTGCCGGTCACCGAGCCGTCGGGCAGCATGATCGTCGATATCGGCGGCGGCACCACCGAGGTCGCCGTGATCTCGCTCGGGGGCATCGTCTATTCGCGCAGCGTCCGGGTGGGCGGCGACAAGATGGACGAGAGCATCATCAGCTACGTCCGCCGTCACCACAATCTGCTGATCGGCGAGAGCACGTCGGAGCGGATCAAGATGCATATCGGCGCCGCCAGCGCCCCCGAGGATGGCGAGGACGGCCCCTATTGCGAGGTCAAGGGCCGCGACCTGATGAACGGTGTGCCGCGCGAGGTGCTGGTCAGCCAGCGCCAGATCGCGGAGAGCCTCTCCGAGCCGGTGAGCCAGATCGTCGAGGCGGTGAAGGTGGCGCTGGAGAACACGCCGCCCGAGCTTGCCGCCGACATTGTGGACAAGGGGATCGTGCTGACCGGCGGCGGCTCGCTGCTGCACCGGGTCGATCAGGTGCTGCGCGACGCAACCGGGCTGCCGGTCGTGATCGCCGAGGACGCGCTGCAATGCGTGGCGTTGGGCACCGGGCGCGCGCTCGAAGAGATGAAGCGGCTGCGCAACGTGCTGAGCACGATGTATTAGCCGCCCACCGGCGTTACCGACCCCCGGGGATGAAGCCCTGTTCATCGTCGTCGCGGGGCGCGGACTGCCAGGCAATTCAGGCAGGCCACTCCGTGGGAGCGCGTGGGCAATCCGTTTTTCCTGCTGCTGCCGGTGCGGATGGTGGCCCTACCGGTGGGGCTGATCCTGAAGGAGCCGAACCTCGGGACCGCGGTGATCACGCTGCTGCTCGGCGCCGCGATGTTCCTCGCCGCCGATGTGCGGTGGTGGCAATTCGCGCTGGCGCTCCTGCCCCTGCCGCTCGCGGCGCGGTTCGCCTATTCGCACATGCACGCCTATCAGCGCGCCCGCATCCTGACCTTTTTGCATCCCGAGCACGATCCGCTCGGCGCCGGCTACAACATCCTCCAATCGAAGATCGCGCTCGGCTCAGGGGGGATGTGGGGCCAGGGATTCCTGCACGGCACGCAGGGGCAGCTCGATTTCCTGTCTGAGAAGCAGACCGACTTCATCTTCACGCTGTTCGCCGAGGAATGGGGGTTCGTGGGTGGCCTCGCGCTGATGGCGCTGCTGCTGCTGATCGTGCTCGGCGCGATGGCGATTGCGCTGCGCTGTCGCCATCCGTTCGGGCGGCTGGTCTCGCTCGGCATTGCCACCAATTTCTTTCTCTATGTGTTCGTCAATCTGGCGATGGTGATGGGGGTAATCCCCGTGGGCGGCGTGCCGCTGCCGTTGGTGTCGCACGGCGGCTCGGCGGAGCCGACGGTGATGGCGGGGTTCGGGGTGCTGATGTCGGCCCATGTGCATCGGGATGTGGAGTTTGGGACGGCGCGGGAAGAAGGATGAGAGCCGGCGTGCGATTGCCCCGCGGAATCCCGAACCCGCTCAGCCAAACGCAGTTGTCAGCGCCTCCTCGATCGCGTTCCTGATGCGCCCTGCACTGTCATCATCCGCAAGGGAGGCGATCGGATTGCCGAGCGCCGCAAGCGGCACCGCCTGGATTAACAGGGGATCGAAGTAGAGTTCATGGCCGGCGATGTTGAACCGCGGGCCGAGTTCCGTGTCGCGCCGCCGGCTCGGCGCCCGTAGGAGAGGTCCGGCGAGCCGTGTGCTCGCGACGAAGCGCGACGACTGTATGACGACGAAGAACGGAATGTCGGATCGGCTTGACCGCGGATTGGCGAACACATCGAATTGCCGGACAGCGGGTTTCACCAGAGGCGTTCAGCCCAATCGGGATGGCGCGCGACAACACTGTTGTGCAGCTCGACGAATTCGGCGGTATCCGCGTCCCTCTCCTGCATCTCGCGCTGACACTGTTCGAGGAACCGCGCCAGCAGTTCTTCGACCGTGTCGGAGAGATTGCTCGTGAACTGCCTCGATCGGCGGACCAGGTCTTCGTTGAGCGTCATGTTGGTCGCGCGCTTCGGTGCGTTCCGATCAAAGCCCATAACGGTCTCTCCTTGATGCGCATACTATACGCACTGCCGATTCCCGTCAAGTCTTCACCCAACCGACCAATACGCCGCCAGAATCACGTAACCCAGCACCGCGAGCGTGCCGTGCAGCGCGATCAGCAGGCCAGCTTGCTGGCGTCGCCCGCGGCGGAGCAGAAACAGAATCCAAAGCCCCAGGACCAGCGCCGCCGACAGCAGCCAAGTGGCGTCGAAGCCGAAGCTGCCGGCCCCCTGCGCCGCCGCTTTCGCCGAGGATTTTGCGGCCAGCAGCAGCAGCACGATCCCACTCGCACCGAGTACACCGTGCAGGGCGCCGAGTGCTGCCGGCGCCCCGCCGCGCCGTTGCAAGTGCAGCAGGGCAAGTGTCAATCCGAGCAGTACAACGAGAGAGAAAACGGCGACGGCAGCGGCGAGCATTGGCTCGGATCATAGCGGCGTTCCTCGTGACCGAATACGACGCCTTGACAGCCCGGGGACACGCTATCATTGATTGCACTGATAGCACAGGAAGAGAGATATGGCCACAAGCCTGATCGTCAGGAACCTCGACGAGGAGCTGGTCGCCAAGCTGAAGCGCCGAGCGGCCGCTCACGGCCGGTCGATGGAGGCCGAGCACCGCGAACTCCTCCGCGTTGCCCTCGCCGGCGAGGTCGAGGAGAATTGGGAGAAGCTGGCGGCCGAGCTGCGGCGGCTGACCGCAGGACGCCAGATCACGCCCTCCGAAGAGCTGATCCGCGAGGACCGCGACGAGCGGTGATCGCGCTCGTCGTCGACTCGAGCGTCGCGATCAAGTGGCTTGTGTCGGAGGAAGGATCGGATCATGCGCTCGCGCTGCGGGGCACCGCGATGGCGGCCCCGCAACTGCTCATCGCGGAATGCACCAACACCCTCTGGAAGAAGGTACAACGCGGTGAACTAACTCGCGACGCGGCGAGCATTGCGGGCCGGCTCCTCGCGAAGATTGATTTGACGCTGTTGCCGATGGAGGCGCTCGCCACGCCAGCGCTGGAACTGGCCCTACGCCTGAAACATCCTTCGTACGATTGCTTCTTCGTCGCCGCTGCCGACTCCCTCGGCGCCCATTTCGTGACCGCAGATAGACGGCTGTGGCAAACGCTGCATGACGCCAGTCACCCGCGTATCCTGACGCTCGCCGAGGCCGCCGCCCGTTTCGGCTCCCCCGGCCAACCACGCGTTGACCGCCGTACCCCCGCTCCCTAGCTTGCGCGCCATGTCCGCCGCACCCCACGCGCCGCCGCTGCCGCGCGCCTGGCCGTTTGAGGAAGCCGCCAGGCTGGCCGCGCGGATCGACGCCACCGGCAAGGATGTCGCCATCTTCGAGACCGGCTACGGCCCCTCCGGCCTGCCGCATATCGGCACCTTCGGCGAGGTCGCGCGCACCACCTGGGTGCGCCACGCCTATACGACGCTGACCGGCCGCCCCTCGCGCCTGATCGCGTTCAGCGACGACATGGACGGGCTGCGGAAGGTTCCCGAGAACGTGCCGCACCGCGATCGGCTCGCGCGCCATCTCGGCAAGCCGCTGACCGCGATCCCCGACCCGTTCGGCACCCACGAGAGTTTCGGCGCGCACAACAACGCCCATCTGCGCAGCTTCCTCGACCAGTTCGGCTTCGAGTACGAGTTCGCATCCTCGACCGAGTACGACCGATCCGGCCGGTTCGATGCGGCACTGCTGCGCGTGCTCGCCCGCTTCGACGAAATCCTCGCCGTCGTGCGACCCACACTCGGGGCGGAGCGGCGTGCGACCTACTCGCCGATCCTGCCGATCCATCCCGAGACCGGGCAGGTGATGCAGGTGCCGATCGAGCATCGCGACGAAGATGCGGGCACGATCGTCTGGAGTGATCCGCAGACCGGCGCGCGGTTCGAGACAAAGGTGACCGGCGGGGCCGCCAAGCTGCAATGGAAGGCGGACTGGGCGATGCGCTGGTTCGCACTCGGCGTCGATTACGAGATGTCGGGCAAGGATCTGATCGACAGCGTGCGCCTCTCTGGCCGCATCTGCCGCATCCTGGGCAGTGAGCCGCCGGTCGGCTTCACCTACGAACTGTTCCTCGACGAGCACGCCCAGAAGATCAGCAAGTCGAAGGGTAACGGGCTGTCGGTGGAGGAGTGGCTGCGCTACGCGCCGCCCGAGGCGCTGGCGCAGTTCATGTTCGCCGCCCCCGGCCGCGCCAAGCGGCTCTATTTCGACGTCATCCCGAAGGCAACGGACGAGTATCTCGCCAACCTCGCGCGCCTGCAGCAGCAGCCCGATCCCGCGAACCCGGCCTGGCACATCCATGCCGGGCGCATCCCCAACCACGGCGGCAGCCCGGTCCCGTTTGCGATGCTGCTCAACCTCGCGAGCGTGGTGAATGCCGAGACGCCGGAACTGCTATGGGGCTTCATCCGCCGCTACAGCCCCGAGGCCAGCCCCGAGACGATGCCGTTCCTCGACCGGCTCGTAGGCCACGCGCTCGCCTATTACCGCGACTTCGTCCGCCCGGCGAAGCGCTACCGGCTGCCAACCGAGACCGAGCGCGCGGCGCTGGCCGATCTCGCCGAGACGCTGCGCGGCATGGAGCCCGGCGCCAGCGCCGAGACCATCCAGGACGCGGTGTTCGAGGTCGGCAAGCGGCACAAGTTTGCGGCGCTGCGCGACTGGTTCGCCTGCCTCTATCAGGTGCTGCTCGGGCAGCCCGAGGGGCCGCGTTTCGGCGGCTTCGTCGCCCTCTATGGCATTGCCGAGACGATCGCTCTGATCGAGGCCGCGCTCGCGAGGCCGGCAGACGCCGCCTGAGCTGAGTATGAGCGGAGCGCCGAGCTGGCTGCGGCGGCTGCCGGCGCTGCTCGGCCTGGCACTCCTCCTCGCCGCAATCATCGCCGTCCAAGCCGAGTTCCGCCGCCTGAGCCTGGCCGATATCGAGCGCTCGATCGAGGACACGCCGGCGACGGCGCTGCTCGTCGCGGCACTCTGGACGGTGCTCTCCTATGGCGTGCTGACGCTTTATGACCGGCTCGGCACGATCTTTGCCGGCAACCGGGTAAGCTACCGGCGCGCCGCCTTCGCCTCGTTCTGCGCCTATGCGCTGTCGCACAATCTCGGCTTCGCGGCGGTGTCGGGGGCCGCGGTGCGCTACCGCTTCTACTCACATTGGGGCCTGACGCCGTTGCAGATCGCCAAGGTGGTGGCGTTCTGCAGCCTGACCTTCGGGCTGGGCGGCATGGTGCTCGGCGGCATCGTGCTGGTCTTCGAGCCGCGTGCGGTGCCGCTGCTCGGCACCTGGCTCCCGCTTTCGGCGCTCCATGCCGCGGGTGTCCTGCTCTGGGCAATCGTCGGCGCCTATCTTTTGGTGGCGTCCCGCCGGCGGGGCGTGCGGCTGTTCGGCGCGCGCATCGCCTTGCCCGACGCGCGGATGGCGTTGGCACAGGTAGCGCTGGCAACGATCGACGTGGCGATCACGACCGCGATCTTCTTCGCCCTGCTGCCGGCGGCGCCGGGCCTCGGCTACCTCCGCTTCCTCGGCATCTATGTCGCCTGCTTCACGGCCGGGATCGCGGCCAGCCTGCCGGGCGGGATCGGCGTGTTCGACGGCGCGATGCTGCTCGGCCTCGCACCCTATTTGCCGGCGCCGCCGATCGTGGGTGCCATCCTGCTGTTCCGCCTATACTATTACATTGCGCCACTGCTGCTGGCGGGCAGCCTGTTCGCCGCCAACGAAGTATTGCTGCGCGGCGGTCGGCTGCTGCCCCGCCGCCGCCGTGCGGGCCTGTGGAGCGAGCCGGATTTCGCGGTCGCCGCCAGCACCGGCACGGTCGCGCTGTGCGGTGCCATGCTGCTCTCGCTCGGCGTGCTGCAGCCGCGCCCGGTGCTCCATTTTGCCGACCCGAACGTCGCGACGGTTGCGGCCGCGGCCGGGCAGTACGTGCCGTCGCTGATCGGCACCGCACTGATGCTGCTGGCGGCGGGGCTGGCGCAGCGGGTGACGCTCGCCTGGTGGCTGACGCTGCTGCTGCTCGCCCTCGCGGCGGCGATGACCGCCGCGGGCGGGCAGCCGCCCTGGCTGCCCGGCGTGCTGGTGCTGGCGATGCTGCTGCTGGCCCCGCTGCGCGGCGCCTGCTACCGCCACGCGCGGCTGATCAGCGGGCCGCTCGAGCGCTCCACGGCGCTGCCGCTGCTCGCACTTGCGGTCTGCGTGCCGGCGCTGGTCGCGTTCCGCCCGGCGCTCCACGCCAATAGCTGGTGGGAAGTTGTGCTCTCGGCGCAGGTGCCGAACGGGGTGCGGCTCGCAGTTGCCCTGTCGGTGCTGCTGGGCCTGGCTGCGGGATGGCGGCTGGTCCGGCCCGGGCGCGTGGGATGGCTGCCGTGGGACGCGGCGGCGCGGCGGCGCTATGGGGCGCTCGCGCCGCTGCCGGCGGTAGAGGCGGACGGGCTGCTGCTCGGTGAGGCAGGGCGCGCCGCGATCGCGTTCCGCCGCCTCGGCCGCGTGCTGCTCGGCTTGGGCGACCCGGTGGGGCCGGCGGATGACCGCGTCTCGGCGATCTGGCGGTTCCGCGACCTCGCCGAGCAGGAGGGCCTCGATCCGGCGATCTGGAACGCCGGCCCGACGCTGCTCGGAGTCTATCGCGGCCTCGGCCTGACCGCGCTGCCGCTCGACACCGACGGCCGGCCGCTGGCGGCGAGCGCCGAGGGCGTGGGGCCGGCGGGGCAGTATCTCTGCTGCGTGGCCGAGCGCGACCTGCACACGTTGCTGCCGTTGCTGCCGGCGCTCTCCGGCGGGCACCGAGCAGCGTGATTAAGCTCACCCAACCCTCTCAGCCCCCAAGAGCAGAAAGGGTCATCCCGTAGGCCGCCAGCACCCCCTCCTCTTGCGGGAGGGGGTTGGCACGAAGGTCAATAGGTCCGCAGCAAGCGCTGGATATAGTCGCGTTCCTGCTGCGGGCGGAACATCTGGCCGTCGCGTTTGCGGAGCTCCTGCTCGATCTCTCGCACCCGCTCCTGTTCGGACTTGGTCGGGATGCGCACGTCATTGCCTTCATCGGCGCCGGAGTTGCCCTCCCCGGTCAGCCGCCCGAGCGGGTCGCGCGGCCCTTGCCGACCGTCACCGCGGCCCTGGCCGGGCATCCCGTAATTGCCGCCCTCGCCGTTGCGATCCATGCGGCCGATCTGCGCGCCCTGCTGGCCGTCCCCGCTCTGGCCCTGGCCGGGCGAGGACCCGAACTGCGCGGCCATCTGCTGGCCCATCTGCTGGCCGCCCTTGGAGAGCGCCGCGATCGCCTGCTTCTGCGCCGTCGCGGCCGCCGCGTCCTGGCCGCGGCCGAGCGCCTGGCCCGCACGCTGCATCGCCTGGTCGGCCTCGCCGAGTGCCGGCGGGATCTTGCCGGTGAGATCGCCGAACTCCTGCATCAGCTCGCCGAGCGCACGGCGCAGCGCGCCCTGGGTGCGGGCATCGCCGGCCTGCGCCTTCCCCTGCTTCGCGTCCGGCTGCGCTCCCGTCTGTGCCCCTGATTGCGCGCTCTCCTGCCCGCTCTCCTCGGAGCCTGGCTGCGGCGCGGGCTGCGGCGCGTTCGGGCTGTCACCGGGTCCGCTGCGCTGCTCGGTGTGGTCGAGCAGCCCGCCTTGGCGCCCGACCAAGTCCTGCAACGCGCCCATCTGCTGCCGGCCGCGCTGCTGCTGGGCGTCGCGGCTCCGCTGCCCCTGCATCGGCTGCGCGTTCTGCAATGCCTGCAGCATCTGCTCGAGCTGCGCCATCTGCTGCTCGGCGTCCGCCATCCGGCCGCTGCGCGCGGCGCGCTCGAGCCGTTGCAGCATCTGGTCGATGTCGCGCTGCGTCATCATCCGACGGTTGGCGTCGAACGGCGTCTCGGTGCCGTTGCGCATCGCCTGCTGCAGCAGCGCCTCCAGGTGCTTGCGGATCGCCTCCTGCAAGGCGCGCAAGCGTTGGTCGAACTCCTTGCGGTCGAGATGGCCGGTGCGCTCGGCGCGGTCGAGCGTGCGTCGCAACGCCTGCCGCGCCGCCTCCAGCGCCCGCGCCGTCGCCTCCGTCTGGTGGTCCTCGAGATGCAGCGCGAGCGTCCACATCCGCGCCTGCGCCTCTGGCACCGCGGCGGCGTCGGGGTCGTCGCGCAGCAGCGCCCGGATTGCGGCGAGGTTGAGGAAACCGCCGGAATCGCCGGTGAAGGCTTCGGGTGCGATCGCACCGAGCGCCGCGTCGGCCTCCGCCCGTGCCTCGGGATGCAGGCTCAGCATTTTTCGGACCGCAATCACCGCGCGGGCGGTGGGGTTGGTAAAGGCGCGCTCGGGCAAAGTGAAAGTGGCCGGCGCGCTGCTTCCCTCCAGACCCGGCGCGTTCTTCGCACGCAGCGTCGCAATGACCGGCAGGCCGGCCCAGGGATGGGCGGTGAGGTCCCGCAGCGCCATTCCGTGCGGCGATTTCGCGTCGCCCTCCGGCAGCGGGATCGGCACGACCACCGGCCGTGCCCCCGGCCGCCCCTGCAAATGCAGCTCGGCACGGAGCTCGGTGACGCCATACTGGTCGTGCGCGGTCCAGGGCAGCCGCACCAGAAGCCCGTGCGGCGCCTGCCCCGGCGGGGCCGAGAAGGCGACCGTGGGCGCGGTGTTGGGGATGATCGCGACCGTCCAGGCCGCGATCTCGCGGCCGCGGCGGTGGATCGCCAGCCGCCCGCCGGCGGTCAGCGTCCGGTCCGCCTGCCAGCTTGCGGTGTCGAGCGCGCGAAACGGCCCGCCCTCGCCGCGGAGCGAGAGCAGCGGCGCGCCGCCTTCGCCCCCGGTCACGCTGACGGTCAAGTGCGAGCCTTCCGGCACCGACAGCCGACCGCTGCCGGCCCCGCTGCCAGCATGGAGGAAGACCGGCGGCAAGCCGGTGTAGCCGGGCGGCGTGATCCAGGCCTGAATCTCGGTGCCGGGGGCGGCGGGGAGCGCCGGCAGGCGGGTCGAGAGGGCGGCGCCGATTCGTCCTGACGCGTCCGGCCCCGCCACGACCAGCGACGCGATCAGCGCCACCAGCAACCCGCCCCGCAGCGCCATCCGGTCGCGCGCGGCAAGTCCGGGACGGGGCGCACCCACGCGCAGCCGCCCGAGGCGGGCACGGGTGCGGGCGAGGTGGAGGCGCCACAGCGTGTCGCCCGCCGGATCGGCGATCGCCGGCCGGTCGGCGATCGCGGCGAGCGGCTGGTGCGAGAGCCCTGACGCCGCCTCCAGCCGCCGGTCCACCTCGCCCGCGCCGGGCACCGCCAAGCCGCTCAGGCCACGCCAGAGCAGTGCCGCGACGCCGATTGCGAAGGCCGCGAGCAGGGCCGTGTGGGCCATCCCCGGCAGGCGCTGCGGCAGCCCGAGCAGGGCGAGGCAGAGGAATGCCCCCGCCAGCCCGATCGGCGGCCACAGCGCCGGCCATAGACGCTCGAACCACAGCACCCCGCGCGCCAAGCGCCGCTGGCGCGCGAGACGGCGCAGCAAGCCGGCGTCGGGCGGGTTCAGCGGGGGATTTGCCGCAACCATTCGGGCACACGCTCCTCCGCCCACAACGCGGCGTGCGGCTGGCGGTCGCGGATCACCGCCCAGTGCGGGCCGTCGATCATCGCCTGCGCCGCCAGCGGCCGGGCATTGTAGGTCGAACTCATCACCGAACCATACCCGCCCGCGTCCAGGATCGCCATGAAATCGCCGGGGCGCAGCGCGGGCAGAAAGCGGTTTCGCGCGAATGTGTCGGCGCTCTCGCAGACCGGCCCGACGACGTCGACGGCGGCCAGGGGCGCGTCCGCGCGGCTGGGGTCGAGCGGCACGATGCCGTGCCAGGCGTCGTACATGGCCGGCCGCAGCAGGTCGTTCAGGCCCGCGTCCAGCACCACCAGGGGCACGCCCGGCGCCTGCTTGACCAGCAGCACCGAAGCCAGCAGCACCCCCGCCGGCCCGACCAGCCAGCGTCCCGGCTCGACCAGCAGCCGCAGACCGAGGCCGCCGAACGCCGTCCGCATCGCACCCGCCAGCGCCGCCGGGCTGGCAGCCGGCTCGTCGCGGTAGGGAATGCCGAGGCCGCCGCCGCAATCCAGCACCGACACCGGATGGCCGGCGTTCCGCAGCGTGCGCACCAGCTCCGCCATCCGTGCAAATGCCGCACGGTAGGGCGCGGTCGCGAGCACCTGACTGCCGATATGCACCGCAAGCCCGACCAGCGCGATCCCTGGCAGCGCCGCCGCGCGTGCGTAGAGGGCGGGGATGTCGCCTGCGGGAATGCCGAACTTATCGCCTGCGCGCCCGGTGCTGATCTTGTCGTGGGTGCCCGCATCCACATCCGGGTTGACCCGCAAGGCAACACGCGCCGTCCGGCCCACCCCCGCCGCGAGGCCCGCCAATATTTCCAGCTCCTCGGGGCTCTCGGCATTGATCTGGGCGAGGTCTTCGTCCAGCGCGAGGCGCAGCTCGCGGGCGGACTTGCCGACGCCTGAGAACACGATCCGTCTAGCGGGGATGCCAGCCGCGCGGGCGCGGCGCAGTTCGCCTTCGCTCACCACGTCGGCACCGACGCCCGCCTCGGCCATCAGGGCAAGGACCGCGAGGTGGTCGTTCGCCTTCACCGCATAGTGGATGTGCACATCGAGGCCGCGGAGGGCGGCGGCCAGCGCCGCGAGGCGGCCACGGATGGTGCCGGCGCCGATCACCCAGGCGGGGGTGCCGAGGGCGGCGGCGATCTGGCCGAGGGGCACGTCCTCCAGCAGCAGCCCGTCGCGGGCGTGAAGGCCGAGCGGCGGCCGGGCGGCGATCAGCGCGCGGATCGAGGGCTGGCCGGCGGCGGCGGCGCGGGCGAGATCGTCCGGCATGGGAGGATGCTAGCGGCCGCCCGCCGGGGCGCAAACCCGCTTCCCGCGACTCCGCGAGGGCGAGCAGGGTCCGATCCGTCCGGGATCGAAGCAACTCATCCCCGGTCCAGGCGTTCGCCCACACGCCGCAAGCTGCGGCGCACGCCACGCGAAGGAGGCGCGGCATAAGGCCGCCAGAGGAGAAGTCGAATGCTGAAATGGGCGCTGATATTCCTGGTCATCTCGATCATCGCCGGCCTGTTCGGCTTCACCGGCGTGTCGGCGGCGGCCGCCGGGATCGCGAAGGTCCTGTTCTTCATCTTCATCGTGCTGTTCGTGATCTTCATAATCATCGCGCTGATGGCGGGCCGCGCGATCCTGTGATGCGTGGTCAATACGTCGGATAGACGCGCGGATAGATCACCTGTTCGGGCGGCCCGGGGGGCCCCGGGGCGCCCTTCTTGCCGCAGCCGGCAAGGGCGAGGAGGAGAGCCAGCACCAGGCAGCCAACCGATCGGCCTCTCGCCTCCTGCCCCCAACCTCCTCCTCCTCCAAGGGCGCAAACCCTCTCCGCCCCTCGGGGCGGAGAGGGTTGGGTGAGGTGGGGGCCAGCCGCGATGGCGTTGCGGGCGCGAACCCCCACCTCACCCCGCCCCTCTCCGCCCCCAAGGGCGGAGAGGGAGTTCATGCCAGCGCCGCCAGCCACCGCGCCGCCTCCCGCGCCACGTTCGCCGGCGCCGTCCCGCCCTCACTGGTGCGCGAGGCGACCGATGCCTCCACACCCAGCACCGCCCGCGCCGCCGAGGTGATGCGCGGCTCCTCGGCCTGCAGCTCGGCGAGGGTCAACCCGTCCAATTCCAATCCCTGCGCCTCCGCCCGCGCCACCAGCCGCCCGACCACATGGTGCGCGTCGCGGAACGGCAGGCGCAGCTCGCGCACCAGCCAGTCGGCCAGGTCGGTCGCGGTCGCGAAGCCCCCGCCGGCCAGCGCCCGCATCCGCGCCGTGTCGGGCACCATGTCCGCCGCCATGCCGTCGATCGCCGCCAGCGCCAGCGCCAGCGCAGCGGCGGCGTCGAACACCGGCTCCTTATCCTCCTGCATGTCCTTGGCGTAGGCGAGCGGCAGGCCCTTCATCACCGTCATCAGCCCGATAAGGGCGCCGGCGATACGTCCGCTCTTGGCGCGCACCAGCTCGGCGGCGTCGGGATTACGCTTCTGCGGCATGATCGAGCTGCCGGTCGTGTAGGCGTCCGAGAGCCGGATCAGACGGTACGGCGCGCTGCACCAGATCACGATCTCCTCCGCGAAGCGTGACAGGTGCATCGCACAGATCGCGCAGGCCGCAAGGAACTCGAGCGCGAAGTCGCGGTCGGAGACGGCGTCGAGGGAGTTCGCCATCGGCCGATCGAAGCCGAGCGCTTTGGCCGTCATGCGACGGTCGATCGGGAAGCTGGTGCCGGCCAGCGCCGCGGCCCCGAGCGGCGATTCGTTCAGCCGCCGCCTCGCGTCGGCGAAGCGGCCACGGTCGCGGGCGAGCATCTCGACATAGGCGAGCAGGTGGTGGCCGAACGTCACCGGCTGCGCCGCCTGCAGGTGGGTGAAGCCCGGCATCGCGTCGGCGGCGTGGGCAGCGGCGCGGCGGGCCAGGGTGCGCATCAGCGCGACCGCCTGGGCGTCGAGCCCATCGATCGCGTCGCGCACCCAGAGGCGAAGATCGGTCGCCACCTGGTCGTTGCGGCTGCGCGCGGTGTGCAGCCGGCGGCCGGCCTCGCCGACGCGCTCGGCAAGCCGCGCCTCGATGTTCATGTGGATGTCCTCGAGGGCAGCGTCGAAGACGAAGCGCCCGGCCGCGATCTCGGCGGCGATGGCGTCCAGCCCTTCCTCGATCGCCGCCAGCTCGCAGGTGTCGAGCAGCCCGACTTGCGCGAGCATGGCGGCGTGGGCGCGCGAGCCGGCGATGTCCTGGCGCCAGAGCTTGCGGTCGAAGCCGATCGAGGCGTTTATCTCCGCCATCACGGCGGCGGGGCCGGCGGCAAAGCGGCCGCCCCATTGCTGGTTCGGGGCCGCGCCCCGGCACGGCTGCCCGCTCTCGCTCAAGGAGGTCTGCCCATCATGCTGATCCGTCGCCGCACCCTGCTCGCGGCCGCCGGGACCGTAGCGGCGGGGTGGCCCGTAGGCAAATTGCGCGCCGCGATGGCGGTGCACGTACCGTTCCGCAGCTTCTCGCACCTCAAGACCACCAGCCCGCCGATGCCGCCGCCCGCCTTCAGGTGGCAGGACGCGGCGGGCAAGACCCACCGGCTCGCCGAGTATGCCGGCCAGGGCGTGATCCTGAATTTGTGGGCGACCTGGTGCCTGCCCTGTATCTCCGAGCTGCCGGCGCTGGATGCCGCGGCACCCGGGTACGCCGAGGCGAAGATCGCGGTGCTGCCGCTCTCCTCCGACCACGGCGGGGCGAAGGCGGTGACGGCCTACTTCAAGGAGCACGGCATTTCGCACCTGCCGGTACTGCTCGATCCCGAGGGCCGCGCCGAACGCGCGCTGGGGGTGCGGGGTATCCCCACCACATTGCTGATCGACCGCCAGGGGCGCGAGCGCGCGCGCTTCGAGGGCGCGGCGGATTGGAAGGCCGAGGCGGTGATGGCCAAGGTGCGTGCCCTGGTGGCGTGAGCAGTATCCCCGCGCCCCATCACGCGGCGGCCTTGGCCAGCACGTCTTCGAGCGCGCGGCGCAGTGTCGTTTCATCGTATGGCTTGCTCACCCGGCGCACGGTCGCGAACGCGTCCGGCACCGGCGCGAGCGCCGCATAGCCGCTGCACAGCACGATCGGAACGCCCCGCGCCTGCAGCATCTCGGCCACCGGAAAGGCACGCTCGCCGCGCAGATTGACGTCGAGCACCGCCGCGTCGAGCGCATCGGCGCGCGCCGCCGCCATCGCATCCTCGATCCGCGGCATCGGGCCGACCACCTCGCAGCCCCAGGCGCGCAGCGCCGCTTCCAGCGCGAGGGCCACAAGCCATTCGCGCTCAACGACGAGAATACGGGCGCCGTGAAGCTGCATCTCTCCGTAACGCGCCCGATCGCCATCGTTCGCCCGTGAGCGGCCTCAACCCGGCGCGAGCCGGAACAAGGTCGTGGTATCGAGGTCGTCGCCGAACCACGCCTCGATCGCCGCCTCGCGCACGCCGAGCGACTGCGGCTTGCCGGCCGCGTCGAGGCGCATCGGCATATCGTGGCCGGGCACCACGACATTGCCTGCGCGGGCGCGCCACAATTCCCATATACGCTCGATGCTGGCGCGGCTGATCGCGGGATCGAAGGTCATGTCGGCGGTGCGCGAGAGCAGTTCGGCGCGGTTCTTGGCGGCATCGCCGGTGAAGATCACGTCGTGATCGCCGCCGTCGAGGGTGAAGATCAGATGCCCCGGCGTGTGGCCGGGGGCGGCGTGCGCGATCAGGCCCGGCGGGATGATCTCGCCCGGGCGCACGCGCCGCAGCCGGCGCGCGTCGCGTAGCGCGCGGACGTAGAGCTCCGGCACCGGCGTTTCACCGTCGGGCTGCGTCACCGCCCAGTCGAGTTCGGCGGCACCGATCCAGATTTCCGCGCGCGGGAACAGCACCCAATTGATCGCATGGTCCCAGTGCGAATGGGTCAGCACCACGTCGGTGACGTCGACGGGGCGTAGGCCGTTGCGGGCCAGCCCCTCGATCAGCAGCGTGCGCTGCGCGAACGCGCCGACATCGAGCAGCGCCACGCGGCCCGACCCGCGCAGCAGCGCGATTGTGCTCCAGCCAAGGCCGCCATGGCAGACCGACTTGCCGGGGTAGCCGGCCACCACAATGTCGATCGTGACGGCGCCTGCGTGCAGGGCCATCAGGCGGCGTCGATCCACATCGGGTAGAAATCGACCTCGCCGGTGAGCCGGATCGGGGTGAAGGTGAAGCCGCGCACATAGTCGCGCATCGCCCAGCGCCGGTCCTCCAACATGCCGAAGATCGCCGGCTGGTCGGCGACGATGCGCTTCTGGATCGCGGCATAGAGCGTCGCCCGTTTGGCCGGGTCGATCTCGATCCGCGCCTGCTCGATCATCTTGTCCAGCTCGGGATCGTGCAGATGGTGCATCCCCCAATACTGGCCGCCGGCGCCAGAGCCGTATTGCGAGGCGACCACGTCGGGGTCGGTGGTGACCGGCGTGACATAGACCGCGACCATCGCCGGTGCGGTTTCCGGATTGAGACCGCGCGCCACCAGCGACGGCCACGGCACGCCTTGCACATTCAAGATGATATCGAGCTTTTGCAGATCTGACAGGATCGACAACCCGACCTCCCGTTCCACCTCCAGCCCGGCGACATAGACATAGTCAAGCTTGAGGCCACCCTTGGCGTGAGGCGTCTTGGCGAGATAGGCGCGCGCCTTCGCCAGATCCTGCCGCGGCATGTCGGGCACCGCGACGTGGTCGGTAAGCTCGTTCGGGAACGGGCTGTCCATCAGCTTGGCGTGGCCGTTCTCGATCTCGATGAAGGCGTTGTAGTTGACCGCATAGGCCAGCGCCTTACGCAAATTGAGGTCCGCTGTCGGTCCATGCGCGGTGTTCATCATCACGGTGAACGGCGTCATGCCCGGGAAGCTCGGCACCACCACGCCCTTCGCCTTCGCCAACTCGTCGTAATTCTGCGGCGTCATATCGGTGATGATATCCACGCTACCGTGCAGCAAAGCGAGGCGCCGCGGCGCGGGCTCGCGAATCACCTGGAGGATAACGCCGTCGAGCCGGTGCGCATCCCCCATCGGCCAGCCGCGCCAATAATCAGGCACCGCGCCCAGATCCATGACGCTCTGCGCGTCCCAGCGGCGGATCGCGAACGGACCCGATCCCGCCTCGTGCGCGATCAGCCAGTTCTGGCCGTAGTCATTGTTCTTTGCGTTCGCACTCACCTGCTTCGGGTTGACCACGAACCACCAGGGGACGAACGAGACGAAGCCGGGGAACGGGCGCGGCAGCTTGAACACCACCGTGTGCGGATCGGGCGCGGTCACGCCGCTGGGATCGAGGTGACCCTTCAGCATCCAGGCGACGCCCTTGTTGAGCTTCAGCCCGCGCTCGAACGAGAAGCGCACCGCCTCGGCATCCACGGGATCGCCGTTGTGGAACTTCGCGTTGTCCACGAGGTGAAACGTGTAGGTGAGGCCGTCGGGCGAGGCGTCCCAGCTCTTCGCGAGCCACGGGACGATCTTGGGGGGATCGCCCTCGTATTTCAGCAGCGCGTCGTAGATCGCGAGCTGCATCATCCGCGTCGAGTAGTCATAGCGCACGTGCGGATCGAGCACCGGCACCGGCTGCCCGCCGGAGAACACCAGCACCTTGCGCTTGCCCACGCGCTGAAAGGCAGCCGCGGGTGTAGCGGCAAGCCCGATGGAGGCACCCGTCGCGATCAGCAGGTCCCTGCGGCGCATGGTCGTTTCCCCTCTTAGAAGAGAAAGGCGAGGGGCCCTGCCCCTCGACCCCGCTGGGGCCGACGGCCCCAGGCCCCATTCACGTCATGGTCGGCGAAGGCCGACCATCCACGTCTTTCGTGCGGCGGCAAAGTCGTGGATGCTCGGCCTTCGAGCATGACGGTGTCGAACGGGTTTCCGAAGGGCGACTGCCCTTTGGCGGGGTTCGGGGCGGAGCCCCGACCTTCTCTTAAGCCGGCCTCGCGCGCGCCATAGTCGCGTGAGGCGCGCTTCGGCCGTCACCAGTTCCTCCGCCACGTCCTCATCCACGAATGCCCGCGCACGCGCACGCGGATCGCCGAAGCCGGCGCCACCGGCGAGCTGCACCTCCACGATCTCATCGGTGCGCGTCAGCGTCACCAGCTCGCCGGTTCCGCAATCGCGCAGGATGCGGCCCGACGGATCGACGACGCGGCCGAGCACGTCGCCGCCGGCGTGGCCGCCGAACAATCCTGCGGTGCGCACGCCGACACCTTCGGGATAGACCGAGGCGAGCACCGGCAGCCCGTCATCGTGCAGCTTGCGCAATCGCGTGCGGATGCCCAAGCCGCCGCGCTGCTTGCCGGGGCCGCCGGAATCCGCGACCAGCGATTTCTCCAGCACGAGCACCGGCAGCCGGCTTTCCAGCAGCTCGATCGAGGTATTCGCGGCCGAGGTGGGCCAGAGCAGGGCAGACTTGCCGTCGCCCTGGGCCGACGCCCCCTGGCCGCCACCCATGAAGTAGTGATCGACGTAAGTGGTGCCGGCATCGTCGCGGCCATAGAGCGTGATCGCGACCGGCAGGCCGGTGATCGCCTGCACGCGATCGGGTGCGGCTTCGGCGAGCGCGCGGAACACGTTGGGTGCCAGATACCAGCCGGTGCGCGTGCGCAGATTGACCGACGCAGGCTTGCGGCAATTCAGGATCGAGCCTTCGGGCGCCGCGACGGTGAATGGGCGGAAGCAGCCGGCGTTGCTGCGCACCTCGGGGCTCAACATGCACTTGAGCGGATAGGTCGCGTGGGCGGTGGTGTAGTTGAAGGTGGAATTGAGTCCGCCCATCGCCTGCTGCGGCGGCGCCCCGGCGAAATCGAGCGCTATCGTATCGCCGCGCACCGTGACCGTCAGCGGATAGCGCAGCTTCTCCCCGAGCGGGTTGTTAAAGATCTCGGAGCGGTACTCGCCGTCGGGGAGTGCTGCAATCGCGGCGCGCATCGCCGCCTCGGCGCGGCCCTGCACGACGGCAGCCAGCGCCGCCAGATCGTGCATCCCGTACTCGTCCATGAACGCGAGCAGCCGCTCGGCCCCGCGCGCGTTGGCTGCGATGAAGGCGTGAACGTCGCCCAACACTTCCTCGCTCTTGCGCACGTTCTCGGCGATCAGCGCCAGCAGATCATGGTTCGGCTCGCCCGCGCGATACAGCATCATCGGCGGGATCTGGATGCCCTCCTCGTAAATCTCGCGCGCCCGCAGCGAATCCTTGGTGCCGCCGATATCGCCGACATGGCCGACTGTGCCGAGCAGCGCCACCAACCGACGGTCGCGGAACACCGGCGTCACCACGGCGATGTCGAACAGATGCCCCGCACACAGCCACGGGTCGTTGGTCACCAGCACGTCGCCCGGCCGCAGCGTTTCGGCGGGGTGCTTCGCCAGCAGCGCCTTCACCGCGCGGGGAAGGGTGAGGTTGAACACCGGCATCGCGCGCGGGCTGTGCGCCAGCGTCTCGCCGTGCGGGTCGAGCAGCTCGCAGGCGAAATCCTGCGCCTCGGAGACAATCAGGCTGAAGGCGGTGCGGCAGATCGTGTGCCACATCTCCTCGGCAATCGTGACCAGCCGGCTCCACATGATTTCCAGCGACACCGGATCGCCCTCGATCAGCGCCCGCGCCTCTGCGAGCGGTGTATCGGGGCGCAGCCGCGCCGCAGCGGGCGCGGGCACCGCGACGGCAATCCGCAGCGTGCCTGCGGCATCGACCGTGAGCGCATCACCGGGTGCGATGATGGTGGTCGCCTCGCGCTCCTCGACGATCGCCGGGCCGGCGATGCGGGTGCCTGGTGCGAGCGCGTAACGGTCGAACACGGGCGCCTCGACGAAGCCCTCGCCGAACCACGCCGCGCGCGTGCCCTTGCGCGCCTCACCCGCCTCGCCGCTCGCCGCTTCAGTCAGGCTGAGCGCCGGCTCCGGCCCGATCGCCCGCACGCGCAGCGAAATGAGCTGCGCGCCGATGCCGCCGTAGATTGATGTGTAGCGCGCAGTGTAGGCGGCGCGGAACGCCGCGCCGATCGCGGGCAGCGCCGCGTCGTGTATGGAACCTTCGGGCAGCTTCACGTTGATCTCGTGCATCTGCCCCACCAGCCGCATGTCGGCCAAGCGTTCGATGCGGATGTCGGATTCCGCCACGCCCGCGGCGCGCAGGCGGCCGCGCGCCGCCTCGGCCAGCTCGCCCAGGATGCGCGCGATCGTCGCCGCCGCGTCCGGTGCATCGAGCCGCAGGGGATAAGAGCGCACCTGCTCGAAACTCAGGGGTGCTGCGAGGAAGCCGAGCGCGGACGCAGCACCCGACGCGGGCGGGATCAGCACCTCGCGCACGCCGAGCAGCCGTGCGACGCCGGCCGCGTGCGCCGGGCCGGCGCCGCCGAAACCGACCATCGCGTAGCGCCGTGGGTCACGGCCCTGCTCGACGATGTGGATGCGCGCGGCGGCGGCCATGTTCTCGGTCACCAGGCGGTGGACGCCCCACGCGGTCGCGATCGCGGACAGCCCGAGTTTCGCGCCCACGGTCGCGAGCGAGCGCTCCGCCGCATCGCGATCGAGTTTCATCCGGCCGCCGAGGAAAAACGACGGGTCGTAGTAGCCGAGCAGAAGATTGGCGTCGGTGACGGTAGGTTCGGTGCCGCCCTGGCCGTAGCAGGCGGGGCCGGGATCGGCGCCGGCCGAGCGCGGCCCGACGCGCAGCAACCCGGTCTCGTCGATCGCCGCGATCGAGCCGCCGCCTGCGCCAATCTCGATCATGTCGATCACCGGCGCCTTGATCGGCAGGCCCGAGCCGCGCTTGAAGCGGTGCACGCGCGCCGCCTCCATCATCGGTGCGATCTCGGGCCGCCCGCCCTCGATCAGGCACGCCTTCGCGGTGGTGCCGCCCATGTCGAAGCTGATGACGTCATCAAGCCCGGCGGCACGGCCGAACAGGACGGTCGCAAGTCCGCCACCCGCCGGCCCGCTCTCCAGCAGGCGGACCGGAAATGCGCGTGCGGTCTCGGGCGAGATGAGGCCGCCCGCCGAATGCATCAGCCTGAGCGCGCCGCGAAAACCGCGCTGCCACAGCTCGCGCTCGATGCGGCGCAGATAGCGGTCGAAATGCGGCTGCACATAGGCGTTGGCGCAGGTCGTCGTGCAGCGCTGGTATTCCCACATCTCGGCAACCACGTCCGACGAGAGCGAGATCGCGAGCGTGGGCGCCATTTCGCGCAGGATCGCGGCGGCACGGCGCTCGTGCGCGGGGTTGCGATAGGCGTGCAGGAAGCAGATCGCGACCGCGTCGACGCCGTCGGCGAGCAGCGAGCGGATGGCGTCGCGTAAATCCGCTTCGTCGAGCGGCTGCACCACGCGCCCGTCGCGGTCCATCCGTTCGGCGACTTCGAGCCGCCGCCGGCGCGGCACCAGCGGCGGCGGATAGCGCAGGAACAGATCGTAGATGTCGTAGCGCTGCTCGGTGCCCATCTCCAGGATGTCGCGGAAGCCGCGCGTGGTGAGCAGGCCGAGCTTCGCCCCGCGCCGCTCGATCAGCGCGTTGGTGACGAGCGTGGTGCCGTGGACGATCTCGGCCACCTCGCCGAAGGCGACACCCGCATCGCGTATCAACTCGTCAAGGCCGGCGAGCGCGCCGATCGAGGGATCTTCGGACGTGGTAAGGCATTTGTGCAGGCGGATGCGCGCGCGTTCGGCATCCAGCAGGATGAAATCGGTGAAGGTGCCGCCGATGTCGAAGCCGATGCGATACCGCGCGCCCGTTCCCGCCATGCCTGCCTGCCTCGCTGCCGGTGGGTTTATGCGGCGGCTCGGCAACGCCCGCAAGCCGCGCCGGGAGCCGATCAGCGGTCCGGTAACGCTCCGGTTCCCGCTTCAATCGACCGCTCGGGCGGCGACTGAGAGCCGTTCGGCCACCGCGCGCAACCGTCGGTCGCGCGTCCAGAGCGCCGCGTCCGTGGTCAGGCACACGGCCGCCAGCAGATGCGCATCGACATACCCGATCCCACGACCGGACAGGTCGTGCCGCTCAATGAAATGCAGCACCTCGTCATTGCGCGCAACGATCGCATGGGGCAAGCGAAAGAACGCGCGCAGGACACTGCTGCGCTGGCGCAAGTGGCCGAGCGCCAGCTCGCCGACGATGAAGGGATGCGCCAGGACCGCGCGATTCCCGAGCAGTTGCGCAAGAGCGTCATCGCCGCCTCGAAGGTGATCGACCCAAATCGAGGTATCGACCAGGATCACTCCGCGGCCGGTCGCCGTCGCGGCGGCGCTCGCAGCTCCGGCTCGGTGCCGCCAAGGCGGGCCAGCCGCCGCGCGCTTTCGCGTTCGAGCAGCGCCTTGAGAGCCTCGCGCACCAGGGCCGACTTCTCGGCGATCCCGGTGAGGGCGCGCGCCTCGGCCAGCAAATCATCGTCGAGCACGATGGTCGTGCGCATGGCGAGCCTCCCGTTGCTATGGTGGCATCAAATATGGCATCATCTGATGCGGAAAACAATGCCGGTGCATCGGAACGTTCCATGCGAACCGCAATCTCTGCGGCTCTTTGCCTGATCGCCCTTGCCTCCGCGGCACAGGCGCAAGGCGCGGGCGGGTCGGACGCGTCCCCTACCACGCGACGCATCTGCGTATCCGTCGCAGCCGCAGCGCCGCCGCCTGCCGACCTGCCGACGGCCGCGCAGGCGGCGGCGCTGGCCGGGTGCGACGCCGAGGCGCTCTATTACGGCATCGGCCGGCCGCCCGACCCGGCTCAGGCGCGGTTGTGCGCCTTCGCCCAGCGCGGCACCAAGGCCGATGACGGCAGCGGCTTTTCGGGCAATGTGATGCTGATGACGATCTACGCCAACGGCATCGGCGCGCGGCGCGACTTGCGGCTCGCGACGCACTTCGCCTGCCGGATCGGCGGCGCGCCCGCCGAGGTGGATGGGCGCGTCGCGGACCTCGCGGCGAAGGCGGCGGCGCACTGGACGGGGCATGACTTCTCCTGGTGCGAGGACGTCACCAGCGGCCTTGCCGGCGGATTCTGCGCCGCCCACGACCAGCGGATCGCGGCGGCGAAGCGGCAGGCGGTGCTCGACGCCTATGCCGCACGGCTGCACGGCGCAGCGTCGGCGCGGTTCGCGCAACTGCGCCACGCGCAGGCGGCCTGGGCGCAGGCGCGCGGGGGCAACGAGATCGATCTGAGCGGCACCCTGCGCGGCGCCTTCGTCGTTGAGGAGGAAGAGCTCCAGGATCGGGATTTCCTCGACATGATCGAGCGGCTGGGGGCCGGCCGGCCGCCGCCGCTTGGCACGGCGCAGCTCCGCGCCGCGACCGTGCGGATGAACGCCATCCTCGCCCGCATCGCGGCGGCCGGCCCGGCGCTTATGGGGGATTGGGGCACGGTGACGAAGCAGGGCATCGCCGACACGCAGTCGGTGTGGGCCGGGTATCGCGATGCCTGGGGCGCGTTCGCGGCCGTCGCCTATCCGGCTTGGGGATCAGCGGCGGCGGCGGCATGGGTGACGATGAAGCGCGCCGACATGCTGGCGGCGTTCCTCAAATCGTAAGCGAGCGGGAATGGACCGCGCGCTGAGCGAATGGGGCCTCGCCGGGATCGCGGCGCTGCGCGCGCGGGTCGCGGTGCTGGTGATCGTCGATGTGCTGTCGTTCCCGACCGCGGTGGACGCGGCCGTGTCGCGAGGCGCGATCGTCCATCCATTCCCCGGCAGGAAGCAGGCAGCGGCGCGGCGTGCGGCGGATCGAGTGGGCGCGGTATTGGCGCAGCCGCGCCGGACGCGCAGGCTCCGCGCCGTAGATCGCTGCAAATGTCTCCTATGCGCTACGGAACGGAAGCACGCCGGTCTCTGACAGCGCGCAGGCTCTTGCGGCCGGCGAAAGCATCAGGTGGACGCCCCAAGCGATACACGAACCCGAGGAGTATCTGTTATTTATGGCACAAGCTCGTAAAGTTCTTGCATGAAGTGAACGGCCGTTTTGAGAGTGCCAAGTTCCTCCGGCGTCATGGGGTCAGGGTCGAAATGCATGACATCGTTACGAATCTTGCGAACGTCGTCTAGTAGGTTTGTAAGAACGACACGATCAATCCTCAAATTCAGCCTCTCCCAGACCTGCGGATGCTGGAACAACCGGACATACCCACCAAACGTAAGTTCTGCTATGTCTTGCAATGGAGGGCTTGCGGGAGCCGGAGCACCGAGCAAAGCGATGTCCCCTGTTGTAACTTTTCCTCTAATAAGCCGACGCACGTGGAGTTCGATTTCTCGGAGTAGAAGGAACGGCTCGGCCAGCGCTTGGAACTGCAAACTTAGGTCACTGGCCGTCACAATGCCCGAAATTTTTCTATCGCGCTGGCGAACCAAAACGTAACCGTGTTCCACAATAGTGGGGATCGCATCGAACAAGGTTCGATTTGAGTTGACGATACGCGCATCCTCGCGACAGTCTGCGACGCGCTCACATTTACAAGCGAGCGCCTGCTTAGAGCCGATGGCCTTCCAAGTAACTACGCCCTTTACCTCGCGTTCGCCCTGCATGACAGGGAGCTGCGAGAAGTCGTACTGTAGCATGAGTGTGACCGCGCGGGCGACATCATCGCATTGATCGACGGCGACAAGAGGTTTGTTTGCGGCCGGTAACCTGCCAATTCGGAATGTGGGGTCGGCCACGTCTAACTCCGCCCCTCCCTCAGGCGCCTCGGGTTCTGCTGAGGTGGGTGCCAACTTCGGATTGTTCGATCGCCTGCTTAACCGCCGACGGCGTGCTCTCAAGAACGATTTCCTCGAGATCAGCGCTGGCTTGGTCATCGCCAGTCCAATCCGTCGACGCCGAGGCGGTGCCTTTGGCTGGCACACCGCCTTTGAGCCGCAGCCAGATGGGTTCATCAATCCAAACGCTTTCAAAATCTGGTTCAGTTTGGAGATCGAGAGAATCTAGAATTCTACGTATCCCCTCGACCTTAATAGCCCCTCGCCGTTTGGCTCCGAAATGACTGAGGAAGTCGCGTACAGTGATGCCGTTAACCCTATGGCCATCTTTCAGTCGCTGCGCTGCGTATCGAATTTTGTCTGGGATTTCCATAGACTAGGCATACGTTGTCAGGTTTGGTGCGTCAACCGTGCGTTATTCCTCCTACTATATTTTTCCAGAAGCGAGCGTCCGCTTCCCCCCAAGGCAGGCCATCCACCGCGCCGCTTGGGAATGACGCCGGCTGCACGGGCGTGCTAAATTCGCCTCATGACAACCGACCCCCACGCCGCTTCCGCCGCGCATTTCCCCCTCGCCGAGCACGCCGACCTGCTCGTGATCGGGGCCGGCCCCGCCGGCATCGCCGCGGCGCTGGCCGGCGCGCGAGCCGGGCGATCCGTGATCCTCATCGACGAAAACCCGGTGCCGCCGTCGCTGATCGGCATGGACATCCCGCTGCTGTTCGGCGGCCGCGCCACCGCCGCGGTGCAGAACCCGGCGCGGATGCTCGAACAGGTGCTGGCGGCCAGCCCGGACCTCGCGACCGCCTACGATCTCGGCGTCGATGTGCGCCTCGGCACCTGTGCGTGGGGGGCATGGCGGCCCGGCCCGGCGCTGGCGGCGCTGCCCGGGCCGGTGGTCGGGCTGGCCGATGCCGAGCATTCCTGGCTGTGCGGCTTCTCCGAACTCGTGGTCGCGGCTGGCGCGCGCGATCTCGTGCTGGGTTTCACCGGCGCGGAACTGCCGGGTGTCATGGGCGCGCAAGCGCTGCACGCGCTGCTGGTCCGCTACGGCGCCTTCGCCGGCCGGCGGCTCGTGGTGCTCGGCGGCGGACCATTCGCGCTCGCAACCACCGCACTGGCACTCGATCACGGCTGCGAAGTCGCCGCTATCGTAGAGGTGCGCGAGACCCCGCAAGCACCGGCGGCAGCGCGCGAGCGCCTCGCCGCGAGCGGCGTGGAACAGCTCGACGGGCACACGATCCTGGCGGCCGAGGGCGCCACGGACGGGGTCGCGGCCGCCGTGCTGGTGGACGCGTCCGGTGCGCAACGAACCATCCCCTGCGACACGATCTGCCTCGCCATCGGCCGCGTGCCGAATGTCGAGCTGCTGGATGTGCTCGGAGCCAAGCTGGTCTGGCGGCCGGAGCGAGGCGGGTATGTACCCGAGACAGCGACGCCGCTTCCGGGCGTGCGCGCGGTCGGCGACTGCGCTGGCGTCGAGACGGACCCCACCCATGCGCTCGACTGGATGCGCCGGCTGCTGGAGACGGGCGGCGCGGACGCACCCGCGTGCCTGTGCGAAGAAGTCTCCCGCGGCGAGCTGCTCGGCGTGCGGCCGCCGCGCTATCTCGGCCCCGCACCGCAGCGCATGGCCACGCGCGATCTTCTCCGTCTCGCGCAGGACGGCCCGGTGAACCAGGACCAGATCAAGCGCCTCACACGCGCCTGCATGGGGCCGTGCCAGGCGCGGCGCTGCCGCGAGCAGGTGGCGATGCTGCTCGCCCTCGGCACGGGGGTTGACCCCGGAGAAATCCCGCTCGCCGGCTATCGCGCGCCGCTCCGCCCGCTGCCGCTCGGGCTGCTCGCGAGCCCCGAGCAGGAGCCGATGCGCGCCGGCTGGGACGTGTGGTTCGGCATCGACAGCCAGTGGACGCCATACGCCGATATCGGTACAGAGCGGGAGCACGAGCACGGCATGGGGCACCTGTGAGCGAGCGCGGCGCGGCCATCGTCATCATCGGCGGCGGCGTCACCGGCCTTTCCTCCGCGTGGTGGCTGGCGCGCGAGGGCCACGACGTGCTGGTGATCGACAAGGGCATCGTCGGCTGGGAAGCCTCGGGGCGCAACGGCGGCGGCTGCACGCATTTCCAAAGCCCGCTGTTCCGCGAGGAGCAGCGCCTGTGGCCGCAGATGGACGAGCTGCTCGGCTATCCCACCGAATACCGGCGCGAGCGCATCGTCATCGGCCTCGACGAGCAGCAGCTCGCGCGTGCGCAGCGAACCGCGCGCGGCGGGGCCGGGTTCGGCTTCACCTACGACGAGCTCGACCCCCACCAGGTGCGGGCACTGGTGCCGCTCGCGGGCGCGTGCGTGGGCGGGGTCTATCTGCATTTCGGCGGCCAGGCCAATCCGCAGCGCACCGTGCAGGCCTATGCCTGGGCCGCGCAGGACCATTCCGCGCGCATCATGCAGCACACCGCCGTGACCGGCATCGAGGAGCGCGGCGGCCGCGTCGTCGGCATCGAAACCAACGCCGGGCGCTTCGGCTGCGAGGCGCTGGTGATCGCCGCCGGGCCGCAGACCGACGCGCTGCTGGCGATGCTCGGCCAGCGTCTGCCGCTGGCGCCGGCGCGGGCGGAGATGATCGTCACCGAGCCGCTGGAACTGATGGCGGTGGGCGGCGTGGACGGCAACGGCCTGTACGGACGGCAGACGCTGCGCGGCAATTTGGCTTACGGCGGCGGCCCGCACGAATGGATCGATGCGCTTCCCCTGTACGGCGCGCTGCCGCGGCCGGGATCACCGCTCGTGGGAAATCTCGCGGCACGGCTCGCGGCGCTGTTTCCGCGCGCCGCCCATGCGCGCGTGATCCGAAGCTGGGCCGGGCTGATCGAGAACACGCCCGACGGGCGGCCGGTGCTCGAACGGCTGGACGAGCCGGAGAACGTCACGGTCGCCACGATGTCGAGCGTCGGCTTCGGCCTCTCCCCCGCGACCGGGCACGCGATCCGTGATCTGGTGATCGACGGCCGGTGCAGCTTTGCGGATCTGGAAAAGCTGCGCCTCTCGCGCTTCGCCAACCTGGCCGCCGACTGGCGCGAGCGCCGCGGCTGGGTGGCGCCGGAAGCTGCGTGATCCGCGCCGCGCCCTCTTCGCCCCCGGGGCCGAAGAGGGCGTTGAGCGTCGGCGCATTCGTGTCACAATCCAGGAATACATGCGCGGCCGCAGCGCGGCGCGTTCATTCGCGCCGGCGCATCGCCTCAATCAGCCGGTCGTGCGGCAGCGCATGGACGGTGCGGCCGCGAAATCCGGTCATCGTCTCAGCGGCGACAAGCGCGTTCAGGATCGCCTCCTCGGTCGCCTCGGCCGCCGCCTGGAACAGCGTCGTCATTGCCTCCGGGGCCAGCATCCGCACGTCGCTCGCCGGATCGCCGAGCCGCACATGGTTGGCGGTCGAGAACGCGAGAAAAATGTCGCCGCTGCCGTTACCGCCGATGCCGCCGACCCAGGCCAGCCCCACCGTCGCGCGGCGCGCCAGCCGCTGACACTGGATCGGCAGCAGCGGCGCGTCCGTCGCCAGCACCACGATGATCGACCCTGCCTCCGCCGCCGGGACGGCCCGGTGGGAGGGCACCAATTCCGGCCCGATCATCCGCCCCACCGGCACGCCATCGACGCGCAGCAGCGCGCGCTCGCCGTAATTCGCCTGCACCAGCGCGCCGACGACATACCGCGCATTGTTGATTTCGACACAGCGCGACGCGCTGCCGGTGCCGCCCTTGAACTCGTGGCAGATCATGCCCGTGCCGCCGCCGACATTGCCCTCCGGCACCGGCGCGTCCGCCGCCGCCGCGTCGAATGCCGCCAGTGCCAGTTCCTGATCGACCGGGAAGCTCTCGGCGTCGCTCAGCCAGCCGTCATAGGTCTCGGCCGCGACCGGCAGATGCCACAGCATCGGCGCGCCCTGCCGCGCCGCCAGCACGCAGATCGCGTCGTGCACGACGCCGACCGCGTGCGTATTGGTGATGCCGATCGGGCTGGCCAGCATTCCTTGCTCGGCGATCCACGCAAGCCCGGTCATCTCGCCGTTGCCGTTGAACGAGAACGCACCGGCAAAGCAGGCATCGGCCCAGGTGGCTCGCCCACGCGGCCAGATCGCGGTGACGCCGGTGCGCACGATGTGCGGCGCATCGCGCACCAGCGTGGCCGTGCCGACCGCGACCCCAGGTACATCGGTGATCGCGTTCCACCGTCCAGGCCGCAGCGCACCGACCGAAAGCCCGAGATCACGCAGACGCATTCGCTCCATCGGCAACCTCCGCGCGGAGGATCAACCCGCACACCGCGCGGGTCCAGCCCCCGGGCGTCGGCGATGATCGGGTTCAGCGAAGGGCGGGCGGCAGCCGGTCCCACACGACCTTCTGATAACCGCGCGAGGCCGCCAGTTGCTCGACCCACATCTTCACGCCGGCGGCGTCGGTGCCGACGTGCATGTCCGGCAGAATCTGGGGGCCACTTACCTCAATTTCGCTCGCACCCTGGTCGGGGTTGGTGTCCGCGCGGTACGTGGCGCGGAACAGGCCGGGTTCCGGCTCGTCCATCTCGGCGTGAAACTCGCGACCTGTTACGCTGGCCATCGGGAGACTCCCTTTGCTGCGGGAGAGAAGCGCGCTTCCCGCGCTGGCGTGCCAAGGTGGCGGATCAGATGGGCGTGAAGCCGAGGGAGCCGAAGCCGACGGCTGCGTCACGTCGGCGGGCGTGTCGCATCGGCGACTCCCCTCAATCCACCGCAACGGAACCTAACCATGATGCGTGCAACATCCGCTGTCCGTGGTTAGGCCATCTTGGCGAAAACGACGGTATAGACGCTCTCCTGGCCGCTGAATGGGTCCTTGCCGCGGCCGAGCGTAACGTGAGGGTCTTCCCGTCCAGCCGATGGAAGCGGACCAATTCACTCCCGGTCCAGGCTTGGTTCCATGACTCTTCGAGACGGTGGACGACTTTCTCGTCGTCAACCGTGTAGGTTCCGGCATAGGCCACCATGCCGTCGAAGAGCGCCACCTTTTCCCCATCGCTCGGCGGCATCCGAGACGGCGACGGGCGTCCGCTCTGGACCACGAGCACCATCATCCGGCTCTCGGGTGTGTAGGTGATCCAGCCCCACGGCTCCGGGCCGAGTGCATCGGATGTCTCGCCCGTCGCGACGACCTCGCGCGTCCACGAGCACATCCTCCATGTCCCCCACAGGAAACGGCCGTCAGAGACGGTTGCCGACGCCTTCGAGGCAGTTGCCGCCATTCGTGTGTGGCCTCCCTACCCTGGGCGAGGGCCGAGCATCACGTCTTTCCTCTCGCCCCATGGCGGGGTCGTGGATGGCCGGCCGGAGCGGGCCTTCGGCCCGACCGGGGGCCGGCCGTGACGATCGGATGAAACATCAGCCCTCGCGGTGGACGAACTTGAAAAACCGACTCATCTTGCCGTCAGCGGTGCGGTCCTGGTGCAGGAACGCAAGCTTCCGGTCCTCGAACGTCTTGAAGAATGTATCCCAGTCGATCTTCTCGAGCTTTTCCTCCGGCTCGCGGAAATCGACGCGCAGGATGCCCTCGCCGTCGCGGCCCTCGGTGCCCTTCACGACGCTCGGGTGGCCCTTTCGCTCCTCGATCCAGTGACGGATCGCCTTGTGGTCGGTCGTGGTGCTGGCCTGGCTCATCATGCCTCCGCGCGAAACGCTATCGCCTGTCTTGGGCAGAAGGCCGCCGGGGGGAGCAGGTTGCACAAACCTCCTTCCGAGCCACGCGAAACACCGCGTGATCCGTCTGCGCCGCTTTTCGTGATGCTGCGGTCCGGACTTCGATAGCCCAGAGCTCGATGCCGATCTTTTTACATGCCAAAATGAAGCCGGGCGGCTCCGAACCGCTCGGGCCAGGTTCGAGCCCTGTTTCTTGACCAGCAATTTCAGCGCGTTAGACGAAAACCCGTTGCGAATTGCGAAGGCTGCGGCGCACGGGACAACATCCGGGGCAACATCCGGCACGACGGCCCACAGAGAAAGAGCCGTCCCTCTCGGGGCGGCCCCACGATACCCGCGCGCCCTACTTCGCCTTGCCGCCCGCCGGCTTCTTCCCGGCCTCGGCGGCCTCGGCCGCCAGCCCGCGCTCGATCAGCCGGCGGATGCCCTCAGGGCGCGAGACCTTCCCCGGCTGCTGGGCAATCCAGCGGTCGAGCTGGACCAGGGCAGGCGGGTGCAGCCGCACCCCGATCGTTTTGCCGCGTCCGGTCGCGGGGCGCCCTGGCTTTTTGGCTAGCCTTTTCTCTTGCTTCGGCATGGCGATCGGGGCTAGCACAAACCCGCCGAGTTGCGACAAGCACAGTCGGTCGGCACCCGCGCCGGGCGGATCCCGGCAGAGCGGCCGAGCGCGGCGGCTTCAACGCCAGCGCCCGGCCTGACCCACGGCAGGAGCTCTCATCATGCCGCAGGCTACTCATGTCTCTACCACGTCCACACCCGAGAAATGGACTATCACCCTCACCGTCATCCGGGTCACCGCCCTGGGACTCGGCATGGCGCTGGCGGCGGGTGCACAGGCACAGAATGCCGGCATGTCCGCCGAGGGCCTCGGGGCCGATGCCGGCGCCGCGATCGGCGGCGCTGCTGGCGCAGAGGTCGGCGGGCTCGGGGGCGCCGGCGTCGGCGCGATGGCGGGCGCCGCAATCGGCGGCCAGATCGGCGGCTACGCCGGTAGCGTCGATGTCGGTCCTGGCCCGACTGACGGCATGGCCGGGATCGGCGTTGGCTCCGGCATGTCCAGCGGCGGCATGGGCGGTATTGGCGGCGGCAGTTCTGGCGGCGAAGGCGCCCGCTGAGGCCGGCCGCCAACCAGGAGGAATGATCATGCAGCGGCTCAAATGGCTCTGGCGGGACCAACTAATCGCGACGGCGCTGACGTTCGTGATTGCCAATCTGGTGGCCTACGCAGCGCGTGGGCTGTTCCCCCACACAGACTGGCTCCTCGTGGGCACCGGCCTCTTCATCGTGCTGCTGTTCGTGCGAGCGGCGGTGCTGCGCGCGTGCGGGCACCCGCTGTTCGGGCGCTGACATAACAACCGGCCGGGCGTGGGTGGTTGCACACCCTCGCCCGGCCACCGGCTATGGGAGGAAACAATGCAGCAGAACGTCATCGAAGCCCGGCACACGCCGCCCGCGGCGCAACCGCGCCGGTCACCATCGCTAAGCGATGCGGCGCCCGGCGGACCGGCCGGCGAGGCCGAGCTGGTTCGCGTCGCCGACCGCTTCCAGCAGCTCCAACGGACCCTGACGGCGTTGCGCTCGATCTTCGCCCGCTCGGCTGCTGTGAGGCGCGGGTTCAGCGCCTCGTCCCTGCGTTCCTGCGGTGTCTTCTTCGGTCGCGCCATACATGCCCGCCCGCCTGCTGTTTTTGGCCCGCCCGCCGGGCCGGGGAGTGTCCAGAGAGGGGCCTGCCCCTCTTTGGCCAGATAGCCGCCCGAACAGGCCGGGGCGGGCTGCGGCTCCGGCGCGGGCTGTATCCGTTGCGTTCGACGATCAGCCTGTCGGAATACCTTACGTTAAACAATTGCTAATAGCGGCAATGCAAGCGTATGACTCTATCGACAAGGCAGCCCACTGCTGCGGCCCAACAGAGCATTCTTCTCATTTTCTTATGTCGGGAATTTTTACGACACCCGCAGGGCGGGCTTCCTAAGCCACTGAAAACCGGTCCTGGTACGCGTCTTGCTTCGACTAGTTCGACGCAAGCTCGGGGGGCTAAGGCACCCGCACGACACAGGCGAAGGGGATCGAACAATGTCGAAAACGAAACTTCTATCCGCCCTTACCGGACTCGCTGCCCTCACAGCCGCGGCCTTTATCGGCCTCACCGCCCCGCCGGCCTTCGCCGCCGTCATAGATTTGGGGCCGAGCTCTCCTATCACGAGCAGCATCACGGGAATTGGGATGGCCACCTTCACCCCGAGTCCTGCGACCGAGATTAAGCAAGTCACCGACCCCGAGTTCAGCACCGACTTCCCCAATCAGAACCCGGCTACGGTCGCGTCCGGCATTGCGACCCTGTTCAGCCAGACAACGCCGACCCTGACGCTCAATGACGAAAGTCTCACTCCGTCGTTCACTGTGACTCCGCCGGGCGGGTACAATTTTGCTGCCATCCATAACGACACGGGCGAGCTGATCTTTTTCTACAATACATTGCAGACCAGCTTCTCACTTAGTACTGCGAGTGCCCTGAGCAATGCACGATTCTACACCTGCGAAGCGAACACTCCAGGGTGCAACACGGGTCCCTCGGTTCCCGAGCCTGCCAGCCTGGCGCTGCTGGGCACGTCTCTGCTCGGCCTCGGCTTCCTAGCGCGCCGTCGCAAGAGCCAGACCAAGTAAGCAAAGCCGACATTCTGACCTCGAACTGCGGCGCTTCGGCGCCGTTGTTCTTTTGCGGGGACAGCGCCTATCACGCCGTCTGCGCGAGGCGCCAGCGCTCGGCGACAATGAACCGCAAGGCGGCCAAGGCCGAGGCGCAGGGGTGGCACAACTGGCACAGCCCAGCGCCGGCCCGCGGCCGGCCTCACGGGACGGATGCGCGGGTTGCTTGCGGACATCCAGCTCGTGCCGGAGCCGCTCGTGCTCGACCCCGAGGGCAACGTGGTGCCGCTGTTCCGGCCTCGCGGCCCAGCTCCCCGCCCGGTGCCCGACGACACGGGAGACGCGGCATGACGCGCCCCTTTCGCTGCCGTCCTACCCCCCGCCGAACCGCAAGCCGAAGCCGGCGCCGGCCTGATCGGCACCACGCCGACCCCGCCAGCCGCCTCGGTTCGTCACCGGGGCGGCTTTTCGTGCGGCGCCCTTTGCTGGATCATCTAGCGCCATGGCCCGCGTTCTGATCCTGCTCGCTTGCTTGTTCGCGGCGGGGTGCGCCGACCATTCGCGGCTACCGCGACCTACCCTGCCGTGAGGTCCCAAGGAGGTGGCGGGGGCTGACGCCCGCCCCGGCCACCCCCGGGGAGTTGCCGCGAGCGCCGTAGGGTACCTATTCCTCCCGGGTGGTGCGGAAGCCGAAGCTATCGACCATCCGCTCGTCCACCCTGATCGGGAACATAGGTGCAGGATCGTCCTTCGGCATCGGTCGCCCAGATCGCCTGCGGCATCGTGGCGGGAAGGTGGGCGCCGTGTTCCAAGGGCTCGCAGCGCCAGCCGGCGCCGTCCTGCGCCGGGTCCTGCGGCCGAGCCTCGGGGCCAGCTCGCGGAACGTGTGGCAATGTGTGATCGCCATGGACCTGCTCCTACTCGGGGCCCAAGTGTAGAGCCGCCCCGGTGCTGGCGGGGCGGCTGGCAGGCGCTCTTATTGCGGCAACTCGACCGGTTCGATCAGGCTGCCGCCGGGCGGGCCGGATTCAACGAGACTTCCATCCGCGGCGACGACGGAAGACCTGGAAGCCAAACAGGGCGGAGCCGAGCAGCGCCAGTGATGACGGCTCGGGGACCGGCGGCGGCGCGCCAAGTAGCGCCGGCGTACTGATGTTACCGCCGCAGGTAATAGCGGCTCCGATAGTCGGCTGGGTACACATGATCGTCATGTCAGCCGCTTCCCCCAGCGTATATTGAGACGTGCTGTCGCTGTCGAAGGTCCCCACGAAACCCAAATCAAGGGAGCCCGCGGACGTGGATGTTGTCGGAGTCAATGCGACCGTAAACTCGGTCGTGTAGGCGAAATCAACGCTCGAGATTCCTGCAGGAGCTCCGAAATTTGTTCTCGCAGTGACCGTCTCGGGAACGTTAGTAACATTTCCGACCGGCAAGACCAGCTGACTTAGTAGCACAGGAGACCCGGAGACCAGAAATCCGGGGGAGTGGGCTGCCGCGCAGCCGGCGCCCGCCGAGCCGCAGAAGTTGTTCGGAGTTTGATCGAACGGATCGACGAACGAGGTGATCATCGCTCCTGGAGGGCCGTTGCCGAGCGTGAGCTGCGACGTGTCGCTTGCTATGTCGGTGGTGTCTACGCTATTGGGCCCGGGCAGACTGTAACTGAATGATCCGTTGGGGATCACAGCGGCCTTGGCCGGCGTCGTAATTGCCACGCCGCCCAGCACCGCTCCTAGCCCGACCGCGAGCGTTAAAGCCATGGTCCTCATTTGTCGCCCGCGCTGCACAAGACCAAAACCATAATGTGCAAGCAATTGTCGTGCCATTACCCAGATGCCCATTAAATCAGCATTTTAAGAATCATGTGCAGGGCGGGCGCGGAGTGAGCGGCCGAGAAGCTGGTCGAGCACCTGGAGCGGTCTGGGTTTGTGGTGATGAAGAGGCGGAGCGCTGCCTTGAATCCGATCGCGACCTGAGATGTAAAATAATTCGACGCCGGTGCCCGTCGGGAGGCAATTGAGCCCGCGGCGTGTCTGTTGGGCGGTTTGGCGCCAGGACCGTGAGCATCGAGCTGTTATTGCTGCTGGATGGGCCGCGCTGGCGGGAGGCCGAGGCGGCAATTGAGCGTGGAGAGTAGGCGTACCACTGCACGCTGTGCGGCGGCGCAGCCGGCCTCTTCATCAGCACGAACCCGGCGCGCGTCAGGTGCTCCACCCGCTTCCCGGCCGCCAGCCTCGGCCATGAACCCGTCGCGTCGTGCTGGTGTCAGGGCGCCACTCGACGGGACTGGCGCCCTTGTTCTCGGCCCGTTCTCCGGCAAAATGGCGCGGTGCATCCGCCGCTCTTCCGCCTCGACCATCGCCTATCAGACTGGCCGGACTGCTCGCTCGAGCTGCGCTGCTGCAAGGGCGTGGTGCTCTACCCGGTGCGCTGCTCGCGACGAAGGGCGGCAACCGGACGTTCGAGGCGGTCCTGGCCAGGCTGCGGTGCGATAGCTGCGGGGGCAAGCCTGCGCCGGTCTATCTCTGCGCCGGCCACCGCCAGCACGTCGGCGGCGCTGCACCGGATTGGGCGATCGAGCTGGTGCCGGAGCCGTAGCAGGCGGCTTGGACGGGCGACGCAGGGCTCCCGATCGCGATTGCTCGGGGGCTGCCCCATCTTGGCCCCATGTGCGGCCGCTACTCTTCTTCTCTCCCGCCCGAGCTGCTCGCCCGGGTGTTCGGCACGACGAACGAGCTGCCGAATTTCCCCGCCAACTACAACCTGGCCCCAACGCAGGTTGCCCCCGTGGTGCGCCGCCATCCCGATACCGGCGCGCGCCATCTCGACCTGCTGCGCTGGGGGTTCCTGCAGGTACCTGGATTAATGATCCGAAGCAGGCCCGGAGGCCGATCAACGCCAAGGCGGAGACGGTCGCGACCACCGGCACGTTCCGGGACGCCTTCGCCCGGCGCCGGTGCCTGGTGCCGGCTGCGGCTTTCTACGAGTGGCGCACGGGAGCGGGGTCGAGTAAGCGCCCCTTCGCGGTCGCTCGCGCGGATGGCACGCCGCTCGCATTGGCAGGGGTGTGGGAAGGCTGGCGAGCACCTACCGGCGAGGTGGAGCGCACGTTCGCGATCATCACCACGGACGCGAACGCGCTGATGGCGCCCATCCACAACCGGATGCCGGTTGTGATCGAGGCGGCGGACTGGCCGGTGTGGCTTGGCGAGGCCGAGGCCGATCCGGCGGCGCTGCTGCGCCCGGCTGGCGAGGGCGTGCTGCGGCTTTGGCCTGTCAGTCCGCGCGTCAACGCGAGCGGAAGAATGACCCGAGCTTGATCGAGCCCATCGAGAGTCCGCCCTAGCGAAGGACAAGGCGCCGCCTCGGCCGTCATGGCCGGGGCGGTTCTGCGGGAGCTTCTCCGGCAGAGTTGGTGACATCGCGCTGCTTGGGGACCCGCCCCGTGAGATAGGTCGCCAGGACGCTCCCAAGCGTCGCGACGATGCCGACAACGCCCCCGACCGGGCTCGCTATGATCGCGATCGCGGTGCACGCGCCCAAGAACGCCATCACAACAAGGAACGGCAGCAGGCGGTGTAGCCGAGCGTCCTCCCGCTGCGCGTTGAGGGTCTTTTGCTCCATTGCCCGCACATGCTCGGCATTCTTCGTGGCCTCCTCGAATATCCAGCGTGCAGCTCCGGGGAACGTCGCCTCGTAGCCCGCGATCTGTTCAGGGGGTGGCAAGGGCCCGACGTGAGCTCGGGCCTGGACGATGAAGGGCAATGGTAATTGCACCGCCCCCATGGGCGGGGATTGGGGACGATCGGGAGGGAAGGGAGCGGACGAAACCTGGGCAGTTGGTCCGGCAGGTTTATCCGCTGGATCGGTCACGGAAAGCGTCGATCGCACGACGCAGCGAATTGCCGGTACGCCGCATCCCCTTCTCGGTGGACGTTCCCGGCGGTGGCGCTGCCGGACGGCTGACGGGCGCGCCGAGGTCGAGCAGCTCCGCGAAGCCCTGGCGGAGGCTAACGCGGGGGAGGCCAAAGGCGCGCTCGCCTTGCTGGTCCGGGGCGCTGCCGTTC
Organism: uncultured Alphaproteobacteria bacterium; assembly: GCA_963754235.1. GTDB lineage: Bacteria > Pseudomonadota > Alphaproteobacteria > Acetobacterales > Acetobacteraceae > DATAYA01. Next base: position 23,797 of record CAVWFK010000005.1, on the reverse strand, counting down.
GGCAGCTTATCGTTTTCAGGCATCCGGTCGGATCCTCGCAGCGATGGATGTTAAGCCACCATGAGCATTCGGTCCATGCCGATGAGGAGTTGGCCGCGTGCTCACCAATTGCGCCGTGTTCGCCAAGTCCAGCAGCCGGGCGTCGTAGCCGCCCTCAGGCGGCGAGCAGGCCCAGCAGCGCCATCCCGCGTCCGGCTGGCCGCTGCGCCAGCGCCACCAGTAGCAGCTGTTGCAGCCGCATAGCGTGCCCAGCACGCGCCGCGTGATGGCCGCCTGTGGCCGGCCCCCTTCGAGTAGTGGCGCGACTTGGCGAAACCAGCCGATCCGCGATACTGTGCCACTACAATGTTCGTCCGTTTCCGCCAAACCCCCCGTCATCTCCAAGCTAGCATCGTGCAGGCGGTGCGGGCGGATGGACGTGTGCGCCAGCGGCACATCGCGGCGCTGGGGTCGGTCGCGGTTCCGACATCGCCGGCCGCCCGCCTCGCCTTCTGGACGAAACTGCATCAGCGCCTTTCGGCGTTGGGCAACCGGCTCGATAGCGCCGAGCAGCGGGCTGTCATGGCGGCGGTCCATGCCCGCATCCCCATGCCCACGCCGGACGACCGCCGCGCGGTCCAGCTCGAAGCGGCGGAACACGAAGCCCGTTTTTGGACCGCAATCGGCGACGCCTCCGCCGAGCAGGCTGCCGGCATGAAAGAGCTGGCGACGCACACGGCGCACGCGGCGGAGAAGGCTGCGGCCGCGGCTGCGGAGAATGCGGGCAAGGCCGCACAGGCGGCGGATCGTCGGGCCAGGGCGGAGCGCGGCGAGGATTTGGGCCAAGTCGGCAAGGAGCTGACCCGGAAGGATGTGTTGCGCATCACCGGGTGGAAGCCGAGCGAGATGCGCCATGCCCTGCGCATGGCCGAGCTTGGGTGAGCGTGCCGAGCGAGGTTTTCAGGGCCTCCTGCCCATCCACGTCGTCGGTCAGGACGCGAAAGGCGCTGCCGATCACCGTGTTGGTCTTCGCGAGCGACTTCGCCACGCGATCGAACCCGTCCGCGAGCGAGATGCCCTGTGCCCGCGCCATCAGCAGGCCGAAGGTCACGGCCTGGGCGTAGCCGTCGGCGAACTGCTCGTTGCTCGCCTCGGGGAACAGCAGGCGGCGCCAGTCGTCGGCAAGGCCTGTCAGCGCTGGCGTCGCCAGGGCGAGCTGCTCGGTCACTTCGTCGCGCAGCAGACGGCACAGGCCGGCGCTTACCTCAGCCAATCCGCGCGGCGTGGTGGGTGGGATCGGCTCCCAGCGCAGGAAGTCCAAAAACAGCCGCTCGAGCCCGGCGGGTGCCCGCAGCTTGGCGCCCGCACTCTCGACGTCACCCTCCAGGCGGATGATGTCGCCCTGCAGCTTGCCGTCGCGCCAGAGGGAAAAGGCGTTGCCGTCCGTGTAGACGAGGTTGGGCAGAGACTTCAGCTTGTCCCACTGTGCCCGGTCGTGCTCGTCCTTGAACCTGCGCGGGTCGGCACCCTTGCCAGGCGCCTTGACCCCGATGAAGCCAACCAGCGCGTTCTTCGCCTTCACCGCGTAGTCGGGCCGCGTCTTCAAGGCCGAAAGGCTCGCCTCGCCAACCGCGACCACGTCACCCGGCTTGAACAGGGCGATGGCAGCGAGGTCAGTAACGAGCGCCTCTAACGGGGCGCGGAGTTGGTCCTCTGGCGCGCCGGCGGCACCTTTGCCGGACAGCTTCGCTTTCAGGGAAGCGCCGAAGCGGGAGACCGCCTCGGCGAGCGGCTGATCGGTATTGGTCAATGGGAGGTGCCGTCAATCAAGGCGTTCGGCTTCAGCGTCGGCAGGAGTGGAGGGATAATTCGAATCGCGCGCATTGCGTGACGCTATCACGACCGCTGGCACGGGCTCATTCCTTAGCTTTAGGCGAGCGCTACCCTGGCCGCATGCCCGAAGCTCCCGAGCTACGCCCGCAACGCCCGAGGAACTGTGCGAGGCGCTGTCCTATGCGCTCCGGTTTGATGGCAGGAAGCGCCACCACCACGCGGATGCGTTCATGGCCCAGATTGCGGCTGAGCGGCTGGTCGAGCACCTGGCACGGGCCGGCTTTGTGGTGATGAAGAAGCCGCCCCCGCCGCCGCCACGCGCGCCGTAGAGGCGGCTATTCGCACTCCACCGCCGCCTCGGCTTCCCGCCGGCGCCGGCCGTCCAGCGGCTCAAGCAGGTTGTCGATCGCCTGGCCGGCGCTGATCCCGTCCGGCGGCAGATAGGCGGCGAGCACCGCCTGACAATCTCGGATCAGCCCGAGCAGCAGCGGGATGCTTCCGGCTGTTCACCCGCGAACTGTGCCCGAGCCATTCGGCATACGCCCGCGCGCGGGCTTCAGGGTCCCCGCAAATCGCCGAAGCAGGCGATAGCCACGCCACCATCCCCGTCCGCGTCGGGCATGACCTTGATCTCGGGTTCGGGCGAGGTGGTTCGATAATGACGGCGGCTTCCCTTCCAACAGCAGCCCCAACGCGGGACAGCCCCGGTGGTGGCCGGGGCGGCTGGTAGGCGCGGGATCAGGTAATGAGCCTGAAGTTCTCGGCTTGGGCTTGGGTGGCCTCGGCGCCACCAGCCCCGACTTGAACCATTCGGCTTTGACTTCATCGAGTTCCGCGGCGAACAGGCCCTCACGCGCCCTAGCTTTGGCCTTCCTGCGCCTGTCCTGAAAGTGGAGCCGGTAAGTATAGTTTCAGCCGATGCCCATTGAGCATCAGCATTCCGGCTGCCACGAGGTGGAACTGATCGCGTCTCAGCGGCAGGGCGCCGAATCGCCTAAGCAGGACCAGACTTCTGGTACGGGCTTGCGCAGCCGGGCGATCTTGCGGCGCGTCATGCTGTGCCCTCCCGCAGCGTCTTGTCGCACCGCGACTTGTCGGGCCAGCTGATGCTGTCGATCGGCATCCCGGCAGCAGCGCTCGTTTGTTGCTTCGAGGGCATACTCCGAGGTGGTCGGCCGCTAGTCATCTCGCGCCGCATCTCGACGCGTGCGGCCTCAAGGTCCCGGAGTTCGGCGCGCATCTCGGTCTTTTCCGCCCGCTCCTGCGTCCTTTGGCCGACTAGACGCGATGCAGCGATCTGTAGTGCACCCCTGATGATGCGCTCCTCGGCATGGGCGCGGAGCAGGTCCGAAGTCTCGCAGTCGTTCGCGCCACTCTTGGTCGCGATCGACGGACAATATCTCCGCCGCTTCGTATAGCAGCAGCCCGTGCCCAACCGCATTCTCACAGGCGACCAGAGCGTGCATCAGTTCGTCTATCTGGCGGACGACCTCGTGGGGCTTGTCGAGACCGCGGACGATCCGCAGAAGGTTCGCGGTCAGGTCGCGCAATGGCCACGAGACGCGGTCCGCGCTTCCCTTGGGCCACGTAAATTGCCATACTGCTGCGAGGGTCACCGCGCCTGTCCTGCGTCGAGAACGCGTTGGACGTCTGCCGGCAGAACCAGTCGAGCCAAGTCATCGCACGAACTTATCGTTTCCGAGCCGCCGAAGCTACCGTATGTCACCTTCTCCGTTCTGTCGATCTATTGGGCTTACCACCAGCTTGCCGCTGCAGCTTCACGGCTACTGGGTGGACCGGCACAGCACCCCACCAAACGTGCCGCAGACGCCCACACGTCTGCCCCGTGGCCTTGGCCACTGCGGCGCAGGCGAGCTAGAGTTCCCCAGCAGGTTTACAATCCGCTGAGAAAGGTACGCCATGGATATTCCCGAGCCGCATCGAATGGCTGGCGAGCGGGCGCGGCGCCGCCGGTCTCGGCGAGCAAGGGAGCGGCGCGGCCTCTGCGTGGATTGACACGCTGGCGGCACTCTCCGCCCCCTGCCTTGATCCCGTCTTCTGGCGTGCGGAACGACTCGGAGCACCGAGTGCCTGGTGGCAGCACGTCCCGTTCGCGCATTGGATCGTGTGCGCCATATCGCCGCGGCTCCTGGTGGAGCTGGGCACGCATGCCGGGGTATCCTACGCCGCCTTTTGCCAAGCCGTGTTACGCGGGCGGCTCGCCACGCGCTGTCATGCCATAGATACTTGGCGAGGCGACCCGCAAGCTGGAACCTACGGTGAGGAGGTCCTCGGCGAACTGCGCCGCTTCCACGACGAGCGGTTCGGCGCCTTCTCCACCCTGCTTCAATGTACGTTCGATGAGGCCCTCGACCGCATAGAGGATGGGTCCATAGACCTGCTGCACATCGACGGGCTTCATACGTACGAGGCAGTCCGCCACGATTTTGAGAGCTGGTTACCTAAGCTGTCCGACCAAGCGGTGGTGTTGTTTCACGATATCAACGAGCGCACCGGAGATTTCGGCGTGTGGCGGCTTTGGGGGGAGCTGCGCCAGCGCTATTCGGCGTTCGAGTTTCTCCACGGCCACGGGCTCGGCGTGCTCGCGGTGGGAGAGCGTGCGCCTGCTACCATAGCTGCCCTCTGCGAGCTGAAGGACCCGGCCGCAGTCGCAACCATTCGAATGCGGTTTGCGCAGCTCGGCGAGCGCTGGCACTCGGACACGCGGGAACGCATGCTTCTGCAGGATATCGAGCGGCGCACGGCCGCGGCGTCCGCGGAGCTGGAGAGGCACAGCAGAGAGATCGAGGCTGCGCGTACGGCGCTGGAGCGCGCCACCGAAGGTTCCAAAGCCAGTGCAGCGAGGGCATTCCAAGCCGAGCAGGAAGCCGCCGGCCTCCAGGCGCGCGCCGCACGGGCCGAGAACGATCTGGCCCAAGCCAACGCGCGCGCGGCCTCGGCCCAGGATTACTTCGCGCGAGCCGAAGCACGCGCTGCACGGGCCGCGGATGACCTCGCGCGGGCAAAGGCCGAGGCGAGCCAGCGCGAGAAGGAGGCCGCCCTCAGCAACAATACAGCACGCCGTTCGGCAGCTGCACAGTACGAAGCGCTTGTACGGGCCGAGCGAGCGGAGACCTTAGCGGCTGAGCTGAGTGGGCGGGCAGATTCAGCCGAAAGCCGGGCGCAGCGGATGGAGGCCGAAGCGGCAGTGGCAGCGGCATCGACCACGGACGTGGTCGCAGGGCTGGAGAGGGCCTTGGCCCAGGTCCGGGCCGAACGCGACGGCATTCTCGAATCGACCGCTTGGCAACTGACGTGGCCGTTGCGCGCTGCGGGGCGACACCTCCCCTACGGGCTGCGTCGAGCTATCCGCAGCGGTGCCAAGCTTGGCTGGTGGACGCTGACAATGAAGCTGCCCCGCAAGCTGCGGGAACGGCAAGAACGTCTGCGGCTCAATATTGGGACGGACGTCCCTGACGCCGATGTCGTGGCGCCCGTCCAACACTTGGCCGCGCCGGCCTCTCCGCTGGCGGTTGCTGCAAGCTCCCCCGTGCAGCCCCATCTCGGTTCCCAGAATGCCTGCGTCCTCAACCTTGTGTACATTTCTGGCGAGCCGGATACGCCCGGCCACGTGTACCGGGTCATGCGCCCGATCGCGGCGCTTGCGTCGCTTGGGGCGCGGGCATCCTGGATGCGTGCTGACGAAATTCCGGAGCGAGTCCACGAGATAGGAGCGGCAGATGCGCTCGTGATCTGGCGCGCGCCGTGGGACGAGCGGATCGCAGCAGCGGTGGACGCGGCGGAGGGCGGTGGCGCAAAAATCGTGTTCGACGTGGATGACCTGATGATCGTGCCCGAGCTCGCGAAGCCCGAGGTGATAGACGGCATCCGCACGCAGAATCTCAGCGAGGAACTGGTCCGGGACCACTACGCCCGCATGCGCGGCAGCTTAGCAGCTGCGGATCTGTGCATCGCGACCACGGAGGAGTTGGCGCAGCGGATGCGAGAGGCGGACAGGCCCGCTTTCGTGCTGCCCAACGGCGTGGACCATGCGACTATTGCGGCCTCAAGCCTCGCCGCGCGGCGACGCCGTGCGGCGGTAGCAAGGGACGGCCTATTCCGTATCGGCTATGCCGGTGGGACGCGCACACACCAACGCGATTTCGCGCTCTGCGCTGACGCTGTGGCCTCCGTTCTTCGCACCCGACCGGAGTGCCGTCTTGTTGTTTTTCGTTCGGCGGACCGCAAATCCCCTATCCTCGACTTGGAAGAGTACCAGGCTTGGCATGGGTTGGAGGGCCAGATCGAGTGGCGCGACTACGTGTCATTGGAACGGCTTCCCGAGGAGATGGCGCGTTTCGACGTTAACTTGGCGCCGCTGGAAATCGATAACCCCTTCTGTGAAGCCAAAAGCGAGCTGAAGCTGTTCGAGGCCGCGTTGGTAGGGGTGCCGACGATCGCGTCTCCAACTGGACCGTTCCGCCGCGCTGTCCGGCATGGCGAGACCGGGTTCCTCGCCGCGACGCCGGATGAGTGGCATACGACAGTGGTCCGTTTGATAGATGACCCTGCACTGCGGCGTCGAGTTGCGCAGGCAGCGCGGCGGGAAGCGCTTTGGCGCTTCGGCCCGGAGCGGCAATCCGAATCGATGATATCACTGCTAGGCCTGCTGCAGGGCGGGCGTCCGGCCGCTCGTGCGTTCGAATTAGAGATCCGCCGGGGCACCCGGCTCACCGAGCCGCCTCTGTCGGACTACGAGGTCATCTTCGAAGCCGATCGTCTCGGCACTGCGGACGTGACCGTGATTATGCCGCTGTACAACTACGCCGGTCACGTGGAGGAGGCATTGGACTCGGTGCGCGCGCAGACGCTGGCCGCGCTCGACCTAATCGTGGTGGAGGATCGCTCCACCGACGAGTTGCTCGCGGTGGCACTGCGTTGGGTCGAGGCGAATGCGCCGCGATTTAATCGCGTGCTGCTCTTGCGCAACCGAGCAAACTCAGGCTTGGCCCGCACACGCAACACCGGCTTCGACGCCGCGGAGACGCCGTATGTGCTGGCGCTCGATGCCGATAACCGCCTGATGCCGGAGTGCGCCGCCGCGTGCCTACGCACGGCACGGGAGACCGGCGCTGCGTTCGCGTATCCAGTTATTCGCAAGTTCGGTGAGGGTAACGACCTTATTGGGGTCTGGGATTATGATCCGCAGCGCCTCCTCTCAGGAAACTACATTGACGCGATGGCTCTCATCTCCAAAGCGGCATGGGTTGCAGTTGGCGGGTACAACTTGGGGCGAGGAGGATGGGAGGACTTCGCGTTCTGGTGCGGGCTCATGGAGCGAGGTCTTTGGGGCGCGCGGGTCCCCAGCGGTCCCCTCGCGGAGTATCGAGCGCACTCCAGTTCGATGATGCACGTCTCCGCCTCGCAGCCCAAAGTGATACGGCGCATGATGGATGAACTGAGCGCAGCGCATCCGTGGCTGCGCCTCGTCTGGCCGTTGCCTACGCCGGAGCCATCGCCACCCACCGGGCAGCCCGCCTCATCGGGCGAGCCGTGCGCCCGATTGGGCCGCCTGCTGCCGCTGCTCCGGTGCCCCGAGACCGGGCAGGCTCTCGCCCTTGCACCAAGTGGGGACGCGTTGCTGTCCGAGGACGGCTCGCGGCGCTGGCCGCTGGTTCAGGGCCGCCCGTTGCTGTTCCCCGGTATGAATGCGCCCGCCATCAACGACGACGCACATCTGAGCAATCCGCTGCCCGAGAGCGCGCTCGCCCTGATTTACAGCACGACCGGCCCTGTCCTGCACCTGAGCGCGGGCGGTTCAGCCGAGCGGTTCGAGCACGTCGTCGAAGCAGAAGCGGCGATATTCCGACACACGGACCTCATCGCCGACGCGCATCGCCTACCATTCGCGGACCAGGTGTTCGATGCCGTGCTCGCCCTCAACGCCTTCGAGCATTATCGCGATCCGCATCGTGCGGCGCAGGAGATACTGCGTGTGCTGCGGCCGGGCGGCCGGGTGCTGATTCGCACTGCTTTCCTGCAGCCCCTACACGAGCCGCCATGGCATTTCTACAATTGCACGCGCTACGGCCTCGAAGCTTGGTTCCAGGAGTTCGAGACCGAGAAGCTGCATGTATCCGACAACTTCCATCCGGGATACTCGCTATCGTGGCTCGCATCGGAGTGCGAATTGGCGCTCCGCAAGCGCCTATCCGGCGTGGAGGCTGATGCCTTCCTGGCAGCGCCCATATCTCGGTTCGTGCAGTTCTGGCGCGCCCCGGAAAGCACGCGGGGTGGCGAGCCACTCTGGGACAACTTGGTCGCTCTGCCCCAGGATGCCCAGGAGGTGACGGCTGCCGGATTCGAATTCCTGGGGCGCCGCCCCGCAGCCTGATTCGCCGTCGTGCCAGCGCACGCTGGTCCGACCCCCTTCAAAGGCCTCCCGAAACCAAGGTATCGGAAGACTCGCGCATGGCGACACGACCTCGGGTACTGGTCACAGGCGGCGCCGGTTACGTCGGCAGCCATACCTGCAAGCTCCTCACCCAAGCGGGATTCGAGCCCGTCGCATATGACGACCTGTCACGTGGCCACGCCTCATTGGTTCGCTACGGTCCGCTCATCCAGGGCCGCATTCATGACCGATCCGCACTCCGTTCGGCGTTCGATGCGGTACGCCCAGCGGCCTGTCTGCACTTCGCGGCGTTCGCCTATGTTGCCGAATTGATGTCGGAGCCTGCGAAATACTACGACAACAATGTCGTGGGCAGCCTGGCGTTATTGCAGGAGCTTGTCGATGCGGGCGTGATGTATGTGGTGTTCTCCAGCACGTGCGCTGTGTATGGCCAAGCCGACACGTTGCCGATAGGTGAGGACACTCTGAAGCGTCCAATGAGCCCCTACGGCCGATCCAAGCTTATTGTGGAGGAGATGCTGGCGGACTTCGACCGAGCCTACGGCATCCGGTCAGTCAGCCTGCGCTATTTCAATGCCTGCGGAGCCGACCCGGACGGCGAGGTGGGCGAACTCCACGACCCGGAGCCGCACATCATACCGCGCGCATTGATGTCCGCGGCGGGGGTAGTTCCTCACTTTGACGTGCTCGGGAACGATTATGCGACCCCAGACGGCACTGCGGTGCGTGACTACACCCATGTCACCGATTTGGCCGAGGCGCATGTAGCGGCGCTCAACTATTTGATGGCCGGCGGAACAACTGATGCCATGAACCTAGGGATAGGACGCGGCTATTCTGTGCGTGAGGTCCTTGACGCGGTCGAGCGGGTCAGTGGCCGCTCGGTCCCGGTCGTGTTCAGGCCACGTCGCGCTGGCGACCCGGCGGACGTCATAGCCGATCCACGAAAATCCCAGCGAGTATTGGGGTTCCAACCGCAGTTCGCGAACCTTGATATGATGGTGGACACTGCTTGGCGCTGGTTCCAGAAGCGCGGTTTCCCGACGGATTATACCAAGACCCTCTGAATAGTACCGGCGCCGCGCGATTCAGGCTGTCCACGCGGCGCCGCGGTGCGGTGCCCGGCGCAAGGCGAATGGCAAGCCGTGCCGCTCGCCGGCAATGCCGAACGGGCGCTGTCACAAACATGGCGGCGCCTCGACCGGCCCACGCACTGCGGAAGGCTTGGAGCGATGCCGTCGGGCGCCGTGGAAACACGGCAGCCGCGCGGCGGAGGCACGGAAGGCGGCAGCAAAGCGCGGAGCGGCGCGGCGGCTTCTCGCTGAGCTGCGCAGATACATCGACGCGGCGGTCCTGGGCGAGCTGATTGCGCTGGATGACGCCAAGCCGAGCACCGCCGATGGCGAGTGATGGGCCAGCGGAGACCAAGAGCGAGCGCGTTTTCCGTGAAGCGTGGCAACATTTCGCCAACCACGATCGGCCGGTGCTCGGATACAGCGGCGGGGCTGAGAGCAATCTGCTGCTCGAATTGCTTGCGCCGTTCAAGACCGTGCTCACGGTGCTTTGGGTCAATGCTGCCGCCCTGCCGCACGTGGCCGAGTATGTGCGCCGCCGGACGCAGGGCTGGCGGTTCGTCGAGCTGACAAGCTCGCCCGAGAAAAGCCTCCTCCCCAGTCGTGGACGATAATCCGCTCACTCCTGCTGGTCATGGCATGGCGGGCCGACAATCGCGACCACCAGCACGTAAAGCGGAAACGCCCACAGCGCATCGACCGCACGCATCACGATGCGGTCGAGGGAACCGCCGGCCCAGCCAGAGACGGCGCCGACCACCGAGCCGAGCAGGAACGGCAGTACCACACAAATCGCGACGATCTTGCGGGATTGGACGGATAGGGCTTGAGCTTCGCGTGCTGCCGCACCATCACCGGCATCGCGTAGGCCGCGATGACGGCGGCTATTACCTGCTCGGGCTGCGCGAGAAGATGCCGTTCCCGTTCGAGAAGACGCCCTGGGTACCGACCAGGTGTTCGCGCTGATGCAGCGCCGGGCGGAGCGGGGGATCGCGCCCGCCGTGCTGGACCGGCTCGCCGACCTCGACCGTCCGGAGGACCTGGCGCGGTGGCCCGGGCCCGCGGAGTGAGCCGAACGCGATGACTGGGGTTGCCATCGTCATCCCCATGCTGAACGAGGCGGCGGGACTGCCGCGGCTGCTGCGCTCGCTCGCTGCGCTTGAGCCGCAGCCGGCGGAGGTGCTGGCGGTGGATGGCGGCAGCGCCGACGCCTCCGTCGCGATCGCGGAGGCGGCCGGGCTGCCAGTGATCCGGCACGAGACCCGGGGCCGGGCGGCATCGATCAACCGCGGCGTGCAGGAAGCTCAGGCGCCGATCATCTGCGTGCTGCACGCTGACACCTTACTGCCCGACGACGCCGTCGCCGTGATGCGCAGGGTGCTCGCGGATCCCAGGACCGCCCTGGCGGGCTTCATCCCCCTGCTCAGCGGGCCGGACCGGGTCCGTTGGGGGACCAGCTTCCACAACTGGATCAAGACTTGGTATGCGCCGCTGCTGTTCCGGCCGCATCTCTTCCTCCGAGGCGCGCGGCTGTTGTTCGGCGACCACGCCATGTTCTTTCGACGCGCCGATTTCCTAGCGGTCGGCGGCTGCGACCCCACGCTGCTGGTGATGGAAGATGCGGATTTGTGCATCCGCTTGCACCGGCTCGGCCGCACCCGCCTCGTCAACCGCGTGGTGATCACCTCCGACCGCCGGGTCGCAGCATGGGGTGCGCTGCGTGCGAACTGGATCTACTTTAAGGTCGGAGCATGCTGGGGGATCGGCTTTCGCAAGCGGCTGGAGCGGCACTACCCCGACGTGCGCTGAACGGCTCATCCGCGCAGATAACCCGTGGCGATGCAGTAGTCGATCAGCCGTCGCAAGAAAGCCTGATCGGCGCGCGGGCATGTCCGTCCGCTCAGCGCCCGCAGGTTCGCGTCCTCGAACCAAGGGTCGCGCCGCAGGTAGCTGGCATAGAGGGAGGTCACCTGGTGGTCGAGGATCTGCTCCGCGCGGGTCAGCTGGACCCGCTCGAAGGCTTCGGGTGGCACGAAGCGCGGCGCGCACAGATACGCGAAGCCCAGCGCGAGCGTGCGGAACGCAGCGAGCGGCACGGGCGCACCGGAGACCAGGTGGTAGGTCCGGCCCGCCGCCGCCGGCATCCGCTCGGCGATGTCGGTCAGCCCGCCGATCACGTGATCGATCGGCACGAGATCGAGGCTCGCGCCAGGGCTGGCGGGCAGAACACGGATGCGGCCCGCCGCCACTAGGCGGATCAGGGCGTAGATGTTGGTGAACTGGCCGATGGTCCCGTCGCAGTAGCGGCCGACGACGATCGACGGGCGTGCCACGGCGGCGATCGCGCCCCGCCCCTGTGCTGCGCGGATCAGCCGCTCGGCTTCTGCCTTGCTGGACTCGTAGCCGTTCGCAAAGCGTTGCCCAACGTCCAGTTCGTCTTCCGTAACCGGACCGCTGCGCTCACCGCAGACATAGGCCGTGCTCAAGTGAAGCAACGGGATCGGCGCCTTCGCCCAGCGCCCGAGTACGGCGAGGACATTGGCAGTCCCCCCGACGTTCACCTCGCGATACACGCGCTCGCCCAGATTGAACCGAGTGGCGGCCCCGCAGTGGATCACCAAGTCCAAGCCTCGCATCATTTCAGCGAGGCTCGCCCCGTCTAGCCCCAACCCGGGCTGGCGCACATCGCCCCGGCAAGCCACGACCTCGCGCGGCAGCGGCAAGGCACCGTCCCAGGGTCGGGCAAATAGCGGCCGACCATCGTTGCGGCACATCGCCGTATTGCGATGAAGCATCGCTGTGACGGCGTGACCGCGGTCCGCCAAGGCGCCGGACAACTCGCTGCCGAGCAGGCCGCCGGCACCGGTGACGAGGATCCGCAGCGGGTGGTGCATCGTCAGCGGACCATTTGCCTCCCGTTCTGCGTCCGCCTGACCCGCTTGTCCAGCCGCTCGTCGTCTATGCCGAGCGGCTCCAGGTGGGCTGTGACCTCTACAGTGCCGGGCCGCAGTTTCTCGACCGCGACTTCGGGCGTCAGCGATATCCTTGTCCGCGGTTTACCGTCGGGCGGCCGTCTGCGCCGGAGCTGGGCCCTGCTCGCTGCAGTGTCGGCGTGAACCACCCCAGGACTTCTGCCCATCGCGCGGCGGCAAACAGCTTGTCGGCACCGGTCAGGATCTCAACGGTGCAGGCCGTCGCCGCAAGCTGATTACGGCCACCCAACATGTAGTGCCAAAGCCGCCGCCCCGGCGAAAATCACCGTGTCATTTCATTCGCTTGCTGAAAGCCGATGTTGAGGATGGGTATATGCACCGAAACGTCCGACCCGCCGTGGATGAAACTTGTGGCATGATCTGGCGGTCGTCGGCGGAGAGGTCGGCTGTTGTCTATGGTGCGAGCGAGCCCGCGGGAGCCGGGCCTCGGCAACACGCGCACCGGGCGGCTCTGGGTCTATGTGCGCGACGACCGCCCGTTCGCCGGACCGGCGCCGCCGGCCGCGCTCTACCGCTACACCTCGGACCGCAAAGGTGAGCATCCGAGGGAGCACTTGCGCGACTTCCGCGGCATCCTGCAGGCCGACGGCTATGCCGGATTTGCCGGTTTGTATGGCGGCGCTGCAGGCGCTCGGCGCTGCGGAAACTGATCGCGCGCAGATCCTCGTAGAGGGCACGCGCGTCCGGTGGCGAGGTGCGACGTCGGCGGACCCCGTCGGGGATGAATTCTGCCCCCGCCTGCTCGAGCGCCTGGCGAACGCCCGCGAGGGTACCGGGGTGACCCGCTCGCCTCCCTGTGCGCCTTCGAGCCGACGGATGGTGACGACGGAGACCTGGGCGCGTTCGGCCAGCTCAGCCTGATCGAGGCGCAGCAGGGCGCGGGCGGCGCGGATCTGGTCCGGGGTAATCTCCATGAGCGAAAGGTATCTTGAAGAGCGGTTTTGTTCAAGGGCAAGGGCCGCCCGCTCATCGCCGCGACCGGTGCATCCGGTAATGCCGCCCGCAACCTCTGCCGAAAGCCGACGACTCCCCGAAATGCGCTGGATCAACGGCACGCTACCGACGGCCGCCGTCGGGCGTAGTTTCGGGAGTTTGAAACCGCCCACGCCGAGCGTAACCGAGGGGCGCGCGACCCGGCGCTATAGGGCGACCGGACCAGTGACTTTCCGGTGATCGGCGCGCGCATCTGGGCGGTTTTTTCTATTGACCCACCGACACAAGAAAGGGATTCAGCGGCCGATTACGCTGCGCGCGCCTGGGTGAGCGGTGATCAGCCGGCCGCCGTTCCTCGCCCGATGGGTTATCCGGTCTGAAGGAAGGATCTGAGAGATGTCGATCATCGGTTGGCTCGTGCTTGGCCTCATTTCGGGCTTCATCGCGAGCAAGATCGTCAACAGAGAGGGTGAGGGCTTTGTGCTCGACATCGTGCTGGGCATCATCGGAGCACTGGTCGGGGGCTTTATCTTCAACGCATTCGGTGCCGCCGGCATAACCGGCTTTAATGCCTGGAGTTTTCTGGTGGCCGTCATCGGCGCGATCATCGTGCTCGTGCTCTATCATGCCCTGGTCGGGCGCCGAACTTACTGAGGCGCCTCCCCTGACATCGACCACGGCCGGTGTCAGCCACGCCGGACGGTAGTGATTGCCTGTTGCTGCTGCGCCGGCGCCGAGCCCGAGGCGCGGGCCGCAGGACGACAGCAAGAGCAACAACAGCATGAGCGGGACATGGGCAAGCAGTGGGCAGTAGGGCAGAACGCGATTGCGCTCCTTCGGTTGGAAGCGCAAACAATCTCAGGAGCAGGCCGGGCTCGGCGAGGCGGAGCAGCGGGCCCGGCGCGCTCGGGGGCGGTGTCCACGCGCGCCGCACGGGTTGTCTTGGCGGAGCAGGCCTTGCAGCCGGATCAGCAGACGGCGTTCGCCTGATCTCATTGGAGGAGATCCACCATGCCAGCCTACGCAAGCGAGACGCCGATCTTCCTGATGAAGAAGCTTGGGGGGCTTCTCCTCCTGGCAGCCGGCATTCTGCTGATGGCGTTCGGCCTCAGTGAGGCACGCCTTAGCTCACTGTCCTCGGGATCCTCTTGGCCGTCGGCCGCGCAGTCCTGCTAGCGCTCAAGGTTCATCCGGCGCAATCAAGACGGTCTGCCATGAGCGTCAATGCAAGAGGATGTTGATCTCGATCGTGGCGGGCGCGAGCGGAGCCGTTCCGCCACGCGTTCCGGGAGCTGTGATCAGCGGGAGAAGACGCTGAGTCCGCGCCGCGGAATCCTACCCCGGCCGCTCCGCTGGCTGGGCGCAGGACTAGGTTTCCTGGTCCGGGCGCTGCTGATTGCCTGGGCGAGCCTTGCCATCTACTACTCGAATTTGCCGTGGCCTGGGCTGCGCCTAATTCTGGCGGCCGTCTTTGCGGGGTTCGCCACATGGGCCTTCTGGCTGTCGCATCGGCGGCGCATGCAGATGGCTGCGGGCGTGCTCTTTCTCGGTGTGGTCGTGTGGTGGCTTGCGATCCCGCCTTCGCACGACCGTCACTGGCGACCGGAAGTCGCGGTGATGCCGCGGGCCTTCGTTGACGGCGACCGCGTGCGTCTTACCGGGGTTCGCAACTTCGATTACCGCAGCGTCGATGACTTCACGGTGCGCTATGAGGAGCGCGAGGTGCGGCTGTCGCACCTGACCGGCCTCGACTTCTACGTGTCCTATTGGATGGAAGGGCCAGTCGGGCACACCTTCCTGAGCTTCCTCTTCGACGATGTGCCACCGTTGAGCATCTCCATCGAGACACGGCCGGAGGTGGGCAAGGACTTCGATCCCCTGGCCTCCCTCTTTAAGCAGTTCGAGCTGATCTACGTCGTGGGCGACGAGCGTGACCTCGTCGGCGTGCGCACCAACTACCGCCGAGAGGCGGTGTACCTCTACCACCTCAACACGTCGGCCGGCGATGCGCGCCGGCTCTTCCTGGTCTACCTCCGGCGGATCAACGAACTCGCGGACCGACCGGAATTCTACAACCTGCTGACCAACAGCTGCACGATCAACATCGTGCGCTACGCCAACGCCGCCGGCCGGGAAGGCCGGTTCGACATCCGGCATCTGCTGAACGGCCTGATCGACAGCTACCTTTACCACTCGGGCCGGGTGGACACGACGCTGCCGTTCGAAGAGCTGCGCCGGCGCTCACTGATCAATGCGGCCGCGCAAGCGGCCGGTGGCGCACCCGACTTCCCGCAGCGCATCCGCGCATCCTTGCCGACGGCGCCTCGCTGAGGCTTCCTCCGCGCTTGTTAGAATTCGAAACTGCCACAGAAAACTTGCTTCGCCCATCGAAGCTGGCGCGACCCAACCTACTGACAGGGTGCCAGGACATCTCCTTTCATCGGCGCGCGTCCCGCCTGGCCTGGGGGCGTCGCGGGCGGCCTGGGAGGCGTCGCCGATCCGGGCGCCATGGATGGTTGGCCGCGGCTTGCGGCTGGGCAGCGGTCGGGCCCCTGCATGAGGCGTCGGTCCCGCCGCGGGGTGGGCCGGCGCCTGCGCACCCCGCCGCACCAGCGCCTCACGCAGGCGCGCGAGGTTGCGGGCCCGGCGCTCCGCCGCCAGCAGCGCGTCGAGCCGGGCATTCACCCGCTTCAGGGCGCCGGCGAAGACCTGCCTCTTCGCCGCGAGGACCGCGATCCGCGTCCGGCAGCGGCGGGGTGGTGGCGTGGACCGACTTGCCGTGTTTGGACCGCCGATGATCGCGCATCAGGTCCCGGGCGCGGTCGCGGCGCGCGCGCAGCCAGCGCGCGAGCTCATTCACCTCCTCGCGCGACAGTTGCTCCAGCGAAGGGAAGTGGCTACGCCGGATCGGCCCAAGCTCATCCGCGGTGAGGCGGCGGCGCTCTGCGGCGAAGGCGATGCTCATCGGCGCATGATCCTCGCGATCGAAGGGGGGCCCAAGCGGCGGCTGCAGGGCGGAGTCCGACAGGTGCCTACAGGAGGCTGGGCGACGGACGCGCTGGCGCGTGATGGGCAGCGACGGCTGGGGACCGGCATCACTCGGTCGCTGCCCGGCGTGGCTGGGTTTACCGGCATGTCCCGGTTGCCTGGAGCTGTTGGGGGCAGGGTAGGCTTCTTGAGCCTGGGACGGCGATCTAATTCGGCCCTCGAGGGCCGCTGGCCCGCCGGATCGCCGGCCCGGCGGGGCCGGAACCCCCGGGTGGCAACTCGGGCGCCTTTGACAGAAGACCACGGATGCCTCGTTAGAACCGGATCTATTCCACGATTGCGCTAGCCTAGGTCGGCCCTCCACCTGTACCACGCGTTTACGGCAATGGTGCGGAGCGTGACGACGCCCCGAACCTTCCACGGCGCACACGAGATCAGGCCTCAGGAGCAGACGGCGGCGCCTCCGGAATGGCAGTTCCGGGAGCGAATCCAGTGGCGGTCGCGCACCCTAAGGCCGCGGCCTGCAGCGCGGCGGCTGGGGCGAGCAGCAGCACGCTCCAGCCGCGAAAGGCCCGGCCACACCAGCAGCCCCTCGCCAGGCAGGATACGGGCGTATCCTTTGCCTCAAACGCCTTCCAGGAGGCGATCGACATTCAGCGTGGAGCGCCGTCCGAGATCCTCGCCGTGCGCCGACAAAAAGGCCTCCGCCGCGCGCCGCCCCTCATCGCGCAGCATGCAGAGGAACGCCCATTCAGCGTTGAGCTTCGACGAGGAGCCGAGGTCGACCATCATCTCGCTCCGGATCAAGTGGACGCGCATGCGCGCCCAGTGTGCAACCTCAGTGTTGCCGGCATCAGCGACCTGCCGCAGGAGCGCCATCATGCGCAGCTCCTTTAGCAGTACCGCGTTGAACGATACCTCGTTCAGGCGGTTGAGGATGTCACGGGCCGAACGCGGGATGCCTGGGCGCTCCACCGGATTGATCGCGACGAGGATGGTGTCGTCCGACACGCATTCCTGCACCAGCGGCGTCATGGTGGGATTGCCGGAATAGCCGCCGTCCCAATAGGCATCGCCGTCGATCTCCACCGCCTGGAACATGGTCGGCAAGCACGCCGAGGCGAGCAGCACGCCAGGCGACAGTTCTGCGTTGCGGAACACGCGCGGCCGACCGGTTCGGACATTCGTCGCAGTGATGAAAAGCTTGATCCCTCCGGTCGAGAGCCGCGCGAAATCGACCGTGTCTGACAACACCTGCTTCAGCGGGTGCGGTCCGCCGAAGTCGAGATCGTACGGCGAGAAGACGCGCGCCATGAGATCGAGCGCGAGATACGCAGGCGAGTGGTCGAGTGTCCAGCGGCCGAGCAGCGCGTCGAGCGGGCTGCGCTGCAACGGGCTGAACAAGGCAGCCCTAGAGATGTTGCTCCAGAAAGCTTCCAGCGCCGCGCGTCCGCCCTCATTGCCACCCTGGGCATAGCCATCGGCCATCACAGCAGCATTCATGGCACCGGCCGAGGTCCCGGAAATGGCCTCAATCTGCAGCCAGAACTCCTCGAGTAGTCGGTCCAGCACGCCCCAGGTGAATGCGCCGTGCGACCCGCCGCCCTGCAGCGCCAGGTCAATCAGACGTGGCCGCCGATCGTGGGCGGTCGGCGATGGCGTCACGGGCATCAGCGCCACTCCGTTCATGAACGGGCTGCCCCATACCATCAAGCGGGGAAAGCACGAGGAGCCATTCACATCGCTGTCTTCGCTCGTCGCCCCGATCAGTCCCAAGAAACCGCACCAAGGCGAGGCAGACCCTCTTCAAGCGTTTCCGAACGCCGGACAAGCGACTGATAGCGTGGGTTGAGCGAGGTGCTCAAATAAACACTTGGTTCCCTGTGCCGTGGGCCATCGTTCCGCAGGATAGGCCGGCTCGGGGCGCGATCGTCTCGCCCCAACTGTGTCCCGGCTGAAGTCTGAGTATCATTGGCGCCCTTTCTTTTGCCCCGTTTGTCCGCTTCCGAGCGACGACAAGCTGGAATTGGACATTGGGCTCAAGCCGGGGTGGGCCGTAAGCCGACATTCGCGGAGCTGGCTCGTCAAGGCCGAGTTGAGACGTTCTAGGGTCCACCGCACGATTTGCTCAAAATCGTACGCTAAGCGTGGTCAATCGGCGGCTTGCTGGCTCGGCGTTCAACCGGCCCTTGGGCGGCGACCTTACTCGGGATATCTCTCCTCCTCGGGTTGGCTCTCCTCGGTCTGCGGAACCGCTTGGTGGAACAGGACCATGGCAAGGATGTTGCCGGGCTCGGATGTTGCGTCGCTGCGCAGGACCGCCACCTCGCCGGCGACCCCGCTCGTGTACTCCGCAACGACCTCGCCAAAGGCATTGCGCTGAATGGCCAGCTTCCGGCCGGGCTCGACCATGTCGTTCAACTTGACCAGAGCCTCCACGAAGCCACCCTGGGTCGCCAGGACCGGGAAGGCGCTGTTGCCGATGAAAAGCCCCGAATCCTTGCCCGTGCGCCCCATGGCGCCCTGGATCACGCCGTGTAGTTTGAGGACGTTCATCGTGCCCTCGACGAAGAGCGCGATCATCTCACGGTCGAAGACGCGCGCCCTGCCAATCTCCGGGGTGAACGCCGGGATGCCTGCGGCTATCAATTCTCTGGCCAACACGCCGGGATAGGTTGGATCATCCCAGACATGGTCGATGGGGTAGAGCTCCATCATCGCCTTGACCTCGGGCCGGTTCATCTCGCCGATGTTCATTGCAGTAATGTCCAGTCCGGTCGTCCCGGTATGGAAGTCGATCGCGATATCGGCGTTTGGCTTGAAGACTCGGTTGAAGAGAAGCCCGGCTTGGCGGCTCGTTGCGCTGGCGCCGTTCTCATTCCCGGGCCATTCTCGGTTCATGTCGATGAGGCCGGCGCCACGGCCCGAATTTGGCCACCGGCGCGACATTCCTTCCAGCGCAAGGCGCGACACGTCGGTGACCGCCACGACCGTTCCCGACATGTCCTCCGAATGGAGCTGATCCATCACGGTCTGCACCGTGTGGACGGAGCTCATTTCGTCACCATGCACACCGCTGGTGAGGAGTATGCGCTTGCCCGACCGGGCTCCCTTGACGACGATGACGGAGACATACCAGTGCTGACCCGCCGGCATCTGGACGCCCTGGAAATAGAAGAGGTGCTTGCCGGGTTTCAGGTCATCGATGCCGAGCGCGCTGATGACCTTCTTCCCCTGGATCACGTCGCCGGTGTAGACCGTTGCTTGTGCTGCGACCTGCGCTGAACCCGTGGCGGGCGCTGTTGTGCCTTGGGCGTTGGCAACGCCGGCGTTGGCCGCGAGGACTGCCGATGCGCCGACCGAGGCAATCGTCGCCATCATGAAGCCGCGGCGATTGAGCCCCTGCTTTGGGTCGTCGGACATGGCGAATGCTCCTCATGTCATGTACGAAAGTGAAGGATCTGCTACCGGCCTCGGTAAGGTCGCAGGAGAACCTTGCAACAGCTCGCCACTCGACGCCAGCCACAGGCTCTGGTTTGTTGCTTCCGCAGATCCGCTGCGCGTGCGCGTCTGATAGGCGATGGAGCCGGGCGCAGGCCGATCGTGGCGGCTTTGGGCGTAAGGCCGGCCGGCAGCGAAGCTCAGGCGGTGTCGTGCTGATGCCGAGATTGACCCGTCCGGCATTGTCGGCGATGCCGTAGGGCACAGCCTTGCCGAGTTCGGGGACGGGGAAATCGTGCACCCGGACCGGCGCGGGCTGGATCGACGACTGCACCAGGTCGTTCGAGGCTTCCAAAAGTCCAGCCTGAGTCTCGAGCGCAGGCTTGCTTCCGCCGCCCCGCCGGCGAACCCGATTGCCCAGCCGCCCCGCCGGCGAACCCGATTGCCCAGCCGCCCCGCGCCCGCCCGCAGGTCTGCCTGGCCGCGACCGATGGTGCTGCGTGCAATCCCGGTCGCTCGCGAAACCGCAGCCGCCCCCGCCTGACCGGCGGCGCTGGCTTCACTGGCGGCGAGCATATCGGCAGGCCGGCCCTGACGACGCAAACAGTTCCGGTCGTTCGTTCCGAAGACCTTCGCGAGCTTTCATCTCACCGTGACCACCCCGCTCGGGGAATATCAACCGGCGGACCCGCTGAACCCCAGCGCGAACCACTGGGCGTTCAATCCGACGGTCAACCCCAGCTACACGCCCGACCGGGGCCGGACATGGCTCTAAGTCTATCTGTCCAGCAAGGTGCGGAATCCGAGCCAAGGCGGACAGTGATTGAACGAAACCGCAGCAGGGTGTTCACGACCAATGCTGACCACCCGCGTGGGTGGCGCCTCCCGCCTCACCCAGAAGCCGTTGTTCATCGTCGAGGGGCACGCGAGCCGCAATCTTTATCGCTGGCTGTGGCTCTCGGCGGACGCCTATACAAAGTCGGCGGCGAGACCAGCATCGATGCCGTCGGCCACCACAACGCCGCCGACACGCTCCGGCTCGGACTTGGGCATGGGCGTTACCGCCTGGCCCGGCGGTGACGTGATTCTCAACTACGATCGGGTGTTCGCTAAACCCACGGGCCGACCGGACGCGCAAGCCATCCCAATGACCGTCAGACAGGTCTGGTGAGCGGCAAAGGCGGGTCGCTCGCCGCGTGCCTTGTCGAGGTATATCATCTTGGCGCTCGACCGATCAGCGCGGGGCAGCGCGCCCGGGCGCCGGTGGTTGAACCATCATCGGTCCCATGCTCGGCACTGCGTTGCCAAGGCTGAACATGCACTGGGCAAAGGCGTTGTTGTATTGCCCCTGGATGGAGTTCTGGGCGTTCGAGGTTCTCATCACGCCCAGCCCGCCGCCGCCAAGCGCGCCGGCGGCGGTGCCGATCCCCGCACCCCGACCGCCGCCGATCGCTCCGCCCAGTCCGGCGCCCAGCGCCGTCGTCAGAGCCGCTGTGCCAAGCCCGCGCACATTGGCGTTCCGCGCCTGGTCTCGCACAGCCTGCTCGGCGAACTGCCTGCAGGTGGCCTGATCGCTCTGAAAGTTTGAGAACGATTTGTTCGGACCAGGCATGACCCGAACGGTTGGCCCCATCGGCGACTCAGCGCAGGCTCCCAGCAGCAGCACGCCTGCCAACACCGCGCAACGCGACACGCATCGTACCATGCAGGTCTCTCCTCCGGGCACTTGCAAGGAAACTGGTGCAATCTGGATACAGCGTTGCCACCAGGGACAAGGACAAGCAACGCCTGGCAGTGCGGGTGCGACCGATCGCATCCTTTCGCAAAATGCGCCATAGCCATGGGGGCGTCAATCCGAATTAACTCTGCCGCTAAGATCTCCCTCGCCGCGCGCTTCGCTGGACCTGCTGGCGCCACGCGGGCGCATCTTCCAGCACCGCCTTCACGGACGTCAGGTTCTTCCGGTTGAACCAGTGCCTCCAAGCTTCGCCGAGACGCCCGTGCGCCGCGGCGGCGACCCCGTCGCTGATGGCGACGCCGACATGCTGCATGACGCTGTCGTCGCGGTAGCAGTCGATCATGCACGCCGTGCAGCCGTCACGCAGGCGCTGGGTGCCGTCAAACTCCGAGATGTGGCAGAGCAGGCGCTCCCAGTTGTGGCATCGGTAAAGGTTCAGATGCCAGTCCAGGTAGAAGAACTTCCACCCGGCGAGGCAGCTGAAATGCTCGGGCTCGCCGCGAAGATGGCGCTGCATGTCGTCGATTGAGGCGGTCGGATTCATCACCGGAAAATGCCGCTTCAGCGCCTTTACGGCATCGAAGGCTTCGAGCAATTCGTCGTTGGTGTAGGCGACCAGTTCCGAGTCGGAATGGGCGAGGTAGGGTGATCTCAGGGTGGTCAGCGGGTAGGAGAAGGTAAGGTGCTCGAAACCGAGGGATCTGAGGAATGAGGGGAGCTTGTCGTAATCGACCAGGCGACTCATGGTGACCGACGCGGCGCTCAAGATGTGCTTCTGACGCAGCCTCTTGTTCGCCTCACGGATGCGATCGCACAGGCCGGGCAGGCCTCGGTTCTTCTCATGCACTTCGGCGGTCGCGGCGTCGATCGAGATGTAGACCGACACCAGCCCCGCTTCGGCCAGGGCGTCGATGCGATCCAGCGTCAGCAGCGAGCCGTTGGTGACCATCATGGTCGTCATGCCGGCGTCGGCAGCGTGGGCGACTATAGCGGCAAAGTCGCGCAGCGCCATCGGCTCGCCGCCAGCGTAGATGAGAAAATTGACGCCGCTGCGGGAGAGGATGTCGGCGGCGCGGTTCGCGTCATCCAACGTACCGAATGGCGGGCGCTCGTCGGTAGCCGGTCCACGGCGAAATTGCAGAAGTCACACCGCGCATTGCAGACACTGGTGATCGCGAAGTGGCAGGTGCCCGGTCCGCCATCGACCAGCGACCCCAGCGCCATCCGCCAGAGCGGGCGAGGTTTGACCGGCGGTCTTGACCGACTCTGGGCCATTGGTCGCACCTGCACTTCGCGAGGCGCGGTCGGAGCAGTCGCATTCACGGTTTGTCAAGGGCGGCTCACTCTCAAGGATCATCTGCGGTGAGCTGACGGCCGCTCGAGCGGCTGATGCCGTCCTGCGTCAACCCGGTTCGGCCGGTCCAGCGGACCCAACCCAGATCCAGGGTGCGGCCGACCCGAAGCAGCGCTCGTTCCGGCTCATTCAGGCCGCTGAACCAGTTGAGTACCCAATTGCCCGCAGCGGATCGCCGGTGATAATGTTGTCCGCGCCGTCCAGCATCGCGCGGGCGATGCTCGCATCATCGTCGAGGGTCCAGACCTGAACTCCCCGCCCCCTCGCGGCGAGCTGGCGGATCGTCGCCGGGGTTGCCAATCGCCTGGCGAGCGCCACAAGTCGACGTCAACCCGGCGCAGGTTGCTGATGCCGATCGCCAGGATCAGGCCGAGCTTGATCTCGGGCGCGGCGCGCCGCACCTGCGCGAGCAGTCCGAGATCGAGCGAGGAGACTGCCGCCCGGTCGGCGACGCCGGTCTCGCGCAGGATGGCGGCGACCCGGGCCGCGAGATCATTGCCGTGCCCGTTGTCCTTGAGCTCCACGTTCAGCCGTATCCGTCCCCGCGATGCAACGGCGAACGCCCGCAAGGTCGGGATGCGCTCACCGCCGAACCTCGGTGCGAACCAGGAGCCGACGTCGAGTTGCTGCAGGTCGGCGAGCCGCATCTGCCAGACGAAGCGGGCGACGCCTGCGACCCGGCGCAGGTCCGTGTCATGGAGCAGCACGACATGACCGTCCGCTGTCTCCTGCGCATCGACCTCGGCGACATCGGCGCCTTCCGCGATCGCGTTGTGCAGGGCGGCCAGCGTGTTCTCCGGTGCGCTGACGCAACCCGCGCGGTGGGCGGTAACGGCGATCGCGCGTCCCGGCACTGCGGCATAGCCGGCGTTCATGGCCTCCACGACCGCGATCGCAGAGATCACCAGGCAGACCGTCAGTACCGCGACGAGGCGTGGCCCCCGCAAGCGTGTGGGGACCGGGTCGGGTGCTGGGCGCGACGGCAGCACCGCGTCAGCAGCTCGATCGGCAAGCAGCACGAGAGCTACGGCACCATGCGAGACCGCGGCG
>CAVWFK010000004.1:0-214111 GCA_963754235.1 uncultured Alphaproteobacteria bacterium | reverse complement strand
GCCCCGCGCCGCTCACCCCGGCTCGGCGTCGCCCTGCCGCTCCGGCTCCGCATCGACGAACGCAGGCAGCACACAGCACGCCGCCTCGGCGGCTAGCAGGCGGGGGAACCCCTCAACCGCCACGCCGAAACGCCGCGCATTGCCGAGTTGCGGCACCAGGCATATCTCGGCGAGCGTCGGCGCGGGGCCGAACAGGAACCCCTCCCCCGGCGGCGCCAGCGCTTCGCACGCAGCAAAACCCTCGGCGACGATCTCCCGCGCCCAGAGGTCGATCGCCTCCTGGTCGTGGCCCAGGCGGCGCAGCCGGCGCAGTACCTTGAGGTTCTGCAGCGGATGGATGTCGCAGGCGATCGCGAGCGCGAAAGCGCGGATATGCGCGCGCGCCACCGCATCGCCGGGCAGCAGCGGCGGCGTGGGATGCGTCTCCTCCAGCCACTCGCAGATCGCGAGCGACTGGGTGAGGCACTGCCCGTCATCCAGCTCCAGCGTCGGCACCAGGCCCTGCGGATTGCGCGCCAGATAGCCGGGCGCGCGCTGCTCGTTGCGGCGCAGATGGTGCGACACGTGCTCGACTGAGAGGCCCTTGAGATTGAGCGCGATGCGCACGCGCCAGGCCGCCGAGGATCGCCAGTAACCGTGCAAGGTCATTCGCCTCTCCTCCCGGCACCTGCGTCGTTCTCCGGCGCATACGCATCCAGCAGCGGGTCCGGCAGCACGGCGACGACCGGGCCCTGCGTCCACACCAGGGCGCACCGCACCGGCCGGTCCGGGTGGATCGCCCGCAGCACCGCGCGATAGGCTGCCATCTGCCGCAGATAGGCGGGCGGCGTCGCCTCCACCCGTGCCGGCGGGCGGCGGCCGGTCTTGTAGTCGGCGACCAGCACCGCCTCCGGCAGCACCGCCAGCCGGTCCACCAGCCCTGCCACCACCCGGCCCCCGACCACGCCCGCGAGCGGCACCTCGGCGCGCGCGCCCGGGCCGAACAGCGGCGCCAGATCGGGATGCGCCAGAACCGCGAGCGCCTGCGCGGCCAGCGCCGCCGCTTCCTCCGCCGGCAATCCGTGGCCCGCGCGGGTGGCATGGGCGCGGGCGGCGTGGGCGCGGGCAGCGGCGGCACGATCTGCCTCGGGCAGCCCCGGCAGATGCTGCAACAGCGCATGGACGAACGCGCCTGCGCAGAGCCGCATCCCGCGCGCAGCCGCCAGAGGCGAGAGTGCAGCGGGGATCGCGCCATGCTCCACCCCCTCCGGCCGGCTCGGCGCGAGCGGCAGCGGCCGCGCCGGCTCGGCCGGCGGGGGTGCGGCGATCCAGTCCGGCGCCGCGCCCGCCCAGGCCGGCAGCATCGGCAGCACGGGCGTGGCGGCCGCGCCCGTGGCCAGCGCCGCCCCGCCGGACGCGAATCGCAGCCGCTCGCCGGCCCAGGCACCGAACGGCGCCGTCTCCACCGGCGCCAGCCGGGCGAAGCCGCGCGCCGCCATTGCGTACCAGCTCTCGTCCCTCGCCCCCCGGCGCGGCTGCCATCCGCAGATCACCAGCCGGTCCTCGGCGCGGGTGAGCGCCACGTAGAGCAGCCGGTTGTGTTCCTCCATGCATCGCCGCCGCGCCGCATCCCGCAGCGCCTCGACCGCCGCGCAACGATGCTCGCGGCGCGGCGCCCACAGCGGCAGCGCGGGCCCGGTCGCCGCATCCTCGGCCCAGACCAGGCCGTTCTCGTCGGGCGGCAGGCCGGTGGTATCGGGCAGGATCACGAGCCTCGCCTGCAAGCCCTTGGCGCCATGCACCGTCATCACCCGCACCGCGTCACCCGCGTTCTCCGGCTCGCGCTTGATCTCGGCCGCCGACCGGCCGAGCCAGTGCAGAAATCCTTGCAACGAGGGCGGGTACAGGCGGGCATGGCGCAGCGCCGCCGCCAGCATCTCATCGACCGGCTCCGCCGCCTCCGGCCCCAGCCGCGCCAGCAGCCGCGCTCGCCCGCCGAGCGGTCCCAGCGCCTCGGCCAGCAGCGCATAGGGTGTGGCGTAATCGACCCGCGCCAGCAGGGCGGCGAGGAAGTCGCGCGCGCGCGCCCACTCCTGCCGCTCTGGCCCGCGCGCGCGCAGCGCGTCCCAGAGATGCCCGGTGCGAGTCGCGGCCAGGTCCATCAGGCTGTCATCGGAGAGGCCGCCGAGGGGGCTGACCAGCACCTCGGCGAGCGTCAGATCGTCCTCCGGCAGCAGCAGCGCCGCGCCGAGCGCCATCAGGTCCTGCACCGCCGGCTGCTCGGTCAGCACCATGCGGTCGAGCCCCGCGACCGCCACACCACTCGCCTTCAGCCGGCGCACCAGGGCGCGGGCAAAATTGTTTCTTCTGCGTAGTAAAATCAGAACCTCGCCGGCACGGACGGCGCCGGCGTCGATCTCGCGCGCGATCCACTGCGCCAGGTGCTCGGCGAGTGCCTCCGGCGCGCTGCGTTGGGCGAGATACTGACGCGGCGCCTCCCATAGCGGCGGTGCGTCATCCTCCGGCGGCGGTGCCAACGGCCACAACTCGACGCTGCCCGAAGCCTCGCTGCGGTCGGCGAAATGGTGCAGATCGTCCCCGACACCGGCGCGCGCCGCCGGATCGGCGAACACGGCATCAACGAGCGCCAGCACCGGAGCGGTGGAGCGGAAGCAGACATCGAGCTGCACCTCGCGCCAGCTCTGCCCGGCCGCCTCGACACGGGTGCGCAAGCCGCGGCGCGCGCCGTCGAATGCGGCGTAGTCCGCACCCTGGAATGAGAAGATCGACTGCTTGGCGTCGCCCACCGCGAATACGGTGCGCGCAGCGTCGCGCGCGCCCGCACCGGCGAAGAACTCGTCGGTCAGTGCGCGCGCGATCCGCCACTGGCTGGGCGCGGTGTCCTGCGCCTCATCGAGCAGCAGGTGATCGAGCCCGCCGTCGAGTTTGTAGAGCACCCAGGCCGCATTCGGCTCGCGCAGCAGCCGCTCGGTGCGGCCGATCAGATCGTCGTATTCCAGCAGCGCGCGACGGTCCTTCGCCGCCGCCATGCCGGCGAGGGCCGGTTCGGCGGCGGCCAACAGGGCGGCCGAGAAGGCAACGACAGAGAGCGCCCGGCCCTGGTCATCGATTTCGGCGATGCGCGCCTGTTCGGCGGCGAAGGCATCCATCAGCTCCGGCCGGTCGCAGGCCAACACCGGATTGACGAACGCGCCGGCCGCACGCGGATCGCCGTCCTTGGTGACGAACTCGCAGCGCCACTCCGCCCAGTTCGCCGCCCGTTCTTCCTGATCGAGCGAAAGCCACTCCAGCATCCGCTGCGCGCGCGCTGCGGTCGCGGGCGAGCCATCCCGCAACACCGTCTCGGCCGCCTCGCGCAGCGCGCCTTCATCCGAGCGAACCGCATCCGCGATCAGCGTATCGCGGTCGGCCACGCGGCATCCGCACGCCCGCCGCAGGGCCGCCGCGCGCGCGGCCCCCGTCATCGCCAGCACCGGCGCCAGCGCTTCGGCCCGGTTGTGCAATTCCGACAGCAATCCCTGGAACTGCGCCGCACTCGCGATGCACGCGAGGTCCGCGATCGCCGGCAGCAAACCCGGATCGGCCCCGGCCAGCGCTGCCTCGCGGGCTGCGTCCAGCGCGAGCGCGGTGTCGGCATCCTCCATCAGCTCGAAATGCGGCGATAATTCCGCCTCCAATGGGAAACGCCGCAGCAGCGCCTGACAGAAGGCGTGGATGGTGCCGATGCGCATCCCGCCCGGCAGGTCGAGCACGTGCGCGAACAGGGCGCGCGCCCGGTCGAGCGTCGCCGGCTCGGGTGCCAGGTCGAGGGCGCGCAGCGCCTCGGCGAGCGCCGTATCGGGCATCGTCACCCAGTCGCCGAGCCGGCGTTGCAGCCGCACCGCCATCTCGGCCGCCGCCGCCTTGGTGAAGGTGAGGCACAGGATGCGCTCGGGAGCCGCGCCGCCGAGCATCAGGCGCAGCAACCGGTCGATCAACAGCTTGGTCTTGCCCGACCCGGCCGAGGCGGCGACGAAGGCCGAGACGGCGGGATCGGAGGCGGCGCGCTGGGCGGCCTCGGCGCGGGCGCGAGGGGTAAGGGGGAGGGTCATTCGGGGGGGGCGGGTGTGGGTCGGATTTCCACTCTCAACCTCATGGTGGTCCTACGGTAGTCATACGGTAGTAGGGACCGCTGGCCCTTTCCTACCATTGCAGGCTTTCGGGGACGATTCTCAATCCCATTATCGCCTCTTGAGCCGCAGCGAGACGACGATTCCGATCTCATGCCCCCACCAGCAGCGCGTGGATGCGCATCGCATCAGGTGCCGCGCGGATCGCGGCCAGCGTCGCCGCATCGCGCATCCGGCGCGCGATCGCGGCCAGCGCCGCGACGCGATCGTCGCCGGCGCGCGCGGGGATCAGCAGCACGAAAAAAAGATCGACCGGCTGCCCGTCCACCGCCTCGAACGGGACCGGACGGCCGAGGCGGGCGAACAGGCCGAAGAAGCGGTCGAGCCGCTCGATCCGCGCGTGCGGCAGGGCGAAGCCGCGGCCGAGCCCGGTCGAGCCGAGCTGCTCGCGCGCCGCGAGCGGGCCCAAGATCGCGCCCGCGTCCATCCCCAGCGCCGCCGCTGCGCGTGCCGACAGCGCCGACAGCGCCGCTGCCTTGTCACGCGCGCGCAGCCCGAGCAGCACGCGCTCGGGCTGGATCAGGGACGCCAGCTCCATCAGTCGGGTGCGCGCAGGCGGTAGCCCACGCCGGTCTCAGTCAGGATATGCACGGGTCGCTCCGGGTCGGCTTCCAGCTTCTGGCGCAGCGCGCGGATGTATATGCGCAAATACTGCACGTCTGTATCCCCGCCCCAGACCGCGCGCAGGATCATCCGGTGCGTGAGCACCTTGCCGGCGTGCAAGACCAGCAGCCGCAGCAGTTCGTATTCGCGCGGCGTCAGCTTCACCTGCGCCCCGCGCGCACTTACCGCGCGCCGGACCAGATCGACCGAGAGATCGCCGCTCCGGAAGGCCGGCCGTTCGCCCGCCTGCTGCAGCCGATGGCGTTGGGCGGCACGGATGCGGGCGAACAGCTCGTCGATGCCGAATGGTTTGGTAACGAAATCGTCGGCGCCGAGATCGAGCGCTTCCACCTTCGCTCCCTCGTCGTCGCGCGAGGAAAGCACGATGATCGGTATGGCCGAGCCGCCCTCGCGGATACGGCGGATCACGTCGAGCCCATCCATGTCCGGCAGGCCGAGATCGAGCACGATCAGGTCGGCCGATTGCCGCCGCACCGCCTCCAGCGCCGCGCGCCCCTCCTCCGCCTCCGAGACAACGTAGCCCTGCGCCGCGAGGCCCGCGCGCAGGAATCGCAGGATCGCCGGCTCGTCATCGACCACCAGTACGCGCAGCGCGCCGCTCACGCCGCCGCCTCCTGCTCTGCTGGCGCCTGCGCGGGCGCCGGCAGCGTGATGGTGAACGCGGCGCCCGAGCGGTCGCTACGGTTGCCAGCGGTGATCGTGCCGCCCATCGCTTCGATGAAGCCGCGGCAGATCGCGAGGCCGAGCCCGGTGCCGGCGCGGCGGCGATCGGCGCCGCGCACGCGGTAGAACTTGTCGAACACGCGATCGAGTTGGGCGGCCGGAATGCCGTCGCCCTCATCGAGCACCTGGACGCGCACCGACCCTTCCTCGCGCCACGCGCAGAGCCGGATCGTGGAGCCGGCGGGCGCATACTTCGCGGCGTTGTCGAGCAGGTTGAACAGCACCTGCTCGAACAGGACCATGTCGATCGCCAGCATCGGCAGGCCGGGCTGCAATTCCACCTCGGCCCGGTGCGCCGCCAGAATGCGCGACGCCCGCCGCAGCGTCGCACCGATGACGTCGGAAAGGTCGGCGAGGCTGCCCTGCGGATGCAACGCGCCCGCCTCCAGCCGCGTCATGTCGAGCAAATTGCCGATGAAGCGGTTTAGCCGCTCCGCTTCTTCCTGGACCGTACGCAGCATCGCGGCGCGTCCTGCCTCGTCGAGTGCGGCCTCGGTGCTGGCGAGGCTGCTGGCGGCGCCGAGGATGGAGGCCAGCGGCGTGCGCAGATCATGCGAGATCGAGGTGAGCAGTGCGGAGCGCAGCCGATCGGTCTCCGCCTCCAGCCGCGCGCGATCGACGTCGCGCACGAGGTTGACGCGCTCTATCGCCAGCGCGGCCTGATCGGCGAGCGCGTCGAGCAGGCGCTGCTGGTCGGGCGTGAGCAGCGGTCCCGGTCCGTCGCGGTCGATGCCGAGCACGCCGATCGCACCCCGCCCTGTCTGCATCGGCAGGAACAGGCGCTTCGCACCGGGCAGCGTGTCGGCGCCGCGCCCGGCCGGCCGGTTGTGCTCGGCCGCCCATTTCGCAGCGGCGAGGTCGGCGTCGTCGAGCCGGTCCTCGGGCGGGAAGCCGGCGGCGACGGACAGACCGGACGCGCCGGGCAGCAGCAGCACGACGCGCACCTTCAGCATCAGTGCCACCTGATGCACGCTCGCCCACAACACGTCGTCGAGCGTCGCGGCGGAGGCGAGCTTGCGGCTGAACTGATAAAGCTCGTCGGTGGTGCGCGCGCGATGGCGCGCGGCGAGCGCCTGCGCGCGCATCCGCGAGGTGATGTTGCTCGCGACCACCGCGACGGCGGCAAACACCACCAGTGTGACGACGTTCTCAAGATTGGCGATCGTAAAGGTGTAGAGCGGCGGCAGGAAGAAGAAATTGTAGGCGAGCGCGCTGAGCAGGCTGGCGAACAGCGACGCCCACAGCCCGTACGCGACGGCAGATGCGAGCACGCTGACCAGGAACACCAATGCCACGCTGGTGATGCCGAGGAAGTCGCGCAAGCAGCAACGCGACACCGAGTGCGATGGCGACGGCGAGCAGGCTGCCCGCGCCGGCGCCGGGTGCGAGCGGGAGGCGGGCAGGCGGGCGCGGCGATGACGATGTGACCGCCTTCGCTTCCCGCGGCTCCTCGGCCAGCACATGCACATTGATCCCGCTGGCGTACCGGATGATCCGCTGTGCGACCGTGCTCCCGAATCGTCCCCTCCAGCCGCCGCGCGCGCGTGTGGCGACGACGATGTGCGTGACATTGTGTGTGCGGGCGTACTCGACGACGGTTCCCGCCACGTCCTGCCCCGGCAGCGTGATCGCCTCGCCGCCGAGCCGCAGTGCCAGCCGCAGCGCGTCGGCCACGCGCGCCTCCGCCGCCTCGTCGCTCGCGGTCGCGCCGGTCGCCTCGACGTGCAGCGCGGTCCACGGTCCACGCAGCCGGTCCGCGAGCCGTTTCGCGTGCCGCACCAGCGTCTCGGTGCCGGGCGTGTCGTCGATGCACACCAGCAGCCGCTCGCCGGCGGCCCACGGGCCGCTGATCGCGTGGCCGCGCATGTAGCTCAGCATCTGCTCATCGACGCGCTGCGCGGTGCGCCGCAATGCCAACTCGCGGAGCGCCGTGAGATTGCCGGGCGAGAAATAGTGCCGCACCGCGCGCTCGGCCTGTTGCGGCACATAGACCTTGCCGTCCTTGAGGCGCTGCACAAGATCTTCGGGGGTGAGATCGACCACCTCGATCTCGTCGGCGCGGTCGATGATCGAATCCGGCACCGTCTCGCGCACGCGGATGCGGGTGATCTTCGCCACCACGTCATTCAAGCTCTCGACGTGCTGGATGTTCAGTGTGGTAAACACGTCGATGCCGGCGGCGAGCAGCTCCATTACGTCCAGATAGCGCTTCGGATGCCTGCTGCCGGGCGCGTTGCTATGCGCGAGCTCATCGACCAATACCAGTTGCGGCCGGCGGCCGAGGATCGCGTCGAGGTCCATCTCCTCGAGCGCGCGGTCGCGGTAGCGGCTGGCGCGGCGCGGGATCACCTCAAGCCCGGCGATCAGCGCCTCGGTTTCGCGCCGGCCGTGCGTCTCGACCAGGCCCACGACAACATCCATACCCTCGCGCAGTCGGGCTTGCGCGGTCTGCAGCATCTCGTAGGTCTTGCCGACGCCGGGCGCGGCGCCGAGAAAGATCTTCAGACGGCCGCGCCCCTCGCCGCGCGCCGCCTCCAGCAGCGCGTCCGGCGAGGGCCGTCGATCGCCGCTTTCCTGCCCGCTCATCGCGAGCCAGCCTCTCAGCCTGGGCCGAGCGCGTCCAGCGCCAGGTTCAGCTTCAGCACGTTGACGTGCGGCTCGCCGAGGATGCCGAGCAGGCGGCCGGTGATGTGCGCCCGCACCAACGCCTCCACCTCTGGCTGCGGCAGATTGCGGGCGCGGGCGACGCGCGGCACCTGAAAGAGCGCGCCGGCGGGCGTCACGTCGGGGTCAAGCCCACTGGCCGAGGTGGTGACGAGGTCGGACGGGATTGGAGTGCCGGGATTGTCGGCCGCGAGCCTCTTCGCGCCGGCGGTCACGCGGCCGATCAGCGCCTTCGAGGTCGGGCCGAGGTTGGAGCCACCCGAATTGTCGGCAGCGTAGGGCATCGGGATCATCTTGCTCGCGTCTTTCGGGTCCGGCTCGGTCGTCGCCGACGGGCGCGGATGAAAGTAGCGCGGCGACGAAAAATCCTGGCCGAGCAGGGCCGAGCCGATGACGTGACCCCGGCTGCGGATCAGGCTGCCGTTCGCCTGGAACGGGAAAATCACCTGCGCGATCCCGGTCATCGCCAGCGGGTAGATCAGGCCGGTGATGAGCGTCATTCCCACGATCATCGCCAGCGCGGGACGGATCTGCTTGAGCATCGTTCCGACTCCTTATGCCAGGCCGACGCTGCGGATCAACACGTCGATCAGCTTGATGCCGACGAACGGCACCGCGATTCCCCCGCAGCCGTAGATCAGCAGGTTGCGCCGCAGGATCGCGGCGGCCCCGACCGGCTTGTAGGTCACACCGCGCAGCGCCAGCGGGATCAGGGCTACGATAATCAGCGCGTTGAAAATGATCGCCGAGAGGATCGCACTCTGCGGCGAACCCAGCCGCATCACGTTAAGCGCCGCAAGCTGCGGGTAGAAGGCGATGAACATGGCCGGGATGATCGCGAAATATTTTGCGACGTCGTTGGCGATCGAGAAGGTGGTGAGCGCACCGCGCGTCATCAGGAGCTGCTTGCCGATCTCGACGATCTCGATCAGCTTGGTCGGATTGCTGTCGAGATCGACCATGTTGCCGGCCTCGCGCGCGGCCATCGTGCCGGTGTTCATCGCCACGCCCACATCGGCCTGCGCCAGAGCCGGCGCGTCGTTGGTGCCGTCGCCGCACATCGCGACCAGCTTGCCCTTCGCTTGCTCCTCGCGGATCAGCGCCAGCTTGGCCTCAGGCGTGGCCTGGGCGAGGAAGTCGTCCACCCCCGCCTCGGCGGCGATCGCGGCGGCGGTGAGCGGATTGTCGCCGGTGATCATCACCGTGCGGATGCCCATCTGCCGCAGCGCCGAGAAGCGCTCGCTTATGCCGCCCTTGACGATGTCCTTGAGGTGGATGACGCCGAGCAGCTTGCCGTCGCGCGCAACCGCCAGCGGCGTGCCGCCGGCGCGGGCGATCCGGTCGGCCGCCTCGGCCAGCGCACGCGCGGGCGCATCGAGGGCCGCCGACCGCACTGCCGTCGCGACCCCGCCTGCCGCTGCCGCCGCGATCCCGCCGCGCAAATCCTGCACGTAGGCGAGCACGGCATCGACGGCGCCCTTGCGAATGGCGCTGCCACCGAAATCGACGCCGCTGATCCGCGTCTGCGCCGTAAACGCGATAAACCGTGCACCCAGCGGCGCCAGCTCGCGGCCGCGGAAGCCGTATCTCTGCTTCGCCAGCACCACGATCGAGCGGCCCTCGGGTGTCTCGTCCGACAGCGAGGCGAGCTGCGCCGCGTCGGCAAGATCGCTCTCCGCGACGCCGGGAACGGGGATGACCTGCGTTGCCTGGCGATTGCCGAGCGTGATCGTGCCGGTCTTGTCGAGCAGCAGCGTATCGACGTCGCCCGCCGCCTCCACCGCGCGGCCGGACATCGCGAGGACGTTGAAGCGCACCAGCCGGTCCATCCCCGCGATGCCGATCGCGGAGAGCAGTGCGCCGATCGTGGTCGGGATCAGCGTCACGAACAACGCCACGAGGACGACGACGGAGACGCGGCCGCCCGCGTAGGTGGCAAAGCTGGGGATCGTGGCCACAGCGAAGACGAAAATGATCGTCATGCCGGCGAGCAGGATGTTGAGTGCAATCTCGTTCGGCGTCTTCTGCCGTTGCGCGCCCTCGACCAGTGCGATCATGCGGTCGAGAAAGGTCGAACCCTGGGCCGCGGTAATGCGCACGCGGAGCCAGTCGGACAGCACGCGCGTGCCGCCGGTCACCGCCGAGCGGTCGCCGCCGCTCTCGCGGATCACGGGGGCCAACTCGCCGGTGATCGCCGACTTCATCGACCGAGGCAATGCCCTCGATCACCTCGCCATCGCTGGGCACCAGGTCCCCTGCCTCGACCAGCACAATGTCGCCTGGCTGCAGCTCGGGGGCCGGGACCAGCTCGAACAGCCCCTCATGATCATAGTCGCCGGACGTGCCGGGCAGCAGGCGCTTGCCGTGCGTCTCCGTCCGCGCGCGACGCAGCGTCGCTGCCTGCGCCTTGCCGCGGCCCTCGGCCACCGCCTCGGCGAAGTTGGCGAACAGCACGGTGGTCCACAGCCACAGGACGAGCTGGAAGGTGAAGCCGAGCCCGCCGTGCCCGGTGACGAGGTCGCGCAGGAACAGCAGCGTGGTCAGCGTCGCCACCACCTCCACCACGAACATCACTGGATTGCGGATCAGCATTCGTGGATCGAGCTTGCGGAACGCGCCGCCGATGCCGGCCGCAGAATTGTCGGGTCAAGCATCGAAGCGGCGGCGCCGCGCCCGACGGATTTGGTCTGCATCGAGTCGTCTCCGCCTCAGAAGGTCCTGCCGGCGTTCATTGCGGTCTGCTCGACCACGGGGCCAAGCGCGAGTGCCGGGAAGAAGGTCAGTCCGCCCACGATCAGCACCACACCGACCACGAGGCCCACGAATAGCGGCCCGTGCGTTGGGAAGGTGCCGGCCGACGCCGGCGCGATCTTCTTCGCCCCGAGTGAGCCTGCCACCGCCAGCATCGGGACGATGAACAGGAATCGCCCGATCAGCATCGCGAGCGCCAGCGTGTCGTTCCAGAACGGAGAGTTCGCGCTGATGCCGGCGAACGCGCTGCCGTTGTTGCCGGTGGCCGAGGTGTAGGCATAGAGCGCCTCGGAGAAGCCGTGCGGCCCGGCGTTGTTCATCGCCCCCGTGCCCACCGGCAGCACCACCGCGAGCGCGGTCCAGCCCAGTATCGAGAGCGGCAGGATCAGGATGGCGAGCATGGCCATCTTGACTTCCTTCGCCTCGATTTTCTTGCCGAGGTACTCCGGCGTGCGTCCGACCATCAGGCCGGCGACGAAGATCGCGACGATCGCGAACAGCAGCATCCCGTAGAGGCCCGAGCCGACGCCGCCGAAGATCACTTCTCCGAGCATGATGTTGACCATCGGCACCATGCCAGCGAGCGGCAGGAAGCTGTCGTGCATCGAATTGACGGCGCCGCAAGAGGTATCGGTGGTGGCGGTCGCGAACAGCACCGAATCGGCAACGCCGAACCGCACCTCCTTGCCCTCCATGTTGCCGCCGAGTTGCAGCGTGCTCGCGGTTTGGTCGATGTGCAGGGCGGCGAACGCAGGATTGCCGGCGCTCTCGGCCGAATAGGCGGTGGTGATGCCCGCGAGGAACAGCACGCCCATGACCGCGAAGATCGCCCAACCCTGACGCTCATCGCCGACCATGCGGCCGAACACGTTGGTCAGCGCCGCCCCGATCGCGAAGATCATCACCATCTGGATCAGGTTGGTGAGGGCGGTTGGATTTTCGTACGGGTGCGCGGAGTTGGCGTTGAAGAACCCGCCGCCATTGGTGCCAAAGATCTTTATTGCTTCCTGCGAGGCGACCGGCCCTTGGGCGATCACCTGCTTACCCCCTTCGAGCGTGGTGGCGTGGACATAGCCGCCAAGATTCTGCGGCACTCCTTGCCACACAAAGACAAGGCCCGACGACGACCGCAACCGGCAGCAGCACGTAGAGCGTGCAGCGGGTCAGATCGACCCAGAAATTGCCCACCGTCTTCGCCGAGCGCCGCGCAAAGCCGCGGACCAAAGCGAGCGCCAGGGAAATGCCGGTGGCGGCGGAGACGAAATTGTGGACCGTGAGCCCCGCCATCTGGACCAGGTAGCTCATCGTCGTCTCGGGGACGTACGATTGCCAGTTGGTGTTGGTGATGAAGCTGACCGAGGTGTTGAGCGCCAAGTCCGGGCTGACCGCGGCCATCTTCTCCGGGTTGAACGGCAGGAACTGCTGCAATCGCTGCAACGCGTAGAGCGACACGAAGCCGGCAATGCTGAACGCGAGCATCGCGAAGCCGTAGGTAGTCCAGTGCTGCTCTTCCGCCTCGCCCACGCCGCAGGCGCGGTAGAGCACCCGCTCGACCGGGCGCAGAATCGGGCTGAGCAACGTGCGCTCGCCCGCGAACACGCGCGTCATATATCGGCGCCGAGCGGCTTCGTGAGCGCCACGACGATCGCGCAGAAGATCGCGATCTGGAGCCATCCGTTGACCGTCATCAGAATCGCTCGGGACGCACGAGGGCGAATACGAGATACGCGAGCAGGCCGATTGTCACGGCGCCACCCAGCCCATAATCAAGGATCATGGCCGCGCCCCTCACAGCCGTTCGCAGGCGGCGAGATAGAGCGCGCAGCCGGCGAGGAATCCCATTCCGAGCGCCAGATAAAGGAAGTCGAGCACGCGAAGCCTCCACGATCACGACGCACTAAAGGTATCGGTGCGGCCATATAAATTCGAGCTTGGTCGAGCGTGCACGGTATATAGGCGGCATATAGACCCGAACGACCTTACGGCGAGTTTTGTGGCGCAAAAACATGCCGCCCTTCACCCATCGCCAAGCCCCCGGCACAACACCAACGCCGCCTCCATCGCCATGTGCGCGCAGAGATGCGCCGCCATGTCGGCGACATCGTGCGGCGGGCTCACGGTATTGAAGTCGATCGCCACGATCCGCAGCCCGGCGAGTGCCCGCAGCAGTGTGATGCCCTCGCGCGCCGACAGCCCGCCCCAGCTCGGCGTGCAGACGCCGGGTGCAACCGACGGATCGAACACGTCCATGTCCCAGCACAAATAGACCGGGCGGCCGGCGGCCTCGTCGCGGAACTCGGCGATGGTCTGGGCGAAGCCGCGCGCCAGCAGATCCTCGATCGAGACCACGCGATAGCCGAGCGCCCGCGACCGCGCCACCACGCCGGGTGCGTAGGTGAACCCGCGAATGCCGACATGCCAGGAGTGCGAGGCGTCGATCGCGCCCTCGGTCGCGGCGTGGGTGAACTGGGTGGCGGCGCTGTAGGGCTCGGCCGGGTCCGGTTCGTAGGCGTCGGTGTGGCTGTCGATGTGCAGCGCCACCAGCACCGGATGGCGGCGGCCGGCGGCGCGCATCAGCGGCAGCGAAACCGACCCGTCGCCGCCGATCGCGATCGGGATCGCGCCCGCATCCAGCACCGCGCCGGCCGCCGCCTCGATCGCGGCAAAGCTCGGCGCGACGCGGCCCGGCGTACAGAGGATGTCGCCGCAATCGACGGCGCCGAGCCGCGCGAGCGGGTCGAAATCCGCCCGCGTCGCATGGAAGCGCCGCAGCAGCGCCGACTGCCGGCGCACGGATGCCGGACCCTGCCGGGCGCCCACGCGAAACGGATGCGTGCCGCAATCGAACGGCACGCCGAGGAAGGCGGCGCGGCAGCCCGGCCCGGGCATCGCGTGCGGCAAGCCGAACATCGTCTCGGGCGGGGCAAACGTCTCCGTCATCAAGCGGTCCCCTCGGGCAGGTCGGTGCGGATGCAGGCGGCGCGGTGTCCCTCGCCCACCAAGCGCGGCGGCGGCACCCCGGCGGCGCAGGCCGGCAGCACAAATGGGCAGCGGGTGCGGAACACGCAGCCCGAGGGCGGATCGGCGGGCGACGGCGGATCGCCCGCCAGGATGATGCGCGCGACACGGCGCGCCGGGTCCAACGTGGGTGCCGCGGACAGCAAGGCGCGCGTGTAGGGATGCGCCGGGCGGGCGAACACCGAAGCCGCCGGCCCCTCCTCCATCACCCGGCCGAGATAGAGCACCACCACCCGGTCGCATAGGCTGCGCACGACCGGAAGATCATGGCTTATAAACAGAAGTGCCAAGCCCAGCCGCGCCCGCAGATCGGCGAGCAGCGCCAGCACCTGCGCCTGCACCGACACATCGAGCGCCGAGACCGGCTCGTCGGCGACTAAAAACTCGGGCGCCGTTGCCAGCGCGCGGGCCAGCCCGATGCGCTGGCGCTGGCCGCCGGAGAACTCGTGCGGATAGCGCCGCGCGTGCTCGGCCGCGAGGCCCACCTGCGCCAGCAGCTCTGCGACCCGCTTCCCCCGCTCGGCGCGCGGGCAGAGGCGATGGATGGCCAGCCCGTCCGCCACCTGCGCGCCCACGCGCCGGCGCGGATCGAGGCTCGCGTACGGGTCCTGGAACACGAGCTGCATCCGCCGCCGCAGGCCGGGGGCGCCGGGCGGCTTGCCGTCGAACCGCACCGTGCCGGCACTCGCCGCGAGCAGACCGAGCAGCAGCCGCCCGATCGTGCTCTTGCCGGAGCCCGATTCGCCGACCAGTCCCACCGCCTCGCCGCGTTCGATCGCGAGCGACACGTCCGTCACCGCCTGCACCGGAGCGCCGCGGGTCAGCCAGCCGCGCGGGGCGAAATGCTTGCTCAGGCCCTCAGCCGCGACCAGCATGTCACGCCAGTTCCCGCCAGCGCAGGCAGCGTGTGGCGCGCCCCGGCTCCGGCTCCATCAGCGGCGGCGGGGCCGCGTCGCAGCCGGGGGCGCGCAGCGCGCAGCGGGGGGCGAAGGCGCAGCCGGGCGGCAGCGCGTGCGGCGGCGGGACGGTGCCGGGGATCGGCACCGGCAACGCGCCGTCCTCGCCTGGGGCGCTGGCCAGGAGCGCCACCGTGTAGGGGTGCAGCGGGCGGGCGAAGATTTCCGCCGCCCGGCCCTGCTCGACGATCTGGCCGGCGTACATTACCGCGACCCGGTCGGCGATCTCGGCGACGACGGCGAGGCTGTGGGTGATGAACACCAGCGCCATACCGCGCTCGCGCCGCAGATCGGCGAGCAGATCGAGCACCTGCGCCTGGATGGTCACGTCGAGCGCCGTCGTCGGCTCGTCGGCGATCAGCAGGCGCGGGTTGTTGGCGATCGCCATCGCCACCATCGCGCGCTGGCGCATTCCGCCCGAGAGCTCGTGCGGGAAGGCGCGGGCGCCGCGCGCGGGATCGGGGATGCCGACGCGGCGCAGCAGGGCGGCAATGGCGGTCGCGGCGGCGCGCGGCGAGAGGCGGCGATGCGCGCGCAGCGCCTCGGCGAGCTGACGTCCGATGCGGTGCACCGGATTGAGGCTGGAGAGCGGGTCCTGGAACACCATCGCCATCCGCGCCCCGCGCAGCCGCCGCAGCGCCGGCTCCGGCAGGCGCAGCAGCTCGGTGCCTTCGAGCCACGCCGCTCCGGCGACGACACGGGCCGCGGGCGGCAGCAGCCCCATCACGGCAAGCCCTGTCAGCGATTTCCCCGATCCGCTCTCGCCCACAATCGCCAGCGTCTCGCCCGCGGTCACCCGGAAGGAGAGGTCGCGCACCGGGTGGATCAGGCCGGCCGGCGTGTCGATTTCCAAGGTCAGCCCCTCGATCGCCAGCACCGGCCCGGCGATGCGCGGCGCGGTCAGGGCGGCCAGCAATCGGGGCCGCGCGCGCGGCGGTGCCGCGTGCGGATCGACCGCGTCCCGCAGCGCGTCGCAGAGCGCGTTCATCGCCAGGATGGTGACGCTGAGCGCCGCGCACGGCCACAGCAACAGCCACGGGTCCTGGGCCATCGTCGCCCGCGCCGCGCCGATCATCAGCCCCCAGGAGGGCGCGGGCGGCACCACGCCGAGACCGAGGAACGAGAGGCCCAATTCCAGCACCACGGCGGCCGCGACTGCGAGGCTGAACTGCACCAGCACCGGCCCGCCCACGTTGGGCAGCACCGTACGCGCCATGATCCGCAGCCGCGATGCGCCAAGCGCGCGCATCGCCTCCACATAGTCCTGCGCCGCCACTTGCAGCACGCCCGCATACGTCACGCGTACGAAGCCGGGCAGAAACAGCACCGCGAGCAGCGGGATCAGCGTCGCCGCCCCCGGCCCGATCAGCGTCACCACTAGAAGGGCGAGCAGCAGCGGCGGGAAGCACAGCAGCACGTCCATCGAGCGCACCGCGAGCAATTCGGCGATCCCGCGCAGGAACCCGCCGAGCACGCCGAGCGTGGTGCCGGCGATGCAGGCGAGGGCTGCCGACGAGAACGCGACGCTCAGCGACACGCGGCCGCCCCACAGCAATCGCGAAAGCTCGTCCCGCCCCACCTCGTCACGGCCGAGCAGATGCGCGGGCGAGGCGCCGGCGAAGCGGTGCGCGACGTCGATGCGCACCGGGTCGGGCAGCGGCAGCAAGGGCGCCACCAGCGCCGCCAGCACGATCGCGCCGACCCCGAGCGCCGGGCCCCACCTCATCCGTGACGGACGCGCGGATCGAGTGCGGCGTAGAGCAGATCGACCAGCAGGTTCAGCGCCACGAACAGCACCGAGATCACCAGCACCACGCCCTGCACTTCCGGATAGTCGCGCGCGTTCACGCTGTCGACCAGGAGGCCAGAAAGCCCGGGCCAGTTGAAC
Organism: uncultured Alphaproteobacteria bacterium; assembly: GCA_963754235.1. Classification (GTDB taxonomy): domain Bacteria; phylum Pseudomonadota; class Alphaproteobacteria; order Acetobacterales; family Acetobacteraceae; genus DATAYA01. Next base: position 197,318 of record CAVWFK010000004.1, on the reverse strand, counting down.
ACGTATTCCACCAGCACGGTGCCGCCGAGCAGCGCGCCGAGATTGAGTGCGACCACCGTCATCACCGGCATCAGCGCGTTGCGCAGCACGTGGCGCAGCAGCACGCGGCGCGGCGCGAGGCCCTTCGCGCGCGCGGTTCGCACATAATCCCGCATCGCGACGTCCAGCACCGCCGCGCGCGTCATGCGGAACACGATCGCCGCCAGGCCAAGCCCGATCGTCAGCGCCGGCATCGACAGCAGCATCAGGTGGCGCAGCGGATGGTCGGCGAAGGCGACGTAGCCGCCGGCCGGCATCCAGTGCAAATCCTGTGCGAACACCAGTACCAGCAGCGTGCCGATGACGAACACCGGCACCGCGAGCGCCAACGACGCCACCGCCCGCGCCGCGCGGTCGAACCAGAAGCCGCGCCGGATGGCCGCCAGCACCCCGCCTGGCAGCCCGACCAGCAGCGCGAAGATCGCAGCGGTGACGATCAACTCCAGCGTCCGAGGCAGGCGCAGCATGACCTCGGGCGCTACTTCCGACTGATCCTGCAAGGACCGGCCGAGGTCGCCGTGCACCAGCGCGCCCAGATTGGCGAAGTATTGCACGAGCAAAGGCTTGTCGAGGCCGAGTTGCGCGTTCAGGGCGGCGACCGCGGCGGGATCGGGCGAGACGCCGCCCTGGCTCAGCAGCAGCATCGCCGGATCGCCCGGCACCAGGCGGATCGCCAGGAACACGACGCTGGCGACGATCCAGACCAGGACGATCGCAATGCCGATCCGACGCAGCAGCCAGGCCATTCAGCCGATTGTCGTTTGCTCGAGCGTCGTCGGCGAATAGAACGTGAGCGCGCCCGGCAGATTGGCGAAGCCTTGCACGGTTGCCTTCTCGGCATAGCCCTGCGAGCGCCAGCAGAGGCCCACGATCGGGGCCTGCTCCACCACGAGCTTCTGCATCTCGTCATAGATCGCGTGGCGCTTGGCGTCGTTGAACTCGGCGCGGCCGGCCGCGAGCAGCTTGTCGATCGCGGGGATGTCGACGTTCTGGCTGCGCTCGTACGAGGGCGGCAGATTGCCGGCGAGCACCGGCGCGAGGCCGTCGGGGTCGTTGCTGTCGGCCGCCGTGCCCATGACGGCGATTTCGAATTGACCGCGATTGCCCATCGCAACCCGCGTTGGCCAGTCAGGCAGCACCAGCTCGGCCTGGATGCCGACCGCGCCGAGATATTGCTGCACCACCGTCGCGGTATCCTTGTGCATCCCGTACTGCGCGGTCGAGAGCAGCTTGCAGGAAAAGCCGCCGCCATAGCCCGCCTGCGCCAGCAGCGCCTTGGCGCGCGCAGGGTCATAGGTCCAGGCGTCGGCGTATTTCGCATCGTAGAACGGCGTGCCCGGCGGGATCGGCATCCCGCCGAGCGGCGCACCCCGGCCGAAGAACGCGCCCTTGACGACGTCCTCGCGCTTGATCGCGTAGGCAACGGCGAGCCGCACGCGCGGATCGGCGAACGGCTTCTTGCGCCCGTTGAAGGTGAGATACATGAACGGCCCATTGGTGGTCAGCAGCCGCAGCTTCGGATTTTTCTCGATGCTGCCCATCGACTGCCAGGGCACGTATTCGATCAGATCGACGTCGCCCGCTTGCAGTGCCGCAACGCGCGCGTTCTCGTCGGCATAGGCGACCATGCGCACCGCCGCGAGTTTCGGCAGGGGGGCGCGGTAGAACTTGTCGAACGCGGCGAACTCCAGCGCGACGCCCCGCTCCTGGCGCTTCATCACGAACGGGCCGGCCCCCATCCCGATCGGATTGGCGGCCAGCGACCCCTTTTGCACCATCGGCAGGTAGAAGCCCGCGAACAGCAGCGGCAGGGTTACGTTCGGCGATTTCGTGTGCAGCCGCACCGTGTGTGCATCTGGCACGTCGATCTTCGCGATTTCCTGGAGCTGCGAGCGCAGATAGGCGGTGGAGGTCGGGGCGGCGACCTGCTCGATCGTCCATGCGATGTCGGCGGCCGTGACCTTGTGGCCGTTGTGAAAGATCGCGTCGCGCAGGTGAAACACCCAGGCGCCGTCGGCCGGGTCGTGCGACCAGCTTTGCGCCAGCTCGCCGCGGAGTTGCCCGTCCGGCCCGTAGCCAAGCAGACCGCGATGCACCATCAGTTTCGCCGCCGCCGCGGCCGAGCCGGCATTGGCGAACGGCGCGAAGGTCGGCGGATAGCTGGAGAGCCCATAGACCAGCCGGCCGGAGGCGGCGCGAGCAGCGCGGCCCAGCAATGGGGCGGCGGCGCCAGCGGCGAGCAGGGATCGGCGGGTGAGGGTCATGGCGATGTCTCCATATCAAGGCGCTCAACTCCCTCTCCGCCCCAGGGGGCGGAGAGGGCTTGAGTCGCCATAGATCGCACACGCGGCGTCGCGGGTGAGGCGGTGTTCGGCAACGTCGCGGGCGACCGCCTCGCGGGCGCGGGCGGCGGGCGGGCCGTAGCCGCCGGCGCCGGCGGTGATGACTTCCGCCACGTCGCCCGCGCGCAGCGACCCGTTGCCGCCGACAAAGCTCCGGCCGCCGAAATCGAAGCCCGCTCGGCCTCCCGGCAGCCCGCCGGCCAGCCCCCAAGGGTCGGTGCGCAGCCGCGAGCCATCGACGCGCAGCCGGCACTCGGCCTCGGCCCGGTACACCCGCAGCAAGCCCCATGCCGCCGCGAAACCTTCCCGGCCCGCCCGAGCCATCCACCAGCTCGTAGCGCAGCACGGTCAGCGGATACTCCAATTCCAGCGCTTCGACGGGAAGGTTGGAGGTGTTCGTCATGTGAACATGCACTCCATCCAGCCCGTCCTTGGTCGCGCGCGCACCGGAGCCGCCGCCGATCGTCTCCAGATAGACCCAGAGGCTGCCGTCCTCGCGTGCGCCGATGAACTGCGCCGCGGCGCAGGCGCCGTTGCTCGCCGCCGTCAGCCGCTCCGGCACCGCCTGCGCCAGCGCGCCGTGGATCAGATCGACGACGCGCTGGCAGGTGCTCGTGCGCCCGTTCACCGCCGCCGGATAGCCGCAGCACACCACCGAGTTTGGTGTCGCGGTCACCGCGAGCGGCCGCGCCAGGCCGGCATTCGGCAGGATCGTGGGATCGACCACGGTTTTCACCGCGTAATAGACCGTCGAGAGCAGCGCGGTGTAGGTCATGTTCAGGCCGGCGCGCACCTGCGGCGGCGCCGTGAAGTGCAGCCGCATCGCATCGCCCGCGACGGTGATCTCGCAGCCGAAGGGCAGCATGTCGTCCAGCTCGGGATTCTCGTACACGTCTTCGAAGCGATACGTGCCGTCCGGGATCGCCGCGATGCCGGCGCGCATCTTGCGCTCGGCATAGTCCTGCAACGCTGCCGCCGCCGCCAGCACGGTGTCGCGGCCGTACTTGGCGCACAAAGCCTGCATCCGCGCGACCCCGAGCCGGTTGGCCGCCATCTGCGCACGCAAATCCGACAGCCGCTCGCGCGGCACCTGGCAATTCAGCAGGATCAGTTCCTGCACGTCGTTCTGCAATTCGCCCGCCCGATAGAGACGGATCGGCGGGATGCGCAGCCCTTCCTGGAAGATGTGCGCGTGGCCGCGATCGGCGAAGTCGGCGTGATGCGCGGTGTTCACCGCCCAGGCGATGATCGCGCCGTCGACGAAGATCGGCTCCATCAGCACCAGATCGGGCAAATGCGTGCCGCCGCCGTCATAGGCGTCGTTACCGATGAACACGTCGCCGGGACGCATCTCGGTCACCGGATGCCGTCGCAGCACGTGCGGCAGGATGCCGATGAAACTGCCGAGATGCATCGGGATGTGCTCGGCCTGGCACAGCGTGTCGCCGTTCGCGTCGAACAGCGCGGTCGAGCAGTCGCGCCGCTCCTTGATGTTGGTGGAGTAGCTGGCGCGCACCAGCGCCTCGCCCATCTCCTCGGTAATCGAGGAGAGCGCGCTGCCGATCACCTCCACCGTGATCGGGTCGATCCCGGTCATGCGCCCTCCAGCATCAGATTGAGCAGCGGATCGACCCGCGCGACCATGCCCGGCAGCAGCAGCGTGGTTGCATCCATCTGCTCGACGATTGCGGGGCCGGGGAAGCAATTGCCGGCGGCGAGCCGCTCGCGGTCGTACACCGGAGCGGCGACGAACCCGCCCGCCTCGGGCAGCCACACCTCGCGCGATCCGATGATCGCCTCCGACGCGTCCGGGCCGCGATCGGGACGGGGCGCGAACTCCGCCTTCGGCACCAGGCCGATGGCCTCGATGCGAAACGTCACCAGCTCGATCGGCTCGTCCGCGGCGGCGAAGCCGTACATGCGCCGGTGCTCCTCGGCGAAACCCTCGGCGAGGGCGGCGAGGCTGCCGGCATCGAGCGGTCCGTCCGGGACCGCGACCGGCAATTCATAATTCTGCCCGACAAATCGAAGATCAGCACTGCGCGCGATCCGCCGGTCGGCCATTGCGACGCCTTCCTCGGCAAGCCACGCCTCGGCCTGCGCTGCCAGTGCCGCGAACGCGGCGCGCATCGGCGCGAGCGCATCCGGCCCCAGCCGGGTCAGGCGCGTGGCCGCGAAATCCGCGCGCAGATCGGTCAGCAGCAGCCCCATCGCGCACAGGATGCCCGGCGCGCGCGGCACCAGCACGCGGGCGACATCCAGCTCGCGCGCGAGCCGAGCCGCGTGCAGCGGCCCGGCGCCGCCGAACGCAACCAGCGTGTAGTCGCGCGGATCGTGCCCGCGCTGCACCGAGATCACGCGGATCGCGCGCGCCATGTTCGCGGTGACGACCGAGACGACACCCTGCGCGGTCGCCATCACCTCCATCCCGAGCTGCGCCGCGAGCTGCCCGATCGCGGCCCGCGCCAGATCCTGACGCACCGCCATCCGACCGCCCAGCAAATGCGCTGGGTTCAGCGTCTGCAACACCACGTTCGCGTCGGTGACGGTCGGCTCCTCGCCGCCGAGGCCGTAGCAGACCGGGCCGGGCGCGGCACCGGCGCTGCGCGGCCCCACCTTCAGCAGCCCGCCGGAATCGACGAAAGCGATCGAGCCGCCGCCTGCCCCCACCGTGTTGATGTCCAGCATCGGCGCCTTGATTGGATAGCCGTGCACCACCGCCTCGCCGGCCAGCCGGCAGACGCCGCTCTTCAGCAGTGCCACATCGGTGCTGGTGCCGCCCATGTCGAAGGTGATGAGCTCGCTGATCCCGGCTGCGCGGCCGAGCGCCTGCGCCGCGACGACGCCCGTGCTGGGGCCGGAGAGCACCATCCGCGCGGGCAATCTTGCAGCCGCCTCGAAGCCGATCACGCCGCCGTTCGACTGCGTGAGATGCGGCCGGACCGGAACCCCGAGTGCCCTCAGCCGCTCGCCCAGCCGCAGGATGTAGCTCGCCATGACGGGGCCGAGGGCCGCATTGACCACCACCGTCGAGAGCCGCTCGAACTCGCGGAACTCGGGCGCCACCTCGTGGCTCGCGCAGACGAACGCCTCGGGCAGTTCCTCGGCGACGATGCGCCGCGCCGCCACCTCGTGCTGCGGATCGACGAACCCGTAGAGGAAGCAGATGGCGACCGCGGCGACGTCGGCCTCCCGCAACTGCCGCGCCGCCGCGCGCACCGCCGCCTCGTCGAGCGGCGTCTCGACGCGCCCGTCATGGCGCAGCCGTTCGGGCACTCCGAGCCGCAGGTCGCGGGGGACGAGCGGCGGCGGCTTGTCGGCCTGCAGATCATAGAGGTCGGGGCGCTTCTGCCGGCCAATCTCCAGCAGGTCGGAAAAACCCTCGGTGGTGATCAGCCCGGTGCGCACGCCGCGATGCTGGATCAGCGCGTTGGTTGCGACCGTGGTGCCGTGGCCGAGATAGGCGATGGCAGAAACCGCGGCACCCTCGCGCGCCATCGCCTCGGCCACGCCCCCGGCGATGGCGCGGGAAGGATCGTCGGGCGTCGAGGCGAGCTTCCACACCCGGATCGCGCCGCTCGTTGTGTCGAACAGGCAGAGATCGGTGAAGGTGCCGCCCGAATCCACGCCGACGCGCCACGCCATGCCCGATCCTCGCTGCCGCCGCGCGCCGATCGTGCGCAGGTTCCAGCGGCGAGGCAATGCGGTTGCGCGGGCCCGCAGTTGCACGACCAGGGCGCCTCCGGCAAGGGTGCCCTCATGTCCGACGCCGCCGAGCCGTCCCCTGCCCTCCTGCCGCGTGCGATCGCTCTGGAGGCGGCCTCAAACCTGCGCGACCTCGGCGGCTGGACGACCGCAGACGGGCGGCGGGTGCGCGCCGGGCGCGTGTTCCGCTCGGCCGCCCTGGTGCGGCTGACGGCGGCCGACCAGGCGGTGGTTGCGGCGCTCGGCCTGCGGACCGTCTGCGACCTGCGCGGGGTGGCGGAGCGGGCAGCGGCGCCGGTGATGCTGGTCGGCCCCGCCATCGTGGCGCTGCCGATCGAGCCCACGGTCGGCATCACGCTCCGCGAGCTATTCGGGGTCCGGCAGGCCAGCGCCGCGGATGCGCTGGCGCTGATGCGCCGCGCCTATGCCGCCTACGCGCGCGACTGCACCGCGCAGTACCGGCGGCTCTTTTCGCTGGTCCAGGATGGCGGGCGGCTGCCGCTGATGTTTCACTGCTCGGCGGGCAAGGACCGCACCGGCTTCGCCGCCGCCGCCCTGCTCGCCGCACTCGGCGTCGGCTGGGAGCAGGTGCTGGAGGACTACCTCGCCACCACCCGGCTGTGGCGGCGGGACACCCTGCCCGACCGCGGCCTGCCGGCCGCCATCATCGGCGTGCTGCTCGGCGTGGAAGCGTCGTTACTGGAGGCGGCGTTCGCGGCCATGCGGGAGAGCGCCGGATCGGTCGAGGCCTATCTCGACCAGGCACTCGGGGTGGACGCGGCGGCGCGGGCGCGGCTGCAGGCGCTGCTGCTTGAGTAGAAACCCCGCTCAACCCTTTTTCGGCACAACGCTGATTTGGCCGCTGCGCTCAAGCGTCGCGAGCGTGACCGCATCCAGCCCAGGCTGCCGCGCCGATCGCACGGCCTCGCCCAGATCGAGATGACTGACGGCCGCCTTGCGCATCGCCACAGGGTCCGCGCGCCCGTCGCGGACCAACACGATCTCCCTTCCCTTTAGAACGAATCCCACGACATCCGACCGCTGCGCGAACTGGATGCTGATCCAGTAGAGCAGCACCAGGGCCGCCGTCGCCGCGAGCGTGGGGAAGAACGGCGAGCCGCCCGTCAACGCTCGGCTGAGATTGGCGCCGATCAACACGGTAACCACGATGTCGAGCGCTGACTGCCGCCCGAATGCCCGCTTCCCGGCAATGCGGACGAGCAATACCCCATAGAGGAAGACGATGACCGCCCGAATGCTCATTTGCCACCAGGTGATCTCCATCGGCGCCCCGTGTCCGATCACCGCGTCAATGCCGTGCATGGTCCCTCTGGTTCCGTCATGCGGAAACGACCCTGAGGGAGCCGAGTTCGGCGCCACCGCCCACTCTTGCCTGTCCCCGGAAAAAGTTCCCGGCCTGCATCCGGACGGACCGCCCGCCAGTAGGTCGAGCACGAGCAGGGCAATCTCCCGGTTCGGAGAGATCGGGGCGGCGATCCGCGTCGTGCGGCGCTCGCCCGGACGGGGCGTCACGCCTGGCCGAAAGGCCGGGTGGGGCGCGACAGCGGGCGGTTCCGGCCCAACCGCCCGCTGTTGCCTTCCGGCCGCCGCCGCCGCGGCGCGATTGCCGCGCGGCGGCGGCCGCCACCGTGCTCGGACGCAAAACGCGTCGCCCCCGGCGTGGACAGCGCCGGTGAAGCCGCAGCACACTGGCGCCCGGCAAGGGGACGGCGATGAGTCCGCCACGGGATCAGACGCGCTTTGATGTGGTGGTGGCCGGCTCGGGTGCCGCGGCGCTGACCGCGGCGCTGACCGCCGCAAGCGGAGGGCTTTCGGTGCTGATCGTGGAGAAGTCCGACCGCATCGGCGGCACCTCGGCGATGTCGGGTGCGGGCACCTGGATCCCCGCCAACCACCTCGCGCGCGCGGCCGGCGCCGCCGACAGCGCCGAGGAGGCGATGCGCTATTTCCGCGCTGCCTCCCCTGCGGGCTGGGAGGACGCGGAAGACGCGCTGTGGCGCGCCTTCGTCGCCAATGCGGCGCCGATGCTGGAGTTCGTCGAGCAGCATTCGCCGTTGCGCTACGAGCTGATCGACGAGCCCGACCCGCAGGCCGAACAGCCGGGCGGCAAGATTTTCGGCCGCATGGTCTCGCCGCGGCCGCTCAGCCGGCGGATCGTTGGCCGCTACGCGCGCCGCATCCGCCGCTCGACGCTGCCGCATATCTTCAGCTACCGCGAAGCACACGGAATCGATCCTTACAACCACCCAATCCGCGCCTATTGTAGCCTGGCACCGAAGCTGATCTGGCGGTGGCTGACCGACACACGCGGCTGCGGCAACGCGCTGGTGACTGGGCTGCTGAAGGGCTGCCTCGATGCGGGAGCAAAACTGCTGCTGGGCGCGCGCGTGGTCGGGCTCGTGCAGTGCCCGGACGGGCATGTGGCGGGCGTGGAGGTGCAGCACGACGGCGCGCGGCTGAGCTTCGCGGCGGCGCGCGGTGTGGTGCTGGCGACCGGCGGCTTCGAGTGGAACGCGCCGCTGCGCGAGGCGCATTTCGCCGGCCCGCTCGACCGGCTCGGCAGTCCCGACACCAACGAGGGCGACGGGCAGCTTCTGGCCGAGCGCGCGGGCGCGCGGCTCGAGCGGATGGACCAGGCGAACATCTATCCGACCTTGCCGACGCGCTATGACGGGCGCCTGTATGGGATGCCGGCGACGTTCCAGGCGGCCCCGCACTGCATCGTGGTGGACCGCACGGGACACCGCTTCGTCAGCGAATACGACTACAATCTCGGCGAAGCGCTCGATCGCCGCGATGCGTCCGGTGCGCCGCTCCACCTGCCCGCCTGGCTGATCGGTGACGCGCGCTTCGGCCGCAATTTCGCTTTTCGCTGGTATGCGCGAAGGCAACGCGGCTGGATGCGCCGTGCGTCTGATCTTGCCTCGCTCGCCGGCCTGATCGGGGTGCCCGCCGACGCGCTCGCGGCCACGGTCGTGCGCTTCAATGGCTTCTGCGCCGCCGGCGAGGACGCCGATTTTCACCGCGGCGAGAGCGTATGGGAACGCTACAAGTCCGCGAACCGCGACGGCGCGAAGCAAAATGCGACTTTGGGGCCGATCGAGCGTGCGCCCTTCGTCGCAGTACCGCTCAACCGCTCTTTCGTGGGCACGAAGGGCGGTGCCCGCACCGATGATCGCGGCCGGGTGCTGCGCGCGGATGGCGGCGTGATCCCCGGCCTCTACTGCGCCGGCAACGCAATGGCGAACCCGATCGGCACGCGCGCTCTCGGTGCCGGCACCACAATCGGCCCGTGCATGACTTGGGGCTATATCTGCGCGCGCGACTTGCTGGGCAACGCGCCGCCGTGATGGAGAGACGATGCGAGTTCTGGTGATGGGCGGCGGCGTGGTGGGTGTGACCACCGCCTGGCAGTTGCAGCAGGACGGTCACGAGGTGGTGCTGCTGGAACGCCACGCCGAGGTCGCCGAGGAAACGAGCTGGGGCAACGCCGGCATGATCGCGCCCGGCCATTCCTTCGTCTGGTCCTCGCCCAAGGCGCCGGGCATTTTGCTGAAATCGCTGGTCGCGAAGAACCAGGCGCTGCGTTTCCGCCCGTCCCTCGACCCCGCACTGTGGCGCTGGTCGTGGCGCTTCCTGCGCGAATGCACGAGTGCCAAGGCGCGGCGCAACACGCTGCGCAAGCACCAGATCGCCGCTTATTCGCAGCGCATCCTGCACCGCACGCTCGCGGCCGTGCCGATCGAGTACGACCGCAACACACGCGGCATCCTCTACTGCCACCGCGACCCGGCGGCGCTCGCCGCCGGGGTTGCGCACATGCAGCTCCTCGCCGAGGACGGGCAGGAGATCCGCGTGCTCGATCGCGCGCAGGTGGTGGCACTGGAACCCGCACTCGGCGCCGCGGGCGAGGCGATCGCAGGCGCCATCCACTGCCCGACCGACGAGACCGGCGATTGCAACAAGTTCACCCGCGCACTCGCGGCCCGCTGCATCGAGAGCGGGGCGGAGTTCGCGACCGGTGTTGCCATCACCGGCATCGAGGCGGCGGGGGACCGCATCGTGCAGGTGAACACGCAGCGCGGGCCGTTCCGGGCGGATGCCTACGTGATGGCGCTCGGCTGCCAGAGCGCAGCACTCGCCCGCCCGCTCGGCGTCGATCTGCCGGTCTATCCGATCAAGGGCTACTCGCTGACCGTGCCGGTGGGCAATCACCGCGCCCCGCCCACGATCGGCTGCATCGACGAGGAGAACCTTGTCGCTGTCACCAGTTTCGGTAACCGTATCCGCGTCACCGCAACCGCCGAGTTCGCCGGCCATGACAAGAGCCACCGCCCGCGCGACTTCGCGCACATGACGCGGGTGGTGCGCGGCCTGTTTCCCGACGGCGGCGACTGGGAGCGCGCCGAGATGTGGGCGGGGCTGCGGCCGATGACGCCGGACAATCTGCCGATCATCGGCCGCAAGCGGCACCGCAATCTTTGGTTCAACACCGGCCATGGCCATATCGGCTGGACCATGTCGCACGGCACCGCGCGCATGATCGCCGACCTGATCGGCGGTCGCGCTCCCGAAATCCCGGCGGAAGGACTGGCGTGATGACGGACCTCGGCGTTCTGCCCTGCACGCTCGATGCGGGGCTCGCGCATCGCGCGGCGATCGGGCTGATCGTGCTGGCGACCGATCAGACGATGGAGCACGAATTCCGCCGCCTGGTCCGGCTGGATGGCGTGGCCGTCTATCACGCGCGGCTCCATAACGATGCCGACATCACGCCCTCGAGCCTGCGGGCGATGCGCGAGCTGATCGCGCCGGCGACAGCGCTGATCCTGCCCGGGCTGAAGCTCGACGTGGTCGCATTCGGCTGCACCTCGGCGAGCATGGAGCTGGGGGAAGCGGAAATCGCGCGGCAAATTCACGCCGCGCGGCCGGGTGTTGCGTGCACAAACCCGGCGACGGCGGCCTTTGCGGCGTTCGCAGCACTCGGGGCGCGGCGGATCGGCGTGCTCACGCCCTATTCGGCCGAGGTGAACGCGAATGTGCGCGCGTACCTTACGCGCAATGGTGCCGAGGTGGCGGCGTTCGGCACCTTCCTCAAGCAGGACGACCGCGAAGCGGCGCGCATCTCCGTTGCCTCGGTCGCCGCCGGCGTGCGCGCGCTTGCGCGGGCCGTGCCACTCGATGCGGTGTTCGTCTCCTGCACCAGCCTGCGGCTGGCGGAGATCGTCGAGGAGGTCGAGGCGGAGGCCGGCATCCCGGTCACGTCGAGCGACCATGCGCTCGCCTGGCACTGCCTACGGCTTTCTGGAATCGGTGATGCGGTGCCCGGCGCGGGGCGGCTGTTTCGGGTGTGATAAAGCCAGCAGGATGCCTTCAGGCTGCTCGTAGAACGCGTAGAGGAGGCGATTCGCTCAGAGAATGCAGCAACCCTGAAAGTCATGACGATGGCGAACGAGCCCGTACCCGGCGACGAGCGGGCGCGTCGCGTAGTACAGAAGTCTTGACTATTGCAGTGCGCCCCGATGGCGCGGATCACTCCGGTGTCATTGGCCAGGTTTTCCCCACTACCCGCCGCTGATCGCCGTCATCACCACCACCTCGGCCCCCGGGGCCAGCTTCGTTTCCAGCGTCGCGCGTTCGTCGCCCACGAAGATGTTGATGTGGCGCCGGATGCGCGGCGTGGAATCGCAGAGACGATCGCGCATCCCCGGCCAGCGCGCGTCGAGTGCCGCGATCATCTCGCCCACGCTCGCGGCGGCGACACGCGGCTTGCGCTCGCAGCCCGGGAACAGGCCGACCAGCACCGAAGGCAACGTGACCATCACCGGCGGCGCGCACGACATTCGTCCCTCCGGCACCGCACGCGCCCTATCGCTCGATCACCAGCGTCTCCACGGAATGAATCGCGGGCAGGTGCTGGGCGATCACGGTCCAGCCCTCGCCCTCATCGGCGCTCGCGAACAGCGTGCCGGTGTTGGTGCCGGCATAGACCCCGGCCGGATCGAGAGCGTCGGTCGCCATCGCCTGCCGCAGCACGCCGAAGAACGCGTTCTGCTGCGGCAGCCCGTCGCGCAGCGCCTGCCAGCGCGCGCCGCCGTCACGCGTGCGCCACACCGCGGTGCGGCCCTCGGGCACGTAGCGGCCGGCGATGTCGCCGTTCAGCGGCAGCAGAAACAGCGTGGATGGATCTCGCGGATGGACGGCCGCAGGAAAGCCGAAGCTCGACGGCAGTCCGGCCTCGATGCTCTCCCAACGCCGCCCCCCATCCTCGCTGCGGTACATGCCGCAATGGTTTTGCTGATAGAGCAGATCGGGCCGGCCGGGCGCCATCACCAGGCAATGCACGCACTGGCCGAACTCCGGGTATCGCTGCCCCTCGGGCAGGAAGTCGCAGCGCGTGCCGCTGTTGCGCGGCGCCCAGCTCCGGCCGCCATCTTCCGTGTGGAACACGCCCGCCGACGAGATGCCGACCCAGATCTGCTTCTCGTCCTCGGGATGCGGAATGAGCGAATGCAGGATCAGCCCGCCGCCACCCGGCTGCCAGTGCGGCCGCGAGGGATGGTCGCGCAACCCGGCCACGTGCTGCCAGGACTGGCCGCCGTCGTCGCTGCTAAAGAGGCCGGCCGGCTCGACGCCCGCGTAGAGCCGGCCGGCACGCGGCGCCAGGCTCCACACCGACTTGATCGGATCCTCTCCCGCCGGATAGGCGAGCCCGTCGCTCGAATGCGTCCAGCTTGCCCCGAGATCGGTCGATTTCCAGACCGCCGGACCGAACCACGCATTGCCGCCGCCCGCGTAGATCGCCCCGCTCGCCGGGTCGGCGATGACGTGGTTCATCGGCCAGGTTTCGCAGAACGGCCCACGCAGCGACCAGTCGCGGCGCGCGGCGTCGCTCCCCAGGATGAAGGCACCTTTCTTCGTGCCCAGCAGCACCAGAACTTGTCTCGCCATGGTTGCCTCTTCCTGCTTGGCGCAAAATTACGTTGATATCAACTCTACAGCACCCGGTTACGACTGTCGAGGGGGGCGGCAATTCATCGCCGCCTGTTCTCAGCCTGTTCTCAGGCGACCTGCCGCGACATGTCGAGCGCCGGCTTCGCATCCGCCGGCAGCGGCGACACGTACGGCGTCTGTTGCAGCTTCGCCCGGTGCTCGGCGCGCGCGCGCGCGAGCAGCGTCTCGTCGCGGATCGCATCGAGCGCCGTGCCGGCCATCGCCTTGGCCACGTGCGCGAGCCCCTTATGCGCGGCGTCGGTCTTGCCCTGCGCGGTGAGCTGCCAGGAATGGCCCGGCGTGCCGATCGCATAGGTGGCGCCACGCGCCTGCACGGTGGGCACCGCCCAGCTCACGTCGCCCACGTCGGTCGAGCCGACCATCTTCTCGCCCTTCGCGTCGAGCGGCACGATGGTATCGCAGAGCGGCGCGTCGGCGCGCGGCGACAGGCCCACGCGGCGGAACGCGGCCTCGATGTCCTCGGGCGAAAGCGTCGCCTGGATTTTCGCGGCGAAGGCGCGGTCCGCCTCATCGAAGGGCGGCGGGCCGAGGCGCTGGAAATTGTCGAACATCGCGCGCTCCAGTGCTGCGTTGCCGAGCAGGTTGGAGACGGCCGAGATCACCCGGCTTTCCACCCGCGTCTCGGTCATCAGCGCGGCACCGTCGGCCACCTTCCGCACACGCGCGATCAGCGCCGTCAGTTCCGGCAGGTTGCGCGCGCGGATCAGGTAGCGGATTTTCGTGCTCGCCTGCACCACGTTGGGCGCGATGCCGCCGGCATCGAGCAGCGCGTAGTGGATCCGCGCGTCCTGCGGCATGTGCTCGCGCATGTAGTTGACGCCGACATTCATCAGCTCGACCGCATCGAGCGCGCTGCGGCCGAGATGGGGCGCCGCGGCGGCGTGGCTGGCGCGGCCGAAGAAGCTGAAATCGATGCGCGTATTGGCGAGCGAGAGCGGCTCGTTGACGCCGGAGAACGCGGCCGGGTGCCAGGAGATCGCGATATCGACGTCATCGAACGCGCCGGCGCGAACCATGAAACCCTTTGCTGCACCGCCTTCCTCGGCCGGGCAGCCGTAGTAGCGCACGCGGCCCGGAGTCCCGGTCTCGGCGAGCCAGTCGGCCACCGCCGTCGCCGCCAGCAACGAGGCCGAGCCGAGTAGATTGTGCCCGCAGCCGTGGCCGTTGCCGCCCGCCTCGACCGGGCGCGGCTCGGGCACGCCGGCCTGCTGGCTCAGTCCGGGCAGTGCGTCGTATTCGCCGAGGATCGCGATCACCGGCCCGCCCTCGCCCGCCTCCCCCATCAGCGCGGTCGGAATGTCGGCCAGATTGCGGGTGATGCGAAAACCCTGTTGCTGCAGCATCGCCGCGTGCTCGGCGGCGGAGCGTTCCTCGGCGTAGCACAGTTCCGGCATCGCCCAGACGCGATCGCTCAGCGCCTCGAAATCGGGCCGCTTCGCCTCGACGAGATCCCATACCCGCTCGGTGTTCTGCATCAATCCGTCTCCTGGTGGCGGATGAGAGGATAGGCCGCCCGGCCGGGGCCGGCGAGTCCGCCTCCGCGCGAGGCGACCGGAGAGCAAGATACGGATTGCGCGACGATCCCGCCCACTCATATTGCGCGGCCAGAAGCCGAGCCGGAACAAGCGATGTCGAACCCAGGGAAGGCGCCGGCCATGGGTGCCCGAGAATGGCTGCTCCTGCTTGCATTATCCGCGCTCTGGGGTGGCTCGTTCTTCTTCTACAAGGTGCTCGTCGCCGAGCTGCCGCCGTTAACCGTCGTGCTGGGGCGGGTCGGACTCGCGGCGCTCGTGCTGAACCTTCTGCTCCTCGCCCGGCGCGATCCGATGCCAAAATCCCCCCGCCTGTGGGGCGCCTTCCTCGTGATGGGTCTGCTCAACAACGTCGTCCCTTTCACCCTGATCGCCTGGGGCGAGATGCGGATTTCGAGTGGGCTGGCCTCCATCCTGAACGCCATGACGCCGATCTTCACCGTGCTGGCGGCGCATGTCCTGACGAACGATGAGAAGCTCAGCGTGAGCAAAGCCGCGGGCGTGCTGTTTGGCTTTGCGGGCGTCGCCGTCCTGATCGGCCCGGCCGCGCTGGCCGGGATCGGCGGCAGCGACGTCGTCGGCGAGGCGGCGTGCCTGCTCGCGGCGCTCATCTACGGGTTCGCCGGCATTTATGGCGGCCGCTTCAAGCACGTGCCGCCGCTCAAGGTCGCGACCGGGCAGATCACCGCCAGCACGCTCATTCTGATCCCGCTCGCCGTCTTGGTCGATCGCCCGTGGACGCTCCCCAATCCGAGCGCCGATGTGTGGGCGGCCTTGGCCGGGATCGCCCTGCTCAGCACGGCGCTGGCCTATATGATCTACTTCCGTATTCTCGCGGTCGCCGGTGCGACCAACCTCATGCTGGTGACATTCCTGTTGCCGATCAGCGCGCTTCTGCTCGGCGTTCTGTTGCTCGGCGAAACCGTCACCGTGCAGGCGATCGGCGGCATGGCGCTGATCGGCGTCGGACTGGCCGCGATCGACGGCCGGCTGCTGCCGGCGATCAGGAAGCAGATGGGCGGCTTGGCGACCGGCGCTGCTGGGCCGCATCCTGATTGACGAGTGCCAAGTCCCGTCGCGGAATGTGGCAGCGGATCGCGTTTCCTTCCGCCTCCTCCAGCGCGGGTTCCAGCGTCTCGCAGACCGCCCCGAGCTTGCGCGGACAGCGCGTGTGGAACACGCAGCCCGAGGGCGGCGATAGCGGACTCGGCGGCTCGCCCGCCAGCCGGATGCCGCCTTCGCCAGCGGCCGAGAGCAGCGCCTCGGTGTACGGGTGGCGGGCGCCGCCGAACACCTGCTCGGCCGGCCCCACCTGCATCAGCCTGCCCAGATACAGCACCGCGACGCGATCCGAGAGGTGCCGCACCACCGCCAGATCGTGCGAGATGAACACGTAGCTCACGCCCTCCCGTTCCTGCAGCTCGGCGAGCAGGTTCAGGATCGCCGCCTGCACGGAGACGTCGAGCGAGGAGGTCGGCTCGTCGCAGATCACCACTCGCGGGTCGCCGGCGAAGGCGCGCGCGATCGCGACCCGCTGCTTCAGCCCGCCGGAAAGCTGAACCGGCCGCGCCGGCAGGAAACGCTCGGCCAGCCGCACCGAGCGTGCCAGCGCCAGCAGCCGCGCGCGCAACGCAGCGCCGCGATAGCCGCCGAGCCGGCGCAGCGGCCGGCCGATCAGACGGCGCACCGTGTGGCTGCGGTTCAACGCCGAATCCGGGTTCTGGAACACGATCTGCAACGCCTTGATCTGGGCCGCTTCCCGTCCCCGCGCGCGTGGTGCCAGCGCCGCCCCGTCGAGCACGATGCGCCCGCCCGCATCCGGCGGCGTGAGGCCGAGCAGGACGCGCGCGAGCGTGGTCTTGCCGCTGCCGGATTCGCCGACCAGTCCCAGCGTCTCGCCCGCGCCGAGCGAGAGCGACACGTCGCGCAGCGCCGGCAGGGTGCGGCCGGCGACGTTATAGGTCTTGGAGAGATCGGAGACTTCGAGCACCGGTGCGGTCGCGCGCGCCGGGGCGGCCCGTCCGTCCGCGGCAGGCGCGCGCGGCATCGTGGGCACGCGATCGTGGTGGTGGCAGCGGGTGATCCGGCCGCCGAGATCGCTCGGCGGTGGCGCGATGCGGCACGCCGCGTCGGCCAGCGCACAGCGGGGCGCGAAGACGCAGCCCGTCGGGATGCTGCCCGGCGCGGGCAGCAGGCCGGGGATCGTCTCCAGCTTCCCGCCCCCGGCCGTGCGCGGCAGGCAGCGCAGCAGCCCCGCCGTGTAAGGGTGGCGCGGACCGGCGAGCACCGCGGCCGAGCTGCCTTCCTCCACCAGGCTGCCGGCGTAGAGCACGCCCACCCGCTCGCACATCCGCCCGACCAGAGCGAGGTTGTGGCTGATGAGGAGAATCGCGGTGCCGAGCTCGGCGCGCAGGTGCCCGATCAGGTCGAGCACGGCGGCCTCGACTGTCGCATCGAGGCCGGTCGTCGGTTCATCGAGGATCAGCAGCGCCGGGTTCTTCGCCAGCGCCATCGCGATCACCACCCGCTGCTGCATCCCGCCCGAAAGCTGGTGCGGATAGCTCGCCATCACCCGCGCAGGTCCCGCGATCTGCACCCGCGCGAGCATCGCCTCCGCGTCGGCGAACGCCGCATCGTGGGCGCGGCCGAGCAGCTCGTAGGCTTCGGCGACCTGCCGCCCGATGGTGAGTGCCGGGTTCAGCGCGCGGCCGGGGTCCTGATAGACCATCGAGAGCGTGCGCGCCCGCAGCCGGCGCAGTGCCGCGGCATCAAGCTCGGCCAGCACCTGCCCGCCCACCGCAATGCGGCCCGCGCGCATGTGCCCGTTGCGGGGCAGCGCGCCGATCGCGGCCAGGGCCGCGGTCGATTTGCCGCAGCCGCTTTCCCCGACCAGCCCGTAGGCTTCGCCGCGATGCACCGCGAACGATACGTCGTGCAGCACCGTAAGATCGCGCCCGCGCACGCGATAGGCGATTTCCACGCCCTCCAGCAGCAGCGCGTCGGTGTTCATATAGACGGGCCATCAAGGAAGAAAGCTTGGGGCTCCGCCCCAAACCCCGCCAAAGGGCAGTCGCCCTTTGGAAACCCTTTCTGGAAAAGAATGAGATTCTCTCGAAGGCCGCGCCTTGCAGCGGGTCCAGGGCAGAGCCCTGGTCTTGCTTTCTTTCGCCGCGCCGGCATCACTCCTCCAGCGCCTCGTGGATGCCCTCGGCGAGCAGATTGACGCCGACCACCAGCGAGGTCGTGGCGGCGGCGTCGAAGGCGACCGTCCACCAATAGCCGCCGCCGATCACGCCGTAATTCTCCGCGATCGCCAGGCCCCAATCCGCCGACGGCGGCTGGATGCCGAAGCCGAGAAAGCTCAGCGAGGCGACGGTGAAGATCGCGTAGCCGAGCCGCACCGTCGCCTCCACCACGATCGGGCCGGTGACGTTGGGCAGGATTTCGAGGAACATGATCGCGAGCAGGGTCTCGCCGCGCAGCGCGGCTGCGGCAACGTAGTCGAGCTCGCGCTCGGCCAGCACGGCGGCGCGCACCGTGCGCGCGACAAGCGGCGCGAACACCAGCCCGATCACCACGACGACGGTGACGGACGATGGGCCGAGTGCGACCAGCGCCAGCAAGGCGACGACGATCAGCGGCAGGGCGACCATGACCTCGATCGCGCGCCCGATCACCGCATCGATGACGCCGCCGACTGTGCCGGTCAGCAGCCCGAGGACGGTGCCGGCGGCGACACCCAGCAACGTGGCAAGCGGGGCGATGGTGAGAATGTCGCGCGCGCCGACGATGACGCGCGAAAAGATGTCGCGGCCGAGCTGGTCGGTGCCGAACCAGTGCGCGGCCGAGGGCGGGGCGAGTTCGTGCAGCAGATTGTCGGCATACGGGTCCTGCGGCACCAGCGCCGGGCCGAAGATCGCGCAACCGGCCCAGAACAGCACGATCACGGCGCCGGTCCAGAACGTGCCCGAGTGCCAAAGCAGGGAGAGCCGCGAGCGCGGGCGCGGCGCTTCCTCCTCGACCGGCAGCGGCGGGTCGGAAAGGATTGCCTCGCTCACCGCGCGTCGGCCAGTTGCAGCCGCGGGTCGAGCAGCAGCGTGATCGCGTCGGCGATCAATGTCGCCGCGATGTAGATCGCGCCCACGGTCAGGATGCCCGCCTCCAGCATCGGGAAATCCTTGCCGCGCGCGGCGGTCAGGATCAGGCTGCCGATGCCGCGATAGCGGAACAGCGTCTCGACGACGACGAGGCCGCCGATCAGATAGCCGGTTTGCGTCGCGATCACCGTGATGGTCGGCAGCAGCGCGTTGCGCAGCACGTGGCGGCGGATCACCACGCCGCGCGCGAGGCCCTTGAGGATCGCGGTGCGGGTGTAGTCCGCCTCCAGCGCCTGCACCGTGCCGGCGCGCGCCATCCGCGCGATGTAGCCGAACAGCACGATCACCAGCGGGATCGCGGGAAGGATGAGATGCTGCAATTGCACGAGCGCACCACTGCCCGGCCGCCACGACGCGGCAATCGGCAGCCAGCGCAGCCACACCGCGAGCACCAGGATCAGCACGATCGAGGAGACGAACTCCGGGATGATGGTCAGCGACAGGCCGGTGAGCGTGATCGCGCGATCCCGCCAGCTTCCGACATGCAGCGCGGCATACACGCCGCCCGCGATGCCGAGCGGCACGACCACCACGAATGCCAGTCCTGCCAGCTTCAGCGAGTTGACCAGTGCGTCGGCGATGAACGGCGCGACCGGGCGGCGATAGGTGTAGGAAACACCCATGTCGCCGTGCAGCAGATTGCCGATCCACTCCAGATAGAGCGTGCTCGCCGGCCGGTCCACGCCGAGCCGGTGATCGAGGGCCGCGACCGCGCGCGGATCGGCGAGCGGGCCGAGGATCGCGCGCCCGACGTCGCCCGGCAGCAACTGCCCGCCCGCGAACACGACGAGACTGAGCAGCAGCAAGGTCAGCGCGCTGAGTGCGACGCGGCGCCCGAGCAGATTGAGCAGGGTGCGCCGCATCCGTTCAGGCGACGCTCGCCGATTGCAGGAAGAGCTGCGCGATCGCGGTGCCCGTGACGCCGCTGACGCTTGCCCCGGTCGCGATCAGGTAATCGTAGAAATAGGCGATGATGATCGGCGTCTCGTCGAGCAGCAGCGTCTCGATCTTGCCCGCAATCGCGCGCTGCGATTGCAGATCGGGTGTGGCGACGTAGTCGGCGACCAGCTTGTCGTAGGTCGGGTTCTTGAAATGCGCCGCATTCCAGGGGCCGTCGCTGGTCAGCGCCGCGGCGAGCAGCGCGTCCGGCACGCCGCGATGGCCGTAATCGGTGATGCCGAGCGTGGAATCCAGCCAGTCGGATTTGCCGAACTTTGCCGAGCCGTAATAGGCGGACTGGTCCTCGACCTTGAGGTTCACCGTGATGCCGATCTGGGCGGCCGCGTTGCGGATCAGCACCGCGTAGTCGGGGATTTCCTGCAACTGCTCGGTGGTCAGCGTCACGGTGAAGCCTGACGCCTTGCCGGCGGCCGCGAGCAGCGATTTCGCGCGCGCGATGTCCTTCTTGCGCTGCGGCACCGAGGTGTCGGTGGAAGGAAACACCGGCGCGAACGGGCTGTCGTTGCCGAGATCCGACAGGCCGTGGAACAGGCCGGCGACCAGCGCCGGACGATCCAAGGTCAGCGCCATCGCCTGGCGCACCCGCTTGTCGGTGAACGGGCCGGTATCGCAGCGCATGTGCACCTCGCGATGCGTGCTGGAGTGCAGCTTGATCAGCTTCACGTCGGGGTTGTTGAGCAGTGCCTGGCCGCCCTGCACGGCGAGCTGCTGCATCACGTCGACCTGCTGGCCCTGCATCGCCAGCACCTGGCTCTGCTGGTCGGCGTAGAAGCCGAACTCGGTGCGGTCGGGCAGCACGTGCCCGCCCCACCAGCCGGGATTGCGCACGAAGCTGGCGCCGACCTTCGGCGTGTATTTGTCGAGCCGGAACGGTCCGGTGCCGTCGAACGTCTTCTCGAAATCGCCCTTGTAGCCGGCGGGCAGTATGATCGCGTTGTAATTGTCCGAGGAGACGTAATAGGGAAAGTGCCCGACCGGGCGCTCGAGATGGAACGCGACCGTGTGGTCGTCGATCTTTTTTGTCCCGCCCGGCGATAGCACGCGCTTGAACACCGAGAGCGCGTTCGAGCCGTTCTTCGGATCGGCGAGGCGGTCCATCGTCGCCACCACGTCGTCGGCGGTAAGCCGTGGAACCGCTGTGGAACTTCACGCCCTGGCGCAGGGTGAAGGTCCATACGTCGCTCTTGGCGTTCGGCTTCCACGACGTCGCCAGCATGGGCTTGAGCGAGAGGTCGGGCGCGTCATAGACCAGGAACTCGCCGGTTTGCTGCAACAGCACGAGGCCGCCGAGATCGGCGACCGTCACCGGATCGACCGCGCCCGCCGGCGTCGTCTGGGCGACGCGGATCGTGCCGCCCGGCTTGGCCGCCGCGCGCGCGGGTCGCGGTGTCGCGCCGAGCAGGCCCGCGATCGCGGGCAGCGACATGCCGGCCGCGCTGGCGCGGGCGAGGAAGCCGCGCCGCGACAGGCGGCCGGCGCGCCATTCGTCGATCAGGTGGTTCTCGATCTCCGAGCAGCCGCGCCGGATGCGGTCCTGGTCCTGGCTCATGCGTGCTTCCCCCATGTTGGTGGAACATCCGTTCGCCATCCTCGGCCGGGTGGCGCCCGCGCGGCAAGGCCGAATGCGCGGGGCGGCATCAGCGCCACTAATGGGGGCCCCGAGGAAATCTGGTTTGTGCGCCTTGGCGGCGGTACCCATCCTGAACGCTCGGTGCGCTTTGCTCCGGAGGCCCCATGCCCGCGTCCACCACGCCGCTGACGCTGCAGACCAACCCGACGACGATCACGAACGCGTACAGCGTCTCGGCGGCGTCCGCGATCTATGGCCCGGCGCCGACCGCGTGGAGTGTCACCAACACCACGACGATCCAGAACCTCGCGACCACGATCACCAACGCGCTCACTCCGGCGTTCGGCATTTTGCTCGCCAATGGCGGGACGGTCACCAACAATGCGGGTGCCGCCATCACCTCCGGCGGGGTTGGCGTTGCGATCAAGGGTGCGCCCGGCACCGCTTCAATTCCGGCAGCATCGTTTCGACCGGAACCTCCGCCGAGGGCGTGGTTGTGTTCAACGGCCTTGTCAGCAACCAGGCCGGCGGCACCATCTCGGGCTATACCGGTGTGGGACTGAGTGCGTTGAAGGCCGGCAGTGGTGCCGCCGGGACCCTGATCAACGCGGCGGGCGGCCTCATCGCTGGCAGTATCTACGGCACCGGCGCCCTCTTGGACGACGGCGTGCTCGCCGCGGGCGGGGCCGCGACGATCACCAATGCCGGCAGCATCCGCGGCGGCGACGGCGTGTTGCTGACCGCCGGCGGCGCGCTCACCAATGCCGCCGGCGCTTCGATCTATCGGCCGGACCTACGGTGTGCAGTCGGGGATCATCGCCGGCCAAACCGTGCCGGTCACCATCCAAAACAGCGGCACGATCACCAGCGAGACCGCCACCGGCATCACGCTGGTCGGCGGCGGGACGGTCAACAACGCGAGCGGCGGGACGATCTACGGCTACTTCAAGGGCATCGCCGCCACACTCGCCGCGACCATCGCCAATGCGGGCGCCATCAGCGCGGGCAATTACGGCGTCAGCCTCGCCGCTGGCGGCACGATCAGCAACGCCGCCTCGAGCACGATCACCGGCTATTTCGATGGCATCGTCGCCGCCGGCAAGGTCGCGATCACCAATGCCGGCACGATCGCGAGCGGCGTCGCCAACAATTCGCTCGACGGCGTCGTGTTCGCCGCCGGCACGCTGAGCAACGCCGCCGGCGGCACGATCAGCGGGCATCAGATCGGCGTCTATGTCACCGCGGGCGGCACGGTGATCAACGCCGGCACGATCGCCGGTGGCACCGATGCGGTGAAGTTCAATGCCTCGGGCGGCCGATTGGTGCTCGATCCGGGGGCGGTGTTCACGGGCACCGTGTTCGGCGGCAACCAGGGCACGCTGGAGCTCGCAGGCACGGCGGCCGGGACGCTGGCCGGCCTCGGCAGCAAGTATGTCGGTTTCAAGCAGGTCACCATCGATGCCGGGGCGAACTGGACGCTCGCCGGCACTAACACCCAGCCGGTCGGGGTCTCGCTGCTCGACAGCGGCACGTTGACCGTCGCCGGCAGCTTCTCCGGCACGGCGGGCAATTACGGCTATCTCGGCGTCGTCGATGCCGGCAGCGTCACCGATCAGGGCTCGATCCTGGGCGCCGTGTTCGCGCAAGGCCTGCTCGGCCCCAACACGCGCAACAGTGTCACGAACCTCGGCACGATCCACAGCGGCGCATTCGGTGCGGTGCAGCTCGGCGGCGGCAGCCTGACCAACGGGTCGAGCGCCAATCACGCGGCGACGATCATCAGCGCCGAGGCAGTGAGTTTCCTCTCCGCCCCCGGCACGGTGACGAACTACGGCACCATCACCGGCACCAACGCCAACCTCAGCGGCGTCCGTCTCAATTTCGGCGGCATTGTCAGCAACGCAGCCGGAGCGCTGATCACAGGCCAATACAACGGCGTGCTTGCCATCGCGCCGATCGGCCAGCCGCTGGCGCTGGTCCAGAACGCCGGCACAATCATCGGCGCTGGCCCAAACGGCGAGGGCGTGAACGCCCTTGGCGCGATGGTGGACAACACCAACGGCGGCCTGATCTCGGGCAACGCCTTCGGCATCGAGCTGCAGCCGCTGCTCGTGGGCGGCGGCGCGCCGCCGCGGCTCGGCGGGGCGGTCCAGAACGGAGTGGACGGCACCGTCAGCGGCGGCACCTACGGCGTGCTGGTCATGGGAGGCGGCACAGTCGCCAATGCGGGCACCATCACCGGCGGCACCGACGCGGTACGCTTCTTCGGCGGCTCCAACCGGCTGATCGAGGACCCGGGCGCGGTGTTCAACGGCGGCGTTGTTGCCACGGGGGGCACGAGCGACGTGCTGGAACTCGGCGCCGGCGCCGGCGGCATCGGTACGCTCGCCGGGCTCGACACCGAGTTCGTCGGCTTCGGGACGGTCACGGTCGATCCCGGCGCGACGTGGCAGCTTGCCTCGGGGACGACGATCACGACGGCCGAGACGCTGGTCGATTCCGGCAGCCTTTCGGCGTCATCGTTCTTCAATCGCGGCATTGTCTCGGTCGTGGGCGGGCAGTTCACCGATGCGACGACGCTCGCGGCCGGCACCGGCACGGGCACGCTCGACATTGGCGCGGGCGGCACCGCGACATTGGCGGCGGGTTCGGCGGCGGATCAGACAATTGCCTTCACCGCCGCCGGCGGCACGCTCGCGATCACGGCCGGGATGACGATCGCAACCCCGATCACCGGATTTGCTGCGGGCGACACGGTGCGTATCATCAACGCCGCGGTCACCCGGCTCGGCATCGCCGCGGGTGCGGGCGGCACGACCCAGGTGACTGCGTTCGCGGGCAACCAGGCGATCGAGACGCTGAGCTTCGCGACCCCGCCCCTGACCGGCCTGTTCGGCTTCGCGCCCGATGCCGCCGGCGGGTCGGATCTTGCTTTCGCGCCCGGCGCGCTCTTGAACGGCGTCTTGAGCGTGCCCGGCTCGACCGCCGGGATCACGTACGAGGCACCGCCCGGTGTCGCGGCGGTGGCCTTGGGCGGCGCCGCAGCGGTCGGACTGGAAGATACCACAAACGGCAATCTGCTGCTCAGCGCGAATACCGGCGCCGATACGATCACTTCGGCCGTTGCTGGCGACACGCTCGCCGGAGGTGGCGGCGCGGCAGTGCTGGACGGAACCGCCGGCCAAAACACGGTCTTCCGCGACGGCGGCTGCAGCGTGCGCATGACCGGGGGCAATGGCAACGACATCTTCATCGGCACCACCGGAAGCGACACCGTCACCACCGGCACCGGGGCGAATTTGATCGTGCCGGGATCGGGCAACGATCTGATCCTCTCCAGCGGCAACGACGTGCTGTTTCCCGACACCGGCGGCAGCGAGACCGTATTCGCCGCCGGGCATCTGCTCGCCGCAGCCGGCGCGGGCACGATGTTCCTCATCAACGGCGCCAATCCCGCGAGCGTCATCGGCGGCGGATCGGGCTCGGTGGTGATCAACGGCGGCGCCGGGGGCGGGCTGTTCGCCGGCGGCACCGGCGGCGAGAACGTCATTTTCGGCGGCACCGGCCAGAGCGTGCTGTTCGGCTCCTCGGGGTCCGACCTGCTGTTCGCGGGCGGGGCGAATGCCGATCTGCTGATCGCAGGCTCCGGCAACGAGACGCTGTCCGGCCTCGGCAGCACGGGTGCGAACGTATTCTACGCCGGCGCCGGCGCCGATCTTCTGGGCGGCGAGGCGGGGGCAGAAACGTTCATCGCCGGCCACGGATCATCGACCGTGATCGGCGGCACGGGTTCGGACCTCTACGGCTTCATCAACGGCTTCGGCGGCGGCAGCGAGACCGTGTTCGGCTTCAACGCCGCCAAGGGCGACCACATCTCGTTGCAGGGATATGGCGCAAATGCGGTGCAGGCGGCCCTCGGCAGCGCGACCGTCGCCGGCGGCAGCACGACGCTGACGCTCTCCGACCATACGAGCGTCACGTTCATCGGCGTCACCGGGTTGAATGCGGCGAATTTCGTGTGATGCCTGGGGTCCCTCTGGTCCCCTCCCTCGACAGGGTCCTCATCCCTCGACGGTGCGCGGCGTCGGGCCGATCAGGGACAGCAGCTCGCGCCGCGTGTTCGGATCGTCGCGGAAGGCGCCGAGCATCCGGCTGGTGACCATCGTGACCCCCGGCTGGTGAACACCGCGCGTGGTCATGCACTCGTGCGCGGCATTGACGATCACCGCGACCCCGCGCGGCTGCAGAACCTCGTTGATGGTGTTGGCGATCTGCGCGGTCATCTTCTCCTGGATCTGCAATCGCTTCGCGTAAGCCTCGACCACGCGGGCGAGCTTGCTGATGCCGACCACGCGACGGTGCGGCAGATAGGCGACGTGGGCGCGGCCGATGATCGGCGCGATATGATGCTCGCAATGGCTCTCGACGCGGATGTCGCGCAGCAGCACGATCTCGTCATAGCCATCGACCTCCTCGAAGGTGCGTTCCAGCAGCGCCTGCGGGTCGATCTCGTAGCCGGCGAAGAATTCCTCGTATGAGCGCACGACACGCCCCGGCGTGTCGTGCAGGCCTTCGCGCGCGGGGTCCTCACCTGCCCAGCGGAGCAGGGTGCGCACCGCTGCCTCCGCCTCCTCGCGGGAGGGACGTGCGGCGGCCGGCTTGGTCTGCACAAGAACGTTCAACGCGAGCTCCTATTCATCTGCAATCGTCCCGGCATGTGGGCGCCGCGCCGATTATCGGCAAGTCGCAAACCAAAGGGTTCCAAGGGCGAAGGCCCTTGGCGGGGTCCAGGGGCAGCGCCCCTGGCCGTGTTTCTAATGCACGCCACCGCTCTGGTGCGGGCTGTCCAGGCTGAACGCCGGGATGGCGATATCGAAGGTCTCGCCGCTCGCGGGTGCGATCATGTGATAGGCGCCGCGCATGAACCCCGATGGCGTGTCGAGCGGCGTGCCGGAGGTGTATTCGAAAATCTCCCCCGGTTCCAGCAGCGGTTGCTCGCCGACCACGCCCTCGCCGTGCACATATTGTGTACGGCCGCGCGCGTCGGTGATGTGCCAGGTGCGGCGCAGCAGTTGCACCGGCTCACGGCCGCGATTTTCGATCCGCACGCGATACGCCCAGAAGAATTCCCCGTCGTCCGGGTGCGACTGGTCGTCGAGATAGAAGGCGCGCACGCTCACCTGCACGTCATGCGTGACCCGTGACCAGCCCTCGGGGGCAGCGGCCTGCTCGGCATCCGGGCGGGTCGGCCAGCGGCGGGCGGGGCCGCTCTCGCGCTCGCCGGTGCTGCGGGTTGCCGGCCTGCGCCGGCGGCGGGGATCATCGACCATCACTTCATCCTTCGTGGCGATGAAAGACCCGGCGGCGCGCCGCTGTCAAAGCCGCCGCGACGCATCCAGCGCGCGCGCGAGATCGGCCTCGATATCGGCGGGGTCCTCGAGCCCGAGCGAGAGTCGGATCACGCCGTCGGCGATGCCGAGCCGCGCCCGTTCCGGCGCGCCGATGCGCATGTGCGTGGTCGTCGCCGGATGCGTGGCCAGCGATTTGCTGTCACCGAGATTGTTCGAGATCGCGATCAGCCGCATCGCGTTCATGGCCGCGAAGGCCCCAGGCTTGCCGCCCGTCACCTCGAACGTGACCACGCTGCCGCCGCCCCGCATCTGGGCTGCCGCCAGCGCGCGCTGCGGATGGTCCGCGCGCGTCGGATACCACACGCGCGCGACTTCCGGCCGTGCCGCGAGGAAATCCGCGATGCGCTCGGCGCGCGCGCACTGCGCCTCGATGCGCAGGCCGAGGGTTTCCATTCCCTTGAGCAGCAGCCAGGCATTGAATGGCGAGAGGGTCGGCCCCGTGTTGCGGAGATAGGGTTGCAGGGTCTCCTCGATCCATTTCCGCCGCCCGAGCACGGCGCCGCCGAGCACCCGGCCCTGGCCGTCGATGTGCTTGGTGCAGGAATAGACGACGACGTCGGCGCCGAACTCCAGCGGCTGTTGGAGCAGCGGGGTCGCGAACACGTTGTCCACCACCACGATCGCGCCCGCCGCGTGGGCAAGCGTCGCAGTCGCGCGCAGATCGACCAGCTCCAGCATCGGGTTCGACGGTGTCTCCAGCAGCACGAGCTGGGCGGGGCGGCCCAGCGCGTCGCGCCATTGCGCAAGGTCGGCGCCGTCCACGAACTCGGAGGTGATGCCAAAGCGCGGCAGCAGCGTCGAGACGATCCAGTGACACGAGCCGAACAGCGCGCGCGACGCCACCATGCGGTCGCCGGCCTTGAGGTGCGCCAGCAGCGCGGCGCTGACGGCGGCCATGCCGGTTGCGGTCGCGCGGCACGCCTCGGCGCCCTCGATCAGCGCCAGGCGCTGCTCGAACATGGTCACGGTCGGATTGTCGAAGCGCGAATACTGATAATGCGAGATGGTGTTGGCGATGGTCGCCTCGGCCTGCTCGGCGCTGTCATAGATGAAGCCCGAGGTGAGAAAGAGCGCCTCGGCGGTCTCGCCGAAGGCGCTTCGCGCGACCCCGCCGTGGACCAGCAGGGAGGCGGGACGCAAGGGCAGGGGATCGGGTATCGGATCGGGCATCGCCTGGGCCTTTCACATGCGGCCGGCGGGAGCGTGCCGGCGGAGGGATCGGCCGTGGGATGCCTGCGGGCGCAACCGCGGGGCCTCTTTAGCGCGCTTCTTTTACCTCGCCGCAATCCGGCCGGACAAATCACGAGGGGCCTTGCGGCCGGGCAGCACCCTAGGGTCTGAGCATTGCACCGTCAACGGCAGCCGCCTATCATCAGGCGCGGGCGCGGGTGTAGTTCAATGGCAGAACATCAGCTTCCCAAGCTGAATACGGGGGTTCGATTCCCCTCACCCGCTCCAAGGTTTCAGGCCTCCTTCACGGGCCGCCTTCACTCCGCCTCCTTCCATGCGGCCAGCGCCGTTGCCATGGGCAGAAACAACGACATCGGCCGGCCGATGAAACGGCGGAATCCGAGATGCTGATAGAACATCACGGCCGCCTCATCCTTCGCATCGACAACCAGGGCGAAAATCGCAGGGTCGGCGCCGACGGCGCGCCGAGCCGCATCGATAACGAGCGCACTGCCGAGCCGCCGTCCGCGAAAGCGCTGATCCACCGCCAGGCGGCCTATCAGGCCGGCAGGGAGCAGGCCATAGCGCGGCAGGCGCTTCGTCTGCTCCGGCGGACAGATCGGAAAGCGGAAAACTCGCCGCGGCGAAGGTATAGTAGGCGGCGATTGTCCCCGCCGCGTCGCGGGCGACGAAGCAGTTGCTGATCCGGCGCCGGATGTCCTGCGCCGCCAGCTCATGGAGATAGCGGTCTAGCGCCGCTACGCCGCAGGAAAATTCCTTCCGGTTGTGGGCTCGACCGAGAGGCTCGATGACGAGCTCACCGGGCACCACTAGTCCCGGATCAGACGACGATGGGCCTCGGCCGCGCGCACCAGTGCGGCGGCCGGGGAAGGCGGGTCGAGGATTGCCGCCAGGAAGGCATGCTGGTCCTCGACCGATAGGCGGACGATCTGCATCTCCTCAATGGCGCGCGTGGCGGCTTCCTGCGCGGCGGCGACCACGAAATCGCTGACGCTGCGGCCCTGCAGTTCGGCCGCCCGCTTCACCACAGCCAGCGCCTCGGGAGCGATCCGCGCCTCGATGCGCGCCGTTCGATTGGGTTCATGGGGCATCATGAATTCTCGACTTCTCCTGAATTGTACGGGAGTATGCCGGACAGGTCAAGTGTCGCAGCGATAGACCATTGACCTTGCGGGAGGTCCCGGAATACTTCCGAAGCCGAATACGGGGTTCGATTCCCCTCACCCGCTCCAGCGCCCGATCGCGCGAGGATCGGGGCGGGCCGGCGTTGAGCCGGGAGCATTGCTGATGCGTATCAACACCGTGTTCCTGTTCGACCTCGACGGCACGCTGGTCGATAGCGTCTATCAGCACGTGCTGGCCTGGAAACAGGCGCTGGACGAGGAGGGGATCGAGCTCTCGGTCTGGCGCATCCATCGCCGCATCGGCATGAGCGGCGGGCTGTTCACCAACCAGTTGCTGCGCGAGACCGGCGGGGCGATCAGCCCTGAGCGCATCGAGGGACTGCGCCAACTGCACGCCGCCGCCTATGGCCGGCTTGCGGCGCAGGTGCGGCCGCTGCCGGGCGCGCGGGCGTTGCTCGACGCGCTCGACGCGGCGTCGATCCCGTGGGCGATCGCGACCAGCGGGCGGATGGAGACGGCCGCCCCCAATCTCGCGGCACTCGGGGTCGATCCGGCGCGGGTCGCGGTGGTGACCCGCGACCAGGTGAAATACGCCAAGCCCGATCCCGATCTGTTCCTGGCCGCGGCCGCGCGCCTCGGCGCGCCGATCGAGACCGCGGTGGTGGTGGGCGATGCGATCTGGGACATGCTCGCGGCCCGCCGCTGCCGCGCGCTCGGAGTGGGTTTGCTCTCCGGCGGCTACGGGCAGGAGG
This sequence comes from uncultured Alphaproteobacteria bacterium, assembly GCA_963754235.1. Classification (GTDB taxonomy): domain Bacteria; phylum Pseudomonadota; class Alphaproteobacteria; order Acetobacterales; family Acetobacteraceae; genus DATAYA01. Next base: position 167,500 of record CAVWFK010000004.1, on the reverse strand, counting down.
AGCTGGAGCGGGCCGGGGCGGCGCGGGTCTATGCCGATCCGGCCGATCTGCTGGCGCACCTGGATGAGGTGGGCGGCCGGCGCTGAGCGATCAGGGCTCGTCGATGACCTCGGCGAAGTCCAGACCCTGATAGAGTTCCGCGAGCGGCAGTTCGACCCCGATCTCGGGCATGGCGAGCACCGTGTCGATCCCCTCGATCGGCCGGCCGGTCCAGCCCGGTCGCTCGAACACCGTCGCGGCCGGCCCGGTCTGTTCGAGGAGGATGTAGCGACGGATGGAGGGGGTTGCGTCGTACTCGGCCCGCTTGAGGAAGCGGTCGGTGTAGCTGGTGCCGCCGCTCGCGATCTCGAATACGATCACCGGGTCGCCGATGACGGTTCGCCCGCGAACGGGCGGTGTGCAAATCACGAGCGCGTCCGGGTAGCGGATGCGCTCGTTGACCCGGATTTTGAGGTCCGAGCCGACCACCCGACAGGGCTTGCCTTCCAACCTGTTTCCCAGGAAGCGGATCAGATTCGACTGGATGACGGCGTGCGCTTCGGTCACGCCGGTCATCGCGACCGGCTGGAAGCCGTCGAACTCGAAGCGAAGCTCCTGACGTCGCTCCCAGTCGAGGAATTCGTCGATCGTCATCGCCCGGCGGCGGAGTGCAACGTTCATGCACGCTATCCTACAAGGTTCTCGGGGCCGGAACAGCCGATCGCTCGAACCGATACGGACTGTCCGCCGCCAGATGCGGGTCGAGCGCCAGCCGGTGTTCCAGCGGCGGGAAGGCACGGCTGCGGCAGTCAGCGCGATCGCACAGGCGACAGGATAATCCGATCCCGACCCGCGCCCGCGCCAGATCAATCCCATCGGCATACACCACATCCGGCGCGTGCTCGACGCCGCAGCCCATTGCCACAACATGCGTGGGCGGCGGCTCCCCCCAGCGCGCCGGCGGGCGCGTCACGGTGCGGGCGAAGCAGAGAAAGGCGGCGCCGTCCGGCAGCTCGGCCAACTGCACCCGCAACGTCCCTGGGGTCGCGAACGCCGCATGCACCACCCAGCGCGGACAAGAGCCGCCGAAGCGCGCGAACGGGAAGCCCGCCGCCGAGAACCGCTTGGTCACGTTGCCGGCGGCATCGACGCGGAGGAAAAAAAACGGGACGCCGCGCGCGCTGGGCCGTTGCAGGCTGGAGAGGCGCTGGCACGCCTGCTCGAAGCTCACGCCGAACCGGGCGGCGAGTGCCGCGACGTCGTGACGCAGCCCGCCGGCGGCGGCGAGGAACGGCGCATAGGGCAGCAGCAGGGCCGCAGCGACGTAGTTCAGCAGGCCGATCCGGATCAGGCTCGCCGCTTCGTTCGTGCTCGGCGCGATCGCGGCCACCTCCGCCGCCACCGCCTCGCGCGCCTCCAGCAGCGCCAAGGTGAACGCCATCTGGAAACCCCGGCTCTCGCGCGGCAATTGCTCGGAGAGCGACAGCACCCGCGTCTCGGGGTCGAAGCGCCGCAGCGCCCCTTCCAGCGGTCCGACCCGCACCGCGAGGTGATGCGTGTTGCGCAGCCGTTCGGCGATCGCGTGGTTCATCTCGGCGGGTGCCGCGGCCAGGTCCGCCCCCAGCGCCTCCGCCGCCTGCTCCAGCGCCGGGAAGTGGTTGGCGCGCTCGTGGAACGCATCGCGCACCTCCTCCGTGGGCAGCAGGATGCGCCGACCGGAGGGGAGTGCCAGGCCGCTCGCGTCCTCGCGCGCCACCCGCCAGGCGCGATAGAGCGCCAGCACCGCGCGCGCGGCATTGGGGCTGCCAGCGGCCAGCGCCTCGATCTCGTCCTCGGCGATGCGCTCGGCCCCGAGCAGCGGGTCGGCGAACGCCTCGCGCAGGCCGGCTTCGAGCTGCCGTTCGGCGGTGCCGGAGAGGGCGGCGAGATCGACCCGCAACGCCTCGGCGAGCTTGATCAGCAGCGCCGCCGTGACCGCGCGCTGGTCGTGCTCGATCAGGTTCAGGTAGCTCGCCGAGATGCCGAGCCGGACGGCGAGCGCCTGTTGGGTGAGGCCTGCTTCGGCGCGGAGCCGGCGCACGGTGCGGCCGATCAGCGGGCGGGCCATTCTTTACTACCTTAACAAAATTCCTCGGCTTCTGGTGAAGCCGGCCACAGAATTGCGCCTGCTCTCAGGTAGGATACCGCGTCAACTTCGGCGCTGCAATGTTAACTATTGACGCATCGCACTCCAAGGAGGCCATGAATGCACCCGATTCCTCCCGCCGCCCCGGACGGCATGGCAGGCGGCCACGGTGGCGCGGAGCCGGAGCGTTTCGCCGGCATCCTCCGCGACTACACCGCGGCCGACGTGGAGCGGCTCTCCGGCAGTTTTCGCATCCGCCACACGCTGGCCGAGATGGGGGCAAGGCGGTTGTGGCACTTGCTGCACACCGAGCCCTATCTGCCCTCACTCGGCGCGCTCACCGGCAACCAGGCGTTGCAGCAGGTGAAGGCCGGGCTGAAGGCGATCTATCTCTCCGGCTGGCAGGTGGCGGCGGACGCCAATCTCGCCGGCGAGATGTATCCCGACCAGTCGCTCTATCCGGTCAATTCCGTGCCGGCGGTGGTCAAGCGGATCAACAATGCGCTGCGGCGGGCCGACCAGATCGCGCGCGCCGAGGGCGGCACCGACGAGACCTGTTGGATGGCGCCGATCCTGGCCGATGCCGAGGCCGGGTTCGGCGGGCCGCTGAATGCGTTCGAGCTGATGCGCGCGATGATCGAGGCGGGCGCCGCCGGCGTGCATTTCGAGGACCAGCTCGCGAGCGAGAAGAAATGCGGCCATCTCGGCGGCAAGGTGCTGGTGCCGACCGCGACCCATATCCGCACGCTGAACGCGGCCCGGCTCGCGGCCGATGTGGAGGGCGTTGCCACGGTGCTGCTGTGCCGCACGGACGCGCATTCGGCGCAGCTTCTGACCAGCGACGTCGATGACCGCGACCGGCCGTTCCTGTCGGGCGAGCGCACCGCGGAGGGCTTCTTCCGCATCAAGCCGGGGATGGGGGTCGAGTACGCGACCGCGCGTAGCCTCGCCTACGCGCCCTATGCCGATCTGCTGTGGTGGGAAACCAGCGAGCCCGACCTCGACGAGGCGGCGCGCTTCGCCGAGGCGATCCACCGGCAGTTCCCCGGCAAGCTGCTCGCCTACAACTGCTCGCCGAGCTTCAACTGGCGCAAGAAGCTCTCGCCGGAGCGGATCGCCGACTTCCAGCGCACGATCGGGGCGATGGGCTACAAGTTCCAGTTCGTCACCCTCGCGGGCTTCCACAGCCTCAATCTCTCGATGTTCCGCTTAGCGCGCGGCTACCGCGAGCGCGGCATGGCGGCCTATTCCGAGCTGCAGCAGGAGGAGTTCGCGGCCGAGGCCGAGGGCTACACGGCGACCCGGCATCAGCGCGAGGTGGGCACCGGCTGGTTCGATGCGGTCGCGGTCGCGGCCTCGGGCGGGCGGGCGAGCACGACGGCGATGGCCGGCAGCACCGAGACGGCGCAGTTCCACGACACGCCGCGGGCGGCGGAACCGGAGCCGTTCGACGACGGCCTGGTGCATGGCCACGCCTGGGCGACCGAGCCGGCGAAGTAGAACAAGAAATCGGCCGGCTTGTGCGGGCGGCGCTTCCTGGGGCGCCGCCCGCTGTGCATCAGGCCGGGTCCAAGCGCCGCATACCAGTCGTCCTGCTCGATAGCCGCTCTCGACCCTTCCGGGAGATTCAGGCCAGGTGGCCGAATGGCAGGAGCTGGCCGAAGCCGGAAGGGCCGCTTTCGGGACCAGACCGAGCAAAACCGGACGTGGGTAACTATAGTCGGGCTGGCCCGACTAGTTACCCACGGCGGCCTCGGGACCCGAAAGCGGACGTGGCCGTCAGCGGCTTAGTGCCAGCAACGGCATAGTCATACCGCCTTGCGTGTGGCAAACTTCCCATTCAGGCTTGACGTGGCCGGCCGAGGCGGACGTAAGGTTTGCATTACCTTCTCAGTTTGACACTGCGGAAGAGGAACGTCGCTCCCAACTCAGCCCCGCTTGCATCGGAATTTGCTCGTGTTGAGGTCACTCCACCAGCCAGCGGCTCCGGCGGTGCCTGTTCCGCAGGCCGGGGCGGTGCTGCGGTGGCAAGACTGAGTTGGTCAGGGCGGAACTACCGGAGAAGAATCATGAAACTCAGGACGGTGGTGGCTTTCGCAAGTCTGTATGCCGGTGTTGTCGTGAGCACGACGATGCTTGGCAGCTCGCCGGCCGTCGCGGCCACCCCGCCGAAACCCGCGATCAGCGAGGACGCGCGTTCCGCGTTGGCACAGATGGGGACGGCGCTCCTCGCAAAGGAATTTTCGTTTCACGCCCATACGATTCGCGTCTATGAGAGCCAGGGCAAAGAGCAGCTACACATCGTCCACGACTTCGAGGCGACGGTTCGCCGCCCTGATCGATTGCTGGTCGCGGGTACCGGCGACGATGGACCGCGCAAGCTGATCTATGACGGCAGCAACGTCGTCCTCGCGCGCGGCGATGGCAAGACGTACGCCACCTTGCCGGTGCCCAACACGATTCAGCAGATGATGTACGTCGTCATGGGCCGCTTTCATCTCGACTTTCCGCTGGCGGATTTCCTGACCGAAGCGCCCGACAAGGCATTTCTGACCGGCGTGACCGCCGGCCGTGAGGTCGACACGGTGACGATCGATGGCGTTCCGTGCCGTCATCTGGTCTTTTCACAACCGCCGGGCATCGAACTGGAGCTATGGCTGGAGAAAGACCGTGCGGTGCCACGACGACTGATCGTGGTCGACAATGCGCTGCCCGGCAGTCCGAATTTCGTTGCCGAGATGTCCAACTGGAATTTCGGCGTTCATCCGGCCCATGCCGACTTTACCTTCACGCCGCCGAAGGATGCCAAGCAGGTTGACTTCAGCGTGGTCACTGGCGAACTGCACACGGGAGGATCGCGATGAACGGTTTAGCTCGCCTCTGCCTTGCGGCGGCAATGGGCATGTCGATTCCCTTGCACGCGTTCGGATGGGGATCGGTGACCGGGCCGCACGGCGGCACCGCCGCGATGGGTCCGCGGGGCGCCGGCTATGCGCAAGGTCCCAATGGCGCTACCGCGGTGCGCGGCCCGAGGGGCGCCGGCTACGCACAAGGTCCCAATGGCGCTGCCGCCTACCGCGGTCCAGCGGGCGCCGGTGCCGCCTACGGCCCGAATGGCGCCACGGCGTATCGCGGCCGTTATGGTGGAGCCGCTGCGACCGGTCCCTATGGTGGGACTGCATACCGGGCCCCGTACGCGGGCGGTGCTGTTTACGCCACTGGCGCGGTGGTCAGGCCGTGGGTGGCAGCCCCGTACTACGGCTCGGTTGTCGCGGGTGTGACTTTGGGAACGCTGGTCGCTGCGACCGCGCCGCCACCGCCACCCTCGCCAGCGCTCTGCTGGTTTTGGTCAAGCCCCGCACACACCCAGGGCTATTGGGACTACTGTTCCAGATAGGTGGCTGAAGGCAGGGCAACAATGGCGCAATTCCATGGCGTCATCCATTCCAATCGCGGGGGCGAGGATAGCTGCCAAAGGCCTAGGCCGGCCATAATTGTATCAAGTTGTCAATTGCCGCCCGCGGGAGAACGAAGGCATCATGCTCCGGCGACCGAGTGGCGCAAGAGGCGGAAGCGAATGAACCGGCGCGACCTATTCGTATCAAGCGCGAAAGCCGCACTGGCAACCGCCTTCGGCGGTTCCTGGTTAGGCGGCAGCGCGAATGTCGTCCGGCGTTGCGATTATCGCGCGGTAGCGTCGAGGCCCTTTTCTCGGGCGATGAAAGCCCGACCCAGCCGCTCCAGGTCCCGCACGTAGCAGTACAGGGAGAACAGACCCAAGAGAATGACGAGGGACTCGAAGGCGGAGATCTCGAATTCAGGCCTTTGCGCGACAAACACAAAACCGAAAACAGAAGTGGGGAGCACGAAGCCGATGCGGGCCAGAAATAGTACGGCGTGACCGATCAGAGCGTTGGTGAACTGCGGCAGCGGCGGACGGACTTGATGAGAGACCCAATACGCAACCTGCATCAAGGCGATCGACGACAGAGCCCATACCAACGTCCAAGGGTGCGCCTCATGCGATCCGGGGTCAGCGAGGACCTGTCGGTAAAGGTGGAGGGCGATCCAGTAGAGAAGAAATGCGCCGATGGTTTGCGTCCCAAACAGAGTGAAATACCTCGACCGACCACGGGCGTTTTGCGCGAGCGCTGAATTGGACGCGAAAGAGTCATTTGGCTCCGTCATGCGCGCGGACGTCCCGCAGATGATCCGAACTCTGTGCGAGGGGGATTTCCTATGGTGCCGGCAAATACGTCACATGAACCTGCTCGATCGTTCCGTTGAACTTGAACGGCGCCTTGTCGTAATAGTCGAGCGAGACCGGCGATCCAAGCGCGATGCCGACGTCAAGGCAGTCATTGGCGGTGAAGATGAGCGGAGCGCTGATCGGCACGGTGCCTTCAGCGACGACCTTGCCGGCTGCCTTCATCGTTACCTTCAGCGGACCGCCGGGCCGGGGCACAACATAGCTTGTCTCTATCTCGATCTTCACCTTGCCGGTCGGCAGCTTTTCCGCGGCGCGGATCTTCGTGCGATGAATGATGAAGAGGTTGTACTCGTAACACAGGATGCCGTCTTCGACGAAGCAGGTGAGGCCGCCTGAATTCGCGCCCAATTTATAGAGCACTCCACTGGCATCGGTCGGGATCACGGCGTCGATGGTGACGACGTTGGGTTTGTTGCCTAGGGCCGGGGCGCAAAACTCGGGCACACGGACGATATTCCCGGAGAAGGTCCACTGCGTGTAGGGCGGGACGATGCGCATCTCGGGGTGAAGCATTGGGATCCAAAGGCCCCCGCCAATTGGAAGCGCCTTGTTTTTCGCTGCTTCGATCAGGAAGATCTCCTTCATCTGTGCGAGCTTTTCCGGCATCTTCGCGGCAAGGTCGTTGGCTTGGCTCCAGTCTTCCTCCAGGTTGTAAAGCTCCCAGATGTCCTTGTCCGGCGTCCATTCCCGGATACCGGGCGGCAGCCCTGGAAGCCACGGGACCCGCGGCCCGAAGGCGGAAGCCATCCAGCCGCCGTGGTAGATTGCGCGGCTGCCCATGCATTCGAAATACTGGGTAAGCAACTGGCCCTTCGCTTTCGGGTCGCCAAAAGTATAGGCGAGACTTACGCCATCGATTGGATCTTGCGCGATGCCGTACACCGTGCGTGGTGGGGTAATGCCGAGGATCTCGTAGAGGGTTGGGACGACGTCGTTGACGTGATGGAACTGCGGTCGTGGAGTTGCATCGGACTTGATCTTCGCCGGCCAGCGAACCGCCAGTGGGTTGCGCGTTCCGCCGAAATGCGAGGCTAGCAGTTTCGTACCCTGATAGGGCGTGCTCCCAGCCCAGCCCCATCCCGCATGATACATGGGGTCGGTCTTGGGCGAGCCGAGTTCAGCAAGCCCACCGAGTGCTTCGAGTGCCGAAATATGCTGCGCGATGGTCGTGGGGATGCCGTTTTGCGCCAGCAATTCGCTGATGGTGCCGCTCTGGCCTTCCGCCGAGGAGCCGTTGTCGCCCCAGATGTAAAGGATCAGCGTGTTCTCGCCATAGCCAAGCTTGTCGATCGCCTCGACGACCCGGCCGACCTGGACATCCACGTGCTCGGTGAAGCCCGCCGCCACTTCCATCAGGCGGCGCTGGAACGGCTTCTCGTCCTCGGGAATGCTGTCCCAGGATGGCATCGTCTCATGCCGCGAGGTGAGTTGGGCTTCGGCGGGAATCCAACCCTTCTCTTTGGCACGCTTGAAGACGCGCTCGCGATAGGCATCCCAGCCATCGTCGAACTTGCCCTTATACTTGTTCGCCCACTCCTTCGTGACGTGATGCGGGCCGTGGATCGCGCCGCTCGCCCAATACATGAAAAACGGCTTGTCCGGCTGGAAGGCTTTATGCTTGTGCAGCCAGTCTATCGCATCATCCGCGAGGTCTTCACTAAGGTGGTAGCCTTCCTCCACGCTTTTGGGCGGCGGAACGTATGTCGTGTTACGCACGAGGTTTGGCTCGTATTGCGAAGCCTCGCCGCCAAGGAAGCCGTAAAAGTATTCGAAGCCGAGGTTCGTAGGCCAGTTCTCGAAGGGGCCGGTCGGCGTGGTCTCCTCGGCAGGCGTGTTATGCCACTTGCCCCAGGCGCCGGTGGCGTAGCCGTAATCTTTCAGCACCTCAGCCAGCAGCGCGCTGCTCCGGGGGATGTGCCCGGAATAGCCGTCCCAGTCATTCGCAAGCTCCGCGATCTGCCCGGCACCGACGCGATGATGATTGCGGCCAGTCAGTAGTGATGCCCGGGTCGGCGAGCACATGGCCGTGGTGTGGAAGCGGTTGTACGCGATCCCTTCATTGACGATGCGGTCCATCGTTGGGGTCTCGACCTCGCCGCCAAACGTGGCCGGAAGCGCGGGTCCGGCATCGTCGATCAGCACGATCAGAATGTTCGGCACGTCGTCCGGCAGCCGCCGTGGCGTCACCCGTTTCCTATAGACCGACTCCTGCATCGTGCGTCCGGCAATACTGGCCGAGGGCGTCGGTGGGAACGGCAGAGATTCCTGCTTTTCCACTTTGTCTTTCGGATCCGACATTCATTTTCTCCCAGTTGAATATTGACCCGATTGCGACCGCAAAACTCGATCTCTGTCCCAGTCTCTCGCTCAATCCGACAACCGGAGGGAACCACAGACGTCCTTTGGCATAATGTCTGCCGGAGCCCATATGGAAGGCGCCGCCGAGGAATGGTTCCCTCGGCAGATTAACTCTGTGTGCGCAGAATTAGGCGACTATGCTGTTTCGGCAGGACGATGGATGCCATCGGAGTATCCTCACAGCCGCTCCGTTCAGTCCCCCGCAGGTTCTGTCCTGGGCGTGTAGGTGAATGTCCGCTTCCGGGCGGGCGACCAAGGCGGCCGAATGCCCAGGATGGGCGCGAAGTCGTCACTAACCAGGTAAACTGGGAACGGCAGCTTCCCACCCCTAGCGGTCATCGAAGAGACCGCTGGTCTCATAGCCCGAGCAGGAGGTCGCAGTCACGTCGTCCACCCCGCGGGTTCCGCCGCCTGAGGAACGGGTCGAAGGCGACCAGCCAGACCTCGCCGCGACACGGCGAGCGATCAGCGCCCATGCCGCCCCGGTTCGTCGGCGACGTCCGCCAGCAGGCCCTCGCTCCATTCCTCGGCTTCGGCCTCGCGCGCCTCGTCCGCCGCCATCGCGGCGTAGTCAGCCGCGAGGTCCCGCCCCATGACGTGCGGACGCGCCAGATCATTGAGGAAACGGCTGATGCGGCGGCGGCCGATGACGCGGTGCAGGCCGTCATAGACTTCGGCATCCACCGTGTTGGTGAGCTTCTTCAGCATCGCGAGCCTCCAACACGTATTATTATACGTGTTCTACGAGTAAGATGCAAGGCTCCCGCGGGGCGCGGTTTGCCCTACTCTCGCCGGGTCGCGCTGCGCACGAAGGAGGAAACGATGGCCGAGATCGGCTCGCCAAATCCGTATGAAACCGGCCTCGATCGCAATCGGGCGAACTACACGCCGCTCTCGCCGCTGAGCTTCCTCGCGCGCGCGGCGCACGTGTTCCCGGACCGGCCCGCGGTCATCCACGGCGCGCACCGCAAGAGCTGGGCCGAGACCTACGCGCGCTGCCGCCGTCTTGCCTCGGCGCTGGCCGCGCGCGGGGTGGGGCGGAACGACACCGTCGCGGTGATGGCGCCCAACATCCCGGCGATCTACGAGGCGCATTTCGCCATTCCGATGCTGGGGGCCGTGCTCAACACGCTCAACATCCGCCTCGATCCCGAGGTGATCGCGTTTCAGCTTCGCCACGGCGGCGCCAAGGTGCTGCTGACCGACACCGAGTTCAGCGACACGATCGCCGATGCTCTGGCGCTGCTCGATACACCGCCGCTGGTGATCGACATCGCCGATCCGGCGGGTCCCGGCGGCGCGCCCCTCGGCGAGGTGGAATACGAGGCGTTCCTCGCGGGCGGCGATCCCGGTTTCGCCTGGTCGCTGCCGCCGGACGAGTGGGACGCAATCTCGCTCAACTACACATCGGGCACAACGGGAAATCCGAAGGGTGTCGTGACCCATCATCGCGGCGCGTATCTCAACGCCGCCTCCAACGCGCTCTGCTGTTCGATGCCGCAGAACCCGGTCTATCTGTGGACGCTGCCGATGTTCCATTGCAACGGCTGGTGCTTTCCGTGGACGGTGGCACTTCAGGGCGGCACGAATGTGTGCCTGCGCCGCGTGGAGGCGGAGACCATCTTTGCGCTGATCCGCGACGAGCGCGTGACCCATCTATGCGGCGCGCCGATCGTGTACAGGTCACGCTGATCAATGCGCCCGAGAGCTTGCGGGCCGGTATCACGCACAAGATCAGCGGCCTGGTTGCCGGCGCCGCGCCGCCGATGGCGATGATCGAGGGCGCGGAGCGGATCGGCTTTGCGATCACCCACGTCTATGGCCTGACCGAGACCTACGGCCCCGCCGCGGTGTGCGCGATGCACCCCGAATGGGAAGACCGCAGCCTGCCCGAACGGGTGCGGCTGCACGCGCGCCAGGGGGTCGCCTATCCGTTGCAGGAGGCGATGATGGTGCTCGACCCGACGACGATGCAGGAGGTGCCGCGCGATGGCGAGACGATCGGCGAGATCATGTTCCGCGGCAACATCACGATGAAGGGCTATTTGAAAAACGCGGAGGCGACCGAGGAAGCCTTCGCCGGCGGCTGGTTCCATTCCGGCGATCTCGCGGTCGCCGAGCCCGACGGCTACGTGCGGATCAAGGACCGCTCGAAGGACATCATCATCTCGGGCGGCGAGAACATCTCCTCGATCGAGGTGGAGGACGTGCTGTACCGCCATCCCGCCGTGGAGACGGCGGCGGTAGTGGCGAAGCCGGACGCGAAATGGGGCGAGGTGCCGTGCGCCTTCGTCCAGCTCCGCCCCGACGCGAGTGCGACCGCCGAGGAGCTGCTGGCGTTCTGCCGTGAGAACATGGCGCGCTACAAGGTGCCGCGTTCTTTTGTGTTCGGGCCGGTGCCCAAGACCTCGACCGGCAAGATCCAGAAGGTGGTTCTCCGGGAGCAGGCGAAGCGGATCTGACAAGGCCCGGACTTATAGCAGCCGCCGTTCGTGTCCACTCAGAATTGGACTCCCCGGGTCAGCGCTCCGTCCACGACCAGATTGGCCCCGGTGATGAAGCTGGCAGCCGGACTGGCCAGGAAGACGACGGCCCGCGCTATCTCTTCCGGCCGGGCCATCCGCCCGGTCGGGTTCAGCGCGAGTGCGCGGCGATAGAGCTCCGGGTCCCCGTGCTCAATCTGGTGCCAGACACCGCCCTCGAAATACGTGTTCCCGGGCGAGACCGTGTTGGCGCGCACACCGCGCCCAGCGAGTTGGTTGGCGAGCCCCTGCGCGTAGTGAATGAGCGCCGCCTTGAAGGCGCCGTACGGTCCGGCGGCAAAGTCGACCTCCCGCCCCGACACACTGGATATGATCACGACCGAGCCCACATCGGAGGTTTCCAGCCACGGCAACGCCGCTTCGACGGTGCGCACCGAGTGCATCAAGTCAGTCTCGAACCCGGCGCGCCAAGCACTCTCATCCGAAGCGATCGCGAGCGCGCTGACGTTCGGCACCACGACATCAAGCCCGCCCAAGGCTTCTGCCGCCTCGCGCACCCAGGCTTCGAGGGCAGCCTTGTCGGTGACGTCCAGGGCGCGCCCGATGGCCCGCACGCCAAGTGCGCGCAGCGCGGCGGTGGCCTCCGAGACCTCGTCCGCCACTCGCGCGCAGATGGCGACGTGCGCACCTTCTTGAGCGAGGTGCTGCGCAACCGCTCGGCCGATGCCCTTGGTCCCACCGGTCACGAGCGCCCGCCGGTTTTTCAAGCCGAGATCCACGCGCGCCTCCCTTCGCTGCTCAGGTCCGACTCTTACCCGGGACGCCCCGCATCGTCAGGCGAAATCTGACGGCACGCATGTCTCCACCCTCAGGGGCAGAGAGGGCCGGGAGGGTGGGAAACGCTTGCGATACGCGAACCCCTCACGGGATGCTGGCAACGGCGCCATCAGTGCGGCACTCTATTTAGCCCATCATCGGAGGCGCCGTTTTGCCCGCCGCTCGGAAAACGATTGCTCACAGAACCACCGTCGTATTCGATCTTGGCGGCGTGTTGATCGACTGGGACCCCCGCCACCTCTACCGCAAGCTGTTCCCGGGAGACGAAGCCGGGATGGAGCGCTTCCTCGCCGAGGTTTGCACGAGCGAGTGGAACTTGCAGCAGGATGCCGGCCGAAGCTGGGCGGAGGCAACGGCGCTGCTGAAAGCCGAGCACCCCGGACAGGCGGCCATGATCGACGCCTTCCACCAGCGCTGGCCGGAGATGATGGCCGGGGAAGTGGCGGGCACCGTGGCGATACTTCGCGAATTGAAGGAGGCGGGGACGCCGCTCTATGCGCTGACCAACTGGTCGCACGAGACGTTCCCGGTCGCGCTGGAGCGCTTCGAGTTCATGCGCTGGTTTCAAGGCATCGTCGTCTCCGGTCAGGAGAGACTGCTCAAGCCGGACCCGCAAATCTACCGTGTGCTGGTGGAACGTCACCGGCTTCGACCGGAGGACATCGCCTATATCGACGACAACCCGCGCAATGCGGCAGCCGCCACCGCTCTCGGCATGCACGGAATCCACTTCACCGACCCGGCAGCATTACGACAGAAGCTGACCGCGCTCGGTTTGCTGGTCTGACCCTTACGATCCGCTATCGTTGTAAGGCGGGTCGCTGGAGGGGCGGCATCGCGAGTTCCGACCGGCCGTCGGCCGACCGCCCTGGCACGCCTGCTGCCCCTGCGGGCTGCGAAGCCGCTGGGCGCGCGGGAACTGGTTGGTACAGGGCGGGGGCGGCCGCGGGCCACGTTATCGCCATTGATAACACGCAAGGGTTATGTTAGTAAAGATGCCGGAATCGCGCTCGGCGCGACCCACCGCGCCTCGTCACGATCAGCTCCGGTGCGCCCCAAAAACCTAATCCTTCGATGTCCGCGCCTCCAGCGCGTCCAGGCCGCCGTAGCGGTACACGAGCACCGATCCGATCCAGGCGAGGATGAAAACCGCGATGATGGCAAAGCCCATACCGTTGAAGTTCTCGCCCAGCGCGCCCACCCCATCCCAGAACCGTCCCGAAAGCCCGAACTGGTCGCCGATCAGCCGCAGCGTCTCGATGCCGCCGACCAGCACGGCGACCAGAACGGAGACGGACGTGATCGTGAGATTGTAGTAGAGCTTGCGGATCGGCCTCACGAACGCCCAGTCGTAGGCACCCAGCATCAGCACGCCGTCAGTCGTATCGATCAGTGACATGCCGGCGGCGAACAGGGCGGGAAACACCATGATCGACCAGACCGAGACGCCTTTGGCGGCCTCGGTTGCCGAGAGGCCGAGCAGTGCCACTTCGGTCGCGGTGTCGAACCCGAGCCCGAACAGAAAGCCCAGGGGAGCCATGTGCCAGCTCCGGCCGATCAGGCGGAACAGCGGCCGGAACAGTCGCGCCAGCAGCCCGCGCTGGTTCAGCAGCAGGTCGAAATCCGCCTCCGAATAGGCGCCGCCGCCGCTGACGTGGCGGAAGGTGAGCCAGACGGAGCGGAGGATTGCCAAGTTCATCGCGGCGATCGCGAACAGGAACAGGGCAGAGACGCTGGTCGAGATGACGCCGCCGACACCCTTCAGCGCCTCGAACCGCCCCTGCATCACCGAGGCCGTGGCCGCGATCATGGCAGCGGCCAGAATGACCACCGCCGAATGTCCGATCGCGAACCAGAACCCGATGCAGATGGGTCGTTTGCCCTCCTGCATCAGCTTGCGGGTGACGTTGTCGATCCCGGCGATGTGGTCGGCATCGACCGCGTGGCGCAGGCCGAAGCTGTACGCGATCAACGCGGTGCCAAGAAGCACCGGCTGCCGATGAAAGACCAGCACCGCCCACAGCCAGGCAGCGAAGTTGGCCAGGACCAAAACGGCAAAGAGTCCGATGATCCGCCCGCGCAGCGCCGAGGATCGGCCCCCGAGCATCCGCTTCAACACCATGAATGCCGTGCTCCACGCTGCCAGCGGCGACGCTCAAGCCCTCTCCGCCCCTGGGGACGGAAAGGGCTTGAGCCGCACACAAGATCAGGCGGCACGCTCCTTCCCGGCGGGAACGGACGACGTCGTCCAGTCGATCTTGGGAATGGCGACACCGATCATGGTGTCGCGCGTGACGATCGAGGCAAGCTTCTCTTCACTCCAGTCCTCGGTGCCGCTTGGCCGCATCGGCAGCACCATGTAGCGCGTCTTCTGATTGGAGTCGTGGACGCGCACCTCGACATCGGGCGGGATGATCGTGCCGAACTCGGCCAGGACCTGGCGTGGCCAGCGGACCACCCGGCGGCGATAGTTGGACCGCTCGTACCAGGCGGGCGACATGCCGAGCAATGGCCTCGGGTAGCAGGAGCACAAGGTGCAGACGATGACGTTGTGAAGCTTCCGCGTATTCTCGCAGACGATCAGAAACGTGTAGTCGCTCGGCGTGCCGGTGCCGGTCGGCTGCATCCAGTCGATCTCCAGCTCCTTGCAGGCAGCCACGCCATCCTTGAGCAGCCGCTTCTTGAACTCGGGATCGACCCATGCGCGGGCGACCACCTTGGCCCCTCCCGTGTGGCCGACGTTGTCGTACCATTCCATGAACCGGCGGTGATCCTCGGCGGAGAACAATCCCTTGGCGATCGACAATTCGCGGATCGCGGTCTCGAGGATGGTGAACTCCACCGCCTCCTCGGTCTCCTCGATCGTAGCGTGCGGGTGGGCGTGCCCATCGCCGTGGGCATGGGTGTGCTCTTGGGTCGTGCTCATGATGGAGACTTCCTGCGTTGGAGAATTCTAGCCGGCGGGTTCGAGCCAGCGCTCGGAGAACTCGGTCTCCAACGTATCGATCTCGACTCCCCCATAGTCGGGCCAAAGGTCGCGTTGATTGAAGCGAACCATGTAGAACGGCTCTCGCCGCCCTTCATAGCGGCCCCACGCTTCGTCCTCGGGGATCACCCATTCCGGTCGCAGCGCGACCACGACGCCGGTCCGGCCCCGCGTGTAGCCCTGGGTGCGGGTGTGAAACACGGGCGGCAGATCGCGCACCGTGACCCGCGCTCCGACTTTGAACTTGCTCATGCCGCCAGACCCTCCCGGTTGCGAACCTCCTCCATCTTGGCAAGCAACTCGTCCGGCGTGATATGGCCCTTGTCGATGAGCATCTTGGTCGCGGCGAGCAGCCATCGCGCGTAGTAGGGCGTGCCGAGATAGAGGGTCTCGCCCAGATCGTTCTCACGCCTGCGCCGTTCCTCGGCGACCCATGCGCCGCGCCAGGCCAGACACTCCGCGGTGCAGTGCGTGCGCTTCTCCCAGAAGGCCGGCTTGTGGAGTGACTTGTCGATCGGCCCATCCGGTTGTCCGCCGAGATCGTGCACGACGTGCAGCAATGCCTCCGCACGCTGTTGCGATATCGTGAGCGGCAGGTCCACTTGATGATGCTCCGCCGGCGCGTGGGCCCTGATGCTCTGCAGCAGCGCTGCATAGGTGCTTGGTGATCCTGTGGTCATCGCTTTCCCCCGAAACTCGATATATTCATTGCGGCAACGCAGCCTTTGTCGAATTCGACATTGCCATCCGATCGGCCAAATAGCAGAATACGATGACACATTTCGATGGACTCGGCAACGATTCGGCGGACCAGATGAGTGCTTCAGTTTGAACCCGGCGCTATTGCGCTGCGCCGCCCAGCAGCGTCCCCGGGATCAGCGTCTCCGGGATCTCAATCCCCTCCGCCTCGACGCGGCGGCGCCGCGCGCGGCGGCGCTGGCCGGGCAGGCGCGCGCCCGGCTCGGCGGCAATGGCGGCGAACAGCGCGTCGAGATGGGCCGCGCTGCCGCCGGTGGCAGCCGGATCGATCGCGAGCAGCATCTGCCCGGTCGCGGGCGGCGCGCCCTGGGCATCGAGGAACGAGCTCGCCTCGAACGCATAGCGTGCGCCCCCGAGCCCCGCTGCCAGCGCCTCCACCATCAGCGCCAGCGCCGCCCCTTTGGCACCGCCGAGCGGGAGCAGCGTGCCGGAGAGCGCCGCGGCCGGATCGGTTGTGGGCGCACCCGCCCCATCCAGCGCCCAGCCCTCGGGGATCGCCTCGCCCCGCGCGCGCGCCTGCACGATGCGGCCGCGCGCGACCATGGAAAGCGAGAGGTCGATCACCACCGGGTCCCCACCCGTCATCGGGAAGGCGCAAGCGATCGGGTTGGTGCCGAGCAGCGCCCGCCTGCCCCCGCCCGGCGCCATCGCCGCCGGCGTGTTCGCGACCATCAGCCCGACCAGCCCGGCCTCGGCGAGCCGGCCCACGACCAGCCCGAGTGCGCCGCAATGATGCGAGCGGCGAATTGCCGCGACCGCGATGCCGCACTCCCGCGCCAGCGGCGCCAGCCGGTCGAGGGCGAGATCGAGCGCCGGATAGGCGAAGCCGTGCGCCGCGTCGATCGCGAGCACGGCCGGCGCGGTCTGCGTGGCGGCCGGGATCGCGAAGCCGTCGATCTTGCCCACACGCGCCTGTTCGGCATAGGCGGGCAGCCGTGCGAGGCCGTGGCCGCCCTGCCCCTCCGCCTCGGCTGCCACCAGCGCGGCTGCCACCGACGCGGCCGGCCCGGGTGCCGTGCGGTTGGCTTCCAGCAGCGCCGCCGCCAGCCGCGCTGCCTCGGCGAGAGCGACGCGCGGCATCGGCACTCAGGCGCTGCGATAGAGCTTGGTCAGCACGAACTCCCGATGCCCGAGTGCCTCGGCCGAGGTCGCGCGACCGTTGGCGGTGCGGCGGATCAGCTCGATCAGCGCATCGCCCGCCTGCTCGATCGTCATCTCGCGCCGCAGGATGCCGGACACGTCGAGGTCGATGTGCTCGGGCATGGTGCGCACGGTGCGCGGGTTGCCGCTGATCTTGATGACTGGGATGATCGGGTTGCCGATCACGTTGCCCTGGCCGGTCGGGAAGGCGTGGACCACCCAGCCGCCCGCCGCCATCAGGGTCACGCACTCGGCCGCGGCCGAGGAGGTGTCCATGTAATAGAGGCCGGAGCCTTTCGCCGGCGCCTCGGCCGGCTCCAGTGCGTCGATGTAGCGGCAGGTGCGGCCGATCTTCTCGAGGTTGCCGAGCGCCTTTTCCTCGATCGTGGTCAGCCCGCCCTCCAGATTGCCCTTGGTCGGCTGGCTGTCGGAGAGGTCGTCGGTCTTGTGCGCCTCGATCACCTCATCCTGGTACGCCTGCCACATGCGGAACCACTTTTCTCCGACGTCCGGGCTCGCCGCCCGCGCCCGCGCCAGGTGCTCGCCGCCGGTAATCTCGGAAGTCTCTCCGAATACGCCGGTAATGCCTTTGGGGATCAGTTTATCGTACATGTTGCCAACCGTCGGGCAGGAGGCGAGGCCGGTCGTGGTGTCGCTCTCGCCGCACTTGGTCGAGACCCAGAGCTCGCCGATGTCGCACTCCTCGCGCGCAAGCTCGCTCGCTCGCTGCACGTATTCTTTCGCGCGCCGGGAAGCCGACGCGATCGTGTCGATGTCGCCATGCTGCTCGATCCAGAAACCCTCGACGGGTTTTCCCGTCTTGCGAATGCCGTCCACGACGCGCCCGGTCCAAGACGGCTCGATGCCGATGACGATGGCGGCCGCGACGTTCGGGTTGGAGCCGGTGCCGATCAGGGTGCGGAAGTGGAGATCCAAGTCGGCGCCGAATTGCAAGCGCCCGTAGGGATGCGGGATCGCGAGCGTGCCCTTGATGTTATTCGCCACCGCCTCGCTGGCAGCGTTGGAGAGGTCGTCCAGCGGCAGGATCAGCACGTGATTGCGCACGCCGACGCGGCCGTTCTCGCGCCGGTAGCCGGAAAAGCGGAGATTCCCCGCGGAAGAAGTGGTCCGGGCCATTTGCTCGCTCCTACCAGCGCTTGGTCTTGAGATTGTGGATGTGGACGTGCCCGCCCTTCTCGACGGAAGCAACGATCTTTCCCACATCCTCGCCGTACTTGATCGCGGTGTCGCCGGGCTTGAGGTCGGCGAGGGCGATCTTGTGCCCGATCGGCACATCGGCCCGCGCGGTAAGACGGAAGGAGCTGTCGTTCTCGGTCACGACGCAGAGCATGTCGGTGCCGGATTTAAGCCCCTCGACGACGACGACGCCCACATTGTCGCGCGGATTGTGGACCAGAAGCTGCGGGATCTCCATCGGCATACGCCTCCTCCTGCGCGGTTTCGGTGTGCTTCGAGTCCTATACGGGAGCCGATGGGTGTCAAGGCTGCCCGGAGCGGTTATCGGCGACCGGCGACAGCGCGATTTTCCAAACGACTCAGCAGCCGCACGCCCGGCCACAGAAGCACGAAGTAGCAGGCGGCCGCGGCGACAATGGGACTCGGGTTGAACGTGACGCTCTGCGCCTCCCGCGCCTCAAACAGCAGTTCTGGGAGGGTTACCACGCTTGCGAGCGACGTCAGCTTGACCACTTCCAGCGTATTGGAGAGCAGATCGGGCAGGACGTTTCGCACCGCCTGCGGGAGCACGACGTAACGCATTGTCTGCAACGCGGTAAGCCCAGTGCTGCGGGCCGCCTCGGTCTGACCCGGTGGCACGCTGCCGATGCCGGCGCGCAGCACCTCCCCGTAATAGGCGCTGTTGTTGAGCAAGAAGCCGACCAGCACGCAACCGACGGCGCCGAGGTCGATGCCGGCGAACGGCAGGCCGGCATAGAGGAAAATTAGCAGAACGAGCGGCGGAAAAGCGCGCCAGAAGTCCACCCAGGCGATCAGCGGCCACCGTATCCAGGCCTGCGGCAGTCGCGATAGAAGCGCGACCGCGAGGCCGCCGCAGAGGCCGAGTGGAACCACCAGCACGGAGAGGCCGACCGTCATCAACAGGCCGCGGAGCAGGATCGGTGACGCTTCTTCGACCATCCGCCAGTTGAAGAAGGTCGAAATCAGGTCGGGCATCAGCGCCTCCAGCCAAAGCGCCTCTCGATCCAGCGGCTGAAAACGACAACCGGCAGGAACAGCACCAGATATGCCGCAGCGCCGAGCGTCAGCGGCGACGGGTTGGCGCTGAACGAGACCGCGGAAGAGGCCTGGGACAGGATTTCCGATACCGCGACCACGGAGCCGAGCGCCGTGCCCTTGGTGATCGCGATGGTACGATTGGTCAGCGGCGGGATCGCTAAACGGAAGGCCTGCGGCAGCACGACGTGGCCGAGCGTCTGCGCATAGCTCAGCCCACTCGAGCGTGCGGCTTCCCACTGGCCATGCGGGACCGCGGTGATGCCGGCCCAATAGATCTCTTCGGCGAAGGCCATCAGCACCAGACTGAGGCTCGCCCAGGTCGCAACAAACCCCGAAGGGGAAATGCCGAGGCTCGGAAAACCGAAGTAGATGAGCACGATGATGACCAGGGGCGGCAATGTGCGAAACAGATCGACCACAAAGACGATCAGCCAGTTCAGCGGCCGAATGCCGATACTGCGCAGCAGAACCAGCGCAAGCCCGGCAGTGAGCCCGGTCAGCACGATCACGACCGCCAACCAGATGGTCAGGAACAAGCCGTCGAGAATTTGCGGAAAGTAGCGCTCCAATACCCGCGCGTTGAAGAACGTGAAGACAAAGCGATCCCAGCCCGACACGTCAATGCTGCTGGATTTGCGAGATGAAGGCGCGGGTGCGGGCCTCGGCCGGCGCGCCAAATATCTGCACAGGAGGTCCCTGCTCGACGATCAGCCCCCCTGCCATGAAGGCAACGCGGTCGGCCGCAGCGCGGGCGAAACCCATTTCGTGCGACACAACGACCATGGTCATACCGCCGTCGCGCAATGCCCGCATCACGGCGAGCACACTGCCGACCAACTCGGGGTCCAGCGCGCTGGTCGGTTCGTCAAACAGCATCACCCGCGGTTCGAGGGCAATGGCTCGGGCGATTGCCACGCGTTGCTGCTGCCCACCGGAGAGCTGGGCAGGATAATGGTCCGTGCGATCCGCCAAGCCAACTCGGGCCAGTGCCTCGCGGGCGATTTCATCCGCCTCGCGTCGCGACTTGCCTGCGACCTTGCGCAGCGCCAGTGTGACATTGTCGAGAGCCGTCATCAGCGGATACAGGTTGAATGACTGGAAAACCATGCCGATTTGCTGGCGCGCCCGATTGATGTCGGTACGCCGATCCAGCATGTCGGTGCCGTCCACGATCACGGTGCCCGATGACGGCTGCTCCAGCCGGTTCAGGCATCGCAGCAAGGTGGACTTGCCGGAACCGGATGGCCCGATGACGAACACCAGCTCGCGTTCCGCGACGGCAAGATCGATGCCCCTAAGAACGTGGTGCGAGCCGAAATGCTTATGGAGCCCTCGAACATCGATGATCGGGGCCGCCGATGTCACGAGCAGTGCGGCGCCGGTGCGTCCGGTTGGTAGCCAGGCATCCCAGGCACGCCGTAGCCCGGGGTCGCGACTCGCTCCAATGCGTCCGCCCCGGGTGCTACCCCAAACCATTTCTCTGACAACTTCACCAGGGTGCCGTCCAGCTTCATGCATTTCAGCGTGTTGTCGATCTCATCGCGCAGCGTCGTTTCGTCCTTGCGAAGCGGGATGGCGAACGGGGCACGCGTGTCGCGGATCTCGAAGTCAGGTACGAATTGCGGTGTTTTGCTGGCGACGTACTTGATCGTCGAATTGCCGGCCAGGTTGGTGTAGGCGTGGCCGGTCAACACCGCCTGGACTGCATCCGGCGAGGTATCGAAGGTTGCAATCCGAAACCCGTATTTGGCAGCGTTCGCATGTGCCCAGGTATCGTAGATGCTGCCCTTGTTTACGCTGATCGTCTTGCCCCGCAGATCCTTGAGCGATGTGATCGGCAATGAGCCGCGGCGGATACCGAATTGCAGCTCGGTGTACATGTACCCTTCGGTGAACAGCAGATTCTCCGCGCGCTCCTTGGTCACGGTGGTCGGCGCGATGAGGAAGTCGTAGCGCCCGGCCTGCAAACCGGGGATCAAGGTGGAAAAGCTCGTCAGGGCAATCGTGACTTTGCGATGCAGGCGGCGGCCGATATCATTCGCCAGATCGATGTTAAAGCCTTCGGCGCCGCCGCCGAGTTTCGGCATGGCGTGCGGCGGGAAATTGGCTTCCACTCCGGTGCGCAGAGGCGGCGACTGCTCGGCCATCGTTTGGCCGGAGATCGTCGCCAGCAGCAGGGCCACGAACAGCAGACCTCGCGCCATGGCCGCACCTCCGACCGAGCATTGCGCAACATCGGCAACGTGGCATAGTCCGAACAGGCAGACAAGCGACGGCGAAGAATGGGCCGATTCCTGACCGAGCAGGACGTCGAGGCGGCCGTGCTTGGCGGATCGGTGTTTGCCGCCGGCGGCGGCGGATGGGCCGACCACGGCCGCGAACTCGGTCGTGCGGCGCTCATGGCGGGTCGGCCCGAGCTGGTCTCCATCGACGAAATCCCGGACCAGGCCTGGATCGCGACGGCGGCGGCAATCGGCGCGCCCGCCGGAACGACCGATTGGGAGATGCTGCCGCCTGACTATGTAAAGGCAGTGGAGTTGCTGCAGGATGCGCTCGGCGAGCGCGTGGCCGGTCTGATGATCGGGCAGAACGGCCGGTCTTCCACCCTCAATGCCTGGCTGCCCGGCGCGGTGCTGGGAACCAAGGTGGTTGACGCGGTCGGTGACGTGCGCGCCCATCCCACCGGAGATATGGGTTCCATCGGCCTGTTCTCCTCCACCGAGGCCACGATCCAAACCGCGGTCGGCGGCAAGCGGGCGGCCAACGCCTACATGGAATTGGTGGTGCGCGGACCAGTGCGCGTCGTGTCACCGGTCTTGCGCGCGGCCGCGGACCAGGCCGGCGGATTTATCGCATCCTGCCGCAACCCGGTTCGCGCAACTTATGTCAAGGCCAACGCGGCGCTTGGCGGCATCACGATCGCGCTGGAGCTCGGCCACGCCATTTTGGCGGCGCAGCGACGCGGGCGCTCGATCGTCGATGCCATCTGCCGCCAGACGCATGGCGAAATCATAGGCGACGGGGCCGTGGTGGCGAAACACGTGAGCTATACAAGCGGTGCCTTCGACGTCGGTGCAATGACCCTCGGAGAGGGCTCCTCGCGACGCGTGCTATACGTGATGAACGAGTACATGGCGGTGCAGGACGGTGACGAATCCTGCCTTGCAACATTTCCGGACGTGATCGCAACCCTCGATCCCGAGGGCGAGCCGGTGAGCGTCGGCCATATCCGACCTGGCATGCGGCTGTTGGTGCTGCGGATTGCCAAGGCGTATCTGCCGATCGCACGCGGTCTGCGTGACGCGGCACTGTACGATCCGGTCAGGGCGGCGCTCGGGATCGACGTAGCAGAGTACGCAACGTCGGACGACAAAGCCCGCTCGCCGTAGCTTGCCACGTTGCAGGCGCCAGGTCGGTGTCAATGATGCGCGACACTGGCCAGGCCCCGCCCGAGCCTGCGTTCAAGCCGGGCCTGGCCAAGCATCAGCGCTGAGACGATGACCAGGTAGTAAACCAAGGCCGCGGCATAGAGCTCGGTGAAATGGAAGTTCTGCGCGATCTCGCGCTCGGTCACCGCGAGCAGCTCTTGCAGCGAAATCACCGAGGCGAGCGACGTCACCTTGAGCAGCGTGATGAACTCGTTCGCCGTGGGCGGCACGGCGACGCGGATCGCCTGCGGCAGCGTGACGTGGCAGAACACCTGCGCCCGGCTCAGCCCGAGCGCGAGCCCCGCCGCGCGCTGGCCCTCCGGCACCGAGGCGAGCGCGGCGCGGCTGATCTCGGCCTGATAGGCGGCCTCGTTGAGGCTGAGTGCCAGCCAGGCCGCGAGGAACGGGCTGAACCAGCGCTCGCGCAGCACCGGGATCAGTTGCGGCAGGGCGTTCCAGACGAACAGGAGTTGAAGCAGCGTGGGCGCGCCGCGAAACAGCCAGACGTAGACGCCGGCGCCCCCGCGCAGGCCGCCGCTGCGCGATTGCCGCGCCAGTGCGAGGAAGACGCCCAGCACGATGCCCGTGGCGTGGGCGGCGAGAGCAAGGCTGAGCGAAATCAGCGCTCCGTCGAGGAACGGTCGAGAGAACAGGGCCCGCCAGAATATCCCTGCATCAAAGCTCACGCCGGCCCCGCGTTCAGCGCAGCGGCGCGGTGGCGTCCGCCGCCGGCAGGTGCCACCGCGCGGCCAGCGCCTTGATCGTGCCGTCGGCGCGGAGCGCCGCGACCTCGGCCTCTATCAGCGTCACGTCGGTAGGGTTCTTGCGGAAGTAGATGCCGAACGAGTTGGTGGGCGGATAGTCATAGGCGACCACGAATTTCCCCGGCTCGGCGATGCTGCGATAGGCCGCCTCGGTGTCCTGGGTGATCGCGGCGGCAGCCCGCCCGGTCAGCAGCTGCTCCACCACTTGGGTCTCCT
This sequence comes from uncultured Alphaproteobacteria bacterium, assembly GCA_963754235.1. Taxonomy (GTDB): domain Bacteria; phylum Pseudomonadota; class Alphaproteobacteria; order Acetobacterales; family Acetobacteraceae; genus DATAYA01. The sequence continues at coordinate 143,899 of CAVWFK010000004.1, read as the reverse complement.
TGGGATAGGTCTGGATGGTGAGCGGTTTCTTGCCTTGCTTGACCAGGTCTTTGCTCAGCGTCTCCGCGCGAAGCACATACTGGGTCCCGCTCTGGATCGCCACCACCTTGCCCGCGAGGTCGGGGGGCGCGTGGATGTCCTTGTTGTCCGCGCCCACCAAGATCACCATGCTCGAGCGCAGATAGGGCACGGCATCGAACACCTTGGTACGCGCCGGTGTTACGAAGATGCCGCTGATGATGAAGTCGCAGCGCTTCGCGGTAAGGCCGGGCAGAAGACCGGTGAAATCCTCCGTGATAATGCGCAGCTCGACCCCCCAATCCTTGGCGAGGCGGTGTGCGAGGTCGCTGTCGTAGCCGACGGGCACGTGCTGGGCGGCGCTCTCGAAGAATTCCATCGGCGCGAAGCTGGGATCGGTGCACATCGTGACACTGCCTTGCGACGCGAAGGAAGGTGCTGCGGCGTGCACCGCCGCCGGGCCGGCAAGCAGGGCGGCGAGCGTGGCGGGAAGCAGGATCGCAAAAGCCTTCATGTCGTCCCTCCGGATATGGCGCACGCCCCCGGGCGTCACCGTGCGTTGATGGCTGTCGAACAGCCGATCCCCCGGCGCATGGCAGCGGCGTCCGGCGCGAGTGGGGGGACGATAGGCTGCTGACAGGACGCTGTCAGCAGCTCTGCCTTACGTGTCCCCGAGAACCGACACCGTGAACCGGAAGGCTCCGATGCGAATGCAGGACACCGTCATGACAGGCGCCGGAACCGTGACTCCCCCGATGCGGCACGCCGGACGCACGGTCGTGCTCGTGACCATGTGCCTCGGGGTCCTGATCGCCCAGATCGATACTTCCGTGGTCAATCTCGCCGTGCAGCCGATCGGTGCCGCGTTCCATGCCTCCGTCGCATCGCTGCAATGGGTGATCGACGCGTACAATTTCGTCTATGCGGTGCTGCTGCTGAGCGGCGGGCTGATCGCGGACCTGTACGGGCGCCGGCGCAGCTTCGTCGCGGGGGCCGCGGTGATGGCTCTCGCGTCCCTGGTCTGCGCCTTCGCCCCCGGTATCGGCGTCCTGAACGGCGCACGCGCCTTCGCCGGGGTCGGTGCCGCGCTGCTGCTGCCGTCCTCGCTTGCGATCATCCGCGTCGTCTGGCCCGAGCCTGAGGCGCGCGGCCGTGCGCTCGGCATCTGGGCGAGCTGCAACGGGCTTGCGTTCGCGATCGGGCCGGGCCTCGGCGGCGTGCTGATCGACTGGTTCGGCTGGCGCAGCGTCTTTTTCCTCATCGTCCCGCTGGGCGTGGCGACATGCATTCTCGCCAGATTTGCAGTGCCGGAATCGGCCGACCCGCAGGACCGGCGCTTCGATCTCCTCGGTCAGCTTCTTGGGGCGATCACCCTTGGCGGGATCGCCTTTGCCGCCATTGCCGGCCATAGCGGCGGCAGGCTCTGGCCCTGGGCACTGGCCCTCGCCGCCGTTGCCTTGCCGATGTTCGTCGCTGTCGAGCGCCGCGCCGGCCTGGCGGCGCTGGTGCCGCTCGATCTGTTCCGCAACCCGTCCTTCAGCGGCGCGATCGCAGCCACCTCTGCGATGACATTCGGCATCTACGGCATGATCTTCCTGCTGCCGCTGGTCTGGCAGTCATCGGGGCTGCTCAGGCCGGCGGAGGCGGGCCTCGCCCTGATGCCCTGCGCGCTGGCGTTCTTCTTCATCTCTCCCAGCTCGGGCGCGCTCACGCAACGCTTCGGCACCCGCCCGATGACATCCGGCGGCACCGCGATCATCGGCTGCGGGCTGCTGGTGGTCGGCGCCACACAGGCCGGCCGCCCCGTCGGGCTCGCCGAGGCGGGCCTGATCCTCGCGGGGATCGGGATGGGGCTGAATACGGGGCCGCTCTATTCGGTCGCGGTCGGCGCGGTGACCGCCGCGCGGTCGGGCACGGCTTCGGCGCTGATCAATGTCGCCCGCATGACGGGCGCGACGCTCGGCGTCGCCTTGCTCGGGGCGGCCTTCGCGCTGCTGCATGGCGGCGCGGACGGGCTGCGCGCGGCGATGCTGACGGGCGGGGCGGTGCAGCTCTGCGGCGCCGCCCTCGCCTGGGCGACCATCCGCTAGCCCGGTCAGGCGGTCTTGATCCAGACCGCCTTGACGTTGAGGTATTCCTCAACGTGCTGCTTGCCGCCCTCGCGCCCGTAGCCGCTCATCTTGTAGCCGCCGAACGGCATCGCCGGGTCCATCGCCTGATAGCAGTTGATCCAGACCGTGCCGGCGCGGATGCCGCGCGCAAGTCTGTGGGCCTTGCCGACGTCCCGGGTCCAGAGCCCGCTGCCGAGGCCGAAATTGGTCCGGTTCGCGCGCGCGATTACCTCGTCGATGTCGGTGAAGGGGATCGCCGAGATCACCGGGCCGAAGATCTCCTCCTGCGCGATCCGCATTTCGTCCTTCACATCGGCAAAGACCGTCGGCGGCACGAAATAGCCGCGGGCCATGTCGCCGTCAGTCAGCCGCTCGCCACCCGAGAGCGGGCGCGCGCCTTCTTGGCGGCCGATCGCCAGATAGCCGGTGACCCGGTCGAGCTGTTCGGCGGAGACCAGCGGCCCGACCTGCGTCTCGGGATCGCTGCTATTGCCGACGCGCAGTGACTTGCCGTACTCGGCCACTCGGGCGGTGAACTCGTCATAGATGCGGTGTTCCACGAACAGGCGCGTCCCGGCGCTGCAGATCTGACCGGAATTGGCGAACACCGCCATCCCCGCGCCGGGAACCGCCGCGTCGAGATCGGCATCGGCGAACACCACGTCGGGCGACTTGCCGCCCAATTCCAGCGACAGGCGCTTGAGGTTGCCCGCCGACGCCTGAACGATCTTCTGGCCGGTGAGATGCGAGCCGGTGAATGCCACCTTGTCCACGTCAGGGTGGCCGGCGAGGGCCGCGCCGGCCGTCTCGCCATAGCCGGGGACGACATTGACGACGCCGGGAGGGACGCCGGCCTCCTGGCAGAGCTCCGCCATGCGGAGCGGCGTGAGCGCTGCCTCCTCGGCGGGCTTGAGCACGACGGTGCAGCCGGTCGCGAGGACAGGGCCGAGCTTCCAGATCGTCGAGGAGAGCGGCGCGTTCCAGGGGATGATCGCGCCCACGACTCCCACCGGCTCCTTGAGGGTGAAGCTCACATACTCGCCGGGCAGCGAGTTCTCGATCGTCTCGCCGTGGATCGCCGTCGCCTGCCCGGCATAGTAGCGCAGCATACCGACCGCCCGCAGCCGGTTGGCCTTCGTGCGGCGGATCGGAGCACCCATGTCGAGCGTGTCGAGTGCCGCCAGCTCATCGAAATGCCGCTCCACCAGGTCGGCGAGTTTTAGCAGCAGGCTCTGTCGCTCGAACGGCTTGAACTTGCGCCACGCCCCGTTGAAGGCACGCCGTGCCGCATCGACGGCACGATCAATATCCTCGCTGTCGCCCTCGGCGACCGCTGCAAGGACCTCGCCGGTTGACGGATTGGCGGCGTCGAACGTCTTGCCCGACGCAGCCTCGACCCACTTGCCGTCGATCAGCATCCGCTTGGGCTTCCCATCCAGGAACGGGTGACGGGTCGTCGCAGCATTCACGGTCATGCGATGAAGTCCTTCGTTGGTATTGGGGGGCAGCATAGCGCCGGCGCCAGCGGCAGGTCGCGTGCAACTTCTTTGAAGCAGGAGCGCGCGAAATCGCGTATGCTGCGGCGATGGCGGGTCGCGGGTTCGTGACCGATGGCCGCACTCCTGCCGCGGCCGGTTCCGCGACCCTCGAACCACGGTTCGGGAGGACAAAGACCATGACCATCCACAGTCCCTTCGATTGGGGGTGGGACCGGCTGCGGGTCGGCGTGCAGTCGATCGGGTCGGCACCGCGCGAGGAATACTGGCCGGAGGCGCATCAGCGTCGGGGAGTGCCCGCCATTCGTCGCATCGGCACCGCCGATCTCATGGAGGCGCTTTCGCGTGGCCTCGACGATTTCCGCGCCGAGCGCACGGACGTCATCTTCCTGTGCGTCATCTACCCGGTGGTCGGCTTGATCCTTGCGGGCTTCGCCTCCGGCTATGGCCTGCTACCGCTGCTGTTCCCGCTCGCCTCGGGGTTCGCGCTACTCGGCCCGGTCGCCGCGGTCGGGCTCAACGAGATGAGCCGGCGGCGCGAGCAGGGTGCTGGCGTCGGCTGGACGGACGCATTCGGCGTGCTGCGCTCGCCCTCGATCGGCTCGATCGTGGTCCTCGGCCTGCTGCTGATGGCGATCTTCCTGGTCTGGCTTTTGGTCGCCGAGACGATCTACGTCGTGACGCTCGGACCGCAGCCGCCGGTCTCGATCGGGGCCTTCGCGCACGACGTATTCGCAACCGGCGCAGGCTGGGCGCTGATCGTCGTTGGCATCGCGGTCGGGTTCGTGTTCGCGGTCGTGGTGCTTACGATCAGCATCGTCTCGTTCCCGATGTTGCTCGACGCCGCAGTCGGCGTCGATGTGGCGGTGCGCACCTCGATCGCCGCGGTGCGGGCGAACCCGGGCCCGATGGCGCTCTGGGGTCTAATCGTCGCGTGCGGCCTCGTGCTCGGCTCGATCCCGCTGCTGGTCGGCTTGGCGATCGTGATGCCGGTGCTCGGACACGCGACGTGGCATCTCTACCGCGGGGTGGTGGTGCGGTCGGGCACCTCGTGGCGCTGAAGCCGGCGGAGCTTGGCTGGGTCGGGTACGCGATCATCGCGGCCCTGCCATGCCCGCGCCGCAGCCGCGAGCCCGATCACGGCAAGCGCGGCACTGATCGCGTGACCCGCCTCCCAGCGCAGCCGGAGCGCGGGCCAGCTCGCCGGCAGAGTAGTGGCAGTGAGCTGGTCCACCACAGCGTTGACCGGAGCGTTGAACAGGAAGAACGCCGCGATCATGCCGGCATACGCGGCCACCGCGACGACCGCAGGCCGTGTGACGCGCGGGGTTCGCCGAGAGAGGACAGCGAGCGCGAGGCTTATCACGAGCGCGCCGATCTCCACCGGCGCGCCGATGACGGGCCCCCACCCACGGTAAAGATGTTGCTGAACCGCCAGCCAAAGGGCGCCGTCGAGCGCCAGCTTGTTCGGCATTTCCAGGACATGTGCCGCCGGCGCGAGCACCGCCAGTGCGGCAAAAAGCACCAGCAGTTTTCTGCAAGGTGTTCATCAAGGGTCTCCTTGATCGGATTGGCCAGGCCGATCGAGCAGCGCGCGCAACCCGGGCTAAGGATTGCTGCTCCCCTCCCCTGCGGGCAGGGCAATCGCATTTGGACGAGGCCTCACCGTGGATGGCCGGCGGAGGCCGACCCATCCACGTCTTTCGTGCGGCCGCACAGTCGTGGATGCTCGCCTCCGCCGAGCATGACGGGGTTGAGTCCGCGGGGTCGGCACTGTCGCACCAGTCTGCCCGTCAAATGCGATCGCCTGGCCTTGCGGCAGGGGTCGGGAGTAGCCGGCCCGTGCAAACCCGCTCAGGTCGCGGCGAACGCCTCCTCCCAGGTGCCGGAGGTGGAGGCCTTGCTGTATTCCGTGGCCCGGTTCTCGAAGAAATTGGTGTGCTCGACCGCGTTCAGCATCTCATCGAGCCACGTCAGGGGATTGCGCTCGACATGGAACAGCGGGCTCAGCCCTAGTTGCACGAGCCTCCGGTCGGCGACGAAGCGGATGTATTGCTTGACCTCTTTCGCGTCGAGCCCCTGGACCGAGCCGAGTTCAAAGGCAAGATCGATGAACGCATCCTCGTGATCCACGATCGTCGCGCAAATGATGTAGAGTTCGCGACGCAGCTCCTCGGTCCAAATCTCGGGATTTTCGGCGATGAAAGTGCGGAACAGGCGAATCACCGAAATGCAGTGAAGGCTCTCGTCGCGCACCGACCACGAGATGATCTGGCCCATCCCCTTCATCTTTCCGAAGCGTGGAAAGTTCAGCAGGATGGCGAAGCTCGCAAACAATTGCAGCCCCTCGGTGAATGCGCCGAACGCCGCCAGCGTCTTGGCGATCTCGTATTTGCTGTCGATCCGGAAGCCGTGCATGTAGTCGTACTTGTCTTTCATTTCCTTATAGCGCAGAAACGCCTGGTACTCGATTTCCGGCATCCCAACGGTATCAAGAAGATGGCTGTACGCAGCGATATGCACGGTCTCGATGTTGGAAAATGCCGAAAGCATCATCAGAATTTCAGTTGGCTTAAATACCTGGCTGTAATGCTTCATATAGCAGTTGTTCACTTCCACGTCCGCCTGGGTAAAGAAGCGGAAGATCTGCGTCAGCAGGTTGCGCTCGGCCGCCGAGAGGTTGCGGTGCCAATCCTTGACGTCGTCGGCGAGCGGCACCTCCTCGGGCAGCCAGTGCACGCGCTGCTGCGTCAGCCACGCGTCGTATGCCCAAGGGTAGCGGAAAGGCTTGTAGACCGGGTTTTCGGTCAGCAGGTCGAAGCGGACCGGCGGCTCGTCCGGCGCACGGCTGGAGGCGTTCATGGTTCGGTGGTTCCTCCGATTGCTGCCCTTATGTAAGGGCGCGGCGGAGTCGGGGAAGTGGTTTGCCGGAACGGCCGGCGGCGGCGTAGAGCGGGGGTATGGCCCGCCTTCCCCTGATCCTCGCTGCCCTCCTTGTTCCCGTCGCCAGCGTCCCGGCAGCAGCCGTGGCGCCCGGCGCGCCGAGCCAGGTGCGGTTCAGCTACGACCTCCGCGCGCTCGGGCTGACCGTCGCCACGATCGAGGCCACCGTGACGCTCGACAGCGCGGGCTACCGGGCAAGCCTCGCCTACCACACCATCGGCCTGTACGGGACGCTGCTCCCCGCCCGAAGCGCCACGCGCGTGCGCGGAAGCTGGGCCGGCAATGGCGTCGAGCCGCAGCAATACGCGGCCACGGCGCAACTGCGCGGCAAAAGCCGGCGGGTGCTGATCAACTATCGCGACGGCACCCCCGATATCCGGAGCCAGGAGCCCGCCACGCCCGGTCGCTGGCAGCCGGTGCCGCCGGCGCTGCAGGCGAATACCATCGACACGCTGAGTGCCGCCGTGCTGCTGATCCACGATGTCGCCGAAACCGGCGGCTGCGGCGTCAGCGCCCGCACGTTCGACGGCCATCGGCTGACCGAGGTGCAGGCGCACACTGCGGGCGACCAGCCACTGCCCGCCGCCGCCGGATCGCCCTACACCGGCAGGGCCCTGCGCTGCGACTTCGTGGGGCAGCAACTCGCGGGTTTCGAGAACGACGATACCGCGTTTGCCCATCAGCCTCACCGCGGCGCGGCCTGGTTCGCGCAGGTGCTACCGGAAGGCCCGCCGCTGCCGGTTCGGATCAGCTTTACGACGCATTGGTTCGGCGACGCCGTGGCCGTCATGACCAGCGCGCAGGTGATCGCCCAGTGAGCAGGCGCTCGGCGATGGCCGGCAACTCATCGAAACGCCGTGCCACCGCCGCCGCCCCGGCCTCCATCCCGGCGCGGCCGTAGCCCCAGGCCGCGAAGACGCATGGCAGTCCGGCGCCACGCGCGGCTGCGACGTCGTTGGCGTGATCGCCCACCATGACGGCGCGATCGGGCCGACCGCCGCCCGCCGCAATCGTCGCCAGCAAGTGGGCGGGATCGGGCTTTCGAGTCGGAAAACTGTCGCCGCCCCCGATCGCGGCGAAACAGCCAGGCAGGCCCAGCCCATCGAGCACCGCCTCGGCGGCCGCTTCCGGCTTGTTGGTGCACACCGCGAGCCGCCATCCCCCCTCGCCCAGACTACGCAACGTCACGGCGACCCCCGGATAGAGCCGGCTCGCCTCGGTCGCGTGCGCTGTGTAGTCGGCGACGAAGGCATTGACAGCCGCCGGGTCTGGTGCCGCGCCGCGGGCGGCGAGCGCACGGGCGACCAGAACGGGCATGCCGTCGCCGACCATTGCGGCCGTCTCCTCGGCGTCGAAGGGATGCAGACCGCGCGCTTCCACCAGTCGGTTAAGCGCGGCCATCAGGTCGGGGACCGAGTCGACCAGCGTGCCGTCGAGATCGAGCACCAGCGTCGGAGCCGTCATCAGTGCCCTCCATGAGCGTTTGTGACCGGGGGGCTTTGACACGCCCGGCGCGATCCCGCTACCGGAAGCGGCAATGACCGCGACCGCCATTATCCTGGCCGCCGGGCTCGGAACGCGTATGCGCTCGAGGCTGCCCAAGGTGCTGCTCCCGCTTGCCGGCCGTCCACTGCTGCGCCACCTGATCGCCAGCGCCGAGGCGGTGTTCGATCGCATCGTCGTCGTGATCGGCCCAGCGATGGACGCGGTTGCGGCGGCCGCAGCGCCGCACCCGGTCGCGGTCCAAGCCGAGCCGCTCGGCACCGCGCACGCGGCCCTGGCAGCGGCCGACCAGTTTGGCCGCGGCGACGTGGCCGTGCTCTACGCCGACAACCCGCTGATCGAGCCGGCGACCATGCGGCGTCTGCTGCATCGGCGCGCCGCCGGCGATGCGGCGCTCGCGTTGCTGGCGATGCGCCCGGCCGACCCCGCGCGCTACGGCCGCGTATTGACCCAGGACGGCCGCGTCACGCGGATCGTCGAATGGGCCGAGGCATCGCCGGCGGAGCGGTTGATCGAGCTCTGCAATGCAGGCGTGATCTGCGCCGCCGGCGCCGATCTTGCGCGCTGGCTTCGCGCAGTTCGCAACGAGAACGCCAAAGGCGAGTACTACCTCACCGACGCGGTGACCATCGCCGCCGCCGAGAGTGCGCGCGTAGTCGCGGTGGAGGCGGCCGAGGCGGAGCTGCGCGGCATCAATTCGCGTGCCGAACTCGCCGCGGCCGAGGCGGAGCTGCAACGCCGGCTGCGAGCCGCGGCGCTGGATCACGGGGTGATGATGCAGGCGCCCGAGACGGTGTTCCTGAGCTTCGATACGGTGCTCGAACCCGACGTGACGATCGGCCCAAATGTCGTCTTCGGACCGGGTGTCACGGTGGCGAGCGGTGCCGAGATCCGCGCCTTTTGCCATCTGGAAGGATGCCGGGTGGGTGAGGCGGCCATCATCGGCCCGTTCGCTCGCCTGCGGCCCGGCACCGACGTGCGCGCCCGCGCCCGTGTCGGCAATTTCGTCGAGCTGAAGGCGGCCGTGCTGGGCGAAGGAGCCAAGGCCAATCACCTCGCGTATCTTGGCGATGCGGCGATCGGCGCAGGTGCGAATATCGGTGCCGGCACCATCACGTGCAACTACGACGGCGTTCGCAAACATCGCACCAGCGTGGGAGACCGGGCGTTCATCGGCTCGAACAGTACTCTTGTGGCACCCGTCACGGTCGGCGAGGGCGGCTATGTCGCCGCCGGCAGCACGATCACGCGCGACGTGACGCCCGATGCCCTCGCCCTCGGTCGTGCGCGTCAGGAGGAGAAGCCCGGCCGAGCGACTCTGCTGCGACGGCGACGCTGATCGCGTTCGCGCGCTTGCGCGGTGGACGCTATTGCCGTTTGATGAAGAGGAAACCGTGCGCGGCGGGACATTCCGCAGGGCGCCAGGGAGGATGTCATCGTGGCACAGGAGCCGGCAAAGGAAAATCGTGAAGACGGGCTTTTGGCGCGGCTCGCGGCCGGGCCGGTGATCTGCGCGGAAGGATACCTGTTCGAGTTCGAGCGGCGTGGTTACCTGCAGGCCGGCGCCTTCGTGCCCGAGGTGGTGCTGGAGCATCCGAACCTGGTCGAACAGCAGCATCGGGAATTCGTCCATGCCGGGTCGGACGTCGTCGAGGCGTTCACCTATTACGGGCACCGCGAGAAGCTGCGGCTGATCGGCCGGGAGCACGATCTCGAACCGATGAACCGGCAGGCGCTGGCGATCGCGAAGAAGGTCGCGCGAGAGACCGGCACGCTGCTGGCCGGGAACATCTGCAACACCACCGCCTACGTCCCCGATGACAAGGCCACCCACGCGGCATCGCGTCGGATGTTCGACGAGCAGATCGGCTGGGCGAAAGATGCCGATGCCGACTTTATCATCGGCGAGACCTATTCGCATCTCGGCGAGGCGCTGATCGGGCTGGAGGCGATCAGAGCGGCCCGCCTGCCGGCCGTGATCACGATGGCGATCCACACCAGCGGCACAACGCGCGAGGGGATGGACCCGGTCGAGGCCTGCAAGCGCCTGCAAGATGCCGGCGCCGACGTGGTCGGGCTGAACTGCGCCCGTGGTCCGCGAACCATGCTGCCGCTGCTGCGCGCCATCCGCGCGGCGGTCACGTGTCACGTGGCCGCGCTGCCGGTGCCGTATCGCACGACCCCGGAGCATCCGACGTTCCAGTCCCTCTCCGACGACGAATGCACCTGCGTCCCCGGCAACCGGCCCTTCCCGGTCGCCCTCGATCCCTTCACCTGCAACCGCTACGAGATCGCCGAGTTCGGCCGCGACTGCGACGCAATCGGCATCCGCTATCTCGGCGTCTGCTGTGGCGCCGGCGCGCATCACATCCGGGCGCTGGCCGAGGCACTGGGGCGCAAGCCGCCGGCCAGCCGCTACTCGCCCGACATGTCGAAGCACTACGTGTTCGGCAGCACCGCCGGACTGCGGGAGCGCAACACGCGCTATGCCGAGGAGCTGCGGGGCGAGAGCGCGTAAGACCCGCAGCCTAAGCTCGACTTTCCGCATTTCAGGCGGCGAGACATAGAGTCTCCACGAGTTGATGTAACAAGATGACTGGAATTTCTATGCTTTCGGAGCCCGACCGGGACATGGAAAAACTCGGTGGCGACCACAAGACGCGGCGGACGGCGGCAATCGCGTCGCTGAAGGTCGGTTGGTGTTTGTTGTACCAAGCGGCGGGATGGGGGCGGACAGCGGTGCTGGGTTTCTGCATCAATCCATGCGCCCAGACGGTCACCAGAGAGTAGAGTCCGAGCAGCGCCGGTGTGGTGCGCAGGATGGCCAGGTCCGACCATTGCCGTTGCGTCTCGACGCCCAGATGTTCACGGGCCTCTTGGAAGGTCGTCTCGATCCGCCAGCGGGAGACGAAGCGCGTGAGGATCGCGGTAGGTTCGAGGTCAAGGTCGGTGCAAAGGAAGGCCTGCGCGTCACGCTGGCGGGACGGATCACGCACCAGCACCCAACGGATCGCAGCCGGGGGCATGCCGTTATGATACCAGACGGCGGTTCCGGAGACATACTCCAGCTTGCGGGTCTGACCATCGTACCACTCGGTCAGCGTGACGGATGTCCAGACAGTCTTCCGATCGGTGAGGACGGCGTTGAGTTTGGGCCGGCGTTTACCTTTCAGTGCAGGCCGTCCCATTTGACCCTTTTGGCGTTGGGGTGCCGGCTCGAACAAGCTGGCGTCGAGACGCAACCTGGTGATCAAGCAGACGTGGCGGCGCACAGCGGCGATGAGTTCCAATGCCGAGAAACCGCTGTCGGCGACGACCACCACGCGGCGATCCGGCAGCCAGCGTTTGGTTTGCAATATCGCCTGCTTTGCCCAGTCGGTCAGGGCCTTGTGCCGTCTCGCTTTCGCCGCGCTCCAGCGCGCCGACGGCGCCAGCACAGTCAGAAACGGCAAAGCCCACCGCCGGCCTGCGAACGGTACCGGCAACATCACCGCCAGCGCCAGCCAGCGTAAGCCGCTGGTCTTGACGAAGTGGCCGTGTGACGACCGCACTGCGTCGCGATAGATGCCGCGCGCCTTGATTTTCCCGCCCCAGCGTCGCTCGATGGTATCGTCGATGCCGATCACCACCTCGCCGCTGGGCGACAGCACCGCCAGGAGATGGAGCAACAATCGACGCGCCACGTCGCGGGCATCCCAGCGCGCCCGGTTGAGCACTTCATGGTAGCGGCCGAAACCGGGTCTATCCGCCAGTCCCATGACGCGCAGCGCCTGGGTGACGGTACGCTTGCCGGGTGCCAGGACGGCGCCGCCGACCAGCACCAGGATATGGTTCCAGACCGGCGCGGTGAAGCACGGTCGGAAAACTGCCAGCCAGGATACCAGGATGGTCGGCACGGTTGGTTGGGCAGTCGACGGTTCGATGCGATTCTGTGTCATCGAATCGGTAGAATCGAGTTGCCCCTGTCGCACAAGAGTCCCCCAGGTGCGGGCGGACGTCACCGCCACGGCGCGACATCAGGCCGTGGCCTCGCCTACTGTTCACCGCGATGGACGACCCGATCATTCAACGTATCGAACGCTTCCGCTGCTCCAGGGGGACCTTGTTGGCGGAACGCCGCAACCGCGGGTATACGCTTTACAGTGCCCAGTCCGGCGCGTTGGTCGCACGCCTGCGTCCAACCGGATCTGACGACAGGTTCGAAGTACTCTATTGGTCGCTATGGAAGAACCGATGGGCCTCGACAGGCCCGTTTGGCCGCACCGTCTCGTCGCTCGATGACGCGCTTGGCTTCATCGCCTATGAGGATATCTTCTGGGTTATGACGTGACGGACAGGCAGTAGAAATTGCGGAAAGTCGAGCTTAGGTGATGACCGTTATCAACCCGATAGGGGTCGGGAAGGGCGATCGCCCTCCCCGCCCTCCGAACCGTGCGTGCGATTTTCCCGCACACGGCTCTCCAGTTGCTGGTTTCCTCATCGTGAGTGCCTCGCGTTGCCGAAGGCCGCTTGTAGGGTGAACAGCCCTTGAGCCGCGAAGAAGGCATTGATCCAGCGCCGGTGGTCGGCTTCGCTGCGCCCCATCGAGGGACGCTTCTCCTGCTTGCGCAGGATGGCGCGCAGCCGCCGTCGGATAAAGCCGTCGAGCTTGCGGAACAGGCGCGGCCTGGCATGCATGAAGTAGCCAAACCACCCGCGCAGCAGCGGATTGAGGTCAGCGATGATCCGCCCCAGGCTGTCACCTCGGCTGCGGATCGTCCTGGCTCTCACCCTGTCCCGGAAGGCCTTCAAACTCTTGGTGCGCACGTACCGCCGACCGGCCTCGAACCGGTAGCCAAGGAACTCAAATCCCTGGCCCGGTTGTCGGCTGTCGGTGATCCGTGTCTTGTCCGGGTGCAGCGTCAGGCCGTTGGCAGTCACCCACGCCGTCACCTGGCGCAGGGCTGCCGTCGCCTCCGCTTCCGACGCGCAGAGGATCACAAAGTCGTCGGCGTAGCGCACCATCCGATCGCCGCTCCGCTCCATCAGTCGGTCGAGCGCGTGCAGGTACAGGTTGGCCAGCAGCGGCGACAGCACCGCCCCTTGGGGCGTTCCCGTCGTCGGCTGCCAGTGCGCCATCTCCGTCATGATCTCCTGGCGCAGGAAGCCCTCGATCAACGCCAGCACACGGCCATCGCTGATCGAGCCTGCCACCATCGCCAGCAGCCGGTCGTGCGGGATGGTATCGAAGTAGCTCTTCAGGTCGGCATCCACCACGAAGGTGCGGCCTTCCTTCAGCAGCCGGTCGACTTCCCGCAGAGCGTCCTTGCAGCCGCGTCCCGGACGGAAGCCGTAGCTTCCGGGCCGGAATTGCACTTCAAAGATCGGCTCGATGACCAGCTTCAGGGCGGTTTGGACAATCCGGTCCTTGACCGTCGGAATCCCCAGCGGGCGAGTCTTGCCGTCCGCCTTGGGTATCTTCACCCGTTTGACCGGGCTCGGCCGGTAGCTGCCGTCTTCCAGGCTCTCCCGGAGTTCCCGCAGATACCGCCCCGACTGCCCAGCGAACCGTTCGACACTTTGCCCATCCACACCGGCCGCCCCCTTGTTGCGGGCAACACGCTGCCACGCCAGTTCAAGGGTTGCCGGTCGGGTGACCTTGTCGATCAGACTGAACCACTTGCCTCCTTTGACGCCGTTACCAAGCGCCGACACCATGCGATCCGTCCAGATCGAAGCTTCCGTCCACCACAGTTCGCGGGGTTTCCCGACGATGGCATCTGTCCCTTGCTTAGCCTTGGCGGCACTGCCGGGACTTTCCTGCTCCATGCTCGACCTCTCGCATCCAGCTCCCTGCCTCCCTTCCCTTGGGTCGGTTTTGCTGCCCGTCCCTCTCGTGGCTCGCGCCACCGCGGTACTATGAAGGCTCTGAACTCCTGGCGGTCTCACCCGAACCGCCAGGTCTCTCCGTTTCAGCCGCCTTGCCGTCCCGGCATTCCGCCCTCAACCACGTGATCCGCCCGCCGGTCGCTTTGTCAGTCGCCTCAGCGCCGGCGGTTGTTCCAGGCTTCGCCATTCATGAGCAGGCTCGCCACCAGACCCCGCCGAAACAGGTTCGTCATCCTACGGACTGCCGGTTCACCTCCGGTTGCTCCCCACCCCGCCTCTCGGCGACGCAGTTACCTTCGATTACTGGGCTGCGACCAACCCAGGCACGGACTTGCACCGTGCAGACAAAGCGTCCTCGCGGACGCACTCATGGTCGGCGAAGGCCGACCATCCACGTCTTTCGTGCGGGCCGCGAAGTCGTGGATGCTCGGCCTTCGCCGAGCATGACGATGGGAGAAAACGCCGCGACCGACGGGCTACAAATCCTTCGCCAGCCGCAGCGCGTCATAGACCGCCGCATGGATATTGCGGCTGGCAACAGCGTCGCCGATGCGGAACAGCCGGAATTTTCCTGCCGGATTGCGCACCGTCTCCTGCACCCGTCCGGCGAGTAGTGCCGCGTAGTCCACCTCACCCCGATTGATCGAAAGCGGCTTCAGCTCGTCGTACAGCTCGGTCACCGGCAGAGTGCCATGCTCGACGATGATCTGGTCCACCTCGCGCTCATGGCGTTCTTCGCCGTAGTCGGAGCCGAGGGTTGCGACCAAACCGTTGCCCTCGCGCCGCACCGCGACCAGGCGCGTGTTGATGGTGACCCGCACTCCATGGCGAAGAAAGACCTTGGCGTAGGCAGCGTGGTTCAGGCCGCCTATTTCTGGCGCGAAGAACCGTTCCGGCGTCACCAGTTCCACCTTGACGCCGTTCTCGGCCAGCAGCTCCACCGTCTGCATTGCCGGATGTGCGCCGTTGTCGTCATAGACCATGACCCGTTCGGCCGGCTTCACCTCCCCCGAGAGGATGTCCCATGTGGAGACGACGAGATCCGATCCCGCTTCCAGCACCTCGGTGTTCGGCACCCCGCCGGTCGCGACGAACACCACATCGGGCTCTTCCGCCAGCACGTCCTCGCTCTGTGCCCAGGTGGCGTAGCGCACGCTCACGTTCTGCGCTTCCAGGCGTTGCAGCCGCCACTCGACGATGCCGATCAGCTCCTTGCGGCGGTTGATGCGGCTGGCGAGCTGGATCTGCCCGCCGGCCTTTTCGGTCGCTTCGAACAGGATCACATCATGCCCGCGCGCCGAGGCGACGCGCGCCGCTTCCAAGCCCGCCGGGCCGGCGCCGACGACGACGACCTTCTTGCGCGCTCCTTGGGTTTTCGTGACCACCTGCGGCATCGTTGCCTCGCGGCCGGTCGCAGGATTGTGGATGCAGAGCGCGTCGTTGCCTTCGTAGATCCGGTCGAGGCAGTAGGTCGCGCCGACGCACGGGCGAATTTCGTTCTCCCGCCCCTCGATGATCTTGCGCACGATATGCGGGTCGGCAATGTGCGCGCGCGTCATTCCCACCATGTCGAGCTTGCCGGCGGCGATCGCGTGGCGTGCGGTCGCCACGTCCGCGATGCGGGCCGCGTGAAACACCGGGAAACGCGTGGCGGCGCGGACGTCTCCGGCAAAGTCCAGATGCGGCGCCGACGGCGTGCCCTGGATCGGGATCACGCGGGCGAGCGCCGCATCGGTGTCGATATGGCCACGGATGATGTTGAGGAAATCGACCTGGCCGGTTGCGACAAGCCGCTGCGCGATCTCGATGCCCTCAGCGCGCGAGAGGCCGATCTTCCAATCCTCATCGGCGACCATCCGGATACCGACGAGGAATTTTTCTCCCACCTGGGTGCAGATCGAATCAAGCACCCTGAACGTGAACCGCAGCCGGTTATCCAGGCTGCCGCCGTACGCATCCTCCCGCTTGTTGGTGGCCGGCGACCAGAACTGATCGACCAAGTGGCCGTAGGCATCGAACTCGATGCCGTCCAGGCCGGCCGCCTCCATGCGCGCGGCCGCGGTGCCATAATCCTGAACGATGCGGTCGATGTCCCAATCCTCCGCCGCCTTCGGAAACGAGCGGTGCGCCGGTTCGCGGATCGGTGAAGGGGCGAGCACCGGCAGCCAGTCCGCCTTGTTCCATGCGGTGCGGCGACCCAGATGCGTGATCTGGATCATGACCGCGGCGCCGTGCTCGTGGCAGCCATCGGCCAGCCGCCTCATCCACGGCACGATCTCGTCCTTGTAGGCGAGCAGGTTGCCGAACACCGGCGGCGAGTCCGGCGAGACCACGGCCGAGCCTGCGGTCATGGTCAGCGCGATCCCGCCCTTCGCCTTCTCCACGTGATACAGCCGATAGCGGTCCTTCGGCATGCCGTCCTCGGAATAGAACGGCTCGTGCGAGGTGCTCATGATCCGGTTGCGCAGCGTCAAATGCTTGAGGTGGAAGGGCTGCAGCAGCGGATCCTTGCTGGCGGGCATCAAAATCTCCATGCGGGCCTGCTCACCCCGCGCGTCACGGCTCGATCGAGTTCGCAAACGGCGTGCGGGACAGCGCCACCGCGCCGGCCGGGGTGATCAGCACCTGCTGCTCCAGCTTCACGCCCTCGCCGCCGCCGACGGCGCCGAGATAGCTCTCGACCGAGACCACCATGTTCTCCTGGAAGATGCCGTCATAGCCCCAGTCGGGGAAGTCCTCGGCATAGGCGACCGACGGATGCTCGTCCACGAGACCGACGCCATGCACCATCGTCATGTAGCGGTTTGGCACGAATTCCTCCGGCACCGGCCAGCAGCGTTCGGCGAATTCCCGGAACGACAGGCCGGGGCGCAGCAGGTCGATGTTGAACATCACCTGTTCCTGCGCCAGCCCATGCAGCTTGCGCTGTGCGTCCGTCGGTTTGCGGCCGGGGCACACATAGCTGCGGGAGATGTCGGCCAGATAGCCGTTCGGCCCCACCATGTCCGTGTCGAAGCCGACCAAGTCACCGGCCTGGATCACGCGGTTTCCTGATTCCTGGAACCAAGGATTGGTGCGTTCGCCGGAGGCGAGGAGGCGACATTCGATCCACTCGCCGTCATGCGCGATATTGGTCTCGTGCAGGACGCTCCATAGCTGGTTCTCGGTGATGCCGGGCTGCAAGCTCGTGCGCATCCGGTCAACCGCGACGTCGCAGACCTCCATCGACAGCCGCAGGCACTGGATTTCATCCGGGGACTTGATCGAGCGCGCCTGCTCGATTGGTTCCTGCGCGTCGAAGAGCCGGATGCCCCGTGCCAGCAAACGCTCGGCGCCCCACGGCTCGCAACGATCAATCGCGAGCCGGCGGTTGCGGCCGCCGTGTCGCTCGACGAGGCTCGCGACTTCCTCGGCCCAGAGGCTCGTCTTCTCGTCCATACGAGGTCCCGCGAAGAAATAGAACCACGGCGTGCTGGTCCGGAGCTCGTCGATGGTCTCGATCCCCTCGCTCAGATGCTTCGTGCTGGAGAATTCGAACAGCACCACTGGCCCTTCGGTGGCGATAAAGGCGTAACGGCCGGGGGCGTGCATGGTCCAGATGGACATATTGCGGGTGCCGGTCGCGTAGCGGATGTTGATCGGGTCGGCGAGCAGCGCGCCCGCGTAGTCGCGCTTGCGCAGTTCCGCCCGCAACCGCTCCAGCCGCCACGCACGCAACGCCACCTGGTCGATCGCGCTGTTCCGTGCGCCGAGATCGACGCCGAGCGGCGCCGCCTGCCACGTGCCGCCGCTGTCGCGACCGGGCGGGCGCGCCATGGCCAGGATGCGGCTGGCGGAACGTGTCACGATGCTGCTGCTCCGGGATGTCAGGCGATTTCGAGGATCATCGGGCGATCCTCGCGATCGGGGGTGCGGCGGCAAGTTGTGCCAACGGGATGTGGCAGAAGATGAGATGTCCGTCGCCGGTATCGCGCGGCGGCGGCATTTCCTGGTCGCAGATCGGCCCGAGCTTGCGCGGACAGCGGCTGGCGAAGCGGCAGCCGGGCGGCGGGTTGGTGGGGCTCGGTATCTCGCCGGAGAGGCGGATGCGCTGCACGCTCTGCTCCGGATCCGGCGTCGGCACGGCAGAGAGCAGCGCCTCGGTATAGGGATGGTAGGGAGGGGAATAGAGCGCCTCGGTCGGACCCACCTCCATCACCCTGCCGAGATACATGACCACGACGTGGTCGGCCACGTAGCGGACCAGCGAAAGGTCGTGGCTGATGAACACCATCGTCGTGCCGCTCTCCGCCACGATCGAAAGCAGGAGATTGATCACGGTGGCCTGAACCGAGACGTCGAGCGCGGAGGTGGGTTCGTCGGCGATCAGCACCTCCGGCCGGCCGGCGAAAGCACGCGCAACCGCGATCCGCTGCTTCTGCCCGCCGGAGAGCTGGCGCGGCCAGGAATGCCGCGCCGACGCCGGGAGCTGCACCATCTCGAGCAGCCGGCGCACGCGCTCCTCGACGTCGGCGCGGCGGCGGGCAAGTCCGAACTTGCGCAGCGCCCGGGCGATCGGCCAGCCCACAGGAAAGGAGGGGTTAAGCGTGCCGTCGGGGTTCTGGAAGACCATCTGGATGGCCGCCACCTGCTCGGGCGTGCGCTGCTGTACGGTGCGACCTGCCAGGTCCGCACCGGCGAAGCGAAGCACCCCGCCGGATGCGGCCTCGAGACCCGCGAGGACGCGGGCGAAGGTGGACTTCCCGGAGCCCGACTCGCCGACGATGCCAAGCACCTCGCCACGGAGGGCGACGAGGTCAACGCCGTCATTTGCCTTGAGAAGGCCGCGGCGAACGCGATACGTGCGCGACAGCGATTGGGCTTCGATGATCGCCTCATGGCCGGCACTGATGGCGCCGACGGGGATTCTGGCCGACGGCAGCGGAATGGTTTCCGACCAGCGTAGGCAGCGCGCGTATTGGGCCGCACCGGTCTCGACGAGTGGAACCGGTCCCGCATCGCAGAGCCCGGGCAGGGCGAGCGGGCAGCGCGGCATGAAAATGCAGCCGTGGCGCGCGGCACCAGCCACCGGCACGGTACCCGGGATCGGCAGCAGCGGGAAATCGCGCTTGCTCATGCCCATGCGCGGAATCGCGTGCAACAGGCCGCGCGTGTAGGGGTGGCGTGGCGATGCGAACAGCGCCGACGCGCGGGCATCCTCGACCAGTTCGCCCGCATACATCACGCCGATGCGTTCCGAGACCCGCGCGATCAGGCCGAGGTTGTGCGAGATATAGAGGAGTGCGGTCTTGTACTTGCGTTGCAGCTCGCCGATCAGGTCGATGACCGTCGCCTCCACCGTGACGTCGAGCCCGGTGGTCGGCTCGTCGAGGAGGAGGAGCGAGGGGTTGGCGAGCAGCGCCATCGCGATGACCACGCGCTGCTTCTGCCCGCCGGAGAGCTGGTGCGGGTAGCGCCGGAGGATGGCCTGCGGGTCCGCCATGTGGACATCCGCCAGCACCTCCGCGGCACGCGCGAAAGCCTGCCTGCGCCCCATTCCCTGATGCAGCATCGGCACCTCGATGAGCTGGCGGCCGACGGTCATCGAAGGATTAAGCGCGCTGGCGGGCTCCTGATAGACGACCGCGATGCGTGAGCCGCGCACGCGGGCAAGCTCGGCCTCCGTTGCGGTGACGAGGTCGCGGCCTTCGAACAGAATCTGCCCGTCGATCACGCCGCTCGGGCCGAGATAGCGCATGATCGCCATGACCAGCGTGCTCTTGCCGCAGCCTGATTCGCCGACCATGCCGATGCTCTCGCCGGCATGGATCGCGAGCGAGAAATCGGGCAGCGCCACAAAATGGCCCCGAGACGTGTGATAGGCGACGCGAAGATTGCGAATCTCCAGCAGCGGCGACGACGCCGGCTGCGCGGCCGACTGCGGTGGGGCAGCGAGCGCTGTCTCAATCGGCATGGGCGACCTCGTTCAGTCCGTCGGCCAGAAGGTTGAAGCCGAGCACGAGGGAGACCAGCGCCAGCGCCGGGAACAGCGCCATCTCGGGGTAGACCGTGAGCATCGGCGTCCCCTGCTGGACCATGCCGCCCCAGTCAGGCGTGGGCGGCGGAATGCCGAGGCCGAGGAAGCCGAGCGTGCCGATCGTGATCGTCGTATAGCCGAGACGCAGGCAGAAATCCGTGATCAGCGGCCCGCGGCAGTTGGGCATGACCTCGACCGCCATGATAAACAGGCTGCTCTCGCGCCGGAGGCGCGCCGCGGCGACGAAATCCTGGCGCACCAGGCCACGCGCCAGGCCGCGCACGATCCGCGCGATGGCGGGCGCCGAGATCATGACCACGGCGACGACGATATTGACAGCCGAGGCGCCGATCGCGGCGATCAGCACGACATAGAGCACGACCACCGGGAAGGCGAGGATGACATCGGAGACGCGGCTGATCAGGCCGTCGACGAAGCCGGGATAGAACCCTGCCAGAAGCCCCATCGCCGACCCGGCGAGATAGGCGGCGATGACCGAGAGCGGCGCCAGCGCCAGCACGATCCGCGAGCCCCAGATCAGGCGTGAGAGCGTGTCGCGGCCGAGCAGATCGACGCCGAGCAGATGCTTCGCCGAGGGTCCGGGCTGGGCGATGGTGAGATAGTCCTGGGCCGTTGGTGAAGGCAGCGGCAGTACCGGCGCCAGCAGCGCGAGGACCACCCAGAACAGGATGATGCCGAGCCCGACCATCGCGACCGGCGAGCTGGGCAGGCGGCGAAGCAGACCCGGTGGCTTGGTCTCGATTGCCTCGAAGGGCGCGGCGGCAAGGGCGGCGCCGGCATCGGCGGGCGCGCGGACGGGTGCGGGCCTCATCCGCGCACCTGCGGATCGAGCAGCCAGTAGCCGAGATCGCTCATGAGCTGTGTCGCGATAGCGATGACCAGCGCGATCAGCGTCGCCGCCTCGATCAGCGCGATATCGCCGAACAGCGACGCTTGCAGCAACATGCGGCCGAAGCCCGGATAGGCAAAAACCGTTTCGGTGACGACAACGCCGCCGATCAGGAAGTTGATTTGCAGCAAGATCACCGTGAACGGCGTGATCATGGCGTTGCGCAGGGCGTGCTGCAGGATCACCCGCCGCCGCGGCAGCCCCTTGAGCGTGGCGGTGCGGATGAACGGCCGGCCGAGCACCTCGATCATTGAGCTGCGCACCATGCGCGCGACGTAGCCGGAATCGTAGAGGACCAGCACGGCGACCGGGAGCACCAACTGGCTGGCCAGCGGCCAGCCGGTTCCCGGGGAGAGCGGCGAGGTTCCGGGCAGCACCTTCAGCCACACCGCGAACAGCGCCGCAAGGATGACGCCGAGCGCGTATTCGGGCATCGAGGTCATGGTGATCGATGTCACCGAGAGGGCGCGGTCGAGCAGGCTACCCGGCCGCATGCCGGCGAGAATGCCGAGCAGCATCGAGAGCGGCACGATGATGGCAAACGCAATGCCAGCGAGGACGGCCGTGTTGCCGAGCCGGTTCCAGATGACGTCGTTCACCGGCACGCGGAACAGGGTCGAATAGCCGAAATTTCCGAAGTAACGCGGGCCGCGTGGATCGGAGATGTTGAGGCCGAGGGCAGGGTCGTCCAGTGGATCCTTGTGCAGCCCGAGCAGGTACTCCGGCCCAGCGCACGTAGCGGACGACCAGTGGATCGCCGAGATGCAGCTTGTCGTACAGCATCTGCACCTGCGAGGGCAGCGCATAGGCGCCGAGGGTTTCGCGCGCGACGTTGGTCGGCGAAAACTGGGTAAGAGCAAACACCAGGAACGACGCGGCGACGAGCGTCAGCACGAGCGCGCTCACGCGACGGATCAGGAAATGCAGCATGTCATGCCGGGGCGGAATGGGGTCAAGCGGGACGAGGTCAAGCGCCGGGGGAGCGGAACCCCGGTGCCGGATCCGCCCCCACCCCTGCCCTCGCCTGTGCGCGGGGCAGGAGTTTGACGGGCGTCCGGCACCGGGGCCGCGTGCTTCATGCCGTCGTCATGGCAAGCTTGTTGCCGAAGACGTAGTTGCTCGGGTGCATCGTGAAGCCCTGGACCTTCTGGTCCATGAAGGTGAAGGCCTCGGCGAACATCGGCTGGGCCATCGGCCCGTCCTGCTGCAGGATTTCCTCGAGCTTCGTCATTACGACCGCGCGCTTCTTGGCGTCAAGGATGCCGCCCGCCTGGTTCAGCAGCTCGTCGAATTTCGGGTTCGAGTAGCCGCTCTCGTTCCACGGCACGCCGGTACGGTAGGCGAGGTTCAGCAGCATCACGCCGAGCGGACGATGATACCAGATCGTGCAGCCGAACGGCACCTTGGTCCACACGTCCCAGTATTCCGCGCCGGGCATGATGTTGAGCTTCACCCTGACGCCGATCTCCTTCCATTGCTCGATCGCCGCCTGGGATTCGGCGACGATCCAGGCATTGTCCGCCGGCGTCGCGAGCTCGGTGTCGAAGCCGTTCGGAAAGCCGGCCTCCTTGAGCAGTTGCTTGGCCTTGGCGACATTGCGCGTGACATCCGGCACCTTGCCGTAATCGGGCAGCACCGGGGCGACGTGGACGTCCTGGCCGAGCGTGCCAAGCCCGCGCACGGCCGCGGCGATGAAGGTGGCGTTGTCGAGGCCGAGCCGCATCGCCATGCGCACCTTGGGATCGCTCCACGGCTTCTGATCGACATGGAAGCGGAGCACGCCGGTCTGGGCGCTGCCGACCGAGTAGAGCCGGAGGAACGGCATCGCCTTGAGGGCGGGGTCCTGCGCCGGGTCGGTGAACACCAACCCGTCGATCTGGTGCGATGCCATCGCCGAGATGGCCGTCGCCGGATTGTCGCCGAGATCGATGAACCGCATCTCGTCGAGATACGGGCCGCCGCCCCAATAGCCCTTCACCGCACGCACGGAAGCGATCTTGCCGATCTGGTACTCGCTCATGGTGAAGGCGCCGGTGCCCTGCGACCCGATGCCGAACACGCCCTTGTCTCCTGGATAGAGCATCAGGGCCGGGTAGTGGAACAGATATTCGGGGATCGCCACTTGCGGCACCCTGCCATTGAGGCGAATGGTGTGGGAATCGACCTTCTCGATGGCGTTGGCGTCCCACCACACGAGCTTGGTTTTCGGCTTGCCGTTCTTGTCGTTGCCGTCCGGCACCGATTTCAGCATGAAATCCTTGATCAGACCGATGAACGAGGAACCCACCGCCGGATCGGTCAGGCGCTTGAGGTTCCACATCACGTCATCGGCGGTGAAATCCTGGCCGTTGTGCCACTTGACGTTCTTGCGGACGGAAAGGGTCCAGGTCTTGAGGTCGGGAGATGCGTCCCACTTCTCCAGCAGATAGGGGCGGGTAATATTATTTGAATCGGTAAACGTCAGGTATTCGCAAACCTGGCGCGTGACGTTGGCGTCGTAGCCGCCCCACGAATACGTCGCCGGGTTGCTGAGCGATTTTACCTGCGTGCCGAGGCGGAGAGTGCCACCACGGGGCATCGCTGTGGCCGCCGCCGCGGAGCCGACGACGCCGGTGCCGAGCGTCTCGCCGACGAAGGCGTAGGCGGCGGGTGTCGCCATGCCGACGAGCACGGCATAGCGCACGAACTCACGGCGGCTGATCCGGCCCGCGGCCAGATCGCGCTTGAGCAGAGCGATATTCGGATTCTCTTTTTCTTGACGACATCGACGTTACCTCCCTCGCGTGTTCGAGTTTGTTCCTCCGGCAGGCGACCGCCGCGCGCTTCTTGCTGCGATCTTGTCTTCTCGTCTTATCCTAGCCGTTTGCGACGCCCCGTGTCATGTCTTCCTTCATATTGGTAGTGCCTCAGCGCAAAAACCTCTCCCCGGGGGGAGGGTTGGGTCGCGGAGGCGACGCCGCAACGCCGCCGCCGCTCGCCCGTGGAACGCCCCTCACCCCGGCCCTCGCCCCGTAACGAACGGGGAGAGGAAGAAAATTGCCCCGCTCACGCATAGAGGGACTCCTCGAACGGATAGGTCGAGAGCAACTGGCACCCGTCTGCCATCACCAGCACCTGCTGTTCCAGCTTGACGCCTTCGGTCCCGCCCTCCTCGCCGATGTAGCTCTCGATGCAGATCGTCATGTTCTCCTCGAGCACCCCGTCATAGCCAGAGCGTTCGCGGTCCTGGATGTGCGCCACCCGCGGCCATTCGTCGCACAACCCGATGCCGTGCGCGACCGAGGAGTATCGGCGGGCGGCGTAGGCGTCCGGGATCCGCCACGCCTTTTCCGAGAACTCGGCGAGGCTGATGCCTGGCTTGACTAGCTCGATATTCGCGTGGATTTGCTCCATCGCCAGGCCATAGAGCTTGCGCTGCTCGGGTGAGGCGCGGCCGGGGCCGCAGCGAAAGGTGCGGGAGATGTCCGCGCAATAGCCGAGCGGGCCGACCATATCGGTATCGAAGCTGACCAGATCGCCCGGCCGCACGACGCGGTCGCTCGCCTCCTGGAACCACGGATTGGTGCGCCCGCCCGAGGACAGCAGCCGGCACTCCATCCATTCGCCCCCCATCCGCATGTTGGTGTCGCTGAGCATGGCGAACAGTTCGATCTCGGTGACACCCGGCCACAGCGCCGCCTGCATCCGCGCCATTCCCGCCTCGCACACGGCGATCGCATGGTTCACGCAGGCGAGTTCGTCAGGCGACTTCACGGCGCGGGCGATCTCGCATGGCTCCTGCGCGTCGTGAATCTCGATGCCGTCCGCCTCCAGCAGCCTGGCACCCAGCGGGTCGAGGCGGTCGAAGGCGATGCGCCGGTTGGCGCCGCACCGTTCGGTAACCAGATCGACGATCTCGCTGGCCCAGACCCGCGCCTTCTCGCCCACGCGGCTACCGGCCGAGAAGAAGTACCAGCCGCGCGCCGGGCGCACTTCGGCGATCGTTTCGATGCCGTCGCTCAGATGCGCGCAGCCGTGAAAATCGAAGATGACCGCCTTCCCCTCGGCCGGCACGAAGGCGTAGCGCGCCGGGTTGTGCATGGTCCACACCGCCATGTTCCGGCTGCCGGTCGCATAGCGGATGTTGATCGGGTCGTACAACACGGCGCCCGCGTAATCGCGGCGCCGCAGCTCCGCCTGCAACCGCCCCATGCGGTAATTTCGCATCCGCACCATGTCGGGGCCGGCGGTATGATCGGCGAGGCCGAGGCCCACGGATTTGCGGGCACGGGGAACCGGATCGTTTCTGTCCATTATCGGATTGCGCTCCCGTCGCGATGCGGCCCACCGGACTCGCGGTCGGCGCGCGGGCTGCGGCCGAACCGGCCGCGATAGGCGGTGCTGAAATAGGCAGCGGAGGAGAAGCCGCAGGCGACCGCCACTTCGGTGACGCTCATGTGGGTCTGGCGCAGCAGGCCGCGCGCCCGGTCCAGCCGCGCCGCCGCGGCATAGGCCGCGGGCGTGGTGTCGAGATGGCGGCGGAACAGGCGTTCGAGCTGGCGCGGCGAGACATGCACCCGCTCCGCGACCTGCACCGCACTCAGCCGCGTTTCCGCCTCCGTCGAAATCATCCGCACGGCGTGTTCCAGCCGTGCCGGCGCGGAGGCCGGAACCGCGTGCGACGGCGAGGGCTGCGGCGCCTCCGCCGGCCGGAGGCGGTCGAGGATGAACTGGGCGGAGACCTTCTCCGCCGTGCGGCGCCCGAAGCGCGCGCCGATGATGCCGAGCATCATGTCGAGCGGCGCGATCCCGCCGGCGCAGGTCAGCCGGTCGCGGTCGATCGCGTAGATATCCTCGACAAAGGCAACATCGGGAAACTCCTCACGCACCGGCTCCAAATTCTCCCAGTGGATCACGCAGCGATAGCTGCGCAGCAGCCCCGCCTCGGCGAGCGCGAAGGCGCCGGTACAGAGCGCGCCGAGCCCCATGCCCTCATGCGCGAGGCGCCGCAGCGCCGCGGACAAGCTGCGGCCGGTCGCGTGGCGCACGTCGATGCCGCCACAGACGAAGACGACGTCGAGGCGTGGCACCGCGGCGAGCGAAATGGTCGGCTGCATCGTGAGCCCGTTGCTCGCCTCGGCGGGCGCGCCGTCCAGCGTGACGGAATGCCACTCGTACGCGGCCTTGCCGAGCACGCGGTTGGCCATGCGCAGCGGCTCGATCGCGTTGGCGACCGCAATCATCGAGTAGTTCGGCAAGGTGAGGAAGCCGAAGCGTCGCAAGGTCGCGAGGTCCATGCCCGCGCGCCCTTTACCGCTCCACCACGAGATCGCTGGTGGGGCGCGAGCAGCAGAGCAGAATCATCCCGGCATCGATTTCGCGCTGGCGGATGCCGCCCTGGTGGCGCATCTCGACCGTGCCGGAGATCAGTCGGCTCTTGCACGTGCCGCACATTCCCTTGGTGCAGGAGGAGGGCAGGCGCATCCCCGCCGCGCGCGCGGCATCCAGCACGAAGCTATCGGCGCCGCACTGCAACTCGCGCCGCGTCTTGGAGAAGCTGACGGTGAACGGCCTGGTCTCCAATTCCGCGACCGCCGCCGGCACCCCGGGCTGCTCGGCCGCAAGTTCGGCAAAATCGAAACTCTCCTGATGATAGCGCGCCATATCGAAGCCTGCGTCGCGCAGCATCGCCCGGACCGAGGCCATGTAGGGCGCCGGGCCGCAGGTGAAGACCTCGCGTTCGAGCAGATCGGGCGCGATCAGCCGCAGCATGGGCAGCGACAGCCGGCCGCGAAACCCGCCCCAGCGCTCGCCCGGCGCATCGGCCTCGCACACAGCGACCGCGCGGAAGCCGGGCCGGTGCGAAGCCATCAGCGCCAGCTCGTCGCGGAAGATGATGTCGGCCGGACTGCGCGCGCTATGGACGAAGACGATGTCGGCCTCGCTCGCGAGGTCGTCATGACTGCGCGCCATCGACATCAGCGGCGTGATGCCGCTGCCGCCCGAGAGGAACAGATAGCGCGACGCGGGATGCTTCGCGCAGGTGAACTCTCCCATCGGGCCGAGCGCGCGCAGCGCCATGCCGGGCCGCAGTGTGTCGTGCATCCAGTTGGAGACCGGGCCGCCCGGCACGCGCTTGGTGGTGATCGAGACAAGCTGCGGCCGCGTCGGCGAGGAAGCGAGGGTGTAGCAGCGGCTGATCGGAGCGCCGCCGATCTCCAGCTCGAAGGTCATGAACTGGCCAGGCCGGTACTGGAACAGCCGCGGCTCGGGCGCCGAGAAGATGAAGGTCTTCACGTCGTGCGTCTCGTCACGCACCGCCCGGCAGACCAGCACCTCGTCCATCTCCGGGTCCCAGAACGGGACCGAGCGGGGCGGCATTGCGATCACCGGCTGCGTCGTCATTGCGCCGGCTGCCGATCGAGATGGGCCGACAGTCGCTCCACGTACCAGGTGGTGCACTGCTCGACCAGCCCTTCGGTATAGTGCGAGTAGGGCCCGGGCTCGTAGGCCTGGCTGCCCGCGCCGGCATGGGCGATCCCGACCAGCTCGGAATCCTGATGGTTCGTCGCCTCCCACACCGCGGTCAGGTTGGCGAGATCGTAGTCCTCTCCCTCCACTGCGTCCCGATGCACCAGCCATTTCGTGCGCAGCAGCGTGTGGTCGGCGTCGAGCGGCAGGACGCAGAAGGTCACGATATGGTCGGCCATGAAATGGTGCCAGGAATTCGGCTGCGTCCAGAGCGACAGGCCGCCGAGCTTCGGGTCGCTAAGGCCGCCGAGCAGCTTGCGGCAGGCGGCGCGGGTGTCGATGGTGTGGCTCTCCCCCTCCCGGTCGAGCGGCAGCCGCTCGATGCGGTAGCCGGTGGCGCGGCCGGTCAGCCGGTCGAGCGGACGCGACGGCAGGCCGGACCCTTCCCATTTCGCGTGCAAATCCGAGACCATGCAGCCGTAGCGTTCCACCTGTGCACGCTCGGCGTCGTCCAGCTCCTTCGGCTCGAACCCGAAGCCATAGGCGAACAGCGGCACGGTCAGCTCCGGATGGTTTGCCGAGCAGTGATAGCATTCCCGGTTGTTCTCCATCGTGAGCTTCCAGTTGCCGTGCTCGACGATGTCGATCTGCTTCGCGATCTTGGTCCCGGCAACGTCGTGCGGTGCCACGTAGGGCGTGATCGCCTGCGCCATGTCCTCGATGTCCGAGGGCGGGTCGTCGGCGAGGCAGACGAACAGCAAGCCAGCCACCGAGCGCAGATGCACCGGCTTGAGGCCGCGGCAGCTCGTGTCGAATCCCTCGCCCATGTGCTCGGCGTGAAGCAGGCGGCCGTCGAGGCCGTAGGTCCAGGAATGATAGCGGCAGACCAGATTGCCGACGGTCCCCTTGGGCCCCTCCACCAGCCGTGCGCCGCGATGGCGGCAGACGTTGTGGAAGGCGCGGAGCTGCATGTCGTCGTCGCGCAGGATGAGCACGGAGTTGCGGCCGATATCCACTACCATGACGTCGCCCGGTTCGGGCACGTCCGGCTCCACGCCGACATAGATCCAGTGACGGCCGAAGATCAGCTCGAGGTCGAGGCGGAAGATGTCCTCGCTCCGGTAGAACGGCGCCTCCAGCGTGTGCCAGGGCTTGCGCCGGGCGATCAGGTCGGAGACTGCCAGGGCAGAGATGGGCGGGGCAGAGATGGGCGGGGCGGAAATGGGCGAGTGAACGACGTCCAGCATGGTGGGGCCTCGGCCGGGATGCTCTGGGCGTAATCTGGGCTCGTCTGACTAACATCATTTGCCATTTTCCGTCGTTCTTATTCGATTTTACGTCATTGCGCGCATCCGTGTGCTGGGCCGGGTGGCCGTCAGGCCGCGACGTCACGAGCGGCCGAGCCGGGGGCCAATTCGGGGGCCAATTCGGCGACCAGACGCAGACGCCCCTTCGCATCGCTTGCCTCGACGATCCAGGATGATGGCTGCCCGCCCCGGCATCGCGTCAGCTCCAGGCGCCAGCGGGCGGGGGCCAGGCCCGGCGTGTCCGGCGCGTGGGGCAGGACGGGCGGCGATGGCAGCATCGCCACCCGCCATCGGGTGGCCGCTGCCGTCGGTTGGGACAAGGCGAGATCGTCGTGCCTGCGGCTGCGGCGCAGCACGACCGCCATGACGCCGGACGCCTCTGCCGCGAGCTGCAATCGGCGCGAATGTGTCAGCGCGAGCCGCCCGTCGAGCTCGCCCACCACGCCCCCCAGGCCGCGATGGCGCAATCCTTCCTCCATCGCCAGCAGCACGCCATTCGCGCGGCTGGCTTGCGCGAAGATCACCCGGTCGGGATGCAGCCCCACCTGGCTGAGCGCCGGCGCGAACAGGTCGGGGCGATCGACGATCCACAGCACCGTGCCGCGCCGCCGGCCCAGAATCCCGGCCGCCAGCAATGCGGCGGCGCACCCGTGCTCGGTATCCGGCCCCGCGCCGGCCATCTCGTGCAAGGCCCCGCAGGCCAGGCCATGCTCCGGCAGGGCAGCGTCGATCGCTGCCACGCCGAACGGCACGATGCTGGCGCCGGCCCGGCAGACACCGGTCTTCCCGATCTTGGCGATACGCGACCGGAGGTCCTCGACCAGCCCGGCGTGGCGGTTTTCCATAGCACGGCTCATGGCACGGCTCTTGCGGCAGGGACAGAGAACATATAAAGAACAAGGCGGCCGAGTCGAGTCGTGCATTCGGGTTCGGGCATCAGGTAAGGCCGCGTTAACGATCGTGCCGGTAAACTGTGCCGGCCCGGTACGTGAGACCCGGTCCGTGAGACGGGGTCGGCGCCGACAGGAGATGGCATGTCAACCCTGGTCCTGGAAATCCGCCCGGGCGAGATGATGATTGTCAACGGCGCCGCGATCCGCTTTCGCACCAAAACGCGCCTGGAGCTCGCCGCACGCGCGCGCTTTCTGTTCGGCAAGCAGATCATGCCGCCCGACCAGGCGGACAGCCCCGCGCGGCGGATCTATTTCGCTCTGCAGACGGCCTATATCGGCACTGAGGACGAGCGCGAGACGGGCCTGCTCGACGCCCGCCGCCTGATCGCCGAGTTCCAGGCCGCCACGACCTCGCCGCTGGCGCGCGAGATCCTCGAGCGTGCCTTGATCGCCGCCGAGACGGACGATTGCTACGCGGCGCTGAAGCTCGCGCGGCGGATCATCCGCCATGAGGACGCGGTGCTCGGACGACCGCCCGCGCCGCCGCCCCGCGCCGCATCGGCGATTTCGGGCAGTTGTCGTGAACCGGCGGCTGAGTCGCTGGCCGCAATCGCCGCCGGTTGACGCCCCCTCCCCGCGGCAGCAGCGCAGTTCAGCTTGGGCGGCTAAGGCGCGGTTAATCAATTCCGGCGACTTTCTGCATCACGGCTCAACCAAAAGGAGCTGCCGTCATGCTTTCGCTCGATACCGACGCCTTTGCGATGGCGGCGCTTGCCTCGCGCGACAAGACGTCGTGCGCGCCGAGTGCCCGCGGCGCGCACGCCGACGCCGACATGATGGCGGAGAGTGTCAAGCTCATAGCGCTGCGGATCAAGCAGCAGCTCGCAATCCAGGCGCCGACGGTGTTGGTTAGTTTGTTTCGATTACAACATCATTGATGCCAGTCAGTAATCCTCCGCCAGCAGCGGAAAGGCGCTGTGGCCGTGCGGCGGCGCGACCGGCGGCGCCGGATGAAGATAGCTGCGGTCGAGCTGCCCCCATGCCGCGACCCCGAGCAGCCCGAGCGTGATCTCGATCTCGGTTTGCAGAATCACCAGCACCCGCGCGACGCCCGCCGCGCCGGCCGCCGCAAGCCCGTAGAGATAGAGCCTCCCGATCGCGACCGCGTCGGCGCCGAGGGCGATCGCCTTGACGATGTCGGTGCCGCGGCTGAAGCCGCCGTCCACGATCACGCGCGCCCGCCCGCCGACCGCCCCCACCACCTCGGGAAGCAGGTCAAGCGCACCGCGGCCGTGATCGAGCTGACGGCCGCCGTGGTTGGAGACGTAGATGCCGGCGACGCCCAGTTCGCACGCCCGCGCCGCGTCCTCGGCCGTCGCGATCCCCTTCAGGATCAAGGTCACGTCGTGGCGGTCGCGGAAGCGGGCCACCTTGGCCCAGTCGAAGGCGGCCTGGAACTCCATTCCCGTATGCCGGGCGCGCCAGTGCTTGACGAAGCGCTTGGCGATGTCGCGCTCGCGGCGGCTGTAGAGCGCGGTATCGACGGTGATGCAGAATGCCATGTAGCCGGCATCGACGGCACGGCGAACGTAGTCGTCCACGAAATCGTCGCCGCCGCGCACGTAGAGCTGAAACACCTTCGGGCCATCCGCGGCGGCCGCCGTCGCCTCCAGGCCGGGTGCGGTGACGGAGCTGACGAACAGCGGCACGCCCGCCCGCGCGGCCGCTACGGCGGCCGTCGCCCCGCCGCCCGGCTCGAAGCTCTCCAGCGAACCGACCGGCGCGAGCGCCACCGGCATCGGCACGCGGCGGCCGAAGAAATCGGCACCCGCATCGACACGGGAGACGTCGGTGAGCACACGCGGGCGGAACGCGATGCTGTCGAGGGCGAGCCGATTGCGCCGCAGCGTGGTCTCGGTTTCGGTGCCGCCCACCAGATAGTCCCAGATGTTGCGATCGAGCCGTTTCCGCGCGGCGGTTACGAACTCGTGCAAGGTCAGGAACTCCGCTGCCGCTTCCGCCCGCCTCGCCGTCTCCGCCATGATGCCTCCCCCTTTGCACGCCTGACAGCTTGGAGCGATCGCAGCCGGTCGTCTAGAACGGCGCATGGCCGACGCCGCCCCCGACGACGACGCCCCGCACGCCGCGCCACGCGGCGAGTTGGCGTTGCGCACGGTCGCCATGCCCGCCGACACCAATCCGGCAGGCGACATCTTCGGCGGCTGGATCATGTCGCTGATGGACCTCGCCGCCGGCATGAGCGCGCGCGCCCGGGCGCACGGGCGGGTCGCCACCGCCGCCGTCTCGCACCTCTCGTTCCTGCAGCCGGTGAAAGTGGGCGACGTGGTGTGCTGCTACACCGAGCTGGTCCGCGCCGGACGCACCTCCGCGACCTTCGATGTCGGCGTCTGGGCGCTGCGCCAGGGCGAGGGCGCGCGGATCAAGGTGACCGAGGCGCAGTTCGTGATGGTCGCGGTGGACGCGGCCGGCCGGCCGCGTCCGCTGCCGGGTGCCCGCTGAGATGGGACCATACGTCGCGAGCCGGGTCGGGCAGCTGGTGCTGGTGCTGGTCGGCGTCAGCGTCGTCGTCTTCGTCACCATGCACCTGCTGCCGGGGGACGTGGCACAGATGTTGCTCGGCGATCACGCGACCGCGGCGGGACTGGCGCGGCTGCGCCGCCAGCTCGGCCTCGACCAACCGATCTGGGTGCAGTACGGGCGCTTCCTGTTCGGCGCGCTGCGCGGCGATCTCGGCATCTCGTTGCAGAGCAACCACCCGGCGTTGCAGGACGTGCTGACGGCGTTCCCGGTGACGTTGCAGCTTTCGCTCACCTCACTCGCCATCGCGACCCTGATCGGTGTGCCGCTCGGCGTGCTGACCGCGGTGTGGAAGGACAGCCGCTTCGATGGCGCGGTGATGACGCTGACGTTGTTCGGCGTCTCCATGCCGATCTTCTGGCTCGGGCTGATGCTGCTGCTGGTGTTCGCCGCCTGGCTCGGCTGGGTGCCGATCGGCGGCCAGATGCCCGTGGGGATGGAGCCGGCGCGGATCACCGGCATGACCGTGGTGGACAGCCTGATCACCGGCAATCCGGCGATGATCTGGGCCAGCATCCATTATTTGCTGCTGCCGGCGTTCACGCTGGCGGGGGTCCCGCTTGCGCTCATCACGCGCATCACCCGCGCCGAGGTGACGGCGGCGGGCACGCTCGACCATGTACGCACCGCCCGCGCCAAGGGGCTTTCGGGGGCGCGCGTGGTGACGCGGCACGTGCTGCGCAACGCGGCGATCCCGATCGTGACCGTGATCGGGCTGCAGCTCGGCATCCTGCTCTCCGGCGCGGTGCTGACCGAGACCATTTTCTCCCTGCCCGGCCTCGGCCGGCTGATGGTCCAGGCGATCCTGGAGCGCGACTATCCAGTGGTGCAGGCAGGCGCGCTGTTCACGGCCGCGCTGTTCGTGGTGGTCAATCTGCTGGTCGATCTGAGCTACGCGGTGCTCGACCCGCGGATCAGCCGCGCATGAGCGGCGCCGCGGTTGCCGTCGCCGCGACGCCGGCGCCGCCGGACCGGGCGCTGCGGCGGGCGCTCCGCCGGACAGGGGCGCGAATCGGGCTCGTGATCGCAGCCCTGTTCCTGATGCTCACCGTGCTCGCGCCCCTGGTGGCACCCTACGATCCGGCCGACCAGGATCTCTCGGCGGCACTCTCACCACCCTCGTTCGATCACCTGCTCGGCGCCGACCAGTACGGCCGCGACGTGCTGAGCCGGGTGATCTTCGGCTCGCGCTACGCGCTGGCAGCGATCGTGGTCGCCGACGGGCTGGCGCTGGCGGTGGGCGGCGGGTTCGGCCTGGTCGCGGGCTTTCTCGGCGGCGGCGTGGACGCCGCGATCATGCGGCTCACCGACGTGCTGCTGGCGTTCCCCTATCTGCTGCTCGCGCTGATCATCGTCGCCGCCCTCGGGCCGAGCTTCACCAACGCGATCATCGCGATCGGCATCATCTATACGCCGCAATACGCGCGGCTGATGCGCGGGCAGGTGCTGGCGGTGCAGGCGCTGGACTACGTGTGGGCGGCGCGCTCGGTGGGGGCCGGACCACTGCGGATCATGCTGCGCCACGTGTTGCCCAATAGCCTCTCGCCGGTGCTGGTGATGGCGACCCTGCAGGCCGGATCGGTGGTGGTGGAGACGGCGGGGCTGTCGTTCCTCGGCCTCGGCGCGCAGCCGCCTTCGCCGGACTGGGGCGCGCTGCTGGCGGACGGGCAAAGCTATTTCCTCACTGCCTGGTGGATCGCGACATTTCCGGGGCTGGCGATCTTCATGGTCGTGCTCGCCTTCAACTTGGTCGGCGACGCGCTGCGCGACCAACTCGACCCGCGCCGCGCGAGCCGGTGACGGAGGGTAGTCGATGAGTTTTGCCGCAATGCTGCCGGTGGTCATAGAGTCCGCGTTGGCCGGCGTGCCGCGCCGGCGCGGATTTTTGCAGCGTGCCGGCGGGCGGCTCTATTACGAAGCGACCGGCGAGGGCCCGGCGCTGGTGTTCGCGCATGGCTTGGGCGGCAGCCATCTCTCGTGGTGGCAGCAGGTGGCGGCGTTCGTGGCACGGTTCACGTGCATCGCCTTCGCCCATCGCGGTTTCCTGCCCTCGCGCGACGCCGCGCCGCCGCTCGGGCCGGCCGCCTTCGCCGATGATCTGCTGGCGCTGCTCGATCACCTCGTCGTGGCGGATGCCCTGCTGGTCGCGCAGTCGATGGGCGGCTGGACCTGCTTGGAGACGGCACTGCGCGCACCCGGCCGGGTGCGCGGGCTGGTGATGTCGGCGACCTCCGGCACGATCGACTACAACCGGGTGGTGGATGTCGGCGCCTGGCGCGCACGCTCCGAGGCCGCGATCGCCGAGCACGCGGCGATGGGCGTGCATCCGGCGATGGGCGCGCGGGCGGCGCGGGAGCAGCCGGCGTTGCACCTGCTGTATCGTCACATCGACGACAGCGCCGGCATCGCCGACAAGGAAGCGATGCGGGCGGCACTCGGTGCCCTGCGCGCGCGTGGGCCGGAGGTTCTGGACGACCTGCGAATGCCGGTACTGTGGGTGGCCGGCGAGGAGGATGTCGTGTTTCCCCCCGCCGCGGCGGCAGCCCTGGCGGCCCGCACGGGCAGCACGGCGGTGCTGATCCCCGGCTGCGGACACTCGCCCTATTTCGAGCGAGCCGAAGCATTCAACGCGGCGCTTGCCCGTTTCCTCGGCTGACGGACGGATCAGGCCGGCTGCAGCGCCTCGCTCAGTGCGGGCAGGTACGAAGCAAACCGCGTGCGTTCGAGCACCGCCAGGATGCGGCGCTGATCCTCCTGCGGCAATTCGGTGCGCCAGCGCCGGCTCACCGCCGCCGTGTTCTGGACGACGCGAAAATAGCCGGCATCGCCCGAAGCGTGCGTGCTGCGCGCGATGAATGCCTCGGTCTGCGCGGACCAGTCGAGCCCCACGGCACCAAAGATCTCCCGCGTGATTCGGATCGGGTCGTCGCAGAGATCGCTATAGGTGACAATGTGCGCGTTCCGGCAGCCGGCCAGATCGGCAATCGCCGTCTCGTTCGCCACCGCCCAAAACCAGGCGAACTGCTCGATCAGCGGCAGTTGCTCGAACACGGAACGGGTGAGCCCGTGGCGCGCCGCATCCTCCCACTCCCATATCCCGTGAAGGCTGTTGCGCGCATCGAGCTTGCCGAGCGTTACCCCACGCATCATGGACGCGACCTGCCCCCAGGGATCGCGCAGGATGTACACGATGCGGGAATTTGGCAGCGCCTGAGCGTAGAGGCCCGCGCATCGGCACGAGCTGACCGACTTCATCACCAGTCGCGGCGGTCCGGCGGCCGCCCAGCCGATGAAGTCAGGCACCGGCACCGAGTGCATGATCGACGCCAGCGGCCGGACTCGTTCGGCCCCGCGAAGTGCCGAGATCAGAGCGAGTTGCGCCAGATGTGCGGGGCGGGAGAGATAGGATTTCGGGAACACCGGGAACTGCCCGGCCGATTTGAGGCTGCGGACTGCAACGACCTGCCGCAGATAGTCGCGCACAGCCGCCTCCTGGCAGGCGAAATCGTGCGATTGCACCGCGTCCGGGCTGACCTCGCGCTCGATCGTATCGGGCTCGTGCCGGTAGAGCACATCCGGATGGCTGTCGAAGATTTTGCCGAGCCAAGTGGTGCCCGAGCGCGCCGCCCCGAGCACCAGTATCATGTTGTCGATCAGGTCACCAACCGCCGTTTTTGACATGCAATCGCGAAATCCACCTAGGCACTGCCGCGCGGTGCGGCGTCCGGATAGCCGCCTTATCTCCGCTATTTCGTCAGCGAGACCTGATCCATGTCAAAGAACATCTGCGTCGGATTGAGCTGGAAGCCCTGCACCGAATTGCGCGCCGCGCGGACCTGCAGCGTGGAGTTGACGAACACCCAGGGTGCGTCGTGCATGATGATCGCCTGCACCTTCTTGTACATGGCCGTGCGTTGCGCTACATCGGACGTTTCAACCGCCTTGTCCATCAGCGCGTTCGCCTCCGGGCTGTGGTAGTGCGAGGTGTCCCCGACCGGCATGTATTTCGAGTTGAACAGCTCGCCCACGAAATTGTCGGGATCGCCGTTGTCGCCGCTCCAGCCGGTGGCGAACAGCCCGTGATACTTGCCCGAGCGCGTCTGGGCCAGGAAGGCGCCCATGTCGATCTTACGCACCGCCGCATTGATGCCGATCTTCTTGAAGTAGCCTTGCAACGCCACCGCCAGATCCGGCCCCGCGGGATTGTAGCCACGCGGCGT
This sequence comes from uncultured Alphaproteobacteria bacterium, assembly GCA_963754235.1. Classification (GTDB taxonomy): domain Bacteria; phylum Pseudomonadota; class Alphaproteobacteria; order Acetobacterales; family Acetobacteraceae; genus DATAYA01. The sequence goes on along the minus strand of CAVWFK010000004.1, from coordinate 107,566 downwards.
GTTGTAGGTGAGCAGCTCGACATTCATCGGCAGCTTGACACCCGCCGCCTTGAGCAGCGCCTTGGCCTTCGCGACATCGTACGGGTAGGGCTTGAGCGACTTGTCATAGCCCCACTGGCTTTCCGGCAGCGGCGAGTTCAGCGTCACCGCCAGGCTCGCATACAGCGCCTTGTTGATCGCGTTCTTGTCCACCGCGTAGTTGAGCGCCTGGCGCACGCGAAAATCGGTGAAGGGCGGCGTGTCGTTCGGCATCGCCATGCCGCTGACGGTCAGCCCCGGCTGCGTCAACACATGGATGTTGCGGTCGCCGCGCAGCGCCGGCACGACCTGTGTGGCGACGTCGCCCATGATCTGCGTCTCGTTGCGCTTGAGCGCGAGCAGGGCCGCCTGCGGATCCGGATATTCCTTGAACACCAGGTGCGAGAGCTTGACCTTGTCCTTCCAGTAGTCGGGGTTGGCGTCGAGCGAGATCTGGTCGCGGGAGCGCCACTCCTTGAAGATGAACGGCCCGGTGCCGACCGGATGGTTGCGGAAATCCTTGCCCCACTTCGCCGCCGCCGGATAGCTGACGACGCCGTTCCACACCATCGCCAGGCTCGCCAGGAACGGTGCCGAGGGCGCCTTCAGCTTGAACTGCACGGTGTTGTCGTCGAGCGCGCTGTAGGAGGCGACGTTGCCGAAGGTGAAGTCGATGTATCCCTCGACCGGTCCGGTGTTGTAGATGTAGTTCGGATCGGATTTCTTGAGTTGTCGATCCAAGGTCTGGACATAGGTATGCGCGTTGAATGGCGTGCCGTCCTGGAACTTGACGCCGGTGCGCAGGTGGAAGGTGTAGGTCAGACCGTCGGAGGAGATGTCCCAGCTCTTGGCGAGACCCGGTTCGGTCTCTGTCGTGCCAGGCTTATAGCTCACCAGCGAGTGATAGACGCAGGCCATCACGAAGCCGGAGGTGTTGTTGGCGATCGCTTCGGGGTCGAAGCCGGTGGGGTCGGCCGCGATGCTGACCACCAGCGTGCCCTCGGCGCGGGCCGGCGCCGCCAAAATCCAGCCGGCGCAGGCGAGAACGCTCGCCGCCGCGAGCACGGTTCTGAGTTTCATGGGTCCCCGGTCCTCCCTCAGTGCCGGGCGAGCCTAGCAGAACCGGCGACCGTTGCCATCTCTTCACGTATCGTAGCTGACGAGGGTGCTCACCGGAACGTCGAGCTTCCCCCGCCCGCCCAGGAAGGTGAGCTCGATCAGCGCCGCCGCCGCCGGCACGAGGGCGCCGCGCTGGCGCAGCAGGGCGATCCCCGCCGCCATCGTGCCGCCGGTCGCCAGCAGGTCATCGACCACCACCACGCGCTGCCCCGGCGAGACCGCATCGGCCTGCAGCTCGATCCGGTCGCGGCCGTATTCCAGCCCGTAATCGAGGCCGACCGTCTCGCCGGGCAGCTTGCCACGTTTGCGCAACATGACGAATTCCGCACCCAAGCTTGAGCGCCAAGGGAGCCGCGACCAGGAAGCCGCGGCTCTCGATGCCGGCCAGCAGGTCCGGATGGTGCCGGCGCACCGCCGCCGCCATCCGCCCCATCGTCACCTGCCAGGCGTCGGCGTCGCGCAGCAAGGTCGAGATGTCGTAGAACAGGATGCCGGGCTTCGGGAAATCCGGGATCGAGCGGATGTGGTCCTTGAGGTCCATGCCGGCACGCCATCGGTTGCGAGAGGGGGCTGTAGCCCCTGCGGGCGCGCCGCGGCAACACGCGATCAGGTCGCCGCTGCCGCGGCGGCGCACGCCAGCGCCAACGTGTTGCTTAGTTTCATTGACACGACGCACGCGGAATGTTAGTGGTACTCCACCGCGGCTCGGGGCGCCGAGCGAGGCGAGCAAGTGGATTTTCTCATGGAAGACGGAGACGGGCGGTTTGTGGCGGGAGTGAAGCGATGGGGTGGGGCTGCGGCGAGCCCGATATATCCCTGTTCTCAGGCAGCAACGCCCTGATCCAGCCCTGTTCTCAGGCCGGCGGCGAGCCTGATCCAGCCCTGTTCCTAGCCTGCCGCCGTCCTGATCCGGTCCTGTTCTTTCGGCCGGCGGCGACCTGCTCCGGCCCGGCTCCCTCTCCGCCTCCAGGGGGAGTGTGAATCCCGTGGCCCGCAAGGCGCGCAACCCGCGATCGGCGCCCGCGCTACAGCGCGCGCCTCGCTTCGATCGCGTCCCAGATCGCGGCCGCCAGATCGGTGCCGTCGAAGCGCGCGATCTCCTGGATGCCGGTGGGCGAGGTCACGTTGATCTCGGTCAGCCAGTCGCCGATCACGTCGATGCCGGTGAAGATCAGTCCGTGCTGGCGCAGATAGGGGCCGATGCGCGCGCAAATCTCCAGATCGCGCGCGCTCATCGTGCTCTTCTCGACGCGGCCGCCGACGTGCATGTTGCTGCGTGCGTCGCCGGCCAGGGGCACGCGGTTGATGGCCCCCATCGGCTCGCCATCGACCAGGATGATGCGCTTGTCGCCCTGCCGCACCGCCGGCTCGTAGCGCTGGATCATCAGCGGCTCGCGCGAGCGGGCGAAGTGCATCTCCAGCAGCGAGCCGAGATTCTCGTCGTCCTCGCGAATGCGGAACACGCCGGCGCCGCCATTGCCGAATAGCGGCTTGACGATGATGTCGCGGTGCTCGCGGCGGAAGGCGCGGATCGCCTCGACATCCCAGGTCACCATCGTCGGCGCCATCAGCTCGGGGAAGTGCGTGACCAGCAGTTTTTCCGGCGCGTCGCGCACCGCACGCGGATCGTTCACCACCAGCGTCGCCGGATGGATGTGCTCCAGCATATGGGTCGCGGTGATGTAGGCCATATCGAACGGCGGGTCCTGTCGCATCAGCACCACGTCCATCGTTGCGAGATCGACGCGTCCGGACTTGCCGAATGCGTAGTGCCGGCCGCGCTCGCGTCGAACCGAGACCGTCCGCGCGACGGCGGTCAGGCGCTCGCGTCGCCGCTCGCCCGCGATCACGCCCTCGCGCAGCGTCATCTGCCGCACCTCGTAGTGCCACAGCGCATGGCCGCGCTGCTGCGCCTCCAGCATCAGCGCGAAGCTCGAATCGGCGTCGATGCTGATGCTCTCGATCGGGTCCATCTGGACCGCGACCTTCAGCTTGCCGGGCATCTTTCCCTCGGATCAGTTGAGGCGTGCGCGCAGTTCCTCCATCGCGGCACGCGCGCGCGCCGCGGCGGCGCCGCCGGGTGCCAGGTCGAGATAGCGGCCAAAGCATCGCAGCGCCGCATTCACGTGACCGAGCCGCTGGTTGAGCAGCGCCGCCTCGCGCCACAGCGCCGCGGCATCGGGTGCCAGCCGCAGCATGTCCTCCGCGCAGGCAAGCGCCTCTGCCAGCCTGCCCGCCTGCAATCGCCGCAGCTTGATGTTGTTCTGCAACCGCACCAGCACCGCGCGTGCGTCCATGCGCGCCAGCATGTCGGGCCGCAGCTCGGCTTCCGATCCTTCGACGCGCTTGAGCAGCGTCCGCAGCGCGCGCACATCCAGCGCCTCGCCGCCGGCGAACACGTCGACCACCAGCGGGCCGCCGCGGCCGCCGATGCCGAGCAGGAAGTGGCCGGGAAAATCGATCCCGTAGGCCGGCCAGTCGGCGGCGCGCGCGCAATGCAGCCACACCACGCCCAGTGCCACCGGCATCCCGCGCCGGCGCTCGATCACGCGGATCAGATTGGCATTGGCGAGGTCATCGTAGGTCTCGGTGTCGCCCCGATACCCGTGCCGCTCGGTGATGATCCCCGCGAGCGCCGTGAGGCGCGCCGTCGCCGCCTCGCCCGCTCCGGCGGCCACCGCCACGATGTCGCGCGCAAGCTCCGATAGATGCGCAAAAGCCGCGCGCCAGTCCGCCTGGGGCGCATCGATGCGCCCCAGCAGCAGCGCCGTCTGCCCGATGTCGATCTCCGCATCGGGCAGCGCGCCCGCCGCCTCCAGCGCCGCGCGCGGCTCGATCATGGCTGCCCTCTCCGGCCCTGGGGGCGGAGAGGGTTTGGTGAGGTGGGGGACAGCGGCGAACTCACCAACGCCAAATGGGTCATCACGTACCGGCGCTCGTGTCAGTCCGCGGCCGCCGTGTCGGGCACGTAGAGGGCGCCGCCGCGTTCGCGGAACTCGGCGCTCTTGGCCTCCATCCCGGCCATTCGCTCCGCCTCCGCGCGCAGATCCTGCGTGATCCTCATCGAGCAGAACTTGGGGCCGCACATCGAGCAGAAATGCGCCACCTTGTGCGCGTCCTTGGGCAGCGTCTCGTCGTGGAAGCTGCGCGCCGTGTCGGGGTCGAGCGAGAGATTGAACTGGTCCTCCCAGCGGAACTCGAACCGCGCGCGGCTCACCGCATCGTCGCGCAGCCGCGCCGCCGGATGGCCCTTCGCCAGGTCGGCGGCGTGCGCGGCGATGCGATAGGTGATGACGCCGGTCTTCACGTCGTCGCGGTTGGGCAGGCCGAGGTGCTCCTTCGGCGTCACGTAGCAGAGCATCGCGGTGCCGAACCAGCCGATCATCGCCGCCCCGATCGCCGAGGTGATGTGATCGTAACCAGGTGCGGTGTCGGTGGTCAGCGGCCCCAGCGTGTAGAACGGCGCCTCGCCGCATTCGGCGAGCTGCTTGTCCATGTTGACCTTGATCTTGTGCATCGGCACGTGGCCGGGGCCCTCGATCATCACCTGACAGCCCTTCGCCCAGGCGATCTTGGTCAGTTCTCCCAGCGTCTCCAGCTCGGCGAACTGGGCCGCGTCGTTGGCGTCGGCCAGCGAGCCTGGCCGCAGGCCGTCGCCGAGGGAAAAAGAAACGTCGTAGCGCTGCATGATGTCGCAGATCTCGTCGAACCGCTCGTAGAGGAAGCTCTCGCGGTGATGCGACAGGCACCAGCGTGCCATGATCGAGCCGCCGCGGCTGACGATGCCGGTGACGCGCCGCGCGGTCAGCGGCACGTGCGCGAGCCGCACGCCGGCATGGATGGTGAAGTAGTCCACCCCCTGCTCCGCCTGCTCGATCAGCGTGTCGCGAAACACCTCCCAGCTCAGCTTCTCCGGCTCGCCGTCCACCTTCTCCAGCGCCTGGTAGATCGGCACGGTGCCGATCGGCACCGGCGAATTGCGGAGGATCCAGCCACGGATGTTGTGGATGTTGCGCCCGGTCGAGAGGTCCATCACGGTGTCCGCGCCCCAGCGGATCGCCCAGACCAGTTTTTCGACCTCTTCGGCAGCGCCGGACGTGACCGCGGAATTGCCGATATTGGCATTGATCTTCACGAGGAAGTTGCGGCCGATGATGACCGGCTCCAGCTCGGGATGGTTGATGTTGGCGGGAATGATCGCGCGGCCGCGCGCGATCTCGTCGCGCACGAATTCCGGGGTCACGAACTCCGGAATCGCGGCGCCGAAATCCTCGCCGTCGGCACGCCGCTCGGCGGCCCCCTCGGCGATCGCGGCGCGGCCCAGATTTTCGCGGTGGGCGACGTAGATCATCTCCTCGGTGATGATGCCGGCGCGCGCGAACTCGTACTGCGTCACCCGCTGCCCGACCTGGCCGGCCAGCACCCGCATCTCCGCCGGGCACGGCGGCACCAGCCGCTCGCCGCTCGCCCCGCCATTGTCCTCGTCGCGCACCGCCCGCGCCGCGACCGCGCCGAACCCGCGCGGCGCCAGCCACGCGGCACGGACCGGCGGCAGCCCGGCTTCGAGGTCGATGCGCGCCGCCGGATCGGTGTATGGGCCGGACGTGTCGTAAAGCCGCAGCGGCGGCTCGGCGGCCGAGGGATCGAGCACCACTTCACGGAACGGCACGGCGATGTCGGGTCGCGCCTCGGGGCTGGAATAGACCCTTTGCGAGCCGATGATCGGGCCGGTGGTGACGGCGCTGGGCTTCTGCTGGTGAGTCATCGTGCTCTCCTCGACCGGCGGGACGGGTTGGGTTGCGGGTCGATCGAGGCTTCCCGTCCCTCCGCCGGCATGATCCGGATCAGGTTCAGGGTTCCCGCGCCGCCCCCGGCCATCGGTGTCTCAGCCCCTTGCCGGGGCACCCCTGGGAAAGACCTAGGCTCGGCGGAAACCGTCCCGCTGTCAACGGCGGCGATGCGCAATCCGGGGCATCCCTCGATGCGACATGAATTGTGCGTGACTGCCATTCTTCCTCTCCGCCCGCGCTTGCGGGGGGAGAGGGTCGGGGAGAGGTCTGAACCGGATAGATCGTTGACGAAGTAGACCGGTGACATCGTTGACAGGTTTCCTAGTCGGCAAAGGGGGGCTTGGCCGATGCCATTCGAGGAGACCTGTGTTTTGGATGAGACGGTTCGGTTTGTGTCGGCGTGTCTTGAAGGCGAAGAGACGATGACGTCGTTGTGCGAGGGGTTCGGGATCAGCCGGCAGTGGGGGTATGAGCTGCTGCGGCGGTATCGGGCGGAGGGTTTGGCGGGGTTGGAGCCGCGCTCGCGGGCGCCGCAGCGGCCGGGGCGAGCGATGGATGCGGCGATCGCGGCTGCGATTGTGGCGCTGCGCGGCGAGCACCCGAGCTGGGGGCCGAAGAAGCTGCGCGCGGTGCTGGGGCGGCGGGCGCCGGGGACGGCGTGGCCGGCAGCATCGTCGATGGGCGATCTGTTGCGTCGGGAGGGGCTGGTTCGCACGTAGCGACGGCGGCGGCAGCCGCTGCCGCTGAGCCGGCCGTTTGGGCCGGTGGGGGCCCCGAACGATCTGTGGTGCATCGACTTCAAGGGCTGGTTTCGCACCGGCGACGGAGAGCGCTGCGATTCGCTGACGCTGAGCGATGCCGACAGCCGCTACTTGCTCGCCTGCCGTGCGGTGGCGCCGCGGGCGGCGGAAGTGGAGGCGGTCACGGATGCGGCGTTTCGCCGCTATGGTCTGCCGTGGGCGCTGCGCTCGGATAACGGGCCGCCGTTTGCCGGCGGCGGCGCGGGTGGGCTGACGCGGCTGGCGGTGAAGTGGGTCAAGCTGGGCATCCGGCTGGAGCGGATCGAGCCGGGATCGCCGCAGCAGAACGGGCGGCATCAGCGGATGCACGGGACGCTGAAGGCGGAGACGGCGGCGCCGCCGGCGGGGTCGCTGGCGGCGCAGCAGCAGCGCTTTGATCGCTTCCGGGCGCTCTACAACGATGAGCGGCCGCACGAGGCGCTTGGCCAGGAGACCACACGAAGATCAGCGAGTTGGAGGCGCGCGGCATCGAGTACATCCTCGGCGCGCGCGAACGCAGTGACAGCGAGGTGCGCCAGGTCGTGCTGGCCGACCGCAAGCCGATGGTGCCGCTGATTATCCCGCGCGCACGCGGGGCGGAGACGGCGCTGGAGGTCAAGGAGGTGGTGGTCGGTGACTGGGGGCCTGGGACCAGGCCGCGCCGCTACGTGGTCTGCTTCAACCCCGAGGAGGCGCGGCGAGACGCCGCTGCCCGTGCCGCCATCGTCGAGAGCCTGCGGCTGAAGCTGCAGCAAGGCGACAAGGGGTTGGTCGGCAACGCCGGCTATCGCCGGTTTCTCGCTACCCCGTGCGAGGGGCACTTCGAAATCGACGCCGACCGGATCACCGAGGACGCCCGCTTCGATGGGCTTTACGTGCTACGCACCAACAGCAAGCTTCCTGTCCTCTCGGTTGCCCTAGCGTACCGGCAGCTCTGGAAAGTGGAGGCCATTTTTAGGACGGCAAAGTCGATCCTGGAGACGCGACCGATCTACCATCAATCCGACGCCGCCATCGCCGGCCACCTGTTTTGTTCGTTCCTCGCCCTGCTGCTGCGCAAGGAACTCGACGAGCGACTGGCCGCCGCAGACGTGACTGCGGAGTGGGGCGATATCGTGCGCGACCTCGATCGCGTCGAGCAGATGACGGTCGAGCAAGCGACCAAGCGCTTCCTGCTGCGGCCTCACGCGCCAGGTTGCGCCGGTGGCGTGTTCAAGGCCGCTGGCGTCGCCCTGCCGCCGTTGGTGCGCCAGTTGCCGAACGCGACGCCGCCACCGATCGCGGCACCAGCGCGACCGCCGCCGCGTCGCGGACGCCCGCGGCGTGGTGCCACGCGCCCCTGAATTTTCCGAATTCGCGTTCCTAATCAAACCCTTTCGGATTCTTGGTGTCCAACTTCAGCCAAAGGGGCGTGTGAACAAACCGGGGAACTTGTCAACGATGTGTCCGGTCCAAAGTGTCAATGAACTATCCGGTTGCTCAGAGAGGTGGGTCTGTCGGCTGGCTCGGTGCATCGATTTTGGCCGCGCGACCCACCCGATATTCATTCGTTCTGGCAAAGGAATTATCGGGGTACCGGCGGAAACCATAGCGTGACGCGCAATCCCGGCCGATTGTCCTGAAGTCGCAGGGTGGCCCCGTGCAGGTCGGCGACCGCCTTCACCAAAGCGAGGCCGAGACCGCTTCCCGGCGCGCCCCGGCTTGCATCCAGCCGCACGAACCGGCGCAGCACCGGCTCGCGTGCCTCGGGCGGGATACCGGGGCCGTCATCGGCGGCCGTCACCGCGACACCCTCCGCTTCCAGCCCGGCCGAGAGCCTGATGCGGCTGCCCGGCGGCGTGTGGCGCAGCGCGTTCTCGATCAGGTTCGCGATCATCTGCCCGAGCAGGTCGGTATCGCCGGCGATGCGCAGGCCGGGACGTGCCTGCACCGTCAGTGCGTGTCCCTTGTCCTCGGCACTCGGCCCGTAGGCGTCCGCAAGCCGCCGCAGCAGCGCACCGGGATCGACCGACGTGAACCCGGCCCGCCGCTCCTGCGCCTCGATCTGGGCGATCCGCAGCAGCGCGTTGAAGGTGGCGATGATCGCGTCGGTCTCGGCCAGCGCGTGCTCGATCCCCGCGCGCAGCGCCGCCGTGTCGCCCGGCTGCATCGCGCTTCGTTCGAGCCCTTGGCGCAGCCGCCCGAGCGGCGTGCGCAAATCATGCGCGACATCATCCGTCACCTGCCGCAGTCGGTCGGTCAGCGTGCCAATCCGGTCCAGCATCAAATTCACCGCCTGCCCGATGCGCGCGATCTCGCCGCCGCCCGGAATCGGGGGGATGCGCCGGCTAAGCTCGCCCGCGCCGATCCGCCCCGCCTCCTCCGAGATCAGCGCCACCCCACGCAGCACCCGCCTGCCGGCCAGCGTGCCCAGGCCGATGCCGAGCACGAAGATGCCGACTTCGGTCCAGACCAGGCCCGAGAGGAAAATCTCCTCGAGATCGGCGAGCCGCACCGGGCTGCGCCCGACCAGCAACTGCCAGCCGTTGGGCAGCATCCGTGCCTCGATACGCAGCACGCCGTCCTCGGCCGCGTCGCTGCCCGGGACGTGCTGCCAGAAAAACCCGGTCTGGGCGGGGATGGGGGACGGCAGGTTACCGGCGACCCGGTGCCCCGCCGCGTCGCGAAGCAGATAGAAATCCTGTCCCTCATTCGCGCTTTCGACGCGCCGCTCGATGGCAGCGGCCAGCCCGGCCGCCCCCTGGTCCTCAAACGTGCTGACCAGCGTGCGCCGGTCGAGCGCGATGCCGCTGTCGAGCTGAGCCAGCACTCGCGCACGCGCGCCCACGAACAGCAGCAGGAACACCGCCGCCGTCGCCAGTCCAAACACGACGGCATTGGCGAGCGCCAGCCGGAACGCGGTGGTGCCGACGAACCCCGGAACTGCCAACCTAATCCGGCGCACGGATCACGTAGCCGGCACCGCGCACGGTGTGGATCAGGGGTGCGCCGAAGCCGGGCTCGATCTTGCCGCGCAGCCGGCTGATATGGGTATCGACCACGTTGGTCTGGGGATCGAAATGGAACTCCCAGACGCCTTCCAGCAGCATCGTGCGCGTCACCACCTGGCCCGCGTGGCGCAGCAGGAATTCCAGAAGCTGGAACTCGCGCGGCTGCAGGTCGATCGGCCGGCCCGCGCGCTGCACGCGTCGCGCCAGCAAATCCATCTCCAGATCGCCCACCCGCAGCACCGTCTCGGGCGCGGTGCCGTGCGGGCGGCGGGCGAGTGCCGTGACGCGCGCCAGCAGCTCGGCAAACGCGAACGGCTTCACCAGGTAGTCATCGCCGCCCGCCTCCAGCCCGCTCACGCGGTCGGGAACCGAGCCGCGGGCGGACAGAAACAGCACTGGCATGGTCACGCCGGCAGCGCGGATCGTGCGCACCAAGCCCACGCCGTCGATCCCCGGCAGCATCCGGTCCACCACCGCGACCGCGTAGCCGCCGCCGGCCGCGTGGAACAGCCCGTCGCGGCCGTTGCGCGCGACATCGACGGTGTGGCCGTGCTCCCGCAGCCCGTCGGCGATGTAGTCGGCGGTCTCGGCGTCGTCCTCGATCACCAGAATCTTCATGCGGCCCCCAGGACGCGAACTTCAGGGCGCGATCCGGTGCCGGCCGGGGCCAGCACCGGGGTCGGGTGGGTCAGTTGCCTTCGGAACCCTGATCCTGGCCGTCGTGCTCGTGATCCGGGCCGTTGCCTTCGTGCTGGCCGCGGTGTCCGCCGTCGTTCGCTTCCTGGTCGGAGTTCTGCGTTTCCAACTGCGCCAATTGGATCGGCTTGCCGCTCTGCGCATCAATGCCGAACGTCCGGCTGCCGCCGTTCGCTCCCACCACATCGACGCTCACCGCCAGCCGTCCCTGATCGAGCGTGTAGCCGCCCTCCAACGCGCGGCCCTGGCCGGCGGCCTCGGCCGACTGCACCGCATCCGCAAGCGGGGTCTGCGCTCCGGCCGCCTGCCCGATCGCGGAGGCCGGCAGCCCGTCGGCTGCGACCGCGTCCGGGCTGGCTGGGCCGGCCATCGTCGCGGCACCCGTGGTCGGGTTGACGTCCACCCTGTTCAGCGCGCCGGCCGAATTGGCGACCAGCACTTCGTAGGCGTTGATGGTCGCGGTGTGCTCCAGCCCGAACGAGACGGCGCGACCGCCGGCCTTGGCTTCGGCGGCGCGGATTGCGGCCTCGGGTGCCACGCGCGCCACCTGCACGCCGGCGGTCTCGGCCTGTTCGTTGGCGGATGCTGCCGCGTTGGCGGTGGGTGCCGCGAGCGCGGGGGCGACGAGCGCCATCGCGAGCACCGTGCCGAGCGCAAGCCGGCGGGGGGTGAGAGTGGGTGACGACATTTTTGATCTCCCTGGCATCGGGCCTCGACATCGCCCGAGGACGCCAAGATAGGGAGGGTGACCTTCGCGCCCGCTCGCCTGCGCTATACCGATCGGTATAGCGGCGCGGTCAGCCGGCGGCGTCGATGACGCGGCGAAACGCCGCGATCGTCGGGCCGAGCCGCCGGACGCCATTCATCCGAGCACGACGATCTGCGGCCGGATATGCGCGAGGAACGCGCTGCCTTCACGCGGCATTGGCTGGATGTCGGGATCGAGATCGAGCGCCCAGCACGCCGCCTCCGCGAAGCGCCACGCCTCCGACTGAGCCTCGATCGGGAAATCGAGCAGCAAATCGATGTCGCTGTCGTGGCGCAGGGCATCGCGCGCCGCCGATCCGAACAGCAGATACCGCCCGCCATGCGCGCGGGCATGTTCGGCGAGCCGCGTGCGCAGGCCCGGCAGGACCGACCGCCTGCGCGCGACCTCCGCCGCCCTGCGCTCCGTGATCGTGACGACCTCGCCTGCCATCGCCCCTCGTATTCTCGTCCTGCCCGCCGCTGTTACCGCACGCGGTTCACCACCAGCTCGGTCACCACCGTTGCATCGGCCAGCGTGGACGTATCGCCCAGGCTGTCGGTCTCATCGGCGGCGATCTTGCGCAGGATGCGACGCATGATCTTGCCGCTGCGCGTCTTGGGCAGCGCCGGCGCCCACTGGATCGCGTCGGGCGAGGCGATCGGGCCGATCTCGCGCCGCACCCATGCCACCAGTTCGAGCCGCAGCCCATCCGAGGGCTGCTCCTCCGCGATCAGCGTGACATACGCATAGATGCCTTGGCCCTTCAGCTCATGCGGGAAGCCGACAACGGCCGCCTCGGCAACCTTGGGGTGTGCCACCAGCGCGCTCTCGACCTCGGCGGTCCCCAGCCGGTGGCCGGAAACGTTGATCACGTCATCGACCCGGCCGGTGATCCACCAATAGCCGTCCGCGTCGCGCCGCGCGCCATCGCCGGTGAAATAGAGGCCCGGATAGGTGCTGAAATAGGTCTGCACGAAGCGCGCATGATCGCCGAACACCGTGCGCATCTGTCCCGGCCAACTGTCGGCGATGCATAGATTGCCCTCCGTCGCACCTTCCAGGCGGCGCCCTTCCGCATCGACCAGCACGGGTGCCACGCCCGGCAGGGGCAGCGTCGCCGATCCCGGCTTGAGCGCGGTGGCACCTGGCAGTGGCGAGATCAGGATGCCGCCGGTCTCGGTCTGCCACCAGGTATCGACGATCGGGCAGCGCTCCTCGCCGACCACGCGATAGTACCACAGCCACGCCTCGGGATTGATCGGCTCGCCGACGGTGCCGAGGATGCGCAACGATTTGCGGCTGGTGCGACGCACCGGTGCCTCGCCGTCGCGCATCAGCGCGCGGATCGCGGTCGGCGCGGTATAGAAGATGCTGACCTTGTGCTTGTCCACCACCTGCCAGAAGCGCGAGCTGTCCGGGTAGTTGGGAATGCCTTCGAACATCACCGTGACGGCGCCGTTCGCAAGCGGGCCATAGACGATGTAGGTGTGCCCCGTCACCCAGCCCACGTCGGCGGTGCACCAATAGACCTCGCCCGGCTGGTAGTCGAACACCAGCCGATGGGTGAATGACGCCCACACCAGATAGCCGCCGGTGGTGTGAAGCGCCCCCTTGGGTTTGCCGGTGCTGCCCGAGGTGTAGAGGATGAACAGCGGATCCTCCGCCCCCATCGGCTCGGGCGCGCACTCGGCCGAGGCTTCGGCGACCAGCGTCGCATAATCGTGGTCGCGCGCCGCCTGCATCGGCACCGCCGCCCCGGTCACGCGCACGACGATCACGTCCTTGATCGTCGGGCACTGCGCGAGGGCCGCGTCGGCATTGGCCTTCAGCGCCACGTGCCGCCCGCCCCGCCGCCCTTCATCGGCGGTGATCAGCAGCGTGCTGGCGCAATCCTGGATGCGGTTGGCGAGGCTGTCGGGCGAGAAGCCGCCGAACACGACGGAATGGATCGCGCCGATCCGCGCGCAGGCGAGCATCGCGACCGCCGCCTCCGGCACCATGGGCATATAGATCGTGACCACATCGCCGCGCTTGGCGCCGAGGCGCTTCATCGCGTTCGCCAGACGGCAGACCTGCTCGTGAAGCTGGCGGTAGGTGATCGCCTTCGACTCCGCGGGGTCGTCGCCCTCCCACAGGATCGCCGTCTGGTCGCTGAGCGCGTCTAGGTGCGCATCCAAGCAGGCGGCCGAAGCGTTGAGCACGCCATCCTCGAACCAGCGGATCGACACCTCGCCGTCGAAGCGCGTGTTCTTGATCTGCGCCGGCGCGCGCATCCAGGGAATGCACCGAGCCTGCTCGGCCCAAAACGCGTCGGGGGCCGTGCGCGCGCGCTCGACCATGGTGCGGTAATGGGCGGCATCGACATGGGCGCGCGCGGCGATTGCGGGCTTCACTTCGATCAGGTCGTCGGACATCTCGCTCCCTCATCTTCTGCTGGGCCGGACGTCCGGAGCCTACATCCCGGTCGCCTCGCGCACCAGGAACGCGGCCAGGCGCCACCGGATCGGTGAAGAGGCAGGCGTCGCATCGTAGGCGGTTGTGCCGCACCCGCACTAACGCTCAAATGGTTGCGGCGCCGGAGGTGGTCTCCGGCGCCGCCCTTACCGCCGGGGCTGACCGGCGGCTAGTCGGAGAAGCAAGCGATGAGCGAACATCGCCGGCTTCTGCCGGTGATATTGGTCACCTTATCCATCAGGATCAAGGTGACCATACGTCGCCGATAGAGGTCAGGGCCAGCCCTTCGCGGGGCTGGCCCGCTTCTCCGACGCGATATCGCCCCCGCCCCTATAGTCCGGCCGCCTCCGGCACCAGGATCACCCCGTCTCGCAGGGCCGTCGGCACCGCCTCCAGCGACCGGCCGGCGCAGGGGCCGCGCAGGCAGAACCCGTCCTCGATGCGGAACTCGGCGCCATGCGTCGAGCAGACGATGCGATCGCCGCTTGCAGTGAGGAAACGGTCCGGCATCCAATCGAGCGGCACGCCCAGATGCGGGCAGGAATTGACATAGACCACGATGCGCCCGCCGCGGCGCACCGCGAACAACCCGGTGAACCCGCCCGGCGCTGGGTCGAACCCGCGTGCCCCGCCGTCGGGGATTTCTTCCACGCGGCACAGCGTCCTCATCCGCCGGCGAGGCCCCCGAGCCGGCAGATATGCCGCCAGTGCGGCGCCGAAACCGGCAGCACCGAGAGCCGCCCCTGGCGGATCAGCAGCAATCCGTCGAGCGCCGGGTCGGCCTTGATCGCGACCAGCGTCACCGGGCGCGGCATCGGCGCCACCGCACGCATATCGACGCATACCCAGTCACCGCCCTCGGCGGTCGGGTCGGGATAGGCCGCGCGCGCCACCTCGACGATGCCCACGATCTCCTTGCCCACCTGCGAATGGTAGAAGAATGCCCGGTCCCCCACCGCCATCGCCTTGAGGTAGTTTTTGGCGGCATGGCTGCGCACGCCGGTCCAGGGCTCGACGCGGCGCGCCACCTGCTGCTCCCAGGAGAAAGCCTCAGGTTCGGTCTTCACCAGCCAGTAATTCATCGCCCGTGATTCACTCCGCCAACTCGCCGTCCTTGAACACGGTCCGGTAGGGACGGATCAGGGTGCTCTCGAACAGCCCGGCCTTGGCATAGGGATCGCCGGCGGCGAAGCCCTCGGCGGCGGCGCGATCGGCGACCTCGACCAGCAGCAGGCTGCCGCAGGGCCGCCCATCCGTATCGAGCAGCGGGCCGGCTTGCACCAGCTTCTCCCTATAGGTGGTGAGGTAGGCGAGATGGGTCGGCCGCGTCGCCAGCCGCAACTCCAGGCTGGCCGGCTTGTCGGTGCAGACGATCGCGAACAGCATGATGGTCTCCGGACGGGACCGAGCACGATAGCGGCTCGCTCGGGGGTCGGAAATACACCCCGGCTATTTCCCCATGTACATCCCTTGCGGGCGGATGATGCCGTCCGGCACCTGCTGGAAGCCCATCAGCCGCTTTTTCATGCCGACGGTGTTGGTTGGATTCCAGAGATAGATCAGCGGCACGTCTTTCTGAACCTGCTCCCATACCTTGGCGTACAGCGCGCGGCGCTGATCCAGGCCGGTAACAAGGCGGCATCATCCAGCAACTTGTTCACCGTGGGGCTGGAGTAATGGCCGTAGTTGAACGTGCCGCCGGTGTGCAGGAACGGCCACGTATTACCGTCCGGATCAACCCGCCCCGACCAGCCGATCATGTAGGCCTGGAAGTCGCCACTGTAACCGGCCTGCAAGGAAGAGGCGAATTCCAGGGCGCGGATATTCACGTCAAATCCGGCCTCTTTCACCATCGACTGCACCACTTGCCCGGCCTGCTGCAGGTCCGGGCTGGTCGGTATGGTCAGCGTCACCGGCACCGGCAGCGTCACTCCGGCCTGCTTCAGCAGCGCCTTCGCTGTAGCCACGTTGCGGGCCGGTGACTGCACCGACTTGGTATAGTACGGCGAACTCGGCGGATTGCCCTGCGCGACCGCGGTGTACATGCCGTCATAGACAACCTGGATCAGCGCCTTGGGGTCGATCGCCAACTGGAACGCCCGCCGCACAAGGGCGCTCTGGCCGGAAGTGGATTTCGCCTCCGGGCCATTATTGACGTTGAACGTGATGCCTTCGTACGCGAGCGAATGATCCATCGCGAGCTTGAGCTTCGGGTCGCGTCTTACCGCAGGCACGTCGGTTGGCACGATGTATTCCACCAGGTCAAGCGCACCAGCCCTCAGATCCGCCAGCCGCGCCGAGGAATCGGTGATCGGCTGGTACACCACGCGCTCGAAATGGATCGCCTTTGCATTCCAGTAGCCCGGGAAGCGCCGCAGTTCGATCCTGTCCTCCGGCACCCGCTCAACGAAGCTGAACGGGCCGGCGCAGACCGGATGCAGCCCGAACTGCGCCCCTTCCTTTTTCGCGACCTCAGGCGCGATCATGATGCCCGGCCGCCCGGCCAGTTGGGCGAGCATCGGCGAGGAAGGGTGGCTCAGTACCAGTTCGACGGTCAGCGGGTCGATGATGTCGATCGACTTGATGGCGTTGATCTGGCCGGCGCGCATGCTGCCCTTGATGTGCAGATCGCGCATCAGTTTGTATTTCACGGCCTCGGCATCGAACTTCTCGCCGTCCTGGAAGAGCACCCCCTTGCGAAGGTGGAGAATCAGGTGCGTGGAGTCCTTGTATTCGTAGCCGGTGGCAAGCTGCGGTACAATATGCAGGTTGGGATCGATATCGAACAGCTTGTCGC
The DNA here is from genome assembly GCA_963754235.1 of uncultured Alphaproteobacteria bacterium. GTDB lineage: Bacteria > Pseudomonadota > Alphaproteobacteria > Acetobacterales > Acetobacteraceae > DATAYA01. Next base: position 91,175 of record CAVWFK010000004.1, on the reverse strand, counting down.
ACAGGCCGGCGAACACGATGCGGCCGACATAGCTGGAACCAAGCGTGGGGTCGAGCAGGTCGGGATCCTCCCGCAGGCCGATATGCAGGGTACCGGTTGGCGGGGCGTCGCCTGGCGGAGCTTGCGCGGCCGCGGCGCCAGGGGCGGAGAAGCGCAAGACCGCCATTGCACACGCGGCGGCCAGCAGCATGTGGCGCATTGGAAGCCTCCCAGATGTTCTTGCGATTTGCCGGCTGCCAGGATCGTTGGCCTGAGCTGTCACCTTACATCGCCTGCCTCGCCCAGCAAGCGACAGGCGTTCGGCTATCCGGGCGGCACGCCGTCGCGTGCAATCGCTGCATCGATCACCGCCCGGTCCAGTTCACCCCAGCGGGAGATGCTGCCGGGCAGGAAGCGCCGGAAGACTGCGAACCGCTCCAGGCTGACACGATGGAGCCGCCCCAGCTCCGCCAGCGGATCCGGATGGTCGTCGGCGCGGATGTCGAGCTTGGGGTAAGGATCGCGAAAGCCGATCTTCAGCGCGGCGGATTGCCGGCCACGCTTGTCACCGCCCGCTGCCTCGCCGGCTTCCATCGCAGTCAGCAGCCGTTCGGCCAGGCTGCCGGTCGCCGCAGCGAAGCCGGACAATGTGCGCTCCACCACCGCCGGGCCGGCCAGCATGTTGCCGGCCACCGAGACGCGATGCCCGTGCACCATTCCCGCCCAGCAGACGCAATCTGCCCCGGTATGCTGGCCGATCCGCCCTTGCGCATCGACGATGTGCAGTTGCCGCTGGCTCAACCCCGGATCGGGGCCGACCAGCGCGGCCACCACCTCATCCGGTGGAGCACCCGTCCGCAGCCGCGCCATGCCCTCGATCGCATACAGCGGATTGATCAGCGCCTGGGTCGCAAGGGCAGCAATCCCTCCCTCCACATGGATGCACAGAGCGCCGACGGCGAAAAATCGGGAGGCCACGGCCGCACCCAGTTCCCCTGTTGCGGGATCGTGCACAAGGATCGACCAGGTCATGCCGCATCGTCGCCTGGCGGCGGCAGGCGCACAAGTCCCCGGCGAGACTTAACGCGGAACGGGTTCCACGCCGAAAGCGGCGACGCTCACCTCCCTCTCCGCCCTCGGGGGCGGAGAGGGCTTGAGCGCTGCGGCGGCCATTGCAGGACCGTCGCAGGATTAACGAACTGCACGTGGCAGGAACTGCACCTACATCGTGGCACCAAGCTGCCAGGGCGCGAACTCGGCGGCGCCGAAATCGAAGGTCTCGCTCTGCGTCCGCTGGCCGGAGGCAACCCGCAGCATGCTCTCGAAAATGCGCGCCCCGCACGCCTGCACGCTCTCCTCGCCGTCGAGGATGGTGCCGCAGTTGATGTCCATGTCGTCGGTCATCCGCCGATACATCGGCGTGTTGGTGGCGAGCTTAATCGACGGCGCCGGCTTGCAGCCGAACACGCTGCCGCGGCCGGTGGTGAAGCACACAAGGTTGGCGCCGCCCGCGACCTGCCCGGTCGCCGCGACCGGATCGAAGCCAGGTGTGTCCATGAACACGAAGCCGCGCGCCGTCACCGGCTCGGCGTAGCGCACCACGTCCACCAGGTTAGTGCTGCCCGCCTTCGCCATCGCCCCGAGCGATTTTTCGAGAATGGTGGTCAGCCCGCCCGCCTTGTTGCCGGGCGAGGGGTTGGCGTTCATCTCCGCCCCCTCGCGGGCGGTGTACTCCTCCCACCAGCGCATCAGGGCGACCAGCTTCTCGCCGACCTCGCGCGAGACGGCGCGGCGGGTCAGCAGATGCTCGGCGCCGTAGGTCTCGGGCGTCTCCGACAGGATAACCGCCCCGCCATTGGCGACCACTCGGTCACTCGCGGCACCAAGGGCCGGATTGGCGGTGATGCCCGAATACCCGTCGGAGCCGCCGCATTGCAGCGCCACCGTCAGCTCCGAGGCCGGCACCGGCTCGCGCACGACGCGGTTCGAACTCGGCCAGCACCTCGCGCACGAACCCGATCGCGGCCTCGACGGTGCGGCGGGTGCCGCCCATCGCCTGGATGTCCATGTTGCGGATGCGGCCGGCGAGCCGCTGCTCCTCGATCAGGCCGCCGATCTGATTGACCTCGCAGCCCAAGCCCAGCACGACGACATGGCTGAAATTGACGTGCCGCGCATAGCCCGCGAGCGTGCGGCGCAGAACCCGCAACGGCTCGCCTTCGGTCATGCCGCAGCCGCTCTTGTGCGTAAGCGCCACCACGCCATCGACATTGGGGAAATCGGCGAGCGGATCGGCGCCGGTGAACGGGTGGCGCTTGAACGCGTCGGCAACCAGCCCCGCGACATGGGCGCTGCAATTCACGCTGGTCAGGATGCCGATGTAGTTGCGCGTCGCCGCCCGGCCATCGGCGCGGCGGATGCCCTGAAAGCTCGCGGGCTCGTTGGTCATCGCCGTCGGGTGCGCATCGCGGCCGAACGCGTAGTCGCGCGCGAACGCCCCCATGCCGAGATTGTGCACATGGACGTGCTCGCCGGGCGCGATCGGCGCGGTCGCGAAGCCGATGATCTGGCCGTAGCGGCGCACCGGCTCGCCGGCCTCGTGCGGCCGCACCGCAACCTTGTGCCCGGCCGGGATGCGGGAGCCGGCCAGGATGCCGGGTGCCACCTCCGCCCCCGGCAGCAGCGTCGTGCGCGCGATCACCACGCCGTCATCCTCGGCCAGTCGGATCGTGAGCGGCGCGGTCATCGCGGTCTCCCTCGGATTCAGGCGGCGGCGACCTCGCCCGCGCCTTCGCGCACCTGGCGCACGGCGTCGCGGGCGGCGACCAGCATCAGGCCGCTGTCGTTCATGATGGTGACCAGGCGGAAGCCGAGCTTGATCGCCTTCGCGGCGTATGCGGTCGAGGCGCAATGGATGCCGGCGTATTGGCCGCGCTTCTTGGTGGCCGCGATCAGCTTCTCGTAGATCGCGATGAATTTCGGCTCGTCGCGATCGAGCCGCGGCACCTCGCCGATCGAGAAGCTGAGATCGCTCGGGCCGACGTAGATCGCATCGATGCCGGGCACGTCGAGGATGGCGTCGATATTGTCCACCGCCTCCTGCGTCTCGATCATCGGGATCACCAGGATTTCGTGATTGGCGGTCTTCTGGTAGTCGCTGGCGACCCCGTACATGGCGGCGCGGATCGGGCCGTTGCTGCGCTTGCCGGCAGGCGGATAGCGGCAGTAGCTGACGAGCTGCTCCGCCTCGTGGCGGGTGTTTATCATCGGGCAGATGATGCCGTAGGCGCCGCCGTCGAGCGACTTGCCGATGATGCCGGGCTCGTTCCACGGCACCCGCACCATCTGGGTCGCGGGGTAGGATTGCGACGCCTGAAAGCAGGCGACCATGGTGGGATAGTCCTGCACGCCGTGCTGCATATCGACGGTGATGCTGTCCCAGCCGGCCTGCGCCATCACCTCGGCGGTGAAGCCCGAGGGGATCGCGAGCCAGCCGTTGACCGCCGCCTTGCCCGCCTGCCAGCGCTGCTTGAGTTTGTTGGTCGCCACCTGCCGTTCCTCCGCGATCCGGGGTAGGCACGCTAGGCGCGGGGTCGGGGACCGTCAATTTGACCCGGCCGTGGCCGGGGTGCCCGGCGTTGACAGCGGGGGATCGCTGGGGAAATGGTGCCGGCGCGCGGAGGGGTGCCCGAGAGGCTAAAGGGGACGGACTGTAAATCCGTTGGCGCACGCCTACGTTGGTTCGAATCCAACCCCCTCCACCAGAAAGTTGCGCGCCCGTGTGCGCCGGCATCCCAAAACCCCAGCAAATTCGGCCATTCTGACAAACACACTGTGCTTGACCGTGCGCCAGCGTGCGCGTATATCCCACAAGAGTTTATGGGATGGGCTGCGGGACAGGAGTTGGACGGATGGCGCGAGAAATCGGCAAGCTGTCACCGGCGAAGGTGCGGAACGCGAGCAAGCCGGGCCTCTACAGCGACGGCGGCGGCCTTTACCTTCACGTCGGGCCGACCGGCGGCAAGAGCTGGATTTTTCGGTTCATGTTGAATGGCCGGGCGCGCGAAATGGGCCTCGGCGGGGTGCACGTATTCGGGCTGCATGAGGCGCGCGAGCGGGCCGCGGCGGCTCGCAAGCTTCGTTACGACGGCATCGATCCGCTGGAAGCGCGGGACGCGGACAAGAAGCGCAGGGCGGCCGAGGCCGCGGCAGCCGTCACGTTCCGCCGCGCGGCCGAAAGCTATCTGCAGGATCATCGCGCGGCGTGGCGCAACGAAAAGCACGCCTGGCAATGGACCGCGACGCTACAGACCCACGTCTATCCCGTGATCGGCAAGCTGCCCGTGGCTGCCGTGAACACCGGCCACGTGACGAACATCCTCAAGCCGATCTGGACCACGAAAGCCGAAACCGCCGCGCGGGTGCGCGGGCGCATCGAGGCCGTGTTGAGCTACGCGAAGGCGCACGGCTGGCGCACCGGCGAGAATCCGGCGCGCTGGAAAGGACATCTGGACCAAGCGTTGCCTGCCCGCAGCAAGGTGGCGCGGGTGGAGCATCACGCCGCGCTGCCGTGGGCTGAGATCGGCGGCTTCATGGCGGAGCTGGACAAGCAGGACGGCATCTCCGCCTTGGCGTTGCGCTTCACCATCCTGACGGCTGCCCGCACTGGCGAGGCAATCGGCGCGACGTGGGGCGAGATCGATATGCGGGCCGCGGTCTGGACCGTGCCCGCCGAGCGCATGAAATCGGGCAAGATGCACCGGGTGCCGCTGTCCGGTGCGGTCTTGGCCGTGTTGCGGCAGGCCGAGGCGTTTCGGCATGGCACCGGACCTGACGTCCCCGTGTTCCCCGGCGGCAAGGGTGGGAACGGGAAGGGCGCACTCAGCAATATGGCGATGTTGGCGCTGCTGCGCCGGATGGGCCGGCCTGACCTGACAGTGCATGGCTTCCGCAGCAGCTTTCGGGACTGGTGCGCCGAGGTAACCGGCTATCCGCGCGAGCTGGCCGAGGCCGCGCTGGCGCACGTGGTGAGCGACAAGACAGAAGCGGCTTACCAGCGCGCCGATATGATCGAAAAGCGGCGCAAGATGATGGAGGCATGGGCGACGTTCTGCGCGCGCCCGATGCCGGCCGCCGGCGAGGTGGTGACGCTACGGCCGGGCGCGGAGGCCGTGGCGTGAGCGCGAAAACCCTGGCCCAAGTCCAGGCCCAAAACGGGCTATGGGATGAGTTGTGGCAAGTAGCGGTTGACGAAGCCTACAACGCCAACGATGCCGTGCGCCGAATGGCGGAGATCGCCGGCCGCTGCAAGCGCGACGTGGTGGAAGCGTATTTCAATTACCATCCAGAAATGAGGGATTGGGCTGCCGAGCAGGTGGCGACCGGCACGTGCGAGAGCGCGATCCACGAGCTGCGCGCGATGCTGAAACGCACCCGCGAGCTGCGAGCCGAGCAGCGCGCAGCACGGGCGCAGGTGCGCGTCTACTGCGAGCCACCGCCGGACGATGCCCCGGATTGGATGAAGCCGTTCATGCTCGGGCCGGCGCGGGTCGAGTTTGCCGCACCCGAAGCCGCCGAAGGCAAGCCATCACAGGACGCTGTTAACGCTTGGATGTGCGACTATTTTGCGGTCCCACATCGGGAAGGCCGGCCACCGCCGAAGGTCGAGATGGACGCATTTCCCGATTGCGTGCGGGCGACCGGCGCGACGAACGTGCAGATGCGGAAAGCGATGCGCGTGGTCCCTGCGGAGCATAAGCGCTCCCGCGGCGGCAAGGATCGGTGAAAGTCACGATCCGGTAAATCGGACGGCAAATCCGGGGCAAATCCGACGACGGCTTTAGCGGCGTCCGCTATCCGATATGGCGATTCGGATAAGGCGGCCCGTATTGCACGCGCATGCAAATACCCAGCATGCGGAGTGACGACGCTATGACCGACTTGATGACGATCCGGCCGCCTTTTTGCTCGATCGAGCAGTGGTGCGCGCTGTCCGGCATGGGGCGCCGGTGGACTTACGGCAAGTTGGGTACCGGCGACCTGAAAGCGGTCAAGGCGGGCAGTCGAACCCTGATCGATGTCGAGGCCGGCCTGGCGTACTTGCGGTCGTGCCCACCCGCTCGGATTCGTCCAGTGCGGGCCGCCGACCAGAACACCGCCGCCGACCAGCGCGCCGCGGCCCAGCAGACCGCCTGAATCGATTCACCCCGACGCGGGTAAGGCGCGCCGGGGCGATCGATTTGGGCAGTGACGGTGGGAATGACCATCACGTAGCCCGAACCGGCCGTCTCCGCAAGCACCAGTCCGCGTCATTTTTTGGACGCGACCATGGCCAATAGGCTCCCGCGGAAAGACCTCCGCGGCTTTGCCCGCCAAGCCGCTGCTGCCGGCTGGCGATGGGAACGGCTCGGCTCCGGGCATTTCCGCTTCGTCCATCCGAACACGCGGCATTCCGTCGTCGCATCTGGCACGACAAATGACCTGAACGCGGCTCGGATCCTGCAGCGGCAGATGCGCCGGGCGCTGGAACGGAGCGATCGCACGTGAGCGCGCGGAGGCTGGACCGCACGCGGCTCGCCAACCTGCTCGGCATGCTCGGCTCCGCGCACGATGGCGAAGTGGTGAACGCCGGGAGATTGGCTGACAAGCTGCTGCGCGAGACCGGCGCGACCTGGCACGAAGTGCTCGGCGCGGCCAACGATCCGCGGCAGGACGAAGGGCCGTCGCCCGACGGCTGGCGCGGATTGTGTGACGCCTGCCTGCGGCGCCCGCTCGCACTTACCCGCTGGGAACACGACTTTCTGGAAACGCTGCTCGGGTTCAGGCGACCGTCGTCGCGGCAGCTCGACGTGCTGTTCAGGATCGCCACGAAGGTCGGACTGGCGGGGAGGACCGCAGCGTGAACGCGCTCGAAATCACCCGCTTCACCAAGTCCGGCGGCCCACTCACGAAACGCATTTATCTCGACACCAGCGGCGCAGTCGTCAGTGACGGCAGCGCGTGCGTGATGTCTTCCGGCGCAGCAGCCCGTGTCCTGCTCGCCGACCTTCGACAACTCGCCCAACTGATCGAGCGGCTCGAATTGCACGAAGCAATCGCCCTCGGTGCCCTGCGCCACGATCTTCCGGACCAGGTGGAGATCACCACCAAGATCAGGCTGAACGGCACGGCGCGGCCGGACCTTATCGCTCGCACCGCCGAGCACATTTCTTACCACCGCGAACGCACCGCCGTCGCCCTGCTCGACTATGACACCAAAGGCATGCCGCCTGGCGTAGCAGCCCGCCTGGAACGGCTCGGCGGCTATTTTCCAGCCCTGGCATCAGTGATCGCAGAACTTGGAACCGTGGCACGGGTGACGCGGCGCTCGACCAGCACGGGATTATTCAGCGCGAACACAGGCGCTCCCGTGCCAGGCTCGAACGGGCTGCATGTATTCCTAGAGGTGCAGGACGGCGCCGATATCGAGCGCTTCCTCAAGACGCTGCACGACCGGTGCCATGCGCTCGACCAGCGCGGTGGCCGTTGCTCGAGCGCTCCATTGTCGATCGCATGGTCGGGGCGCCGGAGCGGCTGATATTCGAGGGCGCGCCGGTGCTCGATCCACCGCTGGCGCAGGATCCGGCGAGCCGCCGGCCGATCGTCACCGAAGGGATGGCGCTGACACATCGTCCGCCAGCTCCCCGTTGCTTCGTCGAACGAACTCCCGAGCTGCGCGCCAGCACCGCCATCGGCCGACGCCGCCAAGGCGCACGACGCCTTCCTGGCGCAGCACTCACAGCGCCTCGCCGAGCGTACCGGCATGTCGGCCGAACGGGCGCGGCTGGTGATCGTGAAGCACTGCCACGGCGTGCTGCTGCCGGACGTGGTGCTGCCGTTCGACGATGCGGAACTGGCCGGCAACACCGTCGCCGACGTGCTGGCCATCCCGCGCGCTACGAGGGCTCACGCGGCACCCTTGGGCGACGGAGTATAGGATCATGCGCGGCCGGACGGCACGCCTTGGATCCATTCCTTCGCCCACGGCCGCACCGTCTACGAGTTGAGACTTGACGCAGCGGCGATTGAAGCTGCTTTGGCCAAGATGCCGGCCGATCAGATGGCCGCCGCGTTTCTCCGCCTTGGATCTGAGGCGGAGCTGCACGCCGACTTAAAAGAACGCTTGCGCGATATCGTCAGTCAGCGTGCAGGCGTCGGCCAGCCGGCGCTGGACGCGAACCAGAGGCAGCGATGCGCAAGCGCGACGCACGGCGCGCCCAGGAAAATCGCGACAGACACGCGGCGACGCGCAGCGACCGGCGCATCAGTCTGGTTGCGCCCTCGCCCGAGACGGAACGGCTCCCCGTGTTGACGAACCTCGATGAAGTGCTGCTGAGCATCAAAAGCCCTGAACCACCGATGCGCGATACCGAGGGACGCCCCACCGAGGCGCGATGCCGGGCCCCGATGATGCTGTACAAATGCTGACGGCTTATGCAAATACTGGAGGATGTGTGAATGAACCCGAACCGCTTGCCTGCGCCAGCCATGCCGCTGCTGACCCCGCATGACGAATACTCACTTGCGCATCTAATCGAGCAACACATTGAGTTCTACAAAGAGGACACGAAAGGCGATAGAATCCCCGTCGCACTCGATCCCGTTTTCGTCCGCCACTACCTCAAATACCGCAACTCGGTGCTGCCTGTCATTAACGCTATCCTCACGTCGCCTCTATTGCTCCCGGAGCAGCTCTGCGCGCGGCCTTGACCGTCCGTGCTCGTCGTCCGACTTCAACCCGAAGCTCATACTTTTCGAATCCGCTGTACACCCCGGTCATTGCGACGCGATGCGTTCCTCGCGATGCTTTCGACGTGCCCGCAGATTATGACGGCAAGTGCGTGCTGATCGCCGCGGCACTGACAATCATTGAACGCGCGGTGCTGCCAGAAAGGCCGGCATTCTTCGTCACCGCTGGACAGCGCGGCGGCGGTAAGACCACCACCTTGCAGTGCTGTTCACCTCCCCGACAGGTATTCTGCGCGACTGCCGCTCTGCAAGGCGAGGAAGAGCCGGCGCCAGTGCCATGGTCTCGTATCTGGGGGATTGCGTGCCCGCTGTCGTGTGGGACAATATCGGCCGCGGCTCAACCATCTCCTGTCCCTCTATCGAAAAGAGCCTGACCGCCGCTACCTATAGTGACCGCATCCTCGGTCAAACCGGAACCCGTCACTGTCCCAGCTACCACCATTAATTTCTTCACCGGCAACAACATCGCGGCACGCGGCGACCTCGCCAGCCGCAGCCTGCAAGTCCGCCTCGAGGTGGACCGACCCGACCCGGAAAACCGCCCGTTCGACCACGCCGACCCGATTGCGTGGACAGACAATTACCGCGGAACTATTTTGCGCGCCCTCTATACTATATTGCTCGGCAACCCGCGGCTCCGCGCCACTACGCCATCGGCGCCGGAAACCCGCTTCAAAGCATGGTGGATCTTCGGCGACGTCGCCGAAAGTCGCCAAGCTTCATGAGGTATACCGCTTGGCTCACCTTCAACTGTCATAAGCTTTCGGCTTTGGCGTTAGCTTCCGCACCCTCTTCCTGAGCGGAGAGGCGGAGGAAGAACAAACCACCGGCCTCGCAACCGTCGTGGACATGTTGCGTGACCGATGGACCGGCGGGTTCAAGGCCGCCGACGCCGCGCTGCTCGTGGGGGTTGCCGCGGCGTCCCATCGAGTTGAAAGCTGCCCTGGAGGCGGCGAGCGGGAAGCCCCTGCCAATCATCACAGCCACGACGATAAGTTGGCGGTTGAAGGCAATCACGGACGCCCCCGTGCGCCTCGGCGACACAACCTACGCCCTTCGCTATGCCCCGGACAAAGGTCACGGCGGCATGTTCCGGTCAGCTTCTTGCGGTGACGTGCAACCTGGCATCCTGTGCATCCTCACAGCCGATCTCCCGTAGGAGATTCTGTGTTATCCCATTCCTGCTTTTTTTCAGGCGCCCGCGTACAAGAGTTGCGCACGATCCTGAATGATCACGCTCCCCTTCGGGCGGCCGCCTGGTTGCACAAGATCCAACAGTTGCACGTGAGGCCGCGAGAGTTGTCGCACTATTGAGACGCCGCATCCGGTGCTTCCCGTGCTGGGCCGGCGACTCCACATCTGGAGTCTGGCGGCGACGAGGGCATGATCGCCACCGCGGCGGAGCGCCATCGCCGAACGCCCGCCGCCGCGCCCGAGAATGCTGGGCGTTCGCGCACGCTGGCGCACACTCCTGCAATGAGACCCAGAAAACGGTTGCTCAATCCCGCGGTGAGGGCGCACTTATGGTGCCCATGTCACAGACTGCCGCAGCCGAGCCGAAGATTAATCAAGGTTGCAGTCACGACTGCCACTTTTCATTATGCTGAGGATGAGCCGCTGCACCTTTTGCGGCCTCCGGCCGTGCCAGGCGGCGGAAGTGCTTGGGCGCTGTGGTCGCTGACTCCGTGCACCCGGCGTTCTCTGCGATCGAGCGCAGCAGCGACAGCGCGACCGCGCCCGGCGCGGCCGCTCCGTCCTCCGGCTCCGGCGCCTCGCTCTGCCACGTGGCGCCCGTTCATCCCGGCAGGCCGCCCAATACGATCGTCTCCGCGTCGTCCGCGATGGCCTCGGCCTGGACCCGCTGGCAGAACACTGCGACGGCTCGCCTTCGCCGCGCTGCAGGTGCGCTCGCCCGCGGTTGTGTACATCGGTTCCGCGGGGCCGGGCAGTCCACCGGTGACGATGATGGCCTGCAACGCGCCGTGTTTGACGTGCCGCTCGACGGCAGCGATACGCCGTTCAATCGCCTTCATCAGATACTCCTGTTTTCGCCTCGATTGCCCTCAGCCGAGCATCCATCTCCGACGTCTCTATCGCGCGCCGGTGGGCATCCAACATCGCCCCGATGGCCGCGCCTTCGTCGGGCGTGAGGTCGCCGCGCGCGACCGCTTGCGTGACCGCTACGACGGCCGCCGGCAGGTCCGCCGCCGTCTGCATATCGGGCAGATTGAACGCGACGGGGCGCCCTTTTCGTTCGGGCCACAGCCGGCGCAGCAGGAGCTCCGCGGCCCGCATGTCGCCACCCTTCGCCTCGGCGATCACCCGCGCCATGATCTCGGTCGCCGCGGCTTGCCCGATGGCGTCGAGTGCGACCAGCGCGCGATGCCGCGCCCCTTTGCGCCGGCCGGCAGGATTGCCGGATTGCCCTTGCTTAAACATCGTTGATGCAAACCCTCCTACCGCTTCCACCACCATCCATCAGTGCTGGGCGTATCGATGCGGAAGTCAATCATTCCGTAGCGGGCCCGGCGCGTCGCGCAGGCCCTTTCGGTTATTACATCACCTCCATCGACATTTTCCGCAATCCTGATTCCCCGATGCCCTCGCGAGCAAGCTGGGTCCGCCGTCCGCGTCGGGCACTTCCACGTGCCACATCCCTTCCCTGACGGGATTGACCTTGATCTCGGGCACGGGGCGCGGCGGTTCAATCATGGCGGCTCCCCTTTCCAATGCCACTCAAACGCGGCGCTGGCCCGGTAGTCGCCACCGGTGCGGGCTGGTGTCAGGAATGTTGGCGGGAGGTTAGGCCCGAGACCAGGGCGGGGGGCGAACCAAGGCGAGGCCCAGCAGGCCGGTCGCGAATACGGCGGGGCCGTCGGCTCCGGGATCGGGGTTCCGGCTCCAGTCGCCACGCTCACCACGGCCTCGCCCCCGAAAGGCGAAATCGAGGAAGCTGTGCCGTAGGCGAAATCCGCGTTCGGCTCGGGCAGCCCTGCGGCATCGACGCCGAACGCGAGGAAATCTTGGGTTGTGCCGCCGGTGACGGAACATTGCGGGAGGACACCCACACCCCCGATGCAGTTGTCGCCGACTTCGAGTAGGCGGGTTTGCGCGAAATAGGTGAAGAAAAAGGGGCCGTAGCTTGCGGCCGGCAGCGTCGACGAGAACGAGGGCGCTGGCGTGGGCCCCTGGGTCACGTCCAGATCGTACAGGATCGTCACGCGCCCCGAGACGGGGTCGAACGGCGCACCCGCGCGAAAGCCGGTCGCCTTAAATGCAAACGTTTCGACAATGGGGGCAGCCTGCGAGCCCGTCGGCATCCAGCCAAGGCCGAGCAGGATCGCAGCGGCCGCCACGGTCTGGGATCGCGACATCCTCACAGCCTCCCGACGCGTTCGCGTGACGAGATTATAACGCAAGATTTAGCTGACGCAAATGACATTTGCTGCCCCTTCAAAGGCGTGTGGGCGGCAGCAGCGTTCCGGTTCGACGGCCGGCGGCGCCGCCGCGGCGCAGACGGGTTCATGGGGAGGGGTGGGCCGGCGAGCCTGACCCGGTCCGGCTCCGAATCGGTCTCGGGAATTAGCACTACTTTGGGAGATTGTGGCTAGCGGCGCCGGTTTGGGGATTCCCGAATCGGCATTTCGGTGATTCCTGAGAGGTCGGCTTTTTGGAGGCCGACCACGGTGCGTATGAAAGTGGGTTGGATCGCCGACCTCGAGCATTGGCTCAAGCCGTTCCTGGCTCGCCTGGGCCACAAGGCGCGGCGGCGGATGTGCCCGCTCTACATTGCCGGGCTGATCGGACCGGGCGATCGGAAGAGTGTTCAGCCAATGGCAGAGCGGCTGGCTCCGGGCGAGTATGATCGGCTGCATCATTTCGTGGCGGCTGGCATCTGGGATGCGGCGCCGTTGGAGGCCGAGCTGCTCGTCCAGGCCGACCGGCTGGTCGGCGGCTCCGACGCGGTCCTGGTCGTCGACGATACGGCGCTGCCCAAGAAGGGCCGCCATTCGGTCGGGGTCGCGCCGCAATATGCCTCTGCCCTGGGCAAGAACGCCAATTGCCAGACCCTGGTCTCGGTGACGCTGGCCAGCGGTGAGGTGCCGGTGATGGTGGGGCTGCGGTTGTTTCTGCCGGAGAGCTGGACGAGCGATCCCGCGCGGATGGACCGGGGGCGGGTTCCAGCGGACCGTCAGGCTTTCCGTAGCAAGCCTGAGATCGCGATCGACGAGATCGACCGGGTCAGAGCCGCGGGCGTGCGATTCGGATGCGTGCTCGCCGATGCCGGCTATGGCCTGAGCGCGCCGTTTCGCCACGCGCTCAGCGAGCGTGGTTTGCAATGGGCGGTTGGCATTCCGCGTCATCAGAAGGTCTACCCGGCCGAGGTGGCGCTGGTCTTTCCGGTCGCAGGCCGCGGCCGACCGCGCGCGCGGGCGTCACGGGGCCGGACCGCCCGGTCAGTCACCATGCCCTCGAGGGTTCGAGGGAGCGAATGGTGGTCAGGTTGGGAGAGCTGGTCGTGATCCTGGATCTGCGTCGGCAAGGGTTGAGTGTCTCGGCGATCGCGCGGCGCAGCGGACTGGACCGCAAGACGATCCGCAGATACCTCGAGCGCGGTCTGGAGCCGCCGGCCTACGGTCCGCGGCCATCGCGGCCGAGCAAGGTGACGCCGTTCGCGCCGTATCTGCGCGAGCGCGTCATCGCCTATCCCGAACTGACCGGCACCCGGCTGACCCGCGAGATCCGCGCCCTCGGCTATGTCGGCGGCTACACCGCGGTGAAAGAGTTCCTGCGCGAGGTCCGTCCCAACAAGGCCGCCGGCTTTGAGGTCCGCTTCGAGACCCCGCCGGGCCGGCAGGCGCAGGTCGATTTCGCCCACTTCCGAACCGTGTTTGACGACGAGCCCGGGGTCGAGCACGTGGTCTGGTTGTTCTCGCTCGTGCTCGGCCACAGCCGCATGCTCTGGGGCCGGTTCGTCGTGCATCAGGACTTGCAGACCTTGCTGCGCTGCCATGCCGCCGCCTTCGAGGCGCTCGGCGGCGTGCCGGAGCAGATCCTCTACGATCGCATGCGCACCGTGTTTCGTCGCGAGGACCCCGCCTCGGGCCACATCATCTACAACCCCACCCTCATCGCCTTCGCCCGCCACTACGGCTACCTGCCGAAGGCCTGCCAGCCGTACAGGGCCAAGACCAAAGGCAAAGTGGAGCGCCCATACCGCTACGTCCGCGAGGACTTCTTCCTCGCCCGGCGTTTCCGCAACCTCGACGACCTCAACAGGCAGTTTCGTCAATGGCTCGATGAGATCGCCAACCCGCGCACGCACGCGACCACCCGGCGGGTGGTCGCCGAGCACTTCGCGGAGGAGCGGCCGAGCCTGCAGCCGCTGCCGGCCGGGCCGTTCCAGGCGGTGCTGCGGCTCGAGCGGCGGATCAGCCGCGAGGGCATGGTCTCCGTCGACGGCAACCTCTACAGCGTGCCCAACACCGCCCGCCGGCGTGCCGTCGAGGTGCACAGCATGGCGCACGAGATCCGCATCCTCGAGGCGGGCCGCCTGATTGCCGTCCATCCGGTGCTGGAGGGTCGCGGCCGGCGCTGCATCGCCGCGGGGCATCGGACCCTGCCGCCGCCGGCCAACAGCCAGACGCCACGTTCCGCCCCGCCGGCGACCGCCCGTCACGGCGAGATCGTCGCCCGGCGCGACCTGGCGTTCTATGACGCGGTCGGCCGGCGCCTTGCGGCGGTGGTGACCGCGTGGTGAGGGGCGAGGCGCTGCCGGACGCCCCGATCGAGCGGATCCGGCGCCACCTGGTCGGCTTGCGCATGCCGCGCGCGCTGGAGGCGCTCGATCAGGTCGTCCAGCAACTCGAGCGCGGCCAGCTCAGCGCGATCGAAGCGGTCGACATACTGCTCACCGAGGAGGTCACCGTCCGCGAGGGACGCCGGGTCAAGGCGGCGCTGCAGATGGCGCGCCTGACGCCGATCAAGACCCTGACCGGCTTTGATTTCTCGTTCCAGCCCTCGCTGGACCGCAACCGCATCATCGCGCTCGCCGGTCTCGACTTCGTCGATCGGCACGAGGTGGTCCACTTTATCGGCCAGTCCGGCACCGGCAAGTCGCATTTGGCGGCAGCGCTCGGCGTCGAGGCCGTGCGGGCCGGCCGCAGCGTCTATTTCTCGCCGCTCGCCGATATCATCGACAGCCTCGCCAAGGCCGATCGCGAAGGCCGCCTGCGCGAGCGCATTCGCTATCTCTGCCGCGCCTCCCTGCTGATCATCGATGAACTTGGCTATCTCAGCATCGGCGCCGGCGCCGGCAACCTGTTTTTCCAGTTGGTGAACGCCCGCTATGAACGGGGTGCGATGATCTTGACCTCAAATCGGGGCTTTGCAGAGTGGGGCGAGCTTTTTGGCGATCCCGTGGTCGCGACCGCGCTGTTGGACAGACTTCTTCACCATGCCGTCGTCGTGCACATTGAGGGTGCCAGCTATCGCTTGCGCCAGCACGCCGACCTTATCCCGGAAGCCCTCCGGCCGAAGTCCGTCAGCAGTTCCGCTCTCGATCCTCCGCGCCGCCGCGGCCGACCACCCAAGAGCCGCGACACCACCCCTTCCTGAACTCCAGCCCTTTGTTCGACCCGCCGGAGGCGCGGTCGAATGGTCGGGACGCCCTTCGTCCCGACAGCTTCCACCGGCCACGGCGCGCAGCGCAGGGCAAGGGCGGCCGGAGGCCGGGACCGCAGCCGCGCGCAGCCACGCGCAGCGCCCGCTTGGGTGCGAGCATGGCGAGCACGGCGAGGACCCACCCCTTGCCCGCAGCGAGCACCGTGGCCCGCCCACAGCCACACTCGGTTCGATCGAACATCGAAGTGGGGAATTTTCAGCCGCCACATCTGGGGAAAATTCCAGCGCCATTGACACGCGCGCCATTCGCCGTGTGCAGTCCCATGCCGGCCTGCGGCGCTTTCGTAATGCCGGGTCCAGGGCGCGCGGCGCCCTGGCGGGAGCGCGAGGGCAGCGCCCTCGCTCTTGCCTTTGCGGTGGCAGGCTTGGGCCGGAGGGAAGGGGAGGGGGCTGTCGGCCGCCGCGTCATGCGGCCCGATCCTGGTAGCCGCGGCGGCGCTTGCATGGGTGAGCTGGGCGAGGGCGTTGAGGGCGGGGCCGGGGTCGGGGTGTGGGTCGAGGCGCATGCGGCCTTGGGTGCCGATGCGGCCCCAGTGGCGGGCGAGCAGGGCGCGGCCGAACAGGTCGGGGCAGACGGCCATGCAGTAGAAGCGCCACTGGTTTCGCTTCGGCCGGATGCGGGTGAGGGCGGCCTGGTCGGGGAACAGCGGGAGCTGGATCGGCTCGGCCATCGGCGGGGTTTCCGGCGTTTGGGCGTGATTCCGCGAGAACTGGATCACACCGGCCGCGCAGGTACCAGCACCATCTGTCGTCACGTCAAGGAAATGGCGGTTTGCGTGCGCTGCGGCCGCTCGGCCTGATACACTATTACTTATAGTGTATCAGGCTGCCTCAAGCGGAAGAGGCCGCGCCCTTGACGATCAGCCCTTCACTCAGAGCCTTCACCTCGGCGATCGTAAACGGTTTGAGCAGGAAGGCGACGTAGCCTGAGCAGTGTTTGGCCACCGAGGCCTGGGGTATGGAACTCATCACCACGACTGGAATACCGTTCAAGGAAGGGTTCTGGGCCATGGCGTGCAGCATGGCGGCGCCATTCATGACCGGCATCATATAATCGAGGAACACCAGGTCAGGGCGCTCTTGGGCCAGCACCTCAAGACCTTGCCTGCCGTTCGCCGCGGTCAGCACGCGATGCCCTTCGTCGGTGAGGACCGCGCCGATCAGCTCGGCGATGCCGAACTCGTCGTCGACCACGAGCACGGTCCCCATCGCTAGCGACCGCGCCTTTCCTTCGGCTGCCTGCCCGTAGCCGGGGTATTTTCCTCCTGGCCCGCGTAGCCGGCCATGATCCGCTCGGCGCTAGCGGATGTTGCGTCGATGAGTAGCCCGCGGCTGCTGGTGACGTACTCATGCAGCGATGGGTCGAACTCGGTGTCCCGGGCCTTCAGGATCGAAACCAACCGGTAGAGCCGGGAGCGCAGCTCGATGAAGCGCAGAAGGACCAGGTTCTCAGCCAGGCTCGACAGATCGCCGATCGGCGTCCTGATGGTCGGTCCCATGAGGTCGGGAACCTCAAGCGTGTAGAGCGTGGTAACTCCCAGCACCCGCATTTCGTTCATCAACGCGGTCAGGAAATTACCGATGCGGCCTGGCTCGCTGCCGGCAGCCTGCTGAAAGGCGCCCAAGCTGTCGATGAAGAGGCGCCGGACCTTGCGGCGATGCACCGCCTGCAGGAGACGCTCGCCGTAGGCGTCGAGCAGATCATCTGTGGGCGGCTGCCAAAGCACCTCCACCGCGCCGCTGTCGAGCAAGGCCCGCAGGGGCTGGCAAACCGCAGCGATCTTGGCGTTCAGTCGGGGGAGGGTCTCGTAAAAGCCGAACAGCAATCCCGGCTCGCCCGCACTGCACTTGGCCAGGTAATGCAAGCCAAGTGTCGTCTTGCCGGTGCCGGACGGTCCCATGATCAGCTCTCGGCCGACCATCCCATCAGCTGATCAGTCAGCTCGATGATGCCGTCCACCATCGTGTGCTCGGGCGTGACCCTGGTGCCCTGGGCGCTGGCGAGCATGAACACGGTGCATTCGGTCGCAACAGTTATCGCCTGCAGCTCGTGAACGAACTCGTTGAATGCCTGGTCGTTCGCTGCCGCTCGCTGGGCTGACACGATACCGTCCAGCACGACGATAGAACTGGTGTGTGTCGTGACCTCCCGCCGCAGCAAGGCCAGTAGCCCCTTGAGCCCTTCGTCCTGCAGCACCCGTAGACCGTTGAGGTAGGTCAGCCGGTCTGGGATCTTCGATGGGTCGAAAAACGACATCGTGCTCAAATGCTGCATCATGCGCGCGTGGTACTCGGCAAGCAGGGTAACGTAGAGCACCCGCCCGCCTCGAGTGACGTGATCGAAGCAGACTTGGTGCCAAAAGTAGTCTTACCGGTGCCGGGCGGGCCCTGAACAATGTAGAGCCCGCCCTTGAAAAGACCGCCACCCAGGATCGTGTCAAAGCCGGGGATGCCGGTTGGCACTCGGATGAGAGCGGAGATGCCGCCATTGCTCATGGATTTGCTTTCATGTGTGTCGCGGCACGGTCACAGTGAACACCGAGCCTCCGCCCTCTCCATTCTCGAGAGAGATTGTGCCCGCCATTGCCTCGACGAGTTGGCTGACCACCCACAGCCCGACGCCGAAGCCGCTGCGGTGCTCGTTCATTCGGACCACCCGTTCGAAACGGTCGAAAACACGGAGCCGGTCATCTGGGGAAATACCGGGCCCGTGGTCACGGACCCGAATTTGAGCTTTGTCGTCCAAGGCTTCGATATGGACTTCCACCGGCTTATGGGCGCCATACTTGATGGCGTTGGAGATGAGGTTGTCGAGGATCTGCTCCATGGCCAACCGGTCCCAAGTGCCGGAAAGGCTCGCGGGAGCGTCGATGCCGATGGGGCAACCAGCGTGCTGAGCAGCCTCGGCGAATGTCGCAACAACCTCCCTTACCAAGTCGGAGAGATCGAAAGGCGTGGACGCGAGCGAGAGCTTGCCGGTGGTGATCCGCGACACGTCCAGCAAAACCGACGCTCGCTTGACGTAGTGGCTCATCGCTTGCCGGATACGCCCGAGCCGCTGCTCGATTTGCGCAGGGGTATACTTGCCGGTCCTGATCCCCGACAGCAGCAGCTCGACCTGACCGATCATCGGCGTCATCGGGTTGCGCAGCTCATGGGCGGCGATCGCAATAAAGGCGTCGCGGGCGGCGACTGCCTCGGTCAGCTCGGCAACCCGATACTGCAGGACCTCCAGAGTTGGCTCGGAAGGTGGCGGGAGCTCCGGTGAACTCATGAGGAACAGGAACTCACTCTGGCGGACATGTCACCTATGGTGCCATGGTGACGGCGGCAGCACAAACAGGTCGGCCATGGTGACCTCGGCCCAGCTCCGAGCCGCGCGCGCCTATCTGGGGTGGACGATGGAACAGGCGGCGAAGGCGGCCGGCCTCCACCGACGCACCCTTATCCGTCTCGAGAACGACGAGAGCTATGCCAAAGGCCAACCCGCCAGCCTTACCAGGCTGGTAGCCGCCTATCGGACGCAGCGGATTTCATTGAGGGGCAGCGGTCTCGTTCTGGCCAAGACGGCTGCCGCACGGACTTCACGGTAGTATCTCAGTTTGAAATCTGATTGCCGGCTTTCGGTCTAGCGCCAACTCTGATATGCTTGGCGGCAAGCAGCCTGAGATGCCGTATGAACAGCGATACTCACGAAACAGCTCGAGAGATTGCCAAGCGGGCAGGGGCAATAATTACCTGCCCGGGTTTGGGCGTACCTGGGCGTTGGTGCGAGATCAGCGAATGGCCCGGCGCCAGGGTGGTAATGAGTCGGATCGGCGTGCTCTCTGGCCCCGCGACCACGGTCGCGACCACTCGATCGGCCGACCCGTCCTCAGTGTAGAGCGCTTTGCGTCATGGGCCAAATTGGTAGAGTTTTCAGGCAATCGCGCCCGGTGTAAAATGGTTGCACGATCGCTTGTCTGCTGGAGGGTTCCGATGAACCGTCGCACGCTGTTGCAAGCCGCCGTCGGATCCATTGCGTTGGCTGCTCCTCGGATCGGCATGGCCGAGAATCGCCAGGTCCTCACCTTCATTCCGGTGGCCGATCTCGCGATTCTCGATCCGGTCTGGACTGCTGCGAGGCCGACACGTAATCACGGTTACCTTGTCTTCGATACGCTCTATGGCATCGATGAGCAACACGTGGCGCAGCCACAGATGGTCGAAGGCCACACGGTTGAGAATGACGGCAAGCTTTGGACGCTGACCTTGCGCGAAGGCCTGCGCTTCCACGACGGAGAGCCGGTGCGCGGCGTTGACGTGGTGGCGAGTGTTCGACGCATAGCGGCGCGCGAGGGCTTCGCGCAGGCGCTAATGGCCGCTACCGATGAACTTTCTGCTCGATCCGACCGGGTGGTGCAGTTTCGGCTGAAGAAACCATTTCCGCACCTCGCCGAGGCATTGGCCGGCAGCACCGCGAGTATGCCCGCGATCATGCCGGAACGCTTGGCGAGGACGGACCCTTTCACGCGGGTGACGGAAATGGTGGGCAGCGGCCCCTACCGCTTCGTCGCGAACGAGCACGTGGCCGGATCTCGAGTGGTCTACACAAAGTTTGCCGGCTACACGCCGAGGCCATCGGATCGCACCAGCTTCCTGGCTGGTCCGAAGGTGGCTCACTTCGATCGGGTGGAGTGGACCGTGATTCCAAACTCCGCTACAGCCTACGCGGCACTAACCGCCGGGGAAGCCGACTGGTGGGAGCTGCCGATCAACGATCTCCTGCCGCAGCTCGCGCGAGATCCTCATATTGTCACAGATGTAAACGATGCGGCCGGCTCGATCGGAATCATGCGCTTCAACCATGTGCAGCCGCCGTTCGATAATGCCGCGATTCGCCGAGCACTGCTCGGTGCGGTCGATCAGGATGCTGCGATGATTGCGGTCGCTGGCACCGACCGCCGCTATTGGTCCGACCGGATCGGGCTGTTCGGACGGGAGGCCCCGCTTGCAACCGAAGTCGGGATCGAAGCATTGGCCTCGCCGCGTGACTACCCGAAGGTGCAGCGTGACCTTGCCGCGGCGGGCTATCACGGGGAGCGGGTCGTTGCTCTCATCGCCACCGATATCCCGGTGATCAACGCTCTTGCGCAGGTTGGCGCCGATCAATTGCGGCGGGCTGGCGTGAATGTCGACGTGCAGGCGCTGGATTTTGGCACAGTTGTGCAGCGACGCATGAGTAAGGCGTCGCCGGACAAGGGCGGATGGAACGTCTACTTCACCTATTTCGACGGGGTGTGGACTTATAATCCGGGCAACCATCTTGGCATCGTTAGTAATTACGTTGGCTGGCCGAATATCCCCCGGCTGGAAGCACTGCGCGCAAGCTGGTTTGATGCCGACGATCTGGAGACGCAGAAGCGCATCTGTCGCGCGCTCCAGCTTCAGTTCTGGCAGGATGTGCCTTACATTCCAATGGGCGAAGCCTTCCAGCCGACCGCATACCAGAGTAACCTTACTGACGTGCAGAAGGGATTTCCGCTGTTTTATGGTGTTCGCCGCCTCTGAAGCTGTGTCCAGAGGTGAAACGCGCAATGTGGTTGGCCGCCATGGCAGGCGTCTCAGAGGTATTTGGCCACCTGAGCGGAAATCATGGTGTCGGGAACAACCGCCGGCGCGCCTCGACCTGTCGACGCAGATAGGGGTTCTCCATGGCGGCCTCGGTGAGCAGGCCCACCTCGCGCCCGAACAGCTCCGTCAGCGCATCGCGCAATCCGAAATAGGCATTTGCGTAAGCGCTGTCCAGCAACTCCTCCTCGAATGCGACCAGGAAATCGAAGTCTCTGTGCAGGGGATCGAAGCACCCACCCGCGGCCGAATTGAACAGGTCCAATCGGCGAACATGGAAGCGCCGGCACAGGGTAGGGATGGTGTCGGCCGCTGCGGTGGCGAGGGCGGTCGGGAGAGGAAGCATACCTGACGGTAGCACGGCGAGGCAGGTGTTGCTGCTCTAGCAGGATGCGGAAAAATCCCTTGCCCGAACCAGCGTCGATTTGATTTGCTGCGGCTGTCGCGAGGCAGAGTGGCAAGGGATGCGTGGGACCGACCGTCAGAGCGGCAACCTGTTCAGCTACGCCAGCCCGGAGAGTTCTGGTGCCGCAGGACCACCCGTTGCGGGCGATCCGGCTGCTGGTGAACGCGGCGCTGGATCGTCTGTCACCGGTGTTCCAGGTGATCTATGCGCAGGGTGGTCGGCCGTCGATCGCGCCGGAGAAGCTGCTGCGGGCGTTGCTGCTGCAAGCGCTGTTCTCGATCCGCTCGGAGCGGCAACTGATGCAGCAGATCACCTATAACAGGCTGTTCCGCTGGTTTGTCGGGCTGGCTGTCGCGCGACAGCTCGGATGGCCGGTGAGCGACACGAGCAGATGGCCGGTCGGACTGGCCGGAGGGCTGGGGGTGACCCAGCCGTAGGCCAGCCCGACCGGTGACGCGGGCTTCAGCCCGCGTCTGCGCCCGCGGCGTGTGCGGGCAGGATCGGTTCCTCGACTGCCAAGACGAGGACCGAAGTGCCCGGGCGACACGTCACGAGCCAGCAGGTGAGAAACTATGGGGCGGACGGCGAGAAGCTGGCACCCTCGCCGCGTTGATCAACGCCGATGGAGTGTGTCATGCCCCAACCCAACGACCTGAGCCGGTCCCTTGCCGCTTTCGAACAGGACGCAACGCTTGTTGCCGTCATCGAGCTGAGCCAATCGAGTTGGCTGATCGCCGGGACCGTTCCAGGGATCGAGCGACAACCGCTGAAGAAGATCGCGCCCGACGAGGCGGCTCTGCTGAGCTTGTTGCACCGCTGGCGCGACGAGGCAAGCCGGAGCGGGCGCGCCATTACGCGCATCGCCGTTGCCTTCGAGGCCGGACGTGACGGCTTCTGGCTGGCGCGGTGGCTGACCACGCACGGCATCGAGACCCATGTCATCCATGCGACCAGCGTCGCGGTTTCGCGCGAGCACAAGCGGGCCAAGACCGATCGGCTCGACACGGCTATGTTGATGCGCGTGTTTCTGGGTTGGCTACGCGGTGAACGCGGGCATTGCGGCATGGTCGCGGTGCCGACGATTGAAGAGGAGGACGCCAGGCGGCCAAGCCGCGAGCGGGAGAACCTGGTCGGTGAACGCACGCGCATCGTCAATCGCATGAAGGCGGCCCTGACCCGGCTCGGCATCCGCGGCTTCAAGCCGGAACTGCGCAAGTCGCCGCAACTCCTGGATTCCCTCCGGACGCCGGAAGCGTTGCCGATCCCGCCGAACACGCTCGACGAGATGCGGCGCGATCTGGCGCGACTGAGCGTCCTGCGCGAGCAGATTGCGGCGATCGAACAGGCGCGCCTGCAGCATCTAGAACAGGCGCCACCGACCGGCCCGCATGCGATGGTGCGGCTGCTGGCCAGCATCGTTGGAGTAGGCATCGAGACGGCGGACATGCTGGTGCAGGAAGTGCTCTCGCGTAACCTGCGCGACCGCCGGGCTGTCGCACGCTACGCCGGTCTCACCGGCTCGCCCGATGAAAGCGGCTCCAAGCGACGGGAGAAAGGGCTCGCCAAATCAGGCAATGCCCGCGTGCGCCGCGGCCTGATCCAACTCGCCTGGCGGTTCCTGCTGTTCCAGAAGGACAGCGCTCTGGCTCAGTGGTTCCGTAGTCGCACCGAGGATCCCCGGGGCGCACGCAAGACGACGATGATCGTCGCCCTCGCCCGCAAGCTGCTCATCGCACTGTGGCGCATGGTCACCACCGGCGAAGTCCCGCAGGGCGTCGTACTGCGCCATCCAGTCTGACCTGCCCGCAGCAAGGGGCGCAACCGCATAGATTTCGGCACCAGTCATGCTGCCATGACAGGCCGCCGATCACGATCCGAGGTGGCGGCAACCCGGTGAATAATATGGTTGTCATGCCGTGGTGAGAATGGGCCCGCCGCCTCGGAGCCTCGCCGCTGAAGCGAATGGCTGCTTCATGGTCCGGATCCCGTATGGGTCCAACCGAATACAAGGTTGCGGCGCGATGCTACGCGCCCCATGGCGGGCTCCCCTCGGTTCGTGCCCAGAACGCTCATTCGCCCCATGAAAGTTCGCCGGTGAACAAACACACGCCGCTCACGTCGAGATCATGAAGGCTTGTCGTCACGGCTGTGGATATGACGCTGCGCTTGGACAACGCAAGCGCGTTGTCCACATATCCACAGCCGCCGCAACACTCGCAGGCAGCTTGAATTCTATGGACATCAGAACCGATGCCGCTTCCACCTTATATTACATCCCGGCTCCGGTAGTCCGCAGTGCCGGATTCACTTCAGGAGAGCTGCATCGAAACCTCTCTTGACAGCCCCGTTCAAGCTACCAGCTGCGCCCACGTCGAGCTCGTCCCCGAGCACATCCGCGCCCGCTCGCTCATCCATCCGCCGCCGGTGATGGCGCCGCCGAAGCGCCGCGGCCGGCCACCCAAGGCCGCCAGCAGCGCCTGAACCTGCGCCGCTCCCGCCCATTGCAATGCGTTACAGTAACGGAGAACAGCCCATGCCGAGAGGCCGCCAACCCGAGGGCGAGCACGCACTCAGCAATGCCGAGCGCCAGGCCCGCTATCGCGCCCGCCATCAGGCCTCGCAGCAGCCCGTCATGATCCGCCGCCGCGACGCAGCAGACCGCCGCCGCCGACCCCAGCGTTGGCACGACGCCGTCGCCGCATTGCTCGCCTTGCAAGCCGAATACGCGACCTGGTTCGACGCCTTGCCCGGCGGTCTGCGCGACGGCGCCACCGCCCAAGCTCTCCAGGACATCGTCGATCTCGACCTCACCGCGCTGGCTGACATCCAGCCGCCGCGCGGCTACGGCCGCGACTGATCCGAAACAAAGTGGGGAATTTTCAACACCCACTTCTGGGGGAATTTCATCGCTCCGTTGATACCCACATACCCACACTCGCCGCAGCACCAGCAAGCAGCTTGAAACTCTATGGACATCAGAACCGACGCCGCTTCCACCTTACGTCCCGGCTCCGGTTGTCCGCAGTGCCCGATTCACTTCAGGAGAGCTGCATCGAAACCTCTCTTGACAGCAAACGCCCCATACAAGGCTATTCATGCAGTTCCGCCGTCACCACCCCCAGCGCATCACCGCCGCCAAAGCTGGTTTCAGCGAGCGCACTGCCCGCCGCATCGCGTCCGCGCACCGCGCGCCGCCGCGAGAGGCTGCCGAGCCGCGGCCACGCGCGACACCCGACCCCTTCGACGGGCTCTGGGACGGCGAGATCCGCCCGATGCTCGAGGCCCAGCCGGGCCTACGGCCGATCACTCTTCTGGAAGAGATGCAGCGCCGCCACCCCGATCGCGACTGGGGCCGGCTGCGCCGCAGCCTGGAGCGCCGGGTCCGGTTCTGGCGGGCCAAGCACGGTGCCGATCGCGAGGTGATCTTCCGTCAGGACCATGTCCCCGGACGGCAAGGGCTGTCGGACTTCACCGACATGGGCGATCTCGGCATCAGCATCGCCGGCCAGCCGCTCGAGCATCGGCTGTACCACTTCACCCTGGCCTACTCCGCTTGGGAGCATGCCGAGCCGGTGCTGGGTGGCGAGAGCTTCACCGCGCTCGCCGTCGGCCTGCAGAATGCCCTCTGGGCCCTCGGCGGCGTGCCGGCCGAGCACCGCTCCGACAGCCTCTCCGCTGTCTTCCGCAATCTCGATGACGACGCCCGCGCCGATCAGACTCGTCGCTACGAGGCGTTGTGCGCCCATTACGAGATGACGCCGACCCGCAACAATGCCGGGGAGGCGCACGAGAACGGCGCGATCGAGAGCCAGCACGGCCACCTCAAGCGCGCCATCGCCCAGGCCCTGCTGCTGCGCGGCAGCCGCGACTTCGACGACCTCCACACCTATCGGCGCTTCATCGACGAGATCATCGGCTACGCCAATGCTGGCCGCCGCCGGGCAATCGAGCTCGAGCGCCCCCGCCTGCAGCCGCTGCCGCCGCACCGCAGCTCTGATTACGAGGAGGCGATCGTCACCGTCACCCGCAGCGGCGGCTTCCTGCTGCGGCGCGTGTTCTACACCGTGCCGTCGCGCCTGATCGGCCGGCGCCTGCGCGTGCGCCTGTATGACGACCGTCTCGAATGCTTCCTCGGCGGCACGCCGGTGCTGACGCTGTGCCGGGCCGTATCCCGCAGGGGCGGGCCGCGCGTGGCCTGACCGGCCATGTCGTCGACTACCGCCACGTCATCCACGCTCTCCGACGCAAGCCGGCGGCCCTGCTCAACCTGATCTACCGCGACCAGCTGTTCCCGCGCCTGGCATTCCGGCAGGCCTGGGAGGCGTTGATCGGCGCCAGGCCGCCGCGCGAGGCCTGCCGGATCATGGTCGGGCTGCTCGCCCTGACGCATGAGCGAGCCTGCGAGGCGGAGCTGGCTATTGCTCTCACCGAGTACGCTGGGAGGCTGGCGACCCTGCCCGACCTGGCGGCCCTTGCGTGCGCGCTTCGAGCCGGTGCGCGCCAACCCCGTCCCGCCGGTGACGGTCGCCTTGCCGTCCCTGGCCGCCTACGACGCCCGGCCGGCATGCCCGAGTGTGCCGGCCCAGAGCCGCCTTGGCACGGCTGCCTGGCATGACCGCGATCGAGGTCGAAACAGACACGGCTGCCGCTGCTGCTGACCGAACTGCGTCTGCCGGCGATCGGCCGGATGTGGCCGCAGCTGACAGAGCGTTCCGACCACGAAGGCTGGCCAGCGGTGCGGCTGCTCGCCGCACTGGCCGAACTCGAAATCGCCGAACGCGGCCGGCGCCGCATCGAGCGGCATCTCGTCGAAGCCCATCTGCCGCCCGGCAAAACCCTCGACAGCTTCGACTTCGCCGCGGTGCCGATGCTCAGCAAGGCGCGCCTGATGGCACTCGCCGCCGGCGACACCTGGCTGGAGAAGGCGGCACCAACCTGCTGCTGTTCGGGCCGCCCGGCTGCGGCAAGACGCACTGTGGCGCGGCCCTCGGATACGCGCTGGTCGAGAACGGCTACCGCGTGCTGTTCACGCGCACCACCGATCTCGTGCAGAAGCTGCAGCTCGCTCGCCAGGCCCTGCAGCTCGAAAGCCGCCATCAACAAGCTCGACAAATTCGATCTGCTGATCCTCGACGACCTCTCCTACGTCCACAAGGATTAGGCTGAGACCAACGTGCTGTTCGAGCTGATCAGCGCCCGATACGAGCGTCGCTCCATGCTAATCACCGCCAATCAGCCGTTCGCGGACTGGAACAAGGTCTTCCCGGACCCCGCGATGACCATCGCCGCTGTCGATCGCCTCGTCCACCACTCGATCATCTTCGAGATGAACGTCGAAAGCTACCGGCGCCGCAGCGCCGTCGGCCGCAAGTCAGCTCCCTCGCCAGCGCCGGCCGCCCCTGTCGCCCTCCAACCATCCTGATTGTCGCTGCCCGCGACAATCAGCCCGCACCAACCAAAAAAGACTTGCCAGCGACAATCAGCAGCGACAATTATCAGCACCAAGCGCGGTCGCAAACGCCATCCTGATCCACGCTCAACCCCATCCAGATTGTCGCGCTACAGGCGGCGAAAGCCCGACCCGCCGCTTGGTGCCATGACCGTCTTCGCGATCACACCCGGCCCACCACCTCGGCCAGGCGCCCTTGCAGCTCGCCGATCCGGTCGAGCAAGCGCCGGATTTCAAAATCCGACATCCCCTGCCCCGGTCGGTCCACCAACCACAATTTCAGCAAGCCGCCGAGCGGGCCCTGGTCGCCGTTCGCCTTTGCCAGCTGCAGCACCGCCTGGTGGTCGAACACAGCGTGGATCGGCTGCCCTAAGCCCGCCGCACGAAGATAGGCCGAGACGGATAGGCCGGCACTCTTCGCCCGCTCCTCGATCCTGGCACGCTCGGCGTCGGTGACGAACGCCTTCATCGGCAGCAGC
This sequence comes from uncultured Alphaproteobacteria bacterium, assembly GCA_963754235.1. Classification (GTDB taxonomy): domain Bacteria; phylum Pseudomonadota; class Alphaproteobacteria; order Acetobacterales; family Acetobacteraceae; genus DATAYA01. The sequence goes on along the minus strand of CAVWFK010000004.1, from coordinate 63,781 downwards.
CGATTTCTGGTCTCCCGGTGCTTCGCGCTCACGCTAGTTTCCGTCGAGCCATGGCGAGTAAGCGATGTGCCGGGGCCTTGGATGAGCCCACTTCCCGAGCGGAAGCGCATGAAGGGGGTCGGCCGCGTCGCTTTCATGGCGCAGCTCGCCGACATCACCGCCGACCTCGATGCCGGTTGGCCAATCAAGGCGGTCTACCAGAAGCGCGCCGACAGACTTGGCATGTCCTACGCGCAATTTGCGCGGTACAGTCGACCAGATAGTCCGGCGCGGCAATCGTGGGCGCTCGCCTCCTCTCGAACCGCTGCGGCCTCCCCTCCCCTTCGCTGCGGCTCCGCCGCCCGCCACCCCTTCTCCACCGCAAGGATCATCCCGTGCCGGACACCAACCCGCCCGCCGAGGCTTCAACCACGACCCGATCGAACGCCCGGACGACCGCCGGCGCCTCCTCGGGGAAGAATGAGCTGCGCAAGCTTCATTTCGTCCTTCAGGGTAAGGGCGGCGTCGGCAAGACCTTTGTCAGCTTGCTGCTGGCCCAGGCGATCGCCGGCAAGGGCGAGCCGGTGATCTGCGTTGATACCGATCCGGTGAACGCCTCGCTTTCCAGCCTTTCCTCCATGAACCCGGAGCGGGTCTCCATCTTCGAGGGCAAGAAGGTGGACACCAAAGCGCTCGACCTGTTTGTCGAGTGCCTGCTGGGCGAGGACGCGCATTTCGTGGTTGACAACGGCGCCTCCAGCTTCGTGCCGGTGAGCCAGGACCTGCTCGAAAACGACGTGGTCGGCATGATGGTGGCGGAGGCCCGCCAGCCGGTCGTCCACACCGTCATCAACGGTGGCCCGGCGATGCTGGATACGGTGAAGGGCCTAACCTCTCTGCTGGCTGACTTCCCACCTAGCGTGCGCCTGGTGGTCTGGCTGAATGAATTCTTCGGTCCGATCATCAACGCTCAGGGCAAGCCGTTCGAGGAGATGCCGGCCTACAGCGACTGAGCTGGACCCCGAAAACTGGACAGGTAGCTAAGAGAGAGTTCCGCCCCTAAGTGGCCGTGAGGCCAGGGGTGAACGATGGCGAATATCCGGAAGCAGCACAGCGCGGCGTTCAAGGCGAAGGTGGCGCTGGCGGTGGTGCGGGAGGAAGGCAGTGTGGCGGAGCTGTCGAGCCGGTTCGGGGTTCACGCCAGCCAGATCCACGCGTGGAAGAAGACACTGCTCGAAGGGGTTGCCTCACTGTTTGCCCGCGGGCATGGCGGCGCGTCTGGCGCGGTGTTGGCGGATGAGACGCAGCTTGCCGGGCTGTATGCGAAGATCGGCGAGCTGACCGTCGAGCGCGATTTTTTTCGCAAAAGGTCTGGTCCATAAGCCTGGCTACCCGGCTATCGCTGATCGACCGGACGGACCCGCGGCTGTCGATCGTGGCGCAATGCGGGTTGCTGAAGGTCGCGCGCTCGACGCTGTATTACCGGCCGGCGCCGGTGAGCCCGGAAGATTTGCAAGTGATGCGGCGGATCGACGAGCAGTACCCTGGCGAGGCCGTTCTATGGGTCGCGCCGGATGGCGGCGGTGCTGCGGCGCGATGGCCATGCGGTGAACCGCAAGCGGGTGCGGCGGCTGATGCGGCTGATGGGGATGGAAGCGATCTACCAGAAGCCGAACACCAGCCGGCGCCATCCGGAACACAAGGTGTATCCTTACCTTTTGCGAGGTCTGGTGATCGATCGTGCCAACCAGGTCTGGTGCGCGGACATCACTTACATCCCGATGGCCAAGGGGTTCGTCTACCTGGTGGCGGTGATGGACTGGTTCAGCCGCCGGGTGCTCGCGTGGCAGTTGTCGATCGGGATGGACACGGATTTCTGCGTCGAAGCGTTGCAGGAGGCGATGGATCGCTACGGCAAGCCGGAGCTATTCAACACCGATCAGGGCGTACAGTTCACCAGCGCGGGGTTCCTCGATGAGCTGGAAGCCGGCGGCGTGCGCATCAGTATGGATGGCAAGGGGCGGTTCCTGGACAACCTCTTCATCGAGCGGCTGTGGCGGAGCCTGAAATACGAGGAGGTGTTCATCAAGGCCTATGCCTCGGTTGCCGAAGCACGCAGTGGTATCGGTGCATGGCTTGCGTTCTACAATGACGAGCGGCCGCACCAGGCGTTGGGCTATCGCACGCCACGCGAAGTTTTCGCGCTCGCGCGGGCCTGTGGATATCTGGACAACGCTGCCGCGTTGACCACATACCCACAGGCACCACAACAGCAGGAAACAGCTTCAATCGATCAGGAGAAAGTGCTACGTGGCTTTGCTGCCCCCCTCGCACGGGAGGGGGATGTGCAACCGGCGGGAGTCTCTCTTAACTCAGCCAGTTTCCTGTCCAACGAATGGGGGCCACCTCAGACAGCAAGAACCGGATCTTCGCTCTCGTGCGTCTGCCGATGGTCAGCGAGGAAGTCAGTTCGGACCTGCGCGACATGATCTCCAAGCGTTTGACCTTCGATCAGGCTCTGGCGCGCGAGAACACCAGCATCCTGCGCGTGCAGAAGTCGCGGCTGTTCAGGTTCAAGGAGGCCGTCTGGCCGGCAATCGAGCGGGTGATCTGATGGATTTGGCCAGGCTGCGGGAGGCGCTCCGCAAGCAGGGCATCTACGTCCACGAAAGCGATCCCGTGCTGGAGGTGGCCGCTATTTGCCAGCTTGCCGTGGCGGATACGATGAAGGCCATCGAGGGCCTGAATAAGGCGGCGGCCGACCGGATCACCGCCTCTTCGGGCCAGCACATCGAGGCGGCCAAGCAGAGCGCCTCGTTCTCATCACGGAGGCCGGCAAATGGTCCGCCGAACAGCTCCGGGACGCGGCGGCCGACATCACCTCGTCGATTTTGAAGGAAGTTTGCCCGATGGTGGCGAAAGCCGAGGCTGCTGCCCGTCTATCGGTCCAGATGGTTTGGGTTATCGGTGGCATAAGTGCTGGCGTACTGGCGGCCATCGCAGGTTTCTGGTTGGCGGGCCTATAGGTGACCTCGTCTGTGCGTTCGCGGGACAGGATGGTCGTGTGAAGGAACGGCGACATCGTGGCGTCCTTCTTTCGTGAGCAATTTTTTCTAGTTCGCCACCGGCGTTGCCGACCCGCTGGGCATGAAACAGTAACTTGTCGGGTATATCATGCGTTAGCGTCGTCGGCAGCGAGATCGGTGTTTCCTTGGTGCGCGAGAGCCCGTTTTCTCAGTTGGATCCGGGACGTCTGAGCACCCCTGATTGTGCCACGAGCCGGCGACGGCTCCGGAGCACGGCTTCTAGAGTTCGTCTGACGGACGTCCCACGCCGGCGGCGCGCCAGGAGGATGACATGGAAGTTCTCTACCCGCACTGCGCCGGCCTCGACATCCACAAGAGCCTGCCCCCGCGAAAGCGGGGGAGACGGTCGTCGCCTGTGTGCGCCACATGACGGGCGGCACAGTCAAGCGCGAGGTGCGCACGTTCAAGACCATGACGACCGACCTGCTGGCCTTGTCGGAGTGGCTGGCGTCGGAAGGCTGCACGCATGTCGTGATGGAGGCGACCGGCGTCTACTGGAAGCCGGTCTGGCACATCCTGAGCGACGGCGACTTCGCGCTGACCCTGGCCAACGCGGCACACGTCAAGAACGTGCCGGGCCGCAAGACCGACATCAACGATGCCACCTGGCTGGCCGATCTGCTGGCGCATGGCCTGGCCCGCGGCCTCCCGCCCCAAGCAACGCGGCCTGCTGCGCACTCGCAGCAACTGTGCGAGCGGCCAGCCACTCCAGCGGCTGCGCGGACACTGGAGGACGCCATTCAGCTGACTCGGCGGTCTCCGATTCACCGGGTGCGGCGGGCCATGATTCCCTGATTGCCGGCGAGCGACCCCGCCAGGCTGCGGCCATCGGCGGATCAAGTCCTCGCCCGAGACCCTGCGCGAGGCGTTGCGGGGGCGGGTCACGAGCCACCACCGCTTCCTGCTCGCCCTCCACCTCAAGCAGATCGACGTCCTCGACGAAGCCATCGCGGGGATCGACGCGGAGGTCGACGCCCATGTCGAACCCTTTCGCGCCGCGATCGCGCAGTTGAAGACCATTCCTGGCATCGGCGATCTCGGCGCCTGCGTGATCCTGGCCGAGATCGGCACCGACATGAGCCGCTTCCCAACCCAGGGGCACCTGATCTCCTGGGCGGGGCTGTGTCCGAAGAACGACGAGAGTGCCGGCAAGCGCCGCTCCAGCCGGATGCGCAAGGGAGCCCCCTGGCTGAAGACCACCCTGATCCAATGCGCCTGGGCGGCCGCGCGCAAGAAGGGCAGCTATCTCCAGGCACAGTTCCAGCGCCTGCGCGCCCGGCGCGGCGCCAAGAAAGCCATCGCCGCCGTGGCCCGCCTCGATGCTCACCGCCGCCTACCACATGCTCAAGGACGGCACCTTCTATCAGGACCTCGGCGCCGATCACTTCGACCGCCGCGCCAAGGGGACCGCAACCAAGCGCCTGATCGCCAAGCTGCAAAGCTTCGGCTACGACGTTCAGATCACTCCGATCGCTGCATGACCAGTGGCGAGTTTCTTTTTAGGTGATGGCGTTCAGCTCCACGGCACTGGGACAGGATCGCTGGGCACCAGCGTTGCCACGGACACATGCGGCCAGGACAGCTTATTAAAGTTCAGGAGCACCTCCTGCGAGTACCTGGATCTGAGTGGTGCTCACCGTTATGTGCCTAGGTGCCGTGATCTCGACCGTCGGGGTAACCTGGAACCGCGGCACCGGCTCCCCGGCCTCCCCGGTCTGAGGCGCCAGTACCAGTGGCGGCTGGCCTGGCTTGAAGATCGGAACCAGGATCGTGTGCTCCACGGTCTCGATCCAGAATACCGCCCGCATCTGGACAGCATCCGCGTTAGGTGCTGACGCTGGCTGATTACCGAGCAAGAATGCTATGTTGTCTGTACCGCCGCCAAACAGCGGAGCCGCTGGGTTGGTGGAAATGACGATTGTCGTGGTCGAGGTGATCTTTTGCTTGGCGATATGGTTTCTCAACACTGTATTAGGGTCCGACAGGATGGCCTGCGTGATGGTTCCTGCGGTGATGAAGGGTGTTAGATCCTGAGGAATTCGCGCCGTGTCTTGAGCTGTCGCTGTCTGGCTAGGGAATGGGATCTTATTCCCCGGCTGCCCAATGACGAACGGTGTGATGTCAACTGCCGCAATCGTCGGCGGACCGTTGGTCGTGGAGAACCCGCCCTGCGCGTTGATTGTTGTCCCGTGTGGGATTGAAGCCATGCGTGTCAGCGTCACTCCCTCCGCAGGATCAGTCGTTGCGGGAACGATTATCCAGAGCCCGGGCTCGAATGAATCCCTACATGCTGATGCGTCACGGTTATGTCCTTGATTGACTGTAAGTAGGGTACACCGTTCAGAAAAATATCGCCCTGTACCTCTCCGCGGTTCGGGACCTGAGCCGAGACTTGGCGAGAATGACAGAGTTTCCGAGGTAAGGTTCAGCTCCAAGATGTTGTCGCTGGTAACGGAAGTGGGCAGTACCGTCGGCGTCGTGGTGTTGTCGGGACGGAAGATCGTGTTGAAGCCGTTTCCATGGAACGTTCCTGTAAACGCCGCGAGTGGTCCCAGAGACGGCACTGCCGTTACCGCCTTGGGCTTTGTCAGGCTGGATACCGCGCCAAAGACAAAGTCGGTCGGCCGTACGAGCGCCGTTGACAGCTGCGTATCACTCATTGTCACCCCCTAAGACTTGTCCTCGTCGATGAGACGGCGCGGAACGCACCGCCTGTTGTCCGGGATTACCCGGATGGTCGTCGATTTCGTCCCGAACCCCCAAGCTCCGTGAGAGGAGGGAGGGGTATACCAGACGGCGGTTCCGGAGACATACTCCAGCTTGCGGGTCTGACCACCGTACCACTCGGTCAGCGTGACGGATGTCCAGACAGTCTTCCGATCGGTGAGGACAAGGTTGAGTTTGGGCCGGCGTTTACCTTTCAGTGCAGGCCGTCCCATTTGACCCTTTTGGCGTTGGGGTGCCGGCTCGAACACGATCGCGGCCTTGAAGTCGGTGAGGCAAGGATAGTGCTGATTGTACAGCACAGCCTTCTTCAGCAACCACCACAGTCGCTCGATCAGGTTGAGGGTCGGCGCATAGGCCGGCAGGTAGACCACTCGATGCGGCAACCGTCCTCCGACAGATAGGCCTTGATCTCGGCCGAGTGGTTATAGCGGGCGTTGTCCAGCACGACGCGGATCGCGGTCGCCGTCGGATGCCGCACCCCCAGCTCCTGGAACAGCGCGATCATCTCGGCGCTGGTGATCTTGCCCGCCTCGCGGTACACCACCGTGCGGTCGGGCCAACGCAGCGCGCCGTTGATGTTGACGTTCACCCGCCCATGGTTGCTCTTCAACTCCCGCGTCCGGCCCTTGCGGGTCCAGCCATGGCTCGGATGCGCCGTGTACGACGGGTGCGTGGCATCGACGAAATACAGCGGATGCTCGGCATCCGCTTCGGCCATCAAAGGGGCGAGCGTCTGTTCCACGAACCGCTGCTGCGCCGCGGCATCCGCTTTCGCCGGGACGCTCTTCGGCATCTTGTAGACGAACCCGATCCGCTTCAGCAGCTTGGTCATGGCGTTCGGCGTGTATTCCACCTCGAATGTCCGCCGGACGAAGTCGCACACCGCCTTCGCCGTCATATAAAGGCGGCGCTCCAACTCCGTCGTCAGCGCATCAAGCTGCTCCGGGCTCAGCGCCGGCTCACTGCCCTCGTAGTTCAACCGCTCGATCCCCACCACACCGGACGCCGCGTACAGCCGGCGGTGCTCGCGCACCGTCTCGGCGTCGATGAACAGCACCTCCGCCACCCGCTCCGCCGCCCAGCCGTCGTCCAGCAACAGCAACGCGTTCATCCGCCGGTGCACCGTGCTCGGCGTCTGGCGGCGCATCATCCGCAGCAGATGCGCCCGATCCAATGGGGTCAGAACCAATCCTGCCATGCCGCCAGCGAATCCGACCGCGTCGCGTCGGCGCAAGATAATTCCGCCGGGCTCTCGCGGATTTGGGGTATATCATAACGGCATGCCCCCGGCTGCGATCCGTTGGGTGCTGGTGCGTGATCCGTCCCGCCAGCGTGACGCGCAGGCCTTCCTTTGCACCGACCTTGACCTCGAACCTACCGCGATCCTCACGCGCTTCGTCTCCCGCTGGCGGATCGAGACGACCTTCCAAGAGGCCCGTGAACATCTGGGCGTCGAGACGCAACGGCAATGGTCGGACTTGGCCATCCTGCGCACCACACCGGCGCTGCTCGGACTCTACTCTCTGGTGACCGTCTGGGCGCATGGATTGATGCAGAAACCCAGCACCGCTGTCCGCCCCCATCCCGCCGCTTGGTACAACAAACACCAACCGACCTTCAGCGACGCGATTGCCGCCGTCCGCCGCGTCTTGTGGTCGCCACCGAGTTTTTCCATGTCCCGGTCGGGCTCCGAAAGCATAGAAATTCCAGTCATCTTGTTACATCGACTCATGGAGACTTTATGTCTCGCCGCCTGAAATGCGGAAAGTCGAGCTTAGGTCTCCTCACCATGGTCGGGACGCGGATTCATGCGACTGGCGAGGCCCGGCCACGGCTGCTGCTGTCTTGGGAAAGGCGGTCGCGGATATTCGGTCGCCGGATTCTTCAGGGCGGCGCTGCCGGGCGCCGAGGGCACATCCGCTGGAGCGGCGTTTGCCCGCGCCAGGCCAGGTGCGCCGAGTGAAGCGGCGAAGCAGGTCGCGCCAACCATGATCCCGCGCCGTGGCGGGCCGGTGTCCTCTGGTGTCATATCGCTCTCTCCGATCGCGAATGCCGTCGCCGCCGGCCTCACAAGTGCGGCGACCATCGCGGGTGAACCGGCGAATGATCCGGAGGTTCCGCACTCAAACCCCAACGTGACTTGTCGCCGCCTCTACCCCTTCCCCCCGCCCGCCGGCCCCCGGTACACCAATCCGCGCGTCGCCAGCACCGCGGCCACGATCACCACCTGCGCCACCCCCATGATGATCGCGATCGCGGAGGCGAGCGGATAATCGTACTGCTCGAACGCGGCGGTGTAGGCGGCAATGGAAATGACCCGCGTCGGCCCCGCCGGCGCGCCGAGCAGCACCGCCGAGGGAAACACCGAGAACGCCTGCACGAAGGCGAGGCAGAAGGTGATCGCAAGCCCAGGGACCAGCAGCGGCAGAATCACATTGAAAAAACGCTGCCGCGGCCCGGCCCCCAGCATCGCACCCGCCTGCTCCAGCGCCGGATCAACCCCGGTGACGTAGGAGAGGATCAGCAGGAAGGTGAACGGAAACCCGCTGATCACAAGCGACAGAAACACGCCCCAGTAATTGTGCACCAGCCGGATCGGGGAATGAATCAGCCCGGTCCAGAGCAGCACCCGGTTCACCCAGCCCTGCGGCCCGAGATAGATCAGCAGCCCGTCCGCGATCAGCACCGTGCCGAGCGTGATCGGGATCACCAGGATCGTCGTCAGCAGCCGCTGCCGGCGCCGCAGCCGCACGCGCAGCGCCACCGGGATCGCCGTGACCACGTTCACCAGCGTGACCGGAATCGCGATCCAGAGCGTCTTGCCAAGAGTCTGGTACAGGAATGGGTCAGAGAAGAACGCCGCGTAATTGCCGAACAGGCCGCCCTTCTTAACGTGCAGCGAGAGCACGAAGCCGTAGGCGAAGGGGTAGAAGAAGAGCAGCAGCACGCCCGCCAGCGCCGGCAACACCAGCAAGGTCGCGCCATCCAGCCCGCGCTGGGCGAGCCGGATGCGCAGCGGCAAGGGCTGGCGGGGCAGGGCGCGGGTTCCGGTCATGGCTCGGCAGCGGACGCGGCAGCAGCCACAGTCGCAGAGGGGGCGAACACCAGGATGCGCGCCGCCTCGGCGCCGAGCCGCAGCGTCTCGCCCGGCACGACCGGGCGCGGCGCCCGGAAATAGAGCTCCAGCCCCTCTGCGGTGCGGGCCAGCCCATAAAAATCCCGGCCGCGGGTACTCGGCGGTCTCGGCCCGCACCACGATCGGCCCGTCGGGCAGCGGCGTCAGGTCGTCCGGCCGGATCGCCGCCAGCGCGTCGCCCTCCCGGTCGCTGTCCACCGGCGTCGCCGCCAGCAGCGCCGGGCCGAGCGTGATCCCGAACCGGCCGTCGGGCAGGGGTGCCGCGCGGGTGGGCAGCAGGTTTCGGTAGCCCATGAACTCGGCGACGTCGGCGTGCGCCGGGCGCGCGTAGAGATCCTCCGGCGTGCCGATCTGCCGCACCTCGCCGTCGCGCAGCACCACGATGCGGTCAGCGAGCGAAAGCGCCTCGTCCTGGTCGTGGGTGACGTAGATCGTGGCCGAGCCGATGGCAGCGTGGATGCGCCGGATCTCGGAGCGCATCTCGAGCCGCAGCTTGGCATCGAGATTGGACAGCGGCTCGTCCATCAGCACCAGCGGCGGCTCGACCACCACCGCGCGCGCGATCGCGACCCGCTGCTGCTGGCCGCCCGAAAGCTGACCGGGCAGCTTGTCCGCGTGGCCGCCGAGCCGCACCAGCGCCAGCGCCTCCTCGACCCGGCGCGCGGTCTCGGCGCGGCCGCGGCGCTGCATCCTGAGGCCGAAGCCGATGTTGCGGCGCACGCTCATGTGCGGGAACAAGGCGTAGTTCTGGAACACCATGCCGAAGCCGCGCGCCTCGGGCTTGAGGTGGTCGATGCGCCTCGCGTCGAGCCAGATACTGCCGTCGGTGAGCGGCAGGAGGCCGGCGAGGCAATTGAGCGCGGTCGATTTGCCGCAGCCCGAGGGGCCGAGCAGGGCCACGAACTCGCCGCGCGCGACCGCGAGCGTCACGTTCCGCAGCGCGGCGAGGCTGCCGAAGCGGCGGCCCACCCCGTCCAGCCGCAATTCCTTGAAGTCGCGCGAGGCGATCGCCATCCGCTTCCCCCTTTGGGGCCCCTTTCTAGGCGCACTCTTGCCCGCCTTGCCCTGCCGCGGGAAGTGGGGGACCGTCCGGCCGGCCTCGACAGCCGGCTACTGGAGGCCGAGACATGCGGCAAGGCAGAGAGGGAGACGAGGATGGAGCGGATTGCCGTCGGCGGGCTCGTTGTGGCGCGGACGCTGCTTGACTTCGTCAACACGGAGGCACTGCCTGGCACCGGCCTCAGGCGCGAGGAGTTCTGGCAACGGCTTGGTGCCATGATCGCGGCGTTGGCCCCGCTCAACCGTGAGTTGATGCAAGCGCGCGAGCGGCTGGAAGCCGAGATCGACGGCTGGCTCGAGGCGCGGCGCGGACGGCCGATCGATCCCGCCGAGGAGGAAGCGTTCCTGCGCGGGATCGGCTATTTGCAGCCCGAGCCGCCGGACTTCGCGGTGACGACGGCCAATGTCGATGCCGAGATCGCGCGCATTGCCGGCCCGCAGCTCGTCGTGCCGGTGAACAACGCGCGCTATGCGCTCAATGCCGCGAATGCGCGCTGGGGCAGCCTGTATGACGCGCTCTACGGCACCGACGCGATCCCCGAGAGCGATGGGGCGGAGCGGGGGACCAGGTTCAACCCCGCGCGGGCTGTCAAGGTGATCGCGCGGGCGCGGCAGGTGCTGGACCAGGCGGCGGCGCTTGCGGAGGGCAGCCACGCCGATGCGGCCGGATATACCATCGCCGGCGGTGCGCTGCGGGTCGGCCTGCGCGGCGGGCAGCAGAGCGGGCTGCGCGATCCGGCGCAGTTCGTGGGCTTCGCGGGCGAGCCGGGCGCGCCGTCGGAGCTGGTGCTGCGCCACCACGGCCTGCACCTGGCGCTGCGGATCGATCGGGAGAATCCGATCGGCCGCGACGACCCGGCCGGTGTCGCCGATCTGCTGCTGGAAGCCGCCGTCACCACCATCATGGATTGCGAGGACAGCGTCGCCGCCGTCGATGCCGACGATAAGGTCGCGGTGTATCGCAACTGGCTCGGGCTGATGAAGGGCACCCTCTCGGCGCAATTCGAGAAGGGCGATGGCACGATCGAGCGCCGGCTGCATCCCGACCGGCGCTACACGGCGCCCGATGGCAGCACCGTCACCCTGCCCGGACGCAGCCTGATGCTGGTGCGCAATGTCGGTCATCACATGCTGACCGACGCGGTGACCTTGGGCGAGGTAGCGCCGGTGCCGGAGACGTTCCTCGATGCCGCGATCACCTCGCTGATCGCGCTGCACGATCTGCGCGGCGCCGGCGAGGGCATGCGCAACAGCCGCACCGGCTCCATCTACATCGTCAAGCCGAAGATGCACGGGCCGGAGGAGGTGGCGTTCGCCGATACGCTGTTCGCCGCCGTAGAAGACATTCTCTCGCTGCCACGCCACACGATCAAGATGGGCATCATGGACGAGGAGCGGCGCACCAGCGCCAACCTTGCCGCCTGCATCCGCGCTAGCGCGAACCGCGTGGTGTTCATCAACACCGGCTTCCTCGACCGCACCGGCGACGAGATCCACACCGCGATGCAGGCCGGGCCGGTGGTGCGCAAGGGCGAGATGAAATCCGCCGCCTGGATCGGTGCCTACGAGCAGCGAAACGTCGCGATCGGCCTTCGCTGCGGCCTGCGCGGGCGGGCGCAGATCGGCAAGGGGATGTGGGCGGCACCCGACCTGATGGCGGCCATGCTGCGCGAGAAGCGGGCGCAGCCGGAGGCCGGGGCCAACACCGCCTGGGTGCCATCGCCGACCGCGGCGACGCTGCACGCGCTGCATTATCACGAGGTGGATGTGACGGCGCGGCAGCAGGCGCTCGCGTCCACGCCGCCGGCGGCCTTGCACAGGCTGCTCACGCTGCCGCTCGCAGATGGAAGCAACTGGTCGCCGGACGCGGTGCAGCAGGAGCTCGACAACAACGCCCAAAGCATCCTGGGCTACGTCGTGCGGTGGGTGGATCAGGGCATCGGCTGCTCCAAGGTGCCCGATATCCACGACATCGCATTGATGGAGGATCGTGCCACCTTGCGTATCTCGAGCCAGCACATCGCCAACTGGCTGCACCACGGCATCGTGACCGAAGCGCAGGTGACGGAGACCCTGCGGCGGATGGCGGCCGTCGTGGACCGGCAGAACGCGGGCGATCCGCAGTATCGCCCGATGGCGCCCGGCTTCGACGGGCCGGCCTTCGCGGCGGCGTGCGACCTGGTGTTCACGGGCAGCACGCAGCCCAACGGCTATACCGAACCGGTGCTGCACGCGCGCCGGCGCGAGGCCAAGGCGGCATGAAGATGCGTTAGCGCAACCGTTTGAATAGCCGGAACGAGGCATGAGCAACCGGATAGTTCATTGACACTTTGGACCGGAAACATCGTTGACAAGTTCCCCGGTTTGTTCGCGCGCCCCTTTGGGCCGACCCGGCCCTCTCCCCCCGCCAGCGCGGGCGGAGAGGGAGAATCGCGGTCCCGCATGGATCATGTCGGTTCCCCGATCGCCCTGCGCCACCCCCCTAGGTGGGTCGGGACACTTCCGCGGCCCGACCGCGGTGACCGGACCCGCCTCATGTCCCGCGGGTCGGCGCCGGGCGGTGGCGAACCTGGTCGGCCGAAGACCAGGGCCGGATCAGGCTCGCCGCTGGCTGGGAACAGGGCCGGATCAGGCCCGCCCCAAAACAGCAACGTTCGAATCGGTTATGCTGGGTTTCCGATTGCGGTATCTGCCAATGACAGCCAACTTCGGGCGCCTCGGGGTAACGTCGCGCTTCCTGCTGGTCCAGCCGCGACGCTTCCTCGGCGCGCTGACTTGCACGATCGCGGTGGTCGCGTCGGCGATCACGGTGCAGGCCCTGACGCCGCCCGGCGCCGCGCCACTGCTGGCCTCGATTTACGGCGGCCTGGTGGCCTTTAACCTGCTGCTGTTCTTCCCGCCGGGTGTGCTAACCGCGCGTCCGCTGCGCATCCTTGCGGCGCTGCTGGCGAATATCGTGGCGCTGCCGCTATCGCCGCTGCTCTACCACGTCAGGCCGGGTACTGGCAGACGCCGCCCTTGTCCTGGCAGCAGGCGTCTCGGTGCTGGCCCGCCCCTTGGGCGCCCCGCTCAATGGACTGGCACTGCTGGTCGCCCTCAACCTGCTGATCCCGCTGGTGCTGGGCGGCGCGCCGTCACTGGTGCCACTCGGCGCGCGCGCCGCGGTCAGCGGCACGATCTTCGCCGCCGCCGCGGACGTGGTCGCAGTGCTCTTGCTGCACGCCCGCACGCCGGGATTCGAGCGCCGGCTGCTGCGGATGGAGACGGCCGGCTTCCTCGCCGACCTATTGCAACTCTGGCGCTCCGGCCAAGTCTGGCCGCAGCCGCGCTTGTCGGCGCGCATCGCGGGGGTGCGGATGCTGCGCGACGAGGTCGCGCCCGGCGCGCCAGGAGCCGCGGCGACGCTGCCGTCGGATGTGATGCTGGAAGATGTCGGTCGCTGCGCCGCGGCGCTTCGCGCACAGAGAGACGCGATGTCTGCCGCGACCGAGGCGGCTGTCACGACCGCGCTTGCGGCGCTAGCCGATGCGGCTCGGGCGGACAGCGTGGACAGCGCGCATCGGGCGATCGAGGCCATGCGCCGGGCAGCTTTGGGCCGACCAGGTCCGGGGGAGCCGGAACCACCCGCACGGATGCTCGGCCTGGCACTTCTGCTCTCGGACCTGATCGAGGTCGTGATGCCCCAGCCGGGCGATGCGCCGGGGTCGGCATGATCCGCAGAGGCATCGCGCGCTGGCCGGCTGCGATCCGGGCCGTGCAGGCCCGGCTGGCGCTGCAATGCGTCGTCAGCCTATCGGTCGCGCTCGTCGTGATGCGGCTGTTGCCGTTCCCCAAGCCATATTGGCTGGTGTTGACCGCCCTGATCGTCACCGCCAACAGCTTCGGCGAGACCGCGGCGAAATCACTGGAGCGCATCATCGGTACGATCCTCGGTCTGCTCGCCGGCACGCTCATCTGGATCGCGGCATCGCGTGTGCCGGCGCTGGCGGCCGCTATCGTCGTCGTCTGTGTGTTCGCCATCTTCTACGAACGCACCGCCCGCTATCGCACCGTCCTGTTCTGGCTCAGCCTGTTGCTGTCGCTGTTGTTTCATCTCGCCGATGCGCCTGACTCATTCTATGTCGCGCGCCTCGCCGACACCCTGATCGGGGCCGCGATTGCCGTACTGGTGACGGTGGTTCTGTTGCCCGTGCGAACCGGTGACGAGGCGCGCAAGCAGATGGCGGCGCTGCTCGACCTCGCGGCGGGAAAGCTGCAGCGCATGGCGTCCGTCCTGGCGCTTCCCGGCCCGCATACACGCGACGGCGAGCCCGGGGAACTGCTCGACGCCTCCGAGAAGCTCGCGGGACTGACCGCGGCCGAGGGGTTGGAAGCGTTGTTGCTCCGTCGGCCCAGGGCCGAGGTGCGGCAGCGCACGATCGCCACCGCTCAGATTGGCCGCTGCCTGCTGAATGCGGATCAACTCGTGCCGCTGCTGCCGGGAGTGGAAACCGCGATTCCGGCCGCCCTGGGAGCGCTGGCCGCGGATGTCGGGCGCGTCGCCCAATCAGTCAGGCACGGGGTAACCGCGCCACGCCTCGCTGGGCGGGACAACACGGCTCGGTCCTGGGAAAACGCGGCCGCCGCGTACCGCGCCGGCCGGATAACTCAGGCGCAGTTCCAGGCCAGCCTCCGACTGCACGCAACCCTTGCGAATTTGGCGGAGGCCACGGATCGCGTCGCGCAAAGTGCGTCCGAAGCATCGGCCGCGCCATCGCGTGTCAGTGTCGCCGCCGCGCCGGACTGAACAGCGGGGGGCATATTCCTTTCCGCCATCGCACCCGGTAATCAGTGAGCGCTCAGTCTTGGTAAAGCTGCGGCAAGGGAAGGAAACGCAGGAATGAACAGGCGCGAGATCGGTGCCGTATTGGGAGCGGCGTCACTTCTGGCTTTGGCTGCATCGGTGGGCAGGGTGCTGGCGGCACCGAGCCAACTGACGATCGGGGTTTTGCCGGAGCTTACCGGCCCTCTCTCGGATAG
The DNA here is from genome assembly GCA_963754235.1 of uncultured Alphaproteobacteria bacterium. Classification (GTDB taxonomy): domain Bacteria; phylum Pseudomonadota; class Alphaproteobacteria; order Acetobacterales; family Acetobacteraceae; genus DATAYA01. The sequence continues at coordinate 48,775 of CAVWFK010000004.1, read as the reverse complement.
CGGGCCGGACTTCGAAAAAGCAAGCCGCCTCGCCGTGGAGGTCGCCAACAACGCCGTGAAAGCCGCCGGCACTCAGATGATGGTCAAGATGGCGATCGCCGATCCTCAGGGCGATCCGCAAGCCGCGTTATCCGCCGCCCGTGTCGTCATCGACAAGGGTGCGTCCTGCATTCTCGGGCCGTCAACGACCCCGGAATTGATCGCCATCCTGAACGGCCTGACCATGCAGCGGAAAATCACGATGTGGCCAACGGCTTCAAGCGTGCGCCTGCGCACGGTCAAAGACGATGGCACGATCTTTCGCACCGTTCCGCCCGAACTCGCTGCAGACCAAGGCGCTGATGGCGGCCATCACTGACGCGATTGGAAATCCGTCAGGCAAGACGCTATCGATCGCATACCGCAATGAACCCTACGGCGAGGGCATCGCCAAGGGCGTGGCCCAGGCCTGGCGGGCGGCGGGCGGCAAGGTCCAGGGGCCGATCGGCTTCGACCCGCAGCAGGCAAGCTTCGACTCCGAGGCGGGGCGCCTCGTGGCCGGGACGCCCGACGCCTATCTCGTCGCCGACTATCCCGAGACCTACGCGAAGTTCGGCGCCGCTCTGGTCCGCACGGGCAAGTTCGACGCCAAGAAGCTTTTCGTGCCCGACGCCATGTCCATGTCGACGGTGCCGGCCAACATCCCGCCGGCCGCTCTCGAAGGGGCGCGGGGCGTGATCACCGGGGCGCCGAAGGGGTCGAAGGCGTTCAACGCCTTCGCCAAGCTTTGGGCCGAGCACGGCGGGACGGCGAACGCGGCGTTCACGACCAATGTCTTCGACGCCGGGCTGATGTGCTTCCTTGGGTCGGTCGCGGCCGGCTCGGCCGCACCGGGAGCCATCCGGGACAAGGTCCGGTCGATCACCACCGAGGGCGCGCCGAAATTCACGTTCGTGACGCTCGCGGACGCCATCAAGGCGGCTCAGTCCGGCCAAAAGATCGACTATGTCGGCGCCTCCGGCGAAATGCACTTCGCCGCGAACGGCGATTTGACCGCGGGCGCCTACGACGTCTTCACCTTCCACGACGGAAAGCGGCTGGTCGTCGGGCAGGTCGTCGCAAAGTAGGCGGCATCGGCGCATGATGGGGATGTCGGCGGCGCCGAGGCGGGTTGCGTCGTTGGCCGACGGCGAAGCCGGGGCGGTCCCGCCTGCCGCCTCGCCGCCGCTTCTCGTCATCGCCGGCCTGGCGATCGTCGCCGTCGCGCTGGCGGCGCTGTTCGGCCCCGGCGCCGCCGGACAGGCGACCATCAACGGACTCGTCGCCGGTTCCTATCTCGGCCTCGGCGCAATCGGACTTACCCTCGTCTTCGGTGTTCTTCGGCTCGTCAACTTCGCCCACGGAGACCTGCTCGCCGCCGGCGCCTATTTCACGATCGGCCTCTCCGCGCTTGGCCTGCCGCTCGCCCTCGCCGCCCCGATGGCGATGATGGCAACGGCGGGGCTCGCGCTCGTGACGGAGCAGATCATCTGGCGCCCGATGCGCGGCAGAGGAGCCGGGACGCTTCAGCTATTCCTGACTGCGATCGGCTTGGCGCTGGTGATCCGTTTCTCGATCCAGTTCGTCGCCGGCGGCCAGCCGCGTACCCTCGGCGTCGACATCGTCTCCACCGTCGAGATCGGCGGTGTGCGCCTCGGCCTGATGCAGGCGGTGGTGTTGGTGGCCGGTCTGCTGGCGATGGGGCTGGTTGGGCTGTTGCTGAGCCACACCCGGCTCGGCAAGGAGATGCGCGCGTACGCCGATAACCGCTCGCTTGCCGAAGTATCGGGCATTGACACGCGCCGCATCATCGCGATCACTTGGCTGGTGTCCGGTTTCCTCGCCGGACTCGCCGGCATCCTCTACGCATCGGCGATCGGCACGTTCAATCCGAATTTCGGCCTGACGCTGCTTCTCAGCCTGTTTGCGGCGGCGGTCCTCGGCGGCATCGGCAACGCCTATGGCGCGCTGGTCGGAGGCATCGTCATCGGCTTGTCCCAGGAATGGGCGACGCTCCTGTTCAATCCGCGCTGGAAGCCGGCGGTCGGCTTCACGATCCTGATCCTGACCCTGCTCCTGCTGCCGCAGGGCATCTTCGGCAAGGCGAGGCGGCGGCCATGAGCCTCGATTTCTGGATCGGGGTCGGCGTGCTCGCGGGGATCTACGGCATCTTCACGCTCGGATTACAGCTCAACGCGGGCTTCACCGGGATCCTCAATTTCGGCCAAGCAGGGTTCATGGCGATCGGCGCCTACACGGTCGGCCTGCTGGTCACCAACGGTGGCTGGTCGCTCTGGGCGGCCCTGCCGGCCGGCGTGCTGCTCGCCGTCGTTGCCGGCGTGCTCATCGGCATCCCGTCGCTGCGCCTGCGCTCGGACTACTTCGCGATCGCGACCATCGCGTTCGCCGAGATCGTGCGCTACACGCTGCAAAACGCCGATTTCGCCGGCGGCAACCAGGGCGTCGTGGGCTTCGACGGCGAATGGCGAGCCGTCGCGTCCTGGATGCTCGCCAGGCTGGCGCCGCTCGGTCTCGGCGAGCAGACGCAGCTTCCCCTTCTGATCGTGGTCTGGCTGGTCTTTCTGGCCCTCGTCGGCGGCCTGAAGGCACTCCAGGGCACGCCCTGGGGACGCGTGCTCAAGGCGATCCGCGAGGACGAGGACGCCGCGGCCGCGCTCGGCAAGAACATCCTGTCCTACAAGCTGCAATCGCTCGGCATTGCCGCGGCGATCGCGGCCGTTGCGGGCTTCTTCGTCGCGTTGAACGTCACCTACCTCTACCCCAGCATGTTCGACCCGACCTTCACCTTCCTGGGCTATGCGATGCTCGTTCTCGGGGGTTTTGCGAGCTACACGGGTGTCGCCATCGGCGGCGTCGTGCTCTGGGCGGTGATGGAGGGCACGCGCTTCATCGAATTCGGGCTGAACGGCGGCCAGCAGGCCTCGCTGCGATTCATCATCGTTGGCCTGTTCCTCATCGGCCTGAGCGCGCTCCGACCCCAGGGCCTGCTCGGCAGCCGCGCCGAGATGGTGCTGCGATCATGACGAACGCGCGCCCCATCCTCTCCGTGGAGAATGTCTCGCAGGAGCTACGGCGGACTGCGCGCTGTCGCGCATGCGAGCTTCACGGTCGCCGATGGTTCAGTGACGGCGCTGATCGGTCCGAACGGGGCAGGCAAGACGACGATGTTCGACCTGATCAGTGGTTTCGCGCCGACGGACGGCGGCGAGATCAAGCTGCAGGGCCGCAGGATTGACGGCCTGGCGCCGCACGCGGTCGCCCGGCTCGGCCTCGTGCGCACCTTCCAACTGACGCGCGTGTTTGGCGGGCTGACCGTGCTTGACAACATGCTGCTCGCCAACCCCGGACAGCCGGGCGAGCACCTGGCCGGGCTTATCCTGTGGCCGGGGCGCGTCCGTGGCGCCGAGCGCGCCGCCAAGGCAAAGGCGCTGGACCTGCTTCACGTCTTCGGCCTCATCGACAGGGCGAACGAATACGCGGGCACCCTCTCCGGCGGTCAGCGCAAGCTCCTCGAAGCGGCGCGGACGCTGATGACCGAGCCGAAGCTGGTCCTGCTGGACGAGCCCATGGCAGGTGTGAACCGCACGCTGGGCCGCCACCTTCTCGACCATATCGAGAGCCTGCGCCGCGAGCGGGGCGTCACGTTCCTCTTCGTCGAGCATGACATGGAGGTGGTCATGGCGCGTGCCGACCGGGTCGTGGTCATGGTTCAGGGCGCGGTCATTGCCGCCGGAACGCCCGGCGAGGTCCGGTCCGACCCGCGGGTGATCGACGCGTATCTCGGCGGAACGCCGATCGAGGCCCGGGCGTGAGCGCTGCCCCGCCGGATCGGATCCTGTTGGCCGAAGACGTCGTCGCCGGCTACACGCCGGAGGTCGATATCCTGAACGGCCTGACCATGTCGGTCGGCGCCGGCGAAGTGGTCACCGTCGTCGGACCGAACGGGGCGGGCAAATCGACCCTGCTGAAAACGATTGTCGGTCTCCTGCGTCCCAGGCGCGGCCGCATCACCGTCGAGGGAAACGAAGTGGCGGGCCTGCGGCCGAACGAGATCGCGCGGCGTGGCCTCGGCTACGTGCCCCAGCGCGAGAACGTCTTCGAGACGATGTCGGTACGGGAGAATCTCGAGATCGGTCTGACGCCTCGGTTGAACCTGGATTTGGGCGCGCGCTTGTTGCGGATGTTCGAGCTGTTCCCGCGCCTCGCGGAGCGACGCAGGCAGGCGGCCGGAAGCCTGTCGGGAGGCGAGCGGCAGATGCTGGCCATGGCCCGCGCGCTGATGCCCGATCCGAAGATCCTGCTTCTCGATGAGCCGACGGCCGGCCTCGCGCCGCGCTTCGTTCAATCCATGTTCGAGCAGGTCGCTGCGATCAATCGCTCGGGCGTCAGCATCCTCATGGTCGAGCAGAACGCGAGACCGGCGCTGGCCTTGTCGCATCGCGGCTACGTGCTCGACATCGGACGCAACGCCCATGAAGGCTCGGGCCAAGCCCTGCTGGACGATCCCAAGGTCGCCGACCTCTATCTCGGGGGCACGCGACAATGACCGGTTGAGGGGGAACAATGCTCGAACTCGATCACATTCTCTGGGCCGCGCCGAATCTAGACGAGGGGACGCGTCTGTTCGGCAGCTCTGACCGGTGTCGCTCCGTCGCGCGGGGGCGCGCATCCGGGTTTTGGAACCCGCAACAGTCTCGTCGGCCTCGGCGCGGGCCTTTACCTTGAGATCATCTCGCCTGATCCGGCGCAGCCGCTCGAAGGCAATCGCGGCGGCCAGATCGCCGCCCTTCCACATCCGGGCCTGCTCGCGTTCGCGGTGCGCACGACGGATGTGGCGGCACTCCGTGTCGCGGCCGAACGCGCCGGGCTCGCCTGCAAGGGCCCTGTCGCGATGACCAGAACGCGGCCCGACGGCGTGACGCTGGCATGGTCGATCCTGCATCTGCATCACCCGCATCTGGGTGACGCCATCCCGTTCGCGATCGATTGGGGCGCCTCGCCGCATCCATCGGCTTCGGCGCCCGCGGGCTGCCGCCTGAAAACCTTGATGGCACTCCAGCCCGATCCCGAGCCGCTGGTCTCGATCTACCGGGCGCTCGGAATTCCGGTGGAGGTGAAACGTGGCGCGCGCGCCGGGCTGCTCGGCGTCCTCGACACGCCGCGGGGCGAGGTCGTTCTTGTCCACCCGTGACCGGAGACTGTGCCGTGGACGAACCGACCGCCATTCCCCTGAGTGAGCCGCTCCAGCCGGACGACCCGCGTGGCAACAATTTGGGCTATTGGAGCCATGCCGCCACAGTCCGGTATCCGGATCGAGTGGCACTCATCGACCTCGCGCGCGAGCCCGTCCGATCGCTTCGCTACCACGAACTGGAAGAGAGGCTCGAGCGGGTGGCGACAATGACGGTCCGGTTCGGACTGAAGCCCGGTGACCGGCTCGCGATGGCGGTCACGAACCGTTCCGAATTCGTCGAGATCATGTTCGGCGCGATGCGCGCCGGAATTGTGCCGGTGCCGCTGAACACGAAACTCGGGCCCGACGCGCTCGAACACGTGGTCCGCGATGCGGGCTGCGTTGCCGCCATCGTCGAGGATGCGGCGAATCCTCGGATCGCCGGCATCGTCGAGCGGTTCGGCTGCCGGATCCGCGTCATCCTGGACGGTCCAAAACAGGGATGGCTCGACTACGATACGGCGCTTTCGGCGAGCGATCCCTCGTTCACGCCGCGGCACCTCCCCGACGACCACCCGGCGTTCCAGGCGTACACATCGGGCTCGACCGGCAAGCCGAAGGGCGCGGTGCTCACCCATGCGGGCCAGTGCTGGTGGATCCGCTGCATCGGCCGATACTGGCCGACCTCGCCGGACTACCGAGCGCTGGCAGCGGTTCCTCTCTACCACAAGAACGCAATGGCCGGCGCGATCAAGCCGATGCTCAGCTACGGCGGATCGGTCGTCTTGCTGCCCAATTTCGAGCCGAGGCGGTTTCTTCAGGTCTTGTCGGAGTACCGGTGCACCCATGCGGGCGGGGTGCCGGCAGTATTCACGGCGCTCTTGCAGGAGCGGGATCTCATCGAGAGGCTCGATTTTTCCAGCCTCGTTTCGCTCACGATCGGCTCCGCGCCGACGCCGAAGGAGCTGCTCGACGCTGTCGAGGCGGCATTCGGCGTGCCGGTCGGCGAGAGCTACGGCCTGACCGAGGGCGGGCCGGTCATGATCGGTCGTCCGCTTGACGGGCGTCGCGTCCCGCACGGGAGCTGCGGCGTCGCGTGGCCGGAGGGCGAGGTCAAGCTCGTCGATACGAACGGCGAGGAGAGCCAGGACCACGGGGAGCTCTGGGTGCGGAACCCAGGGGTGACGCCGGGCTACTACAATCTGCCGGTGGTCAACCGGGACCGCCTGAAGGACGGCTGGCTGAAGACCGGCGACGTCTTTTCGCGCGATGACCGAGGCTTTTTCTATTTCCGCGGCCGCACGGACGACATGTTCAACTCCGGCGGCGAAAACATCTACCCGCTCGAAGTGGAGAACATGCTGCTCAAGCACCCGGCCGTCGCAGAAGCCTCGGTGGTGCCGGTCGCGCATCGCCTCAAGGGCGAAGTGCCGGTCGCGATGGTGGTGAAAGCGAAAGGCCGGGACACGACGGAGGACGAACTGAAGCAGTTCTGCCTCGCCAACGGCCCGGCCTACGCCCACCCGCGCCGCATCGTGTTCGTGGCCGAGATGCCGCTCAACGGACCCGGCAAGATCGACCGCAAGGTCGTGCAGACGATTCTGAAGCAACGGTTTGCGATGCTTGGGTAAGCTCGGGAGAGGAAGGAAATGCGCGCTGTCGTCCTCTACGAGCACGGCGGGCTCGAAAAGATGATCTATGAACCCGCCTACCCCGACCCCGAGCCGGGACCGGGCGACGTCATCCTGAGGGTCCGGGCCTGCTCGCTGAACTACCATGATGTTTTCACGCGCAAGGGTATGCCGGGCATCACTGTTCCGCTGCCTCTCATCGTCGGCATCGACGTCGCCGGCGAGGTCGTCACGCTCGGGCCAGCGGTCGAGCAGTTCAAGCCGGGCGATCGCGTCCTCGTCGATCCGATCGACCGAGTCGATGGCGGGCTGTTCGGCGAAGCCTTTGACGGCGGCTTGGCAGAGTATGTTCGTGTGCCTGCCCACATGCTGATCAGGCTCGATGACGCCATCGGCTTCGCCGAGGCCGCGGCACTGCCGGTCGCCTACGGCACCGCGTACCGCATGATGGTAACGCGCGGGAAGATCCGGCCCGGCGAGACCGTGCTGATCCTCGGTGCCTCAGGTGGCGTCGGCACTTGCTGCGTGCAGCTTGCCAAGCAGGCGGGCGCCACCGTCATCGCCTGCGCTTCCAGCGACGAGAAGCTGGAACGCCTGAAACAGCTCGGAGCGGATTTCGGAATCAACTACGCCGTGACGGACTGGGTCGCGCATTGCCAACGCCAGTTCGGCAAACCGCGCGTCTCGCATAAGAACGAGGGCGGCATCGATGTCGTCGTCAACTTCACCGGCGGCGAGACCTGGACCAAATCGTTGCGGGTGATGGGGCGCAACGGGCGCCTGCTGAGCTGTGGCGCGACCGCCGGCTACGATCCGCCGGAGGACATCCGTTTCATCTGGACTTTCGAACTCAACATCATCGGCTCGAACGGCTGGTCGCGCGACGAGGTGCATGCCCTGCTTGGTCTTGTCAAAACGGGCAAGCTGACACCCGTGATCCATCCGCGGCGGTTCCCGCTGAGAGAGGCTCGCGAGGCCATGCGTGTGCTTGATGACCGGCAGGTCTGGGGCAAGATCGTCGTCGAACCGTGAGGACGCAGCGCACCGTAGTCGCCGTCAGTTCGCATTGAGATTGGTCAGACGCGCGATTGTCGGGGCGGGGTTCCCGGTCCACCGGTAGTCGAAGTGGTCGCCCTGCAGCACCGGCGGCAACAGCGACGGGCGGTAGACGACCAGGTTGGTGCCGCCTGACCGGCGGACGCTCTCGTAGACGATCCCGCTCGCTCCGGCGTGGCGCAGCGCCTCGCCGAACGGCTGGGAGGCAGCATAGCTGTCGGGATCGTAGCACTCGGGACGGCGCGCACGCAGGCCGCGAATGTCGGCAAGTGCCGCGGCGACATTGCTGATCAGCTCGCGCATCTGGATCACGTGACGAAAGCCGCCGGCGGAATGCGCGAGCCGTTTGGTGTGATGATAGACGGTCTCTGCGATCGCGGTCTCGATCTCGCTGGCGCAATACCAGGCGCCCAGCGCCTCGGTGTTGAACCGGCCGCCGCCCGGCGCCGGATGACAGAACGCCGCCATCACCAGCGTGGCACCCGGCTGGCCGACGACCCATTCCGACCGGTCGAGCTGGCCGAGCCGCGCCAGGGTTTGGTTGACCCGGTCATTGGTCAGCGTTTCGAGCAGCAACGCCGCTTCGAGGTCCTCGGCCGAAGCCACGCTGTCGAACACGCCGATGGTGGGCCAACGGGAGGCGATGAGGCGATGCGTGCGCGCCCGAAACGGAGCGGTCGGCACTCCCTCCGGCATCAAGGCCAGCCGCCGCGCCAGCCATCGAGGTAGCGTCGCACCGCATAGAGGTCATCGATGCTGCCGCGGAGCATGCGGTCCAGCGGTGTGCCGCCGGTGAATGGCAGGTCGGTATTCGCGGCCTTCAGCCAGCGAACGCCGCTCGCATCATCGGCGAACAGCAGTTTCAGGGCCTTGTAGACGCCCAGCACCAGGGAAATCCGCTCGAGCTGGTCGTAGGAGAGCGTGCCGGCCGACCCGCTCTTCCATTTGTGGTAGGTCGAGGGCGGGACGCCCCCGAGCAGCGCCCGCTGTTGCTGGCCGGTCAGGCCCCATTCGCCCGCGACGTTGAAGAAGGTGCGCAGTCCGGGGGCCGACAGGCGCTCGCGGACCGCCGGGTCATGACGCTGGGCGAAGGGAATTCCCTCTTCGGGCCGGGATAGGGATGTCGCTGCCGGGTTGCCCATGGACGTCTCCACCCGTGGAGTGCTTGTCCACAGGTAGACTGTCGCCGGTCTTCAATCAAGGGCGCCGGCGCGGGCTACCCGCTGTCGTGCTCGCGATAGTCCCGCCACTCGGGTTCGTTCTGGAAGACCCAGTCGTAGTACTCCCGCTGCGTGAGCGCACGCGCGGCCGCCTCGTCCACGACGACCTTGCAGCTCGGATGCAGCTGAAGCGCCGACGCGCTGATCATCGCGGTGATCGGTCCCTCCACCGCCTTCGCCACGATCGCCGCCTTCGACGCACCGGTCGCGAGCAGAACCAGCTCGCGCGCGTCAAGGATGGTGCCTACCCCCATGGTCAGCGCACGCGCCGGCACGCGGCTCGCGTCGCCGCCGAACATTCCCGCGTTCTGCTGCCGGGTGACCGGGGTGAGCGCCTTCTCACGGGTTCGCGACATCAACGCCGACAGGGGTTCATTGAACCCGATATGGCCCGCCTCGCCGATGCCGAGGAGTTGCAGGTCGATCCCGCCGACTTCTCGGATCAGCCGCTCGTAGCGAGCAGCCTCCGCGCCAAGGTCGGCCGCCATGCCGTCTGGGACGTGCGTGCGGGCGGGATCGATATCGACCCGGCTGAACAGGTGGTCGTTCATGTAGCGGCGGTACGAGTGCTCGTCCTCTGCCGGAACGCCGATGTACTCGTCGAGGTTGAACGTGCGGCAGCGCGAGAACTTCAGGCCGTCCGTTCGCGTCATCGCAACCAGCCGGTCGTAGACGCGCTCCATCGTGCGGCCGGTCGCAAGGCCCAGAACCAGATCGGGCTTGGCCCGCAGGCGAGCGGCGATCAGCCCGGCGGCGAGTGAGGCGGCCGCGTCGGCATCGGGACGGACGATCACTTCCATCGTCAGGCTTCTTGCCCCGGTCGGCGCTCGATCACGAGCGACCGCGCGGCAGGCATCGGGTCGGGCAAGTGCAATGGCGAGTCACCGGGGCAGATGCGGCCGAGCACGCGCGGCACGGCGGAGCCGGTGGCACCCGGCACCACGCCGGGAACCCCATGCCAGGTCAGGAAGCCGAGCAGCGCCATCAGGTAGGCCTCCTTCCCGCCGGCGGGCAGCCCGCGTTGTTCGCTGGTGACGAGACGGGTGGGAGCGAGCCGGCGAGAAAGGGCGTCGAGCAGCGCCGGGTTGCGCACGCCGCCGCCGGAGGCCACGACCTCCACGACGCCGTGGCGCGCGCAGGCCGCGGCCACGGTTGCCGCGGTCAGCTCCGTGAGCGTCGCCATCAGATCCGGCCCGCTGACCGCTGGCAGGCCGGCGAGCATCGGGGTGATATAGCCGGCGTGGAACAGCTCCCGCCCGGTGCTCTTCGGCGCCGGCAGCGCGTAGTACGGTTCCGCGAGCAGCCGCTCCAGCAGGTCGGGCCGCATTCGGCCCGCCCGGGCGAGTCGCCCGTCCGTATCGCTCGGCTGGGCACCCGCGGTCAGGCGCGTCGCCTCGACATCGAGCAGGCAGTTGGCGGGGCCGGTGTCATAGGCGAGCACCGGCGCGCCCGGAGCGCCGACCACGGTGATGTTGGCGATGCCGCCCAGATTCAGCGCCGCCCGCCGGGCGCCTCCCGCGTCGGCGAGCCAGAGCGCGTCCAGCGTGCTCGCCAGCGGCGCGCCCTGGCCGCCCGCCGCGATGTCGCGCGCGCGAATATCGGAGACGACCGGCAGCCCCGTTGCCTCGACGATGCAAGCGGGCTGGCCGAGTTGCAGCGTCCCGCGCGCGTGTCCGCTCTCCACCCAATGAAACAGGGTCTGCCCGTGCGAGGCGATCAGGTCCGCCTGCCCGCCCGCCAACTCGCGCGCCGCCGTGCGTGCGGCTGCGCCGAAGGCCTCGCCGGCAAGCACGTCGAGCGCGCAGACCTCCTCCATTGTCGTTGCAGCCGGCGGCAGCGCCGCGAGGAGGCGGGCGCGCAGCGCGGCCGGCCAGGGGTGCTCGGCATGGCCGAGCGGCCGCAGGACGATCTCCGTCCCGCGCCAGGACAGCTCCGCCGCGGCCGCATCGATCGCGTCGAGCGACGTGCCTGAGATCAGGCCGATGACGATCATGGCGACCCCGCCGGCCGCCGGTCCGCACCGGGCGGGATGAACTCGGCCGCGGCACGGCCGCATCCCACCAGCCAGGCGCCGTGCAGCGGCGACGGCACCCGGTCACGCGCCAGGAGGTCAGCGCCGAGCGCGCTTTCGAGGCGCCCCGCCAGGACGGGCGCGAGGCCGCCGCCCAGCGCGATCGGAGCGTCGCGCGATGGTTCGAGGGCGCGGGCGAGCCGAACAAGGTAGCCCGCCGCCTCGTCCAGCAGCGCGTGCGCGTAGCCATCGCCGGCTTCCGAGGCGGCAATGACGGCCGGGGCCAGGGCGGCGAAGTCGCCCGGTCCCGCACGCCGCAGCCATGCGAGAATGGCCGGGCGCCCGCTGCCGATGCGCCGCTCGGTCTCCGCCCAAAGCGTTTCGGAGGCGCGAGCCGCGCCGGCGCCGTCCCGATGCTCGAGCCACGCCGTGACGAGTTGCAGGCCGAGCCAGGCGCCGCCGCCACGGTCGCCGGCGGGAAAGCCCCAGCCGCCCAGGCGGCGAAACGTCCCATCGGCGCCGAGACGACATCCGACGGTGCCGGTGCCGATCGAGAGCAGGATGCCGGGCCGCGCCTCGAACGTGCCGATCAGCGCCGTGTAGGCGTCGCTCGACAGGTGCAACCTGGCGAAGCCGGGAAACGCGGCGCGAAACCGCTGCTGCGCTCCACCGGCGCTGACCCCGGCAAGTCCGGCGCTGAGGGATGTCAGAGGCGCCGTTGCCTCCGGGTCGAGCGCGGCATCGCGGCAGCACGCGTTCCAGACAAAGGCGATGGCGTCCAGTCCGGCCTGCGGGTCTTGGTAGAGGTTGCACGGGCCGGCACGGCGCCGGGCCAGGCTCTCGCCGCTCCAGGTGAGCAGCTCCGCCTCCGTCTTGGTACCGCCCGCGTCGATCGCGAGAACGTATCGTGGGACCGGCGCACCTGCCACGAGGTCAGCCGATCTCCTCGTATTTCGCGAGCTGCCATTCCGGCGGCTCCATCGCTGCCGCCGCATACCATTCGGCGAGCAGCGGATGCGCGCGCACCGCCTCACAATAGCCGAGGCTTTCGGCGGCGATCTCCGGCTCGTAGCTGAGGAAGCGCGCGACCACCGGCGCATACATCGCATCCGCCGCGGTGAACGCCTCCCCGAACAGGAACCGGCCGCCGTTACCGAAGCGGGCACGGGCGCGCAGCCATAGCGCTTCGATCCGCGCGATGTCGGCGAGTGCCGCCGGCGTGCGGCCCATGCCCGGCTTGTGCGCGCCGAGGTTCATCGGCATCGCCTGGCGCAGGCCCACGAAGCCGCCGTGCATCTCGGCGGCAATCGAGCGGGCGGCGGCGCGCGCGGCGCGGTCCGCGGGCCAGAGTGCCGGCGTGATCTCGGCGCAGTATTCGCAGATCGCGATCGTCTCCCACACCTGCGCGCCCTGGTGTTCGAGATAGGGCACCAGCCCGTTGGGCGAGAGGCGTGCGATCTCCGGCGTGGGCCCGGACGGGGCGAAAGGGATCGTCACTTCCATCACCTCCAGCCGCGCGAGGCGCACCGCGAGCCATCCGCGCATCGACCACGACGAGTATCGCCGCTGCCCGAGATAGAGGGTGCCGTCCGCCATCGCCCGCCTCCGCTGCTGCGCCGGTCACGATGCCATGCCGGGAAGGCCGTGCAACCCCGCTTGCGGGTGGCGCAGCGCCGCTCGAACCTGATCGCGACCCACCCGCGAGGCCCCATGATGAACGGGATGTCGTCGCCCCGGCCCAACAATCTCGACGCGTTCTGGATGCCGTTCACGGCCAACCGCGCCTTCAAGCAGGCGCCGCGCCTGCTCGCCCGCGCCGAGGGGATGCACTACTACACGCCCGAGGGGCGCGAGGTGCTCGACGGCACCTCCGGCCTCTGGTGCGTCAATGCCGGCCACGGGCGACGCGAGATCATCGAGGCGATCCAGAAGCAGGCGGCGACGATGGATTTCGCGCCGAGCTTCATGATGGGCCACCCGATCGCGTTCGCCGCCGCCGCGCGCGTGGCCGAGATCACACCGCCGGGGCTGGATCGCGTGTTCTTCACCAACTCCGGCTCGGAGAGTGCGGATACCGCGTTGAAGGTCGCGCTCGCCTATCACCGCGCGCGCGGCGAGAGCGGCCGGGTGCGGCTGATCGGGCGCGAGCGCGGCTATCACGGCGTCGGTTTCGGGGGGATGTCGGTGGGCGGCATCGGGCCGAACCGCAAGCAGTTCGGGGCGCTGCTGCCGCATGTGGACCACCTGCCGCACACCGACGATCCGGCGCGCAACGGTTTTTCGCACGGGATGCCCGAGCACGGCGCCGAGTTCGCCGACGCGCTGGAGGGGCTGGTGGCGCTGCACGGCGCTGAGACGATCGCCGCCGTGATCGTCGAGCCGGTGGCCGGATCGACCGGCGTGCTGATCCCACCGCGCGGCTACCTCCAGCGCCTGCGCGAGCTCTGCACGAAGCACGGCATCCTGCTGATCTTCGATGAGGTGATCACGGGCTTCGGTCGGCTGGGCGCCAATTTCGGCGCCGAGCGGCTGGGTGTCGTGCCCGACATCATGACGATGGCCAAGGGCCTGACCAACGCCGCCGTGCCGATGGGGGCGGTTGCGGTGCAAGAAGAAATCTTCCGCGCGGTCGTGGAGAGTGCGCCGGCGGGCATAGAATTGTTCCACGGCTACACTTACTCGGCGCATCCGCTCGCCTGCGCCGCCGCGATCGACCTGCATCGCGCCGAGGACTTGCCCGGCCGCGTGCGCGCGATCGAGGGCTACTGGGAGGAGGGCGTGCACAGCCTGGGCGGCCTGCCGAACGTGATCGATCTGCGCAACCTCGGGCTGCTCGCGGGCATCGAGCTGGCGCCGCGCCCCGGCAAGCCGACGGAGCGTGCCGGGCGCGTGCTGGCGCGCTGCTTCGAAGACGGGGTGTTGGTTCGCACCACGGGCGATATCGAGGCGCTCTCGCCGCCGCTGATCGTCGAGCGGCCACAGGTGGATCGCATCCTAGGGACGCTCGCCGACGCGATCCGGGCGGAATTGACTTAAAGGCGAGAGGCGCTGCCCCTCGACCCCGCTGGGGCCGGCGGCCCCAGACCCCGTTTGCGACAGACAATATGCGCTCGCAAACACATAGGCGTCTGTCGACTAAATAGTTGATCCAACGCACCTCTCCCAGCTCCAACTTTGCAATTTGGAACGTTCCAACTGGGACGGGCTGGCAACGAATTGCTGCCGTCGTCTTCGCACAGCTTGCATCGCCGAGCATGACGTAAGAGGTGCATAGGCCAGGGTACGTCAACACTTTCAGTGACCGGTATTACGTCGCATCGTCGGGGACGACTGCGCCAGAGTATTTGTTGGTATCAAATGCGACATCAAGGACAGCCCTACCTGCGATGCCGATAACCTCAAGGGTTCGGTCGAGATCGGCTAATGAGACAGGGTCAATTGAGGCTTTGAGTTTGCCCCGAGCGGTCGCTCTGAGTTTCCAAACTTGACCGTCTTGATAGCCCCAGGAGCCGTGAGCCACCCGATTTCGACTATCCTGGGCGGCCTTTAGGGCTGACCCGGAATGGTTCCGGAATAGTTTAGCGAGTCATTTCAAGGAAATGGGCGATGGGTGGGTCACCTTGCGGTCTGCAGGAATTCGTACGGGGTTGCGTGATTTCAGCGGCTTCGGTTCTCTCGTGGTTGCGAAGACACGAAGGAATGACCCGATGGCCTGGACTGAAATCACGCGCGCCAAGTATCGGCGCGATGGGCTGCGCTATGCAAGCGATACCACCAACGAGGAGTGGGGCGTGATCGAATCGCACCTCCCCGCGGCGGCAAGCTGCGGGCGGACGCGCGAGACCGACTTGCGAGATGTCGTCGATGCGATCTTCTATATCGCACAGTCGGGCTGCCAGTGGCGGCTGCTGCCGAAGGAGTTCCCTCCGTTCACGACGGTGCAGCGGTATTTCTATGCTTGGCGGGATAACGGAACCTGGCAGACCATCAATCATGCGCTGCTGATGTTGGTGCGCGAGGCCGCCGGCCGCGAGGCAAGTCCGAGCGCGGGCGTGATCGACAGCCAGTCGGTCAAGACCACGGAGGCTGGTGGTCCGCGCGGTTATGCGGCCGAGAAGATGATCAAAGGCCGAAAGCGCCATATTCTCACCGATACGATCGGCCTGCCGGTCGGGATGATCGTTCACCCCGCCGACGTTCAAGATCGCGATGGGGCGCCAGGCCTGCTGGCGAGCGTCCGCAGCGCCTTCCCCTGGTTGCGCCATGTCTTCGCCGACGGGGGCTATGCCGGTGACAAGCTGAAGGGCGTCCTCGAAAACCTCGGCGACTGGACCATCGAGATCGTCAAGCGGTCAGACGCCGCCAAGGGCTTCGTCCTGCTGCCCCGGCGATGGGTCGTCGAACGCACCTTTGCATGGCTCAACCGCAACCGTCGCCTGGCCAAAGACTTCGAGGCGACAACCCAAAGCGCGGTGACTTGGCTTTACATCACCAGTGTCAAGCTCATGATGCGACGGCTGGCAGCCGCTTGAGCCGCCGTGGTGGGCCAAATTTTCCCATTAAATCAATATACTCGCGTTCCGACGGCGATTTGAGTCAGACCCTTAGCAAGGGCTTTACCTTTGAGAACCTGCCCAGTGACGGGTAGTCGGTAACTAAGGAGTTCGCGAGGGATTCCAGAACATCCATTTTCAGGGGCCAAGTCGTGTGCGCGGATATTATTGCGCTTCGTGGATCATCCTGTCTAAAGCCGCTCAACTTTGCCAGTGCCAAATCAATGACCGATTCAAGGGTCCCCCAGGCAACATTGATTTTCCCAATCCGGAGAAGGTAGTCGTCAGGAACACTAATTTTGAAATGTATCATTGACCGATCGGCCACCTGCTGGCTCTCTCCGTCTCGCGAATGCGTTGTTTCACGAACCAAGCCGTCTTGCACGACGCGTCCAGCATCCGCATGAGCGGGTGGGAGCTGATGCCTTTTGCTGCTGCATATCAAGTAAACGGTCTTGAGCCACAGGTTAGCTTCACATGGCTCGACTCAAACGCACGGCCCAGCGTGGTGGTTTCTTGGATGGGCCGCGGGGACGCGGTGTCTTGACAGAACGGATATCGGGTTGCTCCTTGGCCAAAGTCCTCCACCAAAAACCGGGTTGGTAACTACATAATCGACTTTCGAAAGGGTTCCAAGGGCGAACGCCCTTGGCGGGGTTTGGGGCAGAGCCCCAACCCTTCTTACGGTTTGTCCGGCAGCTTCGTTTGCAGCTCGTGGGCGAGGTCGTCCACCGCGGTCACCTCGCCGAGTTCGCGGGCTTCGGCATCGACCACCTCCTCGCTGGCGCCGAGCCTGGCGCTGATCCGCTCGAGCATCTGGATCACCTTGGTAACCTCCTTCTCGGCGAGCAGGTTGATCTGCAGATCGAGATGGCTGCGTCGGTCGGCGCGCAGTCCCATGCGGTTTTGCTTGATGAGAACGAAGGTCGAGAGCAGCACCGCTTCCAGCGACACGATCATCGCGAGAAGCTGGAACGGGTACGGGTCGAACGCCGGAATGCCGGGGATCAGCCTCGTGTTGACCACCGCCCAAAGCGCGAACCACACGAGATGGAGCAGCGCGAAGGTGATCGTGCCGGAGAATGTCGCGATCGCGTCGGCCAGCCGGTCGCTCCAGCGCCGATCGCGCGTGGTCTCCTCCTCCAGCCGGACGACGGTTTCGATGTTGTGCTGCGCCGTCGGTGGCGGCTCGGGCGGTGCGGACTGCGCCATCTGCATCCTTCGCGCGTGGCTTCTCCCAGAACGGGAACGCCCGCCCGCCGGGCGCGTCGGCTCACAAACCCGCGAGCGGCGTCAGTTCCGCGAGTAGCCGCGCGCGGCGTACATCCCGCCCTGGTAGCGCTCGGCAACCGGGCTGTCGCTCACCTTGCCGCCGAGCTGGCCGGCGAAGGGGTCGGCGCCGTCCTGCGGCGCCCAGCCGAGTGCGGCGCGCGCATCCCGCCGCCAGAAGGTGCGCGTATTGGCCGAGGCGCCCCAGATCACGCCGTACCCGACATGCTCGGCGGCGGCGCAGCGCTCAACCAGCCGTGCGAGGTCGGCATAGGAGAGCCAGGTCGAGAGCATCCGCGCATCGACCGGCTCGGGGAAGCAGCTCCCGATCCGCACCGCCACCGTCTCGACGCCGTGCTTGTCGAAATAGAGCCGTCCCATCATTTCGCCGTACACCTTCGACAACCCGTAATAGCTGTCGGGGCGAAAGGCGCAGTCGTCGTCGAGCTTTTCCGTCCGCTCGTGAAACCCGATCGAGTGGTTGGAGGAGGCGAACACCACGCGCGCGCGCTCCCGCCGCGCCGCCTCGTAGATGTGATAGAGGCCGCGCAGGTTGGCGCCCAGGATCTGCTCGAACGAATAGTCGTCGGTGGAGGCGCCGCCGAAATGCAGGATCAGCCCGCAGCCTTCCGCGAGCCGCAGCACCGTCGCGGCATCCGAGAGGTCCGCCTGCGTGAAGCTCGCCCGCGCCGGCAGCGGGTCGGGGAAGGGCCGGAGATCGGAGAGGACCAGCGTCCAGCCTTTCTCGCCGAGCACGCGCGCGAGATGGCGGCCAAGATTGCCGGCGGCCCCGGTCAGCAGCACCGGACGCTGCGTAATGTCGATCATCGCTCCCTCCCTTGCCGGGTTCTATCGGCGGGGGCAGGATCGTTGGGCACGGGCATAAGTCAAGCGCGCGGGAGGCGATGGATGGCGGCGGAGTGGCACCGGATCGTGCATGAGACGCTGCGCGCCAACGACATCCGGCTCGCCACCTACGTTCCCGACAAGGTGCTGACGCCGCTGATCGCGGCACTGCACGCCGACGCGGCGTTCACCACACTGGTCTGTACCCGCGAGGAGGAGGCGCTGGGCGTCGTGTGCGGCGCCTGGATGGGCGGGATGCGCGGCGTCGTGCTGATGCAGACGAGCGGGTTCGCGACGCTGCCGAACGCGCTCGCCTCGCTCGCGGTGCCGTACCAGATGCCGCTGGTGATGCTGATCTCCGAACGCGGCACGCTCGGCGAGTTCAACATCGGCCAGGCGATGGTGTGCCGCACGATGCGCCCGGTGCTCGCGGCACTCGCGATCGAGCATCACACGCTGACGCGCATCGAGGAGGTGGGGTTCGTCGTCGATCGCACGATCAGGCAGGCGATCGCGACCCAGGCGCCGGCGGCACTGATCCTTTCGCCGCTGCTGACCGGGGGAAAGGTCTTTTCGGCATGAGCGGGCGCAATACGAAGCGGATGAACCGCACCGAGCTGACGGGGCTGCTGGTGGCCGCGCTGCCGGCCGATGCGGCGGTGGTGGCGGGGATCGGCAACACCAATTTCGACCTCTGGGCGGCGGGGCGGCGGCCGCAGAATTTTTACATGCTCGGCAGCATGGGGCTCGCGTGCCCGATCGCGCTCGGGGTGGCGCTCGCGCAGCCGGGTCGGCCGGTGGTGGCGATCGAGGGCGACGGATCGCTGCTGATGCAGCTTGGGTGTCTCGCCACGATCGCCATGGCGCGGCCTCGCAATCTCGCGATTGTGGTAATGGACAACGCGCTCTATCAGATCACCGGCGGTCAGCGGACCGCCTCGGCGGCGGGTGCGGATTTCGCGGCGCTGGCGCGCGGCGCCGGGATCGCGCGCGCCGCCTGGGCGGCGGACGAGGCAGATTTCTCCCGCATGGTCGGCGCCGCCCTCGCCGAGGACGGGCCAAGCCTGATCGCGGCGTGGATCGACGACAAGCCCGCGGCCGCGCAGACCGAGCGCGACCCCGCGCGCATCCGCGACCGGTTCATGCATGGGCTCGGCGTGCGGCCGGCGGAGTAACGTGTCACTCCGAATCCATGTCCTCCAACCGAACGCCCCGCCCGGCGCGGATATTGGCACGTGCGTTTTCGATTCGGCGTAGAAATCGTGGATCGGTTTCGAGTCGATACTCAAACCAGTCGTCCTCCGATTCGAATCCGATCAGCACGCCAGCCGGCTTGCCATGGCGCGTGATGACAATCTCCTGCTTCTCGGCTTCGTGTAGAAAGCGCGAGAGGTCATCCTTGATCTCGGATAGCGGAACCTCTTTCATTCCGCGCTTCCGAACTGCGCCAGCCATGATTCCGCCTCCGATTTCGCCACGATCGCCAATATCTCGACGACCCGTCAACCTGGCGAACTCTATTGGCGGTGGCAATCGCTTGAACGGTTGGAACGAGGTCAACTGCTCCCTCTCCGCCCGCGCTTGCGGGGGGAGAGATTGGGTGAGGTGGGTGGTGCGGCCAAAATCGATGCACCGAGCCAGCCGACAAACCCACCTCTCCCCAGCCCTCTCCCCCCGCAAGCGCGGGCGGAGGGAGAAGCGCCGTCATCCACGACGACAGGTCGCTGCGGTTCGAGGGGTCTATTGCCCCGGCATCGCGCCCATGAAATCGCGCTTGCCGAGCTCGACGCCGTTGTGGCGCAGGATCGCGTAGGCGGCGGTGACGTGGAAATAGAGATTGGGCAGCGCGAAGTGCAGCAGATAGCTCTGCCCGGTGAAGGTGAACTCGCGCTCGCCCGCCTTGAAGCTGACGGTGCGCTCCTCGCTGCCGTTGAGCTGCTCGGGCTTCACCGCCTTGAGGAAGGCAAGCGTGGATGCCACGCGCGCCCGCAGTGCCGCGAAATCCGTCTCCGTGTCGGCGACCCGCTCGACTTGCATTCCGGCGGGGCGCAACACCGCCCAGCGCCCGAAATCGCAGGCGATCTGCACCTGCTTCGTGAGCGTGAACATGTCGGGGTAGAGCCGCGCCGTCAGCAGCGCCGTGGGCTCGATCTTGCGCGCCTCGCAGTGCGCGGCGGCCTTCTCCAGCACGCCGGAAAGCCCGCCGAGCGCTTGCAGGCAAACCGGCACGCAGACGTCGTACATCGAAAGCGACATGCTCATTTTCTCCGTCAGAGTGCACCGCCGCGGCGCCCGGCGATCGCGCCGAGCCGCAGCCGCAGGGCATTGAGCTTGATGAAGCCTTGCGCGTCGAACTGGTCGTAGGCGCCCTCGTCCTCCTCGAACGTCACGTGCTTCATCGAATAGAGGCTGTTCGGGCTCTCCCGTCCCACCACCGCGACATTGCCCTTGTAGAGCTTGAGCCGCACCCGGCCGGAGACCGATTTCTGGCTCTCGTCGATCGCCGCCTGCAACATACGGCGCTCCGGGCTGAACCAAAACCCGTTATAGATCAGCTCGGCATAGCGCGGCATCAGGCTGTCTTTGAGGTGCGCCGCCTCGCGATCGAGGGTGATGCTCTCGATGCCGCGATGCGCCGCCAGCAGGATCGTGCCCCCCGGCGTCTCATAGACGCCGCGCGATTTCATCCCCACGAAGCGGTTTTCCACCAGATCGAGCCGGCCGATGCCGTTGGCACGGCCGAGCGCATTGAGTTTGGTCAGCAATGTCGCGGGCGACAGGCGCTCGCCGTCGATCGCGACCGGGTCGCCGCGCTCGAAATCGACCGCGATCAGGCTCGCGCGGTCCGGTGCGTCCTCGGGTCGGATGGTGCGCTGATAGACGATCTCCGGCGCCTCCTGCGCCGGGTCTTCCAAAATCTTCCCCTCGGACGATGAGTGCAGCAGGTTGGCATCGACCGAGAACGGCGCCTCGCCGCGCTTATCCTTAGCGATCGGGATCTGGTTGGCTTCCGCGAATTCGAGCAGGCGGGTGCGGCTGGTCAGCTCCCATTCCCGCCACGGCGCGATCACCTTCACGTCGGGCTTGAGCGCGTAGTACGACAGCTCGAAGCGCACCTGGTCGTTGCCTTTGCCGGTTGCCCCGTGCGCGACCGCATCGGCGCCGGTCGCTTCGGCGATCTCGATCTGCCGCTGCGCGATCAGCGGCCGCGCGATCGAGGTGCCGAGCAGGTACCTGCCCCTCATAGAGCGCGTTCGCGCGGAACATCGGAAACACGAAATCGCGCACGAATGGTTCGCGCAGATCATCGACGAAGATTTCGCGGACGCCGAACATCTCGGCCTTGCGCCGCGCCGGCTCCAGCTCCTCGCCCTGGCCGAGATCGGCGGTGAAGGTGACGACCTCGCAACGGTACGTGGTCTGCAGCCAGCGCAGGATGACGCTGGTGTCGAGGCCCCCCGAATAGGCGAGCACGACCTTCCTGACGTCCTTCACGCGCATCCTGGCTCGCACTCCTGCGGCGGGCGGGGTGGAGGTCCGGGCGGGAATCGAACCCACATACGCGGATTTGCAGTCCGCTGCATCACCACTCTGCCACCGGACCCTCGCTGTCGGCTCGGCGCGGAAGCCCTTCGGAATCCTCGAATTGCGCCGACCGAAGAAGTGTATCCGATTGCTTCCCGGGGCGCCAGCCCATCGCTCGCGGCCGGCCCCGGATGATTGCCTGTTGCTTGATTGTTCAATCGCCGCGAACAGGCGCCTGCCATCGCGCCGCGACATACTTGGCGCTTGACTTGGGCCCCTCAAACCTGATTCCGTGCCGGGCAGCGAACAGAAGCCCGTACCGGGCCAATCGCGACGGAGGAGACAATCAGGATGCACCTGCGCGCGCAGCTCGCCCGGATCGCGACCCTGACCCCGATCCTCGCCCCGATCTTCGCCTTGGCCCTGGGCGGGGCCGCCCAACCGGCATCGGCGGCGACCATCACCGTCGCAACGGTCAACAATTCACAGATGGTCGAGATGCGGAAGCTCTCGCCCACCTGGGAGAAGCAGACCGGCAACAAGCTCAACTGGGTGGTGCTGGAAGAGAACGTGCTGCGCCAGCGTGTGACCACCGATATTGCGACCAACGGCGGACAGTTCGATGTGGTCACGATCGGTTCGTACGAGGCGCCGACCTGGGGCAAGCAGGGTTGGCTGGCACCAGCTCGGCGACTTTCCCGCGCCGTACGACCTGTCGGACATTTTCAGCCCGGTCCGCGACAGCCTCTCCTCCGGCGGCAAGCTCTACGCGGTGCCGTTCTACGCCGAGAGCAGCTTCACCTACTACCGCACGGACCTGTTCAAGCAGGCCGGGCTGACCATGCCGGCGCAGCCGAAATACACCGACATCCAGACCTTTGCCGACAAGCTGACCGACCGCGCGAAGCAGCAATACGGCATCTGCCTGCGCGGCAAGCCCGGCTGGGGCGAGAACATGGCGTTCTTCGATACGCTGGTGAACACCTTCGGCGGACGCTGGTTCGACATGCAGTGGAAGCCGCAGCTCGACACCAAGCCGTGGCACGACGCGCTGACCTTCTATGTCAACCTGATGCGCAAGGACGGTCCGCCCGGTGCCAGCAGCAACGGCTTCAACGAGAACCAGGCGTTGTTCTCGACCGGGCACTGCGCGATGTGGATCGACGCGACCTCGGGTGCCGGGTACATCTACGACAAATCCACGAGCCAGGTCGCCGACAAGACCGGTTTCACCGCTGCACCGACCGCAGAGGTGCCGAACGGGTCACATTGGTTCTGGGCCTGGGCGCTGGCGATCCCGAAATCGTCCAAGCAGCAGGCGGCGGCGAAAGCGTTCCTGCAATGGGCGACGTCGAAGGAGTATATCGACCTGGTAGGCAAGACCGATGGCTGGACCGTGGTGCCGCCGGGAACCCGCGCCTCCACTTACAGCAACCCCGACTACCTGAAGGCGGCGCCGTTCGCCAAGACCGTCGAGCAGGCGATCAAGACCGCGGATTTGAACCATCCGACGGCGCAGCCGGTGCCCTATACCGGCATCCAGTACGTGGCGATCCCGGAATTCCAGGCGATGGGCACCAGCGTCGGGCAACTGGTTTCCGCGGCGCTCACCGGGCAGATGAGCGTCGATGCGGCGCTGAAGCAGGCGCAGAGTTCAGTCGCCGCCACCATGCAGCAGGCGGGCTACGGGCAATGACGCATCGGCGGGAGCGCCGGTCCCCGGCGGCCCGCGCGTGATGGACGCTGCCGCAACCGCCGCTGGCCCGGGCCGCGTGGTCCGCCGCAGGCGGCGGCGCGGCCTGGGCGGGGGCGTGGACACACGCCCGCTGACCTTCCCGGCGGTCGGCCTGCTGCTGATCTGGATGACTATCCCGCTGGCGATGACGCTCTGGTTTTCGTTCCGCCGCTATAATCTGCTCAACCCGCTGCTGCACGGCTGGGCAGGGTTCTCCAATTATCGCTTCCTGATCGCGAGCTCGACGCTCGGCTCGGCGCTGCTGGTCACGGTCGAGCTGGTAGTCGCGGTGCTGGTCATCACCGTGGGGTTTGGTTCGGTCCTGGCGGCGCTGTTCGACAATCCCTTCCCCGGACAGGGTGTCGCGCGCGTGCTGCTGATCTCGCCGTTCTTCGTGATGCCGACGGTCAGCGCGCTGGTCTGGAAGAACCTGCTGATGAACCCGGTGAACGGGTTGTTCGGCTGGCTCGCGCGCCTGATCGGCCTGAACGCGTTCGACTGGTTTGGGCAGTTTCCGCTCGGCTCGATCGTCGGCATCGTGTCCTGGGAGTGGCTGCCGTTTGCGTTCCTGATTCTGTTCACGTCGGTGCAGTCGCTCGATGCCTCGACGATCGAGGCGGCGCATCTGGACGGCGCCGGCCCGATCGCGATCTTCCGCCACATCCAGATTCCGCACATGGGCCGCGCGATCAGCGTCGTCATCATGATGGAGACGATCTTCCTGCTCGGCATATTCGCCGAGATCTATGTCACCACTGCGGGCGGTCCCGGGATCACCACCACCAATCTTACGTTCTTGATCTACCAGCGCGCGCTGCTCGCCTTCAACGTCGGTAGCGCCTCGGCGGCCGGGGTGATCGCAATCATCCTCGCCAACATCATGGCGGCGTTCCTGCTGCGCACCGTGGCGCGGAGGCTCGACGTATGAAATCGCGCGGGGAGAGGAGAACGCGCGGGCAGGTGGTGGCGGCGATTCTGTGCTGGCTGGCGGCGGTGCTGATGTTCTTCCCGATCTTCTGGATGCTGCTCGCCAGCTTCAAGACTGAGGTGCAGGCGGTGCAGACGCCGCCGCTGCTGTTCTTCGGCCCGACCTTGCAAAACTATCGCGACATCTTCGCCCAAGCGAATTATCTCCATTTCGCGTTGAACAGCGTCATAATCTCCTTCGGCTCCACCTTCATCATGCTGGTGCTGGGGGTTCCGGCGGCGTTCGCGATGGCGTTCTATCCGACGAGACGGACAAAGGACGTGCTGTTGTGGATGCTGTCCACAAAGATGCTGCCGGCGGTTGGCGTGCTGGTGCCGATCTACCTGATCGCGCGTGACGCGGGGCTGCTCGATTCCGTGCTCGGCCTGATCATCATCTACACACTTTCGGACCTGCCGATCGCGGTGTGGATGCTGTTCACCTTCTTCAGCGAGACGCCGAAGGGGATCATCGAGGCGAGCCGCATCGACGGCGCCAGCGTGCGCCAGGTGGTGACCAACGTCGTGCTGCCGCTGGCCGGGCCGGGGATCGCATCGACCGCGCTGCTCAATATCATCCTCTGCTGGAACGAAGCATTCTGGAGCCTCAATCTCTCGTCACACGACAGCGCGCCGCTGCCGGCCTTCATCGCCTCCTTCTCGGCGCCGCAGGGTTTGTTCTGGGCCAAGCTGTCGGCCGCCTCGGTGCTGGCGATCGCGCCGATCCTGGTGTTCGGCTGGATCAGCCAGCGGCAACTGGTGCGCGGCCTGACGTTCGGTGCCGTCAAGTAGGGGCCGTCAAGTAGCGAAAGGGCGCGCCATGTATCTGGAGAAGTTCAGGCTCGATGGTCGCGTCGCGGTGATCACTGGCGGCGGTCAGGGCATCGGCTTCGCCTGCGCGCAAGCGCTGGGCGAGGCGGGTGCGCGCGTGCATGTCGGCGAGAAGCTGCCCGAGCGGGTGACCGAAGCGGTGGGCAAGCTGCGCAGCCTGGGCATCGAAGCCGATGGCTCGCCGCTCGACGTCACCGATAGCGGGGCGGTCGAGGCGCTCGCCGAGCGCCTCGAGGATGCCGCCATCCTGGTGAACAACGCGGGCATCGCGTTCAGCGATGTGCGCGCCGAGGACACCAGCGACGAGCACTGGCGCCGCCACATGGACGTGAACCTTGACGGGTTGTTCTGGTGCTGCCGCGCGTTCGGGCGGCGGATGCTGGCGCACGGCCGGGGTTCGATCGTCAATATCGGCTCGATGTCCGGCTTCATCGTCAACAAGCCGCAGCCGCAATCCTTCTACAACGCCTCGAAAGCGGCGGTGCATCACCTGACGCGCTCGCTCGCTGCCGAGTGGGGCGATCGCGGCGTGCGGGTCAATGCGGTGGCGCCGACCTATATCGCGACTCCGCTGACGCTGTTCGGGATGGAGAACGCGGCGATGCGCGACGTCTGGATCGAGATGACGCCGATGAAGCGCGTCGGGCAGCCGGAGGAGATCGCCGCGACCGTGCTGTTCCTCGCCTCCGACGCCGCAAGCCTGCTGACCGGCAGCATCGTGCTGGCCGACGGCGGCTATACCTGCTGGTAGGAGGGGACGGGTGATGCGGCTCGACGGCAAGGTGGCGCTGATCACCGGCGGCGCCCGCGGCATCGGCCTCGCGGTCGCCCGCCGCTACGCCGCCGAGGGTGCGCGCGTGATCGTCGCTGATCTATTGGAGGACGCGGCGCGGGAGGCAGCCGAAGAGGTCGGGCATGGTGCGACTGCGCTTGCGGTCGATGTCACGCGTCAGGACAGCATCGAGGCGATGGTGGCGGCCGCGGTGGGGCAGGCCGGGCGCATCAACATTTTGGTCAACAATGCGGGCGTGTTCGACCTGGCGCCGATCATGGAGATCACGCGCGAGAGCTATCGCCGCGTGTTCGCGGTCAACGTCGAAGGCCTGCTGTTCACCTTGCAGGCGGTCGCCGGCCAGATGATCCGCCACGGCGATGGCGGCAAGATCATCAACTTCGCCTCCCAGGCGGGACGGCGCGGCGAGGCGTTGGTCGCCGTGTACTGCGCGTCCAAGGCGGCGGTGATCAGCCTGACGCAGAGTGCCGGCCTCGACCTGATCCGCCATCGCATCAACGTCAATGGAATCGCGCCGGGCGTGATCGACACGCCGATGTGGGACCAGGTGGACGCGATGTTCGCGAAATACGAGAACCTGCCGCTCGGCGAGAAGAAGCGCCAGGTCGGCGCCGCGGTGCCGCTTGGCCGCATGGGTCGCCCGGAGGATATGGCCGGTATGGCGGTGTTCCTGGCCAGTGCCGATGCTGACTACATCGTGGCGCAGACCTACAACGTCGATGGCGGCAACTGGATGAGCTGATGCACGACGCGGTTCTCGGCGTCGATGTCGGCACCGGCAGCGCGCGCGCGGCGCTGTTCGATCTGGCGGGGCACCGGCTTGGCCTCGCGGCCGCTCCGATCCGCATGTGGCGTCCGCGCGCGGACTTCGTCGAGCAATCGGCCGACGACATCTGGCGCGCGGTCTGTGAAGCGGTGCGTGGCGCGTGCGCACAATCGGGCGCGACCCGGCTGCACGGCATCGGCTTCGATGCGACCTGCTCGCTGGTGCTGCGCGACGCCGCCGGCGGGCCGGTCTCGGTCAGTCCCGACGGCGATCCGTCGCGCGACGTCATCGTCTGGATGGACCACCGGGCGACGGCCGAGGCGGCGCGCATCAACGCCACCGGCCACGAGGTGCTGCGCTATGTCGGCGGCGCCATCTCGCCGGAGATGCAGACGCCCAAGCTGCTCTGGCTGAAGCAGTATCTGCCGCAATCCTGGGCGCGCACGGCACATTTCTTCGACCTGCCGGATTTCCTGACCTGGCGCGCCGCCGGCAACACCTCGCGTTCGCTCTGCTCCACCGTCTGCAAATGGACCTATCTGGGCCATGAAGGCCGGTGGGACGCCTCCTACTTCCGCGCGATCGGCCTCGGCGAACTTGCGGACGAGGGTTTCGCCCGCATCGGCACCGACATCCATCCGATCGCGGCCCCGGTTGGAGCAGGGCTTTCGGCCCGCGCGGCCGCCGAGCTTGGCCTGGCCGAGGGGATTCCGGTCGGCACCTCGGCGATCGACGCCCACGCCGGCGGCATCGGCGTCATCGGCGCGACGCTCGGCGGTGAGGGCGTGGATCTCAACCGCCGGCTGGCGCTGATCGGCGGCACGTCGAGCTGCCATATGGCGGTCTCGCCCACGCCCCGTTTCGTGCCCGGGGTGTGGGGACCGTATTTCTCCGCCATGTTGCCGGGGATGTGGCTGAATGAGGGCGGGCAGTCGGCGACCGGCAGCCTGATCGACCACGTGATCGCAAGCCATGCAGGACTCTCCGGGGCGCATGGCGAGGGCACGATCTATGACGCGCTGAACGCGCGGCTGGACGTGCTGGCCGCCGGCTTGGCGTTCCCCGCCGCCCTGACGCGCGAGCTGCATGTCGATCCCGACTTTCACGGCAACCGCTCGCCGCACGCCGATCCAATGCTGCGCGGCACGGTCGCGGGGCTGACGCTCGCGGCCGGAGCGGACGAGCTGGCCCTGCTCTATCTCGCGACTATCCAGGCGATCGCCTACGGCACTCGCGACATCATCGCGGCCCTCGGGTCGCAGGGCTTCGCGATCGACACGGTGCTCGCCTGCGGCGGCGGCACCCGCAACCCGGTATTCCTGCGCGAGCACGCCGACGCCACCGGCTGCCGGGTGGTGCTGGCCGACGAGCCGGAGGCGGTGTTGCTGGGGGCCGCCGTGCTGGGTGCAGTCGCGGGCGGTGCGCACGCCGATATGCCTGCGGCGATGCGGGCGATGACTCGCGCGGGCACCACGATCGAGCCGGCCGGCGGCGCGGTTCGCCGCTACCACGACGCCAAATACGCCGTGTTCCGCCGGATGCACGCCGACCAGCTCGCCTGGCGCCGGCTGATGCAGGACGCAATTTCGCGGCCGTGAGACCAGGCGCCGAAAGTGTTGACGCGCTTCCTCGTCATGGTCGGCGAAGGCCGACCATCCACGTCTCTCTGTCGTGCCATATAGCGAAGGCGTGGATGGTCGGCCTTCGCCGACCATGACGGTAAGTCCTTGTGCAAATCCGATCGGCCTTGCGTCGTCAGCAGCAGAACCCCGCGCGGTTCAAGACAGCCCCTCGATCTCGCCCTCCGGCCCGAGCCGGATCGCCTCGGCTGACGGCGTGCGCGGCAGGCCGGGCATGGTCATGATCTCGCCACAGATCGCGACGACGAACCCCGCCCCGGCCGACAGCCGCACCTCGCGCACCGGCAGGACGTGCCCCTCCGGCGCGCCGAGCAGAGTCGGATCGGCGCTGAAGCTGTACTGCGTCTTGGCGACGCAGACCCCAAGTCCCGGATGCCGCGCGTCGAACTCCGCGAGCCGCCGCGCCACCGGCGCGGGGATCGCCACGTCGGCGGCGCGGTAGATCTCGCGAGCGATGGTGCGCAGCTTGTCGGCAACCGGCATCTCGGGCGGATAGAGCGGCCGGAATCGCGCGGCAC
Organism: uncultured Alphaproteobacteria bacterium; assembly: GCA_963754235.1. GTDB lineage: Bacteria > Pseudomonadota > Alphaproteobacteria > Acetobacterales > Acetobacteraceae > DATAYA01. The sequence goes on along the minus strand of CAVWFK010000004.1, from coordinate 20,203 downwards.
CCCCCGCGATCAGTTCCAGCACCGCGCGTCCCAGCGTCGCGGCACCCGCGGCACCGTCGGCCCAGTGCGTGCACGGCACCAATTCCACGCCCTGATGCGCGATTGCGTCGCGCACCGCGGCGATCTCGGCCTCGGTATCCGAGGTGAAGCAGTTCAGCGCCGCCACCACCGGCAGTCCGAACTTGCGGACATTCTCGACATGCCGCGCGAGATTGACGACGCCGCGCCCGACCGCGGCCACATCCTCGCGGCCGAGATCGGCGCGCGCCACGCCGCCGTGCATCTTTAGCGCCCGTACCGTCGCCACCACCACCACCGCGGATGGTGCGATCTCTGCGGCGCGACACTTGATGTCGAGGAATTTCTCTCCCCCCAGATCGGCGCCGAACCCGGATTCCGTCACCACCACCTCCGCGAGCCGCAGCGCGAGCCGGGTCGCGATCACCGAGTTGCAGCCATGCGCGATGTTGGCGAACGGGCCGCCATGGACCAGCGCCGGCGAGCCGGCGATGGTCTGCACCAAATTGGGCTGCAAGGCGTCGCGCAGCAGCACCGCCATGGCGCCGCCGGCCTTGAGGTCGGCGGCCGTGACCGCCGAACCGTCGCGCCGCGCCGCGACCTCCATCCGGTCGAGCCGTGCTTGCAGGTCGTCCAGATCGCGTGCCAGGCAGAAAACCGCCATCACCTCGGAGGCGGCCGTGATGTCGAATCCGTCCTCGCGCAGGTAGCCGTTGGCCGGCCCACCGAGGCCGTCGACGATCGCGCGCAGTGCGCGGTCGTTCATGTCCATGCAGCGGCGCCATGTGACGCGGCGCGTATCGATGCCGAGCGCGTTGCCCCAATAGACGTGATTGTCGAGCAGCGCGGCGAGCAAGTTGTTTGCCGTCGCGATCGCGTGGAAGTCGCCGATGAAGTGCAGATTGATCTCGTCCATCGGCACGACCTGCGCCTGCCCGCCGCCGGCGGCGCCGCCTTTCTGGCCGAAACTCGGCCCGAGCGATGGCTCGCGCAGGCAGATCATGGTCCGCGTGCCGAGGCTGTTGAGCGCGTCGGCCAGTCCGACCGTGGTCGTGGTCTTGCCCTCGCCGGCCGGCGTCGGGCTGATGCCCGTCACCAGCACCAGCTTCCCCTGCGGCCGCGCCTCCGCGGCGCGAATGAAGTCGAGCCGATCTTGGCCTTGTGCCGGCCGTAGGGTTCCAGCGCGCCGGCGGGAATGCCGGCCCGTGCGGCGATCTCGGCGATCGGCCGCAGGGTCGCGGCGCGCGCGATCTCCAGATCGCTCGCCATCTCAGGCCGCCTGCCGGAGCGTCACGCCGAGTTCCGCCATCGCCTCGCCGATCGCCCCGACCGCGCCGCGCATGTCGGCCGGCGTCACTGCACCGATGCAGCCGACGCGAAAGCTCGGGAACGGCGTGTTGTAGAAATTGCTGATCAGCACGCCGCGTCGCTTCAGCGCGTCGACGAATGCCTGAAGGTTCCACGCCGGACTGTCCGGCGCATGGACATTGACCACCACCGGCCCCTGCACCGCGGGCGACAGGCACGGGCGCAGGCCGAGCTTGCGCACGCCTTCATAGAGCGTGCGCATGTTGGCGGTGTAGCGCGCGAGCCGCGCGGCCCGGCCTTCCGCCTCGAAACGGCCGAGGGCGACGTCAAGCGCCACCAGTACTTGGCCGGGCGGGGTGAAGCGGAAGCTGCCGGGACTTCTCTGCGCGTTCGCATAGACGTCGGCGAGGTCGAGCGACCAGCTTTGCGCCTCTCCGGCGCTCTCTTCCAGCCGGTCGATGCGGGCGGCCGCAAAGCCGAGGCCGGGGGGCGCCTCCAGCCCCTTGTTGGAGGTGAACATCGTCGCATCGACCATCGGCAGGTCGCGCATCGGCAGCGGCATGATGCCGAACGCCGAGACGGCATCGACCAGCACGCGCCGCCCCTGTGCGCCGGCGACGGCGGCGAGCGCCAGTGCGTCGTGGACCACGCCGCTGCCGGTCTCGCTGTACACCACGCCAAGATGGCTCGCCTCCGGATGTGCGTGCAGGCCGGCCGCAACCAATTCGGGATCGGCGCGCTGGCCCTCCGCCACCTTCACGGGGACCACTACGCGCCCGGCCTCGTGCGCCAGCCGCGTCATTCGGTCGGCGTAGGCCCCGGTCGCGGGGATCAGGATGGTACCGCCGCGGGGGACGAAGGTGCGGATCGCCGCCTCGACGACCATGTGCCCGCTGCCTTGCAACGCGAGCACGGCGTGGGTGCCTGCGTCCGCCTCCGCGATCGGCAGCAGGCGGCGGCGCACCCGGGTATAGAGGGCACGGAAATCATTGTCCCAGGGGGCTACGTCGCAGGCGAGCGCCTGGCGCACGTCGGGATGCGTGGTGACGGGTCCGGGAATCAGCAGCAGCATGGTCACACCTCGGGCGATTCTTGGGCAGGACTCGCATGGGAATCGCCGCGAATCCAGCGGCCTCGCGCGCGACCTGCTATGCTTGCGGCCATGACGATGCCGTTCGCGCTGCCGGCCTGGGTGCCGTGGTGGGTTCCGCTGCTGGTGCTGCTGCCGGCGCTGCTGCTCGGCCTTGCATTCCTGGTGATGCCGTTCAGCGTGTTTGGGGTGAAGGCGCGGCTGGAGCTGATCGAGGCACGGCTCGACGAGGTTCAGGAGGAGATCCGCCGCTTGGCGCTGCGCCTGCCTGAGCGCGGTGCCGCGGTCGGCTACGAGGAGCTGCCCGATCCGGCGCGCTACCGCCGCCCGCCGTTCAGCGTCCGCCCGGCCGCAGTGGCGCGGCCGCCGATCCCGCCACGGGGCGAGCCGGAGGTCGAAGACGACCCCGATTTGCCGCGGGTGATCCGCTCCGCTCCCCGCCGCGCGCCCGAGCCGGACAGTCCGCCGCCGCGCAGCGAGCCGCGGCTGGATTGGCCGCGGTAGGAAGCGGGCTACGCCTCGGGCGAGGGGCGTTCACCGTGAGGCTTGGAATTGTGGTCGGGCTGGCGGCCGAGGCGCGGTTCGCCCGCCCCCTCGGCGGCACGGTCGCGGCCGGCGGCGGCATTGCCGAAGGCGCGCGCGCGGCGGCCGAGCGGCTATTGGCGGACGGTGCCGAGGCGCTGGTCAGCTTCGGCCTCGCCGGTGGCCTCGACCCCGCGCTGCGACCGGGCGCGATCCTGGTGCCCGAAGCGGTGCTCGCCGCCGGCCGCGTCTGGCCGGTCGATCCTGCCCTCGCGCGCCGGCTGGGGCCGCCGGATGGGCGCACGATCCTGGGCGGCGACAGGATCGTCGTAACCGCCGCCGAGAAGCGCAGGCTGCATCACGCGACCGGCGCCGCCGCCGTCGATCTCGAAAGCGGCGCCGTCGCCGAGGCGGCACACTGCGCCGGCCGCCCCTTCGCCGTGCTGCGCGCGATCTGCGATCCGGCCGATCGCGATCTGCCCCCGGCCGCGCTGACCGCGCTCGGTGCCGGCGGCGCGATCGCGGTTTCGCGTCTGCTCGGCAGCCTGCTAAGCCGGCCGGGGCAGTTGGCCGGCCTGCTCGCCCTCGCCCGCGACGCCGCTGCCGCCCGCCGCGCGATGGCCGTCCATCTGCGCCGCATCAGCGCCTGACCGAAGGAGACCCGAATGGAGCCGATCAAGCCGATCAAGCGCTACGCCGCGATGGCCGACCCGCAGGCGCGGCCCCGCTACACGGGTATTCCGACCTTCTTCCGAATCCCGTACACCGAGGATCTCTCCGCCGTCGATCTCGGCATCATCGGCGTGCCGTTCGACGGCGGCGTGACCAATCGCGCCGGCACGCGCCACGGCCCGCGCGAGGTGCGCAACCAATCGAGCCTGTTGCGCAAGATCAACGCCGCGACCGGCACAGCGCCGTTCGACGGCATCCGCGTGCGCGACCTCGGCGATTGCTGGATCGAGGAGCCTTTTGCGCTCGCGACCGCGCATGAGGAGATCGAAGCGTTCTATCGCCGCGTGATCGGCGCCGGCGTGATGCCGCTCTCGGTCGGCGGCGATCACTCGATCAGCCTGGCGATCCTGCGCGCGGTGGCTGCGAACCGTCCGGTGGGCATGATCCACATCGATGCCCATGCCGATACCGGCGACGACTATCTGGGCAGCCGCTTCCACCACGGCGCGCCGTTCAGCCGTGCCACCGACGAGGGTTTGCTCGATCCCAGGCGCGTTATCCAGATCGGCATTCGCGGCAGCAGCAACGATCCGGATATGTGGGGCTACAGCAAGCGCGCCGGGATGCGCGTGCTGCCGATGGACGAGTTTCACGATCGGGGCTGGCGCTATGCGCTCGAGGAGGCGCGACAGGTCGTGGGCGACGGCCCGACCTATCTTTCCTTCGACATCGACAGCCTCGATCCCGTCTATGCCCCCGGCACCGGCACGCCGGAGGCCGGCGGCATCACCGCGATCGAGGCGCAGCGCCTGTTGCGCGGCCTGATGGGGATCGATTTCGTCGGCGGCGATCTCGTGGAAGTCTCCCCGCCGTTCGACGTGGGTGGCCTGACCGCGTTCCACGGTGCTTCGATCCTGTTCGAGATGCTTTGTCTTCTCGCCGACGCGCGGCGGCAGCGGAATTGAGAGGGGGCTTGCATGGCAGAGCCAGTGCACAGTATGCGGAGCGTGTTCATCGCGTGCCAAGCCGATGCGGTGTTCGACGTGGTGGCCGATATCGCGGCATGGCCGCAATGGGCCGTCCACAATGTCCGCTCCGCGCGCGCGTTGCCAGATGGCACCTTCGAGATCGAAACGCCCCGCGGCCCCGGACGCATCCGCTCCAAAATGGTGCGTGAGTGCGGCATTCTCGACCACGAGTTTACCGATCCGCGCGAGGGCACCTGGCTGGTGCCGGGTCGGGTGGCACCGTTCGCCGGCGGCGCGATCGTCTCGGTGGCATTCGCCAAGCCGCCAGGGATGCCCGACGACGCATTCGCCACCGCCATGAGAGACCTCGATGACGAACTGGCGCACCTCAAGCGCCTGCTGGAAAATCGGGAGTGATCCGATGGATCTGAAGCTCGCGGGCAAGCGCGCCCTGATCACGGGCGGCTCGAAGGGGATCGGCCGCGCCGCGGCCGAGGCGCTGGCCGACGAGGGCTGCGACGTCATCCTGGTCGCGCGTGATCCGGCGACGCTCGATGCGGCGGCGGGCGCGATCCGGGCGCGGCGGCAGGTCGCGGTGCGCACCATCGCGGCCGATCTTTCCAGCGAGAGGGCGGTGCGGCGCACGGCCGACGCCGCGGGCGAGATCGATATCCTGGTGAACAATGCCGGCGCCATCCCGCCCGGCGACATCGGATCGGTCGATGACGAGACCTGGCGGCGTGCGTGGGATTCGAAGGTGTTCGGCTTCATCGCGTTCTGCCGCACGGTCTATCCGATGATGGCGGTGCGCAAATCCGGCGTGATCGTGAATGTCATCGGCGCGGCAGGGGAAAAATATCCGCCGGGCTATATCGTGGGTGCCGCCGGCAACGCGGCGCTGATGGCATTGACGCGCGCGCTCGGACGGCAGGCGCCGGCGGACGGGCTGCGCGTGGTCGGCATCAACCCCGGTCCGGTCGCGACCGAGCGGCTGGTGATGCTGCAACGCGACCGCGCCGCCAAGGCGCTCGGCGACGCGGAACGCTGGCGGGAGCTGCTGGCCGCGATGCCGTTCGGCCGCGCAGCATCGCCCGAGGAGATCGGCTATGCCGTCGCGTTCCTGGCCAGTCCGCTCTCGGGCTACACGTCCGGGACAATCCTGACCATCGATGGCGGGATGGCGTAACCCTCGTCTGCGCAGGAGCCCGATCGTGAAGCTGTTCATCGCCAGCCTTTCCACCGAGACCAACACCTTCTCGCCGATCCCGACCGGGCGCGAGAGCTTCATGGAACGCGGCTTTCATCGCCGCGACGGCAGCCGCCATCCGCCGGCCGCCGGCAACATCCCGCTGATCGAGTGGCGGCGCATGGCCAAGGCCGAGGGCCACACCATTGCCGAGAGCATCTGCGCCGGCGCGCAGCCCGCCGGCACCACGCTGCGCCGCGTCTACGAGGAGCTGCGCGATATGCTGCTCGACGATCTGCGCGCGGCGATGCCGGTCGAAGTCGTGCTGCTGTTCATGCACGGTGCGATGGTCGCCGACGGCTATGACGATTGCGAGGGCGATACGCTGGCGCGGGTGCGACAGATCGTGGGGCTGGAGGTGACGATCGGCATCGAGCTCGATCTGCACTGCCATCTGACCGAGCAGATGCGCGAGAAAGCCGACATCATCATCACCTTCAAGGAATACCCGCACATCGACATGGCCGAGCGGGCGCGCGAACTCTATCTGCTGTGCTTGCGGGCGAAGCGCGGCGAGATCAAACCGGTGATGGCCTATTACGATTGCCGCATGGTCAATATGTGGCGCACGCCGCTCGAGCCGATGCGCGGGTTCGTACGCCGCATGGCCGAGCACGAAGGACGCGGCGGCATCCTCTCGGTCTCCTTCGGACACGGCTTCCCGTGGGGAGATGTGGCCGACGTGGGCGCGAAAATGCTGGTGGTTGCCGATGGCGATGCGCAGGCAGCGGCCGCACTCGCGGCAACGCTCGGGCGCGAGCTATGGGAGATGCGCGAGCAGACGGCGATCGCGCACGACACGATCGATGACGGGATCGACGCGGCGCTCGATGCACAAGCAGGCCCGGTGGTGCTGGTGGACGTTGCCGACAATGCCGGCGGCGGCGCACCGGCCGACAGCACGCCGATCCTGCGCCGCCTGGTCGAGCGCGGCATCAAGGGCGCGGCGCTCGGCATTTTCTGGGACCCGATCGCGGTGCGCTTCTGCCGGGAATGGGGGGAGGGCGCGCGCATCAGCCTGCGCATCGGCGGCAAGTGCGGCGCCGCGTCGGGCGATCCGATTGATCTTCCCGTCGTGGTGCGCAGGGTCGCCGAGGCGCACACGGAGACCGGATTGAGCGGCGGCCGCGCTCAGCTCGGCCCGAGCGCCTGGGTGGAGTCCGACGGGATCGACATCGTGCTGGTGAGCAACCGGCACCAGACGTTCCACCCCGACGCCTTCACCGGCATCGGCTGCCGGCTGGATGACAAGCGCATCGTGGTGGTGAAATCGACGCAGCACTTCTATGCCGGCTTTGCGCCGATCGCGAGAGAGGTGCGTTATGTCGCCGCGCCCGGCGCGATCGGGCCGGACTACGCAGCGATCCCGTACACGAAGCGGCAAACGCCCTATTGGCCGCGCGTCGCCGATCCGTTCGGGAAGTAAGGGAAGGCCAGGGCTCCGCCCTGGACCCGCTCAAGGCACAGCCTTGAGGATCCATTCCCATCCCTCGTCATGCTCGGCGAAGGCCGAGTATCCACGTCTTTCGGCCGCCACACAGCGAAGTCGTGGATGGTCGGCCTTCCAGGCTGTGTGAAAACTCGCGTCGCGCGGACTCGTCATTCTAGACCCGGGTCGCCCTCGGTGGAATCGCGATTGGGGCTTCCGAATCGGGGTGGTGGTATGATTCTGGGGACTCCGGCAGAGACCGGAGGGTTCGATGGGCTGGCGGCGGGGGCAGGCTTACGCGCAGGACTTGCGGGATCGGGTATTGGCCGCGGTGGGCGAGCCATTCGGGCGGTGGCGGCGCGGTTTGGCGTCAGCCCGTCCTATGTGTCGAAGGTGCATTCGCGACGTCGCAGACCGGCGAGACCACGCCGGGCGCAGCACAACCATGTGGCGCCGCGTTTGGCGCCGCTCTACGACGCGCTGCGGGCGCGGGTGGCCGAGCAGGCGGACGCGACGATTGCGGAGTTGCGGGGCTGGGTGAAGCGCGAGCATGGCATCGTGGTCAGCCATCCGGTGATGTGGTCGGCCCTGGCCCGACTGGGCCTGACGCTAAAAAAAACGGTTGCGGGCGGCCGAACAGGACCGCGCCGATGTCGCCGAAGCACGCGCCGCATGGGCCGAGCTGATGCCAGAACTCGACACGACCAAGCTGGTTTTTATCGATGAGACTTGGGCCACCACCAACATGGCGCGCACGCACGGCCGTGCGCCGCAAATCCTCCCTCAATTCGCGGGGGAATGCGGCATGGGGTTTATCGAAGGTGTCGATCGCGGACAGGTGACGCTGTTGCCGCCGGCGGTGGACGACTACGTCGCCGCCGACGCGGTGGTGCGAGTGATCGACGCGTTCGTGACCAGCCTCGACATGCCAGCTCTGGGCTTCGAGCGAGCGGTGCCGGCGCGGGAGGGCCGCCCGGGCTACGATCCGCGCGATCTGCTCAAGCTCTATATCTACGGCACCCTCAACGGGGTTCGCTCGTCGCGCAAGCTGGAGCGCGAATGCCAGCGCAACGTCGAGCTGATGTGGCTGCTGGGCCGGCTGACCCCCGACTTCAAGACGATCGCCGACTTCCGGCGCGACAACGGCCCGCAGATCATCGCCAGCTGCGGCGCGCTGGTTCGGTTCTGCCGCGACCGCGGCCTGTTCGCCGGCGGCATCGCGGCGATCGACGGCAGCAAGGTCCGCGCGGCGGCGAGCCGCAAGCAGGTGATGAGCCGCGCCGAGGCGGCGGCGGAGATCGCGCGCCTCGACCAAGCGATCGCCGACCACCTGGCGGCGATGGACGCGGCCGACGCGGCCGAGCCGGACGAGGCGAGCGGGCAAGCGGTCACGGAGGCGCTGGCGGTGCTGCGCGCCAAGCGCGGCAAGGTTGCCGAGCTGGCGCAGCGGCTGCGCGAGGAGGGTCGCGAGCTCGGCGTCGCCGGCGAGCCCGACGCACGGCCGATGGGCAGCGGCGCCGGGGCCAAGCCGCCCTCCTACAACGTGCAGATCGCGGTCGATCCGGCCAGCCACATGATCCTCCACCACGATGTGACCACGGATGCGAACGACCTTCGCCAGCTGCTGCCGATGGCGCTCGCGGCCAAGGTGGTACTCGGCGCCGCGGCGCTGACGGTGGTTGCCGATACCGGCTACGCCAATGCGACGCAGGCCGCGCAATGCGAGGCCGAGGGCATCGCCGCCGCAGTGCGGCCGCCGGCGCAGGTCAACCGGCGAGGCGACTACTTTGCGCCGATGGCCTTCCGCTACGATGCCGAGACCGACACGATGACCTGCCCGGCCGGGCGCCGCCTGGTTCGCAACGGCGGGCACAGGTCGGACAACGCCGTGCGCTACCGGGCCGAAAGCTGTGCCGGATGTCCGCTGAAGTCGCGCTGCACGGGGGCCGACCGACGCCACGTCTATCGACTGATCGACCAACCGGCGCTCGACCGGATGGCGGCACGGATCGCGGCGGACCCGTCGCTGATGCGGTTGCGCCGATGCACGGCCGAGCACCCGTTTGCGGCGCTGAAATACCTCCTGGGCGGTCGCTTCCTGCTGCGCGGCAAGGCCAAGGCGGCCACCGAAACCGCGCTCGCCGTGCTCGCCTACAATATCGGACGCCTCAGCAAGCTCCTCGGCCCCGCCAGCCTCGCCGCCGCACTCGCCTGACCGGAGCGGGACCGCCGCTGCCACAGACCCCAGCCTTGACCGCCCTTCAATCAAAACTCAGGTTCTCGCACAGCCTGCTTCGCCGACCATGACGATGGGGATGCGGTATCACTCCTTCACCGCCCCGGTGAGGCTGGAGACGTAATATTCGACGAACAACGAATAGAAGAGCGCCACCGGCACCGAGCCGAGCAGCGCGCCCGCCATCAGCGAACCCCACTGATAGACGTCGCCCGTGACCAGCTCGGTCAGCACCGCGACCGGCACGGTCTTGTTCTGGGTCGATTCGATGAACGCGAGCGCGTAGATGAACTCGTTCCATGACAGCGTGAAGGCGAAGATGCCCGCCGAAATCAGTCCCGGCACCGCCAGCGGCAGCGTGATCCGTCGCAGGATCTGCAATCGCGAGGCGCCGTCGATCAGCGCGCATTCCTCCAGCTCGTAGGGGATCGACTTGAAGTAGCCGATCAGCAGCCAGGTGCAGAACGGCACCAGGAACGTCGGATAGGTGAGAATGAGCGCGAGCGGGCTGTCATACAGGTCGAACTGGAACACCACGCTTGCGAGCGGGATGAACAGGATCGTCGGCGGCACAAGATAGGCGAGATAGATCAGCAGCCCCACATGCTGCGAGCCGCGGAAGCGCAGGCGCTCGATCGCGTAGGCGGCGAGCACGCTCGCAAACAGCGAGAGCGCGGTCGCGCACACCGCAACCGTCATCGTGATCAGCAGCCAGCGCGGGTAGTCGGTCTTGAACAGCAGATTGCGGATGTTCTCAAGCGTCGGCGAATGCACCCAGAACGGGTTGTATTTCGCGTAGTCATAGAGCTCATAATTCGGCTTGATGGCGGTGATCGTCATCCAGTAGAACGGGAACAGCAGCACGATGACGAACAGCGAGAGCGGCACGTAGACCGTGACCACCCGGCGCGCGCGCGAATCCCATGCCAGCCGCTCGGGCGCGCCCGAATCGACGCGTCCCGCTGTCGCCGCCGCCTCACTCATTGCCGGCCCCCTGCTGCCACTTGCGCCGGCCGACGCCGAAATAGCACACCAGGGTCGCGAGCACCAGGAACGGGATCATTGCAACCGCGATCGCAGCACCTTCGCCCAGGCGCGTGCCGGGGATCGCGCGCTGGAAGGCAAGCGTTGCCATCAACTGCGTGGTGTTGAACGGGCCGCCGCGGGTGATTGCATAGACGAGCTGGAAATCCGAGAAGGTGAACAGCACCGAAAGCGTCAGCACCACCGCCAGGATCGGCATCAGCAGCGGCACGGTGATGCGCCGGAACCGCTGCCAGCCGGAGGCGCCGTCGAGCAGCGCCGCCTCGTAGAGCGAGGGCGAGATGGTCTGCAGCCCGGCCAGCAGGCAGATTGCGACGAACGGGATGCCGCGCCAGATATTGGCTACGATCAGCGACCAGCGCGCGTTCCAGGGCGTGCCGAGAAAGTCTATATAGGTCTTGCGCCAGTGCAGCAGATCGACCAGCACGTAGGAGATGATCGAGAACTGCGGATCGTAGATCCACCAGAACGCGATCGCCGACAGCACCGTCGGCACGATCCACGGTAGCAGCACGATCGCGCGCAGAAACGCCTTGATCGGCAGATGGTTGTTCAGCAGCAGGGCGAGCCACAGCCCAAGCGCGAACTTCCCGACGGTCGCGGCGGCGGTATAGAGGACGGTCTGCCACACCGCCATCCAGAACACCGGATCATCGGCGAGCGAGATGAAATTGCCGAGACCGATGAAGTGCCCGGGCTGGCCGATGGTGTCGTCGGTGAAGGCGAGCCACACGCCAAGGCCGAGCGGATAGGTCAGGAAAATCAGCAACAGCCCTGCCGTGGGCAACATGCATAAGCCCACCAGGAACGGCTTGCTGTCCAACACCCGCCCGAGCGTCGTCTGCTTGGGGCGGGTGTAGGTCCAGGTCTGAACGGTCGCATCCATCGGTCCTGCTTTCAGCATCGCCCGTGCCCCGCCGGCGTGCGGCCGGCGGGGTGGGGCGTTCAGCCCTTGTAGTAGCGCGCGGCCTGCTGCGCCGCCTGCTTCGCCGCCGCCTGCGGGCTGGAGGCGCCGGTCGCAGCCTTGGCGAACATATCGACCAGGATGTAGTTGGCCGACACGGCGCTGGAAGCGGACGAGACCGGCGCCATGTAGCCGTCGTAGTACGGCGTGTCCATGCCGTGGCGGTACGGCTCCAGTTTCGGGTCGGAGGTCCAGAAGCTCATCTTGCTGTACGCTTTCAGCGGCTCGGACCAGTAGCCGAGGCATTGCGACAGCCACGTCCCATATTGCGGGCTTTCCATCATGAAGCGCAGGTAGTCCTTCGCCGCGTTCGGATACTTGCTGTGCTTGAACAGCATGGCATTGACCACGGTGGCGCTCTCCGGCGTCTGCTTCGCCAGTCCCTTCGGCGCCAACTGGTGCATGGTGTCCACCGCCATCTCGTTCTGAGATTTGGACGGCGAATTCTTGAGCGCAAAGTAGATCGAGACGCCGTTAAAGGTGAGCGAGATCTGCCCCGCCGCATAGGCCTTGTTGTTGCTCGCGTCGTTCCAGGAGGTGGTGCCCCGGATCATCGTGGGATACAGCTCCTTGGCGTAATTCAGGGCGTCGATCGTGGCCTTGGAATCGATCGCAACCTTGCCGTTCTCGTCGGCGACCATGGCGTTATGCGACCACAGCAGCCAGTCGCAGAACCCGTTCGCGTCGCCAACGGCGTGGCCGAGCGCGAAGCCGACCGGATGGCCGCCCTTCTGCAGCTTCTGGCACAGCGTCAGGAAGCCGTTGAGGTCGTCTGGGATCTTGTCGTAGCCGGCCTGCTTGACCCAGGAGCCGCGATAGACCGTCGGCCCCGTGCTGCCGCCGAACGGGATCGAGATCCAGGTATCGGTCTTCCACTTCCGGCCGTAGATCTGGGCGAGCTCGTACCAGCCGCCGTACTTTTTGCCGAGATAGTCGGCAAGGTCGGTGAGTTCCACCAGCTTCGCCGCATAGACTTGCGGATCGGCACTAAAGCCTATCACGATGTCCGGGCCGGCGCCGGTGTTGGCGGTGACGGCGGTCTGCGGGCGCAGATCCTCCCAGCTGATGAAGTCTACCCGCACCGGAACGCCGGTCGCCTCGGTGTACTTCTTGGTGTTGGCGCGGAACAGTGTCTCGTCGGGAGCGACGAACTTGGCCGGGCGCAGCACCCGCAGCGTCGCTCCTTTCTCGATCGCGTATTTCGGCGTCGCAACATCCGCCGTCGGCACGTCGTTGGCAGCATGCGCGCCGATCAGCGGCACGGTGGCCGCACCCAAGGCGGTCGTACCCAGGGCGGCCGCCCCCAGCAGCAGCGAGCCGCGCCTCGTCAGATCCGTCATTGCTCTACTCCCTCGTCGTGCGGTTCAGCCTTAGGCGTTGCAGCGCATCCCGGTCTCGGCGTCGAACAGATGCACGAGGCTCGGGTCGGCCGACAGCGTGATGGTTTCCCCGGGACGCGCGGTGACGCGCTCACGGAACGCGCCGACGATCTGTGCCGTTCCCATCCGGGCGATCACCTGCGTCTCCGCGCCGGTCGGTTCGATCACCTGCACGGTCGCGGGCACGCCGGCTTCGGCAAGCTGCAGATGCTCGGGGCGCACACCATAGACGATCGGCCGGCCGGGCGGCGCCGCGATCTCGGGCGGCAGCGGCCAGGCGGCGCCGCTCTCGGTGCGGAACGTGGCACCGTCGCGCTTGCCCTTGAAGAAGTTCATCGCCGGCGAGCCGATGAAGCCCGCCACGAACAAATTGGCAGGCCGGTCATAGAGTTCGAGCGGCGCGCCGGCCTGCTCCACGTTGCCGCCGTTCATCACCACGATCGTGTCGGCCATCGTCATCGCCTCGACCTGGTCGTGCGTGACATAGACCGTGGTGGTGCCCAGCCGCTGGTGCAGCTCCTTGATCTCGGCACGCATCGCGACGCGCAGCTTGGCATCGAGGTTGGACAGCGGCTCATCGAACAGGAACACCTGCGGGTTGCGCACGATCGCCCGCCCCATCGCCACCCGCTGCCGCTGCCCGCCCGAGAGCTGGCGCGGATAGCGCTCGAGCAGTTGGTCGAGGCCGAGGATGCGTGCCGCCCGCATCACCTCGGCGTCTACTGCCGCCTTGGGTGCGCGCGCGAGCATCAGCGCGAACCCCATGTTGTCGCGCACCGTCATGTGCGGATAGAGGGCGTAGTTCTGGAACACCATCGCGATGTCGCGTTCCTTGGGCGCCACCCGGTTCACCACGCGCCCGCCGATCGCGATCTCGCCCTGTGTGATGTTCTCGAGCCCCGCGATCATGCGCAGCAGCGTCGACTTGCCGCAGCCGGAGGGGCCGACCAGGATCACAAATGCGCCGTCCTCGATCGCGACGCTCACGCCGTGCAGCACCTCGGTCGCGCCGAAGGATTTGCGCACGTCGCGGATGGATACGTCGGCCATTGTTGCGGCGGCCCCTTCAGAACCGCGAAATCCGCGTTTCCTTGGCGGTGATGAACTCGAGCAGCGCCGGCTTGCCTGCTCGCGTCTGTTCGATCCCCCGCCGGATCGCGGGCGCGATCTCGCCCGAGTCGGTCACTCGCTCGCCATAGCCGCCGAACGCGCGCGCCATCGCCGCATAGTCGCCGGAGATATCGGTGCTGCGGTATTTCTCGGTCGAGACCGGCATCACCTTGAGCTCGATCGCCATCGAGAAATTGTTCAGCAGGATCGACAGGATCGGGATGCGCTCGCGCACCGCGGTCTCGAAATCCATCCCCGTGAAGCCGATCGCCGCGTCGCCCCAGACATTGATGCAGAGTTTTTCTGGTTGTGCGAGCTTCGCGCCCATCGCCAGCCCCAGCCCATAGCCGAGCTGGGTCGTCTTCCCCCAGCCGAGATACGACAGCGGCTCGGTTGCGATCCAGAACGGCGAGAGCTGGTCGCGGGGGCTGCCGGCATCGTGGGTGATGATCGTGCTCGCGCGGTCCACGGTCTGCATCAGCTCGTGGATCACGCGATAGGGCGAGAGCGGCACCTCGTCCGACATGAGGCGCGGCATCCATTCGTCGAGCCACGCCCCGCGCATCTCGCGGATCACGCGCGCGGTCGCCGTGGCACCCGGCGGCTCCGGCCGTGTCTTCTCGATCTCGGCGATCAGCGCGCCGATCGTCAATTGCGCGTCGCCAACCAGGCCGATCGTGGCGGGCACGTCCTTGTTGAGATGGTCGGGATCGAGGGTCGCATGGATCACCGTCTTGCCTTTCGGCATCGCGATCGCGAACGATGTCTCGGTGAAGCTGCACGCGAGGCCGATGATGAGGTCGGCCTGCTGCAAGAAATGATGTGCGGCCTTCGGATAGGCCACTCCACCCGAGCCGAGCGAGAGCGGGTGGTCCTCCGGAAAGCTGCTTTTGCCGCCGAGGCTGGTGAGCACGGGAATGCCGGTCAGCTCGACCAGGCGACGCAATTGCAGCCATGCGCGCGACCAGTGGATGCCGGTGCCGGCATAGATCACCGGCCGCTCGGCGCGCAGGATCAGCTTGGCCGCGTCGCGCACCTGGTCCGGATCGGGGCCGTAGCGCGTCGCCATCACCGGCGTGTAGTCGAGCGGGCCGGGCAGCTCCTCGTTGAACATGTCGCCCGGGATCTCGACCAGGCACGGGGCGCCACGGCCGTTGCGCAACCGCGTGAAGGCGCGGCGCATGACGTTGGGTACTTCGGCCGCGATCGTGATGCTCTCCGCGGATTTCAGCACCGAGCGCATCGCAGTTACCGGATTGTAGTTGCCGGGGATTTGCGCCACACGTCGTGCATAGCCCATCGGCAGCACGAGCAGCGGCACCAACTCGCCGAACGCCTGCGCAATTCCGCCATAGGCGTTCTCGGTCCCCGGGCCGTGCTGCATGCAGAACGCGCCGATGGTGCGCCCTGATGTCACCCGCGAGATGGCATCGGCGATGTGCAGGCCGATCCGCTCCTGACGCACCATGACGGGGCGGATGTCGGCGCTGGCGGCGAACTCGATCAGGTGGTTGACGGGATAGCCGGCGAGGATGCCGATGCCCTCCCGCTTCATGATCTCCGCGACCGCCTCACCCACCTTCATCGCCCAGCCTCCCGTGACCCGGGGCAGACTAGGCGGGGCGCCGGGGACTGGCAACGCCGTCCGGCCGGCGCCGGACGCGCCGGACCGCAGGCGGTCAGGCCCGCATCGCGGCGGCCTCGTCGGCCAGCGGCATCGGCAAGTATTTTTCATAGCCCTTCGGCACCACCTGCCAGAACCGCTCGCGCGTGCGGTCCCAGTCGTGCAGCAGCATCGCCGCGTAGCGGCTCGATGTCTCGTCCACATGACGGGCGATCAGCGTGCGCACCTGCTCCTCCCACGCGGGCGAGGCGATCCGTGCCCAGGTGAGGCTGTCGGGATTGGCGCGCAGCGCAAACATCTCGTCCGGGTCATAGACGAAGGCGATGCCGCCGGTGAAGCCGGCACCGAAATTATCGCCGATCGCGCCCAGGATCACCACCGTGCCGCCGGTCATGTACTCGCACCCGTTCGATCCGCAGCCCTCGACCACGGCAATAGCGCCGGAGTTGCGGACCGCGAATCGCTCGCCCGCTTGCCCTGCCGCAAACAGCGCGCCGGAGGTCGCGCCGTACAGCACGGTGTTGCCGATGATCGTGTTCTGCTGGCTCGCCAAGGTCGAGGACGGCGCGGGCCGTACCACGATCGTCGCCCCCGACAATCCCTTGCCGACGTAGTCGTTCGCGTCGCCGAATACTTCGAGCTTGAGGCCGCGGACCGCGAATGCGCCGAGCGACTGTCCGGCCGAGCCGCGCAGTCGTACCGTGACGTGCCCTTCGGCCAGTGCATCCGGCCCGAAATTGCGTACGATACGCGACGAAAACCGGGTTCCGATCGCACGCTGCGTGTTGCGGACGTTGTACTGCACCTGCATCTTTTCGCCGTGCGAGAAGAACGCCGCCGCGTCGCGGATCATCTGCGCGTCCAGCGTATCTGGCACCTCGTTGCGGCCCTCGATCGTGCAGTGGCGCGCGAACGGGCCCGGATCGGCCTGCGCCAACAGCGGATTGAGGTCGAGGTCGTCGAGGAAGTCGGCCCCGCGGCTGACCTGGTGCAGCAGGTCGGTGCGGCCGATCACCTCGGCGAGCGTGCGGCAGCCGAGCGAGGCGAGGATGCCGCGCACATCCTCGGCGATGAAGGAAAACAAGTTGATCACCTTCTCCGGCGAGCCGTCGAACTTCGCGCGCAGCGTCTCGTCCTGGGTGCAGACGCCGACCGGGCAGGTGTTGGAATGGCACTGTCGCACCATGATGCAGCCCATCGCGATCAGGCTCGCGGTGCCGATGCCGAACTCCTCGGCACCGAGCATCGCCGCGATCACCACGTCGCGCCCGGTCTTTATGCCGCCATCGGTGCGCAGCCGTACGCGATGGCGCAGCCGGTTCAGCATCAGCACCTGATGCGTCTCCGACAGCCCCATCTCCCACGGCAGACCGGCGTATTTGATCGAGCTCTGGGGCGAGGCGCCGGTGCCACCCGAATGGCCGGAGATCAAGATCGCGTCCGAGCGTGCCTTGGCGACACCCGCCGCGATGGTGCCGATCCCCGAGCGCGCGACCAGCTTCACGCAGACCTGCGCGTCGGGATTGATCTGCTTGAGGTCGTAGATGAGCTGCGCCAGATCTTCGATCGAATAGATGTCGTGGTGCGGCGGCGGTGAGATCAGCATGATGCCCGGTTGCGAGTGCCGCAGCTTCGCGATCATCTCCGATACCTTGAAGCCGGGAAGCTGCCCGCCCTCGCCGGGCTTCGCGCCCTGCGCGATCTTGATTTCGATTTCCCGGCAGTTGTTCAAATACTCGGCTGTCACTCCGAACCGGCCCGACGCGATCTGCTTGATCGCGGAGGCGGCGTTGTCGCCGTTGGCGCGCGGCTTGCTGCGTGCCGCGTCCTCGCCGCCCTCGCCGCTATCCGACCGGGCGCCGATCCGGTTCATCGCGATCGACAGCGTCTCGTGCGCTTCCGGGCTCAGCGCGCCGAGCGAAATCCCCGGAGAGAGCAGCCGCTTGCGGATCTCGGTGATGCTCTCGACCTCGTCGATGGGAATGGCCGTGCGTCCCTCGGTGCGGAAATCGAGCAGGTCGCGTAGGGCAACCGGCGGCATTTTCCGCACTGCATCCGCATAGCGGCGGTAGATGGTGTAGCTGTCGGACGCGACGGCACTTTGCAAGGTGTGGATCAGCCCCGCCTCGAAGGCGTGGGTCTCGCCGCGGCGGCGCAGCTTGTAGTTGCCGCCGACCGGCAGGTTCACCACTTCCGCGTCCCACGCCAGCGCGTGCTGCCCGAGCACCTTGCGCGCGATGCCGGTCAGACCGATGCCGGAGATGCGCGACTGCATCCCCGGAAAGAACTCCGCGACCAGGGCGCGTGACAGCCCGATCGCCTCGAAATTGTAGCCGCCGCGATAGCTGGAGATCACGCTAATCCCGAGCTTCGACATCACCTTCAGCAGGCCCTTGTCCACTGCTTTCTTGTAGCGCCCGACGGCGGTTTTCAGATCGAGATTGCCGAACAGGCCGCGCCGCACACGATCGGCTATGCATTCCTGCGCCAGATAGGCGTTGACCGTAGTGGCGCCCACGCCGATCAGCACGGCGAAGGTATGCACATCGATGCATTGCGCGGCCCGCACGTTGAGGCTGGTGAAGGTGCGCAGCGACTGCCGCACAAGGTGCGTGTGGACCGCCCCCGTTGCGAGCACCATCGGAATCGGGGCGCGCGCGGGCCCTTGCGCCTCGTCCGACAGGATCACATGCGTGCAGCCGGCACGCACGCCTTCCTCCGCTTCGCGGCGGATGCGCTCGATCGCGGCGCGCAGCCCCGCTTCGCCGTCGATCACGGGGAAGGTGCACTCGACCTCGCACGCCGAAGCACCCATCGTCGCGCGCATCGCGGCGAACTCGGCGGTGCTGAGCACCGGGCTGTCGAGCTGCAGCAGGTCGCACTGGCTGCTATCCTCGTCGAGCACGTTGCCGAGGTTGCCGAGCCGCGTCTTCAGCGTCATCACGCGGCTCTCGCGCAGGCTGTCGATCGGCGGGTTCGTCACCTGGCTGAACATCTGGCGGAAATAATGGTGCAAGCCGCGATAGCCTTCCGACAGCACCGCAATCGGCGTGTCGTCGCCCATGCTGCCGACCGCCTCGTTCGCCTCCTCCACCATCGGTTGGAGGATCAGCTCCAGCTCCTCGAGCGTGGTCCCGGCGGCAACCTGCCGGCGGCGCAGCTCCTCGCCCTGATAGAGCGTGGGCTCGGTCGCATCGGCGCGCACGATGTGGTCGATCACCGTGATCCGCCGTGCCCAGTCGCCGAACGGCTGGCGCGCCGCCAGCATGTCTTTCAGCGCCTCGTCCTTGTAGAAGTGCCGGGCCTCTAGATCGACGCCGATCGTCTGGCCCGGCCCGACGCGCCCCTTCTCGACGATCTCGACCTCGTCGAGCTTGACCATGCCGGTCTCGCTGCCGACGATCAGCAGGTCGCCGCGCGTGATCGTGTAGCGCAGCGGACGCAATCCGTTGCGATCCAGTCCTGCGATCACCCAGCGTCCGTCGGTCGCCGCGATCGCCGCCGGCCCGTCCCACGGCTCCATCACCGCGTTGCAGTAGAGGAACATGTCCTGATGCGCGCGCGGCATCGTCGCGTCCTGGCCGATGCTGGCCGGGATCATCATCGCCTTCGCCATCGGCGCGTCGCGCCCGGCACGCACCAGCAACTCGAACACATTGTCCAGCGTCGCGGTGTCGGACCCACCAGCCTGCACCACCGGCTTGATGTCCTCCATGAACCGATCGAGCGCCGCGTCCGCCAGCCGCGTCTCGTGACTCTTCATCCAGTTGACGTTGCCGGCGAGCGTGTTGATCTCGCCGTTATGCGCCAGCATCCGGAACGGCTGCGCCAGCCGCCAGGTGGGGAAGGTGTTGGTCGAGTAGCGCTGGTGATAGATCGCGAAGCGGCTGACGAAGCGCGGGTCGCGCAGATCGGGGTAGAACTCGACAGAACTCTCGGCGAGGAACATGCCCTTGTAGATCACCGAGCGCGCTGACAGCGAGCAGATGTACAGCTCCGGTATCTGCGCCGCGATCGCCTGCTTCTCGATGCGCCGGCGGATCACATAGAGGTCGCGCTCGAAATCCACCTCGCTCGCTCCGCGGGCGTTGCGGATCATGATCTGCTCGATCTCGGGGCGCGTCGCGTTCGCCTTCTCGCCGATGCAGGCGACGTTGATCGGCACCTGCCGCCAGCCATAGATCGCATAGCCGAGGTCGAGGATCTCGCTCTCGACGATCTGCCGGCAGCGCTCCTGCGCGGAAAGATCGGTCTTGGGCAGAAACACCATGCCTACCGCGATATGCCCGCACGGCGCTTTGTCGCCGCCGCGCTCGACCGCCTCAGCGAAGAAATCCTGCGGGATTTCGATATGGATGCCAGCACCGTCGCCGGTCTTGCCGTCGGCATCGACCGCACCGCGATGCCACACGGCGCGCAAGGCATCGATGGCCCCCTGCACCACGTCGCGCCGAGAGCGGCCATCGAGGGCCGCGACAAAACCGACGCCGCAAGAATCGTGCTCCTGCGCAGGGTCATAGGTGCCCGCGAGCCGTGCGGCGTTGGCGTGCCAGTCGGCGACGAAATCGCTCATCGGGTGGCGCCCTTCGAAAA
>CAVWFK010000003.1:0-11544 GCA_963754235.1 uncultured Alphaproteobacteria bacterium | reverse complement strand
CGCACTAGCTTCCACGACACAGATCGCAGTTAGCTTTTGCGAAACGTCCAGGCCAACAAATCGGGCCGTCAATCAGCCTCCCATCGTGCGAGCTGCCGGACAGCGTTTCCGGATCGAGGCACTATGAGCAGGCACCGCTCAGGCCGCGATTACCTGATGGCCACACGCGCCCTACGATGCGTCACTGACGGGGGCGCCTTGCGGCCTCGCCCCCTGATCCGGCAGCGCCGGACAGGGCGGTTGGCAAGCGGCGTGAACTCGCCCCGCCGGCTAGGCGCTTCGCAGGGGTCCGAATTCATTCCGCCTCCGGAGGTCTGCGTCGGGGGCGCTTCGCTCAAGCCGCTCGCACCCCGGTGACAAATTCGCCGACCTCGCTCATCAGCCGCGCGGCGCGGCGGGACAGTTCCGAGGCGGCGTCCAGCACCTGCTGGGAGGCGACGCCGGTTTCGGTCGCGGCGTTGCTGACCTGGCGGATACTGGTCGTGACCTCCTGCGCCCCGTTGGTGGCTTGCTGCACATTCCGGGCGATCTCCTGCGTCGCGGCGCTCTGTTGCTCGACGGCGGCGGCGATCGCGGCGGAGATGCCGCTGAGTTCGGTAATCGTGCCGGCGATGCCCTGGATCGCCGCCACCGCTTCGCGCGTGGCGGCCTGGATCTGGCCGATCTGCGCGCCGATCTCCCCCGTGGCCTTCGAGGTCTGGTGCGCGAGGCTCTTGACCTCGCTCGCCACCACGCTGAAGCCCTTGCCGGCGTCTCCGGCCCGCGCCGCTTCGATCGTCGCGTTGAGCGCCAGCAGATTGGTCTGGCCGGCGATCGTGGTGATCAGTCCGACCACGTCGCCGATGCGCTGGAACTCTGTCGCGGCCGACGACACCGCGCCGACCATGCCGCCCACCTTGTGCTCGAACACCAGCGTGAGCCCGGCCAAATGCTCCGCCCGCCGCTCCTTGGCCGCGCGCTCCGCCTGCTGCTCGGCCGCGAGCCGGTCGGCCGCGATTCGGTTGTCGCGGAACACCTCGACCGCCCGGGCCATGACGCCGATCTCGTCGCCCCGCCGGCTCTCGGGCAAGACAACCGATGTATCGCCGGACGCAAGGGAGTGCATGGTCGCCGCCATGCGGATGATTGGGCGGCTCACCCCGAAGCGCGTCGCCAGCAGCGCCAGCAAGAACCCAGCCACGATGCCGAGCCCCGTGCCGCCGACCAGCAGCCGCAGCCGGGCGCTGGCCAGCGCGTCGAGTTCCGACTGGATCGCGCTGACGGTCTGACCGTTGGTCCGGGCCAACGCCGCGACCGACCGGCCGAGCGCCTGGCGATTGCCGCGATTCAGGTCGTTGTCGCCGTAGGTCCGGGCCGCTTCCATCCCGACCTCGCGGGCCAGCCGCACCAGTTCCCGCCGGAATGTGACGAAATCGCCGAGTTCGCGCACCGCCTGGCCGAAATCGTGCTCGTGCCCCGGCTCCAGCAGTGATTGCCAGTCGCGGCCCAGCGTCTGCAACCGGTCGAGGTGTTCCAATAGTGGCTTAGCGAATTTCTCCCGCTCGTCCGGCGTGCGGCCCATGTAGATGCCGCGCGAATCCATCACCACGGCATAGATCAGACCGTTCACCTGCTCGCCGATCGCGGCCCGCACCGATGCGCGCCGCATCTCGTCGACCTCGGCGCGATAGGTGATGAGCGCATCCACCCCGAGCCCGCCGATCAGCGCGGCAAGGACGGCCATCATGCCGACCACGCCGCAAATCTTCGTGCTTATCGTCCAATCCCGAAAGCGCGTCATCGTGGCCCGTCGCCTGAGTCCCGTCCGGGAGGGTGCCGCGAGAAGCTTAAGAATCAGCCTCCAATCGAGTGCGGCTCGACCAGCGGCCGGGCGGCCATCAGACCCTTGAACGGACCGCCGAATGCACTACCTCGGCTCCGTCGGTGCCCGTTCGGGGCCGACGCACCGGCGCCGGATGGGGTGTCCGGCGCCTCATCTTCCACGTTGCTTGCAAGAGGATGTGGCCATGAGGAACTTCGACTTCTCCCCGCTGACCCGCTCCACGGTCGGCTTTGACCGGGTCTTCGACCTGCTCGACAGCGCGTTCACCGCGGCCCAGGTCGATGAAGGGTATCCGCCTTTCAACATCGTCAAAACCGGGGATACCTCGTACCGGATCGAGCTCGCGGTCGCCGGGTTCGGTCCAGGCGACCTGTCGATCGTGGCGCAGGAAAACGTGCTGACCATCTCGGGCAGCCGGAACGCCAGCCAGCAGCCGCTCTATTTGCACCACGGCATCGCGAGCCGCGCCTTCGAGCGCCGCTTCAACCTGGCGGATTATGTCAAGGTGGCAAAGGCCGAGCTGGTGAATGGGTTGCTGACCGTCGATCTCGTCCGCGAGATCCCCGAGGCCATGCGGCCGCGCCAGATCCAGATCGGAGGCAGCGACCACAAGCAGCCGGAGCAGATCGAGCAGAAGGCTGCGTGACCGGCCGGCGCGGGCGGGGCCTCTCGCCCGCGCCTACGCCTGCGCGGCGACAATCAGGATGATTTTGAGCGGCGATTTGGATGGATGACGCCATCTTCCGCCAGGAGCATCCCCCCGGCCAGCAGGGACTGTCGGATTTCACCGATGCCTCCGCGCTCGGGATCAGCATCGCCGGGGTGCCGCTCGAGCACCGGCTCTACCATTTCCGCCTGGCCTTCTCCGGCTGGGAGCACGTTCGTGTCGTGCTCGGAGGCGAGAGCTTCGTGGCACTGGCCGAGGGCCTGCAGAACGCGCTCTGGGCCTCGGCGGTGCACCGGCGGAGCATCGCAGCGACAGTCTCTCGGCGGCGTTCCGCAACCTCGAGCGCGACGCAGCGGAGGATCTGACCCGTCGCTATGAGGAACTGTGCGGGCATTACGGCATGACGCCGACGCGCAACAATACCGGCGTGGCGCACGAGAACGGTGCGATCGAAGGGCCGCACGCGCATCTCAAGAGCGCGCTTCAGCAGGCCCTACTGCTGCGCGGCAGTGGCGATTTCCCCGACCTCGAGGCCTATCGCCGCTTCGTCGACGAGGTGGTCGGACGCGCCAATGCCGCCCGACGCAAAGCCCTCGAGATCGAACGAGCGCAGCTCAAGCCGCTGCCGCCACGGCGGACCGATGACCATGAGGAGGAGCTGGTCATCGTCACCCGCAGCAGCGGGTTCCTGCTGCGCCGCGTCTTCTACACCGTTCCCTCCCGGCTGATCGGGCATCGCCTGAGGGTCCGCATCTTCGACGATCGGCTGGAATGCCTGCTCGGCGGCACGCTGGTGCTGACGCTGCCGCGCGGCCGACGGCCCGCGGGCGCCCTGCATGGCCGCACCGGCCATGTCATCGACTATCGTCACGTCATCCATGCTCTGCGCCGCAAGCCGATGGCGTTGCTCAATCTGGTCTATCGCGACCAGCTGTTCCCGCGCAACGCATTCCGCCGCGCCTGGGAGGCGCTGATCGCCGCGCAATCGCCGCGCAATGCCTGTCGCATCATGGTCGGGCTGCTCGCTCTGGCGCATGAACGCGCCTGTGAGGCCGAACTCGCGACCGCGCTGGACGCGATCCTCGACGCCGGCGATCTGCCCGAACTGACCGCCCTGCAGCAGCGGTTCATACCGTCCAGCATGGGAGTGCCATTGGTGACGGTCTCCCTGCCGGCCGCGATCGTCTATGACGCGTTGCTCAACGCGCCGCAGGAATGGCTGCGGTCATGAGCGCGATCGAGATCGACACCACCCGCCTGCCATTGCTGTTGCATGATCTGCGCCTGCCCGCCATCGCGCGCCTCTGGCCGGACTTCGCCGAACGTGCCGACAAGGAGGGCTGGCCGGCGGCACGGTTCCTCTCCGTGCTCGCCGAGCTCGAGCTCGCCGAACGTGGCCGCAGACGCGTCGAGCGACATCTCGTCGAAGCCCGTCTGCCGCCCGGCAAAACGCTCGACAACTTCGACTTCTCCGCCGTGCCGATGCTCAGCAAGGCGCGCGTGATGGCACTCGCCGCCGGCGACGCATGGCTCGACAAGGCGTCCAACCTGCTGCTGTTCGGCCCGCCCGGCGCGGGCAAAAGCCACTGCGCCGCGGCGATCGGCCGGGCACTGGTCGAGAACGGATATCGCGTGCTGTTCACCCGCACCACCGATATCGTTCAGAGGCTGCAGGCAGCCCGCCAAGCACTGCAGCTCGAGGCCGCAATCGCCAAGCTCGACAAATACGATCTGCTGGTGCTCGACGATCTCTCCTACGTGCACAAGGACCACGCCGAGACCTCGGTCCTGTTCGAGCTGATCGGTGCCCGCTACGAGCATCGCTCGATGCTGATCACCGCCAATCAGCCCTTTGCCGACTGGAACAAAGTCTTCCCCGATCAAGCCATGATGATCGCCGCGATCGACCGCCTGGTCCACCACTCGATCATCTTCGAGATGAACGTCGAGAGCTATCGCCGTCGCGGCGCCCTCGATCGAAAGGCACGAGCAACCGTTTCCTCGAAGAAATCCACCGCAGCCCGTCAATCCTGACTGTCGCTGCCCGCAACAATCAACCCGCGACAATCAAAACACCGCCACCGACAAAACAAAACTCTTGCCAGGTCAATCAGCCGCGACAATCATCCCCAAGCGCGGTCGCAGACTCCATCCTGATCGACGCTCCTCTCATCCAAATCGTCGCGCTACATACGCCGCCTTTGCCTGCCCGGCGATCTGCGTCAGGCTGCCGAGGATGTCGCGGGCGAATTTGAGCCGCGTCGCCACGTCCATCTCGCGCACCAACGCCAGCTTGTGGTCCGGCCGCAGCCGCACCAGCCCGCCTTTGGTGGACAGCCAGGCGACCAGTCCGGCGGGATTGCGGAAGGCGTTGCCGCGGAAGCTCAGCACCATGCCCTTCGGCCCGGCCTCCAGCTTCTCCACCCCGGCCTCACGGCAAGCGCGCTTGAGCGCCACTACTTGCAGATTGTCCGCCCGCCCGGCACCGTGCCGCAAAATCCTCAACGATCAGTCTTCAGTCAGCGTGCGTCTCGGGCACCATCCGAGACCGCCGGTCGCCTCCGCCGCGACCATTCGCCTGAATATTCCCGGGTATGTTCGGCCCCAGCGTCGGGTGAGATCAAACGTGTGCTGGTTTATCCGAGTTTCTTCTCATTTATCTGGAGTAGGTCGACCGTACACATACACATTCCCGTCTTTTCTATAATATTGAAAGTCATAGGACATTTCCCCGCCATTCGTCATCAAGGGAGCGTTACAGATTGCCATACCATCTTTGATCTTTCGGGACTTGATAGTGCCCACGTTAAGAACCGAGATATGCATCATCTGACCCATCGGTGATTTTTCGACGAGTTGTTTGATTTCGTCGCTTGCGCCCGGGCCATCGCACGGTGGGAGCCCCGACTGATCACCTTCTACGGGAATGAGTGGTTCCTCATCCTCCTTTGCCTCTGAAATGGCAGAGGCTGGAATGGAGACGACGCGGGCGCTCCACGCCTGCATGGCTTCAAACTCGATGTAGAAGTCGCCACCCGATGGCTGATAGGAACTGCTGCTGCCGTCAGCGATGCCGTTCGCCAGCAGATCCTGCATTGGTCCCCGCCCGCTGAGGCGATGGAGAGTGATCGAGAAATAGCCCCTCGCCGTATTCCATTGTAACTCCCACGGTCCATCCACATGGAATGGCCTTGTTCGCATCTCTGAGGACCCTGACCACTTGGCAACGAATTTATCCTTGCTGTCCGATGCAGCAGGGGCGGTAACGGCTCCAACTGCCGAGGGCAAAGCCGGAAGAGCGTCATAGCATCGGAGGCGAACTGCCCCATCTTTCACTGCGTGGCATTTTGCCAAATCTGCTGGTCCCGAAGGACTGGCCGTGGGTGCCGCAAGAGAAGCACCGCTCGCCAGGATGCTAATTGTCATTGAGAATACGTAACTTGCTATTACCCCCTTCGAAGACCAGTTTGGTCGTGCTCCCTTCTTCCATCTTGCGGAGCTACGGTGCCTCTGGACGCCCTACGCCGCCTTCGCCTGCCCGGCGATCTGGGTCAGGCTGCCGAGGATGTCGCGGGCGAATTTCAGCCGCGTCGCCACGTCCATCTCGCGCACCAACGCCAGCTTGTGGTCCGGCCGCAGCCGCACCAGCCCGCCCTTGCTCGACAGCCAGGCGACCAGCCCGGCGGGATTGCGGAAGGCGTTGCCGCGGAAGCTGAGCACCATGCCCTTCGGCCCGGCCTCCAGCTTCTCCACCCCGGCCTCGCGGCAGGCGCGCTTCAGCGCCACCACCTGGAGCAGGTTGTCCACCTCGCCCGGCAGCGCGCCGAAGCGGTCGACCAGCTCGGCCGCCATCGCCTCGGTCTCGGCGTCGGAGGCGAGCCCGCCGATGCGGCGATAAAGCCCGAGCCGCACCGGCAGGTCGCGCACGTAGGCCTCGGGGATCAGCACCGGCAGGCCGAGGCTGATATTCGGCGTCCAGTCGCGATCCTCGGAACGGCGGCGGCCCTCGCTGGCGCGCAGTTCGGCCACCGCGTCCTCCAGCATCTGCTGGTAGAGCTCGATGCCGACCTCGCGGATATGGCCCGATTGCTCGTCGCCCAGCAGGTTGCCGGCGCCGCGAATGTCGAGGTCGTGCGAGGCCAGGGTGAAGCCGGCACCCAGCGCGTCGAGCGTCTGCATCACGGTGAGCCGCTTCTCGGCGGCGACCGACAGGCGATGGTTCTGCGGCCAGGTGAGATAGGCGTAGCCGCGCTGCTTGCCGCGCCCCACCCGCCCACGCAGCTGATAGAGCTGGCCCAGCCCGAACATGTCGGCGCGGTGGATGAGCAAGGTATTGACCGCCGGCATGTCGAGGCCGCTCTCGACGATGTTGGTGGAGAGCAAAATATCGAACTTGCCGTCGCCGAACTCGGTCATCACCCGTTCGAGCTCGGTGGGTGCGAACCGGCCATGCGCCTGCGCCATGCGCGCCTCGGGCACGATCTCGCGCAGCCGCTCGGCCATCCGGCCGAGATCCTCGATGCGCGGCACCACGCAGAAGATCTGCCCGCCGCGGAACCGCTCGCGCTGGATCGCCTCGCGCACCACGACGCTGTCGAACGGCATGATGAAGGTGCGGACCGCCAGCCGGTCCACCGGCGGCGTGGCGATCAGGCTCATCTCGCGCACCCCGGTCAGCGCCAGCTGCAAGGTGCGCGGGATCGGCGTCGCGGTCAGCGTCAGCACGTGCACGTCGGATTTCAGCGCCTTCAGCCGCTCCTTGTGGGCGACGCCGAAATGCTGCTCCTCGTCCACCACCAGCAGGCCGAGATCGGCGAACTCGATCGATTTTGCGAGCAGCGCGTGGGTGCCGATGACGATGTTGACCCAGCCGTCGGTGAGCCCCTTGCGGACCTCCGCGGCCTCCTTGGCCGGCACCATGCGGGAGAGCTGGGCGACGCGCACCGGCAGCCCGGGAAGCGCGCGGAAAACGTGCGGAAATGCTGGCGGGCGAGCAGCGTGGTCGGCACCACCACGGCGACTTGCGCGCCCGACATCGCGGCGACGAAGGCGGCCCGCAGCGCCACCTCGGTCTTGCCGAAGCCGACATCGCCGCAGATCAGCCGGTCCATCGGCCGGCCGGAGGCAAGGTCCTCCAGCACGTCGGCGATGGCGCGGGACTGGTCCTCGGTCTCGGCGAACGGGAAGCGGGCGCAGAACTCGTCCCAGCTGCCCTCGGCCGGCGCCATGCCGGCGGCGTCGCGGATGCGCCGGGCGGCGGCGATGCGGATCAGCTCGCCCGCCATGTCGCGGATGCGCTGCTTCATCCGCGCCTTGCGGGTCTGCCAGCCGGCGCCGCCGAGCTTGTCGAGCGCCACCCCGCCGCCCTCGCTGCCGAAGCGCGACAGCATCTCGATGTTCTCGACCGGCAGGAACAGCTTGTCGTCCCCGTCGTACAGCAGCCGCAGGCAGTCGTGCGGCGCGCCGCTGACCGAGAGCGTCACCAGCCCGTCATAGCGGGAAATGCCGTGGTCCTGATGCACCACGAGGTCGCCCTCGGCGATCTCGGTGGCCTCGGCGATGAACTGGTCGGCCCGCTTGCGCCGGCGCGGCGGGCGGCTGATGCGCTCGCCGAGCAGATCCTGCTCGCCGACCAGGGCGATCCGCTCGGCAACGAAGCCGCGCTCGACGCCGAGCGTGACCAGCGAGACCGCGCCGGCCGGCTTGCGCCGCACCGCCGCCCAGGTCTCTTCCTGGGCCGCGTCCTGGAAGCCGTGCTCGCGCAGCAGGTGGGCCAGCCGCTCGCGCGAGCCGCGCGTCCAGGCGGCGATGACCAGGCGCCTGCCCTCGTCCGCCCAGCGCGACGCCAGCGCCGCGCAGCTGGTCGAACACATTGGTTCCCGGGCTGGCGCTCGCCTTTGCGCGAACATCGGCCCAGGCCGACCGCCGCCCTCCACGCCGACCGCGTCGTCCGGCTTGGCGAACGGGCTCATCTCGAACAGCGGGCCGCCCGCCAGCATCGCGTCCCAGCCGCCGCGGTCAGATAGAGCCGGTCGGGCGGCAGCGGCCGATACGGCACCTCGCCCTCGCGCGGGACCGCCTTCCGGGCCGCGTAATGGTCGGCGATCATCTCGAGCCGCGCGTCGAGCACCTCCTCCCCCTGGTGGTCGAGGCTGACCGAGGCGCCGGGCAGATAGTCGAGCAGCGTCTCCATGCCCTCGTGGAACAGCGGCACCCAGTGCTCCATGCCCGGATGCCGGCGGCCGTCGGAGATCGAAAGGTAGATCGGGTCCTGCGCCGCGCCCGGGCCGAACAGCTCGCGCCATGCGGTGCGGAAGCGGCCGATGGATTCCTTGTCGAGCGGCACCTCGGAGACCGGGCGCAGGGTCAGCCGGGTCAGCCGCTCGGCGCTGCGCTGGGTGGCGGGGTCGAAGCCGCGGATGCTCTCGATGGTGTCGCCGAACAGGTCGAGCCGCACCGGATCGGGCTCGCCGGCCGGGAAGATGTCGACGATGCCGCCGCGCATGGCGTATTCGCCGGGCTCCATCACGGTGCCGGCGCGGACGTAGCCGTTGGCCTCCAGAAATCGCGCCAGCGCCTCCGGCTGCACGGTGCCGTTGACCTTCAGCGCCATGCTGGCGCCCTCGAAGGTTTTTCGCGGTGGGATGCGCTGCACCAGGGCGTTCACCGTGGTCAGCACGATGCGCGGCCGGTCGGGCTTCTCCAGCAGCCGCGCCAGCGTGGCGATGCGCTCGGAGACCAGCGCCGGGTTGGGCGAGACGCGGTCGTACGGCAGGCAGTCCCAGGCCGGAAAGCGCAGCACCTCGGCCTCCGGGGCGAAGAACGCCAGCGCCTCGGCCAGCCGCGCCATCCGCGCGTCGTCGCGCGTCGCGTGCAGCATCGGACCGGCGAACTCGGCTCGGCGGCGCGCCAGAAGCAGCGCGTCGAACCCCTCGGGCGCGCCGTAGAGCGGGACCGCGCGTCATCGCCCCGCCGCCGCCCGGATGCGCCGCAGCATCGGGCTGTCCAGCTCGGCGGGGATCGGCTGGCGGCCGCATGAGCCAGTCGGCCAGCGCGACATCGGGAAACTCCAGCACCTCCTCCAGCGCGTCGAGGTCCGGCTCGGTCAGCGCGGCGATACGTGCGGAGACGAAACCGCCGACCAGAAGGTCGTTCTCGTGCGTGCCGCGATGCGTGGCGCGGAACAGCAGGCGGCGTCGCCTCGTGTCGAGCGGGGCGTGTTCTGGCTTGGTCATGGGCGGAGTGTCATATAGCGGCCGGTTCCCCGGGTGTCAGCCTTGCAACTCGATCCGCTCGCCCCCGTTTTCGCGCCCCTGACCTCGCTGCGCGGCATAGGCCCGTCCCTCGCCGCCCTGATCGGGCGCGCGGCGGGGGGCCAGCGGGTCATCGACCTGCTGTTCCATCTGCCGGAATCCTACCTCGACCGGCGCGACCGGCCGACGATCGCGCGCGCCGTGCCGGGCCGGATCGCCACGCTCGAGGTCGAGGTCATCCGGCACGACGCCCCCGCCAATGCCCGCCAGCCCTGGAAGATCCTGGTCCGCGACCCGACCGGGTTCGCCGAGCTGGTCTTCTTCAGGTTCAACCGGCAGGCCCAGATGCCGCCCGGCGCGCGCCTGCTGGTGTCCGGAAAACTGGAAAAATTCGGCGACCGGCTGACCATGCCGCACCCCGATCATGTCGTCCCCGCCGACCGACCCGAGCGGCTGCCCGGGCTGGAGCCGGTCTGGCCGCTCACCGCCGGGCTCTGGCCGCGCCAGGTCGCGGCCGCGATCGCCCAGGCGCTGGAGCGCGTGCCGGAGCTGCCCGAGTGGCACGACCCCGCCCTGCTCCGGCGCGAGCGCTGGCCGGGCTTCCGCGCCGCCCTGAGGCGGTGCAGGCCCCGCCGAGCCGCCGGGGACGCAGCGCGCCGGCGGCTTGCGTACGACGAGCTGCTCGCCGACCAGATCGCCCTCGCCCTGGTCCGCGGCCGGGTCCGCGCCCGCCCCGGACGCGCCCTGATCCGGGTTCCCGGCCCGGGGGTTCTGCCCGGAACCGGGCCCCCGACCCCACCCTTATTGCCCGCAACCGGGCTGGCCACACCCTCACCAACGCCCAGATCCGGGCCCTCGCCGAGATCGAGGCCGACCTCGCCGCCCCCCGCCGAATGCTCCGGCTGCTGCAAGGCGACGTGGGCTCGGGCAAGACCCTGGTCGCCGCTGCTCGCCATGCTCCGCGCCGCCGAGGCCGGCGCCCAGGCCGCCCTGATGGCGCCGACCGAGGTGCTCGCGAAGCAGCACCACCGCACCCTGTCCCGTCTCTGCCCCGTGCCCGTCGCCCTGCTCACCGGCTCGGTGAAGGGCACCGCGCGGGCCCACACCCTGCGCGGCCTCGCCGACGGCTCGATCCCGCTCGTGGTCGGCACGCACGCGCTGTTCCAGGAGGCGGTGAGCTACCACGACCTCGCCCTCGCGGTGATCGACGAGCAGCATCGCTTCGGCGTGCATCAGCGCGTCATGCTCGGCGACAAGGGCGAGCGCACCGACGTCCTGGTGATGACCGCGACGCCGATCCCGCGCACCCTTCTGCTCACGCAATGGGGCGAGATGGACGTGAGCCGGCTCGACGAAAAGCCGCCCGGCCGGCAGCCGATCCGCACCACGCTGCACTCGCTCGCCACGCTGCCCGACGTGCTCGACGCGCTGGCCCGCAAGCTCGAGGAGGGCGGCCAGATCTACTGGGTGTGCCCGATGGTGGCGGAGAGCGAGTTGCTCGACGTCGCCGCCGCCGAGGCCCGCTTCGCCGATTTGCGCGCGCGCTTCGGCGCGACGGTCGGGCTGGCGCACGGCCGGCAGGACGCCGATGTTGCGCGACGCCGCGCTCGCCGATTTCGCCGCCGGCCGCACCCGCCTGCTGGTCGCGACCACGGTGATCGAGGTCGGCGTCGACGTGCCGCAAGCGAGCGTCATGGTGATCGAGCACGCCGAACGCTTCGGCCTCGCGCAACTGCACCAGTTGCGCGGCCGTGTCGGCCGCGGCACGGAGGCGAGTTTCTGCCTGTTGCTGCACGATGACG
>CAVWFK010000002.1:0-261240 GCA_963754235.1 uncultured Alphaproteobacteria bacterium | reverse complement strand
TTGGCCTCGATCAGTGCGAACAGGGTCTCGTTGCGCTTGCCGCGATCGTAGATCTTCAGGGGCGGGATACGCAGCCCCTCCTGATAGATCTCGGTGAAGTCCGACGCATTGGAGCCCGGCACCCGGCCGCCGACATCGGTGTGGTGGCAGATCGTCGCCGCATAGGCGAGCAGTTCGCCATGGTAGAAGATCGGCTTGAACACGAAGATGTCCGGCAGGTGCATGCCGCCGCGGAACGGATCGTTCAGCGCGAGCATGTCGCCGGGGTGGATGTCGTCGCCGAACGCGTCCAGCATGGCGCGCATCGCGGTCGGCATGGAGCCGAGATGGCCGGGCAGAGTGGGCGGATTCCCTGCGCTACCAGGTTGCCCTCGCCGGTGGATCATGGCTGTCGAGTAGTCCATGTTGTCCTTGAGCACGCCGGAGTAGGTGGTCCGGAACACCGTCAAGGCCATCTCGTCGGCGATCGAGAGTATGGCGTTTTTGAACAACTCGAACTCGATCGGGTCGGCTATCATCCCGTTGCCTTCCCTCCTTGAGGCAGTCATTGTTGCGTACGGCGGCCCCGAGCTAGGCAAGCGGCTCCGGCCCTTCCCCGAAATAGAACTTGAACCGGCGGGAGACCTGAAGAAAGCTCCCGACAAAACCAGAGGAAACGATGACGGCCGTAGCAGAGTTCGCCAATCTGGAAGCGCATGCGCGGCGCAACCAGTTCGAAATCGATCTCGGCGCCGTCGCCGGGTTCACGCGCCGCATCCGCAACCACGTGGGCGATGGCGTCACGATCTTCGCCGCGCTTAAATCCAACGCGTACGGGTTCGGGATCGAACCGGTCGCCAGCACCGCGCTCGCCGCCGGGGCGGACGCGCTTTCGGCTGTCGCAGAAACCAACTCTTAAAGCGGAATCGGCTCGCGCGGCCACCGGCTGGCGCGGGCCTCGCCCTCGCGCCAGAGATAAAAGGCGTTGGTGCCGTCCCCGTTCACCGACACCGCGCGATGATTGTCGCGCGTGTCGATGGCGTGGATGGTGATCCGCCCGAGCAGGCCGCCGCGCATGGCGCGCATGTCCTCGACCGCCTCACCCATTGCGTCGTGTACAGCTCGCACCCTTCTTCATATACAGCACCACCGCACGCGCGGTGCCGCAGCGGATCGCCATCTCGCCCACACCGGTGCAGGCGCAGGCGCCGTGGCGCGTGTCAGCATACGACCCGGCGCCGATGATCGGCGTGTCGCCGAGCCGGCCTGGATGCTTCCACTGCCAGCCTGAAGTGCTGCTGCCCGAGGCGATGGCGCCGTCCCGCGCGCGAGCCAGGAACACCGTGGTTCCGGCGGGACCCTCCGGCATAATCTGGCGGTTCACGTGCGCGATCAGCCCGCTTTCGGGCCAGCGCTCGCGCGCCTCGCCCCGCACCGCGCGGTCGAACCATCCTGCCAGGCATCGCAGGCATGCGGCAGCAGGTTCTCGGCGGTCTCGGCGCCGATCTCGCGGGCGAACGTCTCCCCCCCTCCGCCACCAGCGACTCGTGCGGCAGCCGCTCCATCACCGCGCGCGCGATCGTGACCGGTGCAAAAATACCTTCACGGAGCCGACCGCGCAGGTCGCGGCGTGGTCTCATCCATCATCGCGGCGTCAAGTTCCACCCTCGCCCAGAATGTTGGCCCAGCCGCCGCGGCCGACCGTGCGCACCCGCTCGTCCTGCTCGACCAGCCGCACGCCGGCCTCGACGGCATCGAGCGGGCTACCGCCCTCGGCGAGCAGCCGCGCGGTGGTGTCCGCCCCCGGATAGCCCTCGCCGTTGGTGACCAGGATCATGCCGTCCTCCCGCTTCCCGCGCGGCGCGGATCGTCGGGACCGGGCGCGGCGGGGTCAACCCACCCGCGCGGCGCCATCATCGCTTCAGCATTTCGCCAGCAAATCGGGCGTCCGCTGTATGATGCTGGGTGCCGGGTTTGCCTTCTCGCAACCTTGCGGGCCGGAGCGCGCTTTAACTGGATAGGACAGGAGATGGAACGATGAACGCGCTGATGCGCGGAACGGTCGCGGGGTTCGCCACTCTGGCGATCGCCGGCGCGCCGCTGGCGGCCCAGGCCGAGTGGCACGGGGGTGGCTGGCATGGCGGCGGCTGGCACGGAGGTGACTGGCATGGCGGCGGTTGGAACAACGGCGGGGCCGCCGTGGCGGGGGCGCTGCTCGGTCTCGGCATTGGCGCGGCGGTGGCCGGCGCGTATGCGCCGCCGGCATATTACGCGCCGCCGACCGCCGGTGTCCTGCGCCCCGCCGCCGCCCGCCTATTACCCGCCGCCGGGCTACTACGCTCCGGCCTATCCGCCACCGCCGCCTGCCTACGGCTACCCGTAAGCCTTGCCATCGCCCGCGCCGCCGATCAGCCTGACCCGATCGGCAGCGGAGGGGGCGGGTGGCGGCAGAGGTGGCGCAGGAGCAGGAGGGGACCGAGCCCTTGCTGCTGGCGGGCGGGCGCGCCCTCGGCCCGCTGCTGGCTGCGGCCGCTCCGCGCATGGAGGCAGCCGGCGTGCTGACCGACGACGTGCTCGACGCGCTGCACGAGGCACGACTGTTCCGGATGCTGCTGCCGCACGTCGTCGGCGGCCTTGAGCTTGCACCCTCACGTTATGTTGCGGTGATCGAGGCGATCGCGGCCGCCGACGCCAGCACAGCTTGGTGCCTCGGCCAGGCCTCCGGTTGCGCGTTCGCCGCCGCCTACCTGGCGCCGGATGCCGCCCGCACGGTGTTCGCCGATCCGCGCGCGGTGCTCGCATGGGGACCGGGGCCGGTGCCAGGGCGGTCGTGGTGCCACGCGGGTTCCGGCTGACCGGCGAGTGGCGGTTCGCGAGCGGCTGCCATCACGCTCCTGGCTCGGCGGCCATGCCGCGCTCGTGGCGGAGGATGGCACGAAGCTAGGCGAGCGAACCCTGCTGTTCCCGCGCGAGGCGGCCGAAATCGTGCCGGTCTGGCAGGTGATCGGCCTCCGAGGCACCGGCAGCGACACGTTCCGGGCGACCGACCTGTTCGTGCCCGAAGCCTTCGGCTTGCTGCGCGACCAGCCGGAGGAACGCCGGCTTGATGCGCCATTGTATCGTTTCACGACAAATGCGATCTATGGAGCAAGCTTCGCCCCGTTTCCCTCGGCATCGCGCAGGCGATGCTCGCGGCCCTGATCGCCTTCGCGGCGGGCAAGGTGCCGCGTGCGATGGCGCGCACGCTGCGCGACACGCCTTCGCTGCAACGCGAGGTCGGCCAGGCCGAAGCGCGGCTGCGCGCGGCGCGGCTGCTGCTGCACGATACGCTGGAAGGCGCCTGGCGGGAGGCGTGCGACGGTGGGCCGATGATCCCGCTCGATCGCCGGGTCGCGATCCGCATGGCGGCTACGCACGCGATCGGCGAGGCGACGCGGGTTGCGGATGCCGCCTACCACGCCGCCGGCGGCGACGCGGTGTTCGCCGCGGGCGCGTTCGAGCGGCGCTTTCGCGACATCCACGCGTTGGCCCAGCAGGTGCGGCGCGGGAGAGCCATTTCGAAGCGGTCGGGCGGCACCTGATGGGGCTGCCGCCGGACAGTCCCTGGCTGTAGCGAGACGGTCGAGGGGTCGTTCGCCGCTACTTGGCGATAACGGGTTGCGCCCACGGCTGCGCCTTCGCGGTGTCGGGTGTGGGCTTACCCGTGACAAAGGGAATGTTTCCCGGGGTCATGATGCGCGCGATATCCTTGAATATCGCATTTGCAACGCCAGGGAACGGATTGTCCGCCTGCAGCGTGACCCAAGACATGACAGTCACGTTCGCAGCGGGGAAATAGTAGCCGGCGGTGTTGTAGCCGGGCAGGCCGCCGGTGTAGCCATACCAGCCGGCACTGCACCCGATGCCGAGCCCGAATGACAGATTTCCTTGCCCGATTGGAATGCAGGTCATTCGCGCGCGCTGCGTTGCAGGCCCATTCGTCTTCCCTTCGACATAGAGTTTCACCCAGCGCTTCATATCATCCATATCCGATATCATCTCGCCCGCCGCGCCCATCAGGGAAACCGGGATCATGCCGCTGACGTCCTGCCACGTGCCGTCCTTGCGAAGCGAGTTACCAGTGGGCCCACGGGTCCGGCATCGCCTCGGTCTCGGGATAGCTGGTTTGCATCAAATGGAACGGCTTCAGCAGGCGATTGCGGATCTGGTCGCCGACCAAATCCTGCGTCGTGCTTGCAATGATCAGCCCCAGGATCAGGTAGTTGGTGTTGCTGTACTTATAGCCGGTGCCGGGCGGGAAATAGGGCTTCTGCTTCATTGCCCAGGTGATCAGCGTGCGCGCGTCGAACTTCATGTCGTGGATGTTGGTCAGGTGATCGAATTCGGGCGTGTGGTACGCCTCGAACAGGCCGCTGCGCATCTGGCACAGCTCCCGCACCGTAATGTGGTCGGCATTGGGGATCGACACGCCGAGCGAGAAGCGGCTGAGCGGATCGTCGAGTTTCAGCTTGCCTTCGTCCACCAATTGCAGAAGGACGCTGATGACGAAGGTCTTGGTGTTGCTGCCGATGCGGAAGTGATCCGCCGCAGTCAGCCGCCGGCGCGTTGCCAGATCGGCGTCGCCGAAGGCGTGCACGTAGCTTCCGCCCGATCCGTCCCATACCCCCACCAGGGCCGCCGGAACCGGAGTTTTGCCGCCATAGACCTTGCGCTCCTGCTCGACCGCCGCGGCGATTTTGGCCTGCACCGACGGGGTCGCGGCCGAGACCTCGGCCGAGGCGCGACGCGATGGGATGGAAAGCGCCAAGGCGCATCCAAGAATGAACGCAGCGCGCAAAATGGTGTCGGCCGGCATAGTTCGTCTCCCGCAAGGCTGATGGGAATGCATATGCAATCGAACCCCAAATAGCGGTGTCACGTCCAGATGGCCAGCAAGAAACCTAGCCAAAGGTGGTTCAGTCACCCATTTCCTCCTCCGTGAGACTTTGAGAAGGGCGCCGCCCGATGAAGATCGGCATCAACTCCTACTGCTACCATCGCTTCTTCGGCGACTGGTATCCGGACCTGCAAACCGATCCGGGCCGGCGGATGACGGTGTGGGATTTCCTCGATCGCGCCCATGCGCTCGGCGCCGAAGGCGTCTCGCTCGAATGCTGCTATCTGCCCGAGCCGACCGACGCCTTCCTGGCCAGCCTGCGCGAGCGGCTAGAGGCGCTGGGGATCGAGCCGGTCTGGGCGTGGGGGCATCCGAACGGCCTCGGCTCCGGCACGCTGCCGGAGGCGGCGGAGGATCTGGTGCGGCATCTGGACGCAGCGCGGCGCGTGGGTGCGCGCGTGATGCGCATCTGCGGCGGCGGCCGGCGGACGCGGCCGGCCACGTGGGCGGAGCACAAGGCCAAGCTGGTGCCGCTGCTGCGGCGGCTGTGCGGGCCGGCGGAGCGGACGGGCGTGGTGATGGCGATCGAGAACCACATCGACCTGCTGGCCGAGGAGATGGCCGAGCTGATCGACGCGGTCGGCTCGCCCTGGCTCGGCGTCTGCCTCGATACCGGCAACAATCTTCGCATGTCGGAAGATCCGATGGCGGTCGCGCGCCGGCTCGCGCCATTCGCGCGCGCCACCCACGTCAAGAGCCTGGCGGCCCACCAGGGCGACCCCAAGACCTTCGGCTTCTGGCCGAGCGTGCCGCTGGGCGAGGGGCTGATCGATGTCGCCGAGGTGGTGCGCTTGCTGCGGCAAGCGGATTATCGGGGGCTGCTCGCGGTGGAGATCGATTACCTGGACCCGCGGTATGGCGGTGATGAGGACGCAGCCGTGGCCGCCAGCGTCACATATCTGCGGACGTTGCTGGCCGGGTGAACGAGCACTTGCGCCGCTCTTAGGACGGTCGTATGTCATGACCATTGCTCCTCCGTCATGGTCGACGGAGGCCGGCCATCCACGACTGGCCGGCGGCGTGCGAATCGTGGATGCTCGCCTTTCGCCGAGCATGACGGGGAATACGGGACTGAAAGCGGCGGTAGGCAGGTGAGCGACGAGAGGACCGGCGGCAGGCGACCGCGCGTCAGCGTGCTGATGACCACCTATAACGGCGCCCGGACCATCGGTGAAAGCATCGCGAGCGTGCTCGCCCACAGCTTCGCCGATTTCGAGCTGGTGGTGGTAGATGACTGCTCGACCGATGCCACGCCGGCGCTGCTGGCCGCAATCGCGGACCCGCGCATCCGGGTGATCCGCAACGCCCGCAATCTCGGCATCGTCGGCGCGCGCAATGCGGGCTTCGCGGCCTGCGCGGCCGAGTATGTCGCGGCGCTGGATCACGACGACCTCGCCTCACCCACGCGCCTCGCGCGGCAGGTTGCGTTGCTGGACGCAGAGCCGTCGGTGGTGCTGGTCGGCACCCAGGTTCGCGAACTGGCGCCGGACGGTCGCCTCATCCACGCGAGCTACGGGTCGGGCAACACGCCCGTCGTGATGCGCTGGCAATTGCATTTGCGCAATCCCTACAGCTACTCGGCGATGATGTTCCGCACCGACGCCGTGCGCCGGCTGGAGAGCTTCATGCGCGAGCCGGCGGTCTATGCGGACGATTACGACCTCTATCTCCGCCTCGCGCGCGTGGGAGAGGTTGCCCTGCTGCCCGAGGTGCTGTGCACCTACCGCAACCACCAGGGCAACACGACGCACGCGGTCAAGCCGGTGATGGTTGCAAACGCGGCTGCGATCCTGGCCGAGGTGTATGCGCCCATTCTCGGCACAGAGGCAGACGAGGCGGCGCGGCTGATCGTGCGGCATATCCCCAATGGCAGCCCGCCGCTGGACAGCGCAACCCTGCGCCGTCTCGGCAGGTCCCTGGGCCAATTGCTCGAGGGCTTCCTCGAAACCTACCGGCCGGCGCCCGCCGACGAGGCGCGGATCAGGGAGTTCACGGGCCAGATCTGGTGGCATTCGGTCCGCGCCGCGATGCGTCGCGGCCGTCCGTGGCTGGTCGGCGAGCACCTGCGCGCGAGATCGCTGCGCGCCGGGTTCCATGCCTCGCTTGGCGATGCCGCGGCGTCGTTCGCGATCGGGCTGCTGCGCTCCCCTACGCCGCTGCGCTGGGTGCCGCCGGCGCCCGGAAAGCGGTCAGCAGCATCGCTCTCCGCGCCTTCGCCCCATCCAGGCTCGCCGCCTTGACGTGACCGAAGCCGCGGATGGCGTCCGGCAGCGCCGCGAGTTCGAGCGCGCAGGCATGGTTGTCGCCATCGAGCCGTGAGGCGAACTCCTCGACCAGCGCTTCGTACTCGGCGACCAGCGCGCGTTCGGCGCGGCGTTCGGCTGTGCGGCCGAAGGGATCGAGCGCGGTGCCGCGTAGCCGCCGGACGCGCGCGAGCAGGCGGAAGGCCGGCAGCACCCACGGCCCGAACGCGCGCTTGCGCAAGTGCCCGGTCGAGGGGTCGCGCCGCGCCAGGATCGGCGGGGCCAGATGGAACACGACGCGCCGCCTGCCCTCGAACATCGCATCGAGCCGGCGGTGGAAGGCGGCGTCGGTGAGCAGCCGCGCCACCTCGTACTCGTCCTTGTAGGCCATCAGCTTGAAGAGATTGCGCGCCACCGCCTCGGCCAGCCCGGTGCGGCCGGGGGCCTGCCTGCGCGCCACCTCCGCCGCGCGCGCCACCGTGCGGCGGTAGCGGGCGGCGTAGGCGGCGTCCTGGTAGTCGGCGAGGAACGCGGCGCGGCGTTCCACCAGTGCCGCGAGCGTCTCGGGCGCGGGTGGCGGCACATCCAGCCCCGCCGCGCGCCGCACCGACGCCATGTCGTGCGCGGCGCGACGCCCCCAGGCGAAAGCAAGCCGGTTCAGCTCGACCGCCACACCGTTCAGCGCGATCGCGCGCAGCAGCGCCTCCTCCGAGACCGGCAGTGTCCCGCTCTGCCACGCATAGCCGAGCAGCAGCGGATTGGCGGCGATGGCGTCGCCGAGCAGCCCCGTTGCAAGTGCCACCGCGTCGAAGAAATCCTCACCCGGTTCACCGACCGCGCGCCCGATCGCGCGGCAGAGGTCGTCCGCCGGGAAGCGGTAGAACGTGGAGTGGCGGGTGAACTCCGCAGTGACCGTCTGGTGAGTGTTGACGATCGCGCGGGTGCGGCCGGCGCGCGCGAGCCGCAGCGCCTCGGCACCGGCCGCGACCACCAGATCGCAGCCCAGAATCAGGTCGGCGGCGCCGTCGGGGATGTGCGTGCCGCGCACGGTTTCGGGATCGCCCGCGATACGCACATGCGTCGTGACCGCGCCGCCCTTCTGCGCCAGCCCGGTTTGGTCAAGCACGACAACGCCGCGCCCGTCGAGGTGTGCTGCCATGCCGAGGAGTGCGCCGATCGTGACCACGCCGGTGCCGCCGATGCCGGTGAGCAGGATATTGCAGGTGCGACCGGTGATGTCGGGCAAATTCGGCTGCGGCAGATCGTCGGCCCCGGCTTCCTTCGCCGAGGCGGGCGCGGGCTTGCGCAGGCTGCCGCCCTCGATGGTGACGAAGCTCGGGCAGAAGCCGCCGACGCAGGAGAAATCCCTGTTGCAGGAGGATTGTTCGATCGCGCGCTTGGTGCCGAACGCGGTCTCGACCGGCACCACCGAGAGGCAGTTGGATTTCGCGGAACAGTCTCCGCACCCCTCGCACACCGCCTCGTTGATGACGGCCCGGCGGGCCGGATCGGTCATCGTGCCGCGCTTGCGCCGGCGGCGCTTTTCGGATGCGCAGGTCTGCTCATAGACGATGGCGGTGACGCCGGGCACTTCGCGCAATGCGCGCTGCACCGCGTCCAGATCGTCGCGGTTGCGGACATCGACGCCGAGACGGCCGGCATCATGCCGCTCTGGCGCGTCGGAGACGACGACGATGCGGCCCACGCCCTCGGCACGCAGTTGCGCCACCAGATCGGGGACAGTGAGCGTACCGTCGAGCTTCTGGCCACCGGTCATCGCGACCGCGTCGTTGTAGAGCAGCTTGTAGGTGATGTTCACGCCGGCCGCGACCGCCTGGCGGATCGCGAGGATGCCGGAATGGAAATAGGTGCCGTCGCCGAGGTTCTGGAAGATGTGCGGCGTGGTGGTGAACGGCGCCATGCCGACCCACTGCGCCCCCTCTCCGCCCATCTGCGTGTAGCCGACGGTGCTGCGGTCCATCCAGACCGCCATCGTGTGGCAGCCGATGCCGCCCGCCGCCTCGCTGCCCTCCGGCACGCGGGTCGAGGTGTTGTGCGGGCAGCCGGAGCAGAAATAGGGCGTCCGCTTCAAGGCCGGAGCGACGGCCTCGGCCCGGCGCGCGAGCTGGGTCTCGATCTCGGCCAGTCGCGCCGCGATCGCCGCATCGGCGCGACCGAGTGCCGCGAGCCTGCGTCCGATCGCCTGGGCCGCGGTCAGCGGGTCGAGCTCGCCCGTGACGGGCAGCAGCGCCGCCCCGTCCGGGCCGTGCTTGCCCAGCACGCGCGGCGCGTTGGTGCGGCCGTAAAGCCGCTCCTTCACCTGCGCCTCGATCACCGGGCGCTTTTCCTCGATGACCAGGATTTCCTCGATGCCGTCGGCGAAATCGCGCACCCCCTCCGGCTCCAGCGGCCAGGCGAGGCCGATCTTGCGCAGCCGCAGCCCGATCCGGCCGGCGCGCGCGGCGTCGATGCCAAGCAGGTCGAGCGCCTCGATCACGTCGGGGAACGATTTGCCGCCTGTGAGCAGGCCAAGAAGCGGGGCGGCGCCGCCGTCGAGGACGTTGCGGTCGATCGCGTTGGCGCGTGCGAAGGCGAGTGCGGCCGGCAGCTTGAACTCATGGAGCCGCGCTTCCTGAAGGTTCCAGTCATCGCCGAGGCGGATGTGCAGCCCGCCCGGCGGCAGCGCGACCTCCGGTTGTGCGAACCGCATCGCGAGCGCAGCGCCGGCATCGACCGAGGCCGAGCCTTCGGCGATTGCGGCGACGGCGCGAAAGCCCACCCAGCAGCCGGAGAAGCGCGACAGCGCCCAGCCGAACACACCGAACGGAACGAACTCGTCAATGCCCGAGGGGACCAGCACGGGGATGCCGGCGGCGATGAAGCAGTAATCGGACTGGTGCGGCAGGGTGGAGGATTTCGCCAGATGGTCGTCGCCCGCGACCACCAGCACGCCCCCGTTGCGGGAGCTGCCGGCGGCATTGCCGTGCTTAAAAGCGTCACCGCTGCGATCGACCCCCGGTCCCTTGCCGTACCAAAGCGCGAACACGCCGTCGTGCCGGCCGCTGGTTCCGGCACTGGCCTGCTGCGTGCCCCAGATCGCGGTGGCCGCGAGTTCCTCGTTCACACCAGGGCGGAAGACGATGTCGTGCCGGGCGGTCAGCGCGGCTGCCTGCCACAGCGCCAGATCGAGGCCGCCGAGCGGCGAGCCGCGGTAGCCCGAGACGTAGCCCGCGGTCGATAGCCCGGCCGCGGCATCGCGGCGGCGCTGCACCATCGGCAGCCGCGCCAGGGCCTGGGTGCCGCTGAGATAGATACGATCGCGATCGAGGGTGTATTTGTCGTCGAGTGCGACGCTGCGGGCGAGAGCCATGGTGCCTGTTTCCCCGGACGCACCATTCTAGGGCGGTGTGTGTCCTGCGGTCCAACCCGGCCAGGATTTGTGATCGGGGGGTCAAACAAGCACTGGCATTTTCACGCGAACCTCG
Source organism: uncultured Alphaproteobacteria bacterium (assembly GCA_963754235.1). GTDB lineage: Bacteria > Pseudomonadota > Alphaproteobacteria > Acetobacterales > Acetobacteraceae > DATAYA01. The sequence goes on along the minus strand of CAVWFK010000002.1, from coordinate 250,597 downwards.
CTAAAGAGCCGCGCCGCACCACAGACACACACCAAATTCGACAAAGCCGAAGCTGGCAGCTTGAGGAAAATCGTTAACGATGAGCAAGGCCTTCATCGCCCAGGTGATCCAGGATTTCCACCGAATGCACCGGTGTGGCGGCGAGCCGCGCGGCCGGCGAACTGATCGAGGCAATCATCAGGGAAATGAAGAAGAACGGCGGCTTCACCCTGCCGAGCTTCGGCACCTTCTCGGTGCGCAAGACCAAGGCGCGCAAGGCAATGAACCCGCGCACCGGCGAGCCGGTGAAGGTCAAGGCCGGCAAGACCGTGCGCTTCAAGGCCTCGCCGAACCTCAAGAAGGCGGTCTGAGGCCGCAAGCCGCGCGACCTGCTGTTCAGCGACCGCGCGGTGCCGCGCGGCCTATCTGAAAGTGGGCTGTCTGAAAATAGCGCAATCTTACCGGCGCTTGAGCAAAACGAGTGGACTTGGGCGCGCGCCTCAGAATAGAGTGCGCGCGCTTGACGCGCTGGGACGGCCCAATCTTGCAACCAGGCGGATCGTTTCGCCGCGGTTATCGGGTCCGGCGCTGACCAGGAACAAACACAAACCGCGGCCCCGTGATTTCGCGCGCCGCAAGGGAGGGTATTACGATGTCCGAGAACAGCGCCACGGGTGGCGTGCGTCGTCGCGGCGTGCTCGCGGGAGGTGCCGCGATCGGTGCATTGCAGCTCACCGCCCCGTTCATCCTCTCCGCGCGTGGCGAGCAGCCGATCAAGCTCGGCCTGATCGACCCGCTGACCGGCGTCTACGCCGCCTTCGCGCGCGACGAGGTGAATGGCGCGACATACGCGGTCGGCGAGATCAATAAGGCGGGCGGCATCCTGGGGCGGCAGGTGCAATTGCTGGTGGAGGACAGCGCCAACGATGTCGGCACCGGCGTGCAGAAGGCGCGCAAGCTGATCGACCGCGACCACGTCAACGCGATCTTTGCGGACGTGAACTCGGCGATCGCTTATGCGGTCGCGGGCGTTACCAGCGAGAAGAAGGTGCTCCACATCGTCCCTGGCGGGCACACCGACCCGATCACCGGCAAGGATTGCAAGTGGAACGTGTTCCGCGTCTGCAACACCACCGCGATGGATGCCGCCGCGGTCTCGGGCGAGCTGATCAAGCGATTCGGGAAGCGGTGGTACTTCATCACCCCCGACTATGCCTATGGCCACACCCTGCAGGAAGCGTTTATCAAGGAGCTGAAGAAAGCTGGCGGTGAGTACCAGGCCGACATGCTGCCGCTCAGCACCAGCGACTACTCCGCCAGCCTGATCAAGGCGCGCGCCTACAAGCCGAACGTGTTGCTCAACAACATGGGCGGCCTCGCGCAGATCAATTGCATGAAGCAGTTCACGCAATTCGGCATGGAGAAGGAGATGGCGCTCGGCGGCGCGCTGTTCGAGCTTGAGTTGGTGCTCTCGGTGCCGGCGGCGGCGCAGACCGGTTGGTGGGACATGGAGTGGTGGTGGAACCAGCCCGGCGTGCCGCACGTCGCCGAGTTCTCGGCGGCTACACGGCACTCGCCGGCCGCGTGCTGGTGATGGGCCTGGCGGCGATGGCGCTCAATTTCCTGCTCGGCTTCACCGGCGTCATGAGCTTCGGCCACGCCGCCTATTTCGGTCTCGGCGCCTACGGGGCGGGACTGACCCTGAAATATCTCGCCCACTCGACGCCGCTCGCGATCATCGACGGAACGTTGCTCGGAGGCGTCGCCGGCACGCTGTTCGGGCTGCTGATCGTCCGCCGCCGCGGTGTCTATTTCGCGATGGTCACCATCGCTTTCGGCCAGATCTGTTACTACATCGCCTATCGCTGGAACTCGCTCACCGGCGGCGACGACGGACTGCGCGGCTTCATGCGCGCGCCGCTCCATCTCGGCTCTCTCACGATCGACATCAGCGAGAACGCCACTCTATTCTACTATTTCCTGGTGGCGGTCTTCGCGCTTGGCACCGGCATCATGGGCTTCCTGCTGCGCTCGCCCTTCGGCCGCACGCTGGTCGCGATCCGCGAGAACGAGCGACGCGCCCGCTTCCTCGGCATCCCGATCAGGCGGCACATCTGGCTTTCGTTCTCGATCTCCTGCTTCATCACCGCAATCGCCGGCGCGATGTATGCGCTGCTCAACAACTTCGCCGACCCGATGGCGCTGCATTACTCCCTCTCGGGCGAGTTCGTGATCATGGCGGTGATGGGAGGGATGCGAACCTTCTGGGGGCCGCTGCTCGGGGCCGCCGTGTTCGTCGTGTTGCAGGACTACATCTCGTCGATGACCGTGAACTGGATGAGCTTCATCGGCCTGCTGTTCGTGCTGGTGGTGCTGTTCTTCCCGCGCGGACTGCTCGGGATGCTCCGCCGGCGGAGCACCGCATGAGTGCCATGCTGGAGGTCCATGGCGTCAGCAAGGCATTCGGCAGCCTGATCGCGGTGCGCGATGTCTCTCTCACCGTGGCACGGGGCGAACTGCGCGCCATCATCGGCCCGAACGGTGCGGGCAAGACCACGTTCTTCAACCTGATCACCGGCTTCTTCCCGCCCAGTGCGGGCGAGATCGTATTCGACGGCCGTCCGGTCACCGGGCTCTCGGCACAGCAGCGCGTCAAGCTCGGCATGGGCCGCACCTTCCAGGTGACCGAGATCTTTCCCGAGCTCACCGTGCGCGAGAACGTGCGCATCGCGGTCGAGGTCGGCGCCGGCTATGGGCTGCGCCCCTGGCTCGGCCAGGACGCGGCAGCGGCGGTGCGACGCGAGGTCGGCCGTGTCGTCGCACTCGCCGGCCTCGCCACCAAGGCCGACCGGCTGGTGGGCGAGATGGCGCATGGGGATCAGCGCGCCGCCGAGATCGCGATGACGCTCGCGCTGAAGCCGCGGCTGCTGTTGCTGGATGAGCCGACCGCCGGGATGGGCGACCAGGAGACCTACCAGATCGCAGGCCTGATCCGCCGCCTACACCGCGACAGCCGCTACACGATCGTGCTGATCGAGCACGACATGCGGGTGGTGTTCCAATTGGCCGACCGCATCACCGTGCTCGACCAGGGGCGGTTCCTCGCCGAGGGCACGCCCGCGGACATCGGGGCCAATGCCGCCGTGCAGGCGGCCTATCTGGGACAGGCGGCATGACCGCGCTGGAGGTGGGCGGGATCAACACCTATTACGGCAAGAGCCATATCCTGCATGACGTGTCGATCACCGTGCAGGAAGGGTGCGTGACCACGCTGCTCGGCCGCAACGGTGCCGGCAAGACCACCACGCTGCGCAGCATCATGGGCCTGACGCCGCCACGCGCCGGCGAGATCATCGTGTTCGGCCAACGCACCACCGGCCTGCCGCCGTTCCGCGTCGCCGGCCTCGGCGTCGGCTACGTGCCCGAGGGGCGGCGCATCTTCCCCAACCTCACCGTCGAGGAAAACCTGCGCGTCCCCCTGGGGCGGTCCGGCCCGTGGACCATTCCGCGTGTGTTCCAGGTGTTTCCCCGTCTCGCCGAGCGCAGGCAGAGCAAAGGCCGCCAGCTCTCCGGCGGCGAGCAGGAAATGCTGTCGGTCGCGCGTGCGCTGCTGCTCAACCCGCGCCTGCTGGTGCTGGACGAGCCGAGCCAGGGGCTGGCGCCGCTGATCGTGCGTGAGGTGTTTCGCATCATCGCCGAGATGCGCCGCGACGGGATGACGGTGCTGCTGGTCGAGCAGAACGCGCGCATGAGCCTCGACGTCGCGGATTTCGCGTATGTGCTCGACAACGGCGAGATCGTCCATGCCGGGCCGGCCGCTGAGCTCGCCGCCGATGATGCGCGCGTGCAGGCACTGGCCGGCGCCTCGGCGGCAAACTGGAGCTTTGAGGAGCCGGCGGCGGCTGAGTGATACGCGCCGGCGCATCGCTGATCGCGGCCAGGACGTGCAGCAGTTCCGCGCCTCGGGCCTGAACCTGGTGATCGCCGCGATCGTCTACTGGAACTCTACCTATCTGGCTGATGCCCTCGATCACCTCCGCAGCCGAAGCCAAGCCGTGGCCGCCGAACTGCTGGCCATACCTCGCCGCTCACCTGGGAGCACATCAGCTTCTCCGGCGACTTCCTGTGGCCAGTTCACCCAGCAACGCCTTCGCCTCGATCAGATCGGGTGCGTCGAAGCCCTCGGTGAACCAGTTGTAGATCGGAGTGAGCAGCTCGCGGGCTTCCATGCGCTTGCCCTGGTCGCGCCAGAGCCGGGCAAGGCTTGTGCCGGCGCGTAACTCGAACAGCTTCGCCGATTGGCGTCTGGCGATGTCAATGGCGTGCGTGAAGGCCGACTCCGCTTCAGCGGGATCGCAAGGGCGCGACTTTAGTAGAACTTCGCCACGCACCCGCTGAACCTCAGTCTCTAGCCAGTGCTGCCCAGTCTGTTGGACCGCCACGAGTTGGGAGTCCACTGCCGCCAATGCTGCCTCACATTGGCCTCCCTCTGCTTCCGTCTCGGCTAGTAGCGTCGCGAAAAGCGGCATAAATAGTTCTTGGCGCTGTGCACGCATCAGCGCCATACCCTCGTGCATTCCAGCTGTTCCAGCCTCGCGATCGCCAGCGTGCCAGCGCAGCCAGCCTTGGTGAAACGTCCCTGCCGCCAGCCACAATGGCAACGCGTGCTTGTGAGCGAGGCGCAGGAGATCTTGCGAGTGGGGCTCGGCTCGAAGGTGGTCACGGCGCATCATCTCGAACGTCGAGGCGTGCCCGTGCGCGTATGCGACTGTTGGGATGTGCTCCGTCCGCAGTGCATGGGTGACCGCCGCCTCGGCAAACTGGCGCGCCCGATCGACCAGCCCGAGAGGCCAAAACACCAGCGCGAGATACGCCATGGCAGGGCTGGCGATATCCTGACCGAAGCGGAAGACGAGTTCGCGATCACGCGTACTGTTGCAGATCGCAAGCGTGCGCTCAAGATGTGTTTGCGCCAAAGCAAAGTTACCCTGGAACCAGCAGGTCATGCCATAGATGCGGTGAGCAATGCCGGCTTCCGGCGATGCGGGTTGGCTTTCGACATCGCACAGAAATGCTTCCGCGATCTCGCGCATTGGGATTAGCTCTCCGCGAAGGAAGCTCCCGCTCCATAGTCCGTAGTACGCTGGGAACCGCTCGGTTACGTCCTCGATCGTGGCAGCAAGGTCGCGGGCGCACGCAAAGGCAGCACTAGCCTCCGGCGCGCCGAAGCCACGAGCTAGTCTCAGCGCGCTGCCGTACGCAGTCTGCAATCGAAGGCGCGAAAGTCGTTGGACAGGCCCTTCTCGCAACTTGCCGGCTAGGCCAAGCGCCTTTTCGAAATGTGAAACTGCCTCAATGTATGCGGAGTGCCGCAGCGCGAGGTCGCCCGCCTTGCCCCCCCATTCAACAGCAAGCTCGATCAAGCCTGCCTGGGTGAAGTGGTACGCGACGACCTCCGGCACGGTCTCCGCCTGTTCGGGGAACCGATGGCGCAATGCTTCGCCGATTTGTCGATGAACTCGCCGACGCTCCTTCTTAGAACTCCGATGCCGTTCCTGCACCAGCGCGTGCTTGAAGACGTAGGTGGATTGCGGGGGCGTGCTGCGAACGAACAGCAGGCCAGAGCTCGCGAGCCGATCCAGCGCCTTGCGAAGTTGCGGCTCCGGCCGTTCGGCAATGGACACCAGCAACTCGTGCCCGAACTCGCGACCGATTGCTGCCCCTGTTTGCGCCACGTCCTTCGCTGCCGGTCCCAGCCGATCCAGCCGCGCCATCAGCGAGGCGTGCAGGGTGGCGGGCACCGAGAGCGCCGGATGTGGCACGGTTGAGAGCATCGCAGCGCCCCCCGTTCCGGATTCGAGCACCGCCTTGGTCATTTCCTCGACGAACAGCGGAACTCCGTCGGTGCGCTCGGCGATCTCCTGGACGATATCGCTAGGTAAAGCATGATCGCCGGCAATGTTTCCGACCATCATCGCGGCGTTGCGCCGGTCGAGCCGCGCGAGTGAAAGCGTTGTCACATGCGGTTGGCCGGTCCAAGGTGGCTGGAACTCGGGACGGAACGTTGCTAAGAGTAGTAACCGCCAGTTGGCAATCCGCTCTATCGTCCGGTCCAGCAGTTCGCGTGAACTCGGGTCCACCCAGTGCACATCCTCGAAAACCATCAGCACCGGCTGCTGGCGCGAAAGACGTTCGACTTGCCAGAGCAGCGCTCCGAACGTTTTCTCCTTTTTGCGCTGCGGCGTGACGTCGAGCAGTGGCGCGATAGCAGCGGACGGCAGCGAATGCAGATCAGCGATCAGCGCCACATCTTGGATCGGGGGTACACTGGACGCGAGCAACGATTGCAACTTGCCGAGCTTGGCCGCTGGCGCGTCCTCACGCGCGAAGCCGGCCGCGCGTTCCATTTGCACGATGATGGGATAGAGCGCGCTGTCCTGATGGTGCGCTGAACAGAAGTAGCGCAGCCGAATGTACCGCTCACGAGAAATAGAGTGGGCCAGCGCTTCGGTGAGGCGTGACTTGCCGACTCCCGGCTCGCCTGAGATCAGGGCCACGCCCCCGCTACCCGCCTTCGCCTGTGCCCAGCGCCGCTGCAGCAAGTCCAGTTCCTCGTCCCGTCCTATAAGCGGCGTGGCACCCGAGCGCAGCGCCTCGTACCGGCCGAGCGCGCGGTTCTCGGCCGAGACGCGCCAAGCCCGCTGCCGCTCGGCGAAGCCTTTCAGTGGTTGAAGCCCTAAATCCACCATCTCGAACAACGCGCCGATCTGCCGGCGCGTACTCTCGGCAATCAAGATTGTGTTCGGTTCAGCGAGCGATTGCAGCCTCGCTGCCAAGTTCGGCGTCTCGCCGACGATCGCCTGCTCCTGGGCCGAACCGGCGCCGATCAGATCGCCCACCACCACCAGTCCCGTGGCAATGCCGATCCGCACCTGTAGCGGTTCTGCCGCCTGAAGCTCGCCGACCGCATCGATCAAGGCGAGGCCAGCACGCACCGCCTGTTCGGTATCGTCTTCGTGTGCGTGCGGATAGCCGAAGTAGACCAACACCCCGTCGCCCATATACTTCGCCACAAACCCGTCAAAGGGGCTGACGGTCTCGGCGACGCAGGCGTGGTAGCGGCCGATCACGTCGCGCAGATCCTCGAGGTCGAGGCGCGACGACAGCTCAGTAGAGCCGACCAAATCGGAGAACAGTACGGTGACTTGCCGCCGTTCAGCAGCGGATGCCTCGCGGACTGCCACAGGAGGAGCTGCCGGTTCGTCCACACCGACCCGGAGATTGGCGCCGCACTCTGCACAGAACTTCGCGCCGGGCGCGTTCGGGTGGTGGCATGCAAGACACACTATACGGACTGCCGCTCCGCATTCGGTGCAGAACTTGCTGCCTTCCGGGACGTCAGCGCCGCAGCTCAGGCACTTCATCGGCCCCCCGCGCGCGATCCTCAATGCACCGTAACAGGTTCCACACCGCACGTGCGAGTCAGCAGTTCAGCAGGCGTTCCGGCTCGCTCTCAGCACACCGTCAGCTTCGAAACGCCCAGCTCCCTCCCGGCAAATCACCTTGCGCCTCAAGCCAGGTACCGGTTCGTCAGGGCTAGGAGAACACCGCAAGACCGATCTAGCGCAGGAGCTGAAAGTAAAGTACCGCACCTAACCCGGGCGGCAATTCCGAGATGGGAACTGCGCGACAGGCTAATTTAGCGCCCGTTGCAGCTTCGCTCAAAGTTACTGCTTGCCGGCCTCAGTGAACGTGCTCTGCCACTCCAAGGCTGACGACATCAAGCCCTTGGAACAACTCGCACCAGACCGATGGCGCCGGAACACGCCCGCGGGTGATGCCGAGGCTCGCCAAGGCCTGCGCGCTCGACTGCCGCCCCCAGCGCACGATGCCGAGCTGGTCCCGCCGTCCCCGCCAATAGCGCCGCAACCGCAATCAGCAGCAGCCCGGGCAGTGAATATCGCCTCCCGGCGCGGCGACGATGGTCCCGCACCCGCGCCCAGGGCCTCCCACAAGCTGCCGCACCCATCCACCACCGTCGAGGACATCGCAGATCACCAACCCGGTTCGACGATCACCCTAGAATCCCCGCCCGCGGCCGCCGCCAGCCCTTTCGATCGGAAACCGTCAGAACCGAATCGCCCTGGCTCACCGCCACGGGTCATTGCGGAAAAGCTGTGTGAACGGTGTCACGGCACCGGTCCGCTCAGTGTCCCGCCTGCGCGACCCGTCCCAGTTCCCGGCTCAGCCCCGGCTCGGCGGCAAAGAACGCTTGCAGCGCGGCACCCGCCTGCGGCGCAGCCGTCGCATCCGGTTCCACGGTCGCGAGCAGCGGTGTGGCGAAGCCGCCCAGAAGGCTGACCCGCGCCTGCCGTAGCCGCATCGCGAGGCCCGTCCCGCTCGGCTCGCCGCCAACCCATAGCGCCATCGCGACCGTGCGATCGGGCACCTGGCTGCGCACAATTCGCCATGTGCCGGGTGCTGTGCCGGCGACCGCGAGCGGCCGGCTTTCGACATCCTCGGCACTCAGCGGCTGGGAGATCAACCGCTCGGCCGCGATGATTCGGCCGGGATCACTGCGCACGGAGAAGGCTTGCACGCGCAGCATCAGCCGTTTGCCGTCGCAAACCAGATGCCGCTGCAGCAAGCCGGGTGCGTCGGCGCCGTCCGGGAGCGTGGTGCAGCGCCCGGCCAACGCCAGATGCAGCGGCGGCGCGGCACCCGCCGACCAGGCGAACACTGCCGCCGCGGCGGGTCCGATGGCGGAGACCAGCAGCACGAGCACCGCCGCCACGGCGGGCCAGCGCAGCCCGATCGCCGGCAGCGCTGCCGCCGAGGCGCAGGCGGCGGGCCGCGCGTCCTGCCGGAACGGCAGGCCGAGCAGGATCAGCAGCAGCAGCACGATCGAGAAGAACAGCCAGCCATAGAGGATGTGATCGGCCGCCGCCGCCTCCGCGCTGCCGAGGTAATGACCGAGCACCACGATGCCAAGCGCGCGAAAGCCATTCGCGATCACCGGCAGGACGAGCGAGACCACGACGAAGGTGATCCGCCGGCCTGGGCTGCGATAGATCACCAGCGCGTAGAGTACGCCGAATGCGACCGCCGCGATCAGGAAGCGCAGCCCGGCGCAGGCCTGGGCGACGTAGAACGTGCCCTCGGGGATTTCGATGATGTTGGCGTCGGAGTAGTTGATGATGCCGAGCAGGTCGAGCCCGCGGGTGATGAAATGCGAGGTGAACGTCTGCAGCGCGGGTGTCAGGAAGGCGCCGAACGGCACCAGAAAGAACAGATAGAGCAGTGGTGCCGCCATGACGCGGTACAGCCGGCGGCCGAGCACGCCGAGGAACAGCGCCTGCACGAAGCCCATCGCGATGAGCTGCCGCCCTTCCATCACCCCGACCCGCTCGGCGAGCAGCCACGCCGCCGCCAGCGGCAGCGCCAGCAGCGCCGCCTGCGGCCAGGGCCGCACCGGCACGCCGGCGAGCCGGTCACGCCGGTCATAGGCGAGATAGAGCGCGATCGGGATCACCAGAAAGCAGTGGTTGTAGGCAGTCGAGGCGAACCACACGCGCACCGCCGCCGCCGCCTCTTCCTCGAACAGCAGCCCGAGCAGCAGCAGCCCGACACCGAGCACCGGCAGCGCGACCCGTGCCCGCGTCCAGCCGGGCGAGACGCGCAGGGAGGCAACGCTCTGGCTGCTCATCACGCCACTTTCCGTGCGGACGGCCCGGCGGCCGCGTCCAGGTCATGCCACAGAGCGTCGAGTTTGCGCAGCGATGATGCCCAGGAATAGCCGCGCTCGATCGCCTGCCGGGCAGCCGGGCCGATCGAGCAGCACCGTCCATTTAAAATGTCCGCGACCGCGTCAGCCGTTGCCGCCGCACCGTCCGCCACCAGCAGCGCGGTGCCGGCGGGGGCGCGCACGCCCTCGAACGCGGCGGGCGAGGCGACCACCGGGCGGGCCATCGCCATTGCCTCCAGCACCTTGTTCTGAATGCCGCGCGCGACGCGCAGCGGCGCCACCACGGCACCGGCGTGGGCGAGGTACGGACGGGTGTCGGGGACCCGGCCGGTCACGCGCACGCCCGGCAGGCGGGCGAGCCGCCGCACCGGCGGCGCCGGGTTGGCACCGACGATCGCGAACTCGGCCGCCGGCACGCGCGCGCGCAGCAGTGGCAACGCCTCGCGCGCGAACCAGTCCACCGCGTCGATATTGGGCCAGTAATCCATCGCCCCGGTGAACGCGACGCGCGGCGCATCGTCGGGATAGGGATTTTCGAAATCGTGGGCGGGCGAGAAGCGATCGAGATCGACGCCGTTCTCGATCCATGCCGTGCGCCCCCGGCACTCGGGTGCGAGCGCCGCGAAACGTGCCCATTCCGGCTCGGAGCAAAACAGCGTGCGGTCGAAGCGCTGCGCGGCGTAGCGCTCGAAGGCGAGCAGGTTGCGCCCTTCGCGCGCCCAAACCAGTCGCGCGGGACCGCGCGCGCGCCGCGCCTGCTCGGCCCATTTCTGGCTGTCGAGATCGACCATGTCGAGGATGCGTCGCGCGGCCGGCACGCGCAGCGCATAGGGCGCCATGCTGGACGAGAAGGCGAACACCCGCGACGGCGCATGGCGGCGCGCGATCTCGTCCACCCAGCGCGCGAGCTGCGCGTCGCGGAAATAGTCGAGCGTCAGCGGCCGCCCCGGCCGGGCCGAGGCGAGCGCGCGCAGCTTCTGCCGCAGCGGCGATAGCGGTACCGCCATCACCTCGGCGCAAATCTCGCGCAAGGTCGCCACGTGCGGCATATCCGCCGGGTCATCGACAAGGCAGCCGAGAAACACGCGATGCGTCCGCGCGAGATGGCGCAGCAGCGGCCAGGCGCGGATCTTGTCGCCCTTATCGGGCGGATAGGGGATGCGATGGCACAGGAACAGCAGGCCGGGCATCGCCATCAGCCCAAGCCCCGCACGATGTGCGGCCCGATCATGTTGGCGACCGGCAGCGGCAACCGCTTCCAGGTCGCGATGAAGCGGCTGTATTTCGGATTGAGCGGATTGCGCTCGGGCAATGCCGCGCCGGGGCGCAGCCGGAACCGGTACGCAAGCGGCGTAGGCGAAAACCCCCAGTTCTTCTTGAACGCGAACGCGCCGGTGCCTTCCTTGCTGCGGCCGAAATCGAACAGCCGGCAGCCGCGTGAAGCGGCCCGGCGCATCACCTCCCAGTACATGAAATCGTTGCCCGCCCGCGCCCGCGCGGCTGCGGTGCCGCCGCCGTAATAGGGCAGCACCTCGTCGCGGAAATAGAAATTGAGCACCGCGGCGATCGGGGTCTCACCGTCGAACACGGTCAGCACGTCCGTGCAGTCGGGGAACGCCGCGAGCAGCAGCTCGAAGTAGCGGCGGGAAAACACCGGCGTGCCGAGGTTGCGCACGCTCTCGGCATAGACGCGGTGCAGCGCCCCGAGCGATCCCGATACCTCCGCGCGCAGCCGGTTCTCGATCCCCTTGCGCACCATCGCGCGCTGCTTGCGCGGGACCGCCTTGAGGTTCGCTTCCTCGTCGGGGCCGATCGGCTTGCGAAAGGTGACATAGAGGCCCGGCCGCTCCGCCCATTCGCCGCCCTCGGGTGCATGCAGGAAGCGGAATTCCGTCACCGGCACGTCCATGCGATCCATCAGCGCCGCCGCGTGCGCCTCCAGCGCGGCCAGGGCCTCGGCGTCGGCCGCCACCGGGCCGCCGTAGACGCAGAACGGTGCCGAGATCAGCGACCGTCCGAACAGCCGCGTGCGCATGTCCACCAGCGGCAGCACGCCCACGATCGCGCCGTCCCGCTCGGCGAAGGTGTAATGGGCGCAGTGGCCAAAGGCACGCTCGATCACTGCACGCCAGCCGGCGCGGTGGAAAAACGTTGCCTGCGGGGCCGCCGCCACGAAGCGATCCCAGGCGGGGGTCGCCGCCTCCTCCAATGGCTTGCAGGTCACGGCCATCGGCTGGCTTCAGCCGGTTGCGAGGAGGTCGGCGAAAGCGCGGTCCATCCGGTCCCAGGCGAAGTCGCGCAGCAGCCGGTCGAGGCGGCCGGCGGTCGCGTGCAGGTTCGTGTAGTGGCGGAATCGCGATCGCCACCCGGCGCCGGCGACGCGCGGCTGGGCGGGATCGATCTCCCAGGGATGCAGGTAGAAGACGGCGCGCTGCCCGCTGGCCGCGATGCGGGCGAGGCCGTGCCGGTAGAGCGCATACGGCGTCAGGCGGAAATAGCCGCCGCCCGACCACGGCAGCGGGCGACCCGCGACCGAGAGAATCGTCATCGGGATTTCCCACAAGCCGCTGCCCTGCGGCCGGAACGGCAGGCGGGGCGCCTCCGGCATTCCATACAGGTCGTGGCGCACCGGAAAGACGCTGGAGCTGTAGCGGTAGCCGGCCGCCTCCAGCTCGGCGAACGCCCACGGATTGCGCCGCCCGATCGAGAAGGTCGCCGCCCGGTAGCCCACGACCGGCACGCCGCCCGCATCCTCCAGCACCGCGCGCGCGCGCGCGGCGTCGGCGCCGAAGACGGCGGCGGCCTGCGCATCGGCGCGGACGTGTTCCATGCCGTGGCTCGCGAGCTCATGGCCTTCGGCGACGATGCGGCGCACCAGCACCGGGTAGCGCTCGGCAACCCAGCCCAGCGTGAAGAACGTCGCCCGCACCCCGGCGCGGTCGAACTGGCCGAGCAGGCGATCGACATTCGCCTCCACTCGGCACGGGATGCGGTCCCAGTCGGCGCGGTCGATGCAGTGCGCGAAGGCCTGGACCTGGAAATAGTCCTCGACGTCCACGCTCATCGCGTGGCGCAGGGTGGTACCGCCAGCAGCGTCCTGCGCCACCATGCGGTTCATGCCCGCGTCTCCAGGTAGGTGCTCACCACTTCCAGCAAGCGTTGCAATTTGTGCTCGCGCTTGGCGACCGTCTGCTCCAGTGCCGTGACGCGCTGCGCCAACTCGGGGTCGGCGCCGTTGCCGTGGCCGTTCGATGCCGCGGTGACCGTGCGGCGCATCGGGTCGGGATCGCCGCCGAGGTCGCTCGCGAGTTCGGCGGCCGTCGTCTCCACCATCTCGGCGGTGATCTCGGTTGCCTCCTCGAGCGCGCCGTACAGCAGCACGCGCGAACACAGGCGATTGATCCGGCGCGGAATGCCGCCGCTGTGGCGGTGGATCGCGGTGAAGGCGATTTCCTCGAAATGCGGGTTGCCGGCCCAGCCCACCGCGCGCAACCGGTGCTGCACGTAGGCACGCACCTCCTCGGGCGCGAGCGGGCCGAGATGGAACGAGGCCAGCACGCGCTGGCGAAGTTGGTCGAGATCGGGGCTGGCGAGCGTGCGGCGGAACTGCGGCTGGCCGAGCAGGATCGTTTGCAACGAGACGCGCCCGCCTTCGGTCAGGTTGGAAAGCATCCGCAGCTCCTCAAGTGCCGGCATGGACAGGCTCTGCACCTCGTCCACCACCAGCAGGCAACGGCGGCCGATCGCGCGCTCCTCCTTCAGCATCCGTTCGAGCCGACGCAGCAAGGTCGATTTGTCGCCCTGCTCGTCGATGCCGAAGCCGGCGAGAGTGAGCCGCAGCAGGTCGTCGCTCGACACCTGCGTCGTGACGACGCGCGCGATCGTGTAGGTGTTGCGGTCGAGCTGCGACCAGAGCTGCTCGACCAGTGTCGTCTTGCCGGCGCCGACCTCGCCGGTGACGACGATGAAACCCTCCTCCTGTGCCAAGCCATAAATCAGGTGTGCGATCGCGCGGTTGTGGACCGAGCTGCCGAAGAAGAAGCGGTGATCCGGGGTGAGCTGGAACGGCATCCCCGAAAAACCGTAATGCTGCGCGTACACGGCTGGCCTCAGAACGTCTTTTGCACGCCGACAAGGAACAGGTTTTGCACGAACCCTTGGCCGGAGATGTTGGATGTCCGGTGCGTATAGAGGTATTCGGCCACTCCCGACAGCGTCGGCGTGAATTCGTGCGTCAACGTGGCGCTGACGTCAAAGATCGCCTGGTTGTTGTTGGGCGACGTCACGCCGAGAAACCCGCCGGTCCCCGAGGAGGTTCCGTAATCGGCATGGAGGCTGGTGCTGCTTACTTCCGAGAGCGCGTGCGTCCAGGTGGCGCCGCCGCTGACACCGTCGAGCTTCTGCGCGACCTGGCCTGCCGTGGCGACGGCAACCGGCGTCTGCTGCTGACTAAAGACGTACAGCGAGACCGTGTCGCGATCGAACGCGGTGACGGCGTTCACGGTCAGCGTCTTCACGCGATTGAGGTTGTTGTTCAGCCCGATCAGGTTGTTGCTCACGAAAAGCGGCGCCAGGGTCTCGCTGTTCACCAGGTTCCCATACGGGTCGATTGCGGCGAGATCGAGGTTGTTCTGGATTTGCTGCTGGTCGGTCAGCAGCCCCGCCGCATAGCTCGCATAGAGCGTCGTGCGCGCGGTCAGCGCATAGTACCCGCTGACGAACGCCGAGTTGAACCCATCTTGATGGCCATAGGTGACGGTGATGCTGCTGTCGGGGTTCGGATCCCAGCGGGCGCCGACGTGCCAGACCATGTCGCTGATGCGCAGTGGCGGGATGCCCTCGAAGCGGAGGTTCTCGTAGCCGAGCTCGCCGATCAGCGCGATCTGCCGGTTGAGCGCGTACTCGACCCGGTTGGTGGCGAGGAATTGCGTCGAGCGCTGAGTGCCGACATTGCCGGTCTGCTGCGAGGCGTCGAACAGCGTGCGGTCCTGCAGCCGCGGCAGGATCGCGCCGGTGGTGAACTGCGCCGTCTCCTCGATCGAGCGGGTATCACCGTTCGGGTTGCCCTGGATCGGGGCACCGAATGCATTGAAGCCATTGAAGCCGTTGATCTGGCCGCCCGAAGTATTGGTGGTGCCGAGGGTGACGCCGATCTCGCCGGTGCCGATGTCGCCGAAGCGATGCACCGCGTAGGGCGAGACGGTGAAGCTGGTGACGGTAGAGCGCTGGTTGCGATTCAGCACCGGCGTGCCGCCCGGCGCGAAGCCGCCATTGGTTGCCGCCGTCGTGACGTAGCCGCGCGCGTCGAGGAACAACGTGTCGGGCACCAGCGTGATCGTGGCCTGGCCGGAGAAATTCTGGTTGATCGTGTCCTGGCTGGGATTGCGCGCATAGATCAGCCCGGTCGGGTTGTACACCGCCGCCGCCTGCACCCGCGCGGTGTCGTCGCGCACCGACAGCCCCGGCGTGATCCCGGTGATGAAGTCCGAGCTCTTCTTGGGCGTCTGGAACACGTTGTCGGTGAAATATTCCTGCACCCCGATGCTGGGCTGGATGCGCAGCCCGCCGCCGGCGGCGGGCAGCGTGGAGGTCGGTTGCAGCGCGTGCGCCGTGGGTGGCACGGTCGCCGCTGACGGGCCCGCCTCGGTGCCGGTGGCGGACGGCGCCTCGGTGCCGGATGGGGGGGTGGGCGGCGGCAAGAGATTGTTGGGCACGCCGCCTGGTGCGAGTTGGCCCGGATTATCGAGCGCCGCGGGCGGAAGGGCATAGGCGCGGGCCGGCAGCGCCGCCGAGACGGCGAGGGCCGCCGCCAGCCGCCGCCGCGCCGTCGCCGATCGCACCCTGCCCCCCGCGCCCCTCACCTCCGTCTCAGGGCGTGCGAACGGATCGAACTAGCGACAAGCGTGCCCTTTGCCGTGATCGGGCGCTTCGTGTCGTTTCCGGCGAGTGAGGGCATGCGTTCACAAACCCTCAGGCGTACGGCGAGGCGTAGGCGCCGAAACTATGCGTCGTGCTCATCTGCACCTTGTTTAGCAGCAACATGATCGTCGGGCAGGTCTGCACCAGATCGAGCGCCGACTCCACCTCGTCGCGTTGAGTTTGCTCGGCCTGGACCACGAACACCACCTGCCCGACCAGCGGCGCCAGCGTGCTTGGGTCGCTGCTGGAGAGGCAGGGCGGCGCATCGAGGAGAACGATGCGGTCGGCGTAGCGCCGGCCGAGGCCGCCAATGATGCTGGCCATCTGGCGGGTGGCGAACAGCTCGGCGCTCTGCTCCAACGGCCGCCCGACCGGGAGTAGGCTGAGCTTGGGAAGCTCGCTCGGCACCACCAGTTCGGTCAGGTCGAGGCCGGGTTCCGTCACCAGGTCGAGCAGCCCGGGCGCGCCCGCCAGCCCGAGCCTTTGGCCGAGGCTGTCGGGCTTGGCGTCGGCGTCAACCAGCAGCACCTCGCGATCCTGCTGGCGGGCGATGCCGGCCGCGATATTGAGTGCGGCGAAGCTCTTGCCCTCGCCCGGCCGGGCGCTGGTGACCATCACCAGGTTGAGCGGCGTCTGCCGACCGTCGGCCGGCGCGAAGGCCGAGCGCAGCAACTGGCTCTGCAGCAGGCGGATCTCCTCCGAGACCCGCGACCGGGCGCGGCTCCAGGACACCATGCCCGCGCGTTCGAGCTGCGCGACCGCGACCATCGGCCGCGTCGGACGCGGCTCGGCCCCCAGCGCATCGGCCCTCGGTGTATCGGCCCTCAGTGCATCGGCGATGGGGGCGTCGGTCACGGTCCCGGTCAGCTCGAGGCGGTCGGCCGGCGGTGGCGGCGGCGCGAGCGGCACGCCGTCCAGAAGCCCTTCCTGGCGCAGCCGTTCCGCTGCCCGCTCGACCAGGTGGAACGGCTTGCTCGCCATGTTCAGATCACGGCCGCAAGGCGCGCGGTATGCGCGATCAGGCCGCCGAACACGGCGACCAGCAGCAGGACGATCATGCCGAAGCCGAGCACCGAGGCCATCCGCCGCCGCACCGTCGGAATGCCGACCAGCGACAGCGCGCCCAGTACCGGCAGTCCGAGTGCGCGCAGGTCATCGACGCTGCGGAACGACCGGTCGAGCTGGCCGAGCGCGAAGGCAACACCGGCGCCGCCGCCCAAGCCGAGCACCAGCACCACGCTCAGCAGCAGCAGCCGGTTCGGTGCCACCGGCGTATGCGGGACCAGCGGCGGATCGACCACCGTGAGCTTGACCTTGTCGGCTTGCGTGTTGGCGGCCTGCGCGATCGCGGCGCTCTCGCGTCGCGCCAGCAGCTCCTCGTAGTTCTTCTGCAGCACGTTGTAGTCGCGGTCGAGGTTCTGGAAGCGGGCCTGGACCTCCGGCTCGGCGCGCGCGACCTTCTCCATCCGTGCCCGCTCCTCGGCCGCCGCCTGCACCTGCCGCTCCAACGAGGCGAGCTGGACGTTGGCATCGACCAGCTTGAGCTTGAGATTCTGATACAGCACGTTCGGCTCGCCACTGCTCGCATTCGCCGCCGGACGCGCGGCACTGGGAGCGGCCATGAGGGGTCCCATCTTGCCGCTGCGCAGGGCCTCGACCAGTTGGCGCTGCGCGATCACATCGGGGTCCTGCTCGGTGTATTGCAGGCGCAGCAGCGCCAGTTTGCGCTCCGCCTCGGCGAGCGCCATCGCATTGGCCGACGGGCCGCCGGCAAGCGCGCTGAACGGCAGATATTGCGGCGTGGCCGCCAACTCCTTTTTGAGCGTGTCGCGCTGCGATATCGCGTCAGCGAGCTGGCCCTTCAGCGCCGCCTCGGCACCGCGGGCCGAATCCAGCCGGCTCGCCCCGCCATATTCGGTCGAGGGCAGCAGGTCCACATACTTGGCCTTGAACGCTGCGCGCCGCTGCTCGGCGTTACGCAACTGCCGCTCGTAGGAGGCGATCTGCTGGTTGAGGAAGTGCTGCGCATTCTCGAGATCGGCACGGTCGGCGCCGGTGGTGCTCTCGGTGAAGATGTCAAGCAGCGCCTGCACCACGTCGTGCGCAAGCTGGGGGCTGGTGTTGCGGTACGAAATCGTGAACAGGGTTCGGGTCTGCGACGCCACCTTGATCGACCGCGCCAGCCCCTCGACCATCTGCTGCCGGCTGGCCGGCGTGGTCACCTGCAAGTCGAGGTTGGTCTTGGAGATCACCTTTTCCATGTTGGGCTGGCTGAGCAGGGTGCGTTGCAGATAATCGAGCGTGGCGGCCGACTCGCCCTCCACCGCCAGGCCGCGCAGCAGCGGCGTCAGCACCGCATCGACATTGACATAGATGCGCGCGCTCGATTCGAACTGGTTGGGCATCAGGCTCACTGCAGCCCAGCCGACGCCGCAGATCAGCCACGCGGCGGCCAGCGCCAGCCAGCGATGGCGCCATAGTGCCGCGATCTGCTGTTGCAGGAAGATGCGGACCGATTCCATGCACGCCCCGTTAGATCTTTTTCCGTCTGTCTGGGCAGTCTACGCTAGGCGATAAGCGATCTGGTCTGGGCCAGGCGGGTTGAGGCAAGCCGGATCGATCAGAACCACGATTCCGGGATGATCAGCGTGTCGCCAGGCTGCATCTCGACATTGTCGTTGATGTTGCCGTTGTTGAGCAGGCTGGCCAGCTGGACGTGCAACGTCTCCTCGCGGCCGTCCGGCAGCCGGCGGATGATCACGGCACGGTTGCCGGCGGCATACTTGGTCAAGCCCCCGCTCGCGATCATCACGTCGAGCAGCGTCATGTGATCGCGGTACGGGATCGCAGTCGGCTTCACCGCCTCGCCGATCACCCGCACCTGGCGGCTGAACGGACCGACGAAGCTGCGCACGATCACCGTGACGTTCGGGTCCTTGACGTATTGGCGCAGCTTGGCCTCGATCTCGCTCGCGAGTTCCGTGGGCGTTTTGCCGGCCGCCACGATGTCCGGGATCAGCGGCACCGAGATGCGCCCGTCGGGCCGCACCGGCAGGTCGCTTACGCTGAGCTCGGGCGCGCGATAGACGAACACGCTCAGCGTGTCACCCGGACCGATCACGTAAAGCTGATTGCGTTGCGCCGCGGCTCCCGGCCCGGTGGCGACGGTCGGCGCGGTCGGGCCGGCGCAGCCGGCGGCGGCAAGGCCCAAGGCGAGGCAGGCGGCCCACCGGGCCACGCGGCGAATGCCGATCAATCGTCAATCCTCCTTCGACGGCGGTAGGCGCGGAAGGAGTTGAACCCCCGCCTCTGCCATGTTGCGGCAGCGCTCTACCACTGAGCTACGCGCCTGCACCAATGCCCTCCGATCCGCTGCTGACCCTGGCGACTTCCCGCACGCGGCCACTCCCCGCAATCTCGGACCGCATCTCGGGCAGACCCCTCGCCTCGCCCATCCCGCCGCCCGGTCCGCTCGGACCGTTCCGAAAACATGCCGACAATACCACCAACGCGCCATTACCGTAAAGCCTTGTCGCGGCTCGCGTGGGGCGAAAGCGGTCGGCAATGCCCGCCATGGTTGCATCACGTGTGAGCGCGCACCCGCCAGCCGATCACAGTGTGGCGCGCGTCACCTTGCCATTGCGTTTGCGGCTTGACCACGGACGGCCACCGTGTAATGCTCGGATAACGCTAGCATTCGGGGTGAGCGGCGAGCGGGTCGCCGCGAGTTGGGTCAAGTAGGCTATGGCGATTGCGGGGCCACCAGAATACCCCATCCCCGCGGCGCCCACGCCGGCAAGAGCCAGAACGGCTCCAAAAATCGGGCAATTCTCAGCATCGGGGACGCTTGGTGCCTGGGGTTCGGGCGGTGACGGGCAGGGCGCGGCGATGACGGGACGGTGGACGGAGGCTTGGCGATGACCCGGATCCTGGGCCACTACGTCTCGCTAGAGATGCTCGCCCTCTGCGCGGCCGAGCTGGCACTTTCGTTCGTCCTGATCTACGCGATGCTGGTCTCCGGGGCCGAGCCGGCTACGGCGGCGCTGCCGCTTCACCCGGCGAGCGCGCTGCTCGCAGCCCGGCTGGTCGGCACGATTGGCGCCACCTCGCTTGCGATCGGCCTCTACCGCCCGGAAGTGTGTCTAGAGCGCCGGCGGCTGCTGCTCAACGCGGCGGTCGTGGTGGCGATCGCGCTGCCGGCGATGCTGATGGCACGCGCGGCGTTCCGCGGCGGGCTGCCGGGGGCGCTGCCGCGCGACCTGCTGCGGCTGCTGAAGATCCTGCTCGCCTGGACGATTTGCCTGTTCGCCACCCGCTGGGGGTTCAGCACGGCGGTGCGGATGAAGCTGTTTGCGCGCCGGGTACTGGTGCTGGGCGACGATCTGCGTGCCGCCAGCATGGCAACGGCGATCCGCGGCCAGCAGGCCCGGTTCTTCGAACTGGCGGCGTTGCCCTCCACGGCCGGCACCATTGCGACGGCCAACGATGCCGCGATCGAGGCGGCGATTGGCGGGGGCGCTGCTCCGGCTCACGACCTGCCGCCGCCCGAGGCGCTGCGGCAGGCGCGCGTCTGGGGCGTCGTGGTCGCCTGCGATGACCGGCGCGCGTTGCCCGCCGATGCGCTGCTCGCCTATCGCACCCGAGGCATTCGGGTGATGGACGATGTTGAGTTCCGCGAACAGCAGCTCGGCCGCATCGACATCGATCACATCTCGCCCGCGCGGCTGGCCCTCGCCGAAGGCTTCCGGACCGGTGCCCTCTCGGCGTTGCTGCGGCGCGGCCTCGACGTCGTAGTAAGCCTGGCCCTGCTACTTCTGACGATGCCGCTGCTGCTCCTGGTCGCGATCGCGATCAAGCTCGACAGCCGCGGGCCGATCTTCTATCGCCAGCAGCGCGTCGGACTGCACGGGCGGGTTTTCACGCTGATGAAGTTCCGCAGCATGCGGGTCGATGCCGAGCAAGGGCGCCCGCTCTGGGCGGCGCAGAACGACCCGCGCATTACCCGCGTCGGCAACTTCATCCGGGCGACCCGGATCGACGAGCTGCCGCAGATCCTCTGCGTGCTGCGCGGCGAGATGAGTTTCGTCGGCCCCCGCCCGGAGCGCCCGCACTTCGTCGAACAGCTCGCCCAGGCGATCCCGTTCTATCGTCACCGCAGCGCGGTCAAGCCCGGCATCACCGGCTGGGCCCAGGTCAATTTCCCGTACGGCGCCTCGGTCGAGGACGCCCGCGAGAAGCTGTCGTACGACCTGTACTATGTGAAGAACCGCACCCTGTTTCTCGACCTGCTGATCCTGATCTCGACGATCCGCGTCATCCTCTTCCAGGAGGGTGCCCGATAGCGCACCCATCCTCGCCGCGACCGGGCCGCCCACCCGCCGCGACGGAGGCGGTCCTCGGGCACGGGCGCCGCTTCGGCCCACCCTCGCACGCGCGCATGGCGCGTACGGAGCAGACCATCGTATGATGACGGCCGCGTGAACAGCGCGCCGATGAGCGGCGGGCGCGAGGGCGAGGGAGAATGACGCTGGGCGGCGAGGTGATGGCCGGGCTGTATGCGCTGTGCGCTGCGGTCTACGCGGCGCTGGCCGGCCTGATCCTGGTGCAGGCACGCCGCAGCCGCACGGCGCTGCTGCTGGCGGCGGCGTGCGGCGTCACCGCGATCTGGGCCGCGACGGTCGCTGCCGGTCCAGACGAGGGCCAGTTCGGCGGCCTCGCCGGCAGCCTCGAACTCGCCCGCGCGGTCGCGTGGTACGGCTTCGTGCTCCACCTTTATCGCCGCAGTATCCAGAGCGACCGGCTGCTCGGCCGCAGCTTCGCGACCATGGGGCTGGTCGCTGTGATGGTGCTCGGCGTGCTGCCGGTCGCCGACCTGCTGACGATCGGCCCGCATGTCTCGCTATGGTCGCTGCAGGTGGCGGCGCGGCTCGGCCTTGCGGTCTGCAACGTCCTGCTGGTCGAGAACCTCTATCTCAACACGCCCGAGGACGCGCGCTGGTACATCAACCTGCCCTGCATCGCGATCGGCGGCATCTTCCTGTACGATTTCGTGCTCTACGCCGACGCGGTGCTGTTCCATCGCGTCTCGCCCCTGCTGTTCGCAGGCCGCGCGACAGCGACGGCACTGGTGGCGCCGCTGCTCGCGATCGGGGCGGTGCGCAACCGGCGCTGGGAGATCGATATCCATGTCTCGCGCACGGTGGTGTTCCGCAGCGCCACCCTGGTCGCGAGCGGCATCTTCCTGCTCGCACTCGCCGCCGCCGGGGAGGTGTTCCGCAGCCTCGGCCCCGGCTGGGGCGAGATTGCCGAGATCAGCATCGTCTTCGCCGGCGTGATCGCGCTCTTGGTGGTGTTCACCTCCGGCTCGGCGCGGTCGCGGATGCGCACGCTGCTCGTCGACCATTTCTTCAGCCATCGCTACGATTATCGCCGGGAATGGATGCGCTGCATCGCCACCCTCTCCGCCGCGGAAGCCAATGTCGGGGCCTATGTCGGCCTGCAGCGGCGCGTGATCCGCTCGCTCGCCGAGGTGGTGGACAGCACCGGCGGCGCCATGATGGTCCGCGAGCCGGGAGAGACGGCGTTCTCCTGGGCGGGGTCGTGGAACATGCCGGCCGCCCTCGCGCCGGTCGGGGTGGACGACCCGATGGTGCAGGAGTTTCGCAACGGCGACTGGATCGTGATCGTCGGCGGCGCCGAGCCGCAGGCCAGGCCGGCGGAGGCGCTGGCCGGAATGCCGCATCCCTGGCTCGTGGTGCCGCTCAACCATCTCGGGCACGTCATCGGCTTCGTGCTGCTCGCCCGCCCGCGCGCCGCCTTCAAGCTCGACCGCGAGGTGTTTGACCTGCTGCGCATCATTGGCCGCCAGGCGGCGAGCACGGTCGCCGAGCAGCGCGCGACGCAAGTCCTGATGCAGACCCGGCAGTTGCAGGAATACGGCAAGCGCTTCGCCTTCGTGGTCCACGACGTCAAGAACGTGGGCAATCAGCTCTCGCTGCTGCTCGCCAATGCCGAAACCCATGGCGACAATCCCGAGTTCCAGCGCGACGTGCTGCGCACCATCCGCTCCGCCAGCAACCGGATCGCGGGCATGATCGCCAAGCTGCAGGCACCGGACGCGGCGATCGAGCGCACCACGATTGAGCCCGGCGCAGCGGCTCGGCGAGCTCGTCGTCGCGCTGGCGCGCGGGCGGCCCGATGCGGTGGAGCTGGTGGCGGATGGCCGCTCGGCCTCGGTCGCGATGGAGGCGGGCGCGTTCGACGCGGTCATCACGCACCTGCTGAACAACGCAATCGAGGCGTCGGCGACTGGGCAGATCGTGCGGCTGCGCATCCGCCACGAGCCGCGGCGGGTATTGATCGACATCGCCGATCGCGGCCCGGGCATGACGCCCGAGTTCGTCCGCGACCAGTTGTTCCGTCCGTTCCGCTCGACCAAGGCGAAGGGCAGCGGCATCGGCGCCTGGCAGGCGCGCGAGCTGCTGCGCGCCGCCGGCGGCGACCTGCTGGTGTTGAGCGAGGCAGGATCGGGCACCACGATGCGCGTGCTGTTGCCGGCCGAGGGGGTGGCGGTCGCAGAGGCCGCCACGCTCTCCGCCTGATGGGACCCCAATGGCCAAACAGAAACTGCTGATCGTCGAAGATGATGACGGGCTCGCGAGCCAGTACCGTTGGGCGTTCGCCGGCTGGGAGGTGCTCGTGGCGCAGGCGCGCGAGCCGGCGCTGGCGCTCGCGCGCAAGGAGCGGCCGGCGATCGCGATCCTCGACCTCGGCTTGCCGCCCGACGCCGACGGCACCAGCGAGGGCTTCGCGGCACTCGATGAGCTGCAGCGGCTAGCGCCCGAGATGAAGACGGTGATCGCGACCGGCAGCGGCGACCGCGCCCACGCGCTGAAGGCCATCGCAGCCGGCGCCTATGATTTCTGCGAGAAGCCGGTCGATATCGAGGTGCTGCGCACGACCGTCGCGCGGGCGCTCCGCCTGCACGAGCTCGAGCAGGAGAACCGCCGTCTTGCCGCCGCCCCGCAGTCGATCGCCATCCGCAATCTCATCACCGCGAGCGATACGATGCTGCGCGTCTGCCGTACCGTCGAACGGCTGGCGGCGACCCATGTGACGGTGCTGTTGCTCGGCGAGAGCGGGACCGGCAAGGAAGCGCTGGCGCGCGGGCTGCACGAACTCGGCCCTCGCGCGGCACAGCCCTTCATCGCCCTCAATTGCGCGGCGATCCCCGAGAACCTGCTCGAGAGCGAGCTCTTCGGCCACGAGCGGGGCGCCTTCACCGGGGCGGTGAAGCAGACCATCGGCAAGATCGAGGGCGCGCATCGCGGCACGCTCTTCCTTGACGAGATCGGTGACCTGCCGCCGGCGCTTCAGGTCAAGCTGCTGCGGGTGCTGCAGGACCAGGTGGTCGAGCGCGTCGGCGGCCGCGCGCCGATCCAGGTCGATGTGCGCATCGTCTCGGCGACCAACCAGAGCCTCGAAGAACGGGTGGCTGACGGGCGGTTCCGCGCCGATCTGTTCTACCGGCTCAACCCGGTGACGGTCCGCGTCCCGCCGCTGCGCGACCGCGGCGGCGACGCGGTGCTGCTGGCCCGCTACTTCCTCGGCCGCTTCAATCGGGAGTTCGGCCGCAGCCTCGCCGGCTTCACCGACGACGCGCTGGCCGCGATCGAGATGCACGGCTGGCCGGGCAACGTGCGCGAGCTTGAGAACCGGATGAAGCGCGCGGTGGTGATGGCGGAGCGGCGGCTGATCGAAGCGGTGGATTTGGAGCTGGCGCCGCCGCACGATATCATGCCCGATCTCGATCTTCGGTCGGCGCGCCTGCGGGCTGAGCGGGAGGTGATCCAGATGGCGCTCGCCCGCAGCAACAGCACGCTGGCCGCCGCAGCCAAGCTGCTGGGGATCAGCCGGCCCACGCTCTACGGGCTCATGGAGGTCCACGGCATCGCGCCGAAACTGCCGGCGAAGGAAGCGGGCGCCGGCCCGGACGAGGTCGTTGAGGGGCCGGACGCCGGACCGGTGCCGCGCTACGAGCGAGGGTGATCGAGATGCCGCGTATTGTCAGTCTTCCCACATCCGCCGCCATCCTGGCGGCCAGCCTGCTCGCCGGCGGGCTCGCGGCGGCACCGGCGCCGGGGATTGCGGCGCCAAACTACCTCGCCGACGCGCAGCGGCTGCTCCGCCAGGGCGACGTGCGTGCGGCCCTGATCCAGCTCCGCAACGCGGTCAAGGCCGACCCGAAGAACGCCGTCGCGCAATACGAACTCGGCGTGCTCGATCTGCGGCTCGGCGACGGCGTGGCCGCCGAGAAGCAGGCCCATGCCGCGCTCGCCGCCGGGTACGATGCGCGCCTCTCGACCGAGCTTTTGGCCCGCGCCTACCTCGCCGAGCGCCGCTATGAGGCCCTGCTGCGCGAGATGCCGGCCAACCAGGCCGATCCCGCCGTCAACGCGGCCGTGCTGGTCGCGCGCGGCTACGCCCAGCTCGCGCTGCAGCAGCCGCAGGAGGCGGAGGCCTCCTTCGCGCAGGCGGCGAAGCTCGCGCCGAAATCACCCGACCCGCTGCTCGGGGAGGCACGGCTCGCTCTCCTCCAACGTGACGCCGCGACGGGAATGGCACGGCTCAATGCGGTGCTGGCGCTCGATCCCAAGCAGGTCGATGCGCTGGTGCTGAAGGCGCAATTGCTACGCGGCAACGGCAATCCCAAAGCAGCGCTCGCGCTGCTGAACACCGCCGTCGCCGCCGCCCCGGGTGCGCCCACGCCGCTCGCCGAGCGGGCCGCCACCCACATCATGCTGGGCCAGGACGCGGCGGCAAAGACCGACCTCGCCCAGGTGCTCAAGATGCTGCCGGGCAATATCCAGGCGACCTATCTCGAGGCGGTGCTCGCCGCCAAGGCGCAGCGCTGGGCCGATGCCGACGCCGACCTGCAAAAAATCTCGATCGCGATGGCGTCGATTCCGCGCGCCTATTTCCTGGAGGCGGTCGTCAAGTTCCGGCTCGGCCAGGTGCAGCAGGCGATCGATGCCGCGACGAAATACACCGCCCGTAGCCCGGGCGATCCGGCCGGCGTCAAGTTGCTCGCGCAGATCCAGCTCAGCCAGCGCGATGCTGCGCCGGTGATCGCGGCGCTTGCGCCGATCGCCGCCGCCGGCCGCGCGGATGCGCAGATGGAAGACATGCTCGGCCGCGCCTACGCGCTGGCCGGCCGCCCGGATGACGCGGTGCAGGCGTTCCAGAAGGCCGTCAGCCTCGCACCCCAGGATGCCGAGATCCGCACGCGGTTAGCGGCGACGCGGCTCGGCCTCGGCCAGGAGAGTGCCGCCATCGGCGATCTCGAGCAGTCGCTCAAGCTCGCGCCGAAGCAGGGCTATGCCGGGCAGGCGCTGGTATTCGCGCAGCTCGCGAGCGGGCAGGTGGATGCCGCCTCCGCCTCGCTCGCCAAGCTGCGCCAGACCCAGGGCGACACGCCGGAGATCGGTAACCTCGCCGGCATGGTCAAACTCGCCGAACTCGACCTGCCTGCCGCGCGCACCGACTTCGAGGCCGTCGCCAAGAAGTACCCGGACTACATGCCGGCACGCATGAACCTCGCCAAGGTGGCGGCAATGGAGGGCAACAACGCCGAGGCCGAGAGTCTGCTATCCGAAATGCTCGCCAAGCAGCCGGCCTATGCCCCCGCGGTCTCGGCCAGAGTAAACGGGCTGATGGCGCAGAAGAAACCCGACGCGGCTGCGGCCGTGCTGCAAAAGGCACGGGAGGCGGCACCGGCAAATGTTGGATTCACCGCGGCGCTGGCCGATCTCTACGTGCAGAGCGGGGAGGCGAAGAAGGCGCTCGCCCTGCTCGCGCCGGACGCCGCGCACCCGACCGAGGACCCGGTGTTGCTCAGCGCCCGGGCGCGGGCAGAGTTGGCGCTGAAGGACACCGGAGCGGCACGTGATACGTTGCAGCGCCTGGTCGCGGTGGCCCCGGATTCGATCGAGGCGCGCCGCGAGCTGATCGCGGTGCTGATCGCAGGCAAAGACTACGAGGCCGCGCGCCAGGTGGTCTCGGCCGGGCTCGCGCGGCAGCCGCAAAACCTTCAGCTTCTCGAATACTACTTGCAGATCGACTACGCGGCCGGTGGGCTGCCGCGCGCACTTGCTGCCGCTGACCGGCTCGCCGAGCAGTTGCGCACCTTCGTCCCCGCCGGCGGGCTGCGCGGCGATGCCTACATGCTCGCCAAGCAGCCCGCCGAAGCTGCCAAGGCGTACCAAGCGGCGGTGCAGGCGACGCCCTCGGCGTTCCTGGTCGGCCAGCTCGCCGGGGCGCAGACCGCCGCCGGACAGCCGAAACAGGCGATGCAGACGTTGCAGGACTGGACCGCCAAGCACCCGCAGGATTTGGGGCTGGTGCAGACGTTGGCCTCGATGCAGATCGCGTCGGGTGACTGGGACGGAGCAGAGGCGAACCTGAAACTGGTTCTGGCGAAGCGGCCGCATGACGCGGCGGCGCTCAACAATCTGGCCTGGGTGTACCAGCACAAGGGCGATCCGCAGGCGCTCGGGCTGGCGAAGCAGGCGTACGTGCTCTCCTCCTCCAGCGGAGAGACGGCCGACACGCTGGGCTGGATCCTGACCAAGCAGGGCGAGGCGGCGAAGGCCGTGCCGCTGCTGCGGCAGGCCAATGCCGAGGTGCCGACCGACCCGAGCATCGCCTTTCATCTTGCGGTCGCGTTGAAGGACACCGGACAGCGCGATGCCGCAATCAAGCTGCTGCATGCCCTGGTCGCAACCAAGGCGGCGTTCCAGGAAAAGGTGCAGGCCCAGCAACTCCTGACCGCGCTGTCGAAGAGCTGATGCTTACCTCGCATCCGCCTCGCATGCGCTGAGCGGCACGCAATGCGCGAGCTCCTATTCGGCGCCGAGATGCTGGCGTTGCTGTCCGTGGCGGCGGCGCGGCCGTTCATCGGCGTGTTGCTGTGGGGTTTCATCTCCTTCATGAGCCCGCACCAGCTTACCTTCGGCATCGCCGCCAACCTGCCCTGGGCGCTGATGGTCGGGTTCGCGACCGCCGTGGGCTGCATCATGGCCGGCGAACCCAAGCGGGTGCCGCGGGACGCCAGCACCATCCTGCTGCTGATCTTCCTGGTCGCGATCTCGATCTCGACCTATTTCGCGATGGCGCCGGCAGCCGACGTCGATAACAAATACTCGGTCGTGTTCAAGACCTTTTTCTTCCTGCTGGTGATCCGCGCCCTGCTCACCGACGCCAAGCGCATCCACGCGCTGATCTGGATGATGGTGATCACGCTCGCCTACTACGGCATCAAGGGCGGCGCGTTCGCCCTCCATGCCGGCGGCGAGTACCGCGTGTTTGGGCCTCCCTCCAGCATGATCAGCGACAACAACAATCTGGCGGTCGGGCTGCTGGTCTGCCTGCCGCTGATGAACTATCTGCGGCTGCGCTCGCCGCACCGCGTGGTGCGCTTGGCGCTGTTCGGGACCATGGGGCTCACTCTGCTGGGTATCGTTGCCAGCTATTCCCGCGGCGCCCTGCTCGCTCTGCTCGCGGTTGCCTTGGTGATGTGGTCGCGGAGCCGCAAGAAGGCAACCGCGGCGTTCGTGCTGGTATTCGGTACTGACCGCTGCCTTCGCGTTCATGCCGGCCTCATGGACGGAGCGGATGGACACGATCATTCATTACCAAGGGGACAGCTCGGCCGAGGACCGCCTGCAGATCTGGGGGGTCGCGATCAAGTTGGCACTCGCCCATCCGCTGACCGGTGCGGGCTTCATGGGACCGTACACGCAGAGCGTCGTGGACACCGTCGATCCGACCGCGGACGCCCGCTCGACCCACGACATCTTCCTCGAGGTGCTGTCCGAGAACGGCTTCCCCGCCTTCTTCGCCTGGCTCGGGATGGTGATCATGGGCATCATCAACTCGTTCCGGCTGACCCGGCTCGCGCGCGGCCGCCCCGAGCTTGAGTGGGTGCAGGATCTCGGCCGGATGTCGCAGGTCGCCATCATCGCCTATCTGGTCGGCGGCACATTCCTGCCGCTCTCGTATTGGGACTATTTTTTCACCCTGCTGATGATTCTCGCGGCGACCCATGAGATCGTCGCGGCCCGGGTGCCGTCGGCAAGCCGGGCCTGGCGGCCCGCGCCCGCCCTCGGAATCGCCCGGCGGCCAGCGGGCGGATTGGCGCGGGGCGGCTTCGGCAACCCGCCGCCGCTGCGCTGACGAGGCGGTGGCATGAGCAGCCTGCTCTTCCTCGCCGTCCTGATCGGCACCGTCTGGCTTTGCATCTGGTCGCTGCAAGATCAGCGCCGACCGAAGCGGCCGTGGTCGCCGTTCGATGCCCGCCATATCGGCGGCGAGGCGCAGGACGCGCCCGAACCCCCCGGCCGCCGCGCCGGGCCGCTGCCTCGTGCCTGGCAGCGCGGTACCTGGCAGCGCGGTACCACGCGCGGCGTCCCGGCGGGCCGCCCTAATCCCGAGCCGCCGCCGTGGCGCCGCCGATCCGGCTCCTGACCTTCTCCACCCTTTACCCGAACGCCGCCCAGCCCAATCACGGCGTGTTCGTGGAGAACCGCCTGCGCCAGCTCGTCGCCAGTGGTGCCGTGGAAGCGACCGTGCTCGCCCCGGTGCCTTTCTTCCCCGGCCGGCGTCGAGGCGATGTGCCGACAGAGGAGCGGCGCCACGGCCTGACCATCCACCACCCCAGCTTTCTCGCGATCCCTAAGCTCGGCATGGCGCTTTCGCCTGCGCTGCTCGAAGCCGCCGCGGCGCGCGCGATCCGCCGCCTGCTCGGCGCGGGGCTCTGTTTCGACGCGATCGACGCGCACTATTTCTTCCCCGACGGCGTGGCGGCCGTGCGGCTCGGGCGCCGCTTCCGCCGGCCGGTGGTGGTCACGGCGCGCGGCTCGGACATCAGCCTGTTTCCTCGCTTCCGCATCCCGCGCCGGCTGATCCGGCGGGCGCTCACCACCGCCGATGCGGCCGTCGCGGTCAGCGCCGCGCTGAAGGAGGCAATGGTGGCGCTGGGGGCGGCGCCCGGGCGGGTCACGGTGCTGCGCAACGGCGTCGATACCGCGCTGTTCCACCCCGCAGCCGACCGCGCCGCGGCCCGCGCGGCCCTCGGCCTCGCCCGCCCGACCCTGCTCTCGGTCGGGCTGCTGATCGAGCGCAAGGGCCACCATCGCGTGATCGAGGCACTGCGCCTGCTGCCCGATTGCGACCTGCTGATCGTGGGCGAGGGGCCGGAGCGGGCGCGGCTGGAAGCGCTCGCCGGCCGCCTCGGCGTTTCGGCGCGCGTTCGCCTGCTCGGGGCGCGGCCACACGCGGAGCTGGCGCCCATCTACGCCGCCGCCGACCTTCTGGTGCTCGCCTCCAGTCGCGAAGGCTGGGCCAACGTGCTGCTCGAGGCGATGGCCTGCGGCACGCCGGTCGTCGCAAGCCCGATCTGGGGCAACCCGGAGGTGGTGCAGTCCCGCGAGGCCGGCCTGATCGCGCCTGAGAACACGCCCGCGGCGATCGCGGCTTCGGTTCGCGACCTGCTCGCCGACCCGCCCGACCGCGCCGCCACCCGCGCCTATGCCGAGCGCTTCGGCTGGGAGGCGACCACCGAAGGCCAGATCGCCCTCTACCGACGCGTGCTCGCAACGCGCGGGCATTCCTGCTGAGCGGGGCCGCGGCCTCGACCGCCGCGCAGCCGCGGATCATAATCCGCTCCCCAATCCCCAGCATGAAGGACCGGCCATGTATCCGCAGGTCTCCCTGTTCATCGACGGCGCCTGGACCCCGGCCGAGGACGGCCGCACCCTCTCGGTCGTCAATCCCGCGACCGGCGAGGCGATCGGCAGCGTCGCCCATGCCGGCCGCGCCGATCTCGACCGCGCGCTCGCGGCGGCACAGAAGGGCTTCGAGGCCTGGAGCGCGAGGTCCGCCTTCGATCGCGCGAAGATCATGCGCCGCGCCGCCGGGCTGGTGCGCGAGCGCGCCGATGCGATCGCCCGGCTGATGACGCAGGAGCAGGGCAAGCCGCTTGCCGAGGCCAAAGGGGAGATCGGTGTCGCCGCCGACGTGATCGAGTGGTTCTCCGAAGAGGCGAGGCGCGCCTATGGCCGTGTCATCCCCGCGCGCGCCGAGGGCATCTATCAGCTCGTCATCAAGGAGCCGGTCGGCCCGGTCGCTGCCTTCACGCCGTGGAACTTCCCGATCAATCAGTGCGTGCGAAAGATCTCCGCCGCACTGGCCGCCGGCTGCTCGATCATCGTCAAGCCGCCGGAGGAGACGCCCGCCTCCCCCGCCGAGCTGGTGCGCGCCTTCGCGGATGCGGGCGTTCCGGCGGGTGTAGTGAACGTCGTCTATGGCGTGCCGGCGGAGGTCTCCGAGTACCTGATCCCGCATCCGGTGATCCGGAAGATTTCGTTCACCGGCTCGACCGCTGTGGGCAAGCACCTCGCAGCACTCGCGGGTGCCCATATGAAGCGGGCGACGATGGAGCTTGGCGGGCACGCGCCGGCGATCGTGTTCGACGACGCCGACGTGGACGTGGCGACCAAGCTCCTCTCGGGCGCCAAGTTCCGCAACGCCGGCCAGGTCTGCATCTCGCCCACTCGCTTCCTGGTGCAGGAGCGCGTGTTCGACGCCTTCGTGGACAAGTTCACCGCCGCCGCGAAACGGCTGCGCGTGGGAGACGGCATGGAGGAGGGCACGCAGATGGGGCCGCTCGCCAATCCGCGCCGCATCGCCACGATGGAAAGACTGATCGGGGACGCCACCCAGCACGGGGCCGAGATCCGCACCGGTGGCAGCCGTATCGGTAACAAGGGCAATTTCTTCGAACCAACCGTGGTCACCAATGTCAGCCGCGAGATGCGCGCGATGAACGAGGAGCCGTTCGGCCCGCTCGCGCTGATGATGCCGTTCCGCGAGCTCGACGAGGCGGTGGAAGAGGCGAACCGTCTGCCGTACGGTCTCGCGGCGTACGCCTATACCCGTTCGGCCAAGACCGCGCACGCGGTCGCGGCGCGCGTCGAGAGCGGCATGATGGCGATCAATCACCACGGCCTCGCCCTGCCCGAAGTGCCGTTCGGCGGCGTGAAGGATTCGGGCTACGGCTCGGAGGGCGGGTTGGAGGCGATCGAGAGCTATCTCAACACCAAGTTCGTGACCCAGGCCGGCTTGTAGTCCGGCGCCGGCAACTCGCGGCGCGGGGCACCCGGCCGCGAGTTGCCGCCGGCGTGCGGGCGTATAGGATAGCCCAATGCGGCCCGCCTCCACCGAGATGCTCGCAAAGCTGGTCGGGTTCGACACGACCAGTCGCAATTCGAACCTGCCGCTGATCCGCTTCGTGCGCGACTTCCTCGATGCGCAGGGCGTGTTCTATCGCGTCAGCACCAGCGAGGACGGCGCGAAGGCCAACATCCATGCGCTGATCGGCCCGCGCGAGCCGGGCGGGATCGCGCTGTCGGGCCATGTCGATACCGTCCCCGTCGATGGTCAGGCCTGGTCCGCCGATCCGTTCACGCTGCGCCGGGAGCAGGGGCGGCTGATCGGACGGGGGGCGGTTGACATGAAGGGCTTCGTTGCCTGCTGCCTGGCGGCGGTGCCCGATTTCATGGCGATGCGCGTGGCCAGGCCGCTGCACCTGTTCATCTCCTACGACGAGGAGACCGATTTCGCCGGCGCCCGTCGGCTGGTCGCTGACATCGCGGAAAGCGGCTTGCGGCCGGAACTGTGTGTGGTCGGCGAACCCTCCGGGATGCAGCCGGTCGTCGCCCACAAAGGGCGGCTCGCGGCAAGGGTGGCGGTGCGCGGCAAGCCGGGGCATTCCAGCAGGCCGGCGCAGGGCGTGAATGCGATCGCGGCTGCCGCGGAGGCGATCGTCTGGCTCGCTGCCGAGGCGCGGCGCGCCGCTGACGAAGGTCCGTTCGAGGACGGCTTCGATCCGCCGCACAGCACGATCCATGTCGGCCGGATCGAGGGCGGCACCGCGCTCAACATCATCCCCGAGCACGCCGAGTTCCTCGTCGAGTGGCGCACCATTCCCGGCGATGCGCCGCAGACGCGGCTCGATGCGTTCGAGGCGCAACTCAAGGACGCGATCGAGCCGGCGATGCGCCGCGTCAATCCGGCCTGCGGTTTCGCCGTCTCCGTGCGCGACGCGCTGCCTGGCCTGTCGCTGCCTCCCGCGCATCCGCTGGCTGCCCTGGTCAAGCGGCTCACCGGCGCCGCCGCGTCGGGGAAGGTGAGCTATGGCACGGAGGCGGGGCTTTATCAGCAGGCCGGCATCGCCGCGATCGTGTGCGGCCCGGGCGACGTCGCCCAGGCGCACCAGCCCGACGAATGGATCGCCGAGAGCGAGCTCGCGCGATGCGACGCCTTCCTTCGCGGCATCGCGCAGCATCTGACGTCATGAGTCACGTGAGCGGGACTGCACCGCCCGCGCAGCCGCCGCTCCCGGCATTCGAGGTGCGCCTTGGCCCGCCCGTGCTGGATGCCTGGATCGAGGGCAATACGGGGCTGCGCGGGTTTACGACGTACGCGGCCGACGTGCCGGGACCCCATGTCGCCATCATCGCTCTGATGCACGGCAACGAGATCGCCGGCGCGATCGCGCTCGCCCGGCTGCTGGGCGCGGGGCTGGTCCCGTCGCGCGGGCGGCTCACGCTCGGCTTCGCCAATCTCGACGCCTTCGCCCGCTTCGATCCGCGCCAGCCGACCGCGAGCCGTTTCATCGACGAGGACCTCAACCGGGTGTGGGATCCGGGCCTGCTGGACGGGCCACGCCGCTCCGCCGAGCTCGACCGCGCCCGCGCGATGCGCACGCTGGTGGAGGGCGTCGATGTGCTGCTCGATCTGCACTCGATGCTTTGGCCGTCGGACCCGCTGCTGCTGTGCGGCTGCACCGAGAAGGGCCGGGCGCTGTCACAGGCGATCGGCACCCCGCCGCTCGTCGTTGCCGATGCCGGGCACGCGACCGGCCCGCGGCTGATCGACTATCCCTGCTTCGGCGAGGCGGGGAGCGGCCGCGCCGCCCTGGTCGAGGCGGGTCAGCACTGGGACGAAGCCACAGTCGACACCACGCTCGCAACCATCGCCGGCTTGCTGCGCCACACGCGACAGATCACCGCGCATCCCGCCTTGCCGCCGCCGCCGCCGCCGGTCGCACCGAAGCCGCGCTTTGCCAGGGTGACGCAGGCCATCACGGCTGCGACCAGCGGCTTCGCCTTCGTGCAGCCCTACCGTGGCGGCGATGTCGTCTCCCGCCGCGACACGCTGATCGCGATGGACGGCAGCACCGAAATTCGCACGCCGCACGACGACTGCCTGCTGGTGATGCCCAGCCTGCGGCCGAGCCGCGGCCACACGGCGGTACGATTGGCACGGGTCGCGCCGTGACGGCGCTGCTCCAGCGCATCGGTGAACTCGCGATCGAGACGCCGGGACGGGGAATGCACGACGTGACCGCACGTCTGGCGCGCTGGCTCGCCGAGAGCGGCCTGCGCGAGGGGCTGCTGACGGTGTTTTGCCGCCACACCTCTGCCTCTCTGCTGATCCAGGAGAATGCCGACCCCGACGTGCTTGGCGACCTCGAAGCCTTTCTCGTGCGGCTGGCACCGGACGATCCGGCCCGCTACCGTCATACGACAGAAGGTGCCGACGATATGCCCGCGCATATCCGCGCGATGTTGACGCAGACCCAGGTTGCAATCCCGTTCGCCGCCGCGCGAATGCGGCTCGGCACTTGGCAGGCGGTCTATCTCTGCGAACACCGCACGCGCCCGCATCGGCGCGCCTTGGCGCTGCACGCGATCGGCGGGGCCTGAATAGAAAGGCGAGGTGCATGACCCGACTCTGGGTCGGCCTCGGCGCGCTCGCCGGACTGGTCGCGGTCGCGATTGCGGCGGCAGCGGCCCACGTGCTGCCGGGCAGCGTCGGACCGGGCGGGCAAGCGCTGGTGCAGAGCGCGCTCACGATGCAGGGCTGGCACGCATTGGCACTGCTGTTCTGCGGGCTGTGGGCGGGCCGCGGCGGCCGGCTCGCGAATGCCGCCGCGTTCTGCTTCTCGTTCGGCATCGTGCTGTTCTGCGGTGCGATCTATGCGCTCGCCTTCGGCCATGCGGCGTTCGCACCGCTGGTGCCGGTCGGTGGGACGCTGCTGCTGCTGGGCTGGCTGCTGCTCGGCGTCTCGGCGCTGCGCGCGCCCGGGGCGGGGTGACTGGTTGCGTCGTGTGACAATCGCCCTTATCTTGCACACAGAGCAGGGGAGCCGATGATGAGTGTCATCACCAGGGCGAGGCGGGACCGGCCCGCGACCGGCCATCGGAAAGGATCGCCCCGGCTGTCGCACGTGGTCGCAACACTGGTCGAGGAAGCCCGTCAGGCCGGGCTGCTCGATGGCGAGCGGACGGAGCACATGAGCTTCCGGGTGCCGGCGGCCCTGCTCGAAGCCGCGCGGCGCGAGACCGGCATCCGGTCGCCGACCGAACTCGGCATCGCCGCTCTCGCCGCCCTCGCACAGCCCGATCCGGCGGTGGCCTATATGCTGCGCCACGAGGGCTGCCTGGCCGGGCTGCCGCCGATTGAGCCCTGATCTCCTCGGAACGCTCCGGCGGATCAAGCCGGAGAAACAGCAGAGCCAGCTCAAACCGCGCCCGGCAGCGGAACTGCTTTCGGCATCTTCGATCGAGGGCGGGCACGTCCGGCTGGTGCCGGATACGAATGTCTATATCAACATCGCCCAGAACCGGCTGGCAGACGCGGCCCGCGGGCTGTTGGGGCGCTCGCTCGCGTTCCATTGCGCCGTGTGCCTCGGCGAATTGGCGATCGGTATCGCGGCTTACGATCCCGCAGCGGCCGGATGGTCCGCACAGCGCAACTACTGCACCGGGCTGATCGACAGTATCGGGGAGAAGCGCATCCTGATCCCCGATGCGGAGGTCTGGCTGGCCGCCGGCGTGGCTGCCGGAACACTGTCGCGCACGCAGGGATATGAGCCGCATCAGCGCAAGCAGTGCCTGAACGATGCTCTGATCCTGCTCACGGCGGCGAAGGCCGGCTTGCCCGTGTTGACCGCGAATCGCGACGAATTCGATCTGCTACAGCAGGTCGCCCGCGCGGGGCAGTTCATCCACTATTGATCGGAACGCGGAGCGGCGGATCATCATCTCGCGCCGGCGTCGGCAGCCACGCCGCGATCTGCTCGGACGTGAGATTGGCGCCGGTCAACACGGTGGCGATCTTGCCGCCGGCGAGCGCCTGTGCCTGTTGCATGATCCCGGCGAGGCCAGCAGCGCCCGCAGGTTCGATGACCCGGCCGAGCGTGCGATGGAGGAGACGCATCGCCGTCAGGATTTCGGCATCGGACACCAGGATCACGTCGTCGATCGTCGCCTGCATCGAATAGACGGCGAAGGGGACCGGAACCCGCACCGCGATGCCGTCCGCGATGGTGTCGGCGCGCGGCGTCTCAACGCACGTGCGGGCCGCGAAAGAGAGCTTCATGCATGGCGCCCCTTCTGCGGCGACCGCGACGACGCGTGTGCGCGGTGACGCGTGCTTGATCCAGCAACCGACCCCGGTTGCCAGCGCGCCGTTACCGAGCGGGACGTAGATCGCATCGAGGTCGCGGATCGCGGCGGTGATCTCCGCGGCGATCGTGCCGGCGCCCTCGGCGAGCGCCGGCTCCGCGCTGTCCTCGACGAAACGGGCGCCCTGAGCCCTGGCGAAACGTTTTGCGGCAAGCTTGGCGGCATCGAAATCGGCGCCTTCCAGCACCACCTCGGCCCCGAGCCTGCGCATCGCCGCGATTTTGCGCGGATTAGCGCGCTCGGCTGCGAAGATCACGACGCGCTGGCCGCGCCCGCATCCGACATAAGCGAGGCCCTGGCCGAAATTGCCCGCCGAGGCGGAGACGATCGTCTGTTGCGGATCGCTGTCGCGGGCGATGAACAGCGCCGTGCCACGCCCCTTGAAGCACCCGATCGGGTTGTCAGTCTCGACCTTGAGCTGGAGCGAGAGGCCGAGCGCCGCGTCAAGGCTCGCGTCGCGCACCAACTTCCCGTTCAGGAACACCGGATCGATCAGCGCCGGTGCCGCGGCGATGCGGGCTGCGGAGAGGGCGGTCATGCATCCAAGAATGCCGATCTTTGTCCGGCGCGAAAAGGTATGGCAGCGACGCCTGCTGCACGCGATCGCTTGCTGAGCTATAGTTGTCCCTCGAAGTCGAGGGTAGGAGGGCCGCGATGCCAGAGTATGATTATGCGTGCCCGACCTGTGGCCCGTTTTCCGCCTTCCGGCCGATGGCGGAATTCGCGGCCCCACAGGAGTGTGGGGAGTGCGGCAAGCTTGCCCCGCGTGTGCTTTTGAGCATCCCCGCAATCGGCGGCGTCGATGCAGGGCGCCGCGCACCCTCAGGCCGGTTCTCGGCAACCTCCGGCCCCAGTCACGGGAGCGGTTGCGCGTGTTGCTCGGGCAAAAGTTGGAAGCTGCCCAAGGCCGATTGGGCTCGCAAATTGTCGTAATATGGGAGGGGACAGATGGCGCAATCAACGAACGGCGGCAACGTCGCAGACAGCCAGTCGATCGGAACGAGCGCGAGCAGGCGCAGCTTCCTCAAGGCAGCGACGCTCTCGGGCGGGGCAGCAGCCCTGGGATCGGTTGGCCCAGGCTTGATTTCGCGAGCTCAGGCCCAGGAACTCCAGCCGCGCCAAGTGCCGCTTCCGGGGAAGTCGGCGGTCCCCGGCAAGGCGAACCACTGGTATCTCCCCGCCTCGGACAAGACCGTCCACTGGGGATATTTCAGCAAGACCTTGACGCCCGTTATCGAAATCGATTCGGGCGACTACGCCACGATCGAATGCCTGACGCATCAGGCCGGCGACGATCCGGCGCGGATGATCCAGGGGGATCCGGGCGCCGAAAGCGTCTATCTTTGGACGAAGGACCAGAAGAACGTCAACCGGCGCGGCGCCGGCGCGATGGATGCGCCCAATGGCGCCGGCGGCGGCCAGGGCGTGCATATCATGACCGGCCCGGTCTTCATTCGCGGCGCCCAGCCCGGCGACGTGGTCGAGGTGCGGATCCTCGACATGTATCCGCGGCCCTCCGCCAATCCGCTGTACAAGGGCAAGGCGTTCGGAACCAATCTCGCGGCCAATTGGGGCTATCAGTACCACGACCTGATCGAGGACCCGAAGCCGCGTGAGGTCGTCACCATCTATGAAATCGACGTTGAAGGCGGCCGCGACTGGGCCACTCCCGTCTACAATTACCGCTGGGGGCCGTTCACCGATCCCAATGGCGTGGTGCACAAGATCTATGACTATCCGGGCCTCGTGGTCGATCCCGAGAGCTACAGTCCCAAGCACGGCATCCTGAAGAACGTGCGAGTGCCGCTGCGCCCGCATTTCGGTTGCCTTGGGCTGACGCAGAAGGAGGCTGATATCGTCAACTCAATCCCGCCTGACTATATCGGCGGCAACGTTGACGATTGGCGGTTCGGAAAGGGTGCCACGCTCTACTATCCCGTCGCGGTCGATGGCGCGTTCTTTTCGGTCGGCGACACGCATGCGGCGATGGGCGACGGCGAACTGTGCGGCACCGCGGTCGAATCGTCCTGGACCGGGTTGTTCCAGTTCATCCTGCACAAGCAAAACAACATTGCCGAGGGAAGTTTGCTGTCGCAGCTCGGCTGGCCTCTCCTTGAGACCAAGGACGAGTGGGTGGTGCATGGGTTCAGCTATCCGCATTATCTGACCGATCTCGGCCCCAACGCGCAAAGCCTGATTTTTCAGAAATCATCAGTCGATCTGGCGATGCGCGACGCGTTTCGCAAAATGCGGGATTTCCTGATGCATACGCAGAAGCTGAGCGAGGACGAGGCGATCTCGCTGATGTCCGTCGCCGTCGATTTCGGCGTGACGCAGGTCGTTGACGGAAACTGGGGAGTCCATGCCAGTCTCAAAAAGGCCGTTTTCGCCGGCAGCCCCAGCTGATACGCGGCGCAATCCATTGCTGCGATTCATCCCCTCGTCATGGTCGGCGGAGGCCGACCATCCACGTCTTTCGTGCGGGCAGCAAAGTCGTGGATGCTCGGCCGCCGCCGAGCATGACGAGGGAGAGGTCAACACATCACCCCGTCGCCGTCGTCCCGAACGGCTTGCCCAGCACCCGATCGCCCGGAACGATGCCGAGTTTCGCCGTGATGCCCCCCTGCAACTCCAGCGTCGCCGCCACCGTCCCGCGACTGTCGATGATCGCAAGACTGTGCGGCACGGTGTCCTCGGCGATGTGGCGGATCGTGCCGTCGGCCTCGATGAACACCATGTCGAGCGGTGCCAACGTGTTCTTCATCCACATCTCGCTCTCCTGCGGCTGCGGCCAGACGAACAGCATCCCGCCATCGGCGGGCACGCTGGTGCGGAACATCAGACCCGTCTCCTGCTGCTGCGGCGTGCGCGCCACCTCCACATCGAACCCATGACGCTTGCCGTCATGCGTCACGATCACCAGCCGCTCCTTCGGCAGCACCGGCTGCGGGCCGGTCGGCTCGGCCTGCGCGCGCGCGGCCAGTGACGCGGCGAACGGGGCGAAGGCGAGGACTGCGACCAGCGGGCGGCGTCTCATGCGGCAAGCCTCTCCTGCAATGCGAGCGACGCGAGGCGCCGCACCTCCTCGCGCACCGGCCCCTCGCGCGGGGCGTCGCGCAGCGTGGTGAACCAGTGCGCCGGCGGATTGCGCCCGGCGGCGCGGTTGTAGGTCAGCCCGCGCAGCACCGCCTCCGCTGCCGCCGTGGTGCGCTCGGGGATCGGCAGCCGGTTCAGCGTCGCCCATACCCCGGCCCAGCAACGCCCGACCGCGAAGGGGTTGTAGCCGCCCCCGCCGGCCACGACCAGACGCGGTGCCAGGTCGCGCAGCGCCGCCACCACCCCCCAATGCGCGTTGTTCGAGAGCGACAGCCGCGCCAGCGGATCCTCATGCAGCGCGTCGGCACCGCACTGGAGCAAAATTGCCTGCGGCCGGTGCGCCGCGATCAGCGGCAGGATCGCCTCGTGCAGCAGGAAGCGCATTTCGCTGTCGTTGCAGCCGGCGGGCACCGGAAAATTGCGCGCCGCTCCCCCCGCGCGGTCCTCGGCGAGACCGGTGTGCGGCCAGCGCCCGGCCTCGTGGACGCTGATGGTCAGCACCCGCGGATCGTCATGGAAAGCGTCCTGCACGCCATCGCCGTGATGGGCGTCGATGTCCAGATAGGCGATCCGCTCAATCCCGAGATCGAGCCATGTCAACAACGCCAGCACCGGGTCGTTAAGATAGCAGAAACCCGAGGCGCGATCGGGCCTGCCGTGATGGGTGCCGCCGCCGGGGCAATGGAAGATCCCGCCGTCGGCGGTCAGCCGCGCCGCCAGCATCATCCCGCCCGCCGAGATCATCGGGCGACGATAGATTTCGGGATAGATCGGGTTGCCTTCGGCGCCGATGCAAAATCGCGCGCGGTCGGCATCGCTCACGCGCTGCTCCACCTCGGCGCGACGGAGCGCCGCGATGTACTCGGGATCATGAAATCGTGCGACTGCCGCGGGGGTGGCGATCGGCGACGCCACGAACTGCGCATCCGCCAGCCACCCCATCGCGCGGCAGAGATCGGTGCAGGTAGAGACGCGCGGGATCGCGAGCGGGTGCTTCGGCCCGTAGGTGGACCGACGGTAGATCTCGGAGCCGATATGGAGCGGGCGCAGGCGGGGATCGGGCGGCACGCCGCAAATATAGCGCGGAACCCCGGCTTGGAGGACCTTGGCACCTCCCACCGGCGACGAACGGTTACGAAACTGTGCGGTTTTCCCGTCGAAACCCAAGCTGTGCTCGCGAGTTGTGCCGGCGATTACCACAACTCGGAGGATAGTCATGACGCGTATGATGAAGGCGGCGGGTGCCGCAGTTCTGGCGCTCGCGTTCGCGGCGCCGGCAATGGCGCAGACCACCAATGGCGACGGCACGACCAACGTCGCTCCAGGCACGATGCCGGGTCCGGCTTCCGGTACGGCCGGGATGTCGACCAAGGGCAGCGGCGGCAGCGGGCCGGCCACGACCAACAGGCAAACGAGTGGCGGAACCGCGCTCGGCTCCGGCAACGCTGGCGCGAGCACCGGCACCGGCACGAATGGCGGAAGCGCGGGCGGCACAGGGTCGGGGACCGGCGCGGCGCGCTGACCGCCGGCGCCAAATTGCGGCTCCGGCCGGCGGCCGGAGCCGCGTTGGTTGCACCGCAGCGACCCGACTACTAACGTCCGCGGCGCGCAACGGAGACGGCCACGGATGGACATGACGGGCGAGCGGCGCATTCCAGCGCCGCGCCAAAAAGTGTGGAACGCGCTCAACGATCCTGAGGTGCTGCGTACCTCGATCCCTGGTTGCCAGAGCCTCGAAAAGGTTTCCGATAACGAAATGAAGGCGACCGCCGCAGTGCGCATCGGTCCGATCGCCGCGCGGTTTACCGGCCTTGTCCACCTCTCCGACCTCGACCCGCCGAACAGCTATCGGATCAGCGGCGAGGGCCAGGGAGGCGTCGCCGGCTTCGCCAAGGGCGGTGCCGAGGTCAATCTCGCCGATGACGGCGATTTCACTTTGCTGCGCTACGCAGTCAATGCCCAGGTCGGCGGGAAGATCGCCCAGTTGGGCGGCCGGCTGATCGACGCCAGCGCCAAGCAGATGGCCGACAATTTCTTCGATCGCTTCTCCGCCGAGGTCGCAGGCCCCGAAGAGGTCGGAGCGGACACCCCCGCCGTGGTGGCATCCGCGCCCGCGGCCATGCCCTCGATGCGATCGATGATCCCGGCGAGACCTGGCGGGTTTCCGATTGTCGCCTGGATCGGCGGCATCCTCTGGCTGTTGATCTTCTTCATGATCATCAGCGCCTATATGTGAAGGCCCATCTGAAAGCATACGCCCTTGCTGCCTGCTTCCGTCGCCGAGACCGCCGCGCTGCTCTCGGACTCTGGTTACATCGCCGATGCCGAACTCGCGACAGCGGTGCATCTCGCACTCGCGATGGGCCGGCCTCTGTTCCTGGAAGGCGAGCCCGGCACCGGCAAGACCGAGATAGCCAAGGTGCTCTCGGCCGGCCTGAAGCGCCGGCTGGTGCGCCTGCAATGCTATGACGGGCTCGACCTCTCGGCCGCCGCCTATGAGTGGGATCATGCCCGCCAGTTGATGGCGATCCGGCTCGCCGAGGCGGCGGGCGAAACCGACCGTGCGACGCTGGCCGCGGATATTTACGGCCGCGAGTTCCTCCGCCCCCGCCCGCTGCTCTCCGCGATCGATCCCGACCTGCCGCCCGCGGTGCTGCTGATCGATGAGCTCGACCGCGCCGACGAGCCGTTCGAGGCGTTTCTGCTCGAACTGCTCGCCGACTTCCAGATCACCGTCCCCGAATACGGGACGATCCGCGCCGCCACGCCGCCGGTCGTGGTCATCACCTCGAACCGCACGCGCGAGGTGCATGACGCGATCCGCCGCCGCTGCCTTTATCAATGGGTCGATTACCCCGACGCCGCGCGCGAGCGCGCGATCCTGGCCGTGCGCGCGCCGGGCGTGCCGGCGCGGCTGTCGGCGCAGGTGGTCGCGTTCGTGCAGCGGCTACGGGGGGAAGAGCTGTTCAAGCTGCCCGGTGTCGCGGAGACGATCGATTGGGCCAACGCGCTGCGGGCACTCGATGCGCGCGAGCTGACGCCGGGCGTGGTCAACGAAACGCTGGGCGTGCTGCTCAAGTATCAGGACGACATCGCGAAGCTCCGTGGCGAGCAGGCGGCGCGGCTGCTCGGCGAGACGCGCGAGGCCGCCGCTGCCTGAAATCGCGCCGATGAACGGTGCCCCGCCCTCGGGCCAGCTCGCTGCCAACGTGATGCGGTTCGCCCACCTGCTGCGCCGTGCCGGCCTTCCCGTCGGACCGGCCGAGACGCTCGCGGCACAGGAGGCGCTGACCGCGATCGACCTCGGCCGGCGGGAGGAGATGCGCGCCGCCTTGCGCGCCGCGATGACGCATCGCCATGAGCACCGGGAGGTGTTCGATCACGCCTTCGCGCTGTTCTGGCGCGATCCCGCCGCCGCCCAGCAGCAGGCGGTGATGGCGCTGATGGACGAGCGGAAGAAGCCGCCCGAGCGCCGCCCGCCGCCGGCCAGCCGCCGCGTGGCCGAGGCAATGGCCCCGGCCCGCGAGGGTCGCCCGCGCGAACAGGAACCGCCGCCCGAACTCGACATGACGCTCACGGTCAGCGAACGCGAGCGGCTGGCGCAGATGGATTTCGAGGCGATGTCGGCCGCCGAGATCAGCAACGCCAAGGCGGAGATCCGCCGCCTGCATCTGCCGCTCGACCTGCGCCGCACCCGCCGGCGCCGCCCCGACGAGGCCGGTCCGTTCACCGATCTGCGCGCCACCATCCGCGGCAGCCTGCGCCAGGGCGGCGAGATTCTGCGCATCAGCCGCAGCGCGCGCACCGAGCGCCCGCCGCCGCTCGTCGTGCTGTGCGACATCTCCGGCTCGATGGCGCGCTACGCGCAACTGCTGCTGCATTTCCTGCATGCGGTCGCCAATGACCGCGAGCGGGTTCACGTGTTCCTGTTCGGCACCCGGCTCACCAATATCACCCGCGCGCTGCGCCATCGCGATCCCGAGGTTGCGTTTCAGATGGTGGCGCATCTGGTGCCCGACTGGTCGGGCGGCACGCGGATCGGCGAGTTGCTGGCGGAGTTCAACCGCAAATGGGCGCGGCGGGTGCTGGCGCAGGGAGCGGTGGTGCTGCTGGTGACGGACGGTCTGGACCGCGAGGGCGCCCGCGGCCTGGCCGAGAACATGGACCGGCTGCACCGCTCCTGCGCAAGGCTGATCTGGCTCAATCCGCTGTTGCGCTGGGATGGATTCGAGCCGAAATCGCAGGGCATCCGCGCGATGCTGCCGCATGTGGACGAGTTCCGGCCGGTGCATAATCTCGCCAGCCTGCGGTCGCTGATCGCGGCCCTCTCGCGCCCCGCGTCCCTGCGCGCCGGCGCC
Organism: uncultured Alphaproteobacteria bacterium; assembly: GCA_963754235.1. Taxonomy (GTDB): domain Bacteria; phylum Pseudomonadota; class Alphaproteobacteria; order Acetobacterales; family Acetobacteraceae; genus DATAYA01. The sequence goes on along the minus strand of CAVWFK010000002.1, from coordinate 206,909 downwards.
GACGATTGGAGGCTCGCGTCATGATGCCCACCGAAGCCGAAGACGTGCTGAGCGTCGCCGCCAACTGGCGCGCGGCCGGCGAACAGGTCGCACTCGCGACGGTGACGGAAACCTGGGGCAGCTCGCCCCGCCCCGCCGGCAGCCAGATGGCGGTCACCGCCTCGGGCCGGATGGCGGGTTCGGTCTCGGGCGGCTGCATCGAAGGCGCGGTCGCCGACGCCGCCCAGACCACGATCCGCACTGGCTCGCCGCAACTGCTCGACTTCGGCGTCTCCAACGAGCGCGCCTGGGAGGTGGGGCTGGCCTGCGGCGGCAAGGTGAAGGTATTCGTGGAGAAGCTCGTGTGACGCCTTCTCTGCTGGAACGGCTGAAACTGTCGCAGAGCGGCAAGCATCCGGCGGTCGTGGCGACCCGCCTGCCCTCCGGCGAGCAATTTCTGCTGCCGGAGGACGGCGCCTCGCCGGCGCTGCTCGAAGCGGCGCGGGCGGCACTGGCGGCCGATCGGAGCGGCACCGTCCAGGCGGATGGCGAAACCTGGTTCCTGCACGTCCACAACCCGCCGCTGCGGCTGGTGGTTGTAGGTGCCGTCCACATCGCGCAGGCGTTGGTGCCGATGGCGGCCCATCTTGGTTATGCGCTGGTGCTGGTCGATCCGCGCCGCTCGTTCGCGAATGCGGACCGCTTCCCCGACGTGACGATCTCGACCGACTGGCCCGACGAGGCGATGGATGCCTTGCATCCCGATGCGCGCACCGCAATCGTCACCCTGACCCACGATCCGAAGCTGGACGATCCGGCGCTCGACCGGGCGCTGAAATCGCCGGCCTTCTACATCGGCTCGCTGGGATCGCGACGCACCCATGCGGCGCGGCTGCAGCGGCTGCGCGACCTCGGCCATGACGCGGCGTCTCTGGCGCGCATCCGCGGGCCGATCGGGCTGCCGATCGAGGCGGTGACGGCGCCGGAGATCGCGCTTTCGATCCTCGCCGAGATCGTCGCCGTGCGCCGCGGTTCGCCGCTGGTCGCCGCCGCGGCGCCGGTCGGCCGCGCCGCGTGATCTTCGGAGCCCTGCCGCTGGCCGCGGCGCGCGGGGCGATCCTCGCCCACACGCAGCGACTGCCGGGCAAGGTGCTGAAGAAAGGCTCGGTGCTAGACGAGGCGGGGATCGCCGCCCTGCTCGCGGCGGGACGCGAGGAAGTGATCGCTGCCCGGCTCGAACCCGGCGACGTACCGGAGGACGAGGCGGCTGACGCGTTGGCCGAGGCCTTGACCCCGGCGCTGCTGCGCCGCTCCCGTGCCGCGACCGGCCGCGTCAACCTGCTCGCCGAAGCGCCCGGCCTGCTGCGCGTCGATCGCGCGCGGATCGACCGGCTGAACGCCGTGCATGAGAGCCTGACGATCGGCACCCTGCCCGATGCCACCGTGGTGGCTGCCAAGGACATGGTGGCGACGATCAAGGTGGTGCCGTTCGCGGTGCCCGGAACGACGCTCGCGGTCGCCGAGGCGATCGCGCGGCAGCGCCCGCCGCTCTCGCTGCACACCTTCCGCGCGCTGCGCGTGGGCTTGGTGATGACCGAGCTGCCGGGGCTGAAGGAAAGCGTGCTCGAAGGCACGGTCGAGGCGAGCACGGCACGGGTCGAGGCGCTGTCTGGCAGCCTGCTGCCGGTGCTGCGTTGCGCCCATGCCGAAGCGCCGATCGCCGACGCGCTTGGCACGCTGATCGCCCAGGGGGCCGATTTGCTGCTGGTTGCGGGCGCCTCTGCCGTGGTGGACCGGCGCGACGTGGGGCCGGCCGGGATCGTGCGCGCCGGCGGCCGGATCGAGCATTTCGGGATGCCGGTCGATCCCGGCAACCTGATCTGCCTCGGCCGCATCGGCGAGCGGCCGGCCCTGGTGCTGCCCGGCTGCGCGCGCAGCCCGTCGCAGAACGGGATCGATTTCGTGCTGCCGCGGCTGTTCGCGGGGGTCGGGCTCGCCGGCGCCGATCTCGCCGCGATGGGCGTGGGCGGGTTGCTGAAGGATGTCGGGCCGCGGCCGATGCCCCGCGCGGCGGCGGCCGAGACGGTGCGGGCCGGTGCTGCACCACGCCGGCGGCCGACGGTCGCGGCGATCGGTACTCGCCGCCGGGCGCTCGCGACGGATGGCGCCGCGCAACAAGCTGCTGGTGGCGGACGCCGCCGGCCGGCCGATGATCGTGCGCGTGGTGGAGAACGTGCTGGCGAGCGCCGCGCGGCCGGTGATCGTGGTCACCGGCCACCAGGCATCGGAGGTCGAGCAGGCGCTCGCCGGACGCAAGGTGCGGGTGGTTCACGCCGCCGACTACGCCGAAGGCCTGGCCGAGAGCCTCAAGGCGGGAATCCGCGCGGTGCCGCCCGAGGCGGGGGCGGCGGTGGTGTGCCTGGGCGACATGCCGCTGGTCGGCGCCTCCGTGATCGACCGGCTGCTCGCCGCCTACGACCCCGAGGAGGGTCGGACGATCGTGCTGCCCACTTTTCGCGGCAAGCAGGGCAATCCGATGCTGTGGGATCGCCGCTACTTCCCCGAAATCCTCGCCATCACCGGCGATTCCGGTGCGCGCCACCTGCTCGGCCGCTATCTCGACGCGGTGGCCGAGGTGGAGGTCGCCGACGAGGCGGTGCTGCGCGATTTCGATACCGTCGAGTCGCTGGCGGGCGCGGGGTGATCCGGCACCAGCACCGCCGCACCTGAGAATCGCCCGTCCCGCAATGCCGAGAGCGCCTCGTTTGCGTGCGAGAGCGGAAAACTGTGCGTCTCGGTGCGGACCGGCACGCGGGGAGCGAGGGCCAAGAATTCCTCGGCGTCCTGCCGGGTGAGATTGGCGACCGAGCGCAGCGTGCGCTCCTGCCAGAGCAGATCGTAGGGAAAGGCGGGGATGTCGCTCATGTGGATGCCGCCGCAGACGACGGTGCCGCCGGGTTTGACTGCCCGCAGCGCCGCCGGCACCAGCGCACCCACGGGAGCGAAAATGAGGGCGGCATCGAGCTTCTCGGGCGGCATCTGATCCGACCCGCCGACCCAGACGGCGCCGAGGGTGCGGGCAAATTCCTGCGCCTCCGCGTCGCCCGCGCGGGTGAAGGCGTAAATCTCCCTGCCCTGATGGCACGCGACCTGGACGATGATGTGCGCCGCGGCGCCGAACCCGTAGAGGCCGAGCCGCCGCCCCTCGCCCGCCATCCTTAGGGTGCGCCAGCCGATCAGCCCGGCGCACAGCAGGGGTGCGGCTGAAACATCGTCGTATTCGGGCGGGATCGGAAAACAGAAGCGCGCGTCGGCGAGCGCGTATCCGGCATAGCCGCCGTCGATCTGATACCCGGTGAAGCGAGCGCGCGGGCAAAGATTCTCGCTCCCCGAGCGGCAGTATTCGCAAACGCCGCAAGTCCAGCCGAGCCAGGGAATGCCGGCGCGCGCGCCCTCGGCGAAGCGATCCACCCCCGCGCCGATCGCCGCGACGCGCCCAACGATCTCGTGGCCGGGCACGATCGGCAGCACGGGATCGGGCAGCTCGCCATCGACCACGTGCAGGTCGGTGCGGCAGACGGCGCAGGCGCAGACCTGGACCAGCACCTGGCCCGGCCCCGGCTCGGGCACCGAAACCCGCTCGGCGCGGAGCGGGGTGCGCGGCGCATGCAGCCGCATCGCCTGCATCGTCGTGCTCATGGCCGGCAAGTGCGCTCGCCCGGAATGGGGATCAAGCAGGCTTGCGGTCTGTACGGCTATACCGGACTAGCCGGCAGAACGCGGCGGCACGGGCGGCGCGTGCCGGCGGGAGCTGACGGGAGTTTCGGATGCCGAGTTCTCACCATAATTGCCGAAGGTCGAGATGACGGACGAGGGAAATGCGACTGACAAAGCGAGCCGGCAGCGAAAAAATCCCAGTTCTCAGGGGCGGCGAGCCTGATCCAGGCCCTGTTCTCAGGCTAGCGGCGAGCCTGATCCGGCCCTGTTCTTGCGCCTCAGGGAGCCTGATCAGGCCCTGTTCGGAGGCCCGGTTTGGCCACAGGCGACGCCGACCCGCTCGACATGAGGCGGGTCGTGGTCGGGCCGCAAAGCGGCCCGCGCGCTGAGATCAGTCGGTCGCGATCATCACGTCGGACGCCTTGATGACGGCCGTTGCCTGCTGACCGGCGGCAAGCCCGAGTTCGTCCACCGCCTCGTTGGTGATCGAGGCGGTAACGGTCACGCCATTGCCGATGTCGAGCCGGAGATGCGCTGTCGTCTGGCCCTTGCGCACTTCCACAAGTTTGCCGCGGAGCTTGTTCCTCGCACTGATCTTCATCGCTGCACTCCGGCGTTCCGGGGTTTCGGCCGGCGGCAATGTGCCCGCGATCGAACTGACGGGAAAGGGCCTTGCGTGGCATGCAGGCGGGGCTTAGCTGCCCGCGTGATCGCGCGGAGACGCAGCAGGTGAGCACGTTCAAAGCCCTCGTCCTCGAGCAGCAGGACGGCAAGGTAACGGCCTCAGTGGGGACGCGCCGCATCGATGAGCTGCCACCGGGCGACGTGCTCGTGCGGGTCGCGCACTCCACGCTCAACTACAAGGACGGGATGATCCTGGGCGGGATCGGGCGGCTGGTGCGCAGCTATCCGCACATCCCGGGCGTCGATTTCGCCGGCACCGTCGAGGAGAGCAGCGATCCGCGCTTCAAGCCGGGCGACAAGGTGGTGCTGACCGGCTGGCGTGTTGGCGAGACGCGCTGGGGCGGCTATGCCGAGCGGGCGCGGGTCAAGGCCGACTGGCTGGTTAAGTTGCCACCGGGGATGAGCACGCGCCAGGCGATGGCGGTGGGAACGGCCGGCTTCACCGCAATGCTCGCGATCGAGGCGCTGGAGCGGCACGGTCTCACGGCGGGCGCGGGCGAGGTGCTGGTGACGGGTGCCGCCGGCGGCGTCGGCAGCATTGCGATCGCCCTGTTGTCGGCGCTGGGGCATCGGGCGATCGGATCGACCGGGCGGCGGGAAGCGCGCGACTACCTGCTCTCGCTGGGCGCAGCAGACACCGTCGCGCGCGCGAGCCTGGAAGGGGCGCCCACGAAGCCGCTCGACACGGAGCGTTGGGCGGGGGCGATCGACGCGGTCGGCGGCAACACGCTGGCGAGTGTGCTGACGCAGCTCCGCTATGGCGCGAGCGTCGCGGCGGTCGGGCTGGCCGGCGGCAGCGATCTGCGCGCGACGGTGCTCCCGTTCCTGCTGCGCGGCGTGAACCTGCTCGGCATCGACGGTGTCATGTGTCCGGCCGAGCCGCGCGCCCGCGCCTGGGAGCGGCTGGCGCGCACGCTGAAGATGGATCGTCTGGACGCAATGACCGAGGTGATCGGGCTGGCCGATTTGCCGGAATACGGACGCCGCATTCTGGCCGGGCAGACGCGCGGGCGCGTGGTCGTGGAAATGGGGAAATGATCGGGGCGGCTGGTGGGCGCGACAGGGATCGAACCTGTGACCCCCGCGATGTCAACACGGTGCTCTACCGCTGAGCTACGCGCCCAACCGCCGATGCGCCGGATCAGTACGGGCTTCGCGCTCCCGGTGCAAGAGCCGAAGCGTCGCCTTCCAACCGGCCCTTCCCGTCGCCACATACGACCCGTGGACCGACGCCACCTGCTCGCCGCCCTGGCCTTGCTGCCGCTCGCACCGCTCGCCGCGCGAGCGCAGGCGTCGATCACGCTGACGCCGCAGGATCAGGGCGACCTTGCACGTCTCGAAGCGTATCTGAACTCGATCCACACGCTGAAGGCGCGCTTCTTGCAGATCGCGCCCAACGGCAGGCAGAGCGAGGGCACCGTCTGGCTTGAGCGGCCGGGGCGCATGCGGTTCCAGTACGATCCGCCCAGCCCGTTCCTGCTGGTCGCCGGTCACGGGATGCTGGTGTTCCACGATACGGCTCTCGATCAGACCAGCAACATCCCGCTCGGCTCGACGCCGCTCGGCATCCTGCTCGCGGATCAGATACGATTGCAGGGGGGCGGCGCCACCGTGATCGCCTTCCACCACGTCCCCGGCGTGATCCAGGTGACCCTGGTGCGCACCGACCACGCCGGCCAGGGCAATTTGACGCTCGTGTTCGCCGACGACCCGCTGACGCTGCGGCGCTGGATCGTGGTCGATGCGCAACGGCGCGAGACGCAGGTGAGCCTGTTCGACGTGCAGCTCGGCGGCAGTTTCCCGCCCGACCTGTTCACCTATATCGATCCGAAGACGCGGCGCCCGGTTACCGGCGCCGGGGGGTGAAGGAGGGCGGCTGACGCGATGCGGCGTTTCGCTCTACTGTGCTGCCGCCGATGCCGACCGACCTTCCCAACCTGCTGACGCTCTCGCGCATCGCCGCGATCCCGCTGCTGATCGCGCTCGCCGTGCTGCACCACCCTGCGACCGACCTCGCTTCCTGCGTGGTGTTCAGTGCCGCCGCCGTTACCGACTATTTCGATGGGCGTGTCGCCCGCGGGCGTCGCCAGCTCTCGGATTTCGGCCGGATGCTCGATCCGATCGCCGACAAGCTGCTGGTCGGCGCCACGCTGATGGTGCTCGCCGGCCAAGGGCGGCTCGCGCTCTGGGGGCTGTATCCGGCAATCGTGATCCTGCTGCGCGAAATCCTGGTGAGCGGGCTGCGCGAACACCTCGCATCCTTGCGCATCGGCCTGCCGGTGACGCGGCTGGCCAAGTGGAAGACCGGATTCCAGATGGGCGCGCTCGGCGCGCTGCTCGCCGGCGACAGCTCGGCGCGGCTGCTGCATCTGGGCTTCCTGCCGGTGGCACTGATCGGCGGGGCCATGCTGTGGATCGCGGCAGCGCTGACCTTGGTGACGGGATGGGACTACCTGACGGCCGGGCTGCGCCACGCGGGGACCACGCCAGCCTCCGAGGCCGCGCGTCGGCCGTGATCCCGATCGGCCACGGGGCGGCGGATTTCGCCCGCCACCCACTCGCAAACGCTTGAGCGGCGTGCCCGGCGCAGGCACATTCGCGCACGCCTCCGGACATCCGCCGGTCCGAGGGCAAAAGCCGGCTTGTTACAGGGGCCTCTGGGAGCCAGTTCATGCGCCGCCTCGCCTTGCTTGGTCTGCTGCTGCTGTCCGGATGCCAGGGCACCGGCACGTTCCTCGGCGACACGTTCAGTTTTCCGGGCGCCGATCCGAACGCGCCGGTGGGCGATAGCGAGACGATCGACCGGGTCCGGGGTGCCGCGATCAACGTGCCGCCATTGGCGCCGGAGCCGGGCAATGTGTGGCCGCCGTCGAACCAGCCAATTCCCTCGCTCTACGACATCCAGAAGCAGGAGGGGGTCAACCCGAACGCCCCGCCGCCCAGCGCCACCCCGGCGCTGCCCGCCCACCGCCAGCCGACCCGCGGCAGCTCCACCCCGCCGGGGAATGTCGAGCCCGGCCTGCCGGCGCTGCCGCCGCTGCCGGTGCTGCCGGCCCAACCGCCGCCGCCACCCCCGCCCGGTCCCGGTGCCGGGCACGTGGTGCAGACGCCGGGCGGGCCGGCCGTGACCACCGGACCGGTGGGCGGCACCGGCGCGCAGACCACGGTCCTGCCCGGCGGCGGGCAGGGTATCCTGATCCCGAACGGCAACGGCACCAGTACCGCTGATCGGCCCCAACGGCAGCGTGACGACGGTGCCGACGCCGAAGTAGGATCGCGAATGGCCGAAGCTCGAGTTCGCATCCGCTATTTCGCCTGGCTGCGCGAACGGGTGGGCGTCGCCGAGGAGGAATTGGCGCTGCCCGCCAGTGTGGCCACGCTCGGCGCCCTGATGGACTGGCTTGGCACCCGCGACGAGCGGCACGCGAGCGCGTTGGCCGACCCGCGGCTGGTGCGTGCGGCGGTCAATCAGGATTTCGCCGACCGCGACGCGCCGCTGCGTGCCGGCGACGAGGTGGCGTTCTTCCCGCCGGTGACGGGCGGCTGAAATGGCGCGCATCCGCGTGCAGACTGAGGATTTCCAGCCCGGCGAGGAGATCGACGCGCTGCTCGCGGGCCGCACCGATGTGGGCGGCCTCGGCCTGTTCGTGGGCGCGGTGCGCGGGGAGGCAGCGGGACGCCGGCTCGACGCGATGACGCTCGAACACTATCCGGGAATGACCGAACGTGCGATCGCGCGGATCGCGGCCGAGGCCGAGGCGCGCTGGTCGCTGCTGGGCTGCACCGTCATCCACCGCGTCGGCCGGCTGCTGCCGGGCGAGCGGATCGTGCTGGTGGCGGCGGCCGCGGCGCATCGGCAGGCAGCACTGGCGGCGACGGCGTTCCTGATCGACTGGCTCAAGACGCAGGCGCCGTTCTGGAAACGCGAGTCCTTCGCGGACGGCGAGGCGGCGTGGGTCGAGGCGCGGGCGGAGGACGCGGCGGCGGCGGAGCGGTGGCGTTGAGCCGGGCCGCAACCGCCCTGGGGTAAGACAATTAATGATGTGACCGCGCCACACTGTATCTGAAACTGCGCTTCGCGCGCTCGTTACTCGTGCCCGAACGCCCCTGATGCGCTTCAAACGGTAAAGATTTGCCCTGGAGCCGGCCTGTGTCGATCCGATCGCAACTCCTCCATTTTGCCATCCGCCTCGCCGATGTCGTGGGCAGCGAGCCGCGGCTGGACGCCGACGAGATGATCGCGTCCGCCCGGCGGCGCACCGGCCTGGAGGATTTCGGTCCCTGGGACATCACGGCACCGCTGCGTCTGCTGCTCGCCTGCTACGACGAGGAGGCGCGGCTCAATCTGTTCGGCCGTATGGGCGCGCGCTGGGACATGGGCCGGCTGCTCGGCAATCTGCTGCGGATGCGGGCGCAGGAGACGGCCGATCCGGCGATCCTGGACGAGACCATCGCGGCACCCGTGTTCATCACCGGCCTGCCGCGCAGCGGCAGCACCTTCCTGCACGCCTTGCTGACCGAGGATCCGCTGCATCGCGCGCCGCGCTGCTGGCAGACGATCCGTCCCTATCCGGGACCGGACGGGGCCGAGGCCGCCTGCCGCGACGTCGATCGGCAGCTCCGCCTGTTCGACCAGTTGGCACCCGGATTTCGCGAGTTCCACCCGATCGACGCGACCAGCCCGCAGGAATGCACCGAGATCACCGCCCATGTGCTGCAGAGCCTGCGGTTCGACATGACGCATTACGTGCCCTCGTACCGGCACTGGCTGGATCGGGTCGGGCATCGGCAGGCCTATCGTTTTCACCACCGCTTTTTGCAGCATTTGCAGCACCAGACGAGACAGCATGGGGCGGGTACCGCCGGGCATTGGGTGCTGAAGTCGCCGGACCACGTGATTGCGCTCGATGCGCTCCGCGCCGTCTATCCCGATGCCCGGATCGTCATGCTGCATCGCGATCCGGTGCGCGTGCTCGGGTCGGTGGCGCGGTTGACGGAGATCCTGCGCGCGCCGTTCGCGCGCGAGGTGGACCGTGCGCAGATCGGGCGGCAGATTGCGACGCACTGGGCGATCGGTGCCGCCAGCATGATGCACGCGGGTGCCGGCGGCGCGGTGCTGCATCTGCATCACCGCGCGCTGATCGCCGATCCGATCGGCACGGTCCGCTGCCTCTATGCCGCACTCGGCCGCGAGCTGCCGCCGCAGGCGGCGGCGCGGATGCAGGCCCTGGTCGAGAGCCGTCCGAACGGCGGCTATGGGCACAACCGCTACCGGCTCGCCGATTACGGGCTGGATGCCGGGGAACAGCGCGCACGATTCGCCGCCTATGTCGCGCATTTCGATGTGGAGCCGGAGGAGCCGGCGGAGCGACCGGCCTGACGAGGAGGCCTCGGTCCTACACAGCGCCCGTTTTCATCCGCTGCTCCGCTTCGTGCGTGGCGAACATCCGGTTCACCGCCTCCTGGCGCAGGTCGGCGAAGCGCTCGGCCTCGGCGCTCACCCATTCGAGCGAGGCCGCCCGGTGCGCGTTCGCCCCGCGCATCCGCGGCACGACGTAGCGCGCGTAGAGTTCGTAGCTCTGCCTGGTGCGCTCGGTGTTCGCCCAGTCGGTCGCCATGTTCAGGAAGCAACCGAACCAGCCCTGCTTCCCCTGCAGCCGCTCGATCATCGCGATCGCGTCGTCGGGCGTGCCGATCACCGCGAGGCCGCTCTCGACCAGCCCGTCCGCCGGGTCCCGCCCGGCGAGGTGGGCGAAGCGCTCGGGGCTGAGGCGCGAGAGGTAGTCGATCCAGCGCACGAGGCCGTGCCGTACATCCGCCCGCGCCTGCTCGCGCGTCTCGGCCAGATGCATAGGGGCCACCAGCCGCAGCCGGGCGGGGTCCATCGTGCGGCCGTGCTCGGCGGCGATCTGCTTGGCGATCTGCCAGTTGGTGCCGAGCGCGTCGAATCCCGACGGGTCGGTGGCGCCGACGCACAGCAGGCCAAGGTCGAGCCGCCCCGCCGCGCGACCGCCGGAGGGCGAGACCATGCTGGCGACTGCGACCTCCGGATGCGGGCGCGTGTAGGGCAGCAGGTGCAGCCGGGCGCCGACCAGCGTGTACCAGTCGGTGTGCTCGGTCACGGTCTCGCCCCGAAACAGGCGCAGGATCACGGCCAAGGCCTGCATCATGCGATCGCGCTGCGTGTTGGGGTCGATGCCGAGCATCACCGCGTCGGAGACGAGCAGGCCGGGCCCGGCGCCGAACATCACCCGCCCGCGCGTCATGTGATCGAGCTGCACGATGCGCTGCGCCACCATCAGCGGGTTGTGGTACGGCAGCGAGACGACGCCGGTGCCGAGGCGGATGCGCCGGGTGCGCTCTGCGGCGGCGGCGATGAACAGCTCGGGCGAGGCTATCGTTTCGAATCCGGCGGAGTGGTGCTCGCCGATCCATGCCTCCTCGAAGCCGAGCCGGTCGAGCCACTCGACCAGTTCGAGATCCTGGCGGATCAGCAGCGTCGGATCCTCGTCCACCGGGTGATAGGGGGCGAGAAAGATGCCGCTGCGGAACGTGCCGTCGGTCATGGGCGCCTCGTTGCTGCCGCAGCGGATTTAGCGCCCGGAGCGACGGCGCGTGCAAGCCGGGGTTGAAGCGCGGCCGGGTGGCCGATAAATGAGGCATTGTCGTTTTCAGGTGTGTGTCGTGGAAAAGACGATTACGGCGGCGGAGGCGGACCGGGAGTTCTGCCGCGTGCTGCGCGAGGTGCGCGAGGGGGAGAGCTACCTCGTGACCGAGGACGGCCGGCCGGTCGCGCGGATCGAGCCGGCCGCGAATGCAGGCGCGGGACGAGAGGCCGCGAAGCGCCGACTCCTCGAACACCTTCGGGCACAGCCCACGCTCAACCTCGGGCGGTTCTCGCGTGACGACGCTTACGACGATTGAGGGTCGCGCTGGGCAGCAACGTGCTGGCCTACGCTGCGGGGTTCGGCGATGACCGCCGCAATGCTCTCGCCCGTGACCTTGTGGACCGACTTGATGTGGGCAACGTCGTCGTTCCGCTGCAATGTCTGGGCGAGCTGTTTAACGTGCTTGTCCGCAAAGCGGGCCGACCGCGCGAAGCGGCACTGACAACGGTACGGTTTTGGGCCGCCACGTTTTTGATCGAGCCGACAGTGGCGCGGACCTTCGACCGAGCATGCGAGCTTTCCGTATTGCACCGGCTGTCGATCTGGGACTCCGTGGTCGTCGCCGTCTCCGCCAATGCCGGCTGCGATCTGCTGTTGTCGGAGGACATGCAGGACGGGTTCGCATGGGGTGGGCTGACGATCGTCAGCCCGTTCGCCACGTCCCGTCACCCGCTCCTGCAGCGTCTGCTGGGCGGCTGACTACGCCGCCCGCTTCGCGACCTCCTCGGGCGTCATCCGCACCAGGCCTTCGTAGTCGCGAAGCAGCGTCTCGGTGATCCGGCCCGGCGTGTAGGAATGCTCGCCGATCTGGCGCACCGGCGTCACTTCTGCCGCAGTGCCGGCTAGGAACGCCTCGGACGCGCGCGGCAACTCGTCGGGCATGATGGCGCGCTCGATCACCTTGAGCTGGTGGCGCCGCGCAATCCCCATCACGGTGCGCCGCGTGATGCCGTTGAGGAAGCAGTCGGGCGTCGGCGTGTGCACCTCGCCGTCGATCACGAAGAAGATGTTGGCGCCCGTCGCCTCGGCGACCCGGCCGCGCCAGTCGAGCATCAGCGCGTCGTCCCAGCCGCCGGCCGCCGCCTCGTGCTTGGCGAGCGTGCCGATCATGTAGAGACCCGCGGCCTTGGATTCGGTGGGCGCGGTCTCCGGATGCGGCCGCTTCCAGTGCGCCATTCCGAGCCGCACCCCCTTCATCCGGTCGGCGCCGAACAGATTGGGCCAGGCCCAGCACGCGATTGCGAGATGGATCTTGGTCTGCTGCGCCGCTACCGCCAGCATCTCCGAGCCGCGCCAGGCGATCGGCCGCACATAGGCCTCGGTCAGGTTGTTCGCGGCCACCACCTCGCGGCAGGCAGCCTCGATCTGCTCGAGCGTCCAGGGGATCTCGAAGCCCAGGATGCGGCCGGAGGCGAGCAGCCGCTCGGTGTGCTCACGCAGCTTGAAGATGTTGCCCGAATAGCTGCGTTCCCCCTCGAACACCGCGCTGGCATAGTGCAGCCCGTGCGTGAGCACATGGAGCCGGGCCTCGCGCCAGGGGACCAGCTTGCCGTCCCACCAGATCCAGCCATCGCGGTCATCGTAAGGAACGAGCGCCATCAGGCACCTCCACAAAATGCAGTCGCTCGGCTGTTGCCAACGCTATGGGGGCGTGGCAGATAAGTCAACAACGCTGCCCTATGCCACACGAATGCCAGATATGCCCGGCCAGAGTGGCCAGCCGATGTCAGCCCAAATCAGAGCCACGCCGTGAGCCTGATCGACCCCCGCGCCGCGCCCGCCGGCTCCTCGCTGCTGTTCCTGCGCGAGGAGGACATGCGCGCGGCCCAGGACATGCTGTTTTTTGCCTATCGCGACTTCACCGGCGCGGCCGACCCGATTCTCGCGGAGCTGGGCTTGGGCCGCGCGCACCACCGGGCGCTGCACTTCATCGGCCGGAACCCGGGGATCGCGGTCTCCGAGCTGCTTGCCATCCTGCGCATCACCAAGCAGAGCCTCGCGCGCGTCCTCGGCGCGCTGGTGGCGGGCGGGCTGGTCGCGCAGGCGACGGGCCGCGCCGACCGGCGCCAGCGGCTGCTGACGCTGACGCCGGCCGGGCAGGCGCTGGAACGGCGGCTGTTCGAGCGCCAGCGCGAGCGGCTGCTCGCCGCCTATCGCGAGGCGGGGCCGGCGGCGGTGGAGGGCTTCCGGCGCGTGATGCGCGGCATCATGGATGAGGCGGCGCGCGCCTATGTCGACGCGCCCGAGCCGGCGAAGCGGGCGCGAAGCGCGTGAGCGCCGAGGCGCACGTGCTGGTCGTGGACGACGACGCGAGGCTGCGCGGGCTGCTCTCGCGCTATCTCGCCGAGCACGGTTTTCGCGTGACGGTCGCCGAGAACGCGGCCGAGGCGCGCACCAAGCTCGGCTTCATGCAGCCGGACCTGCTGGTGCTCGACGTGATGATGCCCGACGAGAGCGGGCTGTCGCTCACCGAGACGCTGCGCCGCGAGGACGCCTCGGTGCCGATCCTGCTGCTGACCGCGCGCGGCGCGCCGGAGGACCGCATCGCGGGGTTCGAGGCCGGAGCCGACGACTATCTCGGCAAGCCGTTCGAGCCCCGCGAACTGGTGCTGCGGCTGCGCGCGATGCTGCGCCGTGTCGCACCGCCCCCGCCGAGCACCGACCCGCCCGGCCCGGTGCGGCTCGGTGCCATGGAGTTCGACGTCGCGCGGGCGGCCCTGCGCGGTCCGGACGGGCCGATCCACCTGACCGGCGGCGAGGCGGCGCTGCTGCGGGCGCTGGCGCGGCGGCCGAACGAGGTGCTGTCGCGTGAGGATCTCGCCGCCGTGCTGGGGATGGACGAGACCGGCGAGCGCGCCATCGACGTGCAGGTGACGCGGCTGCGCCGCAAGATCGAGCCGGACAGCCGCGAGCCGTGCTTCCTGCACACCGTCCGCGGCCGCGGCTACGTGCTCAAGCCCGGCGGCTGAGGCGCGATGCGCGCGAACCTTGGCCTCGGTCTCGGCCGCATCGCAAGGCGGCTGGTGCCGCGCTCGCTGCTCGGCCGCAGCCTGCTGATCATCCTGCTGCCGCTGCTGATCCTGCAGGCGGTCGCGTTGCAGATCTTCTACGGCAGCCATCTCGACATCGTCTCGCGCCGGCTGTCGGGGTCGGTCGCGGGCGAGGTCGCCTCGGTGCTCGATCTGATGCGCCGCTTTCCCGGTCGCGCCAACGAGACCTGGATCATGCAGATGGCACATGACGAATACATTTTCGACATGCGCATCGAGCCGGGGGCGACGCTGCAACCGGTGAAGCAGAAGACCGTGCTGGGGCCGATGGACAACGATCTCTCGGCGGCACTCAACCAGAAACTCACGCGCCCGTTCACGATGGACTGGACATCCAATCCGCAATCGGTGCTGATCCGCGTGCAGCTCGCTGACGGCGTGCTGGTGGTGGAGGCACCGCGCAAGCGGCTGTCCACCTCGGCGATCTACATCTTCGTCGTGTGGGTGGGCGGCAGTGCCCTGCTGCTGTTCGGGATCGCGGCACTGTTCATGCGCAACCAGGTGCGCGCGATCCGCCGCCTCGCCGCCGCCGCCGAGGCGTTCGGCATGGGCCGCGATGCCGGGCCGATCAAGCCCGAGGGTGCATCGGAAGTGCGCAAGGCGGGTGCCGCGTTCAACCGGATGCAGGAGCGCATCCGGCGCTTCCTGGCACAGCGCGTCGAGATGCTGGCCGGGGTCAGCCACGATCTGCGGACGCCCCTGACGCGTCTGCGGCTCGCGATCGCGATGCTGCCGCCGACCGAAGCGATTGCGCCGGACGTCGCCGAAATGACGGCGGATGTGGAGGAGATGGACCGCATGATCGGCGGCTATCTCGCGTTTGCGCGCGGCGAGGGCACCGAGGAGGCGCAGCCGGTCGATCTCGCCGCCCTGCTCGAGGAGGTCGCGACCGGCGCGCGGCGCGCGGGCGCCGAGGTCGCATTCGAGGCGCCGCGGGGGATGACGCTGCGGCTGCGGCCCGACGCGGTGCGGCGCGCCCTGACCAACCTCGTGGACAATGCGCGGCGGCACGCGCGGCGGATCGCGCTCTCGGCGCTGCCGCAGGGGCGGAATGTGCAGGTGACGGTCGATGACGACGGGCCCGGGATTCCGCCGGAGCGGCGCGAGAGCGTGTTCCGCCCGTTCGAGAGCGGGGCCGCCGGCGGCACCGGGCTTGGCTTGACGATCGCCCGCGACATCGTGCGCGCGCACGGCGGCGACATCTATCTGGAGCAGAGCCCGATGGGCGGATTGCGGGCGCGGATCAGGCTGCCGGTTTAGGTCGTTACGATCTTGATCCGCGAACCGCCTTCAATCGCGCGCCCGGCTTCGCTATGGTCGCGGCGTGGACGCCAGCACTGCCCTCGCAACCCGCCGCCGCGGGCGCAATCTGCATCGCTTCGCCAATCCGGGTCGCTTTCTGCGCGTCGCCGCCCTCGCCCAGCCCTGGCTGAACGCCGCCGCCATCGTGCTGACCGCCGCCGGCCTGATCTGGGGCCTTGGCTTCGCCCCCGCCGACTGGCAGCAGGGCAACGCGGTGCGGATCATGTACATCCACGTCCCCGCCGCATGGCTCGCCTCGGCCGGCTATCTCTCGCTGGCCGCCTGCTCGTTCGCCTCGCTCGTATGGCGCCATCCGCTCGCCGATTTGGCCGCGGTCGAGATCGGACCCGTGGGAGCCGCGTTCACCGCGGTCTGCCTCGCCTCCGGCAGTCTGTGGGGCAAGCCGATGTGGGGCGCGTGGTGGGTGTGGGACGCGCGGCTCACCTCGGTGCTGGTGCTGTTCTTCCTCTATCTTGGCCATATCGCGCTGGTGCGAGCCTTCGACGACCCGCAGCGCGGCTATCGCGCCGGGGCGGTGCTTGCGCTGGTCGGCACGATCAACCTGCCGATCATCAAGTTCTCGGTCGATTGGTGGAACACGCTTCATCAACCCGACACGATCACGCTCACCGGCGCCCCAAAGATGTATCTGCCGATGTTCTGGCCGCTCCTACTCGCCGCAATCGGCTTCACCTTCGCCTTCGCGGCGATCGTCATCGCCCGCCTGCGCGCCGCGGTGATGGAGCGGCGGGTGCGCGCGCTGCTGATGGCGCGCGCCGAGCACGCGGCGTGACGCTCTGGCCGTTCATCGCCGGCGCCTACGCGATCGGCCTGATCGTGCCGATCGGGTTCGCGGTGCAGGCGGGCTTTCGCCTCGGCGCCGCCCGCCGCCGGCTCGCGGCCCTCGATGCGGGACGCAGCACGCGATGACCCGCAAGCGCCGCCGCCTGGTGCTGATCCTCGCCTGCGGCGTCGGGCTGGGTTCGGCGACCGCGCTCGGCCTCTCGGCAGTCAGCAGCAGCCTGGTCTATTTCGTCTCGCCCTCGACGCTCGGCGAGCACGCGGCCCCCGGCCGGCTGGTGCGGCTCGGCGGGCTGGTCGCGGCGGGCAGCGTCCGCAAGACCGAGGCCGGCGATGTGCCGCTCACCCGCTTCGCCGTCACCGACGGCACCGCATCGGTGCCGGTGAGCTTCCGCGGCGTGCTGCCCGATCTGTTCCGCGAGGGTCAGGGCGTGGTCACGTTAGGCACGCTCGATCCCGACGGCACTTTTCGCGCCTCCGAGGTGCTCGCCAAACACGATGCGAACTACATGCCCAAGGACGTGGTGGACGCGCTGAAGAAGAGCGGCCGCTGGAATCCCGCCGCCGGTCCGCCGCCGCCCGCCGCGACCTGGGATGCGATGGTGGTGAAGGGCAAGGGCTGAATTGATCCCCGAACTCGGACATTTCGCGATCGCCCTTGCCGTCGTCCTCGCGGGTGCGCAGGCGGTGATCCCGCTCTGGGGTGCCCAGGCGCGCGATGCGCGCCTGATGCAGGCGGCACCGCCGCTCGCGATCGGCCAGCTCCTCGCCCTGCTCGCGGCCGCCGCGGCGCTGGTGTGGAGCGCGGTCACCGACGACTTCTCGGTGCTCAACATCGCCGAGAACTCCTCGGCGCTGAAGCCGCTGCTCTACAAGGTCACCGGCACCTGGGGGGATCACGAAGGCTCCATTCTGCTCTGGTGCCTGATCCTCGGCCTCTGCGGCGGCGCAGTCGCGGCGTTCGGCTCGCGGCTGCCGAGTTCGCTGCGGGCGCGCGTGATTGGCGTGCTCGGCCTGAGTTCGGTGGGCTTCCTGCTTTTTTGCTTACTTGCCTCCAACCCGTTCACTCGCCTTTGGCCGCCGCCGCCGGATGGGCAGGGGATGAACCCGCTGCTGCAGGACCCCGGCCTCGCCTTCCACCCGCCGATCCTCTACGCCGGCTATGTCGGCTTCGCGGTGCCGTTCGCGTTCGCCATCGCGGCCCTGCTGGAAGGCCGGGTCGATGCCGCCTGGGGGCGCTGGGTGCGGCCCTGGACGCTCGGCGCCTGGTGCTTCCTGACCTGCGGCATCGCGCTCGGCTCATGGTGGGCCTATTACGAGCTTGGCTGGGGCGGGTTCTGGTTCTGGGATCCAGTCGAGAATGCGAGCCTGATGCCCTGGCTCACCGGCACGGCGCTGCTGCATTCGGCGATCGTGGTCGAGAAGCGCGAGGCGCTGAAAGTCTGGACCGTCCTGCTCGCGATCGGCACGTTTTCGCTTTCGCTTTCGGGCACCTTCATGGTGCGCTCGGGCATCCTCAACTCGGTGCATTCCTTCGCCAACGATCCGACGCGCGGCGTGTTCATCCTGGGCCTGCTCGCGTTGCTGATCGGCGGCTCGCTGGTGCTGTTCGCGTGGCGCGCGCCGCTGCTCGGCGCCGGCGGCCTGTTTTCGCCGGTGTCGCGCGAGGGCGCGCTGGTGCTCAACAATGTTCTGCTGTGTTCGATTTGCGCGGTCGTCATCACCGGCACGATGTATCCGCTGCTGGCCGACCTGTTCTTCGGCGTGAAAATCAGCGTGGGACCGCCGTATTTCGAGGCGACCGTGTTCCCGCTCGCGGGCCTGCTGTTTGCAGCGATGGCGGTGGGACAGATGCTGCCGTGGAAGCGCGCGGCGCTGTTTCCGGCGCTGCTGAAGCTGTGGTGGGTGGCGTTGATCGCACTCGCGGTCGGGCTCACCACCGCGATCGGCTTCAAAGCCGCCCCGTTCCTCGCCTTCGCCGCCGCCGCCTGGTTGATCGGGGGAGCGGCCGCCGACCTCGCCGAGCGGCTGCGCGTCTTCCGCGTGCCGCTCAGGGACAGCGCGCGGCGGGTGCGCAGTCTGCCGCTTGGCGCGCTGGGGGCCGCGATCGCTCATGCCGGGCTCGGCGTGACCATCGCCGGGATCGCGGGGATGTCGCTCGCGCAGCACCGCATCGTCGCCGTGCGCCCCGGCCAGACCGTGACCGAGGGCGGCTACGCCTGGACGCTCGAAGCGATCGCGAGCGGCCACGGCTCCAACTTCGTGGATCGGATCGCGACCATCCGCGTCAGCCGCAACGGCCACACGGTCGCGGTCATGCGCCCTTCGCGCCGCTCCTTCCCGTTGCAGCAGCAGACCACCACCGATGTCGCGATCCGCACCAACGGTTTTCGCGACCTCTATGCCGTGCTCGGCGACGAGCGCGGCGGCCAGGCCGTGCTGCGGTTGCACGTCAATCCGCTGGCGCCGTGGATCTGGTTCGGGGCACTGATCATGGCGTTCGGCGGCTCGCTCTCGCTCGCCGATCGGCGGCTGCGCGTCGGCGCGCCGGCCCGGCGGCGGGCGGTCGCGGTGCCGGCCTGATGCAGCGCCGGCAACTGCTGCTGGCCGCACCCCTTGCCGTCGCGGCCGCGGGCGGGGGCATCTTCTATGTCATGTTGCAGCGGATGCAGCGCGGCACCTACGACCCGCACGGCGTGGCGAGCCCGCTGGTCGGCAAGCCGGTGCCGGATTTCGTGCTGCCGCCGCTCGGCGCGGGGCCGGGTCTTGCGAGTTCCGAGCTGCGCGCGCCGCCGCGACCGGTGCTGGTCAATTTCTTCGCTTCCTGGTGCGTCCCCTGCGTGCAGGAGGCGCCGGAGCTGATCGCGCTGCACGATCAGGGCGTGCCGATCTACGGCATCGCCTACAAGGACGCGCCACAGGACGCGCTCGGCTTCCTCCGGCGCCACGGCAACCCCTATCTGCGCCTGGCCGCCGACCGGCCCGGACGGGCGGCACTTGATTTCGGCCTCTACGGCGTGCCCGAGACCTATTTCATCGACAAATCCGGCATCATCCGCTGGCGCTGGGCCGGCGCGCTCTCGGCCGACGTGGCGCACGACCAGCTCGCCTCGCTGCTGCGGACCTACGCATGAGGCGGCTGGTCCTGGTTGCCGTGCTGTCGCTGTTCGTCACGGCACCGGCGTTCGCGATCGACGATCCCTCCGAGATGCTGGCCAATCCCGTGCTTGAGAGGCGCGCCGAGTACATCGGCGAGCAGCTCCGCTGCCTCGTGTGCCAGAACGAGAGCATCGAGCAATCGAGCGCCGACCTCGCGCGCGACCTGCGCCAGATCGTCCGCCAGAAGGTGACGGCCGGCTGGACCGACCGGCAGGTGGTCGCCTGGATGGTGGCGCGCTACGGCAGCTTCGTCGAACTCCGCCCGCCCTTCGAGCCGCAGACCCTGCTGCTGTGGGGCGCGCCGGTCCTGACACTCGTGGTGGGCGGGGCGGTGGTCGCGGTCGGATGGCGCGGCCGCGCGAAATCTCCGCCGCCGCCGCTCTCCGAGGCCGAGCGCGCCCGGCTGGAGCGCCTGATCGGCCCATGATCTGGGCGGCCCTGCTGGGGCTGGCGGCGGTGACGCTGGCGCCGCTCGCGATCATGCTCGCGCGCGGCTGCCGCGCGCGCGGCCGGCGGGAGGCGGCGCTGGCGCTGCACCGCGCCCAGCTTGCCGAACTCGACCGCGACGCCGCCGAGGGCCGGCTTGGCGCCGCCGAGCACGATCAGGCGGTGCTGGAGGTGCAGCGGCGGATTCTGGCCGCGGCGGCGGCGGAGGACGCGGCTCCGCGCTCCGCCGCCCGCGGGCCGCTGGTGATGCTCCTGATGCTCGTGCCCGCGCTGGCGCTGGGGCTTTACTTGGTTGGCGGCGATCCCGGACTGCCGGCCGCGCCGCTCGCCGAGCGCATCGCCGCTGCCCAGCTTCGCGTGCAGGAGGAGGGCAAGCTGGTCAGCGAGCTGCGCGCCCAGCTCGCGGCGATGGCGCCGAACGACCCACGCGCGCGGCAGGGCTACGTGCTGCTCGGGCGCGCCGAACTCAGCCTCGGCGACCGGCGTGCTGCCGCCGCTGCCTGGATCCGGGCCTTGGCGGAGGGGTTCGACGCGACGCTCGCCGCCGAGACCGCCGAGGTCGAGACCGAGATCGCCGGGCATGTGACGTTCGCGTCGGCGAGCCTGTTCCGCCGCGCGCTCGCCGCCGCTGCCCCCGACGCGCCGTGGCGGCCGATGGCGGAGCGGCGGCTCGCCGAGGCGAGTGCGGCGAAGGATTTGCCTGGGCCGTAGTAGTCCCGCAAGGGAGGCCAGACGACCGGATGCCGAGGCTCGGCCGGTTGCGCGAATGCTGGCCGGGACGGCCGCCTCGTAGTACGGCTCTTTTCCTGCATGAGCTCGCGGCCCACCCCCTGGAAGCGACGCGCCGAGCGCGACGGCGGGCGCGGCCTTGCGATCCGCGAGCTGCACCTGTGGGGAGCACCTGGCACGACGGCGCGTGGGGCGAGCCCGACGTGGCGGCGCAACGCCGCAGCTCACTGGTGGGCGCGGGCGGAAAATGCACGCCTCACAGCGGCGCTGCTTTGGCGATAGCCTCGGCGGTATCAGTGAGGCGCGGGACGAGCAAGCCAGCCGCCATCAGAGCACAAGTACCGCCCCCCGCCTCGATCCGCTCCCGCAAAAGCTTGTGCAGGCTGTCGCGCGTCATGATGTCGGCTTTGCGGCCGAGAATGGTCGATGCGCGCTCCTTCACGTCCATCAACTGGAAAAGGCCGAGCGCTCCCTGGTCGTAGTCGAAGCGCAGATCGACGTCCGAATCCGGGCTGGCGTCGCCGCGCGCCGTCGAGCCGAACAAATAGAGGTGCTCGACGCCGAGCCGCTTCAACTCGGTCTCGTGCCGCTTGAGCCGGGCTATGGCTTCGTCGCGTTCCATGGGCATCGCGTTTCTGTTCACCACATCATAGTATAGGGGAGGGGTCCTGAGCGCCGGGACCGTCGAGGTCGAGACCGAGATCGCCGGGCATGTCACCTTCGCCTCGGCCAGCCTGTTGCGCCGCACGCTCGCCGCCGCCCCGGAGCGCGCGGCTCCGGGCAGAGGACCGTCTTTGTAACGGGATCGCGAGCCGCCCAACAACAGCACGGCTGCAGTGCATCCGGCCCCGATGGTTGGCGTTTGTGCGTCAGGCGAGGAGCCAAGGGCCATGAGCGACCCGACCCGCTCGGAAGCTGCCGCGCCGGAGAGCGACGCGATGCTCGCTTGGGATTTGATCCCGGATGAGCCCGCTCCCTCGGGCGCCATCATCATGCGGTTCGCGAGCTACGAAGCCGCACACACCGCCCTGACGGAAGCTGGCTTCACCCCGACAAGCGACCCGGTTCCTGTGCCACGGCCCCACGACGCGCCAACCGCCATAAAGTACGCGCACCCCGACGGCTCCGCCGTGGTGCTGGCGCAGCAGCCCGCCGATCCGCGCGGCAGCGCGGACCATCGCCAAGGGCATTGGGGGCTGGCGGCTGTCGGGGGATGAAGAACGCCGCCCTGGCGCGCCGTCCCGGCAATGCCGACTGCCAGCGGCGCCCAAATCGTGCCCTCGCGGCAGGGTGCAGCATCAACTTTCACGAGCCAACGATCGCGGGTTGTGGTAAGTTGATCGTCAGCCTCGGCATAGACCGTCCCCCGGTCCCCGCCGTGGTTAGGCCGGGCGAGGCAGGTGACACACTTCGCCCGGCCGCTGCCCTGCTTTGCGGCCCGACCAGGCCGAGGCAAAGCGCGCGACCGTGGTTCTGCTCCTGCACGCGGGTCGGGAAGAGCGCAGCGAGGGATGTGTAACGAGTACCTGCGCGCGAAGGCCTACGGGGACTACGCAAACGGGTTCGCGCAGCTCAAGCTACCGTTGCGCTTCCCGCCGCCGCACGCGGCGCCGAACCTAGAGCCGCAGGAGCGGGTCCGCCCGACGGATCCGGCGCCGATCTTCCGCCGCTACGAGGACGGGGTTGAGCTGGCGATGGCGCGCTGGTGGCTGGTGCCCTGGTGGCACAAAGGGACGCTGCGCGACTTCAAGCTCGCGACGTTCAATGCCCGATCGGAGACGCTCGCCACGTCGCGGACGTTCCGGGACGCGTTCGCGAGGCGCCGCTGCCTGGTGCCGGCGGAGGGCTGGACCGAGTTCACCGGGACGAAGGGGAACAAGACCCGCTGGCACGTCTGGCCGCGAGGCGAGGATTGGTTCTGCTTCGCAGGGCTGTGGGACCGCTGCCGCACGACGGACGCCGGCACGGTGGACAGCTTCACCATCGTGATGCGCGATCCGGCGCCGCCGCTGGACCGGTTCCATGGAAGGCAGCCGGTGGTGCTGCGCGTGGAGGACTGGGCGACGTGGCTTGACCCAAGCGCCGATGCCCGGCCGCTGTGGCGGCTCGACAACGCGGATCGGTTCGTCGTCGAGCCGGGCTAGATGGTGCCGACGCTCGGACTCGAACCGAGGACCTACTGATTACGAATAAGCGAAACTGGGTCCGCACGGGTCGCCGTATTTCGCCAAACCTCGCCATTTTACTTGCAAGACAGCCTGAGAACCGCTTATTGTTGTCGCCACAAGCCGCCTTGCGGACCCATTGCGGACCTAGCTGCCGGGTCCGCATGAGGTCCGCAAAAAACCGGAAAGGGTCAGGCCTTGCAGAAGCTCACCGATCGCCGGCTTGCTTCCCTGAAGCTGGAACCCGGAAAGAAGGACCGACTCCTGTTCGACTCGGCCTGCCCGGGCTTGGGTGTGCGACTCACGGCCAAGGGCAGTCGGGTGTTCGTCGTCCAGTGGAGCGATCCGGCCGGCAGGAAGGTGCGCGAGCCGATCGGTGTATGGGGCAGCATTACCGTTGAACAGGCGAGAGCCGTAGCGCGTGCCCGGCTTGGCCAGGTAGCGCAGGGCGTGAACCCACGTGCCGAGCGGCAGAAAGCCCGGGCGCAGATGGAGCGCGAGCGGGCCGAGGCGGCATTCACGTTCGATCGGCTGGTAAGCGAATGGGCGAGCCTGCATCTGGCCCACAAGCGGCCGAAATACGCCGCCGAAGCGCAGCGTGCGATCCGTTATTCCTTGTCGGAGCTGCTCAGTCGCCCGGTGGCGCAGATCACTCGGACGGATGCCACAAATGTGCTCGACAAGATGGCGTTGGCAGGGCGGGTCGCGATGTCAGGGCGCACCTTGGCCTACAGCCGCGCAGCGTTCAGGTGGGCGATGAAACGCGGCCAGGTAGGCAGCAATCCGTTTGCCGATCTTCCGGTTGCGGGTGGCACCACCGAGCGCGAGCGCATGCTGAGCGATGCCGAGTTGGCCGAGATATGGGCCGCGACGGGCGCCATGACCTACCCTTTCGGTCCGCTGTTTCGGTTGTTGATTTTGAGTTTGCAGCGCCGCGAGGAGGTCGCCGGCATGCGCTGGTCGGAACTGTCGCCGGACTTCAGCCGCTGGACGATCCCCGGCAGGCGGATGAAGAACGGGAAGCCGCACGACGTGCATCTGGCACCAGCCGCTCGGGACATCCTTCGCAATCTGTCGCGAATTGACGGCTGCGACTTCGTGTTCAGCACCACCGGCAAGGCGCCTGTCTCCGGCTTCAGCAAAGCTAAGTTGAAGCTCGACACTCTGGTGGCGACGGCGCGGGCTGAGGCGGCGTCCAAGGCCGGCGGTAAGCCCGCCGCACTGGTGCCTTGGCGGCTGCACGATTTTCGGCGCACGGGGCCCAGTACGTTGGCAGCAATGGGATTTCGACTCGATCGTCGCCGACAAGCTTCTGGGCCACAGGCCGGCGAAGCTGCGGGGCGTGGCCGCGGTCTATCAGCGCCACGACTTTGCCGCTGAGCGCGAACGCGCCCTGGACGCTTGGGCAAATCATGTGACCGGAGCTGCCAACAGCGCGAATGTGGTTGCGTTGGCTCGCGCGAGCTAATTCGGGCCGGCAGCTAACAGAAAAATCACACGGGGGGATGACTATGCCAGGCAATGGCGGCTCACCACGAGCCGGCGCAGCCCGAGGCGAGATATGCCGTTCGAAAATTCGTACTTGAATGAACCGCAATTTTGCGAGCGCTACCGTGTCGCTCCGCGCACGGCCCAGCGTTGGCGCGTCAGCGGCGACGGGCCGGCGTGGTGCCGACTCGGGCCGCGGCGAGTGGTGTACAGGCTCGCCGATGCTGAGGCGTGGGCGGCGAGCCGGACGTTTGCACACCGCGCCGACGAACTGTCACGAGCCGGCCGATGATCCGCATAGCGGCTATGCCTTCGAGTCAGCCAATTCGGCATCGGCGCGAACCGATCCCGTCACTCCTTGGCGTGCCATCGTGTGTCCCGCCGCGCATTCGGCATCGGTACAGTTCCGACTATGTGGCGATCATGGCTTCACGCTCGCGCTTCTGCGGGCCTGGAGACAGCGCATGACCGCCACGATCACTGCACCGCTGCCGATTGAGCTTGTCAGTCTCGCGGAGACTTGTCGGATACTCGACGCAAGCCTCTCAACGGTGCGCCGGCTGGGAAGGACGGGAGTGTTGCCGCTACGGAAACGCGGGCGTCGCACCGTTGTCCGGCTGGAAGACGTGCGAGCGTACGCCGATCGACTGCCGGCGATTTACGGCAACACGAAATAAGGAAGGCCGCGCTGGAAACGCGGCCCCCGGAAGCGTGCATGCGAGAGTGTCGGAAGAGGACATTTGTGTGGCACGCTTCGGCGCCGTTGTCCAGCCCGGTCTCTCAACGGAGAGAGAGACAGACAGACAGATGCTGCAGAAACGAGAAAACTTTGAGGGCTACGCGACGCCGCCGACGGCCGTCGCTGCTGCAGGTCGCGATAGTGAACTCGATAGCGTCGCCGCCCTGCGAGCCAAGCTGTGGCTGAACGGATACCCGCCCGTACCGGTCTATTCTCCCGAGCACGACAGCAACCCGCCAGGCAAGCGCGGCAAACGTCCGATCGGTAACGGCTGGCAGGGGCGCGCACGGCTCACTCCACCGGAAGCGGCGACGGCGGCGCCGGACCTTCGGGCGCTTAACACTGGGATTCTGTGCGACGGATTCCGCAATGTTGATGTCGATATCGACGATGCGGCATTGGCTGGGGAGGTGCGCGCGCTTGCGGTAGCTAAACTGGGCTACACAATATGGCGGAGCCGAGCAGACTTACCTCGCGGGCTGCTGCTATATCGCGCCGCGTACGGTAAGCCGGGCAAAGTAACCATTGAGGGGGCGACGCATGACCCCAAAAACAGCATTAGCTGCAAGGTCGAAGTGCTCGGCTTCGGGCAACAGTTCGTCGCGTACGGTCAGCACGAAAGCGGTAAAAAACTCAACTGGTTTCCGGTCGGGCCGGCCGACCTTCCCCGCGACGAACTGCCGGCGGTAGCCGAGGATAAGATTTGCGAATTCTTGGAAGAAGTAGCCAAGCTGATCGGTGCGCAACCGCCCGGTGGACCAGGAGGCGGAAATCGGGGCGAAGCAGCACCGACGCCTGATGAACTGCTGGCGGCTTTCCCGGATGATCTGGCGGTGGTTGTCTCTGCCATGCCGAACGATAAGCAATTTGACGACAGGACAGTGTGGACCAAACTGGCGCACGGGCTTGCTGCTGCCTTCGCAAACGATCCCGGTCGCGCCAGAGAACTGTGGCTTGAGCACGCTCACAAACGTCCTCAGATGCCTGATGACGCAGCGGAACAACTATGGGATACGCTCGGCGATCAGCATCAGACCGGCTGGGCAGCAATTCTCAAGATGGCCGGGGAATACGAGGAATGCCGCGTTGCGGTCGCCCATTACAGGAGGCTGCTCGACGGCAAGCGCGCTACTGATGCGTTCGCAGCGGAGCCGAAGGGCAGCGAAGATGCGACGGACTGGCCCGAACCGCTCGACTTCCTTGCCGATGCGGAGCTGACCGGAGCACCCGAACTGCGCCCCGAGCATCTTCCCGAAGCCATCGGCCCCTTCGTCTTCGACAGCGCAGCCCGGATGGGCGTTGATCCCGCCGCTGTCGCCCTCGCTGCGCTGGTGTCGCTCGCCAGCGTCATTGACGACGACTGGCGAATCCAGCCCAAGGAGAACGACGACACCTGGACGGAAAACCCCCGCATCTGGGGCGCCATTGTTGGCGACCCCTCCATGCTGAAAACCCCAATCATCCGCGTCACAACCGCACCCATAGACAAGCTAGAAACGCAGGCACGGGAGCGACACGAACAGGCCATGCTGCGGTATCGCTGCGACCTTAAAGCGTGGAAGGACGCCGGCAGCGATCCCGAACTTGAGCCCAAGCATCCACGTCTCGATCGCTACATGGTGGAGGGCACCACAACCGACGCACTGACCGAGGTCCTTCGCGACGACTACCAGGCGACGCAGCGAGCGCCAGCCGGAAAGGTGCTGATCCGGCAGGACGAGATGGCGGAATGGGTAGCGAGCTTCGACCGCTACCGCTCGGGTGGCAAAGGCAGTGCAGATCGCGGTGCCTATCTCCGGCTCTACAACGGCGGTCGCCACACAATCGACCGGGTAGGTCGAGGCGCCTTCGCAATGCCGAACTGGTCTGCGTGCATCCTCGGCGGCATTCAGCCCGGTCCGATTCAAGCAATCGCGAAGAACGCGGCAGACGATGGGCTGCTCCAACGCTTCTGTTATTGCGTCCCGGCCCGACAGTCGCGTGGCGAGGACCGCCGCCCTGACAGCGCAGCACTTGCACGCTACGCAGCCCTGTTCCCCGCCCTTGCCGCCTTGCACCCCACCAACAGCTTCGGAGTCGGAATACGGCCGGTGGTGCTGCGCGCCGAGGCTCATGCACATCGGCTAACCATACTCGACCTCGCGGAAGCCCTCGCCGCCATGCCCGACGCAAGCGACCGTCTTAAGAGCGCGCTGGGCAAGTGGCCGGGCTTGTGGGCGCGGATAACGCTGCTGTTCCACCTGACCGAGATGGCCGATGCCCGAGCGCGGGGAGCCACGGCAGAGGTTGTCGATTTTATCGGCGTGGGGGCTGCAGCAGCCGCGACATCCTACATGCGAGACATCCTGCTGCCGCACTTGCTCCGGGCCGAAGCTATCATGTTCGCGACCGAGCAAACCGGCCACGCCGGGTGGATCGCCAGCTTCATCCTGGCGCACGGCGAAAGCCGTATCGCCGCACGCGACATCGTGCGCAACTACCGGCCGCTACGGGCGCCGGAATCCAGGCGGGAACTCCTGGAAACAATGGCGAGCATGGAAGCTATGGGCTGGGTCCGGGCCGAGGCGAAGAGCGGGCACCGGCAACCAACGGCTTGGCAGGTCAATACCAAGGTCCATAGCACATTCGCCGAGCGCGCGGGGCGCGAAAAGGCCGAGCGGCAAGCCGCCGTCGCACGCGTCCGGAAAAAACTCGCCCTGCATAGCAGGCAGGGTGGCTGATTATCGGCGGGGCAGCAACAGGGGAAACTGTATCAATGAATTATATACAGAAAGATGCCTCGATCGCTTGCGGCGAATTTTTGCGGCACCAAGCGAGGTGGCCGCATGTCGTCAATGTCGCTCGCGCGTACGGGTACGGGAAGTCATCTCGACCCTCTCTCTCTTACTGTTAGCACCCATCTTTCTTACTGCTCCACGGGCGCGAGCGACATTGACGACACCCGCGCCGGACCCCGAAATAAAAACCCCTGCTAATTTATTTTTTGGCTTCTCCAGAAACCGCCGCTCGGCAATATCGCGCCCGTGCCAATTCTTTTTTTGGATTACGCGCGCCCGCCATCGCCCAATTTCTGAAGCATCCTGTCAAGATGCGACAACCCCCGCGGTGATCAGTGCGGCGGTTCCGTCCCCTGCTAGGCTGGCCTCTGCTCCCGAGCGGCGGCCACGAGCCAACAGAGACCAGCGCCGCCTGACGCGTCCATCCCCTGCCCGGTGCAATCCGCACCGCCACCACCCGGCAACCGCCTCCAGCCCGCTCCTAGGCCCGCCGCGGCCCATTCCGGCGCCAGCCTCTCCGTAGCAGGCGGCAGGTCGGCTCGATGCGCGCGCCGCGCTGCTTCGACGCAGGCGTGCCCGATCAGTGTGTAGAAGTTCAACGAACCGGAAGGCGACTGGCCCCTAACCACCACGAGCGCAATCAAGACCTGCAAGAAGCCGACTGCGCCATCTCGCCCCCGGAGCGCAAGGCAGGCGGCGGGAAAGGTGCGACACCTGCCAAGGCACGCACGGTGGCACAGCTCGCCCAGGCACTTCGCACACACCGGCGCCGCCACGATTAACCCAGCGCCAACTTGCGCAACAGCTGCGTGTCGCACGCTTCAGGAATGGCAGAACGAGAAATCCTGGGGTTTGCCCGGTTTGGGGTGTTGACAATCCGCTTACCGGGGGCAAAGCCGACGCATAGCAGCCGAGCGGTGATCACGGGCAGGAAGCCTCAAATAAAGCGGCTTTGGCGTCGAGCGCCTCTCGGCACGGACGGTCGCAGCGTGGGATGTCATTGGCCCATCAACCATTTGGCCGGCCTTGGGTTGCCACCAATATGAGGTCGGGCACGAGGGGTCCGCGTCGGGGGCGGAGGCGCGGGTTCGCCAACTCTACGAGGGAATGACAGCGATGGTGAGGATCGAGACCGCCTTGCAGTCCGGCGATGCTTTGATTGTGGTTGATGTGCAGACCGACTTCTGTCCGGGCGGCGCACTGCCGATCGAGGACGGCCATGCCGTGATACCGGTGATTAACACCTGCATCACCGCCGCGGTTGCTTCGGAAATCCCTATTTATGCGACGCGGGACTGGCATCCGATCGCGCACATCAGTTTTCAGGAACGCGGCGGGGATTGGCCGCCGCACTGTATCCAGGATAGCGAGGGCGCCCGCTTCCATCCCGAGCTCAAGCTGCCCCAATCGGCGGTCGCGGTGTCGAAGGGCGTGCGGTTTGACCACGATCAGTACTCGGCCTTCCACCAGACCGGCTTGGCGGCGGAACTCCGGGAGCGCGGCATCAGGCGCCTCTGGGTCGTCGGATTGGCGGAGGACGTGTGCGTGCGCGCGACGGTCATCGACGCGCTCGGCGAGGGGTTCGAGCTCAGGGTGATCCAAAACGCAACCCGTCCGATCACGCCCGAAGGCGGCGAGAAGGCACGCCAGGAGATGCAGAGTAAAGGCGCCCGGCTCGTCACGATCGAATGATATAAACCGCCTGGATGCAGCCAAGCCCTGCCCGGTCACATCGCACTGCCGCCATTCTGGCGCCAGCCTCGGAGCCACGGCAGCACGGGCAGTCGTCGCTATTGGCTGCCGGGGGCGGAATGCCCATTCTGGGCGGCGGAGGGTTCCACCGTGAGCTATCGCAGAAAGGGACGAAACTGTCAGAGCGACCTGCTGGCCGTGCTCCGTGCTGCGATCGCCAATCAAACCGACCTGCCATCTGATCTCAGGCGCGAGCGCATACTGCGGCCCGGGGAGGCTGCTGCGTATATCGGCTTGGGCACAAAAATGTTGTGGTTCATGCGTCGGCACGGCATCGGCCCGGCCTACTACGAGGTTGGCGACACGCACGCGGTCGGCTATCGGGTCAGCGACCTCGATCGGTGGTTGGAATTTAGACGCGTGCCCGCCGTATCTAAGACAGCCTAATCCCCGGCTTCGTTGCTTCGTTCACCAGCTCGCGGTAAGCTTTGATTCCGGCTTCGCCCATCTGCTCGCGCAGCCATTCGGGCCATTCGTCGGGCGGGACTTTGCCCACGTAGCGATCCACTTCCGACATCTGATTAGCGGCGACGCTGGCAGCAGCAATGCGCACTGCCACCTCATCCACCGGCGCCGTCGTGATTGCGACCTCAACTCGCTGCCAATCGCCGGGTGTTGCCACCTTGCCATAAGCGCGATTCAAAACGTCATTGGCGCACTTGATCCGCGTTTCGACGTCAACGCTTTTGTCTTTGGCAAGCTCGACCAACAGCTTGATTGCAGCAACCGCGTGCATGCGTGCTTCCATCCTGCCAAGGTCAACCGCCTCGAAAAGCCGCCGCTCGGTAGTCGTGAAGGATCGCTTCTGTTTCATTTGCTGCTCGGCAGCCTGTTCCAGCGTCGGCTGAATTCCGGCTCGGAGGAATTGCCCCGCCGTGATCGCTTCGGCTTCACCACGTCGAAACTTGCTTAGTCTCATGGCAAGTTCACACGTCGCGATTTCTCCGAGCAAATCGTACGACGGGAATTGGAAGTTCTGCATCCGTATAGCCGTCTTTGCCCAGATGATCCTATCGCCGAACCACAGAAACGACAGCTCGTGCAGGTTCTTTTCTTCATCCTCGCCGATGATTCCCTGCCAACCCTTGCAGCTCTTTGGTTCGGTTGCTGCGATAAAGGAGTTGATCGATTGCGTGGCCGATACCGACAGCCAATATGGCCACCTACGGCCGCTGCCGTCTGTCATGATCATGGCTGCGTCAAACGGCTCATCCCACGGCACCGATCCCTCGAACTGTGCTTTGTAAAACCATTTTTCGAGCTCTGTAACT
Source organism: uncultured Alphaproteobacteria bacterium (assembly GCA_963754235.1). Lineage (GTDB taxonomy): Bacteria > Pseudomonadota > Alphaproteobacteria > Acetobacterales > Acetobacteraceae > DATAYA01. The sequence continues at coordinate 176,181 of CAVWFK010000002.1, read as the reverse complement.
TCGATAATCCAACGCAGCACGCTGATGCCACGGTAGCGCCGCGTCACATAGTTGGCGTTGATTCTTAGAATGCCCAAGCCGGCATCGATGCAGAGCGCATCTTTAATCTTGTCGCGGTCGCGCTGCACTGCGTCAGCATGGATCGGGCCATCGGTACTCGACCACGATCAGCGGCTTCAACTCCGCATCGGCGATGACGAAATCGACGTGTGCCCTGGTGTAAAAGTCGAACACCCGCTGTCCCAGCGGCGTGCGGTCTTTCAGGATTACGTCGGAGAAGTCGCGGTTTCGCGAACAGTCTTAGCGCGTTATCGCCGACGATTGCCTCTAGCTCGCGGAAAGCGATTTCCTCGGTCTTGTTGAGCAATGCGTCTGCAATGCGCATATCAGAACCTCGAAGCCGTGCTGTTAGTGAGCTTATAGAAGGCCACCTCACGCACGACCTCGGCCTGCTGGTGGCGCCTGAGGGTTTCGAGCTGTTGGTGCGGGGGGACAGCGACGGTCAAGTCCGGGCTCCTTCATGGTCTTGGGCTCCAATTGTTGATTCGTGACCGATCCTAGCATAGGAAATGGCTCGCAGCCAGATCGCGAGACGGACTCGCAAGCCAAGCTTGTAGCACACTGGCTGAACCCGCAGAGCTATGGCTGAACCTGGGTGATGGCGCGATCAGGCGGCGGTCTGCTCTGGCGTGTTGATGACGTCGACACCGTTGCGGAATCTGACACCCCGGACGACTTTGGGCAACTGGCTTTCGCCCTTCAAGCGGCGTCAGGTTTTCGCGGCCGCTGTAACGAGCTTGAACACCATCAGTCGAGCAGTGTCCTGCGACAACGCGCCCCGGCTGCGCAGCGTTCGATGTCGCACCGTGGCGAACACGCTCTCGATCGGGTTCGAGGTGCGCAGATGAGCAGCCCGGGCAGTGAATATCGCCTGCCGGCGCGGCGACGATGGTCCCGCACCCGCGCCAGGGCCTCCCATAAGCTGCCGCACCCATCCACCACCGTCGAGGACATCGCAGATCACCAACCCGGTTCGGTGATCACCCTAGAATCCCCGCCCGTGGCCGCCGCCAGCCCTTTCGATCGGAAACCGTCAGAACCCAATCGCCCCGACCAAGCGACCCAGGACGGCGATCGCTCGGCCCTTGAACGCATTCTACAGTCGGGGCAACTTGCGGTACTCGCCGGGTTTCCATGGCGGCCGTTGCGGTCGGGCGCATGACGGCAGGTTTCAGCGGCCTGCATAGCAGCTCGGCAATCTGCTGCGTTCCACCCCTAGCGACAATCGGCCCTACGCCATCCCGCCGTGAGCTTACCAGCGATCGGCAGGCGACACGCGGAGGCCGCTTGGCGCAAAGGGCTGCGCTGGGGCAGACGGCGCCTCCGGCGGCGCTTGCATGTCGATTGTGACGCCCGGGAGGGGCTATCTGCCGGCGGTGCCACGGGTTGCTGCAACGGCTGCGCGATGCCCTGCCATGCGACCCAGCGGCGAGGTCTGTATTTGCTTGGCGGCGGAGAGAAGACGTGCGTCACGACCATCGGCTGCCCTGCCACCTCGACGACATGGCCGACGCCAACGTTGCCGGCATAGTCCTCACCGGCCGCATAGATCACGCCGCCTTCGATCCACGCCTGCGCTCGGCCGACCAGGGATGTGCGCTGCATCTGAAAGCAGCTCGGAGTAGGTCGCCAGTTCGAAGATTTCGCCCATGGCAGGGAACATAGCACCGGCCGGCTGCGCTGGCAGGGGGCTTGCTGGTGAGGCCGAAGGCGCCCCGCCAGTTGGCTAGGCCGTGTGGACGGATTTGACCAAGACCAGCCCGCAAGCAAAAGCGACGAGGGCGCCGTAGCTGTCGGCGGTCTTCTCGCAGCGTAGGGCGACGCGCTTGAAGCGCTTCAGCTTGCCGACGGCCTGCTCGATGCGGGCGCGGGCGCGGTAGAGCGTTTTTGGGAAGGAGGCAGGTCTGGCCTTGGCATTGGCGCGGTACGGGATGACGGGGACGATACGCCGCCGCCGGCAGACCGCGCGATTGGCCGCAGAATCGTAGCCTTTGTCGGTCAGGGCGGCGCGCGGCGTGATGTCCGGCCCGATGTCGAGCGAGGTTTCGAGCTGGGTGCAGTCGCTCACCTCTCCGCCGGTCAGATGGAAGGCGATGGGCAGACCGTCGAAGTCCGTCTTGAGGTGGATCTTGGTCGAGAACCCGCCCCGCGAGCGCCCGAGCGCCTGATTGTGCTGCCCCCTTTTGCGCCGGCCGCCGAGACGTGCGCGCGCACCACGGTGCTGTCGAACATCTGTACCAAATGCGCGGTTTGGCTGGTCTCGGCGAGGAGGCTGGAAGAACGCCTCGAACACGCCCGAGCGGCTGAGCCGCCAGAACCGATTCCAGACGCTGTTCCAGTTGCCGAACTCTGCCGGCAGCGCCCGCCAAGTGATGTTGTGGACCGTGAAGAAGTGCAGCGCTTCCAGGAACTTGCAGTCGTCGTGCCCCGGCTCGCCCCGGCGCGACTGCGCCGCACCGAACACCTCCAGCACGATCTCCCAATCGCCCTCGGTCATTCCCGTCAGCATGGACCGGCTCCCTCTTGCCGGTCACCCATTGATTCGATGAAAACCCGATTCGGGAACCCCCTATTTGCGACCCCACGCTATCCGTCCACACGGCCTAGGGCGTTTTTGAGGTGGAGAGTTTCGTCCCAAAAGCACCTTCAAGGGGTCTTGACTTCGATTGGTGCTATGCAGGGCGGTCCATTGCGGGTTATCGTCCCCTAGGGCTAGATTCATGGTGTGTTGTGGGGCGAATCGCGGCGACAACAAGGTTGAGCAATCTCTGCTGCCTGGAATGAGCGCGCGGCTATCACCCCGTCCGGAGTACGCCGATCCTCCGGTTTCGGAAGTGGTGCTCTCTGTCCAGTTTTTGCCTTTGGCTGGCTGGCGCAGTCCTCACGCCGGATGGTACTGGAGCAGGATCGGCTCAGACTATCCGATAGCTGAAGAGCACCCTGCCCTTCCTATGCAAATCGAGAAATTTGGCGAGGAGTTACGGCAAAGCCATTTTGTGCAGTCTCCAATACGTGTCGGTTTCGAGCCAAATACAAGCCGGTTTTGGTTCATTGCCGACCCTTCAACGCGATTGATTCAGATTCAAAGAGATCGCTTCACGATTAATTGGCGGAAAGTTACTGGCAGGGAGATTTATCCTCGGTATGAGGATGAGATGCGACCTAGATTTGAGCATGAATGGTTAGGGTTTAAGGATTTTGTAGTCGAGAACGGTTTAGGCGTGATAGATGTGCAGCAGTGCGAGATAACATACGTCAATCATATTCCCTGTGGGGCTGGGTGGGAGACGTTTTCCAAAGCACTTTCTTTGCTGTCCTATTGGTCCGGGCGTGGTAGTGATGGATTTTTGCCCGAACCAGAGACATTCAGTATGTCCGGATCGTTTATTATGCCGCGAGATAGTGGCCGGCTACATTTTGTAGCACAGCGCGTGATCCGGCAGATGGATCAGTTGGAGGGATTGCAACTACAACTTATCGCCCGGGGTCGCCCGTTGTCTGGTGACGACGTCGGCATATTGGCTTGGATGGACGAAGGCCGAGATTGGATAGTTCGCGGGTTCACTGATCTTACGACCGGTGAAGCACATAAACTCTGGGGACGGACGAGATGACAGCGGACACAACTACCCTTGGCTTCGTTCCATATATCCCGCTCGTGACATCGGGACCAGATGATGCGCCCATTATGCAATGGGGATTAACTGCCATTTCGGGTGACTTCACTCCGATCAACTATGATGTGGAGTTTGCGCGACATTTTTCCAGACTAAAGGCCATCGAATCAGATTCCTCCTTGTGGCCCGATGGTGCCGATCCCCCGAAGACGATGGCATTTTATCGGGCGAGCGAAGTGCTCGAGACTCTGCAAGGAGGGACGCTGACGCCGAGCCGTATCGTTGCTACAGGGGAGGGCGGAATTGCAATCTGTTTCGCAAAGGGAGATACTTACGCCGACGTAGAGTGCTTCAACGATGGGACCATTCTCGGCGTCTTATCTGAGCGACGTAACAGACCGGTTGTCTGGGAGATTGATCCGAGCTCAGGCGATATTGCTCGTGCTGCTGCACGGATTCGCAGGTTCTTCTCAACGCGCGAGACCCAAACGAATGTTGCAGGGGAATCGAGGAGTAGACGACAAATTCCTGCCTAGGCACGCACTCTACCATCGGATCAAGAAAGAAGACTTGATAAGCGACCGAATGAACCCGGCCCGCATTCGATGCGAGAATACGTCAGTCAACTGGTCGAAGTATAGCAAGCCCTGGGATGCCACCTTTGACTATCCTGGGTGCGGAGTGGTCCGCTTCATGGTTCGTGATCTTCCGCGGGAGCTACCGAAAGAACCGAACCCCAAAACCAAACCTCGGTCGTTTTTCCCCATCCACGATCCAAAACCCACAAACTATGCACACTCGGAAATAGGCACATTTACGGGTGGGATGCGTGTTCCAAAACCATCCCTTGGGAAAATCGTAACGAAGGAGTTTCAGAACATAATGAGCAATAGAAGCTTCGTCATACTACTGCCGCGCATTTGAACGTAAGTTACCGGGTGCATCGATCTTTTTAGTCGGAGACTCCGCCGCTTGTCCGAGATTTTCGTCACTTTTTCGCTCCCCTCGCGGCATCGGAGGATGGGCCACCTGACGCGCACGCCGCCAGCTTCCTTGGTGGAAATTTCGATGTCCAATAATCTTCGCGCTCCTGGGAACTGGACGCTGCGTACCGTCGGTGAACTCGTGCAGGCGCTTGGCGGAGCTCATCCTCACTCGGCCGAGTCGGTAAACCGCGCGAAGGCTTCCCCGATGGGTATGTCGAGCCTTAAGCAGGTCGTCTCGCCTGCCGGCTGCCGGCGCGCCTTGTGGTCAGCCACACCCTCTACCTGCCGCCAACGCCAAGAGGTGAAATTTTTTCTGCGGGGTAACCCCAGGGCTGCCAGAAATGTCGAGGTCGTCCCCACCTCCATACCCCATCATGGGTATCGGAGCCGGTGGTTGATGGGCGCCGGCTGTCCGCACCTGCCATCCCTATCATGGCTGCCGGGGGCTTTTGCTGAGCGGCGCGGTCTAATTCTAATGGCTGCGGGCTGCGAACCTGCGGTCTGATCTTGCGGACCCCGGCAGTGGGCGAGGCGTCATGCCGGGTTTGAGTGTGCCGCTCGGGGCGGCATCGGCGGACGGCGGTTCCCGGCCGAAATGGCGCCTGCGGGGTCCGCAAGGGGTCCGCAAATCTTCGCCGCCGCTGGCAGGAATCAAATGCGGCAAGTAACCATTTGAAATCACTGTGCATGCGCTCGAGGCTAAAGGTTTGACCCGCTGTTTCATCAAGGGCGGCATGGCTCCTTTTATCGTTCAGCCGGACATTGCGGACGCCGCGCGGGTTCTTATCCGCAACGCTGTAAGGAACGCGGCTCGGGTCTATAGCGAAATGGGGTACGGCGAAGCGAAACCGGACGCAACGCGGGCCATCGCTGGCTTCCTGCTTGTCAAGCGCAAGACGCGCATTCTGGCATCCGAACTCTCTCGTGACGTGCGGGTCTGCAGAGGAGCGAGCCTCCAAAAAATCCAGGAAATGGTCTCGCCTCTGCTCGCTGGAGGCTGGTTGGCTCCCGAGAAACCACACGGCGGGAACAACTCCTGGTTAGTGAATCCCGACGTTCACGAGCGCTTTAAAGTTCGGGCCGCCAAGGAAGCGGCAAAAAGAACGAGTGCGCGCGAGCAAATCGGTAAGAGAGAGGAGGCCGAGTATGACATGGACGATTAAAAATGCGTTTTTGGAAAATGCACTATGACATGAACGGCGAAACGCGCCTTTCGAAATGCGCTATGACACCACTGGCAGAAATGTGCTTTTCGAGGCGGTCCATGACAGGAGAACCGGCTAGAATGGGCTTTTCGAGACAAACGAGACGGGAAATGAACGAGGTAACGAGACAAACGAGATCGTGTGCATGTAGACAGAATCGATTTCTCTCTCTTTCTATATTTCTCGTTCTTGGTAGCTCTGTAAGTTCTCACGCACACGATCTCGTTTGTCTCGATTGGAGGTGTGCAGCATGAAAGCCCGCACATATTCCGAGCAACTCACCCGGTTCGTAGATCTGCCGGGCTTGGCGCCAGAGTTGGTTCATCAAGCGATCGCCGAAGAGACGAACGATCTGAACAACCGCAATGCATGGAGAGCGATCATCGAACGGCTTGCGGCGGCCGCCTTCAAGTCGGCTGGAAACGCCGAGCTGGTCTGGGCGAAGCGTAAGGAACTCAACGCAGCCAAAAGAGGAGGTAGGTCATGAGTGGTGGTCTTTGGAGTTGCACCCGTTGCGGCGCGTTAGGGCAGCCTGTCGCCGCCCTCGGCCTCAGCCCTCTGTAGCCTCGCCACAGGCCAACGGCGGCCTATCCTAGTGGTTGAAATCAGACGCATGGTCCCCACCCAATCAAGCAATCCAAGATGCTTACGGGGGCGAATACCAGGAGCGGCCGAAATCGGTTAGGATGACGCGGTTGATGCCGGCTCGTTCGGTTGGAGGAATGAGAGGTGCGGACAGCGCTGTGTGCACGTCTTGGCATCGATGTGCCGGTCATTCAGGCAGCGATGGGGACCGCCGCTTGTCCCCCGCTCGCCGCGGCGGTCAGCAATGCAGGTGGCCTCGGAATGCTCCAGTTCGGCTGGCTTGCGCCCGAGGAGATTCGCGAACAGATCGGCCATACGCGAGTCCTCACAGATAGGCCATTCGGCGCCGGTTTCGTTCTGGATCGGCCACAGGAGGAACGCGTGGAAGCGGCGCTTGACGCCGGCATAGGCATCATCTCCCTTTTCTGGGGCGATCCAGCCCCGTATGTAGCGCGAGTGCATGGCACCGGCGGCTTGCTCATGCACGCCGTCGGCAGCGTCGCTGAAGCACGGCAAGCGGTCCAAGTTGGCGTCGATATCGTTATCGCCCAGGGCTGGGAGGCGGGCGGCCACGTGCGCGGCGAAGTCAGCACGCTCGCTCTGGTGCCTGCCGTCGTAGACGCGATCGCGCCGGTGCCGGTGGTCGCGGCAGGCGCCATCGGGGATGGCCGCGCTCTCGCTGCCATACTGGCGCTCGGCGCCATGGGTGCGTGGATCGGGACGCGGTTTCTGATGGCCATCGAGGCAAACATTCATCCCGACTACCAAGCAGCGCTTGTGCCGGCGACAGCGGCCGATACCTTTATCTCGGCGCTGTTCGACGTAGGATGGGAAGACGCGCCGGCCCGTGCACTGCGCAACAGCACTGCGCGCGCGTGGGAGGCGGCGGGACGTCCCCCGCGCGGCCAAAGGCCCGGTGAGAGCGATACCCTGTATCGATCCCCGACAAAGGGTACGGCTCTGCGATACGAGTCAACGACGCCTCCTGCGGACGCACAAGGCGATGTCGAAGCAGGTTCGCTCTGGGCTGGCCAGGGCGTGGGCCTCGTGTCGCGGCGACAACTCGCCGGAGAAATTGTACGCGAGATCGTCGAGGAAGCGCGCGATGTGCTCGGCCGCCTTGCCGCTCTGCCTTGAGGCTGCACAGGCGAGGGTTCGTATTATCCCGGCACCATCCGTTTGATTTTGACCACTAGTGCTGGTCCCCATCTCGGTTCCTGCAGACTCGAGGACGTGTCCTTAGTGGGCGCCGTATCGCGCAGAGCATCTTGTGCGCTGCGTCTTCCGACAGATCGCACAGGCCGACCAGCGACAGGTCCGCGCCGCGGTGGACAAGAGGAAGTTGTTGCGCCACGGCTGCGGTCTAGGAAAAGGGCCATGACTTTCTACCGTTTAGCGAACTCGACGTCGACCATAAGTGATTGATCTCGTTGCCCGGTGTGAATGCGCCCTGATACCGGATTTACCCCAATATTAAATTTTTCTATTCTTAGCCTTGGCCAGCAACCACGGGAGTTTCCGACATGCTGATGAGGACTTTGGTTGCGCTTGTTTTCGTGCTTGCGTCCGGAGGGTTGGCTTGGGCTGACGCGGTCCTCATCACGCCGGCGGTCAGAGCAGGGGAGCACGAGGCGGTGTCCTGCACGGCGGTCAATATCGGCTCATCACCCCTCGCCTCCATCGTTGTGACATTGGTCACCTATCCTCCCTCCAACCCCGGAAACGGTTCGGCGACTTGCCACAACGTCCCATCAGCCCGCACGTCGATGGCCGGAGAAGCAGTGTGCGATCGCGGTTTCCCTGGTCCGGTGGAAGTCTTCTGCAGGGTCAACGTGATTGGCGGATCGCAGGGCTCAGTACGCGCCGTGCTCTCAGTGTGGGATGCGAACGGCGGCGCGATGAACACGGTCGAGGCGCGGTAGTCGGTTTACACGACTTTGGGCAAGAAACAAAAAAAGACCGACGAGATTATAGGAAGCGGTCCGGCGCTGTGAACCGTGCTCAAGGCTTAGGCCCAAACTCGTAATTACCGAAGTTCCGGAAGTGTTCCAGACCTTGTTCCAGCCTCCGCCTGTCGCACTGCCGCAATTGGTGAGACGCGCAACGGAAGCAGATCGATCCCGAGACCGGGGCGCCGAACTCTCTCAGAACACGGACAGCCGACGACGTCCGGGACTAGCAACGTCACAGGCAACAGCCCATGGAAAATGCCGGCGCCCATTTCCGAAAAATCCCGAGAGGGCAGAGTTGTCATGATAAGGGGCACTGAATCAACCCCCGCGGAATCGACTGCACCAGCCGAGCGGCGATCATCGCCCCGTCGCTCAAACACGCCGCCCGGCAATCGGCCCGCCGGACCTCGGCCATCCACCTGCCAGGGCCGTCGCCTCGACCGTTCAGAACGCCGCCTAGTCAGAACGCAGCCTAGCAGGCCTGCACCATACCAGTGCCATCGGGCACCGCCCCCACCCGGCAACCGCGCGCCCCCATCCCTGCGCAGACCCCTGGGACCTAGGCCCTACAGGCAGTCGTCGCTATTGGCAGCCGCGGACGAAATGCCCATTCTGGGCGCTATGAGCGACAACCCTTCAGCACGCGAAAAAGGAAACCGCCGGAGCGGTGCTTTGGCCGATCTGCTTCGTGCTGCGATCGTCAGCCAAGCTGATGTGCGCGGTGATCTCGGCCGCTCACGCATACTTCGGCCCAAAGAGGCGGGCGCATATCTCAACATCGGTCTGGACATGTTGTGGTGGTGGCGCCGGCACGGCGGCGGGCCGGACTATTACCGCATCGGCGACCAAAACGTGGTTGGCTACCGAGCCGCCGATCTCGACCGATGGCTGGAAAGCAGGCGTGTCGCCGGAGCGCCGAAGAGACCCTAACCGCTCACTGGCGGCGCTACCATCTCACTGTACGCTGCGATCCCAGCCGCTCCGAACTCCTCGCGCAACCATACGGGCCATTCATCAGGATGCACGCGGCCGAGATAGCGATCCCGTTCGGCCATCCGATTTGCGGCGGCGGTGGCAGCAGCAATGCGCAAGCCAACATCATCCACCGGTGCCGTCGTGATTGCGACCTCAACGCGCTGCCATTTGCCAGGAACTCCGGGCTTGCCATAAGCGCGATCCAGCACGTCATGGGCGCAGCGTATCCGCGTTTCGATGTCAACGGCTGGGTCTTTGGCGAACTCGACCAGCAATCTGATTGCGGCAACCGCATGCAGCCGAGCTTGCAGCTTGCCGAAATCGACCTGCTCGAAAAGCCGCCGTTCGGCAGTCGTCAGGGCGTGCTTTTGCTTCATTTGCTGCTCGCCAGGCTGTTCCAGCCTCGGCTGAATTCCGGCTCCGTTTCGCGCCGCACGTCGGCGACGATCAGCTTGCACTGCGCCGCTTCGCAACCATCGGTGAAGGAGGTCCGTTCGGCGGTGGCTTCCAGGCACTCCTCCATCCTAAACGCGCTTCCCTTCTGACAGATAATCGGCCAATAGTGGCGCGGACGTCCTTCAGTCACTATGCTTGCTCTCTGCAAGGAAGGATAGCGCGATGAATGAGGTCAAGCTGGCGCCGAATTTGCCGGGCTGGATGCAGGACCATGCGGAGCGATATCTCGCCAGTGGCGGCAGGGACGGGCACATGGTTACCATTACCCCACCGGGTTATTCCGAAATGACCGTGCGATCGCTGCTGCTCACGACCACAGGGCGGACCTCCGCGGAGAAGTACGTATTCCCACTCTTCTACGGTCAGGATGGCGACAGCTACTTCGTGGTCGCCTCGAAAGGCGGCGCGCCGGAGCACCCGGGCTGGTATCGCAACCTTCTGGCCAACCCGGAGGCCGAGGTGCAGGTGGGCACGAAACGGTGAAGGCGAGAGCCAGGACTGCAACCGGCGAGGAGCGCACACGGTTGTGGCAGGAGGCAATTAAGTTCTGGCCGCCGTACGCCGATTACCAGCGCAAGACTAAGCGCGAGATTCCAGTTGTTGTGCTGGATCCCGTTCCAGATCGTCCGCTCTCCGACGCCGAACCTCGAGAGCAGACGTAGCCCGAATGACCTGCAATGGCCGAAAGAACAACGTCCGGTTCCGGGCGCAAGAGTGCAATGTCGGACATTCCTCACGAAGCCGCGAGCGGCTGGAGGCAATCCGTCTCCCCGTTCGGCTTCGGCTGCCCCGCGCCAGTGGACTAAACCGCTCTCGCAATAGGAGCGGAAAGTATTGTAGAGCGCAATAACGGCCGGTCGGGGCCTGTCTGAAGATCGTGAGGTCAACGGCTTTTCAGACAGGAACACCCCACGAGCGATGAAGCCGTCAGCCCGCTGCGACATCGGATGATCAAGGAGATGTCACTCCGGCATTTCGGCCCAAAGACCCAGGCCGACTACATCCGGACCGTGAGGAATCTTCGCGGCCTCTCTGGGACAATCGTCCAATCTGGCCGGACCCGAGGACCTTCGGTGCTGTTACGACGATCAACGTCAGGCTGGCAAAACCTCCGCGTGTCCGCGTGTCCGTATGACCGGTCGCCAGCCACACGCGGATGGCGGTCGGAGCCGAAATCACCGCCGCTCCTTTGTATCCAGAACACGTGTCAGCGCTGCCGCGCCCATGTCGGCACCAACCTAAATGATCGACCAGAGCCGAGGTAGCTCTCGATCTTACCAGCCGCCTTCCTTGGCATCGCTTCAGCTGCTCTTCGCATCGGCTCACAATGCGCTTCGGCTGAAGGGGATCGATATGGAGCCTGCTGCCGGGCCAGCAGTAGCGATACCGCTGGCGAGGAGCTTCATGCATTCGCCAGGTTCGTCCGAGGGCGCGACGCGTAACGCGAACCTGCTGGACGTCATGTCCATAAGGTCCGACACAACGGTAAAATCAAACCCGAATGAACTCGCTTCCCGAGGCGTTTAGCACGTGTGCTCCAAGGTTAAGCCAATATGGCCCACGTACTTCGGATTTTAGGCGACCTCCGACCAATTCCGCAGCTTCCAGGATACAGATATTCATGTCACGCAATTCCCAAGCCGCAGTCAGTCCCGAAATACCACCGCCGACAATCACCACATCAAAGTGCTCGGTTGAGACTTGATCTCTTGTCATTTGCCGTATGCCAGATATCTTCGTTGATCAGATAATGTCTTACCAGCCCGACTCAAGCTTTTCCGCAAGGCAAGTTACGCGGGATTTTTCCGCCAGGAGCAGCGCGCATAGGGTCAAGCACTCGACTCAAAAAGCGTCGTGTGATCGGATTATGAGGCGCGCCGAAAATCTGTGACGGAGGGCCGGATTCCACAATCGCACCATTTTCCAAAACCACAACCCGATCGGCGACTTCGCGAGCGAAGCCCATCTCGTACGTGACGACGACCATGGTCATGCCGCCATCGGCTAGCTCCTTCATGACTATTAGTACTTCTCCGGCGAGCTCGAGATCGAGAGAGGCAGTAGGCTCATCAAACAGCATGATGTGGGGCTTCATCGCTAGCGCGCGACAAATAGCAACTCGCTGTTGCTGCCCACCGGAGAGCTGATTAGGATATTTTTTCCGCGTGCTCCGATAGTCCGAAACGTTCGAGTAGCCTAAGTGCGTCGCCTTGAGCGTAACCGATGCGACCGGGCCACGGGGAATCAGCCTTGACGGCCGGCCTGCTTGAGCCGCTGCGGCATCCAGAACTCTCGGATCGCCGGGATGACGATCGGAATGTCGTGATAGGCAGTGTGCAGGAACTCCTGCGTTTCCGGGCCTTCTCGCGGCGGTCCGAGCATGGGTCTGCCGAGCGGGTCTGTGCAGTAGAGCAAGATCGGCAATAGCAACCCGTGATCGACGCGGCTCAGATCGAGAAGCGACCGCCAGGCGGCGAAGCGCAGTCGCATGGCGCTGAGGAACCCCATACACCACGGCTGAGGAAGCGCCATGCCGTCATCCGTCTTCTCGAAAATCGGCGCGTGCTGCTTTGGCGCGGCCGACAAGCCTTCGCTGATCGCGTTAAAGCGCGAGACGATCGCCGTGATCGCCGCCAACTTCTTGCCGAAAGCCGTGGCGATGCGACCGCGCTCGCCGAGCAGATCGACGAACCATTCGTCCGGTGGGATCGAGCAGGGTCCGACCACGATCGCGGTCAGATAGCCGTCCAGCATCGATGCGCCGTCGACCCGCGCCGGCGGCTCAAGCGCACTGAGCCATGCGTTCAGCTGCTCGAGGCTCATCGCCTGTTCCGCTGAGCGGGACCGTCGCGGCGACTGCCTCATCACACCGCGGCTACAGAGGCGCGTGCGGCTTTCCAGTTCCATGGCAGCAACTCGCGCAGCGCGTTCGCCTTCGTGCGACCCGAGACGATGCGGTCGAGCACGTCGGCCAGGTAGGTCTGCGGATCGATGTCGTGCAGTTTGGCGGTGTTGACCAGCGACGCCAGAACAGCCCATCGCTCACCGCCGCTGCGCGAACCGGCGAACAACGCATTCTTTCTTCCCAAGGGAATCGGGCGGATGCTCCGTTCGACAGTGTTGGAATCGACCTCGACGCGGCCGTCGGCGAGGAACACCGTGAGCCCCTCCCAATGGCCCAGCGTGTAGCGGATCGCGCCCGCCAGCGAGGACTTGGCCGAGATCTCGCCGAGGCGCTCCATCAGCCACGACCACAGCGCCACCATCAGCGGCTTCGTCTCGGCCTGGCGGACGGCGACCCGCTCCTCGGCCGTGCAGCCGCGAATCCGCGCCTCGATGGCGTAGACCTCGCCGATCCGGCGCAGCGCTTCCGCGGCAATCTCATCCGCGGTCTGCTTGTGCACATCAAAGAACTCCCGTCGCGCATGCGCCAGACAGTAGGCGAGCGTGATCGCGCCGCCGGGGCGGTCTGGCTTGGCCAGTTCGCCATATCCAGCATAGCCGTCGACCTGTAGCACGCCATGGAACCCATCGAGATGTTCCTTTACATGGCGCCCGCGGCGGTCCTCGGCGTAGAGGTAGACCACCGCCGGTGGCGCGGGCCCCTGCCATGGTCGGTCGTCCACGGCATAGCACCACAGTCGCCCGATCCGCGTTCGCTTGCGGGTCCGGTCCAGCACCGGCAGCGGCGTGTCATCACAGAACACCTTCGGTGCCGACATCACAGTCTGCAAGAGCAGCGTATGCAGCGGCTGCAGCCACCACACCGTCCTCGCAATCCAGTGCACCAGCGTGGAACGATCGAGGTTGATGCCGTAGCCGGCCAGCATCTGCGCCTGGCGATGCAACGGCAAGTGCCACGCAAACTTCGAAGCGGCGATGTGCGCGAGTAGCGCGGCCGTCGGCAGTCCGCCTTCGACCGGACGGGGTGGTGCGGGCGCCTGTACCACGGCACTCTCGCAAGCGCGGCAACCATAGCGCGGTCGGCGAATCCGCTTGACCCGGATCACCGCTGGGATAACGTCGAGCATCTCGCTGATGTCTTCGCCGATCGGGTGCAGCTGGCCCTGGCAGCAAGGGCAGGCGTGCGCCTCCGGCTCAATCACGATCTCCTCGCGCGGGAGGTGCTTCGGCAGGCTGCCGATGTTGCGCACGGGCTTGGGGCGCACCGGCCGGTCCGCCGGGCGCGGCTTCTGTGCCGGCTGCGGCTCGATGGGGATGGCGGCGAGATCACCGAGGCCCAGCGGCAGCTGCGCTGCGGTGACAGCGAGCCGCTCCGAACGTGCGCCAAACAGCGTCCGCTTCAGCGTCTCCACGATCGCCCGCAGCTTGTCGTTCTCGTCCTGCAGCGAAACCACCATCTCGATCAGCTGATCAGGATCGCGTGGCAGCGCTGCGAGATCGGAACCCATGCCGGTATGGCACCCTGCATGATTCGTGATTCGCCAGCATTCATCAGCAACCTTGTCGCATTTCATACGCCTCAACGGAGCCCCGTGCCGTGACCTGCGTCCAGTCCAGGCCAGCAAACAGCAGACGCAACTGCGCCGCACTCAGCGTCACCGCGCCGTCCCGTACCGGCGGCCAGGTGAAGCGTCCGGCCTCCAGTCGCTTGCTCACCAGGCACAACCCCGAGCCGTCCCAGATCAGGATCTTCAGCCGGTCCATTCGCTTGGCCCGGAACACGAAAACGTCGCCGGCGAACGGATCGGAGGCGAGCGCCTGCATCACCAGCGCCGCCAAGGAATCCATGCCCTTGCGGAAATCGACCGGCCTGGATGCAACCACGACCCGCAGCCCGGGCCGCGTCGGAATGCCGAGAATCATTGCGCCCGCCCGATATGCGCGAGCACCGCGCCCTGAATCCGCACCCGCGCCCGGCCAAGCTCGATCTCGATCATGCCTGTTGTCGTCGACCGTGGCATCGGCTCCGGCGCTGTCTCCAAGTCCGCCGCGACCGGCGCATTGCCAGAAAGTCCGGCAGGCGTTTGCGCCGCTCCCTCCTCGCTCAGCCGGAGCGGCACGAATCTTGGCCCAGGATCATCCGTGGCGCGCATCGCTTCCCGACGCCACGCGCTCAGCAGTCCCCGACTGACGTTGTGTCGCCGTGCGACGGCCGAGACGCTCACGCCGGGCACCAGGCTCTCGGTCAGGATCTGCGCCTTCTCCTCGGGCGTCCATCGCCGCCGACGCGCCCGCCCGGTGATCAGCTCAATCCGCCGATACTCGTCCCCTTGATGCCTGTCCTGATGCCTGTGCTGATCCATCGCGCACCTGCCCGGACCTCAGGCGCGCATCCTCGCCCTCTCCACCGCCACCCGCGAGGTGGGGTCGTCGCAGCGGTTACCCTTGAGCTTTAGCGAGAGAAGTTCTCCGCACCCATATTGGCCCTTCGATTACATTCTCAATGACTTTCCGGTGCGGAAAAAGATTGATACCTTGCTTCGCAAGCGCATGATTGCTTCGCCCCAGGTCACCTTATGATGCGCGAGATTTACGAACACCACATCGTCATCGTTCCATGACGCCTCGATCACGGGGCCGAAGCCGGGTATGGTCTTGTCGGTGCTGCGCAAGAGACGGTCGCGGCAGATATCGATATCACTGAGCCAGGCGCCGAGGGCGATGATCTCGTTGTTGGTGGCGTGTCTCGTATCAGCCATTTGCGAAAGCCTCGCGGCGCCGATGTCGGTCAGCGGCATGCGCTGATCGAGGCTTTGATAGCGCGGATTCCGCGCCGCCCGGTCACGGCACTCGATCGCCTTCTCGGTCGCCGCACGAAACCGCTGCAAGCTGTTCTGCGCATTCAGTGCCCTGGCCATCTGGGCTGGTCCGGCGCAGACACCAAGCAGTGGCATGGCAAATGCCGAATGCAACGGCGGCGCCGCGCGCACGCTTCATGCATGGCGTTCCTTCTGCGTCTTGCTGTTGTGATGCGGCCAGCAAAGCGATTGCAAGTTAGTCGGATCGAGCCGGCGCTCGGGCGCGACGCGCACTGGCACGATGTGATCGACCATCTCGGGCAAAGTCTCGCGGCCTTGCTGCGCGCACATGCGTGCGGATTCCGACGAAGCCGGCCGGGTATCCCGGAGTTGAGGCGGTCGTCGGTTCCAACTTGATCGCGGCCACCCTGCCAAGCTGATCGTGGCCGGGTGGCGTCGTCTCGTCAGGTCGGTTTTGGTGATGTCATAGCGAGGCGACGCGGGTCAAGCCGGGGCCCGCTGCTTGCGCAGACTTTCGCCCTTGAGTTCGATGCGATGGGCGTTGTGGATGAGGCGATCGAGGATGGCGTCGGCCAGTGTGGGATCGCCGAACATGTCGTAATGCCGCAGAACTTGATCGGCGAGTCGCTCAGGTCAAGGTCGTTGACCCGCATCATCCCCTGTATGGCAGCTGCTTTCCGGTCAGCGATCGCCGGTCGGGACGCGGGCCTGAGCTGATCGTTGTCCGGCTGCCGGACGGCCGGGAGCGCTCGATACTCCGATCCGCAACGGATCTCGCAATGGCGACCGATGGTCGGCCGCCGGGGGCGAGTTGCCACGCGCACATTTCGGTGCGGACGCTTTTGCCATTGGCGAATCACGTCAGGGCCATGCTGGCGTCGAGAAATGGGAAGCTCGAGGCCGGACGACACCCCGACCAGAGGCCTGAAAGTCCCGGCAAAGCAAAGTCCGGCGGAGCGCCAGGAGTGCCGTCGGGCCTGTGGTCGCAGCTTCCGCTCGAGGCACGACGGCAGTTGGCCCAGCATTTGGGGCAAGTCCTGCAACGCCTGCGGCTTCGGCTCGCCCGGTCAGTGGAGGAACATCGTGCTGACCACGACGTCGTTGACCGATGAGCGCATCACGACGGCGCACCGGGCCAAGCTTGCCTACGTCTATGTTCGACAGTCATCGCCGGGGCAGGTCCGTCATCATCAGGAAAGCACTGAGCTGCAATATCGGCTGGTCGAACGGGCGGTGCCTGCTTCAGCATGCACGTGTCCTTGGCAATGATGACTGCAAAGCATAGCGCCGAGCGAAAGGTGGTGCTAGACGCCGGAGATGAAGTCCAGGCGTGCCGACCTGGTACTCAGGTTTGACGTGACGAGACCCCAGCACCCGTTCGTGTCAGGCCGACCCAGAGATGTGGCGTTCGCCCCGGCGCAGCACCTCCCGCCGAGTGGGCCGAGTTGCAGTAGGACGAGGAAGTTCGCTGCACAGCTTAGTCCAATGGCACGGGAAGATCGAGCAGCGGCCCGTATTGCTGGCTTCCGAAAATGTCGGGATCGCCTACGGAGCCGCTCGGCAGCTCCCGATATATCGTGAACTTGATCGCCATAGCCGGATCGAAAGCAACATGGTCACTAATCCGGCTCTCGGGAATGCTGTAGATCCGGCATACCGCCTCGCGCGACAACATGCCCGTGCGACAAACGAAGTCGTAATCCTCCGCCGAGCGAAGATCATGTCGAAAGTGATCTTATCAACGCCCGCGTTCTTGCTGCGGATCGTCTTGGCCATCGAAGACAGCGGCACGGTCCGGTTGGTCCTGCGTCTCCATCGCGTCATGCCCCCGCGTCACTGATATGGACAGGAAACAGCTCCAGCGGATCGCACACGCGCATCGTGTGATTGACCGTCCATCGATAGGCGGGGCTTGCCGGCATCACCTCATCGAGCGCGAAAGCGACGCCCCCCGCCGTGCCTTTCACGTGTGGCAGCCGCGCATAGAACATCTGCCGCGAACCCATCATGCACACCTCCTCGGCCATCTGCCTGGTCGGCGCGACGCCCTGCACCAGCACGCATAGTTCGTGAGCAGGATGGTTGCGCATCGGCTCGAGCTTTCCCATTACGCCGTCGCGGCCGTACACGGTGTAAGTCAGCGTATAGCCGCTTCACCGAACCGCGCGGTCACCTGCGCCCTCGCCCAGCCGATCATGTCGTCGATATGGGCGATGGTGTAGGGATCACGAACGCCCACCATGCCGACGTAGCGTTCGCCCATCTTCCCCGCCCCTTCCAGCTTCGCACGCAGCTCCTCTGCCGGAATAAAGCGAGGCCCGGTGACGCGCGTAGTTCGCTCGTCGAGCTGCTCGTAATGGCAATCCCGCATGTCGATGTGGCCGCCGAGGAAATATTCGTAGAATGGATTCGACCGCTCGTACATCGCGTGCGCAGCGACGGACGCCATCGTGCAGCGCTGTTCCGGCAGCATCGGGCGACCTTCACGTCCGACCGCCGTGATCTCGCCCATGACCAATTCCTTCGCGCCATACGGCTCGGCGCAGAACGATGCGCATTCCATGATCTTTCCGTAGTAGTAGGCCAGCGCTTCGGGATAGCCGCGCCGCAGCGCGGGGGCGGCGAAGATCGCGCAATCGCTGCTGCGGCCGCCGATCACGACATCAGCGCCCATGTCGAGCAACTTCATGAAAGGATGCACGTCCGCCACGGCGACGACCGGTCGGTCGCGTCGAGCTCCGCTTCCGTCAGATCCGGCCGCCCGTCCAGGCCCGCGCACCACCTCGTCGCCGGCATGCCGCTTGCGGACCAATCGCCGTGTCGATCTCCGAATAGAACCAGCCGATGCGAAACGGCGGCAGATCGTGCTTGCGGGCGAGGTCGCGAATGATCGAGACGAACAATCGACGCGGCTGTTGGCTCCCGCAGTCGCCCGCCGAGCCGACCACCATCGGAATGCCCAGCCGCCTTGCGCCGAGCAGCATCGATTCGAGATCGTGCGATCTGCCACTCCAGCGGGCTTGCACACGTGTCCGAGCCGAGTGGCACCGGCCCGCAATCGCAGCTGCCGGAATCGCAGCAGATCAGGTCCGGTCGAAAGCGTCAGGCCCGCGCTCGAAGCTGCCGGTCTGGTCGGCGCGAACCCCATGTGGCCGTTCGGGCAGAGGATGCGCAGGCCCGTACGGCCGGCCTCTGTCAATTCATTCCGTGTTGCTCCGCCCCTAAGACCAAGCACGAAGCAGCGTTCGGGCAGCACCCGCCAATGCAGGCGCACGCCTTCGCGATGTCGCCACGCGGCCGGTCTGCGGCGATCATCTCGTAACCGTCGCAGCGCAGCGTGACCTGCACGAGATCGCCGAGAAACAGCCGCTGCACGACTACCCCCTCAGTCCCCTTGCCCGCGCACCGGTTCGCAGGAAAGCGCAACGTCGAGCGGCCTGAAGCACATCGCCGGCGAAGCTCCCTCGCTTCCACGCGATCGGCCAGGCATCGCGGGCCCGCAACACCGGCCATCGGAGTCCATTTCCGCAACGCCGCGCCGTGCAGTGGAGCAGCCGGGCGCCGCCTACCGGAAATGACGTTCGCATGCCGAGAAACCGCGCGACGAACTGCGTACGCGGCGATGCATGCAGCTCTTCCGGCGAGCCCTCCTGCGCGATCCGACCGGCGCGCATCATCGACGATGCGGTCGGAAAGCGCGAACGCCTCCTCCTGATCGTGCGTCACGTAGACCGCGGTGAAGCCAAGGCGCGTCGCAGCTCGGCGAGCTCGGTCCGCATAGAGATGCGAAGTTGCGCGTCCAGATTGGACAGCGGCTCGTCAAGCAGCACGACGGCCGGATCGCACGCGATCGCACGCGCCAGCGCCACGCGCTGCTGCTGCCCGCCGGAGAGCCGAGCGGCCGAGCGCACCGCGAGATCTCCGAGCCCGACCAGCGCCAGAGCGCCCGCCCGACCGCCGGCGCGATCGTGCGCGCGCGGAGCGCGGCGGGCGCGCAGGCCGTAGGCGACGTTTTCGAATACCGTCATGTGCGGCCAGATCGCGTAGGACTGGAACACCATCGACACGCCCCGGTGCTCCGGCGGAACGTTGCGCCGCGCGGCCGCATCGAAGACGGCGATGCCGCCGATCGCGAATGCGGCCCGCGCACGGCGTCTCCAGCCCCGCCATCGCCCGCAGCGGTCGTCGTCTTCCCGCATCCCGAGGGCCCGAGCAGCGTCACGTGCTCGCCCCGCGCCACGCGAACCCAATGCCATCCACGACGCGGCGCGTGACCGTAGGCGACGGCCAGCTCCGTCACGCCGACCGCTCGCCTTGCTCACGCCGTGATCTCCCGTCGCCGCACGCGCGAGAGCAACGGCGATCGCCGCGAACGTCACGACAAGCTGCATACGTCAGCGCCGCCGAGCCCGTTGACGTTCCCGGCTTCCCACAAATCGAATACCGCAACGGAAAGCACCGTCGTTCGGCTCGTGTAGAGCAGGATCGAGGCGCTGACTTCCTGCAAAGCCAGCACGAACACGAGCGTCCAGGTGCCGGCGAGCGTCGGCCAGAGCAGCGGCAGGACCACGCTGCGCAGTGCCCGCCCCCAGCCGGCGCCGGACACGCGCGCCGCTTCCTCAAGCTCCGGATGCAGTTGCCGCAAGCCCGCCTCGCGACGGCGCGCACGCCGAACGGCAGGTAATGGGTCACGTAGGCGATCAGCAGGATCCAGATCGTGCCGTAGACCGGCACCCACCACGTCCCCGCATAGGCCCAGAGCAGGCCGAGCGCGAGCACCATCGAGGGCAGCGCCAATGGAAACATGCTTGCCTGATCAAGGAACGGCCGCAGCCGGCTGCGCGCCCGCACCACCACCCAGCCGATGCCGACCCCGAGGATGCAACAGAGCGTCGCGGCCGCGCTGCGAGCAGAAGGCTGTTCTCGAGCGCGAGCCACGTCTTCGGGTATTCGAACAGCACATAACGGATGTGCCCGAGCCCGAAGCGCATCAGCGCGGGATCGACTGTCAGAAAATCGACGAACGCCGCCCAGATCAACGTCGCCACCGGCAGCGCCACGGCCGCAAGCACATAGACCCACGCGAAAGCGGCAAGGCCCCAGCGCGCGGTGCCGATCTCAAGGTCGACGCGGGCGGAACGCTTTCCCGGTAACCGTCGTGAAGCTCCGGCCTCGCAGCAGCGCGTCTGCAGCGACACCAGCACGGCGGTCGCGATCAGCAGCAGCAGCCCCAGGCTGCCGCCTGCGTCAGGCGCGCCGGATAAGTATTGAGCAGCCGATAGATCTCCGTCCCCGCCGTTTCGAACCCGGCAGGGATGCCCAGCACCGCCGGCACGCTGAAAAGGCTCATCGCCTGCACCAGCACAAGCAGCGCGCTTCCTGCCGCCGCCGGCAGCATCAGCGGCAGCGTCACCGTGCGCATCGCCCGGGCGGCGCTCGAGCCGTGGACGCGCGCGCTCTCCTCGAGCGACGGATCCATCCCGCGCAGCGCGCCGCCGATCAGCAGAAACGGGACCGGAACCGCTGAGAGCGCCGCGACAAAGATCGTCCCGCCCGCACCCTGCATGTTCGACCATCGGCCCGCCCATGCCGAGCATGCGCCGCGCTGCGACATTGATCAGCCCGCCACGCGGCGTTCCGAGCCAGGACCACGCGATCGCCGTGAGCAAAGGCGTGACGTAAAGCGGCAGGATCGACGAGCTGCTCCAGCACAGCGCGTCCCGGCGTGCGCACGCGAACCAGCGCGACCGCGAGCGCACCGCCCACCAGCACGGCGCCGATCGTTGCGCCGACGCCGAGCAGCAGCGTATTAGCGAGGATCCGCGGTGAGCGAAGCACCGCGAGCAGCGGCCGCAACCCGAGCGCCCGAGGGATCGCGCAACGCGCCGAGGATCACTGCCACGAGCGGTACCAGCACCAAAGCCGCAACGATCAGCGAGAGCGCGGCAGGCGCGATCCGTTCGAGGGCAGGCCTGGTCACGCGCGCTTTGTCATGACGACTGGAACAGCGCCTCGAAGCGCTCGGGGAAGGTGCT
The DNA here is from genome assembly GCA_963754235.1 of uncultured Alphaproteobacteria bacterium. Taxonomy (GTDB): domain Bacteria; phylum Pseudomonadota; class Alphaproteobacteria; order Acetobacterales; family Acetobacteraceae; genus DATAYA01. Next base: position 154,587 of record CAVWFK010000002.1, on the reverse strand, counting down.
GAGCGCATGCTCGTAGTCCGCGCAGCTCGGCCTTGCCCGGAAGCATCGGCTTCGTGTCGCAAGATACGGAAGCTGCCCTTGCGGCGGAGGCACGTCCCGACGCATGCGAATAGACCTGAAAAATGTCGTGATCCAGCAGCATCTGGCCGTCGTGCGACAGCACGAAATCAACGAACAGCTTTGCCGCGTTCGGGTGCGGCGAATCATGAAAATCGCGATCGGCGCAAGCGCGATCGGCATTCCTTCCGACGGGTAGATGGGGATGATGCCGGCTTTCACCGCATCCGGCTCGAACGCGCGATAATGATCGACGGTAAAGCCGACCAAAGCCTCACCGCGCACCAGCAGATCGATCACCTGCGCCGAGGTCGACACCACCATCGGCTTCTGGGCCGAGAGGCGCTTGAGATAGTCCGCGCCAAGATGTCGCTCCAACTCGTACATTTGCGCGAAGGCCGTTCCGGCTGCCGCGTCCTGCAAAATCAGTTTGCGTCCGGCGAATTCCGGCTTCAGCGCATCCGCCCAACTTCGCGGCGCCTGGTCGGGGTCCAGGGTGTTTTTATTGTACGCCATGATCACCCCGATCACGCGCGCGGTCGTCCAGTTGCCCGGCGGGTCGCGCGGCGGAAGGCGGATAGGCGGCGAGCTCGGGCGATCGATATGGCAGCAGCTTACCGTCGCGCGCATAGGTCAGATAAGGCGCCATTGCCGCGACGTGCACCACGTCGAAGCTCAGCGCCTGCCCAGCATCTCCGCCTCCACACGCGCCAGCACCCGTCCGGTCGGGCGCGCGTAGTAGCCCGAGGTGACGTCGAGGAACGGATAGAGCTTGGTGAACGCCTGCATGAACTCCGGGAAGTTCGCCTGCGACACGGAAGTCGCCATCGACATCCTGCCCTCACGCTTGGCACCCTCCATCACCGCCGCGCGGTCCTGTGCGGATCGCGCGGCGGCTCGCGGCCAGCAGCGGCATCGTTGCCGCCGCGGCGAGGACATGACGGCGCGAGAGCGTTCGGTTCAGCATCGTGGTCACCTACCATTTCGGAGCAGGCTACCGTGCGCGTGCTTCCCGCCAATAGATTCGCTTGATAACGGGCTGATTACCGTTCCGCGGCCAGTTCGAGGCAGTAAGCCGGCCACAGCCGAGAGGTCTCGGTCTCGGCCGGGGAAATCCGAGAAGCTGCAACCCGAGGGGTAAACCCTCCGCGGCGAGCACCGGCAACGAGATCGCCGGGCAGCGCAAGGCCGAGCCCGGGTGGCCGAAGACGGGATCTCCCGTGCTCGCGAGCCCGAGCGGCGCCGCTCCCGGTGCGGCGAGCGTGATGCACGCATTGAACGTCACCGGCGAGCGCCAGCAAGGCATCGCGCATCGCATCGCGCCGAACCAGCAGGGCGTGATAATCGTCCGGACTCATCGCGCGGCCGGCCGCGATCCCGGCGCGCAAAGCATCACTCAGCCGCGCCCCCTCGCGCCGATCAAGCTCCGCAAACGGCCAGAGCTTCTCCCAGTCGTTGATGCGGGTCGAGACCTCCGACGCATCCGCGATCGCTGCTTCCAGCCGCGCGACGCGGCGCCGAGCCCGAGCGCCCGACAAAGCCACGCCATTGGATGCAAGCCGATCGCAGAACGCAGCGAATGCCGCACTGCGCTGCGGCGTCCGCGATCGCCCACCCGGCCGTGCGCAGCACCGCAAGTCGCGCCAGGTTTGCGCGCTGGCGCAGGCATTGGGCCGCCCGCAAATGCGGGAAAGCCGGGATCGCCGCCGACGCGCCGGGCGATCTCGTGGCAGACCGCCCAGGCATCCGCGAGACTCGACGACAGTGTTCCCGCGCAGTTCTGGCTGAAATGGTCGCTGGTCCCGCCGCGGTTCAGCGCGCCAAAGGTCGGCTTGTAACCCAATCACGCCGCAGAAGCTGGCCGGCCGCAGGATAGAGCCGCCGACCTGGGAGCCGATTGCAACAGGAACCATCCCGGCCGCCACCGCGGCGGCGGACCCGCTGGAGGAGCCGCCCGGCGTGCGCGCAGGATCGTGCGGGTTCCGCGTCGGTCCAGGCGGCCGCGCCAGCAAACTCGGTGGTGACGGCCTTGCCGAGAATCACCGCACCTGCCTCGCGAAGCGCGTGGGCGACCGCTGAATTGCGTCCGCCCCGCCAGCCCGCGAAGATCGGACTGCCGAACCCGGTCGGCATGTCGGCGGTCTCGAATATATCCTTGAGCGCAATGGGCATCCCATCGATCGGCGAGAGTGGCTTGCCCGCGCACCACCGTGCTTCGCTTGCGTCGGCCGCACGGCGCGCGCCGCGTCAGCGTCCATCGCGGCGAAGGCCTGCACGACGGGCTCCGCCGCTTCCATACGGGCGAGGCAGCCCTCGAGATAGCCGCGCGGCGAGGGAGTTGATCCGGTGTAGCGCGGGGCGGTGGCAATAAGAAGTGACGTCATTTCGGCGCAGGATCGGGCATCAGCGCCTGCGTGTCGACCCCACCCTGCTCGCCAACTGCGAGGCGCAAGGGCGTGGAATTGCGCACGCCCGACAGACCACCGACTTTTTCAACGCAATCGGTCGAAATCGGGTCATCGGGCAGGGCGGCTGGTATCGTCGCCAGCCGGCAATTTGCGCCCGAACGATTTAAGGCTAAGTCGTCCCCGGCGGGTGCTTCAGAGGAAGCCTTTTTCCCCACAGTGTATGGTCTGACATTCGGAATGCAGCCACCAAGCCGCGCGCCCAGGCCGCGGAAGCCAAGGCGCCCCGCCAGCAGGCGGATGCGGAGGTGCTGCATTGCTACCGCGACCTCGCGATGATCACCAAGGCGCGGGCGAGGGTGCGCGCCCTACCAAGACGGGGGGGCGGTGATCCACGGCCGGATCAAGAGCGAGGCGCGGGGCCACACCCCGCCGACCTCGCCCAGGAGCGCCAGATCGCCCGTGCCGTCAGCTTCGTGGCGCACTTCCGCAAGGGCCCGGGGGAAACCCACCGGGTGGAGACCGGAACCCTGGCGGAAGCCCGCGAAGCGGCCCGGACGCTCAACGCGGTGCACGGCCAATCCGGACCGCGCGCATGGTTTACGCCGTCACCCCCCCGGAGGCTGGAGCAACCTAGTGCCGGCCGATTGGCCTTGACCACCGCGCACTTTCCCAAGCGCGCCCCGGCCCCGCGCCGGGGTTTTCCGCCACGCAAGGGCTGGATGTCCGCCCTGCAACCCGAAAGGCCTCCGGCGCCGAGCGCGCGCAATAGGGGCGGCAAGCCGGCACATCGGGGCCGGGCCCATCCAGCGAATTGTCGGACGCCAGCATCCATCCCAGCCGCCTCGGGGATCGCCGCGGGGGCCCGCCGCCGGGTAAGGAGTTCCGGGAACCCGACCGCCGAAGCCGAGGCCACGGCCGGGGAGGAAACGGCGATCCCCGGCGGCGCCAGCATACCCCTCCCCGCAGCCGGCCGCCATCGCGATCACCGCCCTGGCTGGGCCAGCGGCGGGCGGATCGGCTGCCGGGGCTGGGGGCCGGCCATCCGGGCGGCAAGCCGGCAAATCCGGGCGCTGGCGGCGGCGGGGGCCTTGGCGGTTACCTCAGGGCGGGCCGCGGCCGAGGCTTGTACAGGCTCGAGCACCGCGCGCTGGGCGCAATAGCCCGCAATTTCACGCGAGGCGCAGCGCAATGAGGTCTGTGCTGATGCCTTTGCGATGCCTTGCTCGCCCAGTCCGATAAGAGCCAATCGCCAAACCGCTGAAAAGTAGCAAGATATTTGTACAATCAGGGGAATCATAATCCCTTGGTTTGGAGTGACCCCCGCGGGGTGGACAGGTTGGGCTGCTCGGATTGACCCTCCTGGCTGGGCCATGAGGAGGGACCATGGCACGGCACCGGACACATCAGATCGCCTTCAAGCGGCAGATCGCGCAGGGTCGAGGCCGCCAATCTGCTGGAGCAATACGAGGCGCGCATCGCTGCCCTGGAGCGCATGGTGGGACGCCTCACGCTCGAAAACGACCTTTTAAAAAGGGGATTATCCGGCACTTGACACCGGAACATCTGTTCGACACCATAGCGTCGATCCCAACCTTGGCAAGCCTTACGACGCGGATGGCGTGTCGTGAGGCGCGCGGCCTGTTGCCGCCTGCGGTTGTTCAGGCCAGCGTGTCTGTGGCTCGTAAATGCAATCCTTGTCGGTTGTGTTATGGGGACCAATTGGCGTCAAGCTGATGCTAAAACGGCCCTGTTCCAAAATTCCGCCTATATTGAGGCGGAAGCAAAACTCTGTCCGGTGGCGAGCGGAAGGGTCAAAGACATCATAATACTCGACCCAGCCCCAAAAGTAGTAGGGCACGGACTGATTAGTGACCTGCTCCCAAGCTTGCAAAGGGAAGGTGCGCGTATCGAAATATCTAAAAGGCTGACCCGAAATGGGTTAGGAACGACTTGGCGAGTCATTTCAACAAGATGGGCGGCAGCTTGGGCGGCTACGGTCTTCGGCAATGAGAAGGGGTTGCGTGATTTCAGCGGCTTGGGTTCTCTCGTGGTTGCGACGACACGAAAGAGGGACCCGATGGCCTGGACTGAAATCACGCGCGCCAAGTATCGGCGCGATGGACTGCGCTATGCAAGCGATACCACCAACGAGGAGTGGGGCGTGATCGAACCGCACCTCCCCGCGGCGGCAAGCTGCGGGCGGACGCGCGAGACCGGCCTGCGAGATGTCGTCGATGCGATCTTCTACATCGCGCAGTCGGGCTGCCAGTGGCGGCTGCTGCCGAAGGAGTTTCCCCCGTTCACGACGGTGCAGCGGTACTTCTATGCTTGGCGGGATAACGGAACCTGGCAGACCATCAATCATGCACTGCTGATGTCGGTGCGCGAGGCCGCCGGCCGCGAGGCAAGTCCGAGCGCAGGCGTGATCGACAGCCAGTCGGTCAAGACCACGGAGTTCGGCGGTCCGCGCGGCTATGCGGCCGAGAAGATGATCAAAGGCCGCAAGCGCCATATACTCACCGATACGATCGGCCTGCCGGTCGGGATGATTGTTCACCCCGCTGACGTTCAAGATCGCGATGGGGCGCCAGACCTGCTGGCGAGCGTTCGTGGCGCCTTTCCTTGGTTGCGCCATGTCTTCGCCGACGCGGGCTATGCCGGTGACAAGCTGAAGGGGGCCCTCGCAAATCTCGGCGACTGGACCATCGAGATCGTCAAGCGGCCAGACGCCGCCAAGGGCTTCGTCCTGCTGCCCCGGCGATGGGTCGTCGAACGCACCTTTGCATGGCTCAACCGCAACCGTCGCCTGGCCAAAGACTTCGAGGCGACAACCCAAAGCGCGGTGACTTGGCTCTACATCACCAGTGTCAAGCTGATGATGCGACGTCTGGCGGCCGCTTGAGCCGCCCGATGGGCCAGAGTTTCCCACCAGGCGTTCCGACGGCGAATTCGAGTCAGACTCTAACTTCCTTCGACGAAATCTCTGGCCAGAATTTCCATTTAGTCAAGCGGTAATCAAATCCTTGGCCTGGTTCGGTGGGAAGCGGCCGCAGAATTCCGCTACCAGCCACCTTACGTGTGGGCGTCTCTCTCCCGTTTTTTACGCCAATCATTACTCTAAATCCATTGATGATATTGGTTTTGGCATCAAAGTTGGGATGTATGCCGCCGCCATTAAATCCGATGTAAGCACGATTTACCGCAATGGCGGACGATTGGGCTACGACCACAGCATCACGAGCCGCATTGGCCGCTGTTCTAGCTACTCTCAGTTGTCGGCTCATTATGTGCGCCTGCTTTCTGTATATGCATATTTGACCGAGAATCCCGGCAAAGTTACACTTGCCATACCCCGGCGCAAGATGTAGCTTCCAGGGGCGACCTATCAGTTGGGACGGCTCGCGCTCCCCTAATCGGACATAATCTTGTGCGGCTTTTGTATCTGGATGAAGGAGCGACCGATCATAGGGCGCCGTTTCTGTGTGTGGCCGGGGTATTGGTTCATGGCGACCGGGAATGGCCCGAAATAGATAGACGGATTGTCGGCGTGATCGACAAATACATACCTGAGATGGATCGCTTTGGCTTTGTGCTTCATGCCACTGATATATTCCACGGGTCAGGCTACTTTGATCGGCGCAAGCCAGAATGGGCTGATCCCGCCGACCGGTCAGCAATTCTCGATAATCTTGCTGCGATTATTGAGGACATGCATCTGCCGGTGATGGCGGGTAAATATGAAAAGGAAAAATTTGGCGACGGAATCGGTCAGCGACTCGCCCCTGGGGAGTTGGGCAACTTGGCACACAAGACCGCAGCCATGGATTGTCTGCTTTGGGCCGACAGATGGCTGGCGCACTTCGCGCCTGAGGAGTTGGCAACGGTTATACATGAGGATGGCACTCCGGCCAAACGAATCATTAAGGATGCTGTGCGACTGTTGCGCAGTTCAGAGCGACTTAATGCCGCCGTCCTTATCGCCGATAATGTCAGGAAGGCAATAGGGCTGCCGCTTAGACGGATAATAGACACGGTGCATTTTGCAGAGAAACAGGACGCTAGGCCGCTCCAACTTGCGGACCTGTGTGCCTTTACGCTGGGGCGGGCGATGAGAGGCGCGCCTGTGCCCCCCTATGTCTTGGGGGTTGTCACTGGCTCTATGCAGTGGATCATCAATCTGAATCCGTCCGGTTTCGGCGTTTCGCCTTCTGCGGCATCTTCTGGATCGGCCGAATGATCTTCTCAAACGCCCTTTCAAATGCCTCTGGGGTTTCAGCAGCCTCGACCTCGCGCGCCATGTCTATGAAGCGCTTGGACTCGGCCGGGTCATCCTCCTTGTACCGCCTGGCCGGTTTCTCTATCATTGGATCGTGCCTCTTAGTCATGCTTGGCCCCTTTAGATGAAAATGGAAACTCTGTCATGACCGAATTGGAGATCGCCGATCTCGCCCACAAGGCCACGATCGAAGCGGCGTTTGCCATTGGCCTCACTGCCGAGGAGGCATCCGCCGTTTGGTCACGGCTGCTATCTTCAATCCTTCTTTCACTGAGAACGCTTCCGCCTCCCTCGGTGACAGCGCCTCAGCACCTTGCTACGGCGGCGCTGAAAATGTCCGGGTTGTTCCGGTTGTTGTAGCGCCATTCAAACTCGGCGACATAGAGCGGCAGATATTTCGCACTCACCTTGTGGAAGGTGCCCATGATCCCGCGCTTAATCAGCGACCAGAACCCGTCAATCGTCTGAGTGTGAACGGCGCCGACCACGTATTCCTTCCGGCTGTGGCGGACGACTTGGTGCGGATATTCAGTGGGCCGCGATAGCTGGTGTGTTCGTCGGTCGCGAGCAGGTCAACTTTGGTGGAAACCGCTTCGCGAACGAAGCCCTGCATTGTGCCAGCATCCGTGTTGCGGATGACACGGGCAACGACGTTGCCTTTGCGGCTGACGGCACCGGCCACGATCAGCTTGCCGGTCGTTCCGCGTCCGCCGGGACCGTGGCCACCATGCTTATTCTTGGCCTTCCCGCCGACGTAGGTTTCATCCGCTTCCACGATGCCCATGAGCTTGCGGAACTCAGGATCGACCAAACCAGCTCGAATACGGTGACACATATAGTGCGCAGTCTGATAGGAGCCGAAGCCCATCATCCGATGCACCTGCAAGGCGCTAATGCCCTTCTTGCTGGTGAGCATCAGGTAGATGACCTTGAACCAGATGCGGAGCGGGACATTGGTGTTCTCAAAAATCGTCCCGACCAGCCCCGAGAAGCGGTAGCCCTGTTCAGAGCAGTTCCGGCACAACCAATGGTAAGGCCGGGCCTTCAGCTCCCAAACCTTGTCGTTGCCGCAGCGCGGGCACCGGACGATTTCCGGCCAGCGCCGATCCCGCAGATACGCCTTGCAGGCATCATCATCAGGGAACAGCGCCTCGAACTCGCCTTCGGTCATCTGCCTGGTGAACTTGATGGCGCCCATCGAAGTGATCCCCGTGTCTGAGGATCAATATAGCGCAACGGGATGCCGGTGTCAAGTGCCGGATAATCGCCATTGCGAACCTATGTGGAGGAACGGCTGGCAGGCGTCGTCGCCACTCCAAGCGGGGCTCCTGTTCCCGGCCCGACCGTGTCCTGGAAAGGCCGTCGGCATGGACCGCGGAAGGATCGGCGATGGGCAAATGCCTGGAGCCCGGAGCAGATCGCCCGCCGGCTGCCGGTCGACTTCACGGACGATGAGACCATGCGCATCAGTCATGAAGCCATCTATCAGGCGCTGTTTGTTCAAGGTCGAGGCGCGTTGCGCGGGGAGCTGACGGCCTGCTTGCGCACCGGGCGGGTGTTGCGGATGCCGAGGGCGCGCACGCGCGGGCGAGGCAAGACCTTCATCTCTCCCGAGATCATGATCAGCCAGCGTCCGGCGGAGGTAGCCGATCGCGCCGTACCGGGCCACTGGGAAGGCGACCTCGTCTTGGGCCTTGGCAGTTCCGCAATCGGCACCTTGGTGGAACGTATGACGCGCTTCACCTTGCTGCTGCATCTGCCGCGCCTGACAGGTCATGGCCATGAGGCTCGTGTGAAGAACGGACCCGCACTCGCCGGACACGGTGCGGAGGCGGTGCGTGACGCCATCACCCGCACGATCGTCACTCTACCTGAGCAGCTGCGTCGGTCGCTGACTTGGGATCAAGGCGCGGAGATGGCCCAGCACGCACGCCTAAAGATCGACGCCGGCATGCAGGTTTACTTCTGCGATCCTCACAGCCCATGGCAGCGTGGCTCTAACGAGAACACTAACGGGCTGCTGCGTCAGTACTTCCCAAAGGGCACTGATCTCAGCATGCACACTGCTGAAGAGGTTGCGGCCGTGGCGGCTGTCCTCAACGCAAGGCCACGAAAAACGCTTGCTTGGAAAACGCCGGCAGAGGCGCTTGACCAATTGCTCATATCGGCCGTGTCAAGTGACGTCCGGAACTGATCCCCCGCGTTGCCTCAGGACGGGATGTTACCGTGGCTTCGGGCTTCGGATGTCGCCTGTCCGGATCTAAGATCCAAATTGCATTCCTTGGTGAGATCACGAGGATCATTCCTTGGAGCCGACCTGCCTCCGGCAGAGCGCCGGGCGCAGGTTTTGTCCAGGATGCCGCTTGCGACACCGGCGCGCAGCGCCGGCTTGTCCTGGACGAGACCGAGCACGGCGCTATGCTTCTCCAGGTTGGGCCGCAGGCTGGTAACTGTCACAGTGAGCCCAATGCGGGTTAGTTTCTGGTGTCGCCCCGATCGGCCAACAAACATCGTGTTGCGACGATCAATTGAATCCGCCCAGTATGCCTCTGAGCGCTACCGCCAGAAGCTGGCCGCGCACGGGCTGCAGGGATCAATGGGACGACGCGGCAACCCGTACGACAACGCCAACGCCGAGAGTTTCATGAAGACGCTGAAGGTCGAGGCGGTGTATCGGATGGAGTACCAGACCTTCGGCGATGTCGCCGACGATCTGCCCCGGTTCATCGACCAGGTGTACAATACGAAGCGGCTGCACTCGGCGCTCGGCTACCGAAGTCCCGTGCAGTTCGAGGAGCAGCATGCCCGCCAAGAGGTCAAAACGGCGGCCTGAACCTGTCCACCCCGCGGGGGTCACTCCAATAGGGGGTCCCTTTTGCGCGCCGATTGACAAGCACTGGGACCCCTGGTCCCTTCCCCCACTCTCCTTGGTGATAATGCCCCCCGACGACACCCTCGAGCCGGCCGCCGCGCCCCCCAACCATCCGCCCCCCGCCGTGTTTCAACCTGGCGCCAGCGCCGCCGCGCCGGCCGCCGCATCGTCCCGGTCGGATCAAGTTTTCATTGACATTCCTTTATGATGGGCGTTCCGTTTGGCTATGACCAATCAGGGGGAAATGTCATGCGTATGATCCTTGCAGCGACTTGCCTTACCGTCGGTTTGGGTGGATTGGCTCATGCCCAACAAATGTCGGAGCCGGTCAGCAACGATGACTACATGAAGCGAGTGATGCAGGCAGCACCACCGCAGGTCGTCTCGGATGCGACCGTGTTGCGGATGCAGAACGGCACCATGCAGACGCTGAAGAAGGGAACCAACGAATGGACCTGCATGTTCCAAAATGGCGTGCCCATGTGTTTGGACCCGAACGCCATGGAGTGGGCACATGGGTGGCAGACCCACGGCCCAGCATCGGACAAGACAGGGTTCATCTACATGCTGGCCGGTGACACGGGTGCCAGCAACACCGATCCCTACGCAACCGCGAAGACGGCCGACAACCATTGGATCCAGACCGGTTCGCACGTGATGATCGTCGGGCCGGCCGCGAAAACCATGGCAGGTTATCCGAGGACGGCTGATCCCGATCCCACGAAGCCTTACGTGATGTGGCCGGGTACCCCATACGAGCACCTGATGATCCCGGTGAGATAAACGAAGTGGCAGCCAGACTGTAGGACGGCGTTCACGAACTGCCACCGGCGGCCCGGGTCGAGGAACGCCTTGCCAGCCGCCATCGCAGTGTCAATCGGCTGTTCCGTCGCCTCAACTTGACGCCTTTCTGCTTCAGCTCGTGCACGATGTCCTGCAGGTCCTTCAGCGACCGGGCGAGTCGGTCGATGCGGGTGACCACCAACGTGTCGCCACGCCGGAGAAAATCGAGCAGCACCTGCAGCTCGGTGCATCCGTCCCGGCGTGTACCGGAGGCCTTCTCAGCGCAGATGATCTCGCAGCCAGCCGCTTTTCAGGGTCGCGCGTTGAAGCCCGAGGTCCTGGTCGATCGTGCTGACGCGGGCGCAACCGTAGAGGGGCATCGGGTAGGGCAGGGGACGAATTCGTCTCGCTGGCCTCTGGACCCCGTCTTCAATTCGTCTCACGCCTCGAAATTCGGCCCTAATGAGACGCAGGAAGGTCTCGCGGACGCGTCTTGGTGGGGTACTCGCGGACGCGTCTTGGTGGGGTATACGATAGCGAAGTGATCAGAACCCGCGACTGGGCTCGTGTCAGTGCCTCGGCCACTGCGGGTCCCGACCGACGGCATTTCTAGAAATGCAATTGAAAGTGGACCATGCGGCGAGCCATGCACGTGGTAGGGCCCAAATGGGGCGCGTGTCGGCATTTATGCTTCTGATCGATGTGACGAGCCCCCTCGCGACCCGACGAGCGCGGGCGAGGGCCGTACGACACCGCCAAAGGAGCCGCCTCGATGGTCATCTCGTTGCCGACCAGGCAAGCCCGAACCGCCGCTTTCCTATCCTGAAGCCGCAGGCCGTTGCGGCGTCACAATCCATCCGAACGCTCCAGCGAGCCGTTGCAAACGGTGGACTGCGGGCTCTTCGCTTCGGGCATCGCGCTTGCGTTGCCCAAGCGGAGCGTCATATCCACAGCCGTGTCCCCCGGGCTGAACTTGGCGACCGCTGCTGGGGAATATTCATCCGGCCGCCCGTTGCTTGCGCAGGCTTTCGCCCTTGAGTTCGACCCGGTGGGCGTTGTGAATGATCCGGTCCAGGATCGCATCGGCGAGCGTCGGATTGCCGACGATCTCGTACCAGCGGTCGATCGGCACCTGGCTGGTGATGATCAGCGAACCGGCGTTGTAGCGGTCTTCGACGATCTCCAGCAGATCGCGCTGCTGTTCGGCGACCAGCGGTTCCGGCCCCCAGTCGTCCAGGATCAGCAGCTCGACACGGGCGAGCTGGTGCAGCAGCTTGGCGTAGCGGCCATCGCCGCGGGCCAGTGCCAGGGCGGCAAAGAGCCGGGGCACGCGGTGGTAGGGCGCCCTTACCGTGCTCGATGCGGATCAGCATCCGGCCGCTGTCGATGGCGGTCGTCTCGAGCCGGGCGACCTCCCCGGCGCGCAGCCCCGCCCCGTAGGCCGTGGTCAGCGCCGCCCGGTTGCGCAGGCCGGGAACCGCTTCGAGGAACTGCACGATCTCGTCGGCGCTGAGCACAACCGGCAGCCGCTGCGGCTCGCGGGCTGCGACGATGCGCTCGATCGCGTCGGGCCGGCCCAACGTGACGCCGTAGAAGAACCGCAAGGCGCACACGGTCTGATTGACGTGCGACCACGAGCGCTTCTCGCCGATCAGATGCAGCTGGTAGGTGCGCACCTCGTCAAAGCCCAGCTGGGCGGGAGAGCGCCCAAAATACCGGCTGAACTTGGCGACGGCATAGAGCTAGGATTGCTGCGTCGCCGGCGAGAGATTGCGGATCATCATGTCGTCGATCATTCGCCGACGCAGAGGGCTGGTCTCAGCCATCGGAAACTCCTGTCTGTGAGGTGGGTCGTGCAACCCCAGCCTCTCAGACAGGAGACCGCGACGTCAGCCGTGATCTACCGCGAAGCGGTTTCGTTCAACCCGCACTCCGTGCTCTACAGTCACGATCGCCCGCAGTCGCCGCGGCAGCGGCTCGTCGCAATCGGTATACCAGGCTCGGGCAGATCCCGTGTCGGGCCGCCACCTCCTGCACCCGGGCACTGCTCGCCCGAGACGCCGCGACCACAACTCCCGGAACGCCGCGTCATGCACACGGCGACGGTCGCCAACGATCTCGATCCGCTGCAGCAGCAGAGGCTCACCTTCTGTGGCTGCCACAGTGGCAGCCTCATCATTGCCTCGCGCCATGTCGCAAAGCAGAACACCCCTCGCTCAACCCAGCAAGGCGGCTTTCCCCGGAGGGATACATTCTTCCCAAGCATATGCCTTTCCTGTCGATCTCTCAGGCAGACTAGTGGGCGAGCGTCAAGCTCGACCGCGCCCACTCTCATTGCATAGCCATATCCATACCGGGCGGGAGACTGGCCAGCACGGCGGCGACCAAGACGATGGCCAGCCCGACACTCGCCTCGCGCACTATGCTGAGTTCAAGGGAACGCCGTGCTGAGATAGGATCGGCTCCACGAAGCGGAGGCGCTAGATGAAAATGGTTACGCCATGCAAAGCCGATCAGGATCGCGAACAGCGCGAGCTTGACCAGAACCATCCAGCCATAAGCAGTTGCGATCAACAGCCTTAGGCTACCGACCAGGACCAACCCTTGCCAGAACGCCGTAGTCGCCAGCACCAGCACACAGGCGGAACCGAACGGCGAAAAGCGACGGGACACGATCGAACCTGCTTCGGGAGACGCCATACGAACCAGCAGCGCCAACGGAAGCAGCATTCCGAGCCAAGCGCCCGCGGCCAGCACATGCAAGACTTCGGAGATCAACAATAAGCTGAGCCCGCTGTGCATCGCGGCTGCGTGCAGATGCCAGGTCTGCAGCACCGTGGCGAGCCCAACCGGCAGGACAGCAAGTCGCAGGCGCACTCCGTGCCCGTCCTGTCCCAGCACTAGGCCCGCGGCTACTAGCAGCAGTATTTGGGCCACGACGAGGTGACCGAACTCCGTGTCTGAGACGACCGTCGGCACCGCTACAAACGCCGAAGCTACGGCACCCGCACCGGCCATCGTCGCGGACTCCATGACGAGCCAGGCAAGTTCGACGAGCACAGCGAGAAGGACGCTCACCTTCGCCAAGCGAAGGCAGGGGCGCATGACGGCCAGGCGCTCCTGCGACGTCATACCGGTCAAAGCTGGGGATGCCAGGAAGGAGAGAAAGAGTGGCGTCCCGAAGGCCGAGAACAGGGCAGCAACCGAGAAGCCCTGAACGAGGGCGAGCGGCAGCCCGCCCCCACCCAGATCAAATGTCGGGGCTGCTCCGCTCGACACAGCTATGGTGCAACCGTGAAGGTGTAGCTGCCTTGCGTCTTGTGAGTGTCCACTGAAGTCGCGTGCCAGACGACCTTGTAGCTTCCCGGCGTCAGGGGCTTCAGGTCGACGCTGAACCGGGTGGCATCATGCGGCGCCACATGGGCGTCTGCCTTGTCAACCCGACGCCCCTGAGCGTCGAACACCTGGAGGGTGCTGAAATGCGGCTCCAGCTCCTCGGTGAAGTCGATCACCACCTGAGTTGGCGGCTCCGCGATCTTGCTTCCGACCCTGGGCATGGCGGTCTTGAGGAATGCGTGTGCCGATGCCTGGCCGGCACCGAGCACGAGCATAGCCGCAGTTGCCGCCCCGAGGACCTCTTGCATAGCGTTTCTCCTGCCTGTCATTGGAAGATCGGCTTGCCAATCGTGGTGGGGAACAGATCGTCGAAGAAGAAGTGCACCAACCCGACGACGCCCACGTTCGTACCGGCCGCTTTGTTAAGCGGGATCAGCGCCTCGACGCCGATCTCGCCCCAGGTCGCGAGATAGATCACGCCAGGGGCTACGATCCATGTGGTGCCCCGCGTGTTTGGCGCGGAAGCCGGCGACGTCCAGGTAAACTCCACCAGCGGTATTAAATTGCCGAGGAACTGGCCGAGACCGACATCCTTCACCTGGGATTGCAGGTAGGGAAGGCTGTACTGGATCGAGAACCCGCCGAACCAGGCGTTATTGCTGCCCTCGTTGAATTGCGCTGCGATCCCTGTGCTGAGGGGACTCGATGACGAGGGTCCAGCCGCCACCTGCGGCTGCAGCACCTTTAGCTCCTTGTCGGCGATCGTGTAGCTCAGCTCGCCCGTTACCGCGAGCGGACGCAGCATACCGATCGGCAGGTCGCCGAGCCCCTTCCCGAAGTAGGCCGTGGGCGAGGTCGAGCCGAACCGGTCGCCGCCGGTATGGGTGGTGGCTGTGCCGCCAATCTCTCGGATGATACCGAGAGCGGCGACGAACTCATGCTCGGCGTTCGTGTAGGCCTGCCACTTGCCCGTGACGAACAGGTTCTCGAACCCGGTCTGCGTCTTCGACCCGTTCACCTGCTGAATGTCATACCTGTCGTTCAAGATAAGCGCCGTGCTGGGCGTGATCGTCTTGTCGTACTCGAAGCCGAGATCCACCTCGTGGGTTGGGCCAGTGCCTCCGTTCGCGCCACTGCGGGTATAGGTCACGGCGGGCAGCGATGCCTCGTCGGAAACGCCGGGATCATCCAGCGTCAGGGTGACAGGGAAGACACGGACGCCCGCGACGACGTGTGCGAAAGCCGGGGCTACGAACGCCGGCAGGCAGGCGCCGGCCAGCGCCGCGGCTGATGTTATTCGGTTCATCGTGATGTCCTGGTCCATCGAGAGAACGGGGGCAACGGCGACGCACTGCTGCCGGTGAACAGTCTCGGATCAGACCAGGCGGGGAGGACCTCGTGGGTAGGGTGCGGCGAAGCTGTGCGATGGTGGCGCACGCGCCTGCTGCTGAGTTCCTGGTCGCAGCGTCAGGATGTTGTCAGGCGTGGGTAAGGTCGGATCGGAGGACAATATGACAGCCGGCAGCGCGAGCATCGCGGCAAGCGGACATAGGGCATAATCAACCGCACGATGTGGGACCGATTTGTGGTTGCTTCCCGGCGGGTGACCGGCCTGGCAGAAGATGCTTACTGCGTCGAGGGCGGTGAGGGTGGCCAACCGCCCTGATGGCGCTGCTGGAGGCACCATGGCTCCGAATGCGAGCTGGCTCGCCATTGCTACGGCCGCGATCAGCAACCCGGCGGGGCGGGAGCGGCGCTGGAACCGTCGGGAGAGCAGACGGAACATCAGGCCAGGCTAGCATCAGCCGAAGAAGCATCGAAGAGCCCGTGACGCACGTGCCGCAAGGCTAAAGTGATCGAGCGAAGCGGCGCTGCCCGGGACGGCACATCGCGCAAGAACATGGGGTACCGGCTTACCGGCTGGTCGGCAGGGCTTGCTTCGGGCTGATGCGGCGCGGATCGGCGGGCCGGTTCTGGTCGCGGCCGGCCTCTATCAGATCACGCCCGTGAAGGACCTGTGCCTCTCGAAATGCCGCACACCATTTAGCTTCATCATGACCTCCTGGCGTGACGGCGTTGCGGGCGCGCTGCACATGGGGGTGCTGCACGGCGCCTATTGCCTCGGCTGTTGCTGGCTCCTGTTCGTCATCCTTTTTCCGCTCGGCATCATGAATATCGCTGCAATAGTGGTGATCGCAGTCGTTATTTTCACCGAAAAGACGCTACCCTGGGGCGCCCCGTTGCGCGTATCACCGCCGCGGTACTCGTGGTCTATGGCGCGGCGGTCCTGGCAGCGCCGCAGGTCCTGCCCACCTTCATGCCGGCGGGCGGCACCATGCCCGCCAGCATGGGCATGCCGGCCAAGCCGTGACGTCGGAGGGCAAGCTGCAGGACATCGAACTCGGCATTCGCGGGTTGCTGCGCGGCTTCGGATTGAGGGTTGGCGTGATCAGCAAGGGCAAGTATGAGGCGCGGATCCGCGAATTGGTAGCCGGACATCCGATGCTGGAGCCAGTCGCAGCGGCGATGCTGCAAGCACGGGCGAGCCTGCGGGTGGAATATGGAAAGTTGCATCGAATGGTGTTGGGGCTCGTGCGTGATGATATGGTGTGCCGTCGCCTGATGAGTGCGCCTGGTGTCGGGCCAGTGGTTGCCATGACCTACAAGACGGCTGTCGATGATCCGAGGAGATTTCGCAAATCCAAGGATGTCGGGCCATATTTCGGAGTGACACCAAGTAAGTATCAGTCTGGCGAGGTAGACCGGACGGGGCGGATCAGCAAGGTGGGTGATGCGATGGTGCGAACCGCCCTGTTTGAAGCGGCCAATACGATGCTGAGTCGGGTGACGCGGTTCTCCGCATTGAAGGCATGGGCGCGACGGATCGGGAAGCTGCGTGGGTTGAAATGGGCGAAGGTCGCGCTGGCGCGCAAGTTGGCGGTGGTGCTGCATCGGATGTGGGTTGACGGCACCGACTTCCGCTGGGGCAAGGCGCCAACTGAGGCCACTGCTTGATCGGGCCAAAGGAGGGATAGCGGAGGGCGCAGCAGCTCTTCGATAACAAGGTCCCGTCGCGGGGACGCGGAGCGTGTGAAGCTGCAACCGACGACGTTGGCCGGAGCCAATCCGGACCACGCCGCATAGATTTGGCTGTCAATCAGCAGCGAAGTGGGACCCCGGCCGAATCCACACCAAGACACTGATTTACAAGGGCAATTCTCATAGTTGGTGGGGTCCCAATCGGCGCCGATTGGCATTTCCCCCCTGTCCTCTCCTGCCACCCTTAATTACGGACATCGAAGGCTGCCGGTGGCTTTGCTTGGGCCGCGGGCTGCCGACCCCGGGTCTGATCTTGCGGACCCTGCCGGGGGGCAGGGCGTTGTGCGCGGTCTGAGTGCGACGCTCGGGACGGCAGCGGCGGGCGGCGGTTCCCGGCCGAAATGGCGCCTGTGGGGTCCGCAAGGGGTCCGCAGGTTTCGCTCCCGCTAGCAGGCGGTTGAACCTCGCCAGTAAGTCTTTGGTTTTGTGGTGCCGACGCTCGGACTCGAACCGCCGACGCTCGGACTTCGAACCGAGGACCTACTGATTACGAATCAGTTGCTCTACCACTGAGCTACGTCGGCGTGCCATCCCGGGCGAGGCGAGGTATATATCCTCGCCGCCCGCAGCGCCGCAACCGCCGGGGGGCGAGGCTTCGGAACACCGCCCCGACCCGTCACGTTCATCGAGACCGATGCCGTCCCCACCGTTACACCCCTCCGGCGAAGCCCCGCGCGCGGTCGAATGCCGCGACTGCGGGCTGGTCCAACGCCTGCCCGAGCTGCCGCGCCACACCAAGGCCCGCTGCGCGCGCTGCGAGGCGGTGCTGCGCCGCCGCTTCGCCGACCCCTCCCGCCGCACCCTCGCACTCGGCCTCGCCGGTGCGGCCCTGATGATCCCGGTGCTGGTGACGCCGCTGATGGATTTCGACTTCCGCGGCCAGGTCCGGGCAGCGAACGTGTTCACCGGCCCGGTCGTGCTGGAGCAGCAGGGCATGGCCCCGGTCGGAATGCTGGTGCTGGCGGTGGTGGTGGTGGTGCCGGCGCTGCGGCTGGCGGCACTGCTCGCGGTGCTGCTCGGCCTGCGGATGCACCGGCCGCCGCCGGGGCTCGCCGCCCTGTTCCGCTTCTATCGCGCCGCCGCCCGCTGGTCGATGATCGAGGTCTTTCTGCTCGGCACCTTCGTCGCCTACAACCGGCTCGCGCAGATGGCGACGATCACGCTCGGTCCGGCGATGACCGCACTCGCCCTGCTGATGCTGGCCGCGGTCGCGATCGATGCGGCCCTGGACCCGGACGCGGTCTGGGACGCGATCGGCCGCAACGCTAGGCGGCCGACGGCCGACCCCGCGCCGAGCCAGGCGGGCGGCACGATCGTCGGCTGCCCGCATTGCCGGCTGCTGGTCCGCGCCGCCGCGACCGGGCCGGTACCGAACTGCCCGCGCTGCGGTGGCGCGCTGTGGCGGCGCAAGCCCGCCAGCCTCGCGCGCACCTGGGCGCTTCTGATCGCGGCGGCAATCCTTTATATTCCGGCCAATGTCTATCCGGTGATGACCATCGTCTCGTTCGGCCGCGCCTCCCCATCGACCATCCTGGCCGGCGTGGACGAGCTCGCCGCCGAGGGCATGTGGCCGCTCGCGGCGCTGGTGTTCTTCGCCAGCATCACCGTGCCGCTGCTGAAACTGCTTGGCCTCGGTCTGCTGCTGGTCTCCACCCATGGCGGCTGGCGGACGCGGCTGCGCGACCGCACGCGGCTCTATCGCATCGTCGAATGGATCGGCCGCTGGTCGATGATCGACGTGTTCGCGATCTCGCTGCTGGTGGCGCTGATCCGGATGGGATTGCTGGCCGCGATCACGCCGGACGTCGGCGCGATCTGCTTCGCCGCGGTGGTGGTGCTGACCATGCTCGCCGCCACCAGCTTCGACCCACGGCTGATGTGGGACGCCGCGGCGCGCCGGGCAGCGACACGATGAATGACGTGCCGCCGCCTGAGCGGGCGCCCGAACCACCCCCGTCGCTGCCCTCGGACCTGCCGACGGCGCAGGTGCGGCCCCGCCGTCGCGTGGCCCTGGTATGGCTGGTCCCGCTGATCGCCGCCGGGATCGCGGCGTTCCTCGCCTGGACCACGCTCAGCCAGCGCGGGCCGATGATCACGATCACCTTCCAGACCGGCAACGGCCTCACCGCCGGGCAGACCGCGGTCGAGCACAAGGCCGTCAAGCTCGGCACCGTGGAGAGCGTGCGGCTGTCGGACGACATGTCGCACGTAATCGTGCGCGTACAAATGCTGCGCTCGGCAACCCCGGTGCTGACCGATCACGCGCGGTTCTGGGTGGTGCGGCCGCGGCTCACGGCGGGCAGCATCTCGGGGCTGGAGACGCTGGTCTCGGGCAGCTACATCGAGATCGACCCCGGCCTGCCCGGCGGCACGCCGCAACGCGACTTCACGGGATTGGCCAATCCACCCGGGGTGCGCTCGGACGAGCCGGGGCGCACCTTCAACCTGTTGGCGGAGCGGCTCGGCTCGCTCGGCCCCGGCTCGCCGGTTTTCTATCGCGACGTCGCGGTGGGCGAGGTTCTCGGCTATGAGACGCCGGGCACCAACGGGCCGATCACCGTCCATGTCTTCATCCGCAAGCCGTTCGACGAATACGTCCACCAAGGCACGCATTTCTGGAACGCCTCGGGGCTGTCGGTGAACGTCGGTTCGCAAGGGCTGCATGTCGAGCTGCAGAGCATCCAGGCGGTGCTCTCGGGTGGCGTGGCGTTCGGCACCCCGCCCGCCGAGTTCAAGGCGCCGCTCGCGCCCGCCGGCGCCACCTTCACGCTCTATTCGGATGTGGAGGCGGCGAAGGCGGCGGGGTTGAGCGAGCACATCCCGTTCGTGACCTATTTCACCAGCTCGGTGAGCGGGCTCGGCGTCGGCTCACCGGTGCAGATGTTCGGCATTCGGGTCGGCACGGTGGACAGCATGCGGCTGATGTTCTCGCCAATCGGCGAGGCGCGGGTGCGGGTCGGCTTCGATGTGCAGCCGCAGCGGGTGTTCCCGCCCAATGACGAGCCGACGGTGAAGCCGCTGGCGCTGACCGAACGCTTCGTCGCGCACGGGCTGCGCGCCGAGTTGCAGAGCGATAATCTGCTCACCGGGCGGATGGCGCTGGCGCTGGATTTCGTGCCCGAAGCGCCGGCCGCAACGGTGCAGCGGGAGGGCAAGGCGATCGTGCTGCCGAGCCAGGCGGGCGGGCTGCAAAACATCGCCAACACGGCGAGCGAGATCCTGGACCGATTGAACCGCGTGCCGCTCGACCAGATCGCGGCCAACCTCAACGACAGCCTCGCCGGACTGCGCAAGACCCTGGCCGGGCCGCAGTTGAAGGGGCTGCTCGACTTTGCCACCGCCAGCGTGAGCGAGCTGCAGAAGATGATCCACAACCTCGATGCCGGTCTCTCGCCCGCGGTGCAGCGGCTGCCGCGGATCGCGGCCGAGCTGCAAACGACGGTCGCGCACGCGAACGCGCTGCTCGGCCAGGGCGGGATCGGCGCCGGCTCGCAGATCAGCAGCAGCCTGGTACGCACGCTGGATCAGCTCGACAACGCGGCCCGTTCGATCCGGCTGCTGGCCGACTTCCTCTCCCGCCACCCGGAAGCCTTGATCCGCGGCCGCTCGGCAAACGCACCATGAAGCGCCGCGCCGCCCTGGCGCTCGTGTGGGCGCTGCCGGTCGCCGCCTGCGCCTCCGCCAACCCGACCTATTTCACGCTCTCGACAATTCCCGGCACGCCGGAGGGGCACGCACCGGCGCGGATCGCGCTGCGGCGGATCGAGGTTGCCGAATATCTCGACCGCAACAGCATCGTGCGCGCGCGGGTCGGCACCGAGGTGCAGATCGCCGGCAGCGAACTGTGGGCGGAGCCGCTGGGCAGCATGCTGAACCGGGTGCTGGCGGAGGAGCTGACGCAGCGCCTGCCGGGCAGCACCGTCTATACCACCACCGGCGCGATCACTGCGGCGCCGCTGGCGACCGTGGAAATAAACGTGATGCGCCTGGACGCCGACGCCTCGGGGCTGGTGCATCTGTTGGCCCAGGTCGCGATCGAGCGCGGCGACGGGCACGCGCCGCTGGCGACGCGCACGTTCGATTTCACCGCGCGGCCGACCGGGCCGGGCACCGGGCCGCTTGTGGCGGCGATGAGCGACGCCGTGGCACAGCTCGCAGATACGGTGGCACGGCTGCTGCGGCGCTGACGGAAACCCGGCCGCGATTGACACGACGGACGGGAGCGGGAAGCCTCCGCGCCCGTGACGCAGCATGGTGGCTCGAACGCGGCAGTCCTCTCCGCCCCGATCGCGATGGGCGCTGGTGCGCTTGCGCGGGCCCCGGCCCTGCTGCTCGGCGCGATCGGCGGTGTCGCGATCTTCTTGCCGCTGGCATTGACGCTCTACCTCAGCGTGTTCGACGAGACGCTGATTCAGTTTCCGCCGCGTGGCTACACGCTCGCCTGGTACGGCCAGATCGTGCCGAAGTTCGGGGCGGCCCTCGCGACCAGCCTCGAACTCGCAGTGGTCGCGACACTGCTCAGCCTCGCGGTCGGCATTCCGGCCGGCATCGGCCTCGCGCGCTACCGCTTCCGCGGCCGCGGGACGGTGAGCACGCTGCTGCTGGCGCCGCTGACGGTGCCCGGCGTCGCGATCGGCCTCGGCATCGCGGTTGTCGCGGTGCTGGTGGAAGAAGCGACCCAGGTGCCGCTCAGCGGCTCGCTGATTGTGCTGGCGGCGGCACATCTGCTGCTGACCGTGCCGTGGGTGGTGCGGCTCTGCCTTGCCGGCCTGGTCAACCATGACCGTGCGACGGAGGAGGCGGCGGCGAGCCTTGGTGCCTCGCCGCTGCGCGTGGTGGTGCGCGTGACCTTGCCGGCAATGCGCTCGGGGATCATCGCCGCCGCGCTGTTCGCGTTCATCGCCTCGTTCGGCAATCTGGACACGACGCTGTTCCTGGTGGCGCCGGGGATGACAACCTTGCCGATCGCGGTGCTCGAGTACCTGCAATACCATCTCGACCCGCTGATCGCCGCCGTTGCGGTCGCGCAGATGGTGCTGGTCGGCGGCGCATTGCTGCTGCTCGACCGCTTCGTGCGGCTCGGGCAGGTGGTGCGGCAATGAGCTATCTGCGGCTTGAGACCTTGGGCAAGACATACGGCGCGCAGGCGGTCGTCGCCGACGTGACACTCGACGTCGCCGAGGGCGAGATGGTGGTGCTGCTCGGCCCATCGGGGTGCGGCAAGACCACGACGCTGCGCATGATCGCGGGCTTCGTCGATCCCTCCGCGGGCGAGATCCTGCTCGACGGCGCACCGATCGGCGGCCTGCCCGCGCACCGGCGCGACATGGGGCTGGTGTTCCAGAGCTACGCGCTGTTTCCGCATCTGAGCGTCGCGCGCAACGTCGCCTTCGGGCTCGAGATGCGGCGGCAGAAGCGCACCGCGATCGCGGCGCGCGTGGACGAAATGCTGCGGCTGGTCAAGCTGGAGCCGTTCGCCGAACGCCTGCCGCGCCAACTCTCGGGCGGCCAGCAGCAGCGCGTGGCGCTTGCGCGTGCGCTTGCGGTCCACCCGCGCGTGCTGCTGCTGGACGAGCCGCTGTCGAACCTCGATGCGGCGCTGCGCGGCGAGGTGGCGCGCGATATCCGCATCCTGCAACGCGAGGCCGCCCTGACCGCGATCATGGTCACCCACGACCAGGACGAGGCGATGGCGATGGCCGACCGGCTAGTGGTGATGCGCGAGGGCCGCGTCGAGCAGATCGGCACCCAGGAGGATCTGTACGAGCGGCCGCAGACCCCGTTCGTCGCCGGCTTCATTGGCCGCAGCAATATCGTCGCAGGCAATCTGCACGATCGCGTGCGGATGGTGCTGCCGGGGGGCGCGCCAATCGTGCTGGCCGGCCGCTACGGCGCGGACGGTGCCGCGACGCTCGCGGTGCGGCCGGAGCGGATCGCGATTGCCGCCGCGTCCGATGCGGCACGGGCGCGCGGCGTGGTGGAGCTTTCGACCTATCTCGGCGCGGTCGTGGAGCATGTGGTGCGGCTCTCGCCCGAATTGCGCGTGGTAGTGCGGGCAGCCGCACCGGCGCCACGCTTCCCGCCCAGCGCCGAGGTGGCACTGCACTGGGCCGCCGATGCCGAGCGTGTGTTCGACGAAGCCGGCGCCCCGCTCGATGCGGCGGCACCGGTGCGCCTTACCGCATGAGTGAAACTGAACCGGAGTAATTGCCATGCACGACGAAGACACCGCTCGCCTTTGGCGTCCCGGTCTTTGGCCCACAGGGCGCCGGCGTCTGCTCGCGGGCGCCGCAGCGGCGCTCGCCGCCCCCGCGATCCTGAGCCGCGGCGCGCAGGCGGCGGAGCGCGTCGTCGTCAGCACGTGGGGCGGCGATTACGAGCGGCTGCTGAATGAGAACGTCGTGCAGACGCTGCTCAAACCCAAGGGCATCGACGTGGTGGTGGACGCCAATGACGAGCCGCCGCGCATCGCGCGCATGTTCGCGCAGCGCCGTCTACCGCGCGGGGCGACCGATATCGACTGCCTGCAAGCGGTCAGCGCCTATCAGGTGGACAAGGCCGGGCTGGTCGAGAAACTGGATGCGACCAAGGTGCCGAACCTCGCGCATGTGCGGTCGAATTTGCGCAGCGACTACTTCGCACCGCACATCTGGAGCCCGCAGGTGTTGGCCTACAACCCCGAGCGCGTGAAGCAGCCGCCGACCAGCTTCGCCGATCTGCTCGACCCGAAATACAAGGGCCGCGTGGGATTCCCGAACGTCAACGCCTTCTACGTGATGATGGCGGCCTCCCTCTATGCCAGCGGGACGACGACGGATTTCGAGAGGGCGAAGGAGCTGCTGACCAAGCTCAACGCCAACGGCCTGCACCTCTATCCGTCGACCGATGCCGGCGGGCCGCCGTTCAAGACCGGCGAGATCGATGTCGGCATTATCTGGCTGGCGCGCGTCAACATGTGGCAGAAGGCCGGCATCCCGATCAAGGCGTCGTTCCCGAAGGAGGGCTGCATCCTGTATGTCTCCGGCATGGTGGTGCCGAAGAACGCCGCCGACAAGAACGGCGCGTACGCCTATCTCAACGCGATGCTGGAGCCTTCGGCGCAGCTCGGGTTCGCGGAACACATGGGCTATCTGCCGACCGTGGCCGACGCCAAGCTCACCGGAAAGGTGGCGGAGCAACTGGCGCTGCCGAACCCGCCGCCGAAACTGGCCGAGCCGGATTACCCGGTGACGAGCAAGCAGCAGGCGGCGATGCAGGATTGGTGGCTCAAGGCATCGCAAAAGACCTGAACCGGTGTCGACGGAGCGCAGCCAGGCGACGGCGGCGGCGGTCTTCCTCGGCCCCGCGACCGCGGTGGTGCTGCTGACCTTGGTAGCGCCGCTCGCCGTGCTGGCGCGCTTCTCGCTCGACCGCTTCGATCCAATCCAGATGGTGATCCAGGCGGTGACGCCGGCGAATTATCTGCGTTTCGTCGCCGATCCGTTCTACATCGGCGTGCTGCGCACCACGGTTACGGTTGCGGGGGTGACCACCCTGCTCTGCCTGCTGCTCGGCGTGCCGATCGCCTATTCGCTTGCGCGTACCGAGAGCCGCTGGAAATCCGCGCTGATGCTGCTGCTGATCCTGCCGCTGTTCATCGGCGCCACCACGCGCACGGTGGGCTGGCTGATCCTGTTCGCCAAGGGCGGGATGCTCGACCTGCTGGCGCGCCGGCTCACGCCCGCACTGCACGTCGATCTGATGTACACCGAGACCGCGGTGATCATCGGCATCGTCTCGGTCAACCTGCCCTATGTCGTGCTGACCTTGCAGAGCGTGTTCGAGGGCGTCGATACGCAGCTCGAGGAGGCGGCGCGCGGCCTGGGTGCGGCGCCCGCGCGCGCGTTCTGGCGCATCGTTTGGCCGCTGGCGCTGCCCGGGGTCGCGATCGCCGCCATTCTCTGCTTCATCCTGGCGATGAACGCCTTCCCTACCCCGATCCTGCTCGGCGGGCCGCGCTTTCAAATGATGGCGCCGCTGCTCTATTACGAGTTCTCCGCCAACAACAACTGGCCGTTCTCGGCGGCCCTCGCTTTCGTGCTGATGGCGACGACATTGATCCTGATCGCCATCAGCACCTTCGTGATCCCGCGCCGCTACCGCGGCTGACCATCCAACCGCTCGACCATGCACAGCAGGCAGCCGGGCTTGGCGGTGTGGATGTTGACGAACGCGGTGCGCGGATCGTCGAGCGCACGCGCGAGCGGCGTGTCGATCCCGTTGCCGTCGCCGGCGTGGCCGAGGTCGTAGACGCACTGGTCGTTGCTGTCGTAGGCGCGCACCGAGACCAGCCGGTTGCGCACGATCGGGGCGATCTCGTTGGGCCGAGCGAAGTGCTCGCACGACGCGGCGTGGACGAAGATCGGGCTGGGGGTCCAGTAGATGCCCTGCGGCCGCGGCATCCGGTACGAGCCGAGCAACATCTCCTGACCCGGCTCGGCGTCGCGCAGGCAGTGACGGCACGGCGCGCCGGTGCCGTTCACCCGGCTGCCGTCCGGCTCGGTCGGCCGCGCCTCGGCCACCATCCGGCGCAGGCGGTTGCCGCTATCGTCGAGGCCGGTGCGGTTCCATCGCTGGCTGATACCAGCCGCCGTTCGCGTTGACTCGGATGTGATTAGCCAACGCGCCAAAATCTCCCGAAATCGGGGGTGAGTTGCGAAAGTCGGGTTAGGAGCGGCTCGATGCGGTGAGATTCGCTGTCCGTGGAGAAGTCGGGGGGCGGAGATGGCGGTGGCGATCACACGGACGGAGCTGGACGCGGCGGGTCTGCGGGCGGCGGCGGCGCCGAGCAAGGATGCGGCGGCAACGCGCCGGATGCTGGCGCTGGCGCTGGTGCTGGAGGGCCACGGCCGCGCCGCAGCGGCGCGGGCAACCGGGATGGACCGGCAGAGGCTGCGCGATTGGGTGCATCGCTACAACGAGGCGGGCCTCGCCGGTCTATACAATAAGCCGAACCCCGGCGCGCCGCCGCGCAAGCTGACCACCGAACAGGAAGCGGCGGTGGCGGAGTGGGTCCGCCGGCAGCGGGACGATGGTGATGTTGTCGGGCACGGCGAGCTGCGCCGAGAGGTGCCATCCGGCCTGATCGAGCAGCAGCGCTGCGTGCCGACCCGGCGCGACCTCGGCCGAAATCACGGAAAGGTGCAGGTTCATCGCCTCGGTGTTGCACCACGGCAGGATCAGGCCGGCCGCCTTGCCCTCGCCGGGGCAGATGGCGCCGAAGATGCAGGTCGAGGCGGTCTGCTGATCGTGCGGGGCCGAGGGCCGGGTGCCGCGCAGCGACCAGCGACGGGTGATCTTGTTTTTCTGGCCGATTCTGGCCTCGTCGCCGAACCAGACCTCTATGTCGGCGGGATCGAGGTTTCGCTCGTGCGCGATCGCCGCCAGCGCGGCGAGAAGGTCTTTTTTTTAAAGGCTTCGATCGCCCCCGCGGCCTGGGCGTGATGGCGCGGACGGGCGGACAGCTTGCGGTACCCTCCGCCGCCATTCCACCCGCTTCGCGGGCGGAACCTTGGGCGGCTCCGCCCATCGCGCGCAGCTCGCGGCTCAGCGTCTGCTTGGAGATGCTGATGTGGTTGATCTGCTTCGCAGCTCAACCGTCCCAGACCCATTGGCAGAGATCGATGATCCGCCAACGGACCGCGCCGTGCACGGCCGGGACCGGTCCGCTCTCGATCACCGCTGCCAGCGCCGCCCGGTGTCTGGCGTCGAGACGCGACGGCTGGCCGGGCGCCTTGCGATCGACCAGCCCTTGCGGGCCGTACGCGTTAAAGCGCAGCACCCAGTCGCGCACGATCTGCAGGGTCACGCCGCCAATCGCCGCCGCCTCGGTGCGGCTCGCTCCCTCATAGATCGCGGCCAGCGCCAACAGGCGGCGCACCTGCTTGGCATCGCGGCTCGCGCGCGCCGCCCGGCGCACGCCTGCCGCGTCAAAATCCGCCCGCAGCGGGATCGGCATGGCGAAACTCCTCCGTTCGCCAGCCTTCAAGCAGATCACGGCCGCGTCGGGGAATCCCTACGAGTTCGCGATCATCAGGTTTTGGTATAAGATGTTCGTCAGAGAGGATCGGAAATGGCAGGTGCAGGCGCTCCGCGGCCTCCCGCTGATAGACAGTGTCCTGCGTTGAAAGGCCGAACAGGCGATTGACGCCCAGAGCGTTCAATTCCGCGAAGTGGTCTCGAAATGCGCAGGACTGCGGTGTACATCCTCGCGCGCCGGGGATCAGGTTCCATCCATCAGGATTTTCGACGCCAGGTTTACCAGTCCGCGGATACGCATAGACCACAACCCGGCCGGGCAGCGAGGACAGGTCAACTCTCGTCCCATCAGTAGCAGGCAGGGAGACGGAAAGCATTCGTGTGCCTGCCAGGTGCCGTGCGGTCCCGTCATCCGTCGGCGCCGGGATCGTTGACCAGTCGGGGGTTTCGACGCTGCTGCTCATCATCATCTTTCGTCCGTGAGGCCGGAAAATTCAAACTGGCGCACTGCCCGGCGATCGTAGGGGTTGCGTGATTTCAGGGGCTTCTCTCGTGGTGCGAAGACACGAGGGAATGACCCGATGGCCTGGACTGAAATCACGCGCGCCAAATATCGGCGCGATGGGCTGCGCGATGCAAGCGGGACCACCGACGAGGAGCGGTGCGTCATAGAACCGCACCTCCCCGCGGCGGCCAGTTGCGGGCGGACGCGCGAGACCGACTTGCGAGACGTCGTCGATGCGATCTTCTACATCGCGCGGTCGGGCTGCCAATGGCGGCTCCTGCCAAAGGAATTCTCGCCGTTCGCGACGGTGCAGCGGTATTTCTATGGTTGGCGGCCGCTTGAGCCGCCGTGATGGGCCAGATTTCCCAACTAATCAGCACGCTGAAGCGTTCCTCCGGCGATTCGAGTCAAACTCTAAGCTCGACTTTCCGCAATTTCTACTGCCTGTCCGTCACGTCATAACCCAGAAGATATCCTCATAGGCGATGAAGCCAAGCGCGTCATCGAGCGACAAGACGGTGCGGCCAAACGGGCCTGTCGAGGCCCATCGGTTCTTCCATAGCGACCAATAGAGTACTTCGAACCTGTCGTCAGATCCGGTTGGACGCAGGCGTGCGACCAACGCGCCGGACTGGGCACTGTAAAGCGTATACCCGCGGTTGCGGCGTTCCGCCAACAAGGTCCCCCTGGAGCAGCGGAAGCGTTCGATACGTTGAATGATCGGGTCGTCCATCGCGGTGAACAGTAGGCGAGGCCACGGCCTGATGTCGCGCCGTGGCGGTGACGTCCGCCCGCACCTGGGGGACTCTTGTGCGACAGGGGCGACTCGATTCTACCGATTCGATGACACAGAATCGCATCGAACCGTCGACTGCCCAACCAACCGTGCCGACCATCCTGGTATCCTGGCTGGCAGTTTTCCGACCGTGCTTCACCGCGCCGGTCTGGAACCATATCCTGGTGCTGGTCGGCGGCGCCGTCCTGGCACCCGGCAAGCGTACCGTCACCCAGGCGCTGCGCGTCATGGGACTGGCGGATAGACCCGGTTTCGGCCGCTACCATGAAGTGCTCAACCGGGCGCGCTGGGATGCCCGCGACGTGGCGCGTCGATTGTTGCTCCATCTCCTGGCGGTGCTGTCGCCCAGCGGCGAGGTGGTGATCGGCATCGACGATACCATCGAGCGACGCTGGGGCGGGAAAATCAAGGCGCGCGGCATCTATCGCGACGCAGTGCGGTCGTCACACGGCCACTTCGTCAAGACCAGCGGCTTACGCTGGCTGGCGCTGGCGGTGATGTTGCCGGTACCGTTCGCAGGCCGGCGGTGGGCTTTGCCGTTTCTGACTGTGCTGGCGCCGTCGGCGCGCTGGAGCGCGGCGAAAGCGAGACGGCATAAGGCCCTGACCGACTGGGCAAAGCAGGCGATATTGCAAACCAAACGCTGGCTGCCGGATCGCCGCGTGGTGGTCGTCGCCGACAGCGGTTTCTCGGCATTGGAACTCATCGCCGCTGTGCGCCGCCACGTCTGCTTGATCACCAGGTTGCGTCTCGACGCCAGCTTGTTCGAGCCGGCACCCCAACGCCAAAAGGGTCAAATGGGACGGCCTGCACTGAAAGGTAAACGCCGGCCCAAACTCAACGCCGTCCTCACCGATCGGAAGACCGTCTGGACATCCGTCACGCTGACCGAGTGGTACGATGGTCAGACCCGCAAGCTGGAGTATGTCTCCGGAACCGCCGTCTGGTATCATAACGGCATGCCCCCGGCTGCGATCCGTTGGGTGCTGGTGCGTGATCCGTCCCGCCAGCGTGACGCGCAGGCCTTCCTTTGCACCGACCTTGACCTCGAACCTACCGCGATCCTCACGCGCTTCGTCTCCCGCTGGCGGATCGAGACGACCTTCCAAGAGGCCCGTGAACATCTGGGCGTCGAGACGCAACGGCAATGGTCGGACCTGGCCATCCTGCGCACCACACCGGCGCTGCTCGGACTCTACTCTCTGGTGACCGTCTGGGCGCATGAATTGATGCAGAAACCCAGCACCGCTGTCCGCCCCCATCCCGCCGCTTGGTACAACAAACACCAACCGACCTTCAGCGACGCGATTGCCGCCGTCCGCCGCGTCTTGTGGTCGCCACCGAGTTTTTCCATGTCCCGGTCGGGCTCCGAAAGCATAGAAATTCCAGTCATCTTGTTACATCGACTCGTGGAGACTTTACGTCTCGCCGCCTGAAATGCGGAAAGTCGAGCTCAGCTATCGGCCGGCTCGTGGGGGGAAAGCGGGCTTCAGCCGCCACGGAAGACTGCCTCCATGTTGTTGCCGTCCGGATCGAGCACGAAGGCGGCGTAGTAGCCCGGCGGGTAACCTTTTGCGGTGTCGCGAAGCCCGGGCGGCCCGTTATCGGTTCCGCCTGCTTTCAGCGCGGCCTCATGGAAGGCGTCAACCGCGGCGCGGTTCCTGGCCGCGAAGGCCGTATGCTGTTTCACGCCATGCGGATGAAAGCGGTCAATCCAGAAAATCGGGTAATCGACACCATAGCCAACGCCACCGGCCCCGTCGTTCTTGGGAAGCTGCATGACCCGGCGGAGGCCGAGCGCGCCCAAAGCGGCATCGTAAAAGGTGGCGGAACGGGTAACGTCCGCGACCCCGATGCCGGTGTGATCGATCATCGCAGTGCCCTCCATCTTCAACGATTTGCGGAGCATCCCCCACGTAATGCATACGCAATCAACCATCCTTCCCATCCCGAATAGGAACTTTGCCGATGGCGCATGCACCGTCATTGCCCGCGAAGGCGGGTCATCCACGACTTTCGTTGTGCTGTCGCCAAAGTCGTGGATGCCGACCTTCGTCGGCATGACGGTCGGGCAATTTCCGCGATCTCGCGCGTCCAGTCACAATGAATGCACTCTGCTACTACGCGGTCGGCAGCAGGGCCACCTCGGCATTCCGCGCGGCAGTGCCGTAGCGGTGCCCAGATCGCGCTTACCAACGCGGAAGGCGGGGATCAACTTGGTATCTGGGTCTAGCGCCACAAATGTCCATTGGTCGCCGACTTGACTGCGGTCATCGCCCTTCCGAACCTGCCGCTGCTTCTTGCCGACGCAGGCCCAGATTTCGTGAACCTGAATGCGAGCGCACGCCAAGTTGCGCATCTGAGCGTCCATCAACATCTTGCAGCCCTCGCCAACCTCGACCAACAGCCGCATGACGGTATCCCGGTGCGTATCGGTCATGCGCTCGGTGGAACGGATCGAGTTGCCCTCGACCAGGCAGTTGATGACCTGTCCGGCGGGTGAGGTTGAGGCGGTTCATCGGGGTCTTCCCATCGGCGTTGTATGCACTATAATCGACAACGTGGCGCCTGTCAATGGGAGTGCATACATGGATTTCAAGGAAGCCACGGACGATCTATTCGACCGGGTGGATCACGAGGCGTTGGCAAGAGCATTAGGCGTCTCTGTCGCGTCCATCAGGCAAGCCAGGCTCCCATCCCAAGCGGCCGCGCATCGCACACCCCCGGATGGATGGGAGCGGGCCGTCGTCAACCTCGCCGAGGAGCGAATGCACCACTATCATAGGTTGATATCAGACCTCGGCGGTCACCACAAACAAAACGGGAACTTTTCCACGACTAAAGGTGGTAAGTGCGGCCGCTCTAAAAAGCGAAAGGAAACTCAATTCGTTAAAGCGATAGGCGTCGGAAGAATGCATTCTGAGGAAAGGAAGCGTAATGGCTAGACAGCAACTTATGCTAGAAGTTGACGATCGAACGGACGAGCCGGATAGGACGCCAGAGGGCGATTTTATCAGCTACACAGCCAGCCTGATCATACAAGGCCGGCATCGCTTTTTCACGCTATCTATGCCGAGTGACGTGCTGGCTGAAATTTGCGTCGTTGCCCGACGCGCGGAGAACCCAATTGACGGATTTCAACGCCTTCTCGACAAAAGACAAAAGACGCGCGCAGGAGATAGCCGAGTGTATCGATGACGGACTGGGGACGATCCCTAGCTCGATCGTGTTGTCCGCCCAAGCAGAGGTCGAACTTGAGTATACCCGTCGGACGAGAACTCTTAAGTTCAGGAAGAACCCCAGGGCGTTCCTAATCCTAGATGGTCAGCACCGCGTTTACGGGTTTCACCTAGCGAAGGCCAGATTGCGGGTGCCGGTTGTCATATACAATAATCTTACAAAGTCGGACGAAGTTCAGCTTTTCATAGACATAAACACGAAACAGAGACCAGTGCCAAACCAACTATTGCTGGACATCAAAAAGCTGGCCGAATCTGAGACAGACGCAGAGGCACTCCTCCGCGTGGTGTTTGATCATTTTGCGTCAGACCCCGATAGCGCGCTACTTGGGCTGCTCAGCCCATCCGAGCGACGTAGAGGAAAAATATCGAGAGTGACTTTCAACGTCGCTCTGAAAGCTGTGTGGCATGCTTTCACCCATAGTGATCCAGAGCAGGTATTTAGGGTGCTCAATGCGTACCTCCACGTGTGGATGGCCGGTCTGCGCGAGCGCGACGCCGAAGCAAACGTAACGAACCCTACGCTATTTCGAGCGATCATGCTTCTCTTCCCTGCCGTGGCAGAGCGGGTGGCGGACCGGAACGAAGGGGAGTACACGGTAGAAAACTTTAACGATATCCTTAGACCCTTCTTCTCTCGTGTGAAAAGGAGCGAACTTCAAAGGCCGGGAGCAAGCCCAATCGCGCTCCATGATGAGTTTAGAAAGTATTTGCAATCAGGGTTCTCGATCGGAAGAAGCCGCGTATCGTGAAATCCCTCGTGGCTGACGCCTTGCAGCCATTCGTCATGCGAGAGTTGATTGCACTTGGAGGTCAAGTGAGCGGCACGACACTTGCCGACGTGATTATCGCCCCAAAGGCTAGTTATGATCTAGATTTCGACGATTCCGCTCAGAGCGTGTCAGTAGACTTCCGTGTTCGCGGTCCTATTGTCGCTGCTATGGCGGCCGATTTCTGCAGACTTTCAAGTGCTGCGTTCCAAAGCGTGTCATTTATAGAAGGAGAGATAGACGAAAAGGACTCGATCGCGTGGGGGCTAATAAAACTTTATTATTCTGCGTTTTACGCGGGCCATGCCCTAATCCGGCTGTTTGGCGATGCATGCTCCTATTTCGCGCGCCCACATACAAATCGTCTTCTGAATCTAGGCGTCGCACTAGGGAAAGCGCCATCTTTCAGGATCGAAACCGGCTTCTACCAATGTAGCGTGAGCCGGACTGCTACCCCAATGACGTGCACCAGAGTCCGGGGTGTGTCCGGCGGCGCGCATGAAGCATTTTGGGACATATTTGGCTGTCGCATTAGGGGCCTCGCTACAGGGGTACTTGGCGGTCCTATGATCTCGATTGACGCGCAGGCCGTATTTCCGCAATTGCATGCATTTACATCGCTAGTCGCGCGGCAGGGAAATTTTAGCTGGCTGAGCGCCGGTACGAAACGAGTTGCAGTACCGACATCAATATGGTGTATGGTTCCCACCGACTCTCCCTAGGCAAGAGCGCCAAATTCTGGGCCGCAGCGCCATGCAATGGCTTCGCGATCCGATGAGCATTGATCTAAATAGACGTGGGCTTGAGCCTTTGAGAGAGTTTTGCTCGGCTTGCGTATTTGTTGTGGCCTTGTGCCACGTGATGGTCGGTAACGTCGCCACCAGATCGACGGCGGACACAAAATCATTTGTTCACTTTGGACCTGTGGCCTTCCTCAATTATGCACAACGCCATGGCAGCAGATAGTACAATGAGCGATCCCGCTACGGACCAACTTCGGCATGCCGTGGAGTCCATGCACTCCTGCCGTGCCGCGCTCGCCCAAATGGTGCGCGTCCGGGAGACATTTGAGGGACAGACGGTCTGGGAAGGCGTGGTGCACGTCTTCGACCTGGAAGGCCACCCCAAGGCCACGCGTGCCTACGCTTGGTCGTCGCGATCGAAGGGAGCGAGAATCGACGGTTCTTCGCCGCGTTACAGCTCGGAGCAATCAGGACGCCGGCCGCGTTACAGCTCGGAGCAATCAGGACGCCGTTGGACGCGGTGCGGGCGGCGATCGTGGCGGAGCATCGAAAAGAAGGGGCACAGCCGTGAACAATCCGATCACCGTGTGGACGCAGAACTGGTCGAAATTCCCGAACTGGTCGCCCTCCATGTGGGCCTTAGTAGGCGGCCTTCTTCTAGCTGTACCTGGGGAGCGAATCGCGGGAAAACGCCTCCCATACTCAGAGACGCACACCGAAAACAGTATAAGGCGGACGTATTACCACCGGGGTACGAGCCGTCGCGTCTCGCCCGGCGCAGGGGACGGATCATTTTTGTAGTCGGCATCGCCGTTATCGCCGTGGGGCTGCTCCTGAACCCCACGTGAGGGGCTACCGTTCAAATTAGGACACTACCAGCTAACCATTTAGCTTTAGCCGATAGGGGTGCTTCCTGACTAGCGGCATCCAGACCTGGCCGGCTGCAATGCGCTGCCGGCCCGCTGCCCGCACAACTTCGGAACGAGTTGGCCGAAACCGGGGGAAGCTTGACATGAACCGCCGCCAGCCGGGCCGCACGCCCGCATCATCCCGCGCGCGTCACCCGCCCGCCGCCGATCTGGCCGAGGTCACGCTCGTCCAGATCACCGGCACCGATGCCGACGGGGACGCCCTGGCGCGCCCCGCTTCCTGGGACGGACAGGGGCCCGCGCCAAGCATCCTGATGGCGCCCGAGCCGCTCGGCCGGCCGGCGCTGGCGCCCGGCGAACGCGTGCTCGCACGCCTGCGCCCGACCGGACCGGGCCGCTATGAGGGACGCACCATCAAGCGGCTCGCCGATGCGCCGGGCCGCGTGCTCGCCGTGTTCCGCCCGCCCGACCGGCTGGTGCCCACCGACCGCCGCGCCAAGGCGGAATGGATCGTGCCGCACGGCGAGGCGGGCGGCGCCGAGCCGGGCGAGATCGTGCTCGCCGAGCCGCTGCCGCACCACCGGCTCGGCCTTCGCCCGGCACGCGTGATCGAGCGGCTCGGACGGATGGGCGACGCGCGCTCGGTCTCGCTCATCTGCATCACCACCCACGGAATTCCGACCGCCTTCTCCGAAGGGGCGCTCGCCGAGGCCGAGCGCGCGCGGGGCGTCCGGCTTGGCGAGCGCGCCGATCTGCGCGCAACACCGCTGGTCACGATCGACGGCGAGGACGCCCGCGACTTCGACGATGCGGTGTTCGCCGAACCCGACGGCACCGGCTGGCGGCTGCTCGTCGCGATCGCCGACGTCGCCCATTACGTCCGGCCGGGCAGCGCGCTCGACCGCGACGCGGGCGAACGCGGCAACTCGGTCTATTTCCCCGATCGCGTCGTGCCGATGCTGCCCGAGGCGCTGTCGAACGGCTGGTGCAGCCTGCGCCCGGGCGAGGACCGCTTCTGCGTGTTCGTGGAGCTGCGCGTCGATGCCGAAGGCCGCAAGCAGGCGCATCGTTTCGGCCGCGGGCTGATGCGCAGCGCCGCGCGCCTGACCTATGAGCAGGCGCAGGCAGTCTCCGACGGGGCCGCCGATCCCGCCGTGCCCGCTTGCGTGCTCGGGCCGCTCTATGGTGCGTTCCGTGCCCTGCTGGCGGCACGCACGCGGCGCGGCACGCTCGACCTCGATCTTCCCGAGCGTCGCGTCGGTACTCGACGATTCCGGCCATGTGCTCGCGGTGGCCCCGCGCCCGCGTCTCGACAGCCATCGGCTGATCGAGGAGTTCATGGTCCTGGCCAACGTGGCCGCCGCCGAGGAGCTCGGCCGGCGGCACCTGCCCTGCATGTTCCGCATCCACGCCCCGCCCTC
Organism: uncultured Alphaproteobacteria bacterium; assembly: GCA_963754235.1. Taxonomy (GTDB): domain Bacteria; phylum Pseudomonadota; class Alphaproteobacteria; order Acetobacterales; family Acetobacteraceae; genus DATAYA01. Next base: position 119,396 of record CAVWFK010000002.1, on the reverse strand, counting down.
GGAGGAGAAGCTCGCCGGCTTGCGTGATTTCCTGCACGGAATCGGCATCTCGCTGGCTCCGGGCGGTGACGTCCATCCGCGCGACCTCGACCGCGTGCTCCGCGGCGTCGGCGGAACCGAGATCGCGCCGCTGGTCAACGAAGTGGTGCTGCGCAGCCAGTCCCAGGCGGCCTACAGCCCGGAGAATATCGGGCATTTCGGCCTCGCCCTGCCCGCCTATGCGCATTTCACCAGCCCGATCCGCCGCTACGCCGACCTGCTGGTGCATCGCGCGCTGGTCCGCGGCCTTGGGCTTGGCGCGGGCGCGCTCGCAGCGGATGAGGCGAGCCGCTTCGCCGAGACCGCCGAGCGTATTACCGCGACCGAACGCCGCGCGGCCTTGGCCGAGCGCGATGCGATCGACCGCTACCTGGCGGCGTTCATGGCCGACAAGGTCGGCGCGCATTTCGCGGCGCGCATTTCCGGCGTGACGCGATTCGGAATCTTTGTCACACTCAGCAACAACGGCGCGAGCGGAATTGTTCCTGTCTCGACCCTGGCAGACGATTTCTGGATGCACGACGAGGCCACGCATACGCTGACCGGACGGCGGACGGGCATCGCGTTCCGCCTCGCGCAGGAGGTGGAAGTGCGGCTCGCCGAGGCCAGCCCGGTGACCGGCGGCCTGGTGTTCCACATCATGCAGGGCGTGCCACGGGGGCCGCGATCGCGCCGGCGCTGAAGGCCAGGGGCTCCGCCCCTGGACCCCGCCAAGGGCCCAGCCCTTGGAACCCTTTCGTAAAGGGGTCTGGGGCCCGCGGCCCTAAGCAACATTCCTATCGCTCGGACACGAGCGGCAGTCTTCCCGACGAGGAAGGCTCGACTCCCTCTCCGCCCCCGGGGGCGGAGAGGGTCGGGGTGAGGTGGGGGATCGCGAGCGCGCGCGCGCTTTGGGCGCGTTGTTGCTCCAGAAACGGATTACGTGACCAGCCGGTGGACCCCGGTAGACGTCCCCGCGGCGATTACCCCCACCTCACCCCGACCCTCTCCGCCCCCAGGGGCGGAGAGGGAGATCGCTGGCCGCCCCGCATTCGTGTCGCAATCCGCGACTCTCCGATTGGCGGGGGCAAGAAGCGCAGCGGGCCAAGGTTCCGACGCCTGGCTTGCTTCCTTGCCGCCCTGCTGCTGGTGCTGTTGACCCAAGGCGTCGCGGCCGCCGAGAACAGCTTCGGCACGCGCCTCGCCGGGGATGTGTTCGGCGCCGCACTCACCTTCATGGCACCACGCACGCTCGATCCGGTGCCGGTCCCGACGCTCGCGATCTGGGGACTGCGCGGGCTGACCGCGATCGATCCCACGCTGACCCCCGAGTTGCGCGCCGGCAGCCTGGAGCTGGTCTCGCCCGGCCGTATCCTGTTCGCGATCACGCCGCCCGCCGGCGGCGACGCGCTCGGGTGGGGAGATGCGGCGGCGGCTATGTGCGAGGCGGCATGGGGCTACTCGGCGGCGCTGCGCGAGGCCGGCACCCAGGGCGTCGTCACCAGCTTCTTCGACGAGTTGTTCAATCATCTCGACCCGTATTCGCGCTACGTCGCACCCACTGCCGCAATCGGTGAGGAAGCCCGCCGCACGGGCACGGCAGGGATCGGTGTGACGCTGGCGCGGCACTTTCCCTACCCGATGATCACGCGCGTGCTGGCGCAGTCTCCGGCCGATGCGGGGGGGTTGAGTCCGGGCGATTTCCTGCTCTCGGTCGATGGCCGCAGCACACGCGGGGCCTCGCCGCAGCGTGTCGCGGGCTGGCTCGCCGGGCCTGACAACTCGCTGGTGGTCGCGCGCGTGCTGAGCCGGGGCCGCACGCGCACGGTGCGAATGGCGCGCTCCACCATGCCGCCGGAGACGGTGTTCGCGCAGCGCTCGGGCGACATGCTGGTAATCCGCATCACCGCCTTCGCCGCCGATACCGCCGCCCGCCTTCAGGACGAACTGGCGCGCGGCGTCGGCGGCGCCGGGCTGCACGGTGTCGTGCTCGATCTGCGCGGCAATCGCGGCGGGCTGCTGCTGCAAGCGATTGGCGCCGCCGATCAGTTCATGGCGCACGGGCTGATCGCGGTCACCGCCGGGCGCGATCCGCAATCGGTGCACATCTTTCGCGCCGGCGCCGAGGGCGGGCGCGATCTCGCCGCCGGCCTGCCGGTGGTGGTGCTGGTCGATGGCCGCTCGGCGAGTGCCGCGGAGATCCTGGCGGCGGCGCTGGCCGATGATCGCCGCGGCGTGGTGGTGGGAAGTGTCACGCTCGGCAAGGGCTTGGTGCAGACGGTCACCACGCTGCCGGACGGCGGCGAGCTGTTCGTCACCTGGAGCCGGGTGCTGGCGCCGCGCGGCTGGCCGCTGCAGGGGCTGGGGGTGATGCCGCAGGTCTGCACCAGCCTCGGCGGGGCCGCGATCGACAGCCAGCTTGCCGATCTCGCCGCCGGGCGCGATGCGATGGCGGGCGCGCTGGCGCAATCGCGCGCGGCGCGGGCGCCGTTGCAGGCGGGACAGATCATCGATATCCGCGACAACTGCCCGGCGGCCGAGGGCAGGCGCGAGGATCTGCGCGTCACCGAGGCGCTGATCCACAATCCCCTCGCCTACGCCGCTGCCCTGCTGCCGCCCGCGGGGCCTTGACTTGACCGGCACGGCGCCGGTGGCCATCTTGCCGCCGCTTCGGAGAGTCCAATGGCCAAGTCAAACGTCGTCCAGATCAGGCTCGTATCCAGCGCGGATACCGGGTATTTCTATGTCACGAAGAAGAACGCGCGCGCCCAGACCGGCAAGCTCGAGCTGAAGAAATACGACCCGGTGGCGCGCAAGCACGTCACCTTCCGCGAGGCGAAGATCAAGTAGCGGCGACGATCCGCCGATAGGCCTCGGGGTCGGTCGCGCCCTCGGTCGAGACCAGCAGCACCCGGGCATCCGCCCCCAGCCCCAGCGCCTGCCGCGCCGCCGGATCGGCCGCTGCCAGCATCAGGCCGGCAAGCCCGGCGGCACCCGATTCGCCCGAGACGATCCCGAGCGTCGCCAGCCGCCGCATCGCTGCTTTCGCCGCCGCGTCGGGGATCGCCATGAAGGCGGTCGCCGCCCGCGACAATTCCTGCCACGCGAGCAGGCTCGGCTCGCCGCACGCCAGGCCGGCCATGATCGTGTTCAGCGCGCCCGGAACGGCGGCCGGTTCGCCCGCCTCGGCGCTGTCGAGCAGGCAGGCGGCGTGCTCCGGCTCGACCACGATCAGCGCCGGCGCGGGTGTGATGCGCGTGCGCAGATGCACCGAAATCGCGGCGGCGACCCCGCCGACGCCGGCCTGGATGACGGCGTGGGTCGGCGGTGCGCCCCGCCATTGCGCCAGCGCCTCCTCGGCCAAGACACGGTAGCCCTGCATGATCGCGCGCGGCGGCTCGGTGTAGCCCGGCCACGACGTATCCGAGACGAGGTGCCAGCCGTGCTCGGCCGCGAGCCGCGCTCCCGTGCGCACGGTATCGTCGTAGGTGCCGGGGACGCGGCGCACCTCCGCACCCAGGGCCGCGATCGCCTCGGCCCGGGCGGCGCTGACGCCCGCGTGGATCAGCACGACGCACCGGCAGCCGGCGCGGCGCGCGCCCCAGGCGACAGCGCGGCCGTGATTGCCGTCGGTCGCGCAGGCAACGGTGATCGCGCCCGGCGCCGGGCTGCTCTGCGCCGCGTCGTTCTGGGCCTGCGCCGACCCGACCGCACGCGCGACGGCGTAGGCGCCGCCCAGCGCCTTGAAGCTGCCGAGGCCGAACCGCCCGGCCTCGTCCTTGAGCCGCACGAGGCCCAGGCCGAACTCGGCGGCGAGGGCGGGAAGGTCACACAAGGGCGTCGGTGCATACTCGGGCCAGGCGGTGATCCCGGCACGGGCGCGCCGAAAACCTGCCTCCGGCAACACGTCGATCCCGGACGTGCCGAAATTGGGATTGAGGTAAAGCCGGAAGGGAAGCGGACGGTTCATGTCAAAGTTTCGAATGAGGCAGAGCTGGCACTGGGTGGCGCGTGCATTGACGTCATCTCAGCCGATCGCCGCAGTGAAGACGCGGGATCAATAATGGCCGCATGACTTGGTCCCGGCAATGCTCTCGCATTTCAGGTGGGGCGCGCGCCTGGCAGCAGGGATTAACGCGCCGTCCTCGGTCTACCGTGCCGCGGGTCAGCGGGGCGGTGCGGCACCTGCTCGGTCTTCGCGATGAACTCGCGTAGCTCATACGCGGTGCGGTCTGGCCATTCTTCCTGGGGAACGTGCCCGCATTTGCCGATCAGAATGAAACACGCTGTTGGGATCGCTTTCCTGAGGCACTCGCTGACGGACAACGGTACGATGCGGTCCTTGTCCCCCCACAAGATCAGGACGGGAACTCGGATCATGCGGTATTGCGCGACGAGGTCGTCGAGATTCGGCGGGATCAGTTCGCGAGCCGTGGCGACCACCGCGGCACGTCCGGCCGGATGCCGGAGCGGAGCGGCGTAGGCCTGGACAAACTCGCGCTTAATTTTGCTCGGTTTGAAATAAGCAAGCCACAGAATAGCATACACTGACCAAGTAGCGGGAACAAGGCGAAGCACGATCGGGCCGATAAGCGGCATGCGCAGCAGCACTATAAAGAACGGCAGCGGCTGCGGGCAGGAAATGCTGTCGATAAGCACGAGGCGGCGCAGGCGACCCGGCGCCTCTCTCTCCAGATCCATAGCCACAAGCAGAGCAATGCCGCCACCCATGGAGTGGCCGACTAGAGTGATATCGTCCAGGGTAAGTTCGTTGATGAGGAGCAGGACCTTCCGTTTTTGTTCCTGGAAAGAATACCGGCCATCCTCCGGTTTCTCAGACCCGCCAAAGCCCTTCAGGTCTAAGGTAACGACCTTGTAATGTGACGCTAGCGGCGCTATGATTTCCGACCACGTGAAGCTGCTGGCTCCGAAACCGTGGATAAGCAGGATAGGCGGGCCCGAGCCGTAAATTTTGACTTGGAGACCCCCGATGAGGCTCTCGGTGTCTGTTCGCTCCATCTCATCCCCGTGGCGGAGGTGTGCCGGGCCTCTACCACATTCATTCGCCGGGATCGCTCCCCAATGAGCGCTAGTCGGAAAGACATTTCGGACCGGAAGATGACGCGCTCGCTCTCGCCGCGACAAAGTTCGGACTTGAAAACACTTTTGTATTTCTTCGCGTTTACTCTCCTTATCGAGAACCTGCTCGTGATCATTTGGGCGTGGGCTACGAATGTCCAAGGGCACTGGCCAACCGTTCAAGGCTTCAAGGTATACGGCGTGGCGATGCTGTGTTCAGCCGCCGCGAGCTTCGCTGCGGGTCTGATCGGTTTCTTGTTCGGTATCCCACGCACGAATGTCCAGATCAGGGTGCGCAGCGAAACCGTTTCGATGACCGATCAGAGCAGACCAGGCGCTACGGACGGTGGAGCGGACAGCATTACGTCGCGCTCCACTAATCAGCCGCAAGCGGGGGTGGATAAGAAAGGAAGCTTACAAACGGACGACGGCAATCCGATTTCGAACTTACGCCCAAATACCAATTTGGAAGAAATCTCCGACGGATTGACCAAGGCATTGCTCGGGATCGGCCTGTCCCAGATTTATAGGGCAGGTGGATGGGTGAGGGAGATTGCCGCGATTCTGGGTCCCAGCTTCGGAACGGGCACCACTGGTAAGATCGTCGCGCTGAGCGTAATAGCGTATGGTGGCTTTGCAGGCTTCTTCTTCGGCTATTTGCTGACACGCATTTTCCTGACAGATGCATTCCGGCGGGCCGAGGCCGGGCAGTATGAAAGGGTATAGCGTCGCCTAGCAGACAGATAAGCCCCCAGCCGAGAACGTAGCGTCGTCAAGTGATTGCTACCGCACGCTTTTACCCTCTTCCGTCACAGCCCTTCTCCCGCCCGCTCCCGCGCCGCCGCCGCCAGCCGGTCAACGCGCTCGTTCATCACGTCGCCCGCGTGCCCGCGCACCCAGCGCCACTCGATCTGATGCGCCGCCGCCGCTGCCAGCAGGCGTTGCCAAAGCTCGATGTTCGCGATCGGTTGACCCGCCGCGTTGCGCCAGTTCTTGCGCACCCAGCCGGCGTGCCAGCGTGTGACGCCGTTGCGTAAGTATTCGCTGTCGGTGTGCAGCACCACGCGGCAGGGTCGCGTCAGCGCCTCCAGCGCCGCCGCCGCGGCCGTCAGCTCCATCCGGTTGTTGGTGGTGGCCGGGGCTGCGCCCGACAGCACCCGCTCGCGGTCGCGGAAGCGCAGCAGCGCCGCCCAGCCGCCCGGACCGGGGTTCGGCTTGCAGCCGCCATCGGTCCAGATTTCCACCGCCTCGGCGAGATCAGAGGCCATAGGCGGTCTCGTCGCGGGCGGCGAGGTGAAAGCGCAGCCGGCGCAGGTAGTCGATCGGGTCCTTGCGCGTCACCAGGGCACCGGGGGGCGTGTGCAGCCAATCGTACAGCCGCGTGAGCAGGAACCGGATCGCCGCACCCCGGCACAGCACCGGCAGCGCCGCCTGCTCAGGGGCCGAGAGCGGCCGCGCCGCCTGATAGCCGCGCAGCAGCGCCCGCGCCTTGGTCACGTTCAGCGACAGATCGGTCTCGAAGCACCAGGCGTTGAGGCACACCGCCACGTCATAGGCATAGAGATCGGTCGCCGCGAAATAGAAGTCGATCAGCCCGGACACCCGGCCCTCGAGGAAGAAGACGTTGTCGGGGAACAGGTCGGCATGGATGTGCCCGCGTGGCAGGCCGATCGGCCACGCGGCGAGGATTTCTTCCAGTGCTGCGGCAAGCTCCGCCCCCAGCCCGCGCTGCACCTCGTCGACGCGCGACAGGCTGCGCGCCAGCAGCGGCGCCCAGCCGGCGGGTCCGAGCGCGTTGGGCCGCTCGGGCGCGTAGCCGGCACCTGCCAAGTGCAACGCCGCGAGTGCCGCACCCAGCGGTGCGCAGTGCTCCTGCCGCACCCGCCGCGGCCACACCCCGGGCAGGAAGGTCGTGATCGCCGCCGCCCTGCCGCACAGATGCCGCAGCGCCGCCCCGTCCCGCCCCCGCACCGGCAGCGGGCAGGCGATGGCGTGGCGCGCCAGATGCTCCATCAGTCCCAGGAACCAGGGCAGCTCCGCCGGATCGACGCGCGCCTCGTAGAGCGTGAGGATGAAGTCGCCAGCCGCGGCGCGCAGCGAGTAATTGCTGTTCTCCACCCCCTCGGCGATGCCACGGAATGCGACCAGGGCGCCGAGATCGTATTCGGCGAGGAAGGCGGTAAGCGCCTCGTCTGTGACCTCGGTATAGACCGCCATTCAGGCGCCTGGCTGCGTCAGCATGGCACGATCAACCACAATCCGGCGCCCGCCGGAAGCCGGCGACGGGAGGGCAGGCAGGTTGTCGCGCGGCGCAGCGCCCCACACACTGTTGCCCTCCACGCTGCCAATTTCTGACGGAGTCTCCATGCGGCACTTCCCACCCGCCATCAGCGGCCGTCATCATGCCCAAACTCATGCCCGGACTCATGTCCAGACCTGGGCGAACACCGCGCTCGCGGCCAGCTTGCTGGCGCTCTCAGGGTGCGGCGGCTCGCAGGACCAGGCCGGCCCGAAATTCGCGCCCCCCTGTCCGCAACCGGTGCTGATCCGCTCGGCCGAGGACGTCACGCTTTACAACGGCGCCGGCCGCGATCTGACGGATATGGTTCTCGACGGCCGGATCACCGGGCTGCACGGTTCCTGCCAGCTGGCGGATCGGTCGGGCCAGCTTGACGTAAGCGTGCAGGTGGAAATGGAGCTCGCGCGCGGGCCGGCCGCACCCACCCGGGCGCTAGACGTGCCGTACTTCATCGCCGCGACCGAAGGCGAGCAGATCCTGGGCAAGCAAGTGCTGGCCGAGCACGTCGTGTTTCCGCCCAATGTCGATCGGGTGCGCGCCACCACCGGTACCGTGACGCTGCACCTGCCGATCAGCCCGCAGAAATCGGGCGCCGCCTATGCCATCAACGTCGGGTTCCAGCTCACGCCCGAGGAATTGCAGCAGAACCGCACCCGCGGACCGCGCTGACCGGCGGTAATATCAGTTCTGCACCCGAAGGACCCGCAGCCCGAGTTCCAGATCGACATTCGCGCCCGTCAGAATGAGGCCGACGCGCCTGCCCCGCATGACCTCGCGCTCTTGCAGCAAGGCCGCAAGCGGGGCGGCACCCGCGCCCTCGGCGAGGTTGTGAGTGTCCGTCCAGTAGGCGCGCATGGCAGCCGCCACCTCCTCGTCCGTCACCCGGACGATCCGCGCGGCACCCGCCCTGATGGCGGCGAACGCGTCCGGGTCCGGCACCCGGGTCGCCATTCCGTCGGCGATGGTGCGGGCCGTCTCTGTGGTCACGATGCGGCCGGCATCGATGCTGAGCGCCATCGCGGGCGCGCCGGCCGACACCACGCCCACGATGCGCGTGCTCAAGCCCAGAAGGTCGCGGGTGCGGATCAGGCCGCAGATCCCCGAACCCATCCCGATCGGCACATAGACGGTGTGGAGCTCCGAGACCGCGCGGAACAGTTCCAGCGCATAGGTCGCGACACCGCGGACCAGGTCCGCGTTGAAGGACGGCACCATCTCCAGGCCGCGCTCGTCCGCCAACCGCATCGCCCGCTCGCGCGCGGCGTCAAAATCCTCGCCCGCCTCCACGAGTTCCGCGCCGAGCGCGCGCATGGCGGCGTTCTTCTCCACCCCGTTGCCGTGCGGCACCACGATGGTAACCGGCACGCCCGCACGCCGGCCGGCATAGGCGAGGCTCTGGCCGTGATTCCCACGGGTGGCACTGACCAGGCCGGGCACATCCGGCCGCTCCCGCTTCAGCCGGTCCAGATAGGCCAGGCCGCCCCGCACCTTGAAGGCGCCGATCGGCGTGTGGTTCTCGTGCTTGACCCAGACTTCGGCGCCGGTGCGCGCGGCGAGCAGCGGCCACGCATATTGCGGCGTCGGCGGCATCGCGGCGTGCACCAGTTGGGCGGTTGCCTCGAGTGCGGGCAGGTCGAACACAGGCGGAGCCTCCGGGCTGCGGGACGGCCCGTACAGTCGCCCGCCCGCGTCGCAGCGGTCAATGACGCGGCGATGCGATGGCGCGCCCCTCTCCCTACGCCCGGATCAGCGTCCCCGGTCCGGCTTCGGTGAACAGTTCGAGCAGGCAGGCGTGGCGCACCCGCCCGTCCAGGATCACCGCCCCGCGCACGCCGGCGCCGAGTGCCTCGACGCAGGTCTGCACCTTCGGGATCATCCCCCCCGAAATCATCCCGCTCTCCAGCCCTGTCGTCACATCGGCCACACTCATCTCCGCGATCAGCCGGCCATCGCGATCGAGCACGCCGGTCACATCGGTCAGCATCAGCAGCCGCTCCGCCCGCAGCGCGCCGGCGATCGCGCCCGCCACCGTGTCGGCATTGATGTTGTAGGTCTGGCCGTGGTCGTCCACGCCGACCGGCGCTATTACCGGGATCAGCCCCGCTCCGGTCAGCGCATGGATCACCCGCACATCGACCTGCGCCGGCTCGCCCACGAAGCCGAGATCTAGCACGCGCTCGATCCGGCTGCCGGGGTCTTGCCGCGTGCGCGTGAGCTTGCGGGCACGGATCAGGCCGCCGTCCTTGCCGCAGATGCCGACCGCAAGCGCGCCCGCACGGTTGATCAGACCGGCGACCATTTTGTTGACGGTGCCGGCCAGCACCATCTCGACCACCTCGACCATCTCGGCGTCGGTCACGCGCAGGCCCTCGACGAAGGTCGATTGGATCGCAAGCCGTTGCAGCATGGCGTTGATCTGCGGCCCGCCGCCATGCACCACGACCGGGTTGAGGCCCACCTGCTTGAGCAGGGCGATGTCGCGGCCGAACTCCTCTGCCAGCTCCTCCTCGCCCATCGCGTTACCGCCGTACTTCACCACGATCGTCGCCCCGGCGTAGCGGCGCAGGAACGGCAGCGCGTAGGCAAGGATGTGCGCGCGCTGCTCGGCGCTGCCGATCGGCTCCCCGATGGCCCCCCCGATCGGCGCCTCGGGCGCTTGCGGCGTGCCGCTCATGCTGCGTTCCTCGTGGCAGGTGACGGGCGTGCGATGCGGCGGTGGTGTGCGGCGCGGCCGGCGGCCGGTCAAGCCGCAAGGGCGGCGAGCTCGGCGCGCAAGGGCACGATCCCCTCGCCCGTCTCGCTGCTGGTCGCGATCACCCGCGGATGCGCCGCCGCGTGGCCGCGCGCGAGTGCCAGCGTCGCGGCGTGCTTTTGCGCGAGCGTCGCCCGCGTCATGCCGTCCACCTTGGTCAGCACGAGCTGGAACCCGACCGCGGCACGGTCGAGCAGATCCATCACCGCGCCATCCGCCGGCTTGAACTCGATCCGCCCGTCCAGCAGCAGCAGCACGCGGCGCAGGTTCGGCCGGCCGCGCAGGTAGTCGAACATCAACCCCTGCCAGTCCGCCTTCACCGCACGCGGCGCCTGCGCATAGCCGTAGCCGGGCATATCGACCAGCCCGAGCCGGCCGCCGAGGTCGAAGAAGTTGAGCTGCCGCGTCCGCCCCGGCGCGCCCGAGGTACGGGCGAGCGTGTTCCGGCCGGTGAGTGCGTTCAGCAGCGAGGACTTGCCGACATTGGAGCGGCCGGCGAACGCGACCTCCGGCAGGCCGGGCGGCGGCAACTGGTCGAGGCGCTGGGCGGCGTGGACGAAACGGCAGGGCGCCGCGAACAGGAGGCGGCCCGCCTCCTCGCTTAACGCCCCCTCGCTTGACGTCTCCTCGCCCAACACCGGCTCGCGGCTCACGCCCCCACGCGCGCCGCTGGCCTGCGTGGCTTGCCGGCGGGTGCCGGCGACTTCGCCGGATAGCGGCACCACTCGGCGGCCGAGCAACGCCAGCACTCGGGCAGCCGGGCGCGGCACACGTAGCGGCCGTGCAGGATCAGCCAGTGATGCGCGAGGCGAAGCATCTCGCGCGGAATGCGCGCGACCAGCGCGTCCTCCACCGCGCGCGGCGTGGCGCCCGGAGCGAGCCCGGTGCGGTTGCCGAGGCGAAAGATATGGGTATCGACCGCCATCGTCGGTTGCCCGAAGGCGACGTTGAGCACGACATTCGCGGTCTTGCGCCCGACGCCCGGCAGCGCCTCCAGCGCCTCGCGCTCCTGCGGCACCACCCCGCCGTGCTGCTCGATCAGCAGCCGGGAGAGCTCGACCACATTCTTCGCCTTGCCGGTCCAGAGGCCGAGCGTGCGGATATGCCGGCCCACCCCCTCGACGCCGAGCCGCAGCATCGCGGCCGGCGTCGACGCTTCGGCGAACAGGGTCTCGGTCGCACGGTTCACGGCGGCGTCGGTCGTTTGCGCCGAGAGCAGGACGGCGATCAGCAGCGTGAAGGGATCGCGGAAGGACAGCTCGCTCGCGGCGTTCGGCCAGGCGCGGGCCAGCGCCTCGAGGAACGGGCGGACGTCACGCGCCGGCATTTTCGGCGTCTTGCGCAGGGAAGCGCGGCGCGGCTTGGCATCGCTGGGCATCAGCCTAACATCCGCACGATGGCGGTGCCCTTGCAACCCTCCGGGGTGGTGTTCGAGGCGGTGATCGTGCCGCACCGCAGCCTCTCGCGCCGCGGAATGACGGTGCTGATCTGCGCGCTGTGCGGGTTGAGTGCCGCGGTCACCACCGCATTCTGGTGGTTCGGAGCCTGGCCGGTCGCGGGGTTCTCGGGGCCAGAGATGCTGCTGGCGCTGTTGCTGCTTCGCCGCAACGCGCGCGGCCGACGGGCGAACGAGCTGTTGCTGCTCGACGAGGCGGGCCTGCGCATCATTCGCAGCGATATGCGCGGCCGGCGCAGCGAGCGGACGCTGCCGGCCGCGTGGCTCAACGTGGTGCTGGAGGAGGCGCCGGCGCGGGTGCCGCGCCTGCTGCTCGCGACGCGCGGCGTGCAGGAGGAGGTCGGGCGCGCATTGGGCGAGGAGGAGAAGCGCGACCTGGCCCGCGCGCTGCGCGCGGCACTGCACCGATGGCGGAATCCGGTGTTCGACAATCCACAGTTGCGAGAGTGAGCCGACGGCTCAGCCGCTCATCGATCAACGTCGAAGACGATCAGACCGAGCAGCGCCGGCGCCTCACGCCACCCCGCATTCCGGGGTCAGACGGCCAGTGAAGGGGCGCCAGATCTCAGTCCGACCCAGCAGCGGTATACCGATAAAACCCCGCAGGTGCAGCCAATCGCGTTCGTCCACCCACAGTTCCGCATGATACTGCGTGCCGTCGCGTGGATCGGTAATGCGAGCCAACCAGGCGCCATCCCGGCTCGGAGTTCCGCCCGTGATGATGGTCAGCCCGCATTGCGAGCGCCCGTGGACGTCGTTGGGTATTTGCTCACCGGGCGCCCGCTTGATACCGACGATACGGCCGCACAGAGCCGTCCCGCACCATCCGATCGCAATGACGCCGCCGCCGTCCTGCGTCGTCCATTCACCGAATGGTGCAGCCGGCGCCGGCATCTCGCGGGCAACCGATCCAACACTGAAGCCAAGGCCTGCGACGGCACCTATGAGGAAACCGCTCAGATATGGACGCCACATCGTCACTATCCCTTCAGGACCGCGCCGGTGGATCGAACCGTGGACACATTGGGGTCCTTCGCTCGCCGGGTCACACGGTGTAAGCAAGGCCCAGGGGTTCAAGCTCCGGCATGGCCATGCTAAGCAGGCGGATGCTGCGCCGAACGCTGCCGCATCAGGTGGAGGAGGTGCACGCGAAACTCAAACGCGCTCAGCGTGCGCGTTGCAGCTTGCTGGAACATCCCGTTGGCAACGTGGTCAAGCAAATGACTCTTGAATTGGAAGTCGATCATGAAGTCGACGTGAGTCTTGTCCCCAACCGGCGTAAACGTCCACACGTTTGCGAGGTGCTCTAGCGGTCCATCGATGGCGTGCACTCTTACCTGTCGCGGTCGATCCAGCGTGACTTGGCTCGTAAAGCTCTCCTGAAACGGACCGAATCCGATGACAAGGCCGGCGATGATTTCTTGCTGCGCCTCGCGAAGAATGCGAGCGCCGCTGCACCAGGGGACGAACGAGGGATAATCCCGTACGTCCGCGACGACTTCAAAAAGCTCGTCGGCACCGTAGGCGAGCGTCGCCTGTTCCTCGTGACGTGGCATGTCATACCTCTCCGCTTGTATGTGCAGCGCGCCCGCGCCCTACATCACCAGCCCGCCATCCACCCGCAGCGCCTGCCCGGTGATGTAGGAGGCCGCCGGCGAGGCCAGGAACGCGATCGCGGCCGCCACCTCGGCCGGCGCGCCGAGACGGGCCAGCGGGATGTGGCGCGTGTCCTCGGCAACCGGCGCCGGCAAGGCCGCGTCCGCACCGGCATCCTTGCGGATGAAGCCGGGCAGCACCGCATTCACCAGAACGCCGGGTGCCAGCTCCAGCGCCAGCGCGCGCACCAGCGCCTCCAGCCCCGCCTTCGCTGCCGCCGAGGCGGGGAAGCACGGCAGGCCGGGGCGGAAGGCGTGGGCGACGAAGCTGCCGACCGCGATCACGCGGCCCTGGCACCCCGCCCGCAGCGCCGGGATCGCGGCGCGTGCGAGGCGGAGAAAGGCGAACGGCATCGCATCGACCGAGCGGGCAAACCCCGCATCGGAGAGCGCGCCGATCGCCGTGCGGTCAGGGAACCCGGCATTGCTGACCAGAATTTCGAGCCCGCCGAAGCGAGCCATGCAGGCGGCCACGAGCGCCGCCGGCACCCCTGGATCGGCGAGGTCGCCGAATGCGAGTTCCGTCTCCGCTCCCGCCGTGCGCGCTTCGGCGGCGACCTGCTCGGCGCCAGCGCGGTTTTGCCGCGTGTGGATCAGCAGTCCGACGCCCGGCCTGGCGAGCGCGCGACAGGTCGCCGCCCCGATGCCACTCGCGGCCCCCGTCACCAGCACGATCCGCTCCATGCCCGCCCTCCCCTGTGCCGCGGCCGGTTGACACCGCGGCGCCGCCGTCTTCACCCTCGCGCTATGTCATGCAGAGGAAGCGGATGATGGGGTTGGGCGCAAGCGCCGGCCGCCTCGCCGGCCGCACCGCCTTTCTCACCGCGGCGGGCCAGGGCATCGGCCGCGCGGCCGCGCTTGCCTTCGCCGCCGCGGGGGCACGCGTGATCGCAACCGATTTGGACACGGCGGCACTGGCCGACCTGCCCGAAAGTGTCGCCACCGCCGCACTCGACGTGCTCGACGCCGACGCGATCGTGCGCGCGGCCGGGCAAGCCGGCGAGGTGGATATTCTATTCAACTGCGCGGGCTTCGTGCATCAGGGGACCGTGCTGGAGGCGAGCGAGGCGGATTGGAGCCTCGCCTTCGACCTCAACGTGCGCTCGATGTTCCGCACCATCCGCGCCTTCCTGCCAGGGATGCTGGCGCGCGGGGGCGGGTCGATCGTCAACATGTCGTCGGTCTCGGGCAGCATCAAGGGCGTGCCCAGCCGCGCCGTCTATGCCGCCACCAAGGCGGCCGTGATCGGATTGACCAAGTCGGTGGCTGCCGATTTCGTCACGCGCGGCATCCGCTGCAACTGCATCTGCCCGGGCACCGTCGCCTCGCCCAGCCTGCAAGCGCGCATCGCCGCCAATGCGGCGACGGCCGGATCGGTGGAGGCGGCGCGCGCCGCCTTCGTCGCCCGCCAGCCGATGGGCCGGCTCGGCACGCCGGAGGAGATCGCGGCACTCGCGGTTTATCTGGCGAGCGATGAGGCCGCGTTCGTGACCGGGCAGGCGGTGGTGATCGACGGCGGCCTCACGCTGTGAGCCGCTGGGCTGCGGGGCTGCCCGCGCGCCAGGCATCGAGGCTCCAGACCCCGGCGCCGGCGACGAAGAGATACAGGAACAAAAAGCAAAAGAGCACCGCCGGCTCGCCGCGGTTGAACAGCGGGAAAAAGCCGTGCGGCGCGTGGAACATGAAATAGCCGATCGCCATCTCGCCCGACAGTAGGAAGGCCGCGATCCGGGTAAACAGCCCGACCACCACCAGCGCACCGAGGAACGTTTCGAGCACGCCCGCCGTTCCCTCCAGCAGGGTCAAATGCGCCATCGCGGGATGCGGGAAGGCGAACAGCTTGGCCGTGCCGTGCTCCATGTAGAGCAGACCGGTCATGATCCGCAGGATGCTGAGCATCCGCGGCTGCCATATCGCCTGTAGCCGGTCTGTCTCGAGCATAACAAATCTCTCCCTCGCCTAACAACAGGGTCTTCCCCTTTACGCAATAACAGCTTTCCCCCCTCGCGTATTCACAGCGCGGAGAGAGTTAGGTGGCGAGCTCGCCGCTGCAAGCGGACGGTGGGATTGACGAATGCCGGCGGACGGGTTCGATTGCGGCTGGGGCTGATCACAGTCGCGAGACCGGTCCGGCGCGTGCCCGAGGGAGGAAGCCGATGAAGCTGCTGCGCGTAGGCGCGCCTGGCGCCGAGAAGCCGGCCATGCTCGACCGCGATGGGGTGCTGCGCGATCTTTCGGGCGTCGTCGCCGATATCGACGGCGATGCGATCTCGCCCGTGGGGCTGCGCAAGCTCGCCGCCCTCGATCCGGCGAGCCTGCCGAAGGTCGCCGGCAATCCGCGCATCGGCCCCTGCGTCGTGCGGCCGCTCAATTTCATCTGCATCGGATTGAATTACGCCGATCACGCCGCCGAGACCGGCTCGGCGATCCCGAAGGAGCCGATCCTGTTCCTCAAGTCGCTCGGCGCCTACCAGGGACCGAACGATGACGTGGCGATGCCGCGCGGCGCCAAGAAGCTCGATTGGGAGGTGGAACTCGGTGTAGTGATCGGCACGCGCGCCAAGAACGTACCCGACAATCAGGCGATGGACCACGTCGCCGGCTATTGCGTGTGCAACGACGTGAGCGAGCGCGAGTTTCAGAGCGAGCGCGGCGGCACCTGGGACAAGGGCAAGGGCTGCGACACGTTCGGCCCGACCGGGCCGTGGCTGGTCACGCGCGACGAGGTGCCAGATCCGCAGAATCTCTCGCTCTGGTGCGAGGTGGATGGGCGGCGGATGCAGAACGGCAACACGCGCACGATGATCTTCGGCGTGGGCAAGCTGGTGAGCTACGTCAGCCACTTCATCACGCTGCATCCCGGCGACATCATCAGCACCGGCACGCCGCCAGGCGTGGGCTTAGGGATGAAGCCGGAACCCGTGTTCCTCAAGGTGGGCCAGACCATGCGGCTCGGCGTCGAGGGATTGGGCGAGCAGAGGCAGCGCGTGGTGCAGGGCTGAACGACAGGGTAGGATGCACCGATGGCCGCGGAAGAGGGCGACATACTCGATCTCGACGTTCCGGAATGGGCCGAACGGCAAGCGGCGCTGCTGCGCCGCCATGCCGCCGGGGAGACCGTCTCGGGGATCGATTTCGGGACCATCGCAGGCCAGCTCGAATTGATCGCCAAGTCGGAGGTTGCGGCGTTCCGAAGCCTGCTGACGGCGGCGCTGTCGCATTTGCTGAAGGCGCGAGCGATGCCCGATCATCCGGCGCGGCCGCACTGGTTGCTGGAGGCAGAAACATTCCTGGACCAGTGCCGCGATGTGTGGTCGCCCTCGATGGCGCGACGGATCGAAATCGGGCGGCTCTATGACCGAGCGCGCCGGCTCGTTCTGCTGGAGTACCCGCAGGCGGATGCGCAGCTCATGCCGGCAAATTGCCCATTCACGCTCGCCGAATTCGTCGAGCCTGGCGCGGAAGTCGCGGCGTTGCTGGACCGGCTGGAGTGATTGCTGCGCGCCCGTCATGGTCGGCGAAGGCCGACCATCCACGTCTTTCGTGGGGCGGCAAAGTCGTGGATGCTCGGCCTTCGCCGAGCATGACGAGGGCTCGGGCTTCCGAGCATGACCGGGCGCCGCGCGGTGGGGGAAGCCATGTCGATCGGGCGTCGTAGCATTCTGGGCCTGCCGCTCGCACTCGCGGCGCCGCGGGTCGCCCGTGCCGCCACCACTGATCTGCGGTTCTGGTCGTGGCGGCAGGAGGATCGCGCGTTCTACGACAAGACGATCGCTGGCTTCCGCAAGTCGCATCCCGACACCGCGATCCGGTTCGAGCCGTTCGAGCCGACGCAGTACCCGGCCATCCTCTCCACCGCACTCGCGGGCGGCAAGGCGGGCGACATCCTGCAGGTGAAGGCGTATGGCGGCCTCGCCTCGCTCGCCGGCCCCGGCTATCTCACGCCACTCGACAAGACCAGTGTTCCCGAACTGGCCAATTTCCCGGCCGACGCGCTCGCGTCGGTCAGCGCCGGCGGGCACGTTTATGCCGTGCCGTTCGCCAGACAGACGATGCTGGTGATCTATAACACCGACCTGTTTGCGAAACACGACGCCAAGCCGCCCGCAACCTGGGCCGAGATGCTGGCGTTGTGCAAGGCGTTGAAGGCGAAGGGCGTAACCCCATTCGCCAACGGCACCGCGACGGCGTGGCAGAACGAGACCCTTGTCTTCTCCCTGCTCTCGTCGATGATCGGTAAGCAATTCGCGACCGATGTTGCGGCCGGGCACGCGACTTTTGCCGATCCGCGTTTCGTAACGCCGCTCGGGCACCTTCTGGACGTGCGCGACTATCTGTCGCGCAATTTCACCGGCATCGATTACGCCACCGCACAGCAGCTCTTCGTCGCCGGGCGCGCCGCGATGTTCGCGGGCGGCAGCTTCGAGCTGGCCAATTTCCGCCACCAGAACCCTGGCCTGAAGCTCGACGTCTTTCCCTCCCCTCCCCTTGCCGCCAGTGATCCCGCGCTGGTCTCGGTCTATTACGACGGCGGCTACGCGCTCAATGCGAAGTCTCCGCACCGCGACGCGGCGCTCGCGTTCCTGCGCACCCTGGGCACGCCCGCCTACGGCACCGCATTCTCGAACGCGCTGCAGAACGTCTCGCCGATCAAGGGCGTCACGATCGCCGACCCGCTGCTCGAGAAGGTGCGCAAGCTGGATGGCAACGCGATCCCCTATCTGATGCTGGTCTATTTCCGCTACCACGAGCCGAACGGCTCGGTGCTGCTGCAATCGGGCGTGCAGAAGATGCTGGCCGGCCAGGCGACGCCGCAGCAGGTCGCGGCTTCGATCGACAAGGGCATCGCCAACTACGATCCCGTCTTCCGCAAGTGACACGATCGCTGAGGGGCTCAAGCCCTCTCCACCCCCGGGGGCGGAGAGGGCTGGGTAAGGTGGGGGCCGGCCGCGACGACGCTGCGGGCGCCAACCGTGCTCGCACGCGCGCTGGCGTGACAGCACGGATGTAGAGCGGCGCCTGATGAGTTTTCGCGCTGCGTCGGAGAGTCCCCACCTCACCCCGACCCTCTCCGCCCCCGGGGGCGGAGAGGGAGTCGCGTGCGGCGGCGGCGGATTACGCACGCCGTCTGGATCGCGTTCCTGCTGGCGCCCCCGCTCGTGTTGATGGCGGCGTTCGTCGCCTATCCGCTGGCGAGCGCGCTTGCGGATGCGTTCTACGCCTGGGACGGGCTGCGGCGTGGCGCGTTCGTGGGTCTGCGCAACTTCGCCGACGTGCTCTGGCGGGCGCCGTTCGCGCCGGCGACCTGGAATGCGTTCGCGCACAACATGGAAGTGCTGGCCGGGCTTGCGGTGATCCAGAACGGCGGCGCGTTCCTGCTCGCCTGGGCACTGTATCGGGAACCGTGGGGCCACCGCTTTCATCGCACTGCCCTGTTTTTGCCGGTGGTGCTGTCGGACGTGATCGTCGCCTTCCTCTGGAAGCTGTTCCTCAACCCCAATTTCGGACTGGTCAATGCCGCGCTGGCCGGGATCGGCCTTGGCGTTCTCGCGCGGCCCTGGCTCGGCGATCCCGCGACCGCGCTCGGTGCGCTCGTTCTGGTCGGCGCCTGGCACTGGATCGGCTTCCCGACATTGCTGTTCCTGGCGGGAATGCAGCGCATCCCGCGCGAATATATCGAGGCCGCGCGGCTGGACGGGATGCGCGAACGCCAGGTGCTGCGGCACGTGGTCTGGCCGCTGGTAGCGCCAAGTGCCACGATCGCCTTTGCCCTGCTGTTCATCGGCGCGTTCAACTGGTTCGAGCTGCCCTATTTGATGGCCGGAGTCGATGGCTCGCCGTTCGGCCACACCGACGTGCTGGCCCTGCTGTTCTATCGCACCGCCTTCGGCAACCAGAGCGGTGCCAATCAGGATTTCGGCCACGGCAACGCCTACGCCGCGCTGATGTTCGTGTTCGTGGGCGCGGTCGCGACGCTGATCGTGCTCGCCTTTCGCCGGCGGGAGATCGCGCTGTGAGGCGCGCCGCGCCGATTGCATTCACGCAGGTGGTGCTCTGGGGCACCTCGGCCCTGATGCTGTATCCGATCGTGGTCATGGCCTTCTCCGGCTTCCGCAGCACGGGCGAGATCTTCGCAACACCCTTCGCCCTGCCCGACTTTGCGCACGTCGTCAATTTCCTGCGCATCCTCTCCGATGGCGCGTTCCTCGGCTATTTCGTCAACTCGGTCGCGGTGACCACCGGTGCGGTGCTGCTTTCGGTGACGCTCGGCACGATGGCGGCCTATGCGCTGGCACGCTACGATTTCGCCGGCGGCACGGCGCTCTATCTCTGCTTCCTCGCCGGCCTGATGCTGCCGCTCAAGCTCGCGGTGATCCCGCTGTTCATCGAGCTCAGCGATTTCGGGCTGCTCGACACCCGGCTCGGTCTGGTGTTCGTCTATGCAGCCGTCGGCACCCCGTCCGTCGTATTCATCATGACCGGGTTCCTGCGCACTTTGCCGGCCGAGCTGGAACAGGCGGCGCGGATCGACGGCGCGTCGGAGCCACGCATCATGCTGCGCGTGATGCTGCCGCTGACACGTCCCGCGCTGGTGATCTCGGCGATCAACAACGCAATCCCGGTATGGAACGATTTCTTCTTCCCGCTGGTGTTCATCCAGAGCGACGCGCGCAAGACGCTGCCGCAAGGCTTGACCAGCTTCATTGGCGAATACACCACCGACTGGGGGATGCTGTTTGCCGGCCTGACGCTCGCGGCCTTGCCGATCTCGCTGCTCTACATCGCGCTGTCGCGACAGTTCATCGCGGGGCTGACCGCCGGGGCGGTGAAGTGATCGGCCTCGGTCCGAGTCAGGCGCCGCGCCGCTCCGGCACGCCCGCCGAGCAGCGATAGCGCCGCAATTGCCATTGGGGGTGCTCGGCGAGGTATGCCGCCGCCGCCTGTGGCCCGGCGACCATGCAGCCCATGAGCGAGGAGAATGCCGGATAGGGCAGCATGGTGCGCTCGACGCAACGCTGGTGCGCGGTCAGGCAGAAGATGAGCGTGAGCGTGATCATGGCAGCCTCCTTGCGGCGGTTCCGGATTGACAGCGCAACTATCTGCACGCGGGGCGCGCCGCCGCTGTGACGCGGCTCACAGTTTCACGGTTGGGATTCGACCGCCATCGCGGTATCGTTCGCCAAAAGAGCAACTGAAAGGATCGGCGATGGTGCGGTTTCTGGTGCTGCTGCCGGTATTGGCGCTGGGCGGATGCCTGAGCCTCAGTTTGGGCGGCGGATCACCGCCCTCGCATACGACCGTGGTGGTGCCCGCCGCTCCGGCCTGCGGTACGCCATACACGCCGCCCTGCTGATTCCGAGAAGGCTTCGGAATTCACGCAAGTTTTCCGCAGTGAGCAGTATCGGTGAGCGGCTCGCTCCCTCTCCGCCCCTGGGGGCGGAGAGGGTTGGGGTGAGGTGGGGGCCCAGGCGCGATGGCATTGCGAGCGCAAACGATCCTCCGCGCATGACGGCACGGATGGGGAGCCGCGCCTCTGGTGTTTGTTGCGGGACAGTGGCTTGCACGGACGTTTCGCCGCGTTCCCCCACCTCACCCCGACCCTCTCCGCCCCCGAGGGCGGAGAGGGAGTTGAGCGTCACCGCTTGCCAGCATCGAACCCGTCCCGCTGCCGCGCGTCCCGCGCGCCGTCGCATTCACGACAACGCGGAGCAGAACGCCCTGATGCGGGTGCAGGCTTCGGCGAGCGAGGCGTCATCGGTCGCGTAGCTGATCCGCACATAGGGGCTCATGCCGAACGCCGAACCCTGCACCACCGCCACGTGCTTCTCCGCCAGCAGCGCCAGCGTGAAATCCTGATCGCTCTCGATGCGGCGTCCGCCTTCGGTGGTCCGGCCGATGCAGCCGGCGATGCTGGGATAGACGTAGAACGCGCCCTCGGGCCTGTGGCAGGCGAGGCCCGGGCAGGCGTCCAGCGCCTCCACCACCCTATCGCGGCGGCGGCGATAGGCGTCGACGCGCAGCGCCACCTCGTCCTGCGGCCCGTCCAGCGCCGCGGCCGCGGCGGCCTGCCCGACCGTGGAGATGCCGGCGGTCGCGTGGCCCTGCACACTGGTCATTGCCCGGATCAGGTCCCGCGGTCCGGCCGCGAAGCCGATGCGCCAGCCGGTCATCGCGTAGGTCTTGGAAACGCCGCTGATTGTTACCGTGCGTTCGCGCAACCGCGGTTCGACCGCGGCGATCGTCGCTTGCGCGAATCCGTCGTAGACGAGGTGCTCGTACATGTCGTCCGACAGGATCCAGACATCCGGATGGCGCAGCATCACCGCCCCGATCGCCGCCATCTCCTCGCGCGTGCAGGCGGCCCCGGTCGGGTTGTTGGGAAAGTTCAGCAGCAGCCATTTGGTGCGCGTCGTGATCGCGGCGTCGAGATCCTCCGGCCGCAAGCGGAAGCCGTTGTTCTGCGGGCAATTCACCGCCACCGGCACGCCACCCAGCAGCTTCGCGAGCAGCGGATAGGAACCCCAGTAGGGGGCCGGGATCACCACCTCGTCGCCCTCGTCGAGCGTTGCCATCAGCGCGTTGGTGATCGCCTGCTTGCCGCCGTTGCTGACCATGATCTGATCGAGTGCGAACTCCAGCCCCGCATCGCGGCGGAACTTGCGCTGCACCGCCTGCTTCAGCGAGGGTACGCCGTCGATCGGAGGATACTTGGTCTCGCCGCGGAGTGCCGCCTGATACGCGGCCTCGATCGCGTGGTGCGGCGTGTCGAAATCCGGCTCCCCGATCGCGAGCGAGATCACCGCGACACCCTGCGCCCGCAGCGCCCGCGCGGCGTTGGCCATCGCGACCGTCGCGGCGGGCGGCACCTGCGCCAGGCGGCGCGCCAGCGCCGGCATCAGGCGAGCGAGCGGCAGAAGCGCTGAATGCGGCCGCACCCCTCGCGCAGGCTCTCGGTATCGGTCGCGTAGCTGAGGCGGAAATGGCCCGGGTGCATGAATGCGCCGCCATGCACCGCAGCCACCCCTGTCTCAGCCAGCAGCGCGATCACGAATGCCTCGTCGTCGGTGATCCTCGTTCCCGCCGGGCTCGTCTTGCCGATGCACCCATGCACGCTCGGGAACACGTAGAACGCACCTTCCGGCTTGTGGCAGGTGATGCCGGGCGCGTCGTTGAGCATGGCGACGACCAGATCGCGCCGGTCCTGATAGACGCGCGCCATCGCCGCGATCGATTCCTGCGGCCCGGTCAGCGCCTCCACCGCCGCCGCCTGGCTGATCGACGAGGTGCTCGATGTCGATTGGCTCTGCAGCTTGTCCATGGCCCGGATCAGCGCCACCGGCGCGCCGCAGAAGCCAAGGCGCCAGCCGGTCATCGCGTAGGCCTTACTGCACCCGTTCATCGTCACCGTGCGCTCGCGCAGGCGCGGCTCGACCTCGACGATCGTCGCCGGCTTGAAGCCGTCATAGGCAAGCTTCTCGTAGATGTCGTCGGTGAATATCCAAACCTCGGGGTGGCGCAGCAGCACGTCGCAGAGCGGCCGCAGCTCTCGGGCGGAATAGGCGGCGCCGGTCGGATTGCACGGATTGTTCAGCATGAACCATTTGGTGCGGTCCGTGATCGCCGCCTCCAGCGCCTCGGCCCGCAGCTTGAAGCCGTTATTCTGCTCGCAGGTGACGAGCACCGGCTTGCCTTCGGCGAGCGAGACGATATCCGGGTAGCTCACCCAGCACGGTGCGGGGATCACCACCTCATCGCCGCCATTGACCGTCGCCAGCATGGCGTTGAAGATGACCTGCTTGCCGCCGGTGGAGACGATGATCTCCTCGGGCTTGTAGTCGATGCCCGAATCGCGGCGGAATTTCTCGGCGACGGCGCGGCGGAGCGCCAGGGTGCCGGCGACGTCGGTGTATTTCGTCTCGCCCTTCTCGATCGCGCGGATCGCCGCCTGCTTGACGTTCTCGGGCGTGTCGAAATCCGGCTCGCCGGCCGAGAGGCTGATCACGTCGCGGCCGGCCGCCTTGAGCGCCCGCGCCCTGGTGGAGATCGCGATCGTCTGGCTCGGGCTGATGCGATCGAGGCGTTCGGCGATCAGGGGCATAAAGCAGTCTCCACGGAGAGGCACGGGACCGTATCGGAGCGGCCCGGATGCGGCAACCGGCGCGCGGCGGGTTCAGGCGTAGAGCAGCGAAGGGGGGCGCCCTGGCGGATGGTCGTGATCGAACACCACCCAGGCGTGGTGGTGCTGTGCCGCGTTGGTCCGCTCGCCCATCTCGAACCAGCGGATGCGCTGCGTCAGCACGATCGCCGCCGCAAACGGGCCTGCCGACAGCATCGCTGCGGCGCGCTGGCCGGCCAACCAGTTCAGCCGCACCAGCAGCGCGAGCTGGCCCTGCACCGAGGCCGTCAGCGTCAGCGCGTGGCGCAGGAACTCCAGCATCGCCAGCGACGACCGTGCCTGCCCGGCCTGCGACCCGGTGTCGCCATAGGGAGGGTTGGTCACGATGCTGCGGCAGCCGCCGGGCACCGCGTTGCAGGCGAGGAAATCGACGCCCGGCGTGCCGAAGCCGCGGTCGGCAAGGTCGGAGGACACGACCGTATGGCCGTGCGCCGCGAGCACGGCGGACATCGCACCCGTGCCGCAACACGGCTCCCAGACCGGGCCACGCATCCGGACATGGCGCAGCAGCGCCTCTGTCACCCAGTCGGGCGTCGCGTAGAAATCCTGACCCTCGCGATCGTAGCCGGAGACATGGATCGCACGGGACGCAGGCGCCGGTCGCACCGCGGACGCAGGCGCCGGTGGGGGCGGAGCGATTTTGGCCAGGGGCAGGCTGGGCTGGAAGCGGCTCATGGCCCCGCAGGCTTGCGATCGGCACCCGATTCGTCCAGCGCGCCGCGTTGCCGCACCCCGCCACCTCGCGATCTACCGTCTGCCTTCCGACGGCGTCGTTGAGATTCTGGGACTGGTCCATGACCGAATGGTGCTTTCCCGTGCCGCCCGAAAGATCGTCAGACGCGCAGACAAGCGCTGAAAATCGTGGAAAGCGGACATTCTGCCCTACCGAGCCAAAGGGCGGCTGGGCGCCCCTTCCGGTCACTCGATCGGTTCGGCCAGCACCCCCGAGGCGGATGCTTCCGAACGCGCTCCGGTAGACTGGGTGGAAATCGGACGTCCAATGACCCGAATGAACCTTGCTACAGACCTGCAGGCGCTGGTGCGTCAATCTGGCTAGTGGCGAGAGGATCCCCCGAGTCCCTGGAAGTCCGCTTGGCGCGCTAGCTCCAGATCCTCGGGAAGCTCGTGAAGTCTCTCCAGCGTCCGATCCAGCAGTGCCAGTTCATCGTGAAGTGCTGGCCAGCGATTCTCCGGCAGGACTTCCAGGAGATTTTCGATCATCGCACGAAGACGACGTGATACCTGAAAACTGGCTGCGCCATAGAAGCGGATTTCGCTGATTGCCAAGCGAACAAAGTCCTGCCAAGTGGGGAGGGGAAAAATCACCCTGAGCGCCCCGTTCACGTCATACCACGCATCGTCGTGCAGATGGCGCCGACCGACGAGCCGCAGCAGGCGATGAAGCTGATCAATAGCCAGCACAGCCGTGGTCGGATCGTTGATCGCCGGCGACAGCGCCTTGATGCCGATATCGACAATCACGCGAAAGGCAAAGGTTGCGTCCTGCTCGATCGGTACGCTCGGGGCCGAAGGCCACCTGTGTACGCAACCTGTGATCGTCTATCCGGGTCGCACCGCCGTGCAAACGGAACAGTGGCTCGCCTGTGGCCATGAAATCGCCCACACGAGGAACGAACTCAATGACACCCTCTGCACGCCGGGCAAGCGACACCAGTGCCCTCATGATTCACGGCCAGCACGATTGCCGACTTTCCCCGATGTTCAACGGTGCGTGCAATGCGCCCAAGCGTCTGATGTTCGCGCGGTATGCGCGGGGCATCGACAGTTCCCGGGTATACGCTCTCAATGGCGCGGATCCCCTGCTCGCCAATGCGCCAGACGATGCTGACCGGCCGGAGCAACCGTGCCGTGTAGTCGATCAGAAACAGAAAGGCTGCGATTGAGACAATTCCCAGGACCCAGGCGATCGCGATGGCGGGATAATACACCATCGTTTCGATTCTTGCGGCCGTACCAACGGCGAACATCATAGCGAATGTGAACAGTCCTACAGTGAAGCGGATGACATTGTTCCGCAGCAGCGCGGTTGCGATGATCCGGGGCGTGAGCTGTCCGCTGGAGACCTGGATTGCCACCAGCATCGAGCCAAACGTGAAGACAATGAACGAGATCGTTAATGTCTCGACCGTGTGCAGGGCTTCTGTCGATCCGCCCAGCGTGATTCCGAGCGTGGGCACCCACCTCAGCCACCCCTGCAGTCCAAGCACGAGGCGGATAGCCACATTTTCCAGTAGCAGCGCAATCAGTGGCGCGATCCAGAGCGCTGAGCTGAGATAGCTTTTCATAGCGTACCAGCGGTTCCAGCTCATGAGGGCCTCGTGCTTCCGACACACCGATGATTGCCGGCCAGGATGGGCCACCGATAGTTCAAGCGTTGCGAACAGCTCAAGCGGCAACATGCGGCCGACATCAATGTCCGCTTTGCCCCGCCCTCGCCCGTCAGCCGACAGGCTGCTTACGGCCAATAGCCCCCGATGAGCGCATGGCCTAATGCAGGTGCCTGAGCTTGTCGGGGTTACGCATCACATAGATGGCGGTAATTTTGCCGCCCTCAATCTGGAGCGCGGTGGTCTGGAGCTCGCCGTCGGCCTCGCGCGTGACGAAGCCAGGCAGACCGTTGACGAAGCCCGTGCGGACGAGCTGCGAGCCGTGCTTCTTGAATAGGACCGCCAGTGCCTTGTGCACCTTGATCACTTGGTTGAAGCCGAGGATCGGCTGCCGGGCGGCGGGGCGCTTGCCGCCGCCGTCCGAATGGATGCCGACATCGGCCGCGAGCATCGCGCCGAGCCCGGTCATGTCGCCGCTGCGCGAGGCGGTGAAGAAGGCGTTGGCAAGCTCGAGGCCGCGCTGCTTCTCTACCCGGAAGCGCGGGCGCGCCTCGCGGGCATGGGTGCGAGCGCGGCTGGCGAGCTGACGGCAGGCGGGCGGGATCGCGCTGGATCGTCGCCGCCACCTCCGCGAAGCCGAGCCCGAACACATCGTGGAGCAAGAAGGCGGCGCGCTCGAGCGGCGAGAGACGCTCGAGCGCGAGCATCAGCGGCAAGGTAATGTCTTCCTCTTCTTCCTCATTGGCGATCGGGTCGGGAAGCCAGGGGCCGACCTAGGTCTCCCGCTGGTGTCTGACCAGCGCAATGAGGCTGGGCTCGAGGCTGGCGGCGACGGCGACCGAGGTGCCCATCCAGCTCTTTATGAGCGCGGGGGCAGCGGCGAAGGGATCGAGCTTGGTGGTCATGGTTCCGGCTCCTTCATTGGTTCCGGTGACATGACGAGACCGGGTCGGCGTGTGCGACATGCACGCAGAAAGGCTGGCGGGGACGAAGGCGGCTTTTCCCGATTTTCGTCAGAAAGCCGCTGGTCCGCTTCCCGCCAATTTCAGTCACCTGTGTGCATCCGGCCAAGGTCCGCTTTGGTCGTATGCGGCTGTGCGACTCCACGTCAGCCCAGCGCCGTCGCGATCCGCGCGGCCAGCCTCGAGGCGACCTCCTCCTTGGGCAACGCCGGCCAGTCCTCGACACCGTCCGCGGTCACGAGGTGCACGGTATTGCACGCGCCGCCCATGGCACCGGTCTCGGGCCGCACGTCGTTGGCGACGATCCAGTCGCAGCCTTTGCGCGCCCGCTTCGCCACCGCGTTGGCCACCACGTCGTCGGTCTCGGCGGCGAAGCCCACCACCAGGCGCGGGCGGCGCGGGCCGGCGGCGGCGATCGTCGCCAGGATGTCGGGGTTGGGCGCCAAGGGCAGCGGGGGCGGCGGCTCGCCCGGCACCTTCTTGAGTTTTTGCGCGCTCTCCCGCGCCACCCGCCAGTCGGCGACGGCGGCGGCGAACACGGCGATGTCGGCCGGCAGCGCCGCCTCGCACGCCGCCAGCATCTCGGCTGCCGTCTCGACGTGGCAGATCGCCACCCCCGGCGGGTCCGCCATCGCCACCGGCCCGCTGACCAGCGTCACGCGCGCCCCGAGTGCCGCCAACGCCGCGGCGATCGCGTGCCCCTGCCGCCCGCTCGAGCGGTTCGCGATATACCGCACCGGGTCGATCGGCTCGTGGGTGGGGCCGCTGGTCACCAGCGCGTGCCGGCCGGCCAGCGCCTGTCCAGGACGCAGCGCGACGGGGCACAGCGCGGCCTCGATCGCGGCGAGAATCTCCGGCGGCTCGGCGAGCCGTCCGGGGCCGAACTCGTGGCACGCCATAGCCCCCTCGCGCGGCCCGACCACGCGCACGCCGCGCGCGGCCAGTGTCGCCATGTTCGCGGCCGTCGCCGGATGCAGCCACATGCGCACGTTCATCGCCGGCGCTACCAGCACCGGCTTGTCGGTCGCCAGCAGCAGCGTGGTCGCCAGATCGTCCGCGATCCCCGCCGCCATCTTGGCCAGGATGTCGGCGCTCGCCGGCGCCACGACGACCAGATCGGCGCTGCGCGAGAGCTGGATGTGACCCATCTCGTTCTCGTCGGTCAGTGAAAACAGGTCGGTATAGACGCGGCTCTCGCTCAACGCCTGCAACGAGAGCGGGGTCACGAACTGCGCGCCGCCGCGCGTCAGCACGCAGGTCACGCCGGCCTCGCGCCGGCGCAGCAGCCGGATCAGCTCGTGGACCTTGTAGGCCGCGATCCCGCCCGAGACGATCAGCAGCACGCGCTTGCCGGTCACAGCCGCCAGCCCTCGTGGATCGCCGCGATGCCGCCCGAGAGGCGCTCGACCGCAACCCGCTCCAGCCCCGCCGCGCGCATCATTTCGGCCAGGGCCTCGGCGTCGGGGAAGGTGCGGATGCTCTCGGCGAGATACTGATAGCTTGCGCGGTCGCCGGCCACGGCCGCGCCCAGCCGCGGCAGGACGCCAAACGACCAGGCGTCGTACAGCGGCGCCAGGGCAGCGACCTGCACGCGGGAGAACTCAAGACACAGAAACCGCCCGCCCGGATGCAGCACGCGCCACGCCTCGCGCAGTACGGCGGCCTTGTCGGTACAGTTGCGAAGCCCGAATGCGATCGACACCCGATCGACGCAGCGCTCGGGCAGCGGCAGGGCTTGCGCATCGGCGATCACAAAGGCGAGTTGGCCGACCAGCCCGCGCTCGACCGCCCGCTCGCCCCCGACCGTCAGCATCCGCGCGTTGACGTCCGACAGGATCGCCGGCCCGCCGCCGAGTGCGAGCCAGGCGAAGCAAACGTCCCCCGTGCCCCCCGCCAGATCGAGCAAGGTGCGGCCTGGCCGCGGATCGAGCCGCGTCGCGAAACGCCGCTTCCACAGCCGATGGATGCCGAGCGACATCAGGTCGTTCATCAGGTCGTAGCGCGGGGCGACGCTGTCGAACACGTGGCGCACCAGCCGCGGCTTCTCGGCGGCCGGAACCTGGCGGTAGCCGAAGTCGGCGGCGGGATCGGCTTGGTCGGCCATGCGAGGGAGGATATAGGGCGGCCGGCGATGCCGGAACTCCCCGAGGTCGAGACGGTGATGCGCGGCCTGCGCGGGCGGCTGGAAGGGCGGCGGATCCGCGCGGTCTCCGTCAACCGCGGCGATCTGCGCTGGGCGCTGCCGCCCGATCTCGCGCGCACGCTGACCGGGGCGCGGGTGCTCGGTCTGAGACGGCGCGGCAAATACATCCTGATCCGGCTGGAGGGCGGCCGGTCGCTGCTGCTGCACCTCGGCATGTCCGGCCGCATCGTGCTCGGCGAGGGCGCCGCCCCGCCCGCGCTGCACGAGCATCTGGTGCTGGAAACCGAGGACGGCACCCGGATCGGGCTGATCGACCCACGCCGGTTCGGCGCGCTGGATCTCCTGCCGACGGCGGAGGAGGACGCGCACCGCCTTCTGGCCGGGTTGGGGCCGGAGCCGCTAGACCCGGGCTTCACGCCGGATGCGCTGTCGGCGGCGCTCTCCGGTCGGCGGAGCTCGATCAAGGCGGCGCTGCTCGACCAACGCGTCGTGGCGGGCCTCGGCAATATCTATGTGTGCGAGGCGCTGTTCCGCGCCCGGCTCTCGCCGCGGCGGCTCGCCGGCAGCGTGCCCGGCGCCCGCGCCGCTCGGCTGGTGCCGGCGATCCGCGCCACCCTTGAGGACGCGATCGCCGCCGGCGGCTCCTCCTTGCGCGACTACGTGCAGCCATCGGGCGAGCTCGGCTATTTCCAGCACGCGTGGCAGGTCTATGGGCACGAGGGCGAGCGCTGCCCGCGCTGCCCCGGCCCGCCCGCCTGCCGCGGCATCGCGCGCATCGTGCAAGGGGCGCGCAGCACGTTCTATTGCCCGCGCACCCAGCGCTAGCTAGAAGCCGCCACCCCCGAGGAGTGCCGCGATGCCCGAGATGATCCTGGTCGAGACGCATGGCCGCGTGGGCCTGATCCGGCTCAACCGGCCGCAGGCGCTGAATGCGCTCTGCGACCAGCTCATGGACGAACTCGGCGCCGCGCTCCTGGCCTTCGACGCCGATCCCGCGATCGGCGCGATCGTGCTCACCGGCTCCGAGCGCGCGTTCGCCGCCGGCGCCGATATCAAGGAGATGCAGCCGCGCCGCTATCCTGGCGTCTATCTCGACGACTTCATCGGCGCCCGCTGGGAGACGATCCGGCAGGTGCAGAAGCCGGTGATCGCGGCGGTTGCGGGCTTCGCGCTCGGCGGCGGCTGCGAGCTCGCGATGGCCTGCGACATCATCCTCGCCGCCGATACCGCGAAGTTCGGCCAGCCGGAGATCACCCTCGGCGTCATCCCCGGCGCCGGCGGCACGCAGCGGCTGACGCGCGCGGTCGGCAAGGCCAAGGCAATGGAGCTGGTGCTGAGCGGGCGGATGATGGACGCGGCCGAAGCCGAGCGCGCGAGCCTGGTCTCCCGCGTGGTGCCGGCGGCCGAGCTGCTCGCCGAGGCGCTGAAGCTGGCCGAACGGATTGCAGAACTCTCTCCGGTTGCAATCGCGATGGCCAAGCGCGCCGTCGATCGGGCGTTCGAGACCACTCTCGCCGAGGGCGTACGGGTACGAGCGTGCGCTGTTCCTGTCCCTGTTCGGCACCGCCGACCAGCAGGAGGGCATGGCGGCCTTCATCGCCAAGCGCAAGCCGCGTTTCGGTGCCGATTGACACCCTTCGCGGCCGGGACTATTCGATGGGGTTCGGGCTGCGGCAGACCGCCGGGCCCCGTCTCACGATTTAGATGACAGAGGTCATGGCGAACACGGCATCCGCGCGCAAGCGCATCCGGCAGAATGAGCGTCGCACGCTGCGCAACAAGGCGCGCAAATCGCGCACCCGCAGTTTCGTGCGGCAGGTCGAGCAGGCGATCGCGCACGGCGACAAGCCCGCGGCGGCCGCGGCGCTGCGCCAGGCGCAGCCGGAGATGCAGCGCAGCGTGACCAAAGGCGTAATGCATCGCAATACCATTGCGCGGAAGATCGCCCGCCTCGCCGCCCGCATAAAGGCACTCGCCGCAGAGTGATCCCGGCAGCCCGCGGCCGTACTCCGCGCATCTTCGCAAACCGAATCAAAGCTATTCGGCGGCGCCGCTTGCGTGACGCCGCAAATCCGATTTGTGCTTTTTTGCAGCATGATGGATTTCATTTTCAGGGCGGCCGTTTTCGATTGCGAGAGGTGGCGAAGCTGACCTAAGAACGGGTAGGGCGAGCGACGCGGACGACGCGGCGCCGGCGGCAAGGGGGGGCGGCGGCGGTATGGATGATGATATCGCGACTATCGCGGAGGCATCGCCCGTCAACGCCGCTCGGCCCGAGGCCCGTCCCCCGATCACCTTCGATACAAGATGGTCGCGGGTACGCACCCGCCTGCAAGCCGAGGTCGATGAGATCGAATACCGCACCTGGCTGCAGCAAATGTCGTTCACGGGCTGTGACGATGACGAAGTGATCGTCGCCCTGCCCAGCGGCTTCGTTCGCGATTGGGTGCGCAGCCATTACGGCGACCGCCTGCGTGCGCTTTGGCAGGCGGAAGCTCCAGCGATCCGTCGAATCGATTTCCGCGTCGCCGCCGCCGCCGCTGATCGTCCGGCGCCCGTGTCGGCGCGACGCGACGAGCCGGCCGAGCCTCGCCATGACACAAGACCGGAGGTGGCGGCAGCACTCGACCAGCGCTTCACCTTCGAGGCGTTCGTCGTCGGCAAGCCTAACGAGTTCGCCCATGCCTGCGCGCGGCACGTCGCCGACCATCCGGCGAGCCAGCGCTTCAACCCGCTGTTCCTCTATGGCGGCGTGGGGCTGGGCAAGACACATTTGATGCACGCGATCGCATGGGAGCTGGCGCGTCGCGACAATGCCGTGACGGTCGCCTACATGTCGGCCGAAAAGTTCATGTACCGCTTCATCGCCGCGATCCGCAGCCAGGCGACGATGGAGTTCAAGGAGCAGTTGCGCAGCGTCGATGTGCTGATGATCGACGACCTGCAATTCCTGATCGGCAAGGACAACACCCAAGAGGAGTTCTTCCACACCTTCAACGCCCTGGTCGATGCCGGCAAGCAGATCGTGGTGTCGGCCGACAAATCCCCCTCCGACCTCTCGGGGCTCGAGGATCGGCTGCGCACGCGGCTCGGCTGCGGCATGGTGGCCGACCTGCACGCCACGACCTTCGAGCTGCGCATCTCGATCCTGCAGGCGAAGGCCGCGCGCGCAGGGGCGGCCGTGCCCTATCGGGTGATGGAGTTCCTTGCCCACAAGATCACCACCAACGTCCGCGAGCTGGAGGGCGCGCTCAACCGGCTGATCGCGCACGCCAACCTGTTCGACCGCCCGATCACGTTGGAGGCGACCGAGGAGGTGCTGCACGACATTCTTCGCGCCCATGCGAGGAGGGTCTCGATCGAGGAGATCCAGCGCAAGGTCGCCGAGCACTGGAACATCCGGATGAACGACATGTCCTCGGCCCGCCGGGCGCGAGCGGTGGCGCGACCGCGGCAGGTGGCGATGTATCTCGCCAAGCAGCTCACCAGCCGCAGCCTGCCCGAGATCGGCCGCCGCTTCGGCAACCGCGACCACACGACCGTGATGCACGCGGTCAAGACGGTTTCCGACCTGATGGCGCGCGACGCCGGCTTCGCCGAGGACGTCGAGCTGTTGCGCCGGATGCTGGAGTCCTGAACGGGCCGGCCGGGATAGCCTCGAAAGCCGCTGTTTGCGGCCGGAATCGCTTCCGGTAGGATGCCGGTCCGGGGCGCCGAGCGGCGCCCCCGCTGGGGAACAGTGCGATGAAGTTCAAGGCCGACCGCGCGACGCTGCTCCGGGCGCTGGCGCACATCCAGAGCGTGGCCGAGAAGCGCAACACCATCCCGATCCTGGCCAACGTGCTGATCGCGGTGCGCGAAAACCGGCTCTCGTTCACCGCGACCGACATGGAGATCGCGATTCTCGAGGAGGTCTCAGCCGCGGTCTCCCGCAACGGCGCCACCACCGCCCCGGCCGCAACGCTCTATGAGATCGTGCGCAAGCTGCCCGAGGGGGCCGAGGTCGAGTTCGAGCATGGCGGCGGCGATTCGCAGTTGGCACTCCGCGCCGGCCGCTTCACGACCAGCCTCGTCGTGCTGCCGGTGGACGATTTTCCCTCGATGACCGCGGGCACGCTGCCGCACCGCTTCCACGTCACGGCACTCGCGCTCCGCGGCCTAATCGACCGCGCCCGGTTCGCGATCAGCACCGAGGAGACGCGCTACTATCTCAACGGCATCTACCTCCACGCGGCCGAAAGCGAGGGGACCAGGGTACTGCGGGCGGTCGCGACCGACGGCCACCGGCTGGCGCGGGTCGAGGAGCCGCTGCCGGAGGGCGCCGGCTCGATGCCCGGCGTGATCGTGCCGCGCAAGACCGTAGCCGAGCTCAGGAAGCTGCTCGATGAGGAAAGCGGCGAGATTGAGGTGGCGCTGTCCGACACGCGGGTGCAGTTCAGCGTCGGGCCGATCCGCCTCACCAGCAAGCTGATCGATGGCACCTTCCCCGAATACGACCGCGTCATCCCGCGCGACAACGACAAGGTGCTGCGTGTCGGCAAGAAGGATTTCGCCGACGCTGTCGCGCGCGTCTCGGCGATCAGCAGCGAGCGGGCGCGGCCGGTGAAGCTCTCGCTCGCCCGCGACCTGCTGGTGCTGTCGGCGACCAGCCCCGACCAGGGCACCGCAACCGAGGAGCTGGAATCGGACCGGGTGAAATACGAGTTCGGCCCGCTGGAGATCGGCTTTCAAGCCCGCTACCTCAACGACATCACAGACCAGGTCGGCGATGAGGTAGAGTTCCGTTTCGCCGACGGCGCGGCCCCCACGGTGGTGCGCGATGCGGCGGATGCCTCGGCGCTCTATGTGCTGATGCCGATGCGGGTCTGACCGGCGCACCTTTCCGCGGCCGGCGCACGGCGCCATCTCCGTCGGGTGCTGCGCCTCGAACGCCTCGTCCTGACCGATTTCCGCAACTACGCGGCCCTCGCCTGGCGGCCCGCGGCACCGCTCGCGGTGATCACGGGACCGAACGGCAGCGGCAAGACCAATTTGCTGGAAGCCGTCTCGATGCTGGTGCCCGGGCGCGGCCTGCGCGGCGCGCGGCTGGCCGAACTCGCGCGTCATGGCGCCCGCGGCGGCTGGGCGGTCGCCGGCCGGTTCATGACCGGGGAAGGTCGGGTGGACGTCGGCACCGGCACCCAAGCGGACGATGCCTCCGAGCGTCGCACCTTCCGTCTGGATGGCAGTGCGCCGCGCAGCGCCGCCGAGATCGCGGCGCGAGTGGCAGCCGTCTGGCTCACGCCGCAGATGGATCGGCTGCTGCTGGAGGGCGCCTCCGGCCGCCGCCGCTTCCTCGACCGGCTGGTCTGGGCGCTGGAGCCCGGCCACGCGCGCGAGGTGGCGGCGCACGATGCGGCGGTCGCGGCCCGCAACCGGCTGCTGGCGCGGGGTGAGGCCGACGCGGCCTGGCTCGCGGGGCTGGAGGAGGCGATCGCACGCCACGCCGTCGCGGTGACGGCGGCGCGAGCGGGCCTGGCGGCGCGGCTCAATGCCGCCCTCGCCGCGGGCGCCACGGCCCCCTTCCCCACTGCCCGGATCGGGGTCGCCTGCCCGCTCGCCGAGCGGCTGGAGGCGGACCCGGCGCTGGCGGTCGAGGACTGGCTGCGTGCCTCGCTCGCCGCCGGTCGCGGCCGCGATGCCACAGCCGGCAGCACGGCCCTCGGCGCCCACCGGGCCGACATGGCGCTGGCCGACGCCGCAACCGGCCGCCCCGCTGCCCAGGCCAGTACCGGGGAGCAGAAGGCGCTGCTGGTCGGCCTCGTGCTCGGTCACGCGGCGCTGATCGCCGAGGCGCGTGGCTCGGCACCGCTGCTGCTGCTGGACGAGCCGGTGGTGCATCTCGATGCCGCGCGCCGCGCGGCACTGTTCGCGGCCCTGTTGCGACTGCCCGCGCAGGCGCTGCTCACCGGCACCGATGGGGCGCCATTCGCGCCACTTGCCGGCCATGCCGAAGGCGTGCGCACCGGCGATGGGGCGCTGGTGCCCGATCCCGATTTTCCGCGGCCAAAATGCGGACTCGAAGCGGGGCGCGAAGCTGGGCTTTCACCAGCTGAATGACTATATTCTGTGGGTGATTCCACCCAAGCTGGAGCCTGCCGCCGGCATGTCCGAAAACGCCGCGATGCCGCCCGATTCCGCCTCTTCCACCACCGATGCCTACGACGCCGCCTCGATCTCCGTGCTCAAGGGTCTGGATGCGGTGCGCAAGCGCCCGGGGATGTATATCGGCGACACCGATGACGGCTCCGGCCTGCACCACATGGCCTTCGAGATCATCGACAACGCGGTGGATGAGGCGCAGGCCGGTTTCGCCAGCAACGTGAGCCTCACTCTGAACGGCGACGGCAGCGTGACCGTGCGCGACGACGGCCGCGGCATCCCGACCGACATCCATATCGAGGAGGGCATCTCCGCCGCCGAGGTGGTGTTGACGCGCCTGCACGCCGGCGGAAAGTTCAACCAGAATTCCTACAAGGTCTCCGGCGGCCTGCACGGCGTGGGCGCCGCCGTGGTCAACGCGTTGTCCGAGTGGATGGAGGTGCGCATCTGGCGCGGCGGGCTGGAACACCGCATCCGCTTCCGCGACGGGGAGGCCGAGGCGCCGCTCGCGGTGATCGGCCCGTCGGACGAACCCACAGGCACCGAGGTCACGTTCAAGCCGAGCCCCGCCACCTTCACCCGCACCGAGTTCGAGTTCGCGGTGCTGGAACGGCGGCTGCGCGAACTGGCCTTCCTCAATTCGGGTCTCGGCATCGTGCTGCGCGACGAGCGCCACACGCCCGCGCAGGAAGCGCGCTTCCGCTACGAGGGCGGGCTGGTCGCGTTCGTCGAGTGGCTGGATCGCGGCAAGACGCCGGTCCTGGCGCCGCCGATCAGCGTGCGCGCCGACGATGCAGCGAGCGGCATCCGGGTCGGGTTCGCACTGACCTGGAACGACAGCTATCACGAGACGATGCTGTGCTTCACCAACAACATCGCACAGCGCGACGGCGGCACCCATCTCGCCGGCTTCCGCCAGGCGCTGACCCGCGTGGTCACGAAATACGCCGAAGGCATGGGCAAGAAAGACAACTTGGCACTCGCCGGCGAGGACATGCGCGAGGGCATGACGGCGGTGCTCTCGATCAAGGTGCCCGATCCGAAATTCTCCTCGCAGACCAAGGACAAGCTGGTCTCGTCCGAGGTGCAGCCGGTGGTGCAGGCGGTGACGGCGGATCAGATCGCACACTGGTTCGAGACCCATCCCAAGGAGGCGCGCGGGATCATCCAGAAGGTGATGGACGCGGCCGCCGCCCGGGAGGCGGCGCGTCGCGCGCGCGAGCTCACCCGCCGCAAGGGCGTGCTCGACGTCTCCACCCTGCCCGGCAAGCTCGCCGACTGCCAGGAGCGCGACCCGGCGCACTCGGAGATCTTCATCGTCGAGGGCGACAGCGCGGGCGGCTCGGCCAAGCAGGGTCGCGATCGCAAGTTCCAAGCGATCCTGCCGCTCAAAGGCAAGATCCTGAACGTCGAGCGCGCGCGCTTCGACCGGATGCTGGGCAGCGCCGAGATCGGCACGCTGATCACGGCGCTGGGCACCGGCATCGGCCGCGGCGAGCCGGAGCAGGGCGGCTTTGACATCGCCAAGCTCCGCTACCATCGCATCGTCATCATGACGGACGCCGATGTGGATGGCAGCCATATCCGCACCTTGCTGCTCACCTTCTTTTTCCGCCAAATGCCGCAGCTCATCGAGCGCGGCCATCTCTATATCGCGCAGCCGCCGCTTTATCGCGCCAAGCGCGGCAACGACGAGCGCTACCTCAAGGACGATCCCGCGCTTGACGAGTACCTGCTCGACAAGTCGCTCGGCGAGGCGCGGCTCGACTACGCGGACGGGCGTTCGCTCGCCGGCGCGGCACTCGCGACCGAGGCGGTGTGGCTGCGCGAGGCGACGCGCCAGCTCCGCCGGCTCGCGGTCGCGGTGCCGGTGGCGTTGTTGGAGCAGGCGGCGATCGCGGGCGCGCTGGTCGCGGACGCCGCGCGCGCGACCGCGGCGGCACCGGCGCTCGCCGCCCGGCTCGATGCGATCTCCGCCCCGCGCGAGCGCGGCTGGATGGTCGCGGCCGATGCCGGCGGCCTCACGCTCGCGCGCACCGTGCGTGGTGTCGCCGAGCGGCGCACGCTGGATGCCGCGGCGCTGCGCAGTGCCGAGGCGCGATGGCTCGCCGATCGCGCGGAACTGCTGCGGGGACGCTTCGCGACGCCGGCACGGCTGCGGCTCGATGGAACCGAGGCCGAGGCGCACGGTCCGGCCAGCACCTTCGAGCGCATCCTCGCGCACGGCCGCAAGGGCCTCTCGATCCAGCGCTTCAAGGGCCTGGGCGAGATGAACCCCGATCAGCTCTGGAAGACCACGCTCGACCCGGCGGCGCGCACGCTGTTGCAGGTGAAGGTGGGCGACCTGGAGGACGCGGCACAGGTGTTCTCGACGCTGATGGGCGACGTGGTCGAGCCGCGACGCGAGTTCATCGTCGGCAACGCGCTCAAGGTCGCCAACCTGGACGTGTGAGCGAATTTCCCGGCTATTGAGGGGCAATCTTGGTGTCGAGACGAGTCGGTGGCTGCGGAACGGGCCTTTGTAGGCTTTAGGTTCGCTGAGCGGCTCCGCGGGTAGTTTCCTTATGAGTTGGAAGGAGGCGGCCCCCTCGATCGCAGCATCTTCAAACAAGATGTATTTTCTTGCTCTTGGGATCGGCGATCGGCAAGTTATCCGCGGGAAGTAAATGAGGGCGGCACGAAGGCCGAACGCTTGGCGAGGAGGGGACGAGCAAACGATGGTCCACCTTATGAGTTCGACGGGCGCGCCCGCTGCCGTCATGACCGAAGTTCGGACGTTCTTGAACAGCCATGATGCTCGGCTTCGAGAACTCCTGACTAATGTTCGCGATGAATGCGGAAAGGTTCGGGACCAGTTAGGTGCATCGGTAATTAGGAATATCTATGGGCGTGACGACAAGCAGATTACCAGTCCGTTTAAGACCCCCGAGAAAATAGCCATTGCCCTTTCGAAGCTTCGGCAGCAAGGCGTCCGACATCCGGTAAGCGCTGTTCCAGACATAATCGGGCTGACCATAGTCGTCCACTATCCGGACGAAATCATCCGAGTTAAGAATGCTTTGATACAACGACTCGCGCCTTGGTCCCGGATCAAAAAAGACGAACGCGTCACACGTGGCGGCTACTATGCTCATCACCTCGTGGTTCAGTCGTTTTCGGTTAGGACGTCCGACCTGCATTGTGAAATCCAAATCAAAACCATGTTGCACGATGCTTGGGCAGCCAAAACGCATGACTTAACATATAAGCCCTCGGGACAAATGGATCCTCACCTTGAGCGGCTGATGCAGGCATTTGGGGATGCGCTCGAAGCGACAGAGACTCAAAGTGAGATGCTTCGCAATCTCATCCACGAACGATGGCGATCGGAAGCGGAAATGCGCCGCCAGGTCAGGCGTCGGTTCTTCAAGCTGCTTCCGCACTGGCAGAACCAGGAGGGCTTTAGCGAGCGTAGCAAAGAACTCTTAGCTCAGCTCGACCGGGATGGCGAGAAAATTGCGAATGCTGCAGTTGGTGATCAAACTTTAATTGAGATGGCAAGAGCGATAAACGAAGTTGCAGAGACGTCGGCCCGTGAAGGGGCTTGGCTTGCGATTCAGCTTGCGATAGCACGTGGAGATGCTGACCATAATGGATTTGCTGATCTGAAAATATCTGCGTTCTTAGACGAGGCTGCAAATCGATTGGGCTCCGGGTCAGTCAGCCCCGAGGAGCTATGGGCGATCCCGCTAGCGATGGATACTTATGGGAATACTGAGGGCGCAGTTGAGAGTAGCCGTTTTATCCTAGAATTGGAAGCCGTCGGGGAAGATTCTGTTCTGCTACTCCGCTTTAATCTGGCGAACTTCTTAATTGAGCGAGCCTGCTTCCTCTCCTCACTATCGGGTAACGAAAGTAGCGCTCTGAGGGGAGAAATTGAGGATCTCCTCACCCGTTGCAGCGAACTGGAAGCTAGAGACCCGAGCTTATTTTACGACGCACGCGGTCTGCTCGACGTCGCGCTTTCCGACTCGCCAACCAAGGTGCGGGAGGCGATCGACCTCATCCAGCGAGGGCGCGATGAGGCACCGCCTGAAGATAAGGACTTCGCCGCTGCTACCTTCGAGGTCCATGCTCGGCTAGCTTGGCGGCGCCTTCTCGAGCTTGAAGCACGAATTGCGGGGTAAGCCCGCCTTCACTTCAGCCGGGAGTCTTCGGGTACGAAAGGCAGGACTGGGCGGCTCATGTTTCATTCTCCTTCATGGAACTCCGACATTTATTGTAGACGTTCGGCGCTTCCGTGACAAGTCTCTCGTCCGTGAACAGATCGAGCCGGACGTAAGCCTGCATCGAGGCCGGGGGTCCACGCCCGCCGATACCGACCACAGGGTTTGAGCAGGTAGTTAAACCATTGATCGGGCGTCGAGGCCAATGCTGAAGTTGGACACCAAGAATCGCGAACTGATTGATCGGGAACGCGAATCCGGGAAATTCAATCGGGCGTGGCACCACGCCGCGGGCGTCCGCGACGCGGCGGTGGCGCGGGTGCCGCGATCGGTGGCGGCGTCGCGCTCGGCAGCTGACACACCAGCGGCGGCAAGGCGACGCCGGCCGCCTTGAATACGCTGCCGGCGCAACCCGGCGCGTGGGGCCGCAGCAGGAAGCGCTTGGTCGCTTGCTCGACCGTCATCTGCTCGACGCGATCGAGGTCGCGCACGATATCGCCCCACTCCGCACTCACGTCTGCGGCGGCCAGTCGCTCGTCGAGTTCCTTGCGCAGCAGCAGGGCGAGAAACGAACAAAACAGGTGGCCGGCGATGGCGGCGTCGGATTGATGATAGATCGGTCGTGTCTCCAGGGTCGACTTTGCCGTCCTGAAAATGGCCTCGACTTTCCAGAGCTGCCGGTACGCCAGGGCAACCGACAAAGCAGGAAGCTTGCTGTTGGTGCGCAGCACATAGAGACCGTCGAAACGGGCGTCTTCAGTGATCCGCTCGGCGTCGATTTCGAAGTGCCCGTCGCGCGGAGTGGCGAGAAACCGGCGATAGCCGGCGTTGCCGACCAACCCCTTTGTCGCCTTGCTGCAGCTTCAGCCGCAGGCTCTCGACGATGGCGGCCCGTGCGGCTGCGTCTCGCCGGGCCTCCTCGGGATTGAAGCAGACCACGTAGCGCCGCGGCTTGGCCCCAGGCCCCCAGTCACCGACCACCACCTCCTTGACCTCAATCGCCGTCTCCGCTCCCCGCGCCCGCGGGATGATCAGCGGCACCATCGGCTTGCGGTCGGCCAGCACGACCTCGCGCACCTCGCCATCGCTGCGTTCGCGCGCGCCGAGGATGTACTCGATGCCATGTGCCTCCAGCGTGCCGATCGTCTCGGCGCTGATCACGCCGCGGTCGGCAACCACGCACATCCGCACAATGCCGAAGCGCTCGCGCAGGCGCGCCACGACCGGCAGCAGCGCCTTCACGTCGGTGGCGTTCCCAGGCCAGGTCTCCGAGCAGATCGGCCGACCGTCAGCATCGAGCACGACGCCCACGATCACCTGCCGCAGATCGGGTCGATGGTCCTTCGACTTGCCGTGCCGGCCGAAGCTCTCGCCGCCGGCGCCATAGAACATCAGCGAAGTGGTGTCGAACAGCACCACGGAGAGATCGCTGAACAGGCTGCGCCGGCGCGCGAACAGCGCCTCCTCGATCAGATCCCCCGGGTCCGGCTTTGCCGGCCCGAGGGCAGGCTCTTGTTGCGGCGGGGCGCGCGCGTCGCCCCACTCTGGTCGGCCAACTCCTCGCCCAGCCAGGCCATCGCCCGATACAGCTGGTGCAGCTCCAGGCCGTCGGCGCCGTCGATCTGATAGGCATCCAGCCATTTCTCGCCGGCGCGATCGGAGCCGGAGACCACCAGCCGATGCAGCACGCTGGCAAACACCGCGCGTTCCAGCGCAAAGCCGAAGCTCCGCCCCGCGGCGAGCCGCTCGATCACCGCGCGGCAGCCGGTCTGTTCCCACAGCCGGCCAAAGATCATCGGGGCGCCGATGCGCACACTGGCGCTGGTCTGCAGCGTTCCGGCCTGCAGGCTGGAGATCAGCAGGGCGGTCTCGGAGAACCGGGCCCCCGAGCGCAGCAGGGCATCGAGCTTGCCGTCGGCTTCGAGGTCCTCGATGCGACCGAGCGTGGCCAGCACGCGCTGCACCGTGCGCGTGCCGTCGCGCGTGTTCTCGACGATCTGCAGGTAGCGGCGCTCTCCGGACGGCTTGATGCGGAA
This sequence comes from uncultured Alphaproteobacteria bacterium, assembly GCA_963754235.1. Classification (GTDB taxonomy): domain Bacteria; phylum Pseudomonadota; class Alphaproteobacteria; order Acetobacterales; family Acetobacteraceae; genus DATAYA01. Next base: position 78,125 of record CAVWFK010000002.1, on the reverse strand, counting down.
GAACATGCGGCTCTCGATCGTGACACCGCACGCTTATGCCGAGTTGCCGCCTTCGTGCAAGGGCTTTCGTTAACAATTACGCAAACACGTGGCACCGCAATTCAGCAGAAATCTCGGCCAACGGTCGGCCAATCGCTTGAAATGACTCGCTTCCTCTCCTGCTGCAGCGCAGCGAACTGTCCAACTTGAGCAATGGCAGGCTATGCGTGAACCGCAATGTCTGGCCTGCTGGGCCGCCACCACGGAGTAGCAGTCTATGTCGCCAGACCCCGGAGGCCCCCGTGCCCTGCCCAAGATCAGCCGCCGCGCCATGATGGCGGCCGCCGCGCTGGCCCCGCTCGCGGCCCACGCCGCGCCTGCTCCCGAAGCAGGGGACGGCGACCGCGGCCTCGCCGATTTCATGACCGGGTTCATGAAGCAATGGGCGATCCCCACCGTTTCGATCGCGGTCGCCCGCGACGGCCGACTCGGCCATGCGCTGGCCTACGGCTTCGCCGACGTGGCCCACAAGGTGCCGGCCACGCCGCGCCACCGCTTTCGGATCGCCAGCAGCAGCAAGCCGATCACCGCCGTCACGATCATGAAGCTCATCGAGCAGAAGCGGCTCAGCCTCGATGACCGGCCCTTCGTGATGCTGGCCGCCCTCGGCCCGCCCGCCGGGCGCAGCGTCGATCCACGTCTTCCCACCATCACGGTGCGCCACCTCCTCGAGCACAGCGGCGGCTTCGACAGCACCGTGACCGACCCGCAATTCGATGCGCTCCGCATTGCCGCCGAGGCCTTCGGCCGTCCGCCGCCGGCCGCCCCGGTTGATCTGGTGGGCTACATGATGGGCGAGAAGCTGGCCTTCGATCCGGGCACGAAATACATCTATTCCAATTTCGGCTACAACGTTCTGGGCCGCGTGATCGGGCGTGTCACCAACCTGCCCTACGCCGATGCAGTCGCGCAGGAGGTGCTGAACCCGGCCGGCGCCGGTCGGATCATGCTCGGCCGCACCCGGCCACGCGACCGGCTCGCCGATGAGGTGGAATGCTGGGACGATCCGCTGACCCCGCTCTACTACTCGGTCTATCCCGACGACGCGCACGTGCGGCCGGCCAGCTACGGCAGCTTCTCGATGGAGGCGATCGATGCGCACGGCGGCTACGTGGCGAGTCCGATCGACCTGACACGCTTCCTCAATGCGGTCGGCGGCACCACCGGGACGCAGCTCCTCGCCCCCGCCACGGTGCAAGCGATGCTGGCTCGCCCGGACCTGCCGGAATACCGCGCGACGTCCGCATACTACGCGCTCGGCTGGAACGTGGCTCCCGGGCGCATCGTCATGGGGCACAACGGTGCGCTGACCTGGGGCACGTCCTCGATCATCGGCCGGCTGCCGGGCGGCATCACCTACGCGTTCTGCACCAATCGGCTGCCCACCGACATTCGCGCCTATCTCGGCGCCATGATGGACGGCGTGGCCGGCACCGCCGGGCGGATCGCAACCTGGCCGGCGGACGATCTCTATCCGCGCTTCGGCTGACCGGCGAAGGCCGTTGGCATCACTATTCAGGCTCAGCCGGGTCAGTCATCAAGGTTAGCCGGAGCTTCGTTAAGGTTAGCCGGAGTTTCGTTCCGCGATCATTTTCCCAAACGAGGTCAGCACCCAATTGGCGTGCGAACCCCGCAATGAGTTGCAGCCCCGTTCCACTCGGCTTGTCCTTCGGCGTACCCTTTCCGTCGTCCCAAAGGACCAGACGCGCTTGTCGCGGTGCGATCTCTTCCAGTCGAACACCAATCGACCCGCCTGAACCACCGAAGGCATATTTCAGGCTGTTGGTCATGAACTCGGTCACGATGATGCCGATCGGCACTGCGACTTCCGGCGACACGGTGACCATGCCCACGTCCGATATGAGACGGATATTGGTTGCACCCCCGCGATGAAACCGGAGCAGGCTGGCGGCCAATTCGCCGAGATATGTGCCGAGATCGAGGCGATCGACCTCGCCGGTGGCATGGAGCCTGTCGTGCACCAGCCTGAGCGTCTCGATCCGGTCGCCGATGACGTTTAGCTCTCGTTGCGCCTCCGGGTGCTTCGCCCGGCGCGCCTGTATGCTGACCAGGCTCGTGATCACCTGAAGGTTGTTCTTCACCCGGTGCTGCAGCTCGCGCAGCAATCGCTCTTTTTCATCTGCCCTCGCACGCAACTCCCTTACGCCATCAAATCGATGCACTGCGGCAGCGAGCAGGTTGGCGTAGCCGCGCAGGAACGCGGTATCGTCGTCGCTGAACGCTCGTGGCCTGCGGCTATCCACCTCCAGGACCCCATAGGGCGGCTTGCCGTCCGCGCCGAGAATGATGACGTTCACCATGGCGTGGACGCCGTGTTCTTTCAGGAACTCAGGGAGGTCGAAGCGGTCCTCCTTCCCAAGGTCAATCGAAATGACCGGGGCGCCGGTCAGCAGGGCGTGCCCCGCCGCAGAAAATCGCCCGGTCTGGAGCTTGGCTCGGCCAACGATGCCGGGCTGCCACCCGACCCCGGCGCGCACCAGGAGCTCCTTACCGTCCGGGCTGAGCTCCATGACCTTCGCGAACTCGGTGCCGAGCACCTCGCCGACCAAGCGGCACGCCTCGGTCAGGATTTCGTTCAGCTCGCTCGACTTCAGCGCGAATTCGCCGAAACGCGCGAGCGTGGTCTGCTGATGAAGCAGGTCCTGCGCTTGATGTCCGTGTTCTTCGGCCATGCGTGGAGATACCTTTGCGCCTATGTCGGTGCCATGACGGACGGCATGCCGCGTCCGCCGGGCGGATCGCAACCTGGCCGGATGACGACCTCTATTGCCGCTTGCGCTGACCGACGCCTAGTCCCCCCGCTCCTGCGATGCGCCGATCCCCTGCACCGGATCGCGCCGCTGCTTCGCCGATCGCTCGGCCTCGGCGATGTAGTCGCGGGTGATCGGCAGCGCATCGACCGCTCGGGCAAGCTGCATCTGGAAATTCATCTGCCCGCCGTTCCGGAATGACAGCTCCGCGCCGGCCAGGTAGAACTCCCACATCCGGCAGAATCGCTCGTCGAAGATCGTCCCGATCGCGTCGCGGTTGGCGGCGAAGCGGCGGCGCCAGTGGCGCAGCGTGTGCGCGTAGTGCAGTCGCAGGATCTCGATGTCGGTCACCCACAGGCCCGACCGCTCGACATCCGCCAGCACCTCGGAAAGGGCGGGCGTATAGCCGCCGGGGAAGATGTACTTGGCCAGCCACGGGTTGGTCCCCCCGGGCGGCTCGCTGCGGCCGATCGAATGCAGCAGCGCCACCCCGTCGGGGGCGAGGCAGCGCTCGATGGTGCGGAAAAAGGCCCCGTACTGCGCGGTGCCGACATGCTCGAACATTCCCACCGACACGATCCGATCGAACCGCTCCTCGACCGCGCGATAGTCCATCAGCTCGAAGCGCACCCGCCCGGCGAGCCCCGCCGCCGCGGCCCGCGCGCGCGCTTCGACAAGCTGCTCGGCAGAGAGCGTGATCCCGAGCACGCGGGCGCCGAACTCCTGCGCCAAGGTCAGCGCCATGCCACCCCAGCCGCAGCCGATGTCGAGCACCGAGAGATCGGGCCGGTCGAGTTTCAGCTTGGCCGCGATGTGGCGCTTCTTGGCAAGCTGCGCCTCTTCCAGCGTCTCGTCGCCGCGCGCGAAATAGGCGCAGGAATACTGCCGGTCGCGATCGAGAAACAGGCTGTAGAGACGTCCGTTCAGGTCGTAATGGTGGGCGGCGTTGCGTCGCGCCCGTCCGGCCGGGTTGCGCGTCGTCCAGCGCGTGGTCCAGCGCCGCACACGGTCGCGCAGGACGATCGCCGGATGCCGCCCGCCGCGGGCGAGATTGCCGGTGAGCACGTCGAGCAGCTCATAGAGCGAGCAGTCAATCGGCACCAGCGTGCCGTTCATGTAGGCCTCGCCGATGGCGAGCCCCGGGTTCAGCGTCACCCGCCGCACGGTCGCCGCGTCGCGGAGCGCCATGCCGGCGCGCGGCCGGTCGGCGCCGGAATAGCGGCTCATCGTCCCGTCGGGCCAGCGGACCTCGAGCGTGCCCCAGACGATGAAACCCCGCAGCAGCCGATCCAGCACCGCCTGCATCGCACCCTCCGTCTCGCTTCCGTGTCAGCCAACGGAAAGATGCGAGGACAGCGCGATCACGTCAAAACCGCGGCGCGCCCTTGTGAGCAAGGCTCACCGGAGCGTGAATTGGCGGTGGTAATCATACACGTCTTCCCGCACTGACCAGGATCGGTGAGCGCCTCACGCCCTCTCCGCCCCGTGGGGCGGAGAGGGTTGGGTGAGGTGGGGGCCGGCGGCGAAAGTATTACGGGCGCGGACCATGCTCACACGCAAGCGGAATGACGTCGCTAACATATGGCCCCGCTACAGCATCCCCCACCTCACCCCGGCCCTCTCCGCCCCCGGGGGCGGAGAGGGAGTTGAGCATCAGTCCGGCTGCGGCCCGGCACCTGGGTCGAACAGTTCGGCCTCGATCGCTTCCTCGTCGGTCGGCTCGGCCGCACTTCCCACGGTCTCGCCCCGCGCCTGCCGTTCAGCTTCCTCCGGGCTGCGGGCGACGTTGACCGTGACCGGGATCGACACCTCCGGGTGCAGCACGACGCGAATCCGTGCCAGGCCGAGCGTCTTGATCGGGTGCTGCAGCACCACCTGGTCGCGGCCGATCGTGAGCCCTGCCTCGCTTGCCGCCTGGGCGATGTCGCGCGCCGAGACCGAGCCATAGAGGCTGCCCGAATTGCCGGCCTGACGGATGATCGTGACCGAAAGCCCGTGCACGCGCTCGGCGACGCGCTCGGCCTCCTCGCGGCGTTTGAGGTTCTGCGCCTCGAGCTGCGCACGCTGCGCATCGAAGCGTCCGCGGTTCTCCTTGGTGGCGCGCAGCCCCTTCTTCTGCGCCAGAAGATAGTTGCGGGCGAAGCCGGGCCTGACCTTCACGATCTCGCCCATCTGCCCGAGCTTCTCGACCCGCTGCAGCAGGATCACCTCCACGGATGCCATTTGCGCCCTCCCTCAGACCACGACATAGGGCAGCAGTGCGAGGAAGCGGGCGCGCTTGATCGCAAGTGCCAACTCGCGCTGCCTCTTGGCCGAGACGGCGGTGATGCGGCTGGGCACGATCTTGCCGCGCTCGGAGAGGAAGCGCGTGAGCAGCCGCACGTCCTTGTAGTCGATCTTGGGCGCGTTCGGGCCGGAGAACGGGCAGGATTTCTTGCGCCGGTAGAACGGGCGGCGCGCGCCGACGGCGGCGCGGCGGGCGGCGGGGTTGATCTCGGTGCTCTCGGACATCGTCTGCTACTCCTCGACCGCGGCCGGCTCTTCGCTCGACCGGGCGCGGAATTCCTCGCGGTCGTCGTAGCCGCGGCGGCGGCCGGATTCGAAGCGGCCGGCGGGCTTGGGACCGCGGAAGCCGCGGTCGCGTTCGCGCTCGTCGGACTTGCGGCTGAGGATCGCCGATGGCGCCTCCTCGATCGCATCGACGCGCAAGGTCATGAAGCGCAGCACATCCTCGTTCAGGCGGAGCTGACGCTCCATCTCGGCGACGAAGGCGGGCTTGGCGTCGAGACCGAGGAGCAGGTAATGCCCCTTGCGGTTCTTCTTGATGCGATAGGCGAGGGTGCGCAGACCCCAGTATTCGCGCTTGCGCACGCCGCCGCCATCGCTTTCGAGCTGACCGGCGATCTGGTCGGCGAGCGCGTCCACCTGCTGTTCGGTGACGTCGTTGCGCGCAACGAGCACGCATTCATAGAGCGGCATGTTGGCTCCCTATGGCTGGATCGGCCCGCTTGCCGGGATGGCATGGGGCATAGCCGGAGCGTGCCGAGGCTCCGGCAGGGGAGCGCCGCGTTTGGCACAGCAGGCAGCCGGGAGCAAGGGGCCGAGGCAGGGGGGCAGTGCTCTCCCGGTCAATACCTCTCGACGCCCCTCAACCTTCTCTGCATATCGGTTCGGGGGTGTGGGGTGAGCGGACTCGCGACCGGCGTGCTGGTGTTCGTCTTTCTGGCCGGGGCTGCGCTGCTCAGCCTTTGGCTGCACCCGCGCCTGCCGCCCGCCCATCGCTCGAAGGAAACGGCCGACATCATCCGCCTCGGTATCGGCGTGGTTGCCACGGTCACGGCCCTGGTGCTCGGGCTGCTGATTACCTCGGTGAAAGGCAGCTTTGACCAGGTGAATACCGACGTGCATGTCTTCGCGACCGAGCTGATCCTGGTCGATCGGTTGCTGCGCTTCTACGGCCCCGGTGCGGAGCAAGCCCGCGCCCTGCTCACCCGCTACACCGAGCGGGCGCTGCGGGAGACATGGCCAAAAGGCGGAACGGCGATCGTCGAGGACCAGACCGCGGGCAAGCTGCTGGATCGGGCGGAGGAGGCGATCCTGGTGCTGCCGCCCGATCCGCATCACCCAGGGCTGACGGCCCAGGCCGACGCGGAAATCCGCGACGTGGTGCGGGAGCGCTGGACCCTGATCGAGGAGAGCGGCAGCGCCGTCTCCCCGGCTTTCGTGATCGCCCTGACGCTGTGGCTCGGCATCATCTTCGCGAGCTTTGGCTACAACGCGCCCCACAACGGCCTGGTCGTGGCGGTGCTGCTGATCTGCGCCGCCTCGATCGCCGGCGCGATCTTCCTCATTGTCGAGATGGACGGATCGTTCACCGGCCTGATCGTCGTTCCAAGCGACTCGGTCCAACGGGCGCTGGTCTTGATGCGAGGCTAGGCGCGAGTAGATCGTGACCAAGCAGGCGCGCCGGGCGCCGGCTACCAGGCGAAGCGGGGCAGTGCGGCGACCGGGGCGAGGCCCGCGCCGCGCACTGCCGCCTCGACCCGGGCAGGGTCACCGGCTAGCGCCTCCGCGTGGATGCCGCCGAGCACCCAGGCGGCATCGAGGCCGGCGCGAGCCGCCCCGGCGATGTCGGTGCGCAGCGAATCGCCGACCCCGAGCGTGCGCGCGGCCGGTGTCGCGAGCATGGCAAGAACCGGCGCGTAGATCGCCGGATCGGGCTTGCCGAGCGAACGCACCTCGCCCCCGAGATCGGCATAGCGCTGCGCGAGCAGGCCCGCGCAGATCACGCGAACGCCGCCGCGGATCACTTCGAGGTCGGGATTGGCGCAGATCATCGGCAGATGCGCGTGGATGCAGTCGCGCAGGACCGGCTCGAACGGCGCCAGGCGCGACGGGCCGCGCTCGTCGTCGGGGCCGGTGTTGAGGACGAAGCTCGCCGCGGCCGGCGTGGGCACGAGATCGAGATCGAGGCCCGCGATCACGTTGCGGTCGCGCACCGGCCCGAGATGGAAGACGCGCCGGCCGAGCGCCGCGAACCACGGGTCGGTGCGATCGCGCAGCGCCAGATGCACCGCCTCGCCGGAGGTGAGCAGGTTCGCGGTATAGGCATCGGGGATGCCCATTGCGCGCATCGCCGCCCGCGCCGCTGCGGCCCGGCGGGGCGCGTTGGAGAGCAGAGCTAGGCGCTTGCCGGCCGCGGCGAGGCGCGCGAGGCAATCGACGGCGCCGGGATAGGCCGTGACGCCATCGTGCAGGACGCCCCAGAGGTCGAGGATGAAGCCGTCATAGCGGGGACAGAGCGCGGCGAAGCCGGGCAGGTGTTGCATTACGCGGTGCCGATCGCCGCGGCGACGGACGCGAGGCCGCCGGCGCGGAGCGCGGATGCAAGCTCGCCCTTGAGGCGCGGGAGCAGCGCGGGGCCGGCATAGGCGAAGGCGGTGTAGAGCTGAACCAGCGTGGCACCGGCGCGGATTTTTGTGAGAGCCTGGGCGCCGGTGGCGACGCCACCGGCTCCGATCAGCACGAGGCGGCCGGCGGCCAGGCGATGAGCGCGGGCCAGCATCGCGGTCGAGCGCGCGAACAGCGGCGCGCCGGAGAGCCCGCCCGCCTCGCCCGCGTGCCGCGAGCGCAGCCCGGGCGGCCGGTCCAGCGTGGTGTTGGCGATGATGAGGCCCTGCGCGCCGCCCTCGATCGCGGCCGCGACTGCCGCCTCCAGCGCGGCCTCGGCGAGGTCCGGCGCGAGCTTGACCAGCAGCGGCGGGTGTTGCGGCACCGCCTCGCCCACCGCCCGCAGGATCGCGCGCAGCGCCGCCTCCTGCTGGAGGTCGCGCAAACCCGGCGTGTTCGGCGAGGAGACGTTGATGACGACGTAATCGGCATGCGGCGCGACCGCGGCGACCAGCGCCGGGTAGTCGCGCTCGGGATCGGCGCCGTCCTTGTTGACGCCGAGATTGGCGCCGACCGGCACGCCGCGTTCGGCTCGGGCGCGCAGGCGGGCGAGATACGCAGCGAGCCCGGCATTGTTGAAGCCCATGCGGTTGATGACCGCCTCATCCTCGGGCAGGCGGAACAGGCGCGGGCGGGGATTGCCCGGCTGCGGACGCGGCGTGACCGTCCCGGTCTCGATGAAGCCGAAGCCCAGCCGGGCCAGCCCGTCGATCGCGCGCGCGTCCTTGTCGAAGCCGGCGGCAAGGCCGATCGGGCTGGCAAAGCGCAGCCCGAGGGCGGAGACCGCAAGCATCCCGTCATCGGGTGTCGCACGACCGGCCAGGCCAAGACGTAGACCAGCGAGCGCGAGGCGATGCGCCCGCTCCGGGTCGAGGTGGCGCAGCAAGGGCATGGCGGCCTGGGCGAGCACCGCGGCTGTTTGCCGCACGCGCGCAGGGTTGGGAAGCGTCTCAGTCTGAATTTCGGCTTCCGACCCAGCGTGGTCCTTCACCGAATCGGATAGCGGGCTTTATCGAAAATTGCGCAGTCAAGCGCTCTGACTCTAGGGCCTGTCGTCAAATAGGCGCCGGCCAGCTGTTCAGGGCAATTCTCCCTCTCCGCCCGCGTTTGCGGGGGGAGAGGGCCGGGGAGAGGCGGGCCTGGCGGCTGGCCCGGTGCACCGATTTTGGCCGCATCACCCACCTCACCCACCCTCTCCCCGCAAGCGCGGGCGGAGAGGAGCAGTTGGCCTCGTTCCAATTGTCCAAACGATTGCCCTGGTCAACGGCTCAATTGACGACAGGTGCTAGGAGCTGAGGAACTTTCGCTTCGTATTTTCCACATCGCGCCTAAGCTCAGGCGAAGTGTTGCGATCATCCTCAATCTCTTTAAGCCGCAAGAGCCACCGCTCCAATTCCGCGCGTGCTGTTTCTCTTGTCGCGGGTTCGGTGTCGGGTGTCTCAGCAATCTCAGCGAGCACCCTCAGCGCCTCGGCTGCGTATTGCCGCGCGAGCCGCCCATCTTCATCATCATCGTGCATCACTCAGTCCCTCCCGCCATTAAGCCATCACGCCTCAGCCTCGAAATCGCCGCTGCGGCAACGTTGTAGCTCCGGCCAATCTCGGCAAGCGATTCCTCGCCACGAACACCACCCGCAGCCGGGCAGCATTGCCGGGGCCGGCGGCGCGGCGTAGTGGCTGGGGCGTGTACGATGAGCCCTATCTGGAGACCTGCTGCCGCTCGGCGCTGCACCGGCTGGTGCTGAGCGCCGAGCTGGGCCGGCCCGGCGGTTTGAAGGACGGGCCGTGCCTGCAGCGGCTGACCGCGATGGGGCTGGCGCGGGCGGTCCCGGGCGATCGGTTTGCCGTGACCGAAGCCGGCCGCGATCGGCACGCAAGCGAGGTGCTCAAGCTCAGGCGACCGGCCCCAGTGTGACCGCGGTGTCGTCGGACAGCACGCACACCACCCGCCCGCCATCGGCCGCCGAGATCATCAGCATGTCGCCCGCCGCGAGCAGATCGGCGGTGTCGTTGAAGTAGCCGCACGCCGTCACCTCGGCGAGCGCGATGCCCGGCGCCTTGTAGTGCCAGAGGGTGAAGCCGTTGGCGTAGGCGAGCACGGAGAGGTTGCGGACTGCGAGCGACATGGCGGTATGTCCCACAAAAAAGGGCCGCTTCCGGTGCCCGGCGCGACGGCGCCGGGGGCGGAAAGCGGCCCTGCCAGGTTGGGGAGGACGCTCGCCGGGCACGGATCGCCCGGCGACGGGATGGTGTTAGCGACTGGGCGGATCAATCGTCAAGGTATTTTTTCCCAATTGTCCCTTTGACAAAGCGGAAAAAATTCCTATGATGCAAACGCGTGACAGGCCGGCAAGTGAGGCTCCTCCTTCAGCTCTTACTGAGAGGCTGCGTAGCTATATAGCAGACGAGATTGAGCTGAGCGCAGATATAACTCCGCTTGCAGCGATGAGAACTGCTGCATCGATCATGGAATACCTTCAAGCCAATGTAGAAATTTCCAAGAAGCAAAAGACATAGTTTGAAACCTTTTTTCAAACTCTATGATGTTACGGCTAGTGTAGACGTACTTTGATCCGGCAAGCTGAAGGTCTTCTTGTGAGAGATTGATTACTGGTGAATCCGCATGTCGCCTAGCGGAGTTATATAGTGGAGGGACTAAGAACCACCAGTCGCCTTCATCCCTATCTATTTTGACCACTAGTCCATGCGCGATGTTATTTCTAACGGATGCCGCTTTGGCATGAGAATCCAAGAGGTTGTCTAAGTCGGTGGCGTAATGAGCAACGCTATAGCCGGATAAGTGCTTTCTTCCAAAAAATACTTCCCCAGCATACTCAAGCATGCTCCGCCGACCACCGGCGCTTAATTGGGAACCAAAAGCCCTGAAGGCTGCCTGCGACTTGCTTTCGACGAGTATTTCGAATATTCTAGACAGCATAGTTTCAAGGAATTCCCAGGATGATGTCGCCTTTCCTATAGCCAGGAACAGAGGTTCTGCGGCTAAGTCCCCGGTAGGATCACGTGGAGCGATTTTCCAGAAATCTTGATTTCAGTAGTCAGATGTGAGGTCGAGATTGGTTGACATGATTCCTCCGTGCTGCCTCGGGATATTGGTCTCTGAATTCTCGCCCTTCCATGAACTGTGCTAGCTTCGCACCATGGAACAGGAACCAACCAAAGAGGAAGCCGAGCGGCGGGCGCAAGCGGTCGCGCGGCGAATGCTGAATACGCCGCCGAAGCCCAAAAAAGCACACCATAGTGCCTCGGTTAGAAAGGCGGTACGGGAGCCAGCGAAAGGCACCCGCATCCAAGCGCCGACTTCCGATAGACGGTAGCGGCTTCTTATCGAGGGTTAACCTTAGCACTCGATGGACAGGATTGCTTCTATGCGCCCGAGGACCTCACACATGACTTCCGTAGTTATCTCAGCATGGAAGTCCACATTTCTGGCGATCCAGTCAACGCTTTTTAGCTCATCCGACAGAATAGCGCCGGTGACTCTCGCGCCAGGTGGCAGCGGCACTTCCCACGGGCTTCCCTTCATTTGGTTCGTAATTGGACAAGCAAACATCAGGCCAGTAGCGATGTTGAACTCCTTTGGCGACAAAACGAGGGCGGGCCTGCGCCCGCCCTGTTCGGTCCCTGCGTGCGGCGTGAAATCGAGATAGACTAGATGTCCTTTATCAGGTTGATATGCGGAACGCTCTACCAAACCTCGCGACCGATCGGCCTTCCCCATTGTGTCTCCTCACACTGAGATTGCTCAGGCATTTGGGCTAAGAGATCAGCAAGCTTGTACTTCTTTCGCACTGGAGTTACGACTAAAGAGCCTTTATGGACTGCTAGCTCGACTGGCGTTCCTTCCGTTAGATCTTGCGTCGGCGACTACGTGGCGGGGCAGCCGAATTGCTAGACTGTTCCCCCACTTCGCGACTGCCATTTGCATTGGTCAACTCCTTATTCTGCCAACTCTACGGGGTTGGTAGACACAACGTAGATACCCTAACTTAGCTCTTAGGACCACCAGAGAAAGCGCATAACGACCGCAGCAGCTACGCGCTCAGGTCATAGCTGCCCTACGCTGTGGCGCCAGCGTAGAAATGCACGGGCAAGCTGCCTTGGCGTCTTAGGCCGCGTTAATCCGCCGATAGGTCAGGCGCTTGCCGTCCATGCCCTTTGTCGCGATGACGGCGCGTTCGTCGTCATTAATGCCAAGCTTGGCGCGGTTGCTGTAACGGAAGCTGAATTCGTCCAGATAACGCTGCAAGTGCTGTTCGCCGCAGTGTTGGTAGACGCCCGTCGATGCCGCGCTTGAAAATGCCGAAGAAGCCTTCAACCGAGTTGGTGGTCACGTCGCCACGGGCGTATTCCTTGGCGCCGTGATTGACCGTTTCGTGCTGGGCAAACTCGGTGCCAACACTCGGATACAGGTTACTTTCGTCGGTGTGCAGGCGGCTCCTACGATCGGCGTGCGTGACCAGAACCTCGCGAACGTTCTTCGCCGTGACGCGGGGTACGTGGTAGGCGCGAGCTTCCCCGCCGCGCTCGACCAGTCCAACGATCGGGCGCTTTTCGGCAGCCTTCCCCTTTTTGATGTAGGGGCGGCCATAGCGGTTCGGGCTGGGCAGGGGTATCTCGCGCTTGCCGTGATAGGCTTCGTCGGCTTCCACGATCTTGCCGGGGCCGCCGAGGGGCGCAGGGTTCGGATCGCTCATGGCTTCGCGGATACGGTGCGCCATAAACCAGGCCGACTTGTAGGTAATGTCCAGCGTGCGATGGAGCTGGTGTGCCGAGACGCCCTTCTTGCTGGCCGTCATCAGCCGGATCGCAAGAACCCACTTGGGCAGCGGGATATGGCTTCGCTCCATGACGGAGCCGGTCAGCACCGTGAACTGGCCGCGGCAGTCCGGGCAGTGAAACAGGCCGGTACGGTGCGCCTGGCCCTCTAGCCCATGCCGCACGTTGACGGAGCCGCAGTGCGGGCAGGCGGGGCCGTTCGGCCCAGCGCGAAGCCTTTAACCACTCGCGGGCCTTGGCTTCGTCGTGAAACATAGGGATCAGTCAGGTCGATGTCGATTGCGCTCAATTCGATCTAGCGGCGGTCCCGGCATGCCTTGAACGCTATCTTCGCGGCGGCGCCAGGGCCCCGTCCTCTTTGTCAACGTAATAATTAGGTATTTTTTCCTATTATCGTCGATTTAACGACCAGTCGGGCCGGGCCGCGTCACTGAACGATGCCCGGTGACGCGCAGCGTCACTGAACGATACCCTTCACGCGCAGCGGCCACTCCAGCCGGTCCAGCGCCTCCCGCCACAGCCGCGCATCGGCACGCTCGGCGGCATAGGCCGGGCTGGGCGCGGTGCCGCGCTCGCCCCAGATGCGCAGGATGCGGGCGTGGGTGAGGTCGATGCGCCGGCGGCGATAGAGCTGGTCGAGGCACTTCACCACGTCGTCCGGCTCGCAGGGCCGGGATTCGCGGCCGCTGCGCTCGAAACGGGCGCCCTCGTGCCGGGCCTTCAGGGCGGCCATGGTCCAGAACCACGCCTCCTCGGCGCTGCGGAAGGCGCGGCCGAGGCGCGCCTGGGTCGTGGCGGGGTGCGGAGCGGCAGGCAGGGGCAGGTGGGAGCGGAGCACGGCTGCGGCCATCGGGCAAACTCCTTCGGCTCTGGAAGCTGCAGGTTGATGAACCAAACATGAACATCACAGCACGGTTGAGGCCGTGTGGGCAAGGCGAAAAATCCTATTGCAAGGGGGATTTTTTCCTAGCACAGTGCGAAGGCGAGTCTCCTTCCCATCCCGGGTCCGGACTCGACGCGAGGCCGGACGTGAAGCATGACGACATCTGGCGGGCGATCGACACGCTGGCGGCCGAGAACGGGCTGTCGGCCTCGGGCCTCGCCAAGCAGGCCGGGCTGGACCCGACCACCTTCAATCCGTCGAAGCGCAAGATGCCGGACGGCCGCGCCCGCTGGCCGAGCACCGAGAGTCTGGCCAAGGTGCTGGACGCGACCGGCGCCAGCCTGGAGGCGTTCACGACCCTGGTGAGCGGCGCCCGCGCGCTCGCAACGGGGCGGTTTCCGGCGCGGCGGAGCATTCCGCTGATCGGCCTGGCGCAGGCCGGCACCGACGGCTATTTCGGCGATGCCGGCTATCCGGTCGGCGGCGGCTGGGACGAGGTGAACCTGCCCGAGGTGGGCGGCGACCCGCACGCCTATGCGCTGGAAATCTCCGGCGATTCGATGGAGCCGGTGTTCCGCGACGGCGACATGATCGTGGTCTCGCCCACCGCCCCGATCCGGCGCGGCGACCGCGTGGTGGTGCGCACCGCGCGCGGCGAGGTGATGGCCAAGCAGCTCGCCCGCCGCTCGGCGCGGCGGATCGAGCTCAAAAGCCTCAACCCGGTGCACGCCGATCGCAGCCTCGATCTGGCCGAGATCGCTTGGATGCACCGGATCGTGTGGGCTTCGCAGTAGGCTCAGGCGGTCTCGGCCGCTTTACGCCGCCCGCGACGTGCGGGACACTGACACTCTCCAAGCCACTCGGGATATCAGATGGAAATCCGCAATCTCGGCAACTCAGGCCTGCGCGTCTCCGCGATCGGGCTCGGGTGCAACAATTTCGGCGGCCGCATCGACCTCGCAGCAACCCGCGCCGTCATCCACAAGGCGTTCGATTGCGGCATCACGCTGTTCGACACCGCCGACGTCTATGGCGAGCGCGGCGGGTCCGAGACCTGCATGGGCCAGGTGCTCGGCGAGATGCGCAACGAGATCGTCCTCGCCACCAAGTTCGGCATGCCGATGGACCCGCCCGGCGAGAAGCAGGGCGGCTCTCGCGCCTGGATCATGCGCGCGGTGGAGGATAGCCTGCGGCGTCTGCGCACCGACTGGATCGACCTCTACCAGTTCCACCAACCCGATCCCCGGACCCCGATCGAGGAGACGCTCCGCGCGCTCGACGATCTCGTGCGCCAGGGCAAGGTGCGCTATATCGGCTGCTCCAATTTCGCCGGCTGGCAGGTCGCGGATGCGCGCTGGACCGCGCACGCGGCGCAACTCGCACCGTTCGTCTCGTGTCAGGACGAGTATTCGCTGCTGGTGCGCGGGATCGAGCGCGAGCTGATCCCGGCGGCCAGGCATTTCGGCATGGGGCTGCTGCCCTATTTCCCGCTCGCGAGCGGGCTGCTGACCGGCAAGTATCGCCGCCATGCGCCGCTGCCCGAGGGCGCGCGCCTGACCAAGACGCAACGCCTTGCCGAGCGCTATCTGACCGACACCAACTGGCCGATCGTGGAGAAGCTGCACGCGTTCTGTGCGGCGCGCGGACACAGCCTGCTGGAACTCGCGTTCAGTTGGTTGCTGGCGCAGGCGCCGGTCGCGAGCGTCATCGCGGGTGCGACGCAGCCCGCGCAGATCGAGCAGAACGTGCGCGCCGGCGGCTGGACGCTGTCGGCGGAGGAGTTGACGGAGATCGACCGGATTACCGCCGGCTAAGCCCGATCAGCGGTGCATGCGCGCCTGCATCGCGGCGAGCGCGCCGCGACAACCCTGCGAGAGGCGATCACTGTTCGCTTGCAGACAGGTGAGCGCGCGGCCGCCGCCGGGCGGGATACCGTGGCAGTAGCGCCGGAAATCGAACCCGCACGCCTGCCGCATCTCGGCCGCGGGCGGCGCCGCGGGCCGGCCAGCGGCGGGCTGCCGCAGTGGCGGTGGCGCCGGGGCCGGCACCGCGCCCGTCCCGCCCTGCACCGCATTCGTCCCGCCCTGCATCGCGTTCAGCGCTTGCTGACACCCGGGCGAGAGGCTGGGCGCGTTCTGCATCAGGCATTGCAGCGCCGCCGAGCCGCCCGTCGGCACGCTCGCGCAGTGCGACTGGTAGTCGGCGCGGCACGCCGAGCGGATCGCCGCCGCCTGCGCGGAAGTCGGCTGCTGGGCCGACGCCGTGCCGGCAAGCATCGCCAGCAGCAGCGCGCCCCCTGCCCTGATCCCATTCCGGATCGCCGTCATGTGCCCCTCCCCGTCCGTCCGGGCGAGCCTAGTCCGCCGACCGCGAATCGACCAAGCAGCAAAAATCAGCCGGAGGACCTGTGGGCGGCCTCTAGGGCCCCGTATACCCGCAGGCAGTCAAGGTATTCGGAGCCGCCCCCCTCCTTGCCCTGGATGCCGCCCGAGCAGGCCAGGCTGGCCGCGACGCTCGGCGTACTCCAGCCGGTGCAGGCGGATAGCGGGCCGGCCGCGCTCACCAGCGCGAGAAGCGTAAGGCCGACCCTGCCGGCCCGCGCCGGAAGTTGCGGAGTTTGCCGAGACCGCTGCGCCATTTCCCTGCTCCTTTGCCGCGGAGCATGTGGGACGCCCGGGAGCAAGAACGAGGGACCAGCATTCCGTCCGCGGGTCTCAAGCCCGCCGCATCCCCCAGAACACGATCTGCGCGTTCTTGACGAACCCGGTCAGGTCGGTCCGATGCGCAACCGGATAGAACCATTCCCCCGCAGGCATGAACGGGATCACCTCGAACGCCCGCGCCTGGATCTGCTCGCAGATCTTCTTCTGGCCGGCCGGATCGGCGGTATCGAACCATTGCTGCCGCAACGCCTCGACCTTGGCGTCGGTCGGCCAGCCGAACCAGCCCTTCTTGCCGTTGCAGCGCAGCGGATACGAGCTGCCGGGGTTCGATACCGCCAGCCCGCCCCAGGTGGTGCAGAACACGTTCCAGCCCCCCTTGTCCGGCGGGGTCATCAGCGCGCGGCGCGAGACCAGCGTGCCCCAATCCATGCTCTGATAATCGACGTTGATCCCCACCTTCTCGAAGATGCTTCGCGTAACCTGCGCCATCGCCTGCAACGACGGCTGGTCCGACGGCGACATCAGGACCACTTTCTCGCCCTTGTATCCCGCCTCTTGCAGCAGCTTCTTCGCCTTGGCCGGATCGCGCCGGGTGGTGAACGCGTCAAGTCCGACCGTGTTCGCCATCGGCGCGCCCGCGGTGAAGAAACCCACCGGGTACTTGCCGAGATCGGCCTGCTCGCCGACCCAGGAGGTGACGTATTCCCTCTGGTCGATCGCGGGCAGCAGCGCCTCGCGCACCTTTTGATTGTCGAACGGCGGATAGAGATGGTTGAAGGCGACGATCGCCAGCGCGCCCAGCGGGTCGAAGGTCTCGACCGCACAGCCGCGCGCCTTGCGCAGCGTCGGCAGCAGGTCGATCAGCGGGAACTCGACGAAATCCACCTCACCGGTCTGCAAGGCCGCCGCCCCGGTCGCCGGATCGGGCTCGACCACCCATTCCACACGCTCGAAATGCACGACCTTGCCGCCCGAGAGGTATTCCGGCGGCTCCGAGCGCGGCACGTATTTGTCGAACTTCTTGTACGAGGATGTGGCGCCCGACACCCACTCCTTGGCCAGGAACACGAACGGGCCGCTGCCGATATACTCCTTGATCTGCGTCGTGGCCGGCGTCTTTGCCACGCGCTCCGGCATGATGAAGCATTGCTGCGAGCCGAGCGCGTAGAGCATCTGCCGGAAGCGCTTCTTGAGTCGGATCTGGAAGCGCTTGTCGTCCACGGCTTTCATTTCGTCCATCTGCAGCGCGAGCTGCTGACCGAACGGATTTTTCGCCGACCAGCGGTGGATCGACGTGACGCAGTCGATCGGGCGGACCGGCGTGTTGTCGTGCCAGAGCAGCCCGTCGCGCAGCGTGAACGTCCAGGTCAGCTCGTCCGACGAGAGCTCGTGTCCGGCGCACATCTGCGGCTTGGAGACCAGGGCGTTGTCGATGCCATAGAGCGTGTCATAGACCATGTAGCCGTGATTGATGGCGACCGTCGCCGTGGTCCAGATCGGGTCCGGGTTGGCCAGCGCAGCCTGCGGCACGAAGCGCAGCGTGGTCTTGCTCGCCGCCGCGATCGCCGGCCGCGGCAAGGCGGTCGCCGCCAAGGTCGCCGCCGCACCACCCGCCACTAGCACCTGCCTGCGCCTGATCATGGAACGTGCTCCCTGGTTCGGCCTCGACCGTCGCACCTTGTGACACAAAACTAGGGCGAATGCGGCCTCCGCGCCAAGCGGAATAACGTGTCGGCGGGGGCAGGCTATGTCACATCCCGCTATTGTCCTGGTCACAAGTCCGTATGTGCCGCGTCGTCATTGCGAGCGAAGCGAAGCAATCCAGCAGCCTCGCCCGCGACACCGCGCTGGATTGCTTCGTCGCTTTGCTCCTCGCAATGACGAGGAACTTCGGAATCGGGACCCTACGCGTCGTGCTCCATCGCCCAAATCAGTGACAGCACCTGCTCGCGCATGGCGACGAAGTCGGGGCTCGATTTGACGCTGCGGATGTCACGGTCGCCGGCCTGCCGCGCGAACGGCGCCGGTATCCGCCGCAGGATGCGGCCCGGACGCGGCGACATCACCACCACCTCGGTGCCGAGATAGACCGCTTCCTCGACACTGTGCGTGATAAACATGATTGTCATTCCGGTGCGCCGCCACACCGCGTGCAGTTCTTCTTGCATCTTCTCGCGCGTCAGCGCGTCCAGCGCCCCGAACGGTTCGTCCATGAGCAGGATCACCGGATGATTGACCAAGGCGCGCACGATCGCCAGGCGCTGCTGCATGCCTCCCGACAGCTCGTACGGGTAGCGCTCGCGAAACTCCCAGAGGCCGGTGACGCGCAGATACTGCTCCACCGTCTGCGCCGCCTCGATTTTCGGCACGCCGCGGACCTGCGGGCCAAATGCGGCATTGCCCTGCACCGTCATCCACGGATAGAGACCCGGCTGCTGGAACACCACGCCGCGATCGGGTCCCGGCCCGGTGATCCGCTTGCCTTCCAAGGTCACTTCGCCCGAGGTCGGATGCAGGAATCCCGCCAGGGTTTGCAGCATCGTCGTCTTGCCGCAACCCGAGGGACCGACGATGCAGACGAAGTCTCCCTTCACGAAGTTCAGCGAGACGTGGTCGAGCGCGCGAACGCCCCCCGATCCGGTCCCGAATTCCATGACCACGTCGGACATCAGAACGAAATCGCGCTCGGCCGCGCCAGCCATTGCCGCGTCCATCATCAGCCGACAGCCTTGGCCAGCGGCCCGGAATTGATCCCCTTCGCGAAGACCGGCAATGCCGGAACCCTCGGTATGCTCTTCTGCGAGTGCAGGAATTCTGCGGTGCGCTGCAGGATGGTTGCGAGCCGGCCGGGCTTGCCGGGCGGCCCAAGCCAATCTGGCGAGAGCGATTGCTTGAGCGAGATGAACTCGTATTCCTTCATGTTGGTCAGTGCGTCGGCAGCGCTCAACCCGGTCTCCTTGCCGACCATCGCGGACGCCTTCTGCGGGTCCTCGCTCGAGAGGGCGACCGCCTTGCCATAGCTCTTCAGCAGCGCCACCACGGTGTCGGGATATTTCTGCAGCATGGAATTGGTCACCGAAATCAGGTCGCCGATGACGTACCCGGCAGCGTCGAGCTCCTTATAGGTCTCGTACACCGCACCGCCGTTACTGAGCAGCGTGCTCTTTGCCGGCGGCCAGACGTAGCCGGCGTCGATCTCGCCGCGCTTCCATGCCGCTACCATCTCGGTCGGCGACATATAGACCAGCTTCACCTTGCCAAGCAGATGGTTGCGGGCGAGAAATCCAGCCAACCTGAAGTTGGAGGTGGAGCCGAACGGCACCGCCACCGTCTTGCCGACGAAATCCTGCGGCTTGCTGATATGCGCCGCATTGCGCACCGTCATTTCCTCGGCGCCGGCGATGTTGTCGCACATGGCCACGATCTTGTAGGGAATGCCAACCGCGAGCCCGGCGGCCGCCGGCGAGGTTCCCAATCCCAGCCCGACGTCGATGCCGCCTGCCGCGGCCAGCGTGTTGAACGCCCCGCCGCTGCCGACATTCGACCACTCCACGCGGGCCTTGGTCGCCTGCTCAAGCCAGCCCGAGGCTTGCAGGATCGCGGTCGGGTTGGTTTCCTCGAAGGTGCCGATGCGCAGCACCTTGGGTTCCGCCGCCTGCGCCTGCCTGATGCCCAAACCCAGCGCCGCCCCGGTGGCACCGGCAGAGAGCAACAGACCACGGCGGCCGATGCCGGCTTCGTGACCCAACGAGCGATCAGACATTTTTTCTTCCCTTCATTGTTGTTGCCGCGGACTTCAGGATGGTTCGGTCAGCGCCCCGCCCAGTGGACGATGCGGCGTTCCGCCGCGACCAGCGCCCAATCGAGTCCAAGCCCCATCAATCCGATGATCAGCACACCGACAAAGACGTAGTCCGCTCTCAGGAAGCTGCCGGCGTTGAACACCATCCAGCCAATGCCATCGCTTCCGGCAACCATCTCGGCGGCGATCAGGGTGGCATAGACGAGCCCGATGGCGAGCCGCATGCCGACGAAGATCTCGGGCAGCGCGCCGGGCAGGATCACCCGCAGCAGGATCTGCCAGGAATTCGCCCCCAAGGCACGCGCCGCCTGAATCCGCTGCAACGGCGCGCTGCGCACGCCATCCCGTGCTGCCACGGCCGCCACCGGCAAGGCGGTCAGAAACAGCAGCATTATCTTCGACAGCTCGCCGATCCCGAACCAGATGATCAGCAGCACCAAATAGCCGAGCTGCGGCAGCGGTCGCAGAAACTCGACATAGGGCTCGGTCACCGCATCGAACCCGCGCCACAGCCCCATCGAGAGGCCCAGCAGCGTGCCGACCGCGGCGCCGGCGCCGAAACCGATCAGCACGCGCATCAGGCTGACGCCGATATCCCAGCCCAACGACGTTCCGTTGTAGCCCGCCCCGACCAGGTCCAGGAAGCCTTCCCAGACCCCCTCGGGCGTGGGCAGAAACAGCGGCGAGACCAGCCCGCCCCAGGTTGCATAGAGCCACACGCCAATGAGTTCCGCGGCGCTGAGCAGCGCGTATGGCCATGCCATGCCGGATGTGCGTTGCATTGCGTGTTCCTACCCGACCCGGCGCCAGTGGATGAAACGGCGGTCCAACAAATCCAGAACCTTGGCGAGCAGCATTCCCAGGATTCCAAGCAGGACGATGCCCATCATCACGGTGGAATTCTGGAGGAACTTGTTCGCCGACAGCACCATCCAGCCAAGCCCGTCATTGGCGGCAATGAACTCGGCCGCGACCACCGTGGAAAACGCGGCCGCAAGCGCGATCTTGAGGCCGGTGAAGATCATCGGCAGCGCGCTTGGCAGGATCACGTGGCGGAAAATT
Organism: uncultured Alphaproteobacteria bacterium; assembly: GCA_963754235.1. Lineage (GTDB taxonomy): Bacteria > Pseudomonadota > Alphaproteobacteria > Acetobacterales > Acetobacteraceae > DATAYA01. The sequence continues at coordinate 57,159 of CAVWFK010000002.1, read as the reverse complement.
TGCCGGCCGTTCGCACCGAGCATCAGCGCTGCCTGAATGCGCAGGCGCGGCACGCTGCGCACCCCTGCCATCGAGGCGCTGATGATGATCGGCAAGGCGGTCAGGAACAGCAGGATCACCTTGGAGCCGTTGCCGGTTCCGAACCAGAGGATCAGCAGCACCATGTAGGAGAGCGGCGGCAAGGGCCGCAGGAACTGAACAAAATAGTTGAAGAAAGCAGCGACTTTTCGGTTCGTGCCCATCAGCAGTCCCAGCGGCACTCCGACTGCGACCGCGCACACGAAGCCGGCAAGGCAGCGCCCCAAGGTCGCCGCCGCGTCCTCGCCGAGCGTGGTGCCGCGATAGCCCGTTGCCGCCACATGCCAGAACGCCGCAACAACGGCGATCGGGCCGGGAAGCAGATCGGACGGCACGACATTGGTCCAGCTCGCGAGCTGCCAGGCGATCAGAAACGCGACAACCGACAGGGTGCCCAGCCATTCGCCACGCCGACCGGCGTGGCGGAACATCTTTGCCACGCGGCGCCACGCCAGCAGGCGCCGTCGTGTCGGTCCAAGGTCTGCCGATGGCGTGGCCTGGTCGGTCACGGGCCTAGCCTGACGCGAAATGGCGCCGTCATGTAGCAGATTCCGCGCCCGGTGACGAATGAACCCGACAAATGTTTGCCTCCTTCCGCTGTGCCGATCACGCCATCTCGTCGCGCAAATAGTACCAGTGATACAGCATCCGCTGCCCGAGGCGGCGGAACGGGGCGAGGGCGTGGCCCGGGAGGGGGGAGGCAAAGATCGGCAGGTCCGGTCCGGCCTTCACACCCGCGATCCGCTCCGCCATCCGCCGGCCGGCCTGGGCGGAGTACATCACGCCGTTGCCGCCATAGCCGAGCGCATAGAACACGGATTGCGCCGGATCGGGCTGAAAGACGCGCGGCATCATGTCGTGGCTCACATCCACCCACCCCCACCAGGAGTAGTCGATCCCGATGCCCCGCAGCGGCGGAAACTTGCGGTGCAGGCCGTCCACCAGCAGCTTCAGGTGCCGCGGATTCTCGGCGTCGCTCCCGGTGACGGCGCTGCGGCTGCCGATCTGCACGCGGTCATCGGGCAGCTTGCGGTAGTAGAAGCGCAGCGTCCTGGTGTCGGTGATCACCTCCGTGGTCAGGAAGTTGCAGGCCGCCTTCTCCTGCGCGGTCATCGGACGGGTCACCAGCGAGTTGGAAAGCACCGGGAAGGAGCGGTTGCGCAAGCTCGGATGCAAGCCGGGCGCGGTGTAGCCGCCGGTCGCGATGCCGACCCGGCGCGCGCGCACGGTGCCGCCCGGCGTGCGCAGGCGATGCACGCCGCCGCGCGTCTCCCACCCCTCGACCGGGCTCGCCGGATGGATCGTGGCGCCCAGCGCGCGGGCCATGCGCTGATAGCCGAAGGCGAGCTTGGCGGCGTGGATGCCGATGCCGTCCGGCTCGTGCATCGCACCCGCGGCCTCGGCGTCGGCCACGTAGCGGGTCCGCACGGTGGCTGCGTCGAGCAGCTCGACCGGATAGGCGAACACGTCGCGGAGCACCTGCGCCTCGGCTTCGAGTTTGCGCATCATCGCCGGGCGGTGGGCGACGAACAGATGCCCGCCCGGCTGCGGGTCGCAGTCGATCTCGCCCGCGCGGATGAGATGGCGGAAGGTCGCGAAGCCGTCGAGGATTTCGGCGTGCATGGCGCGCGCCGTCTCCACACCCCAGCGCTTGACCCATTGCGAGCGACTGAGCCGGCCCGAGGCGGCCTGCGCCTGGCCGCCGTTGCGCGTGCTGCAGCCCCAGGCGACACTATTCGCCTCCAGCACGGTCGCCTTGATGCCGTGCTCCTGGGCGAGGAAGATCGCGCAGGCGAGGCCGGTGTAGCCGGAGCCGATGACCGCGACATCGGCATCGACATCGGTCGCGATGGGTCCGTCGTCGGGTGGAGGCGGCCCGGCGGTCGCGATCCAGTAGGTGGGCGCATAGTGCCGGCCGCGCCCGGGACCGGGCGAGGTCAGCGGGTCGTAGCGCGGGTCGAACGGAGCGCTCGGCGCCGTCGCACCCGCTTGCGTGTCGAGGACCGGAGTGTCCATGGAGGGCTTGCCCTATCTCGTCGCGTGAACGACGGCCGCGAGCTCGGCGTTGAAGCGCATCGGGTCCTCCCAGAACGTCGCGTGTCCCGCCCCTTCGTAGATCGACAGTCTCGCACCCGGCACGGTCGATGCGACATACCGGCCAAGCTCAAGCAGGCAAACCTGATCTTCCGTTCCATGGCTGACCAGGACCGGAATGTTGGTCGTCTTCAGGGCGTCTTCATAAGGCGCCGGCCGCCGCAGCCATCTCTTTATCTTTGTCGGCACCATCGCGTTGAAATCGAGCATCGTCTCGAAATTATCTTGCTGCGGCTGCCTTGCGAAGCAGGCGCGGAGGAACTCGCGCGTGCCCTCGATGCTCGTCGCGAAGTCATCGGAGAAGGATTTCGCAAGCAACTTGCTTGCCGGCCCAAAGAATTTCGGATCACCGCTCATCGCCACACCCACCACGTTTATTCCCGCGAGTTGTCCGGTGCCGTATTTGATGAGATAGTCGCCCAGGATGCGGGTCCCGTACGACCAGCCCACCAACAGCGGCTTGTCCACTTGGGCGGCGTCCATGACAGCATTAAGCTCATCGGCGAAACGGGCGCCGTCACTGTAAAGAGACGCGTCCATGATCTTGTCGGAATCGCCATGGCCGCGGAAATCGTAGGCGATCATCCGGAAATTGGCCGCGAGCGCGCCGTCGTTCAGTTGTTTGGCCCACGAGAGATGGCATTGCGCAAACCCGTGGACCATCACGATTGCCGGTCCGCGCGGATTGCCATATTCAAACACGCTGATGGTCACGCCGTCGGGTGTCTTCACCTTGTAGTTTTTTGGTCCGGCACTCCCCTGACGTGTCCCGACGCCCCCGGAGCCGGCCGCACGCGCTGCGGGTGCCCATGCCGAACCAAGCAACGCAGCCATCCCCAACATGGACGAACCCCTGCGGGTGACTTTGATGGTGTTGTCCATGCGTTGTCCTCCGTGGGGTGGGCAGGTCAGTCGAGGGTACGCGTCGGATCGATGCGCAGCGCGAGCAGCACGCCGACGAACAGCAGCACGACCGAGGTGATGAACGGCACCTGCCAATTGCCACTTACCTGCAACAGCAGGCCGAATACGGCGGGCGAGAGCACGCCGGCGACGCCGAAGCCGGTGTTCATGATGCCGCCCGCGATGCCGGCATAGCGCGGCGCCATGTCCATCGGCAGCGCCCACAGCACCGCATTGGTCAGCTCCAGGAAGAAGAACGCGAGGCTGAGCAGTACAGCGACGGTCGCCAGGTCACGCACGAACAGACAGGGCAGGAGAAAGACGAACGACCCGAGCAGTCCGACGATCAGGTTGAAGCGCCGGGCAATTCGAAGATTGCCGGTGCGGCGTAGGATCGCATCGGAGACGACGCCGCCCACCGTGTCGCCGATGACGCCGGCGAACAGGATGCCGGCCGAGAACCACGCGAACTGCTTGATCGGCAGATGGTAGCTCTTGGCCAGGAAGGAGGGCAGCCAGGTCAGGTACACCCAGAGCGTCCAGCCGTAGCAGAAATCCACGATCGAAACCGGCAGGATCAGCGGCACGAGCTTCCGCCAGGGCACCGGTCCCCGCGCCGCCGCGGCGGCGGCCACCGGCAGGCCCGTCGTGTCGTGGTCGGCCATGGCGCGATGCCGGCGCGGGTCGTCGCGGAAATAGGCGAACCACCAGACGATCCAGACCAGGCTGACGGCGCCGAGCACGTAAAACGGCACGCGCCAGTTCGATGCCAGAATGATGTAGCCCACGATGGGCGGCGCGATCGCGTTGCCGAGCCGCGAGAAGGAATGGACGACGCCCTGGGCGAGGCCGCGCCGGTCGGCGGGCAGCCAGCTCGCCATCGCCTTGGTTGCGGTCGGAAAGGTAGCGCCCTCGCCGAGACCGAGGCCGAAGCGTGCCGCGATGAGCGAGACGATCCCGGTCGCGAGGCCCGTGCACGCGGTCGCCGCCGACCACAGCGCCCCGGCGAGGAACAGCACCCAGCGCGGCCCGTAGCGGTCGCCGAGGAAGCCGCCGAGCGGCTGCAAAAAGCCGTACGGGATGGCGAAAGCGGAGAAGGCGAGGCCCAGTTCGACGGCCGAGAGGCTGAGATCCCTCTGCACAAACGGCGCCGCCGTCGAGAGATTGACCCGGTCGATGTAGGTGATCATGTACATCACGCAGAGGCCGCCCAGCATGATCTGCTGGGGCCTGACGAGGCGCGTGCGGCGGGCCGGCGCGGCTTGGCTCAGTTCTGCTCCTCTGACCAACTCCATCATGCTTCCTTCCCGAATCGTTATTTTGGTCGATGTCAGTCCGCGCGGTTGCCCGTCCGACGGGCGGCGAGCGCGCGGCCGATGCCGTTCGCGGTGTCGGTGACGTGAATTCCGGCCGCCTCGAGCGCGCGCCGTTTCGCTGCGTAGCCGCCGCGCCCGCCGGTCACGATCGCGCCGGCATGGCCCATCTTCTTGTCGGGGGGCGAGGCTGCGCCGGCGATGAAGGCGACGATCGGCTTCTGCATCCCGGCGGCGTACTCGGCCGCCGCCTCCTCCATGCTGCCGCCGATCTCGCCGACGATCACCACGGCGCGGGTGCGCTCGTCCCGATCCAGGGCTTGCAGCGCGTCGCGCGTGGTGGTGCCGAGCATCGGATCGCCGCCAATGCCGATGAACGCCGATTGTCCGAACCCCGCGCGCACCAGGTCGAGACACACCAACGTCCCGAGGCTGCCGCTGCGCGAGATGACGCCGACATCGCCGGGCTGGAACACGCGCGAATTGAAACCCGGCATGATGCCGACGAACGCCTCGCCGGGCGTCACCAGCCCGGCGGTGTTCGGCCCGACGATCCGCGTCCCCGTTCGTCGCGCCGTGGCGTGCATTCGTGCCACGTCGAGGCCCGGGATGTGCTCGGTCAGCACGACGAGCAGCGCGACACCGGTCTCGCAGGCCGCGGTCGCCGCCGCGAGCGCGCCCGAGGGCGGCACGAACAGCACCGCGACATCGAACCCCACCTCACGCATCGCCTCGTCTGCGCTCGCGAAGACGGGCACGCCGCAATGCGTCGTGCCACCCTTCGACGGGCTGACGCCGCCCACGACCCGGGTGCCGCATTCCTGCATCCGCTCGGTCCAGAACGTGCCCTGCCGCCCGGTCATGCCCTGGACGAGGACGCGGTCGGTGCTGCGCACGATCATCGCGCGGCCTCCACGGCGGCGCGCACGGCGTCGTCCATCACGTCGAAGGGGCGGATGGAAAGCTCCCGCTCGACGAGGGCGACGGCCTCGTCCTCGCCGGTGCCGTGGATCGAGAAGAACACCGGGATATCCGGCTGCAATTTTTGCCAGGCGGCGACCACGCCGGCGGCCATGACATCGGTGCGCGCGTAGGCGCCGCAGAAATTGACGATCAGGCTGCGCACCCGCGGATTGTCGAGCACCAGCGCGAGCGCCGGTTCGGCGCGGGTGTAGGCGTCGCCGCCGATCTCCAGGAAGTTGGCGGGTCGGCCGCCGAGATGCCGGATCGCATCCATCGTCGCCATGGTCAGCCCGGCACCGTTCGCGAGCACACCCACCGCGCCGTCCAGCTCGATGTATTTGAGGCCCAGCTCGCGTCCGCGCCGCTCCAGCGGCGTCATCCGCTCCTCGGCACCGAGCGGGGCGAGCCGCTCCTGGCGGAATGCCGCCGCGTCGTCGAGCACCAGCTTGCAGTCGAGCGCCTGCACCGCGCCATCGGTGAGGATGACGAGCGGATTGATTTCGATCAGCTCGGCGTCGTGCTCGACGAAGCAGGCATAGAGTTGCGCGAGAATTGCGGCGACGGCCGGCTCGGCCGCGGCGAGACCGATGCTCGCCGCCAATCGTTGCGCATCGGCGAGACTGAAGCCCACGAGCGGCTCGATCTCATGGCGGCGCAGCGCCTCGGGTTTGGCCGCCGCAATCTCCTCGATATCCATGCCGCCCTCGCTCGAGAGCAGCACCACCGGGCCGCGGCTCGCCGGGTCCATCAGCACGGCCGCGTAGAGCTCGCGGGCGATGCTGGCGCGCTGCTCGACCAGCACGGAGGTGACGCGATTGCCGGCGATCTCCATGCCGAGGATGGCACGCGCCGCATCTGCTGCTTCCGCTTCCGTGTCCGCGACGCGGATGCCGCCCGACTTGCCGCGCTTGCCAGCGGGGACTTGCGCTTTCACGACGACGGCGCCGAGCGCCGCCGCCGCGGCGGCGGCCTCGTCCGCCGTGCGGCAGAGGCGGCCCTGGGGGATGGGGATGCCGGCCGGGCGGAGCACCGCCTCCTTCGCAACCCCTTCCAGCAGGTTCATCGCGCGGCCCCGCGGCCGTAGCGCGCGAGATAGGCGCCGAACAACTCCTCCTCGCTCGGCTCATCGGGCGGGATCGTCGTGACCAGGTGGGTGATATTGAGGAAATGCCTGTAGTTGAGATTCTCCGAGATGCTGTTGCGGCCCCAGGTGCCGCAGCCCATGCTGAGCGTGAAATTCAGCCCGTTGTCGAAGCTGCCGCCATTGCCGAAAGTGTGCGCCTGGTTCACCAGCACGCGCACCACATCCAGCTCTTCGGCAAGGCGCCTGGCATGGGCGGGGTCGCGCGTGTGGATGCCGCAGGAATGGCCGGCGCCCTGCCAGGCCAGGATTTCGCGCACGCGGCGCACGGCCGCGTCGAAATCCGCAGCGCGGTAGATCGTCAGCACCAGCGACAGTTTTTCGCCGGAGAACGGGAAGCCGGGGCCAACTCCCTGCTCCTCCACCATGATGAACCGGCAGTCCTCCGCCGCGTCCATGCCGAAGGCGCGGGCGAGCACCGCGGCATCGCGCGCGATCAAGGTGCGGCTGAGTTTGCCGTTCGGCCAGAGGCGATCCTGGATCACCGCCTTCTGCGCAGCGTCCGCCATGGTGCCGCCGGCGCGGCGCAAGGCCGCGATCGCCTGGTCATAGACGGCGTCGAGAATCACGAGCGAGTTTTCCGAGGAACAGGAGGTCGCGTTATCAAAAGTCTTGGAGGCTGCGATCAGCTCCGCCGCGCGGTCGAGCTCGGCGCTGGCGTCCACGATGACCGGCACGTTGCCGGCGCCGACGCCGATCGCGGGCGTGCCGCTGGCATAGGCCCGCCGCACATTGTCCTGCGAGCCGGTGACCACGACCAGATCCACCTGCTCCATCAGCGCCTGGGTCAGCCCCTTGGTGATCGGCTCGGGCAAGACCTGCACGAGGTCCTCGGGGGCGCCGATACGGGCCAGCTCGGCGCGCATGTAGCCCACGACCCGCGCCGTGGTGGTCCAGCCGGCCGGCGAGGGTGCGATAATGATGGCGTTGCGCCCCTTGATCGCCATCATGCTCTTGTTGACCGGCGTGGCGCCGGGATTGGTGGACGGCGTCACCGCGCCGACGATGCCCACGGGCTTGGCGAACTTGACGATGCCGCGCGCCGCATCCTCCTCGATCACGCCGACCGAGCGCACGCGCAGCAAATCGCGCAGCGTGCCGAAGGTCTTGCGCTGCTTCTTGATGACCTTGTCGGCGACATTGCCAAGCCCGGTGTCCGCCACCGCCAGCTCGGCCAGCTCGCGCGCCCGGCCCGGCTCGTATAGCGCCCAGGCCAGGCCGGTCACCGCCTCGTCCACCCGCGCCTGATCCGCGCTCGCGAACCGCGCCTGCACCGCGCGCGCGCGGGCAACGATCGCGGCGACGGTCGCGCGCTCGTCACCGCCGGGCGCCGGCGGCCGCCGAAGTACCTGCTGCGTGTCTGCCTGGTCCATTGCTCCTTCCCCTTCGCCGTCTTCGCGGCCGCTTTGCTTTGTGTGGTTAAGACTTGTGATTAAGATCGGGCGGCTGCGAGCCTCGCCAATGCTGCGGAAACCAGCCGCGCCTCCGGCGGGTCGGCACGCGAGGTCAGCATGATCGGCGCCGCCGCGCCGAGGACGATGCCGGCCGCGATCGCCCCCTGGAAGTGCACCAGCGCCTTGAACAGGGCGTTGCCGGTCTCGAGGTTCGGCACCACGAGCACCTCCGCGCGCCCGGCCACGGGACCGCTCAGCCGTTTGATGCGTGCCGCCTCCGGCGAGATCGCGCAATCGATGCCGAGCGGCCCGGCGATCTCGGCGGGCACCTCGGGCGCCAGCTCGGCCGCCAGTTCCGCCGCGGCGATCGAGGAGGGCACGCTGCTCGTCGCCTCCTCGGTCGCCGACAGCAGGGCGACCCGCGGCACGGCATCGCCGAGCGCACGCGCAAGGTCGATCGCGTTCAGCACGATGTCGCGCATCGTCGCCCGATCGGGCGCCACGTTCACCGCGGCGTCGGTGATGAGCATCGGCGGGAAGCGGCCGCCCAGCGACATGTGGAACACGTGCGTGAGGCGCCGGCCACAACGCAGCCCGGTCTCGCGATCGACCACGGCGCGCAGCAAGGTGTCGGTGTGCAGGTGGCCCTTCATCAGCGCCTGCACCTCGCCGCCGCGCACCAGTGCGACGGCCGCGGTTGCGGCGGCGGCGTCGTTCGCGGCAGGAACGACGCGCAATCCCGCAATCTCCCAGCGTGCGGCGCGCGCGGCGTCCGCGATCGCATCGGGGTCGCCGACCAGCACCGGGGTGATCAGCCCGCCTTCGTAGGCGAGCCGCGCGCCGGCCAGCGCCGCGGGCGCGCCGGCGGCGGCGACCGCGGTGGCAACCGGGCCGAGCCGCCCGGCGGCGAGCACGATCTCGGTCGCGCCGATCATGGCAGGCACCCGACGGATCGACCTGCGCGGCGACACTCAACTCCCTCTCCGCCCCCGGGGGCGGAGAGGGCCGGGGTGAGGTCGGGAACTCTCCAGCGCCGCGCGAACACGCTGCAACGCCCCCTTCGGCTCTCGCTCGAGCCTTTGCCCCAAAAGCGGATCACGCGATCCCCCTGCGCCTTGATTGCAGCCGGCGCCGTAAGGTCATCGCCGCTGGCCCCCACCTCACCCCGACCCTCTCCGCCCCGAGGGGCGGAGAGGGAGTGGAGTGTTCTGCTGCGCCATTCCGCAATTGGGAGATCACGGCACCGACATCGTCATCGCCCCTGCTCAGGCGACGGTGGTCGCCGCATACTTGTCGAGCATCCGCTTCGGCTTGGCGAGGGCATCGCGCCGGAACGGATCGCCCAGCTCGCGCGTGAGCATCATCTCCAGGATCGTGGTCTTGCCGTCCCGCTGCGCCCGGCACGCAGCCTCCAGCGCCGGCCCGACGTCGCCGAGCTTCTCGACCACCTGACCCTCGGCGCCCATGGCGCGCGCGATCGCGGCGAAGCTCGGGTTTTCCAGATCGGTGCCGACGAAGCGATGGGCGTAGAAATCGACCTGGTTCTTCTTCTCCGCCCCCCACTGGCGATTGTTAAAGACGACAGCGGTGACCGGCAGTTTTTCGCGCAGGCAGGTCAGGATCTCGCCGAAGCTCATGGTCCAGGCGCCGTCGCCGACATAGGCGATCGCCGGCCGGTCGGGGGCGGCGGCCTTGGCGCCGATGATCGCAGGGAAGGCGTAGCCGCAATTGCCGAAGCTCATCGCGGCGAACATGCTCTTCGGACGCTCGAATCGCAGATAGCTGTTCGAGACCGAGCAGATATTGCCGATATCGGTCGAGACCATCGCGTCCTTCGGCATTGCGCGCTCCAGCTCGAGCAGCATCTGCCGCGGATGCATCAGCGATTTGCCCTCGTCGATGACCTGCCGGCTGTAGGGGTCGGTCTCCTGCGTCCAGGCGCCGAGCTCCTGCTCCCATTCCGCCTTCTCGCGAGCGACCCGGTCGAGGCGCTGCTCGCGCGAAGCACTGCCGGCAAGCTGGCGGTTGGCGAGCCGCTCGGAGAGCGCATGGGCGGTGGCGGCCGCGTCGCCGCAGATGCCGACCGAGATTTTCTTGACCAGACCGAGCATTTTCGGGTCGGCGTCGACCTGGATAATTTTCGCGCCCTTCGGCCAGTAATCGATGCCGTGCTGCGGCAGCGTGCCGAACGGGCCGAGCCGGGTGCCGAGTGCCAGCACCACGTCCGCCTGCGCGATCAGCTTCATGCCCGCCTTCGAGCCCTGGTAGCCGAGCGGGCCGCACCAGAGCGGATGGCTCGCGGGGAAGCTGTCATTGTGCAGATAGCTGGTGACGACGGGGGCGCCGAGCTGCTCGGCGAGTGCCACCGCCGGCTCGGAGCCGTCCGCCATCACGATCCCGCCGCCGGCGACGATCACCGGGAATTTCGCACCCGCCAGCAGGGTTGCGGCGTCGTCGAGGCTCTTCGGTCCGCCGGGGCCGCGCTCGATGCGGATGGGCTCCGGGATTTCGTAGTCGGCGGCGCCGTAGAGAAAGTCGCGCGGGATGTTGAGCTGGGCCGGCCCCATCTCCAGCATCGCCCGGTCGAAGCAGCGGGCTGTGATCTCGGCCATGCGCCGCGGATTGTTCACATGACCCTGATACTTCGTGATCTGGGAGAAGATCGGGAGTTGCTCGGTTTCCTGGAAACCGCCGAGGCCCATCGTCATGGTGCCGGATTCGGGCGTGATCATCACCACCGGGCTGTGCGCCCAGTAGGCGGCGGCGATGGCGGTGACGAAATTGGTGATGCCGGGTCCGTTCTGCGCCATGCACACGCCGTGCCGTCCGCTGGCCCGGGCGTAGCCGTCCGCCATGTGGCCCGCACCCTGCTCGTGCACGACGGGGAGGAAGCGGATGCCCGCGGAGGGGAACAGGTCGAGCGCGTCCATGAACGCCGAGCCAACGATCCCGAACACGTCGGTGACGCGGTTCGCCACCAGCGTCTCGACAAAGGCTTCACTTGGGGTCATCTGCGTCATCGCGGTCCTCCAGGTGTTCGCGACCGGCTGATGCCGGTCATGGCTGTCACTCGTGATCGCCGTCACTCGAAATCGAAACTGCTGCTGAGCTGCGCCGCGGCCTGCATCAGCCGCTCGCGATGGCGCCCGATCTCGCTCGCCGGCAGGCGTGCGGCCGGCGCCTGGATCGCGATGCCGGCACGGATGTCGCCGCCGCGGTTGAAGACCGGATAGGCGGCGCAGACGACGCCGAGCAGGTATTCCTCGCGGTCGATGGAGAGCGTGCCCGCGCGGATCGACGCCAGCTCCTCGTCGAGCCACGCCCGCTCGGTGATCGTGGTCGCGGTGAACGCGCGCAGCTCCAGGTTGTCCAGCAGCGAGCGCCGCTGCTCGGGCGGCAGGAACGTCAGGAACAGCTTGCCGATCGCCGTGCAGTGCAGCGGCACGCGCGAGCCGATGCCGAATTGCAGCCGCAGCGGCCAGTGCTTGGCCTCGACGCGGTCGAGATAGACGATCTCGTTCGCATCTAGCGTGCCGATATTGCAGGTCTCGCCGACATCGGCGACGATCGCCTCCAGGATCATCCGGCGCGGCGCGTACTGCACCGAGGCGCGCAGGATGTCGAAGGCGAGGTCGGTCAGGCGCGGCCCGACCGTGACCCGCTTCGACCCGAACTGGCGGCGCAGCAGACCCTGCCGCTCGAAGCTCTCGATCATGCGGTACGTGGTGGGCTTGGGCAGCGCGAGGGCCTCGGCGATCTCGACCGGTGCCACCGGGGCGGCACGGCGCACGACGAACTCCAGCATCGCGAACGAGCGCTGGAACACGCCGGGCGGCGTCTGACTCTCGCTCGCCGACGGCCCGGCGCGCTCGGCCGAACCCTGCTCGCGACGCTGCTTGATTACGCTCGCATCCACACCCGCAAAATCCATCCAGTGAGACGATTTGCCTCATAGCACCGCCTCATCCAGGTCTGTCAAGCGTCAAGTCCGCTCAGAGAGATGATTTTTATCGGCGGGTGAGTTTGCTGCCTGGACCGGCCGACGCTTACGAGACGGGCGCGGCACTCTTCTGCGGCGGTGGGGCTTGCACCCGCATGGTCTCGAAACGGAACCGGCTCCGGTGCTCTTTAGCCGCTAGGCTGAGGTCCCTCTGCGCGGCGGGCGATAGGAGATTAGCCCGTCATCCCCGCTGCCTGGCGCGTTTCCCTTCAAGGAAACGGTCGAAGTCGAACGGTTCGGACGGCCCGCTCTCCTCGCTTTCGATCAGGGCCGCGCGAAGCGCCTCAAGCTTGGTTTCGTGTTCTTCGAGCAAGCGCAGCCCGGCGCGGACAACCTCGCTCGCGGAGCCGTAGCGGCCTTCCGCAAGCTGCCGGTCAACGAAGGTGTTGAAGTGGTCCCCGAGGGAGTAGACGTGTTTTTGGCCATGCTGCGCATCTCCATCGTATTATTACCATTCAATACCAACATCGGGTATAAGCCCGACCTGTCAACCCGGTGAGTCCAGCTTGTGGCGGCGACCCTCGCCTGCCAAGGAGCGAAGGATGAGCGAAGGTGCGACCCCTTTTGGCGACGCCCCCTACGACTACGTGGTGGTCGGCGCCGGCTCGGCGGGCTGCGTACTCGCCAACCGGCTCTCGGCCGCGCCGGGGAGCCGCGTGCTGCTGCTCGAGGCCGGGCCGCGCGACAGCTATCTCTGGATCCATATCCCGGTCGGCTATTTCAAAACGATGGGGAACCCGCGCACGGATTGGTGCCTCGTGACCGAGCCGGACCCGGGGCTGAACGGGCGCCGCCTCGCCTGGCCGCGAGGCCGCGTCCTCGGCGGCTCCAGCTCGATCAACGGCCTGCTCTACATCCGCGGCCAGGCCGCCGATTACGACCATTGGCGCCAGCTCGGCTGCACCGGCTGGTCTTACGACGACGTGCTGCCCCTGTTCCGCGCGAGCGAGGATCAGGAGCGCGGTGCGGACGCGTTCCACGGCGTCGGCGGTCCACTCGCCGTCTCCGACATGCGCATCCGGCGCGACCTCTGCGACGCATACATCATGGCGGCGGAGGAGCTTCGTATCCCGCGAAACATTGACTTCAACGGATCGGTGCAGGAAGGGGCAGGCTATTTTCAGCTCACCGCGCGGGACGGCCGGCGGTGCAGTGCCGCAACCGCGTATCTCCGGCCGGTGCGCGCCCGGACCAATCTGACGGTCGTGACCGGGGCGCTCGTCCACCGCGTGCTGCTCGAAGGGCGGCGGGCGGTTGGCGTCGCGTTCTCCATCGGCGGCGAGACGCGCACGGCGCGGGCGCAGGGCGAGGTGGTGCTGGCGGCGGGCGCCATCTTCTCGCCGCATCTTTTGGAGATATCCGGCATCGGCCGCGGCGAAATCCTCCAGGCGCTCGGGATTCCGGTGCACCAGGAACTCGCGGGCGTCGGCGAGAATTTGCAGGACCATTTGCAGGCCCGCGCCGTCTATCGCTCGACGCGGCCGACGCTGAACGACGAGGTCAACAACCCACTCCGCAAGCTGCTGATCGGGATAGAATACGCCCTGTTCCGCCGCGGCCCGATGAGCATGGGCGCGAGCCAGGTCGCCATCTTCGCCCGCACTCATCCCTCGCTCGCACTGCCGGACGTGCAGTTCCACATCCAGCCGCTCAGTTCCGATACGCCCGGCGAGGGGCTGCACCACTATTCCGCCTTCACCGCCTCGGTTTGCCAGCTCCGCCCCGAGAGCCGCGGCCGCATCGTGCCGCGCTCTCCCGACCCGCGCGAGCCGCCGGCGATTCACCCGAACTACCTGGCGACGCGCGCCGACCAGGACACGATCGTCGCCGGGATGAAGCTTTCCCGCCGCCTCGCCGCGACCTCCGCACTCCGCCCCTTCATCGTCGAGGAACTGGACCCCGGACCCGAGGTTCGGACCGACGAGGCGTTGCTGGAGCACGCCCGCAACACCGCAACGACGATCTACCACCCGGTCGGCACGTGCCGGATGGGCATCGATGCCCGCGCAGTGGTCGACCCGAGGCTGCGGGTGCGGGGCATCGCGGGACTGCGCGTCGCCGACGCTTCGATCATGCCGACGCTGATCTCCGGGAACACCAACGCGCCAGCGATCATGATCGGCGAGAAGGCGGCGGCGATGATGATCGAGGATGCGAGAGACGGCGCGCTGGCGCGCGCGGCGTGATCAGCGGCGGACGGCGTGTGCCAGTTGCCGGACCATGAGCCGGACCGCATCGCGATCGACGCGGAAATTGACCCGGTTCGCGTCCGTGACCGGCACCAGGGCGGAGCGCTCCGGTTCGTCCTCGGCTGCATCCGGCGTGTTGATCAGCATCCGCGTCGGCGCGCCCATGTTGCGCGGTGCGTCGTAAAGATGGATAGTGGTGGCGCCCGCGCGCTGCAAGAATCGCCGTCCGGCGACCACAATTCCGGGCCGGTTGCACACCCAACGGTACTTGGCGAGGCCGGCGCCCCAGGGTGTCACGAAGAAGGCCGCGCGGTTGCACCAAAAGATGCTCGCCCGCAGCGGCGCGCCGATAATGTCGACGACCTGCACCGAGGCGTCGCCGCGGAAGCGGTACGCGAATAACTCGACGATCCGCCGCTCCTCTGCGATCGCGACCGTGTCGCTCGCCTGCTCGCCGTGGCTGCGGAAGGCCACACCGTCGCGCATGTTGTGACCGTCGATGACGAAAGCGACGCGGCCCAGCTCCTCGACGCACATCGTCATCACGTCGGCGAAGAACGCCTCCTGATCGGCAAGCGTGCGGTTCTCAACGCGCAAGCCCAGCAGCACGAGGTGGTAGCGAGCCTGGAGCAGCGCCACGTGGCGGACGCGGTCGGGAGCGAGAGTAGGGTCGGACTCGTTGTGTGCGATGATCTGCGTTGCCAGCCCGCGGGAGATGAAATTCGAGGTCAAGCGCAGCGGACAGAGCGCGTTAGCGTAAGCGTGGCAGGCGAGCGCGTCATAATTGTCGAGGCTGCGGTCCACCCGGCCGCGCAGCGCCGGGAACAGCGCGTCGATCGGGCCATACATTTCGGTCTCGATCGCGTTCAGCACATAGACCGGCGGCAGCTTCTTCGCCGGCAAGTCGCGAACTAGCGCGTCGAGCCCGGTGAGCTCGTTCCAGAGATGATGCCCGAGATGCGGTTGATACAGCATGGCGACGAGCTGCTTGTCCGGGTGCGCGAGATACGCCGCGAGCGCCGGCGCGTGCTCGGCGCAATGCGACAGGATCGCGGGTTGCAGCGTCTGTCCGAGGCTCTGGTTCAGCATCCTGCGCGACCAGTCGTCGCGGAAGATCGCGACCCGCAGCTCGGGGAAGTAGAGAGCGACCAGATCGCACCGCCATAGCGACGTGACGGCGTAGAAGGCGTGGCCAGCCGCCGCGTCAGCGAAGCGGTAGGCGATGGTGAACGAGCCGAGGATCAGTCCGCCCTGAACCTCCTGTGGCGCGCCGCCAAATGGCGAGGCCAGGACTATCCGCCCGCCACGCAGCGCGTCGGTGAGGAACTCGGAGCAGTCGCGCTGGAAGATTTGGCGGATCGAGCCGCTGCTGTGGAGACGGCGCAGGCTGCCAGCCTCCTGCTCGGTGGCCAGTAGATCGTCGAGTGCTTCGAGCACCACCTCGGTCGCCGCGAACGAGGGATCGGGCGACTCCTCGCGGATCAGCGCCGAGCGCAGCCCGGATTCCATGCCGGAGAGCATCCAGCCGGCTGGGTCGAAGATCGGCCGCGGCGCGCAGACCAACCCCTGCCAGACGGCGCCGACATATCCCAGGATTGCGGCACGGAGCGAGGCGCGATAGGCATCCTGCAGCGCCGCTGGAGTGTTGCCGACGTATTCGAACCGTGCGTTCAAGTACCAGGCCGCACGTTCGCCATCCTCACGCACCAGGGCGAGCACATAAAACGAGGCCGAGCCGGCGAACACGCCCTCCACGCTCCAGGCCGCCGCCAATTTCAGGTCGGCGGAACCCTCGCGCGTGACCACGTGTTGCTTGCCGTCCGGCATCGTCACGACGATGCCGCCGTCCCGCCGATCGAGGGGCAGGCTGACACCTGGCGCCTGCCCGCCGGGGGCTGCGGCGATCGGCAGCGCCAGCAGATGCTGCGCGGCGGACTGGTTGGTGGCGCGCGCCATCGTGGTCTCGATCGCCGGGCGATATTCCACGAGCGGCGCGTGCATGGCCGCTCCGCCCGTCTCGGCCAGCGTGTAGCTGCCGGGACAGCCGGGATGCAGCGTCACCTCCAGCCGCTCCGAGGCCGGCGGCAGCGCGATCCAGGCGCAGCCATTGGTCCAGCGGAAGTCAGCCTCCGCACCGTGCCAGCCGTCGGTAAGCGCCGCATCGTCGAGGCGCATGGCGCGTCCGTCGAGCACGAGCCGCTGCACGGCGACGCCGAGCCGGCGGCGATCGGCGGTGCCCAGCACGGCATTGGGGATAAAGCTGCGCGAAAGCAGCCAGACGCCCTCGGTTCCGGCCGGGATGGCGAAACCGTGCGTGTGGCCCTCGATCTGCGGCGGCACCAGCGCATCCGCGGCGCCGACCATCAGCGCTTGAAGGGCGGGTTCGGAGGTCAGCGTGGGGCGCGGTGCGGCGTTCGACGTCACGGCTCAGGCGATACCATAGAGCGACCGCACCGCGGCGACCGCTTGGGCAATCGCGGCCGGCGCGTCGGCCGGCGGCTCGCGCATCTCGATCGTGACCCAGCCGGCGTAGCCCGCGTCCCGCAGCGCCGTGGCCGCCGCCTTGTGCTCGGCGATTGGCGCGCCGAACCCGGCGAGCTGCGGCTCGGAGACGTGGAAGTGGCACAGGAGCGGGCCGGCGGCGTGGATCGCGGCGGCAATGCTCTGTCCTTCCAGAACGGCGCAGCCGGTATCGAGGTGCACGCGCAGCCCGGGATGATCGACCGCGCGCACCATCGCCAGCACCTCGGGCGGCGTGGTGAGGAAGTCCGCGCCATAGGTGGCGGCAACCGGTTCGAGGCCGAGCACTATGCCGGCGCCGGCGGCGCGCTCGGCGAGCACGCGCAGCCGGTCGCGCCCGAGCGCGAACGCCGCTTCCGGCGCGAGCGCGCCGCGGCGCCGGTTGGCCGGGGCGCCGAACACGGCGATGGCGGCATCGAGCGCCGCCGCGATCTCGCCCACCCGGTCGAGATGCGCGGCCATCGCGGCGAAGGCGGCCGGCTCGCCGAGCAGTTGCAGCGCCGGGCGGCCGTAAAAGATCGCTTGCAGCGAACCGATCGCGAGGCCGGTCTCGGCCACGCGGCGATGGATGCGCCGAAGCAGGCTGGCATCGATCGCCTCCCACGGCGCAAGCCGCGTCGGTGCGACCTCGATCCCCGCGACACCCCACTCCCGCAGCCGGGGCAGCAAGGCGGCCTCCTCCGACGCAGGCAATGCCAGGTTCGACAGGCCGAGCCGCATCACCGCGCCGCAGCCGCTTCGTCGAGGAAGCGACCCATCGCGGCGAGCACGTCGGCCGCCGCGAGATGATAGCCGTGACGCCCGCCCAGCAGCCGGTCGTGGATCGAGCGGACGTCGTATTGCGCCGGGTCGGGCGTCGGCTCTCCCAGCCGCGCAGTGGGGAAGAAGCGCGCTCGCAGCAAGGCCATCGTGATCGGCTCGGCGGTGACATTGATCAGTCCGACGCGGGCAGCGACGATCGTCTCGATGTCGGCTGTGAGCCGCGCCAGCGGATACCACTGAAAGCGCGCCTCGGGGTCGATCGCCTCGGTGCGGTGGTCGTGCATCAGGTCGAACAGCGCATTCTTCTTCAGCCCCGCGCCGAACAGCGCCGGCAGCCGGACGATGCTGTGCGACGCGAAATGCTGCCGCACGAACTGCTCCAGCGCGAAGCGGTGCCGGCCGTAGGGATGCAGCGTGACACCTCCAGCCGCGTCGCGCTCATCGACGCCGACCGGGACGGGATAGACGTCGATGGTCGAGATCAACACGAAGTGCTCGGCGGCAACGGTCGCGAGCGCGTCGATCAGGGTCTGGATGCCCGCGCGATCCGCCTCCGGCTCGAGGTTGGCGCGCCACTTGACCGCCGAGACGCCCGCGCACACGACGCGACGGAACGAGCGGCCGGCGATCGTGCCGATATTGCCGGAGTTATACGTCGCATCGTACGCGCCCGCGGCGACCAGCGTCGCGCCGACAAAGCCCGTGTGCCCGATCAGTGCATCCGGCGGCGTGGGGGCCACCGTCATTCCGGTGCCGCCTCGGCTTCCAGCACCGAGAGGATGCGCTCGACGGCGAAGAACACGGTGTCGATCTTGCCGGAGAGCACGTGAAAGCAGCGGCCGTCGCGGAATACCTGACAGCTCCGGTCATCGTAGCTGCCGAGCGGCTTGGTCTTGATCGCACGCTGCGGTGCCAGGAAGCGGAAGCGGTCGCGGTAGTCGGGAAGGTAGGTCGAAATCTCCTGCTCCATCGCCGCGGTGCGCGCGGCGACGGTGGCGCCGTCGAGCCGGTCGCGGCAGAGGCGCGCTTCCGCGGCGGTCGCGAACCGGCCGAGCGGCGTATGGCGGACGCTGGAGAGCGTGAATACGCCGGGTTGCTCCGTCGGGTAGATCGCGCAGCCCGGTCCGTCCACCAGCGTCAGCGCCCCAAATGCGGGATCACCCTCGTAGTAGAGCAGTATGGTCGGCTCGTAGATGACGGGAACCGGCAGCGGGCAGAGATGGCCCCAGGTCGCATCGACCGCGTAGTCGAAGCGGCGCCCGTTGACCTCGACGCCGTCCGCAACCGGCCGCAAGGCTGCTACCTTGCAGCCCAGCACGAGGGCGGGCCCCAGCCGCTCGGCGAAGTAGCCTCGCGCGCGCTCGATCAGCAGCACGCGTTCCTTGGTGTATACCGCCGCTTCGACGTTGGTGAGGAAGCGCGGCATCTGCTCGCGCTCCTGGAAGTCGATGCCGGAGGACGCCATGATGAGCTTGTAGGTGCGGAAATCGAGCAGGCTGGTGTTGGTGGCTACGGCGTAGATGTTCTCCGCGACGGGGCGCGTGAGGTGCGGGTAGCGCTCCATGAAGCGCACGTAGCCGTCGCGCGACTGCATCCGCGTCTCGTAGTGGCGCGGGTAGTGGAATCCAAGATGCAGGCGCGACTGATTATTGCCGGAAGCGGCGTCCAGCGGTCGCGCGGCGGCATCGAACACGGTCACGCCAAAGCCGAGTGCGGCGAGCGAGAGGCCGATATGGCAGCCATACCAGCCGGCGCCCACGATCGCGACGGAGACGGGCGGCAGCGCTGTGGGCACCCGGCACGTTCCCCCTTGGACATCCGGTGCGCGGCATACGATAGTCCCCATCCGATGCCGCCGAGTCGAACCGCGCGACAGTTGGATGAAGGATCGTGGCCATGATGCGTGCCATCGCGTTCGCCGCCGTGCTGATCCTGGTGGGCCTGTCAGGCGGTGCCACGCAAGCGCAAGGGTTGCCGCAGATCTGGCTGGCGCCCCGCGACGACCTGCCGCGACCGACGGCGCGGTTCGTTTCGCAAACCGGGTTCGCGGAACTGTTCCGTCCAGGCGCACCCTGGCAGCGGGCACTGCGCCACGTGCAGGTCTTCGAGCTCAACCAGTTCTACGTGATGCACGCGCCGGACGCGACGGTGCAAGCGCTGTTCGGTTTCCTGCGGGCGCACCACGTTGCTATGGCGACGGCAATCGGCCCGCTCTACGGCGACGGCGGGTGCGGCTTCCATGTTGAAGGGTATTCGGCGCGCGGCGGCGTGAAAGCTCTCGCGCGCCGCATCGCCGCGCTGGGCGGCACGCTCGACTACGCCAACATGGACGAGCCGCTGTTTTACGGCCACTATTTCGGCGGCCGGAATGCGTGCCGCGCGAGCGTGCCCGACATCGTGCGCATGGCGGCCGATGCCGCGCGGCAGATCAGCGCTATCTTTCCGGGCGCCTGGATCGGCGATACCGAGCCGATCGCGCGGATCGAGCCGGCGGTGCTGAATCAGTGGCTCGGCGGGTTCAGGGCCGCGTATGGCCGGCCGCTCGCGTTCTATCAGCTCGACGTGCAGTGGAACACCGACTGGGCCAGCCGCACGCTGCAGCAGGCGCGAACGGTACAACGGGCCGGCGTGCCCCTCGGGGTGATCTACAATGGTGACCCGCGGGCGCGTTCCAGCCGCGAATGGGTGCAGAGCGCGGTCGCTAATTTCCGGACCGTCGAGCAGCTGCTGGGCGGAGCGCCGCAGCAGGCCATCTTCACCTCATGGACGCAATTCCCGCGCCGCACCCTGCCGGAGAGCGATCCGGCGACGCTGACGAGCCTGGTTCTGCGCTATGTCGCGGCGCACGGGCAGGAATAGGCTGCCGTGCATTCGGATCCGCCGTTCGCAACCAGCCATTGACCCCGCCCCGCCGCGCTCCGCATAACGCGGGCCGCGCGGGACCTGCGGCCGCCGCGCACCCTCCCCGCGTGAGAGCCCGATGACCGAGCGAGACTACCGCGATACCGTTTTCCTGCCGGCGACATCCTTCCCGATGCGCGGCGAGTTGCCGCGGCGCGAGCCGGAGATCGTGGCGTCGTGGGACCGGATGGGCCTCTGGGCGCGGCTGCGCGAGGCGTCGGCCGGGCGGCCAAAATTCATCCTCCATGACGGGCCGCCCTACGCCAACGGCGACATCCATATCGGCACCGCGCTCAACAAGATTCTCAAGGACGTGGTCAATCGCGCCGCCCAGATGGCCGGGTTCGACGCCGACTACATCCCCGGCTGGGACTGTCACGGCCTGCCGATCGAGTGGCGGATCGAGGAGCAGTACCGCGCCGCCGGCCGCGACAAGGACGCGGTGCCGATCCTCGATCTGCGCGCCGAGTGCCGCGCCTACGCGCAGCACTGGATGGACGTGCAGCAAGCCGAGTTCCGCCGCCTCGGCGTGGAAGGCGATTTCGCGCAGCGTTACGCCACGATGGATTTCGCCTCCGAGGCGGCGATCGCGGACGAGATCGGCCGCTTCCTGCTGAACGGCGCGCTCTATCGCGGCCTGCGGCCGGTGATGTGGTCGCCGGTCGAGAAAACCGCACTCGCCGAGGCCGAGATCGAGTACCACGACCACACCAGCGACACGATCTGGGTGCGCTTCCCGGTGCTCGCCGGGCCGCTTCACGGCGCATCGGTGGTGATCTGGACGACCACGCCCTGGACCATCCCCGGCAACCGCGCGATCGCCTGCGGCGCGGCGATCGAGTATGCGGTGCTGCACGTGGACAGCGCCGCCGAGGACAGCCGCGCGCGGCCGGGCGAGCGGCTGCTGGTCGCCTTCGCCCGCGCGCCGGAGCTCTGTGCGGCGGCAGGTATCGCCACACACCATATCGAGCGCGTGCTGAACGGCGCCGATCTCGCCGGCACGCTCTCTGCCCATCCGCTGCGCGGTCACGGCTATGATTTCGACGTGCCGGTGCTTGCCGCCGATTTCGTCGATACCGAGCAGGGCAGCGGCTTCGTCCACATCGCACCCGGCCACGGCGAGGACGATTTCGCCCTCGGCCGCGCCCACGGCATCGCGGTGCCGGACACGGTCGGACCGGACGGCACCTTCAACCCCTCGGTGCCGGGCTTCGCCGGACTGCACGTCTATAAGGCGGCCGACGCGATCGCGGCGGCGCTCGATGCGGCGGGCGGGCTGCTCGCGCGCGGCAGGCTCGTGCATTCCTATCCGCATTCCTGGCGCTCGAAGGCGCCGCTGATCTTCCGCGCGACCCCGCAATGGTTCATCCGGCTGGATGGCGACGAAGCCATCCGCACCCGCGCCCTCGATGCGATCGACACGACGCGCTTCGTCCCCGAGAAGGGCCGCACCCGCATCCGCAGCATGGTCGAGCAGCGGCCCGACTGGTGCATCAGCCGCCAGCGCGCCTGGGGCGTCCCGATCGCCGTGTTCGTGGAACGTGCCAATGGCGAGCCGCTGCGCGACCCGGAGGTGGTCGCGCGCATCGTGGCGGCGTTCCGCGCCGAAGGGGCCGATTGTTGGTATTCCTCCCCGCCCGCCCGCTTCCTTGGCCCCGGCCGGAACCCCGACGATTACGAGCAGGTGCGCGACATCGTCGATGTGTGGTTCGAGAGCGGCTCGACCCACGCCTTCGTGCTGGAGGCGCGCGGTCTGCCGTGGCCGGCCGACCTCTATCTCGAAGGCTCCGACCAGCATCGCGGCTGGTTCCAGTCGAGCCTGCTGGAGGCGGTGGGCACGCGCGGCCGGGCGCCGTTCCGCGCCGTGCTCACGCATGGCTTCGTGCTCGACGAGCAGGGCCGCAAGATGGCCAAGTCGCTCGGCAACGTGGTTGCCCCGGCCGCAGTGACGGCACAGTACGGCGCCGACATCCTCCGGCTTTGGGTGATGATGTCGGACACCGCCGAGGATTTGCGCATCGGCCCCGAAATCCTCAAGCAGCAGGCCGAACTCTATCGCCGCCTGCGCAACACGCTGCGCTGGCTGCTCGGCAGCCTCGCCGGCTTCACCCCGGCCGAGCGCGTGCCCGAGGCCGAGATGCCGGAGCTGGAAGCCTGGGTGCTGCACCGGATCGCGGCGCTTGACGCGGCGCGGCGCGGCGCGGTCGCAAGCCATGACTGGACGGGCGTCTATCCGGCGATCCACGCCTTCTGCGCCGCCGACCTCTCGGCGTTCTATTTCGACGTGCGCAAGGACGCGCTCTATTGCGACCGGCCGGACAGTCTGCGGCGGCGCGCGGCGCGCACGGTGCTCGATCATCTGCACCGGTGCCTCGCCACCTGGCTCGCCCCGGTGCTCTGCTTCACCGCCGAGGAGGCGTGGCGGGCACGATTCGGCGAGGACGGTTCGGTGCATCTGCAGAGTTTTCCCGACGTGCCGGCGGCGTGGCGGGACGAGGCGCTGGCGGCGAAGTGGGAGCAGGTGCGCAGCCTGCGGCGCGGCGTCACCACCGAGATCGAGGCGATGCGCAAAGCGGGACGCATCGGCGCCTCGTTGCAGGCCGCGGTCGCGCTGCGCTTTCCGCCCGGCGCGCCGCTGCTACTCTCGCCCGCGGAGTGGGAAGAGGTGCTGATCGTCTCGCGCGTCACCCTGGCCGACGGCGAGGCGGGCAGCGAGATCGGCCTCGCGCCCGGCCAGAAATGCGCCCGCTGCTGGCGGGTGCTGCCCGAGGTCGGGCGGCAGCGCGGCCATCCGGCGCTGTGCGCACGCTGCGCCGACGCGGTCGAGAGCGGGCTGGTGTGCCGCCCGGCCGCGGAATGAGGCGCGCCGCCCCCTCCCCAACTCCCTCTCCGCCCCCGGGGGCGGAGAGGGAGTTGAGGTTCCCCGCTGTGCCGAGGGCTTCGTAGTTTCGCGATGACGCGGGTATCTCGCCTCGGCGTCCTCGCCCTCGTGTGCGTCCTCGCCGCCGACCAGGCGAGCAAGTGGTGGGTGCTGGACGGGCTGCGCCTCGTCCCGGGCCGGCCCGTCGAAGTGCTGCCGGTGCTCAACCTCACGCTGGTCTGGAACCAGGGGGTCACCTTCGGCCTGCTCGGTCGCGGCGCAGTCGGCGCCTGGGCGTTCGTCGCGATCGCACTCGCCGTCATCGCCGGTCTCTTGGTGTGGATGGCCCGCACCGAGACGCGCCTCGCGGCGATCGCGATCGGTGCCATCGCGGGGGGTGCGATCGGTAACGTCATCGACCGGCTGCGCTTCGGCGCGGTGGTGGACTTCATCGACGCGCATGCCTTCGGGTGGCACTGGTACGTGTTCAACCTCGCCGACGCGGCGATCGTCTGCGGGGTCTGCGCGCTGGTCCTGGACGGACTGCGCGGCCGGCCCCACGACCGTCTTGCCGGCGGCCCGGCACGCGGCTAATCAGGCGGCGATGCGCTGCCGCCTGACCCGATGTCGCGATTCTCGCCCTGCCGCTGGCGCTCGCCGCCTGCGGCAATAGCGGCAATCTCGCCCGCACCTTCGGCCTCTCGCGCGACGCACCCGACGAGTTCCGCGTCACCACCCAGGCGCCGCTCTCCATGCCGCCCGACTTCGCGCTGCGCCCGCCCGATCCCGGCGCGCCGCGGCCGCAGGCGCAGTCCGACACCCGCCAGGCCGAGGAGGCGCTGGTGCCCAACGTCGCCCTCGGCCAGGGCGCCGGCAGCATGACCCCGGGGCAGGAGGCGCTGGTCGCCGCCGCCGGCCCGCCGGCGCCGCAGAACATCGGCGCCCGGGTGAACAGTGAGAGTGCCCGGCTCGACAACAATTCGAGCTTCGTCGATCGGCTGATGTTCTGGCGCACCCCGGCCCAGCCGGGGGTGGTGGTCGATCCGACGCGCGAGGCGCAGCGGCTGCGGGAGAACGCGGCGCTGGGCCAGAGCCCGCAGGCGGGCGATACCCCGATCATCCAGCCCAAGGGCGGCAGCGGCCCGCTCACCTGGCTCAGCAACCTCTTTTAACCAAAAAGAAAAACCGGCCCCGGCTCAGGCGTCATCGCGAGCCGCCACTTGGCGGCGTGGCGATCCAGGCGTGCGGCACCGAGCGGCCCGCCCGGATCGCCACGGCGCTCCGCGCCTCGCGATGACGCTTATCCTCTGCGGGTCGGCAACGCCGGTGGTGAACTGACAACGGCCACCGCAAGGCGGCACGTGGCAGCACTGCTTCACGGCTGTTCGAAGGGGGGCCTGCGATGGAGTTCGAGAAGGGAGGGCTGTGGCGGAACTGGGTCGGCAACCAATCCTGCGTCCCCCGTTACAAGGCGGCACCCGGTAGCGAGGCGCTGCTCGCCGAGATGGTGCGAGAGGCCGACGCGCGTGATCTCAATATCCGCGTTGCCGGCTCGGGCCATTCCTTCACGCCGGTGGTCGGCACGGGCGGCCTGCTGCTCTCGCTTGTCAATATGAGCGGCGTGCTGAACGTGGACCGCGGAAAGCAGCACGTGACCGTCGCCGCGGGCACCCGCATCGGCGATCTCGGCCGGGTGCTGAAGGAGCTGGGCCTTTCCCTGATCAACCAGGGCGACATCGACACCCAGGCGATCGCCGGCGCCTTCGCCACCGGCACGCACGGCACCGGGGCGCGGCTGCCCAACATGGCCTCGCAGATCGTGGGCATCCGCCTCGTGCAGCCGGACGGCGGCATCCTGGTGATCGACGAGGGCGATTAGGACATGCTGCACGCGGCACAGGTGTCGGTCGGCACGCTCGGCGTGATCTCGGCGATCACGCTGCAGACGATGGATGCCTACAATCTGCACGAGCGGCTCTGGCGCGACGATTTCGAGACCTGCATGGCGCGCCACGACGAACTGGCGGCACGGCACCGGCATTTCGGCTTCTTCTGGTGCCCCACGGCGGACAGCCGGCACCTTTACTGCCTGCCGGACACGTCATCCGTCTCCGGCACCGACAAGGTGGCGGACGTTTGCGAGATGAAGGTGATGGACATCACCGACGCGGCCCCGATGCAGAAGCCGTTCGAGCGCATCGCCTACAGTTCCGAGATCTACCCGATCGAATATGTCCCGAACTTCCACGAGCTGGAGTACGCGGTGCCGGGGGAGCACGGGAAGCAGGCGGTCCGCGCGGTCCGGGAGCTGATGCTGACCCAGCACACCGACTGCATCTATCCGATCGAGTACCGCTTCACCGCCGGCGATCCCGCCTGGATGAGCCCGTTCTATCGGCAGGACAGCATCACCCTCTCGGTCTCGGGCGGGCCGGGGATCGACTACTGGAGCTATCTGCGCGACGTCGATGCGATCCTGCGGCGCTACGGCTCCCGCCCGCACTGGGGCAAGCTGCACATGCTGGACACCGATGACGTCACCTCCCTCTACCCACGGGCGGAGGATTTCCGGGCGCTGCGCCGGCGGCTCGACCCGCAGGGTCGGTTTCTGAACGACCATCTCCGGATGCTGTTCGGATAGGCGGCGGTGCCAGACTGCCAGTGCTAGACTGCCACTGCTAGACTGCCGGCCATGCTCCCGAGTCCGAGGCCCCCCTGATGGCCGCGATCCGCCTGCTGCCCGAGGCGCTGGTCAACCGCATCGCCGCCGGCGAGGTGGTCGAGCGCCCGGCCGCCGCGGTCAAGGAGCTAATCGAGAACGCGCTCGACGCCGAGGCGACCCGCATTGCCGTGGCCCTCGCCGGCGGCGGCATCGGGCGGATCGAGGTCGCCGACGACGGCTGCGGCATGGCCGCCGACGAGCTGGCGCTGGCGGTGCAGCGCCACGCCACCTCCAAGCTCGATGACGAGACCCTGGTGCGGATCGCGACCCTCGGCTTCCGCGGTGAGGCGCTGCCCAGCATCGGCGCCGCGGCGCGGCTCGCGATTGCCTCGCGCCCGCACGGCGCGCCGCACGCCTGGGCGATCCGAGTCGAGGGCGGCCAGGTCTCCGATGTGATGCCCGCGCCGGGACCGCCCGGCACCAGGGTCGTGGTCTCCGACCTGTTCTTCGCGACGCCGGCGCGGCGCAAGTTCCTCAAATCGCCGCGCACCGAGGCCGAGCACGCGGAGGCCGCGGTGCGGCGCCTCGCCCTCGCCGCCCCCGGCGTTGCGTTCCGGCTGGAGAGCGAGGGCGCGCTGCTGCTCGACCTGCCGGCGCAGAACCGCGCCGACCGCGCCGCCGGCCTGCTCGGGGCGGAGGCGGCCGCGGCGCTGCTGCCGGTCGGCGGCGAGCGCGGCGCGCTCACGATCTCGGGCTTCGCCGCGATCCCCTCGGTCACGCGCGCGACCACCGCCGGGCAGATGCTGGCGGTCAACGGTCGCCCCGTTGCCGATCCGGTGCTGCGCACGGCGGTGCGGGTCGCCTATCGCGACGTGATCGCGTCCGGGCGGCACCCGATCGTGACGCTGTGGCTCGACCTGCCGCCCGAGGAGGTGGACGTGAACGTCCACCCGGCCAAGACCGAGCTGCGCTTCCGCGACCCCGATGCGGTGCGCGGCCTGGTGATCGGCGCGCTACGGGCGACGCTCGGCGGCGGGGCGGCGCGGGCGCCGCGGCCGCTCTATCGTCCCGTTCGTCCGCCGCTGGCGCTGCGGCCGCCCTCGGCGCCGCTGGCCGCCGGCTTCGCCGAATCGCCGCTGCCGTTCGCGGTGCCGCCCGCCGCGCGCCCGATGCCGGCA
Organism: uncultured Alphaproteobacteria bacterium; assembly: GCA_963754235.1. Lineage (GTDB taxonomy): Bacteria > Pseudomonadota > Alphaproteobacteria > Acetobacterales > Acetobacteraceae > DATAYA01. The sequence goes on along the minus strand of CAVWFK010000002.1, from coordinate 30,201 downwards.
CCCGACCCCGATCCGGCGCACCCGCTGGGGGCAGCGGTCGCGCAGATGCTGGACACCTACGTGATCGCGGTCGCCGCCGACGGGGCGCTGGTGCTGGTCGATCAGCACGCCGCGCATGAGCGGCTGACGCATGAGGCGCTGCGGATGCAGCGCGACGCAGGCGGGGTGCGCGCGCAGCCGCTGCTGACCCCGGCCGTGGTCGATCTGCCCGCCGCCGCCGCCGCCCGCCTCGCCGACGCGGCCCCGATGCTGGCCCGGCTCGGGCTGGAGCTGGAATCGTTCGGCCCCGGCGCGGTGCTGGTCCGCGCCCTGCCCGCCGCGCTCGGCGCGCCCGATCCGGCGCCGCTGCTGCGCGATCTCGCCGACGAGCTGGCCGAGCTCGGCGAGGCGATGGCGCTGCCGGCGCGGCTCGATGCCGTGCTCGCCCGCATGGCCTGCCACGGCAGCATCCGCGCCGGCCGCCGCCTCACCCAGCTCGAGATGGACGCGCTGCTGCGCCGGATGGAGGCGACGCCCCGCGCCGCCACGTGCAGCCACGGCCGGCCCACCTTCCTGCGCCTGACCCGCGCCGAGATCGAGCGGATGTTCGGCCGGCGCTGACCTCAGTCGCGGCTGCGTGACGCGAGCGTCACGCGCCGCTATACCCGGTGCATGAAGCCGCTCCACCCGCCCAGCCACAGCCCGCACAGCCACGGCCCGCACAACCCCAGCCGCGGCGAGCCCCAGCCCCAGGGGTCGCGTCCGCAGGGGTCGCGTGCGCCCTGGAGCGGCAAGCCCGGCGGCGCACCACAGCACCGGCCCGATTCCCCGGCCCGACCGGCGCCCGCAACAAGCGCGTCCCGGCGCCGAGACGCCGCGTGGCGCGGTATGGCTCTACGGCCTGCACGCGGTCGCGGCGGCGCTCGCCAACCCGGCCCGTCGCCTGCGCCGGCTGGTGCTGACCGAGGAGGCTGCCGCCGCGATCGCCCAGCGCCTGCCGCAGCCCTGGCCGCTCTCGGCCGAGACCGTCGATCGCGCCCGCATCGACCAGCTCCTCGGCCGCGACGCCGTCCATCAGGGCGCCGCCTTGCTCGCCGACCCGCTCGGCCCGCCGATGCTGGCGCCGGCGCTGGAGCGGAAGGGGCCGGTGCTGGTGCTCGACCAGGTGACCGATCCCCGCAATGTCGGCGCGATCCTGCGCGCGGCGGCGGCCTTTGGCGTCGCCGCGGTGATCACGCAGGAACGCCACGCGCCGGAGGAGACCGGCGCGCTCGCCAAGGCCGCGTCCGGCGCCCTGGAGACGGTGCCGCTGCTGCGCGCGGTCAATCTCGCGCGCACGCTGGTGGCGCTTCGGGCCGCCGGGCTGTGGATCGTCGGGCTGGACGCGAGCGGGCCGCCATTGTCCGGCCGCGCCTTTGCCAACCGGCGGGTGGCGCTGGTGCTCGGCGGCGAAGGTGCGGGCCTGCGTCGCCTGACCCGCGAGACCTGCGATGAAATTGCCGGGCTGCCGATGCCGGGCGGGATGGAGAGCCTCAATGTCGCCGCCGCCGCCGCCGTCGCCCTCTATGAGCTGAACCGCACATGAGCTTCGACCCTGACCGTGCCGCCGCCGCCTTGCTCGCCGCCCGCCGCGCGCGGCGCCGGTACGCGCCGCTCGAGGATGGCCTGCGCCCGCCGGACTTGGCAGCGGCGGCCGCGACCCAGCACGCGCTGGCACTCCGCCTCGGGGCTGCCCCGCCGGCCGGCTTCAAGATCGGTGCCACCGCGAAGCGGATGCAGGACTATCTCGGCCTCACCGGCCCGGCGGCGGGGTTCATGCCGGCCGCCGGCGTCCACCAGAGCGGGGCCAGGCTGCGTTTTGCCGATTTCCTGGCGCCCGGCGTCGAATGCGAACTCGCGGTGCGCTTGGCGCGCGACCTGCCTCCCGAACCCTGCACGCCGGAAACCGCCAAGGCGGCGGTCGGAGAGCTGTTCGCCGCGATCGAGGTGGTGGAAAACCGCTATCCCGATCTCGCGGCGCTCGGCACGCCGACGCTGGTTGCCGATCAGGTGTTTCACGCCGGCGCCGTGCTCGGGGCGCCGTATCCCGCCTGGCGGGCGCTCGATCTGCTGCCGCTCCAGGGCCGGATCATGGTGGATGGCCAGGAGCGCGAGACGGGAAAGGGGGGCGACCTGCTCGGCGATCCGATGCGGGCACTGGCCTGGCTCGCCGGCTCCGAGGTGGCGGCGGCGTTCGGTGGCCTGCGCACCGGGCAGGTGATCCTGCTGGGCAGCGTCACTCCACCGGTCTTTGTTGACGTCACCGGGCGCGATTGAGGTCGCCTTCCCGCCGCTGCCGCCGGTTCACCTCGCGTTCCATTGATCGTTAACCCGCTGGCCCCATGCTCGGGGAATGATCTCGGCGTGGGACCGGCTTTCCGAGGACTGCCAGTTGCTGCTTGCGCAGGACGCGATGCAGCACGCCTGCGAGGTCCTCGCCGGCCGGGCGGAAGCGCTGGCCGAGGAGTTCGAGCGCGGCATCGTCGCCGATCGCGGCGGCGCTGAAGCGCTGCGCTTGCTCGCCCGGCTGGTCCGGCTCGCTCGCCTGCGCGCCGATGGGGTCGTCGGCCATGCCTGACGTGGGCGTGGGGGCCGGGCGGGATCGTGCTGCGTGCATGTCCCTGTCGAGCGCGCTATATGCGCACCTGAGGAGGCCTGAATGGACAGCACGGTCGATGTGACCATCCCGGTCGAGCCCGAGGCTGCTGCGGCGCTTGCTGACGCCCGCAACCGCGCCGCGGTCGGTCGACTGGTCAGCCGCGTGCTTCGCCCGCACTCCGGTCCGAGCGCCCTCGCCCGGGCCGTCGCTGAACTGAAAGCGGAAGCCCGGGCGGCTGGCCTGACCGATGCGGATATTGATGCCGAGCTAGCGGCCTACAACGCAGAACACCGCGACCGCCGCATTGTCGATTGATCGTTTTCGACGCCTCGGCTCTGGTAGGCGCGGCGCTCAAGGCGGACAGCGTTCCGGAACGCGCGTTGCTGCGCGCCGAAGAAGTGGACGTGTTCGCACTCTCGCCTGAGGTCGAAGTCGAGATTGTCGAAGTGCTCGGCCGGCCGAAGCTCACGCACTCCATTCGGCGCGAACGGCGTGAACACATTCTGGCAATCCTGCGCAGCGAGGCTGTCTGGTTCGAGCCTGCGGTGCGCGTCGCCGACTGCCGTGACCCGAAGGATGACAAGTACCTGGAGCTTGCTTTGGCGGCCGGTGCAGAGACCATCGTCAGCAGCGATGACGACCTCCTCGTGCTCCACCCCTGGCGAGGTGTGCATATCTTGCGTCCGGCGGAGTATCTCGCCTCCCCTGATCATGCAAATCCGCCGAATGCTGGCCGGCAACGATGACCGGCCCCGGAGCCACCGACACTGAGTAGCGAGCAGATCATGCCGCTTCGGCAGCCGCGCGGAATCCAATGTCCGCAAGTCGCTGGCGGATCGCAGGGTCTTGCAGGAGCGCGATGAAGCGGCGCACGGCGGGGCGCTCCAGCCGGGTGCGCGGAATAACGAAATCATACTGCTCGGCTTGCAGCGGGATGAAGCCCAGGCCGTATTGCTGCGCCACCGTCTCAATCGCCACCCCCCAGTCGGCGCGCCGCTGTGCGACGGCGATGGCAACGCCGTTATGGGATTTGGCCTGGTAGGCATAGCCGGGCGGACGCACGCCCCCGAGCATCCGGTCGATCAGGATGCGCGTCCCGCTGCCGGCATTGCGGTTGACCATCAGGCAAGCCGGATCGGCGAGCGCCGCTGCGACCGCCTCCTCGGCGCTCCGGCATGACGCGAAGCGCCGATCCTCGCGGCGAAAGACGATGCCCTGCAGGCGCTGGTAGCCGGGCACCAGCATCAGCGCATCGGTCAGGAACGGGCGGTTGTAGGTCCCGGTTGCGGGGTCCATCAGATGGATGCCGGCGATGTCGCACTCGCCGCGCCGCGCCGCACCGAGGCCGCCGGACGACCCGACGTTCAACGCCTTCACGCTGATCCCTTCCTGCTCCAGCAACCCGATCAGGAAATCGAGCCCGACGCAGTGGCTGCCGATGACGATCAAATCCGCCGGCTCCACCCTCTCGTCGATCAGGGTGACATCGACCGCGGTGCCGGCCGCGACCGCCTCGGTTGCCGCCGGGACCGCGAAAAACCCGTCCGCCTGCGCAAAGCTGGTGACGGCACCGGAGCCTTTCGCGATCGGGTAAGCCGCCAGCTCACCATCCGGCGCCCGCATCAGCGACACCATCACAGACTCGGTCCGGCCGGGTTCGGAGGTGACGCGCAGCGGCAAGGTCGCGGTCACGTGCCCCTGCTGCGCGTCGCGGCGGCCGGCGAGCCGGCTGATCACCGGCGCCACGAAGGTGTGGAAGGTGAACATCGCGGAGGTGGGAAAGCCGGGCAGCACCGCGACCAGCTTGCCGTCCGTGACCGCGAGGCAGAGCGGCTTGCCGGGCTTCAGCGCGACGCCGTGGACGATGATGCCGGGATCGGCGAGCCGTGCCACCACCCGATGCGCCAAATCGCCCGCGCCCTTCGACGTGCCGCCGGACAGCAGCACCAGGTCGGACGCGGCGAGCGCACGGTCGAGTGCGTCGGCCAGCGCCGGCTCGTCGTCGGGCACGATGCCGAGCGGCACCGGCTCGCCGCCAAGCTCCTCGGCCGCGGCGGCGAGCACGGCGGCGTTGCTGTCATAGACCTGGCCGGGTTGGATCGGCCTGCCGGGTGCCACGATCTCGTCGCCGGTCGAGAGGATGGCGATACGCGGGCGGCGCCAGACCGGCACCTCGCCCAGACCGACGGCCGCCAGCATGGCAATCTCGCGGGAGGCCAGCAGCCGGCCGCGCCGCAGCACGGTCTCGCCGCGCGCGATGTCGGAGCCGGCGGTCGCGACCGACCGGCCGGCAGTCACGGGCCGATGGATCTCCACGAGCATGACCCCGGCAGAACCGGCATGGGCTTCCGTATCCTCGACCATCACCACGGCATCGGCGCCACGGGGCAGCATCCCGCCGGTCGCGATCACGCTGGCAGTGCCGGGGCTGACTTCCAGGCGGGGCTGAACCCCTGGGGTCAAAATCTCGCCGTTCAGCCGCAGCGCGGCCGGGGCTTCAGGCGTGGCTCCGGCAGTGTCGGCGGCGCGCACCGCGAAGCCGTCCACGCTCGCGCGGTCGAAGCCGGGCGCATCCACCGGCGCCTGCAAATCCTCCGCCAGCACGCGACCGCGCGCCGCGCCAAGCGGGACGATTTCCACACCCGACGGCACGCGGATCGAGGTGGCGGCGCAGCCGGGCCTCCGCCTCCGCGCGGCTGATCACGTCGAGGAACTGCTCCTGGCGCGCCGCCCGCAGCAGCGCCGCCAATCGTTGCGCCGTCTCCTGATCGGGCGCCGTGTCCTGGGTCATGCGGGGTCATATAGGTGGACGCAGACCACCTCGCCCTCGCGGTAGCCTTCAAGGGCTTCCGGCACGACCACGAAGCCGGAGGCTCGGCAGGCTGGCGGCAGACCGCCGCGTTCGACCGAGCCGATCGGGGCCGCAACGCCGTCGCGGACGGCAATTTGCACCATGTCGGTGAAGCCGATCGCCGAGACGATCTTGCGGCCCAGGGCAAACTCGCAGGTCGGATAGGGAAGGCCCGCCGGAAATCCGGCGATCTGCCGGATCAGGCGCCCGGCCAGCAACTCGTATGCGGCGAAACACGCAAGCGGTTCGCCTGGCAGCAGCAGGACCGGCACGGTCCCGAGGCGACCAAGGCCGCTCGATCCGCCCGGCCGCAGGGCGATGCCGTGCAGCGCGATCGCGCCCCCGGCCTCGACCAGTGCCGCGGCCGCGAGATCGTCCTCTCCCGCCGACGATCGCCCGGCGACCAGGATCGCGTCCGCCTCGTCCGGCGCGGCGATGGCGCCGGCCAGGATGGCGTCGCGTGCCGCCACCGGAAGGCCGCCATCGCGCATGACCAAGGCCCGCAGCATCGGCCCCAGCGCCTCCTTCTGCCCGCCTTTCGGCCCGGCGATCACGAGCCTGACCGCAGGGCGGCGCAGGACGGAGACGCCGGGCGATCCCGAGCATCCGCACCAGCGCGAGGTCCTGCGGCCGCAATTGCCGCCCCGCCGCCAGTGCGACCTCGCCGGATCGCACCTGGCTGCCCCGCGGCGTGATGCCGTCGCCTTGGGCCGCGGGTTCCAGCACCTCCACCGTCTCCGGCCCCGTGCAACTCGCGGCCTCGAACGTCAGGATGGCATCGCTGCCGGGCGGGAGTGCCGCGCCGGCGGCGACGCGGCAGGCGCGGCCGGCGCCCGCCGCCTCCGCTAGCATCAAAGAAAGCGGGTTATAGGCGCTCGCCCCCTCGGTGTCGGCCGCCCGCACGGCATAGCCGTCCGCCGCCACCAGGGCGCCGGGCGGCAGATCACCCGGGGCCAGCACATCCGCGGCAAGGACGCGCCCGGCCGCGTCCTCGGGCGGCAAAATCTCCCGGCCTGGGGCGATGCAGGCTGCATCCAGCCAGGCCCAGGCCTGCGCCAGCGGCGCCCTGTCGGCAAATCCCGTCAGGCGGATTTCGGGCGCGCTGCTAGACGTGCTGGCCGCCGTTGATGTGGATTTCGGCACCGTTCACGTAGCTCGACGCCTCGGTGCACAGGAAAAAAATGGTCTCGGCGACCTCGGCGGGCTTGCCGAGCCGCTTCATCGGGATCTCCTGCTCCACCAGCCGCTCGGTGCCGGGCGAGAGGATCGAGGTGTCGATCTCGCCCGGCGCGATCGCGTTCACGCGCACCCCGTGCGGGCCGAAATCAAACGCCATCTCGCGCGTCAGCGCCGCCAGCGCGGCCTTCGAGGTGGCATAGGCGACCCCCGCGAACGGATGCACGCGCGAGCCGGCGATCGAGGTGACGTTGACGATCGCCCCCTGCGCCGCACGCAACTCCTCGAACAGGCCGCGTCCGAGCAGCGCGGTCGAGAACAGATTGACGCTGAACACGCCGAGCCAAGTGCGACGTCGCTCTCCAGCACGCCGAGACGGGTCTCGCCCGGCCCCTTCGGCGAGATGGCGGCGTTGTTCACCAGCGCATCCAGCCGCCCGCCGTCCAGCCGCCGCTTCACGCCCGCGATCGTCTCCGGCATCCGATCGAGGTCGGCGAGGTCGAGCTGGATGTGATTCTGCTCGCCGCCGTCCCAGGGGCAGATCGCCGGGAACGGGTGGCGCGAGACGGTGATGACCCGCCAGCCGGCGCCGGCGAAGCGCTTGACGGTGGCGTGGCCGATGCCGCGGCTGGCACCGGTCAGCAGCAGCGTGCGGCGATGCGTGTCCATGACAGACTCTCCTCCCGCGCCACGCCCATCAGCTCCGGGCGAGGCGGCGGCTCTCGTACAGTAGCATCGCGTGGCCGTTCTGGACGAAGCGCTCGCACGGCACCATCCCGATCGCGCCCAGCACCTGGCGTGACGAGAAATTGCTCTCCCGTGCCGCCGCCACCACCCGCTCGACCCGCGCCCGCTCGTGCGCGAAACGCAGCGCCGCCCCCGCCGCCTCGGCCGCCAGCCCGCGCCCGCGCGCCTCGGGCCGGAATGCAAATCGCAAAGCAAGCCCCCGCCCGTCCGGCCGCGCGTGCAGCCCCGTCACCCCGAGCAGCGCGGCCTCGCCCGCCGCCCGCACCGTCCATATCCCGACCCCGTTCGCGCCCCAGAATGCCAGCTCGTCGGCAAGCTCCGCGATGGTTTGCACAGGGCCGCGCACGCCGCCCAGCATCTGCGCGAACACGCGCGGATCGGCCTTGAGCGCCTGCAATGCCGGCAGATCGGTCCAGGCGACCGGTGCCAGCACCAGGCGGCCGGTGCGGACGATCCAGGCCGGATTCAAGCAACAAGGCCAAGGGCGCTGCCCCTGGACCCCGCTGGGGCCGACGGCCCCAGACCCCGATGCCTAAAGGCTGCGGTATCCACACATCTGGCGGGATGGGGTTTCACGCTGCATGAGGCGGCGTTCGACTCCCTCTCCGCCCGCCAATTCAGAACAGAACTGCGAACGCCGGGCGTAGCCGATTTTACGACCGAGGCGGCGGCGAGCGTTCGGAGTAAATCGCCCTTCGAACGGCCCAATTCTACGCCAAGGTACGTTCTGCGGCATTCCTTCTCACCCTTCCCGACTCGCCCTTGGTGAAACCGCCAAGCCCAGGAACACCAGTACCGCCTGATTGAGCCGCAGGATGTCCTCGTCGTCCAACCTGCCGACGCGCGCGCCAACCTTGGTCTTGGGAACCGTGGAGATCTTGTCCACCATCAGGCGGCAGGCGGCGCGCAGGCCGTTGCGCTCGTTCGGCTCCACCGGCAGACGGAACAGCGGCGCTTCGGTCTCGTCCGTAGTGAAGGCGCAGACCGTGATGGAGTCCGTCGCGTCGAAGCTATCGTCCTGAACAATGACGACAGGGCGCGGCTTGCCCGCATAGTCTTTGCCGCCGGCGACGGTCCAGATATCGCCTCGCCTCACTCATTGCCCCAGTCCGACACAGCGTCGATGAATGCCTGATCCTCCCGTGCATGGGCGCTGGCAGCGATGGCTGCCGACTGGCGATGCGCCTCAGACCGGAAGGCGGGGGAGCGTACAGTCCGGCACCCAAATCTGAATCGGGCGCAGACCCTGCTCGCGCAAGCGCTCCCGATGTTCACGTACCTTGATGCGCGAGGGCTTGGGGCTTGATGCCGAGGTCATGACAAATCTCCGATCCAGTTACATGTAACCTATCACAGGTCGTCCGGCTTCGCCAGCCCTTCCCGCGGAGAGGGCCCTGCGCCTGGGTCACTACGGAAAGATGTGTGAATCCCGCAGTACCCTAGGCGAACGGGTTCCAAGGGCGAATGCCCTTGGCGGGGTTCGGGGCGGAGCCCCGAACTTTCTATCTTGCCAGCGGCCGGTACTTGATCCGATGCGGCTCGGTCGCCTCGGCGCCCAGCCGGCGGCGCTTGTCCTCCTCGTAAGCCTGGAAGTTGCCCTCGAACCATTCGACATGGCTGTCGCCCTCGAATGCCAGGATGTGGGTCGCCAGCCGGTCGAGGAACCAGCGGTCGTGGGTGATGATGACGGCGCAGCCGGCGAACTCGGCCAGCGCTTCCTCGAGTGCGCGCAGCGTATCGACATCGAGGTCGTTGGTCGGCTCGTCGAGCAGGATGACGTTGTGTTCGCCCTTCAGCATCTTCGCCAGATGCACCCGGTTGCGCTCGCCGCCGGAGAGGATGCCGACCCGCTTCTGCTGGTCCGGCCCCTTGAAGTTGAACGCGCCGACATAGGCGCGCGACGGCACCGCGCGCTTGCCGAGATGGATCACATCGGTGCCGCCGCTGATCTCCTCCCAGACTGAAGCGTCGGCATCGAGGCTGTCGCGCGACTGATCGACGTAGCCGAGCTTCACCGTCTCGCCGATGCGCAGGCTTCCGCCATCGGGCTGCTCCTGGCCCACGATCATGCGAAACAGCGTCGTCTTTCCGGCGCCGTTTGGCCCGATCACGCCCACGATCCCGCCCGGCGGCAGCTTGAAGCTCAGATCGTCGATCAGCAGCGCGTTGCCGTAGCCTTTGCGCAGCGCCTCGGCCTCGATGACGGTGCTGCCCAGGCGCGGCCCGGGCGGGATGACGATCTCCGCCACCCCCGCCACCTGCTCCTGGCTCCTCGCCAGCATGTCCTCGTAGCGCTGAATGCGCGCCTGGCTCTTGGCCTGGCGCGCGCGCGGCGAGGCGGCGATCCATTCCTGCTCGGCGGCGAGCGCCCGCTGCCTGGCACTCTCCTCCTTCTCCTCCTGCTGCAGCCGCTTGCGCTTCTGCACCAGCCACGAGGAGTAGTTGCCCTCGAACGGATAGCCGCGGCCGCGCTCGATCTCGAGGATCCAGTTGGTGACGTTGTCGAGGAAGTAGCGGTCATGCGTCACGACCAGCACGGTGCCCGGATACTCGCGCAGGGTACGCTCGAGCCATGCGACGCTCTCGGCGTCGAGATGGTTGGTCGGCTCGTCGAGCAGCAGCAGCTCGGGCTTCTCGAGCAGCAGCCGGCAGAGTGCCACCCGCCGGCGCTCGCCGCCGGAGAGCGTGATGACCCCGCTCTCGGCCGGCGGGCAGCGGAGCGCGTCCAGCGCGATGTCGATGCGGCGGTCGAGTTCCCAGCCGTCTTCGGCGTCGATCTTCTCCTGCAACTCCGCCTGCTCGCCCAGCAGCGCGTTCATCTCCGCATCGTCCATCGGCTCGGCGAAGCGCTCGGCGATGGCGTTGAAGCGGGCCAGCGCGTCGCGCAGCGGACCGAACGCCTCGGCGACGTTCTCGCCCACCGTCTTCTCCGGATCGAGCTGCGGCTCTTGCGACAGGTAGCCCACGCGCACGCCGTCCGCCGCCCATGCCTCGCCGCCATGTTCGGTCTCGATCCCCGCCATGATCTTGAGCAGGGTCGATTTGCCGGCGCCGTTGATGCCGAGCACGCCGATCTTCACCCCCGGCAGGAAGGAGAGGGTGATGCCCTTGAACACCTCGCGCCCGCCCGGATAGGCCTTGGTCAGGTCTCGCATCACATAGGCGTATTGATAGCTGGGCATGACGGCTCCTGACGGGCGAAGGCGTTGGGTGGGGGAAGGGCGTCAATATGGGGACGAGGGTTGCGCCGCAACATGGCGGCGCTGCGCCCGGCAGGATTCGAACCTGCGACCAAGCCGTTTGAGCGGCGCAATTGGCCCTAACGCGATGCAACATGGGGCAACCTTCATCAGGTACTAAATTACGGAATTGCTTTGACTTTCGGTCACATCCATGCGACATGAGGCGACACGGGAAAACGTGGTGAGAACTCGCTCAAATGTTGCCCCCACGTTCCCCCGGCCGATGTTGCCCCGGCGTGATGCGACCCAGCCGCGAGGCGCCATCAAGTCGGGATGGCCGCTTTATGAAAGTCGGCTGTGCCGGCTGTCATATCAGTCGGCCAGCACAATGCCTTCTCGTTCAAGAACCTGTCGAATCTCCTCGAATGGGGCTCTGATATTCCTCTTGGGAAGCGTATCTGCCCGAGGCCTTCGATGTTGCTGAATTCGTCACACCCCTCTTCCAGCAGGATTATGGCTCGGCTGAATCCAAGTCTTCCTTGGAACAGACCGGCCTCATGCACAACATTCACTCTGGCACGAATTGCGCCATCCGACGTCTCGTCTTCTCCTGTCATAATCAGAAACGGGATGGCCGCCGAATTGAGCATCTCCGAGAGGCGCGCGATATTGGTAACTCCTGCAACTGGAACCCGGTTGAACTCATCCCAAGGAAGCCTGAGGCGATCCTGAATGAAATCTTTTAGCTCTTTCCAGAGCAAAGATCGCCCGTGGCCTATAAAGACGTTTGTACCGATCACCTCTGATCGCCTCCGTTGCCGCGTTTTCCTAGAGAGATGTGATCCTGCCCGTTGCGCTATGGTGCTGAGTTGACGGCTGAGTATCTTTGGCTCGCGCAGTACATACATTTTGGCAAGAACGGCGGCGTGCGGCGGCGTACGAAACCCTTGCGACATAGCAAGGCCGTCGCGGGATGTGATCACCGTCCCTTGTGGATGGACGCTTTCGATTATATCCGATTCCGAATGGAGTCGTAAGCGCTCTAGTTCCGTAAGAGGGGCAAAACCCCGGGCCGGCAGGATTATGCGGGCTGGCCCCGGCAGCGGATGAGGTCTGGCAGGGACGGGACGATCGGTTGGCCCGGGACGGAAAGCCTGCTGCCGAGGTAATCCCAGAAGGCGACGCCGAGCTTGGCGCAAGTCTTGGCCAAGCCGAGGAAGGCATCGCGACAGGTACGGCCGTCATCGCTGCGAGTGCCACCGCTGACCTTGCGCTTGGTGACATGGCAGCGGATGTCGCGCTCTGAGCCATTGGTATGCAGTGGGATTTCTGGATAGTCGAGGACGGCCAACAGCTCGGCCTTGTTGGCGTGCAGCCGCGCGAGCAGGCGATCGAGGGTGACGAAGCCGGTGCGGCGGCGGAAGATGCGGTCGAAACGGGCACGGAGTTGGCGGCGGCGGCGCGGTGCCGGGTCGGTGCGGTAGGCTTTCAGGTCGGCGTAGAACTTCCAGATCAGGTCGCGGACGCGCTGCTGCGCGGCGTGCTGGGCGTCGGTGAAGGTGTCGAGCTTGTGCACCAGCCGCTCGGCGTGAACCCAGCACAACGCGTGCTGGCCGACGGCGAACTGGCCCGCATCATCGCTGACAATCACGGTGTCCCGCAGGAAGTCGTGCGCCTGCACGCTACCCCACAGGGCGCCCTCGGTCGCGACCCGCACCGGGTCAGGAGTGACGTTCAGCTGGGTGATGCCGAGCCGATCGAGATGGGCCTGCCAGGCCGCCGGGCCGGCGAAATGCGTCTCGGCATGTCCGGCCAGGGCGGCGATCACCGGCCCGGCCAGCGCGTGCTGGCGCATGTAGGTCAGCGCCGCGTTGTTGACCACGTAGTCGGTGTGGCCGGCGCGCAGCAGGTCGAGGAAGTTCAGCCGGCTCTTGCTGTTCGTGGTGCCGAACCAGGCGAAGTCGTCATTGCCGATCTGCGTGCAGACGCCATTGGCGCCTTTGTGGCGCGCGCCGGTGTCGTCCACCGTGACCCAGTTGGCGGTCTCCAAGCCGGCGCGCAGCACGTCACGGGCTTCGGTGAGGAACCCTTCCTGCCCCGCAATCAGCAGGCGCATGATCTGCCGCTTGGAGATGCTGACGCCGATCGCCTGGAGTTGCGCCATCAGCCGGGGCACGGTGACCTGTCCCTGGTGGTGTTGTGCCAGCACGAAGCGCTGCAGCTCCGGACCGAAATGGCCCGCCACGCCGGCCGGCAACGGCGCGATCACCGTTCGTCCATCCGGCGTCAGCCAGCGCTCGCGGCGATAGCGAGTGACCTCGACCCGCAGCACCAAATCCTGCACCACGAAATCCTCGTAGCCCTTGAACCGAGAGCCGGCCGGCACCTCCGCCTTGAGGATCCGTTCCTCCACCCTGACCCGTGGCGTCGCCTTGCCGCGACCACGCCGCCGGGCTCGCTTGCCCGCCGGCTTGGGCGTGGTCCCCTTCTCCATCCCGCTCGGCTTGATCCGCGGTCGGCCCTTCAGTCCCTTCAGCTGCGCGATCTCCTCGCGTAGCTCTGCTATCATGCGTTTCTGCGCCGCGTTCTCGTCCAGCAACGCCAGCACCAGCTGCTTCAGCTCGGCAAGCGACAGCTCATCGATGTCAGGCGGGGTGACCACATCGACGTTGAATTGAACCGCCCCGCGTCGGCGCAAGCGAAAAATCGACCCCGGCCCGGGGTTTTGCCCCTCTTACTAAGCGCTCCTAGTTCCTCCTTAAGTGACTGAAGGTAGGCATCGGGGGAAAGGGCAATTTCTACGCTGAGCAGTGAAAGGGCTTCGGCGCGGTCTGCCTCGAAACTTGGCTTTGCGATCTTCGCCCGCGCTTCCGCTGAGTTTAGGTCGGGGCTGCCCGCCAACTCTCGAATTGCGTCTTCAACAATTTGAGGCGTGTATTCCTGCCAATCTCCCGAGTATAGCTGCTGAAATCCCCACTCGATGCTGAAGTGAGCGCCGGGCGGAGGTGGTTCAAAGTTTTCGTAATATACGTAGGCCTGATACCCAAGCCATGATCTGCTAGATGCTTTCTCGGCAACCCGAGCGGCGTCTTCTATCGCCGCGATAGGCCGCTCGATCTCGGGGGCATCACTGGCGGTGGCAAGCGCCTCTTGTCGTCTGGCGATCTCAAACAGCTCATGTTGAATGTCGGTCATGCAGTGTGCCTCGATGGTCGCGGCGCTGACTTGAGATAGTGTATCTGAGGGCAGCCGCCATCCGCCCGTGGAATGCCGCTCACGATGGCGAGCGCAGTGATACGTAGATGCAGCCCATCGGTTGAACTGTGTCGGGGGACCGCTCAGCCCTGTTCGGGGAGGACGCGCCAATGACAAACTCACGGCCCAAATACGTTTGGGAGCCAAAATGGGTTTGGCGGGATCCGCTGACGAATGTGGCTATTTTCATCGTCAGCTTCGGGATCGCGTATGGCGTACGCGGATGGCTCCCTTTCGAGTGGACGTGGCTTGGTGTGGGGATATCTCTTGCGCTGTTGCTCGTCCTGGCCGTGCGGGCGGCTGTCTGGCACGTGCGCCATCACCGCCACTGGGCGCGCCGCCTCCCGCCGGGATGGCGCTCGATCGGAAATTCGTCGGGCAATGCGGGCGACGGCTCACAGCCGACCCGATAGGCGACCTTCGGGCGCCCCCTCATGCCACCATAGGTGTTCTTGCATTGTTCTCCAAGCCGGAGCTACGTTGGCCGGATGGCCGACGATCCCGAGCTACGCCCTGCCAGCGCCGAGGCAGTACGGGAGGCGTTGGCGTTCGCGCTGCGGTTCGATGGCCGGAAACGTCATCACCACGCGGGCGGCTTCATGGCCGAGTTGGCGGCCGAGAAGCTGGTCGAGCACCTGACGCGAGCCGGGTTCGTCGTGATGAAGCGGCCGGCTGCGCCGCCCCATAGCGCGCCGTAGGATCAACTTTCGCAAGCTAACAATCGCGCCCGGTGGTAAGTTCCTGGATAGCCCCGGCGACCGTCCTCCGGTCCCCGCCAGGGTTAGGCCGGCGGGGCAGGTGACACTCTTTGCCCGCCCGCACCCGGCCCGACGATGCAGGCAGCGCCTGACGGCGGCGTTGCCAAACGAGCAGCGATTGTCGGATTATTTTACATCAGCGCGCCCTTTAGATCGCCTCCGTTCCCACTGTCACTTCCGTTACAGGAGGTTACAGTCGGGGCATGATTCTTGCGTAGCTGCTCCTGCTGAACGAAAGCAGGGGGAACAGTTCATGCGACATGGTATAGCTGCAGCAGCGGCGATTGCGTTGACGGCCTCAGCGCCGGGAGCCTTCGCGAACACGATCAGCTTTGATGTTCCGGTCAACCGCAGCGGGCTAGCTTTCAATGCCCCGGCCGTGGATGTGATCCTGCCCGCCTTCAATGCCAGCCTCGGCACGCTTACGGGCGAGAGCCTCACGATGACCGGCACCTTTGCGCCGGGCCTGAGCTGGGTGGTAGATAGGCCCTTGCCGCCGACCATTCCGGTCACGCTCACGGGGCAAGTCGGTGCGATATCGCCTTTCTTTAAGCCGCTCACGACCCTGCCGAGCGAATCTGCGCTCGCATCGCTCGGCCCGTTCGGCTACAGCGCCTTGGGAGCGCCCGAACCGTTCACCGTCAGCACTGCGGTGCCAGCTTCGAACATCGGCTCAACGTTCTGGGACGTATTTGCGGGCACGAACCCGATTCGCCTCGATGGCTTCGGCTTCGAGACCGTGGAGATTGGCGCATTGAGCGCCCAGCTCACGGTCACCTACACCTATAATCGGGGTCACCACCAACACCCTATGCCGGAACCGGCGACACTGCCGTTACTGGCGATCGGACTGGTGGGGCTATTGGGCGTGGCGCGGCGCTCACGTTCTCACGGGCCGTAGGGAGCTGCCTCACGCTTAGGCTTCCGACGCGGCCCGTGGGCGGCGGCTTGTGGCATCAATCCGCCTGCGGTTGCGGCTGCGGCATCGCCGATTTTCGCCTCAACCCGCGGCCCTCGCGGTTGAGGCCATCCGCCGCCTGATCGAGCGCGGGCTGGCGGCCGAGGCGGGCGAGAAGCCGCCGGGCGGCAAGGCGGCATAGGGCGCACGGGCCGCATCATCCGGCCGGGATGATGCCGCAGGTAGAATCAACCCTTGCGTGCTAAATGGCGTCGCGTAGTAAGCTCCTGGATAGTCTCGGCATGACGACCTCCGGTGCCGTGGCGAGGCCGGGCATGGGGTTCCCTGCCCCTGCCCGGCCGCTTTGTCCGAGCGACCACGTGTGCGCCGCCGTGCCTGATGTTGCCCCGAATGTTGCCCCAGCAAGTTTTGTCTCCACTATGTCGTAATGAATATCTCACCAACACATTGAAATCATTGGTGCGCCCGGCAGGATTCGAACCTGCGACCAAGCCGTTATGAGCGGCCCGCTCTGAACCGCTGAGCTACGGGCGCGTGGCGCCTCCCCTCCATGCGTGGGCAGCGGCCCTGTGGCAAGCCCGCCGCGCGCGGTTGCCATTCGGCCACGCTCGGTTGCCCCGCCTTCCCGCTTCTGGCATATCGCCGCGACCCTTCGGCCGGCCCCACGCGATCCCCGGGCGCCGGCCCCTCGCTCGGGAGACAAATCCGGATGCCGCTGGCCTTTCTCGTCGTCATCGCGTGCGGCGTGCTCGCGCTCGTCTATGGCTTCATCACCGTCCGCGAGGTGCTGGCGGCCGACGCCGGCACGGCGCGGATGCAGGAAATCTCGGCGGCGGTGCAGGAGGGCGCGCGCGCCTACCTCAACCGCCAGTACACGACGATCGGCATCGTCGGCATCGTCATCCTGATCATCCTTGGCGTGCTGCTCGGCGTCTACGTCGCGATCGGCTTCCTGATCGGCGCGGTGCTGTCGGCCTGCGCGGGCTATGTCGGGATGAACGTCTCGGTGCGCGCCAACGTGCGCACCGCGCAGGCCTCCCGCCGGGGGCTCGCGGCCGGCCTCGGCATCGCCTTCAAGTCGGGCGCCATCACCGGGATGCTGGTGGTGGGCCTCGGGCTGCTCGGGGTTTCCATCTACTACCTGATCATGCGCTCGACTTTCTCCGGCGCCGATTTGCGGCCGGTGCTGAACGCGATGGTGGGGCTCTCGTTCGGCGCCTCGCTGATCTCGATCTTCGCCCGTCTCGGCGGCGGCATCTTCACCAAGGGCGCCGATGTCGGCGCCGACCTCGTCGGCAAGGTCGAGGCCGGCATCCCCGAGGACGACCCCCGCAACCCCGCGGTGATCGCCGACAATGTGGGCGACAATGTCGGCGACTGCGCCGGCATGGCGGCCGACCTGTTCGAGACCTACGCGGTCACCCTGGTCGCGACCATGCTGCTGGCCGCGGTCTTCTTCCCCGCGCCGATCCGCAACTGGTTCATGATGCTGCCGCTCGGCATCGGCGCGGTGTGCATCATCGCCTCGATCATCGGCACCTATTTCGTCAAGCTCGGGTCGGACGAGGGGATCATGCGGGCGCTGTACAAGGGCCTGCTGGTCACCGGCGCGATCTCGATCGTCGGCATCTTCCTGATCGCGATCTGGTTCCTCGGCTTCGCGCCGATCCCGATGACCACGGGGACGAGCATCGCGTGGTGGAACGTCCTGCTCTGCGGCCTGGTCGGCCTTGGCGTCACCGGGCTGATCGTGTGGATCACCGAATACTACACCGCGACCGAGTACCGCCCGGTGCGCAGCATCGCGCGGAGTTCGATCACCGGCCACGGCACCAACGTGATCCAGGGCCTCGCGGTCTCGATGGAAGCGACCGCCGCACCGGTGGTGGTGATCTGCATCGGCATCATCCTCGCCTACGCGCTGGCCGGCCTGTTTGGCATCGCACTCGCGGCGACGACGATGCTCGCACTCGCCGGCATGATCGTGGCGCTGGACGCCTACGGGCCGGTGACGGACAACGCCGGAGGCATCGCCGAGATGGCCGATCTTCCATCCGACGTCCGCCGCACGACCGACGCGCTGGACGCGGTGGGCAACACCACGAAGGCGGTGACGAAGGGCTACGCGATCGGCTCGGCGGGGCTCGCCTCGCTGGTGCTGTTCGCCGCCTACACCGAGGACCTGACGCACTATTTCCCGAAACTCCGCGTCAACTTCGCGCTGCAAGACCCGTACGTGGTGGTCGGCCTGTTCATCGGCGGCCTGATGCCGTACCTGTTCGGCGCGCTCGGAATGACGGCCGTTGGGCGCGCCGCCGGCGCGGTGGTGCTGGAGGTGCGGCGCCAGTTCCGCGAAATCCCCGGCATCATGGAAGGCACCGGCAAGCCCGAATACGGCCGCGCCGTCGATCTGCTGACGCGGGCGGCGATCCGCGAGATGATCGCGCCCTCGCTGCTGCCGGTGCTGGCGCCGATCGTCTTGTGGGTCATCATCCGCTTCGCCGCGGGACCGGCGGCGGCGTTCGCGGCGCTCGGGGCGATGCTGCTCGGCACCATCGTCACCGGCCTGTTCGTCGCGATCTCGATGACCTCGGGCGGCGGTGCCTGGGACAACGCCAAGAAATACATCGAGGAAGGCAATCACGGCGGCAAGGGATCGGAGGCGCACAAGGCCGCGGTGACCGGCGACACCGTGGGCGATCCCTACAAGGACACCGCCGGCCCGGCGGTGAACCCGATGATCAAGATCACCAACATCGTGGCGTTGCTGCTGCTGGCGGTCGTGGCGGGCTGGTTCGGGTAAGGTCAGGAGGTCGGCCGGGCGGCGAGTCGCGCGACCTGATCGCTGAGCTGATCGAACCGTGCCACCTGCTGATCAAACCGCGTTTCCATCAGCGCCTCGAAATTGCCGATGCGGTCTGCCAGAACGCGCAACACCTCCAACAGCTCCTCACGGGTGGCTAGGCGCGCCAGCTCGCGCGCCATTTCTTTGCGGATCAGCTCATTCTCCATCCGCAAGGTGCGCTGTTCGGCCTGGATCGAACGCAACGTGGCGCCGATAAAGTCAAGGCTGATCGGATCACTCATCGAATGCTCCACGTCTCGGGAAGACGTTTCACCGCGCAGCACGCCGAGACCCGCGCGGTTAGGATTCCTCTGGAGGCCCCTCTTTCGGGCCGCGTGGCTGGCGCGAGCCTTCCCCCGCGTCGAAGCGAAGTCGCCCGGTCTAGTCCTTCGAGGATAGCGGCTCAACGTGCCGGATAGGATAGGCGGCTCCCTTGGCCCGATACTTGTCCGGGACACGCTTCTGAACATAAAGCTCCGCGACCTCTTGATCCGCCGGTTGGCCCACGAATCCCCAGCGATTTTCATCCCCGTTGTGCCACGGAAAGTTGGCCTTGGTCGAAGGAATCCAATCGGTCGGGCGGAAGGCGCCGACGACGATCCCGTGTCGGTGCGCCAGTACGAGGTTATACTTGCGAGCGGATGTGCTTGATCCGCTGATACTTCAGGTCGGTGGCATCCTCGTCCTCGCTAGCCGGCAGTACGCGCGTCGCGTGCTGGAAGATCCGGTCCTTCTTACCTTTCCCTACGTAGAACGTTTCGCAGTTTCGAGGGTCCCAAGGCAAGCGCTCCGACTGAAGGCGCCAGCCCGGGTCCACCCGTCTTCGCTCGACTTGTCGGCCGACTGCCGCCCCCTCTAGGGGGCATTGCCGTCGTCCGTCTGCAACAGCAATCGGCCGTCGGTTAGCGTTCCAGCCCCGGCTCAACACCAGTGCGGGCGGCCGCGCCGGGCCGCGACCCGCCCGAGCACAATGGCAGGCACCCGACCGCATCACCCGCCGGGCGGCCGGTAGTTCACCCCCTCGCCAAGAGCCTTGTCCATTTCCGCGACCGTCAACAGGGGCACGGTGCGCGTGCTGGCCATCCCACTTGCCCCGACCGCGACGCAGAACGAGGACGCGTGCACGTGGCTCGGCAGATCGACGATCGCGAACACGTCGTCATCTCCAAGTGCGTAGTAGATGGCATCGAGCTTGCCGCCGAGCGCTGTGCAGGCGGTCGCGACCGACTTCTCGCGGCCTGACGCCTTGTCCTTCTGCAGGCCCTTCATTCCCTCGGCGGTGTAGTTTGCCTTGATCAGGAATTTCGGCATTTTTGCGTCCTCCCTTGGCAATTTGCATCACAAGGTCTGCGCCTTGCGGTGTCCTCCCCAACGCGACGTCGGGTGCGTATCCTAGCCTTGCATTGCCGGCTCGAACACAACTATCGGCGGCCCGCGCCGGGCCTCGATCCGCCCGAGCACGACCGGCTGCTCCCCATGTTCCGCAAGCAGCGAGCACGCCAGCTCGGCGTCGCGCACCACCAGCGCCATGCCGATCCCGCAATTGAACACTCGCAGCATCTCGGCCGCCCCCACGCCGCCGGCCTCGGCGAGCCAGCCGAACACCGGCGGCGCCGCCCAGGCGGCGGGGTCGAGCACGGCCGCGGTATCGGGCGGCAGCACGCGCGGCAGATTGCCGGGCAACCCGCCGCCGGTGATGTGGGCGGCGGCGTGCAGCAGCCCGGCGCGGTGCAACGCCAGCACCGACGCGGCGTAGATCCGCGTCGGCTCCAGCAGCGCCGCCCCGAGGCTCATCCCGGGCGCGAACGGCGCCGGCGCATTCCAGGCGAGGCCCGAATCCGCGACCACCCGCCGCACCAGCGAGAACCCGTTGGAATGCACGCCGGAGGACGGCAGGCCGAGCACCACGTCGCCCGCCGCCACCTCGCGCGGCAGCAGCGCATCGCGCTCGGCCGCCCCCACCGCGAACCCTGCGAGGTCGTAATGGCCGGCGCCGTAGAGGCCGGGCATCTCGGCGGTCTCGCCGCCGATCAGCGCGCAGCCGGCCTCAGCGCAACCCTCGGCGATGCCGGCCACGACCGCGCGCGCCTGTGCGACCGAGAGCTTGCCGGTCGCGAAATAATCCAGGAAAAACAGCGGCGCCGCGCCCTGCACGATGAGGTCGTTGACGCACATCGCCACCAGGTCGATGCCCACCCGCGCGTGCTGCCCGGTCTCGATCGCGACCAGCAGCTTGGTGCCGACGCCGTCGGTCGCGGCGACCAGAACCGGGTCGGTGAAACCGGCGGCGCGGAGGTCGAACAGCGCGCCGAAGCCGCCGATTCCGCCCATCACGCCAGGCCGGTGCGTCGCCTGCGCCAGCGGACGGATCGCCTCGACCAGAGCCTCGCCGGCGTCGATGTCCACCCCCGCCTCGCGGTATGTCAGCCCGTTGGCGCCAGCCTCTTGCTTCTTTCGACTCATGCGGGCACCCGATAGCCTGCAAAGATCGCCGGAGGGCCAGGTCGTGAACGGCATCGCGCCTGGCGCGGGAGATGCAGATCGCAAGGGCGGACACAAACACATGGCTGGGCGGCGGGCAATCGGCGAACGCAATGCCTGACGACACCCGCATCTCGCAGCCCGGCGTCTCGCGGCCCGGCGTCTTGCGGCCTGGCATCTCGCGGCCTGGCGCAGCCATGCTCCTGACCCTGCCGAACGCCATCACCTTCGCACGGCTATGCGCGGTGCCGGCGACGGTATGGCTGATCCTGCGCCACGACCTGCACGCGGCGTTCGCCGTCTTCGTCGCCGCCGGCCTGTCGGACGCGGTGGATGGCTGGCTCGCGCGGCACCGCGGCGGGGGCAATGCGATCGGGGCGGTGCTGGACCCGGTCGCCGACAAGGCGCTGCTGGTGAGCATCTACGTCACCCTCGCCTCGGTCGGCGTGCTGCCCGACTTCCTGGCGATCCTGGTCGTGTTCCGCGATGCGGTCATCGTCGGCGGCGTGCTGGTGCTCGCCGTGCTCGGCACCACCGTGCGCATCCGCCCGTTCCTGGTCTCGAAGCTGAACACCGCCATGCAGATCGTGCTGGTGGCGGTGGCGCTGCTGCTGCATGGCTTCATGCTGCGCGCGCCGGTGCTGCTCGGCGTGCTGGTCTGGATGGTCGCGGCGACCACGCTCGCCTCGGGAGGCGCCTATGTCTGGTGGGCGGCGCGCCGGCCGGTGATGGAGGGGTGATGAGCACCACGCTGCCGCCACCCCCGTCGCCGTCCGCGCCGCCGCCCTTTGCCCGGCCGCGCGAGCCGGAGCCGGAGACGGCGCCGCCGCGCCCGCGCGCCACCCGCAACCAGCGGATCGCGCTGCTGATCGCGCTGGTCGCGGTCGCCTGGGTGGTGCTGCAACTCTTCGCCTCGATCCTGCTGCCGTTCGTGGCCGCCGCCGGCATCGCCTATTTCCTCGATCCGCCCTGCACGCGGCTGGCGCGCGCCGGGATGCCGCGGGGGCTCGCGGCGCTGCTGCTGCTGCTGGCCATGCTCGGCGCGATCCTGCTGTTCGCGCTGCTGCTCTATCCGCTGCTGGTCCAGCAGCTCGGCGTCCTGATCGGCCGCGTGCCGGACTATGTCGGCGCCATCCGCCACTGGGCCGAGGGCGTGATTGCGACGTTGCAGCAGCGTCTCGGCCCGGAATACGTCGATCAGCGGCTGCGCGACCTGGTGGGCAGCCAGGCGGGGGCGATGCTCGGCTTCATCGGCGGCGCGCTGACGCGCATCGTGGGCGGCGGGTTCGCGCTGTTCAACGTGCTCTCGCTGGTGGTGGTGACGCCGATCGTCGCCTTCTACCTGCTGCGCGACTGGCCGCGCGTCGTCGCCCGCATCGACGGCTGGCTGCCGCGCCGCTATGCCGCGGCGATCCGCGAGCAGGCGCGCGAGGTCGATCGCATCCTCTCGGCCTGGCTGCGCGGGCAGTTGCTGTGCTGCCTGACGCTGGCGCTGTTCTATGCCGTGGCGCTGTCGCTGGTCGGGCTCGATCTCGGTCTGATCGTCGGCATCTCGGCGGGGGTGCTGTCGTTCATCCCCTATGTCGGGACCATCACCGGCGGCGTGAGTTCCATTGGCCTGGCGCTGGCGCAGTTCCCCAACTGGCATGGCGTGGCGCTGGTCGCGATCGTGTTCGTGATGGGTCAGTTGCTCGAAGGCTACGTGATCTATCCGCGCTTCCTCGGCGACCGGGTCGAGCTGCACGCGGTGTGGGTGATCTTCGCGTTGTTCGCCGGCGGCGCCGCGTTCGGTTTCCTGGGCGTGCTGCTGGCGGTGCCGGTCTCGGCCACGATCGGCGTGCTCGCGCGCTACTGGCTGCGGCGCTATCTGCGCAGCCCGCTCTATCTCGATCCGCCCTCGGCCGTATGACCGCGCGGCAGCTCGCGCTGCCGCTCGGCGTGGCCCCGCACTACGCCGCCGCCGGCTTCATCGCCGCCCCCTGCAACGAAGCCGCGCTCGCCTGGCTCGATCGTCCCGCTTCCTGGCCGGAGGGGCGGCTCGCGGTGTGGGGCGAGCCGGGCGTGGGTAAGAGCCACGCGCTGCACCGCTGGGCGGAGCGGGCGGGGGCGGCGGTGCTGTCCGGCCCGGGGCTGCGTGGCTTGCCGGCGCCGGCCGGGCGGGGGGCGGCGGTCGATGACGCCGACCTCGCCGGGGACCCGGCGGCACTGCTCCACCGCATCAATGCCATGCGCGAGGCCCGTCTTCCGCTGCTGCTGGCCGGCCGCGCCCCGCCCGCGCACTGGGTCGCGGCCCTGCCGGACCTCGCGAGCCGGCTGCGCGCGACCACCGCCGTGCGGCTGGAAGCGGCCGATGACACGCTGTTGCGTGCCCTGCTCGCGCGGCTGTTCGCGCAGCGCCAGCTCGCCGTGCCCGCGCCGGTGCAGGAGTACCTGCTCGCCCGCCTGCCCCGCGACGGCGCCAGTCTGCGCGAGGCGGTGGCCCGGCTCGATCACGCAGCGCTGGCGGCGGGCATAGGCGTCGGTCGGGCGCTCGCGGCGGAGGTAGTCGCGGAGATGGACGGAGCCCGAGTTGGAAATTGCCGCCTGGACGACCCACAATACGGCGATGGATCAGGATCGCACGAGCACCCCGCCAGGTTGGGCTGAGGCCCTCGCGCGGAGCGAAGCCGAGGTCGACCGCGGCGAATTGGTTTCCAGCGTGGCTGTGCATGAGGAGTTACTGGCGGCGCTGGCCGAAATCGAGGCCGAGTTGGCCAAAGACAGCGAGGCGCCGAGACTTCTGCCTCGCCGTTGATCGAGTACGCCCCGGAGGCTCGCCGTCAGGTCCGTGATCTGATCGCCCACTATCGCAAGAAGCGCCGCCCCGAAGCGGTCCGCAATCTCAATACTGCCTCGCGCGGGCGGAAGCCGCGATCGCGGGTGGGCGACCTCGCGCCCGCGCGTTTCCGGCGACCTATCGAGGCCTCGCCCGCCCTGGTAGAGCCTGGCTCAAAGAAGGCATCTATTGGATCGCCTATCAAAGACTCCGTTCCGCCGGTCATCATCGCCGTGTTCTGGGAACAGGCGGAGATCGACCGGCGCTACCCTCTCGGGACAGCGAAGTAGGCGGTGGGCGCCAAGTCCAGCCTCGCCGCCGATACCCGCCCTGGCCTAAGCTCCCCCGCCATGAACCGCGTCCTCGCCAAAACGGCCCCCCCGCCCGCGCCGGTCCCGGCCACTTCCGAAATCGGCATCGACAGCCCCGAACGCTTCATCAACCGGGAACTCTCCTGGCTCGACTTCAACCACCGCGTGCTGGAGGAAGCGGAGAACCCGCGCCATCCGCTGCTGGAGCGAGTGCGCTTCGTCTCGATCAGCGCCTCGAACCTCGACGAGTTCTTCTCGGTCCGCGTCGCCGGGCTGATCGGGCAGGCCCGCGCCGGCGTCACTACCCTCTCGCAGGACGGCCGCACCGCCGCCCAGCAGCTCGCCGAGGTGCGCGTGCGCGCCCGCGCCCTGATCGAGGATCAGCAGCGTATCTGGCGCGAGGTGGAGGGCCATCTGCGCGAGGCCGGCGTCGAGCTCTGCGACGCCGCCACCCTGCCCGCCCCCGACCGTCGCTGGCTCGAAGCCTATTTCATGGAGCGCGTGTTCCCGATCCTGACGCCGCTCGCGATCGATCCGGCGCATCCGTTCCCGTTCATCCCCAACATGGGCCTCGTGCTCGCCTTGCAGCTCGTGCGCGAGGACGATCACCAGGGGATGCACGCCCTGCTGCCGCTGCCCGCGCAGGTCGATCGCTTCATCCGCCTGCCCGGCGGCACCGGCGAGCCGATCCGCTTCGTGACCTTGGAAGCGCTGGTGGGACTGTTCCTGCACACCATGTTTCCCGGCTTCCGCGTGCTCGGCAAAGGCATGTTCCGCCTGATCCGCGACACCGATGTCGAGTTCGAGGAGGAGGCGGAGGATCTGGTCCGCTCCTACGAGAGCGCGCTGAAGCGCCGCCGCCGCGGGGTCGCGATCCATCTCTCGGTCGAGGCCGGGATGCCGGAGCGGCTGCGCACCGTGGTCGCCGACGCGCTCGACGTGCCCGACGAGGAAATCTTCCTGCTCGCCGGCATCCTGGGCGTGGCCGATCTGCGCCAGCTCATCGTCGATGACCGGCCGGACCTGCTGTTCCCGCCCTACACGCCGCGCTTCCCCGAACGCATCCGCGATTTCGGCGGCGACTGCTTCGCCGCGATCCGCGCCAAGGACATCATCGTCCACCACCCGTTCGAGAGTTTTGACGTCGTGGTGCAGTTCCTGCGCCAGGCCGCATCCGACCCGGCCGTGGTGGCGGTCAAGCAGACGCTCTATCGCACCAGCCGCGACAGCCCGATCGTGAAAGCGCTGATCGAGGCGGCCGAGGCCGGCAAATCCGTCACCGCCATTATCGAGCTCAAGGCGCGCTTCGAGGAGGAGGCCAACATCCGCCTCGCGCGCAGCATGGAAGCGGCGGGCGTGCAGGTCGTGTTCGGCTTCATCGCACTCAAGACGCACGCCAAGATCTCGCTGGTGGTGCGGCGCGAGGGCGGGTCGATGCGCTCCTACGCGCATTTCGGCACCGGCAACTACCACCCGATCACCGCGCGCAGCTACACCGATCTGAGCTTCTTCACCTGCGACCCGGACCTGACGCGCGACGCGGCACGGCTGTTCAACTACATGACCGGCTATGCGCGGCCCGAGCGGATGGACGCGGTCGCGTTCAGCCCGCTGACCATGCGCGCGGTGCTGACCGAGCTGATCGACCGCGAGATCGGCTTCGCCCGCGCCGGCCAGCCCTCCGGCATCTGGCTCAAGCTCAACAGCCTGGTGGACGCGGCGCTGATCGACCGCCTCTATCGCGCCTCGCAGGCGGGGGTGAAGGTGATGGCGGTGGTGCGCGGCATCTGCTGCCTGCGGCCGGGCGTGCCGGGATTGTCCGAGCGCATCCGGGTAAAGTCGATCGTCGGCCGCTTCCTGGAACACGGGCGCATCTGCGCCTTCGGCAACGGACACGCCCTGCCCAGCCGCCGCGCCCGCGTCTATATCAGCAGCGCCGACTGGATGGCGCGCAACATGGACTGGCGCGTCGAGACGCTGGTGCCGATCCACAACCCGACCGTCCACGCGCAGGTGCTCGATCAGATCATGGTGACCAATCTGCAGGACAGCCTGCAAAGCTGGGAGCTGCTTTCCGACGGCACTTGGCGGCGCGTGGCGCCGGGGCGCAAGCCGGTTTCGGCGCACGAGTATTTCATGACCAACCCCTCGCTCTCCGGCCGCGGCTCGGCGTTGCACGGGCCGATGGTGCCGTCGCCCGCGCCGGTGCTGAAGCGCCCCGACCGCGTCTCGCAGGACTGATCGCGATGTCACACGACCGGCAGGACACGCCGCGCTGCGCGGTGGTCGATCTCGGCTCGAACTCGGTGCGCCTCGTGGTGTTCGAGGGGCGGCGGCGGAACCCGGTCGCGATCTTCAACGAGAAGGCGGTGCTGCGGCTCGGTCACGGCGTGACCGCGACCGGACGGCTCAACGAGGCGGGGGTGGCGCAAGCGGTGCTGGTCATGCACCGCTATCACGCGCTCGCCCGCGCCATGGGTGCCACGCCCTTCGAAGTGCTGGCGACCGCCGCGGTGCGCGACGCGGAGAACGGGCGCGCCTTCGTCGATGGCCTGCGCGCGCGGATGCCGGGCGTCGCCATCCGCATCCTCACCGGACTGGAGGAGGCGCGGCTGTCGGCGGCGGGCGTGCTGTGCGGCATCCCCGACGCCGACGGCGTGCTGGCCGATATCGGCGGCGGCTCGCTCGAGCTGGTGCGGCTGCGGCCCGAGGGCGCGGGGTCGGCGGCGACGCTGGGACTGGGCGCGATCCGGCTCGCCGAGCGCAGCGGCGCCGACCTCCACCGCGCCCGCGAGATCGCCGAGCAGGATCTGACCACGGTGCCGTGGCTCGGCGAGGGCGAGGGACGCGACCTCTATCTCGTGGGCGGCGCGTGGCGGGCCTTGGCGCGCATTCACATGGCGCAGTCCGGCTATCCGCTGGCGATGGTCCATCATTACGAGGTGCCGCGCGAGGGCGCGCGCGACCTGGCTGCGATGGTCGCCAACGCGTCGCGCCGGGCGCTGGAGCGGCTGCCCGGCGTGCCGCGGCGGCGCATCGACGACCTGGCCTACGCCGCGGTGGTGCTGCGCCGGCTGCTGCGCGCGGGCGG
The DNA here is from genome assembly GCA_963754235.1 of uncultured Alphaproteobacteria bacterium. GTDB lineage: Bacteria > Pseudomonadota > Alphaproteobacteria > Acetobacterales > Acetobacteraceae > DATAYA01. The sequence continues at coordinate 3,153 of CAVWFK010000002.1, read as the reverse complement.
CGCGCGGCGCGTGGTGTTCAGCGCCACCGGTATCCGCGAGGGCTGGTTCATGGCGCACATGCCCGACGCGATCCGCGCGCAAGACCCGCTGCTGGAGATCGGCCGCGACTACGCCGCCCGCTTCGCCCGCGACCCGGCCCTGCCGCCCGATCTGATCGCCTGGACCGCGCCGCTGTTCCCCGATGAGGACGCGGCCCAGCGGCGGCTGCGCGAGACGGCGTGCTGGATGTCCGACATCGGCAGCCACGACCATCCGGAATATCGCGGCGAGCAGGCTTTTCTGCGCGTGCTGCGCCAGCCGGGTGTGGCCGTCGATCACCACGCGCGCGCCTTCCTCGCCCTGTGCCTCGCGGTGCGCTACGAGACCGAGCCGGATGCGCCGTTCCTGTTGCCGGCACGGCTGCTGCTCGATCTCGGCGCGCTGCGGCGGGCGGAAGTGCTGGGCCTGGGCTTGCGGCTCGCCTACACGCTCTCGGGCGGCACGCGGCCGCTGCTGGCGGGCGCCGCGCTCGTCCGCGAACCGCGGCGGCTGCTGTTGCGCCTGTCGGAGCAGGCGGGCGTGTTCGCGGGCGAGAGCGTGCAGCGGCGGCTCGATCGGCTCGCGCAGGCGCTGGGGCTGGAGGGGGTTGCGGTCGCGGAATAAACGGCGAGAGCCCCATGCGCGTTTGCGCGCGTTCCGGCACTCTGGGAGGCGAAGCCTGTCACAGTATCCCGATTTCGAAGTTCATCGTCATTGCGAGGAGCGGAGCGACGAAGCAATCCAGAATGGCGCCGTGCGCAAGGTGCTGGATTGCTTCGCTTCGCTCGCGATAACGGAAATTGTGACGCAAATCTGGTATGGCGGCGAACCTCTGAAGCAGGACACTGGAAGAAGGTTCTCGCGATGAAGCCTCCTCGCTCGATCTCCGTTCCCAAGGCCATGCAGGCGACCTATGACGGCCTGGTCGCGCTGACGGACGCGTTCTGCCGCGACCACCTGAATGACGAATACCGAGACCTTGCCCGAGCCATGACTGCGGCGCTTTGTCGCAAACGTCCCAGCCCCCTGATCTCCGGCCAGCTACGCACCTGGGCCTGCGGCGTCATCTACACGTTAGGCCAGCTTAATTTCCTCTCCGACAAGGCGACCGATCCGTACATGGCGACGGCCGATATCTGCGCCGTTTTCAGCGTCGGACAGAGTACGGCAAGCGCTAAAGCCCGGATCATTTCGGACGCTTTGCACACGAACCGCATGGACCCGGCTTGGATGCTGGCGAGCATCGTCCGCGAGAACCCGCTGCTGTGGATGGCGCAGTGCAATGGCTTGCTTGTGGACCTGCGTGACATGCCGCGCGAAGTGCAGGTGATCGCGTACGAGAAGGGCATGATCCCCTTCATCCCTGCGGACTCGGAGTAGCCGAGCGAAGTGCCGCATGAGAGCGATCGGCTCGCACCGCCATCGCCGTCCGTTATTCGGCCGCCTCCCGCAGCACCGTCTCTCCGGGCCGCACGATGCTGAACTCGACCGGCCGCGTGCCGACCGCGAGCGCGTCGCCCGCCTGCCGCACCACGGTATAGCGCGAGGTCGCGAGGTCCGACGTCGCCGGATGATCGGTGCGGAAATGCGCCCCGCGGCTGTCGGTGCGCGCCTGCGCCGCCAGCAGGATGGCGCGGCTGACCAGCACCAGGCTTTCCAGATTGAGCCGATCCATCCAGGTCAGGTTGTAGCGCCGATCGCCGCCCGGCACGCCGCAGCACGCCACCTCGTCCGCAAGCCGATCGAGCGCCGCACTCGCCCGCGCCATCCCCGCGGCGTCGCGCAGGATGCCGACATCGTCCCACATCACGTCGAGCAGCCGGCGGCGGATCGCCTCCGGATCGCCGTCCGGCAACCCGAACGGCGAAAGCGCACGATCGAGCGCCGCTTCGATCGCCGCCCGCGCCGGCTGGGCGAACCCGCGCGACGGCGCATCGGCCGCCATCGTCTCGCCCGCGAAGCCGCCGAACACGGTCGAGTTCGCAACCCCGTTGCCGCCGAGCCGGTTCGCGCCATGCACGCCCCCCGTATCCTCGCCCGCGGCATAGAGGCCGGGCAACTCCGTGCGGCAGTCCGGATCGAACACGACGCCGCCCATCATGTAATGCGCGGTCGGCACCACCTCCACGCGTCCGGCCGCAAGATCGAAGCCGCAATCGGCGCAGCGCTCCACCATGCCCTTGAACTGGCGGCGCACATTCTCCGGCCCGAGATGGCGCATCTCGATCCACACCCCGCCGTGCGGCGAGCCGTGCCCGCCCAGGATGCGGTCCATGATCGCGCGGCTGACGATGTCGCGCGTCGCCCGCTCGGCTTTTCCATCATACTGCAACATAAATCGCTCGCCGGTCGCATCCACGAGCCAGCCGCCGGCGCCGCGCAAGCCCTCCTCCAGTACCGTGCCGGTCATGCGCGTCGCCTCCCCCGCGAGCAGCCCGGTCGGATGGAACTGCACCATCTCCATATCGCGCAGCTTCAGACCGGCACGCAGCGCCATCGCCATCCCGTCGCAGCTCTTGTCGCCCGACGGCGTATGGTAGCGATACATCGTCGGACCGCCGCCGGTCGCGAGCAGCACCGCCCGCGCGCGCACGAAGCCGATCTCGCCCGTGCGCATGTCGAGCATCAGCACGCCCGCAATGCCGCTGCCGTCGGCTGCCGGGATCAGGTCGAGCGCGCGGTGATCCTCGAGTCGCCGCACGTCCCGCTTCCACACCTGTTCGGCGAGGCGCCCGATGATCTCGATGCCGGTCAGGTCGCCCTTGTGCACGGTGCGGTCGAAGCTCTGCCCGGCGAATGCTTTCTGATGCACCGTGCCGTCGGAATTGCGATCGAAGAAGCAGCCGAGCTCGGCCTCCAGTTCGCGGATGCGGATTTGCGCGCCGGTCACCAGCTTCCACGCGAGCGCCTGGTGGTTGAGCCACTTGCCGCCCTCGATCGTGTCCATGAAGTGCCGCTCGACGCTGTCGCCGGGGGCGAGTGCGACGTTGTAGCCGCCCTGCACCATGCGCGTGCAGCCGCATTTGCCGAGCAAGCCCTTCACCGCGATCGTCACATCCAGATCAGGCGCGGCGCGCTTGGCGTGCAGCGCCGCGAACAGGCCGGCGCCGCCCGCGCCCAGGATCAGGATGTCG
>CAVWFK010000001.1:0-323489 GCA_963754235.1 uncultured Alphaproteobacteria bacterium | reverse complement strand
GCGCGCGGATGTCCGCGCGCAGCTTCGCCGGATGGCGGCGCGTGCCGGGTGTCGCGCGGCCGATGCTCGGCGGGTTCGCGCGCGTGCAGGCGCGGTCGGCGGAGGATGCGCAACGACTGCGGCGTCTTGGGGCCGCGAACGTGACCGTGCCCGGCGACCTCAAGTTCGCGGCCGACGATCTGCCCGCCGATCCCGACACGCTGACCCGTCTGCGTGCGGCCCTGCGCGGCCGCCCGGTCTGGCTCGCGGCCAGCACGCATCCGGGCGAGGAGGCGCTGGCCGCCCGCATTCATGCCGCCCTGGCCCCCGCGCATCCGGGGCTGCTGACCATCGTGGTGCCGCGCCATCCCGAGCGCGGCGCAGCGATCGCGGCCGAGCTTGGCGCGCCACGCCGGAGTGCCGGCGCGCCGCCGCCGGACGAAGGCGTGTGGATCGCCGACACGCTGGGCGAGCTTGGCCTGTTCTACCGCCTGATCGGCATCGTCTTCATGGGCAAGAGCCTGCTCGGGCAGGGCGGGCAGAACCCGCTGGAGCCGGCACGGCTCGGCTGTACCGTCGCGATCGGTCCGCACGCCGCCAATTTCGCCGACGCGGTCGCGGCGCTCGCCGGCGCGGGCGGTCTTGCCGTGGTGCCCGACGAGGCAGCACTTGCGGCCTGGGTCGATGCGATGCTGCGCGATCCGGGCGCGGCGGGACGCGGCAGGGGAAGGCGGCCCGGGCGGCGGTGGCGCGGTTCGCCGAGCTGCCGGCAGAGACCGCCGCGATGCTGCAAGCGCTGCTGGACCGCGGCCCCTGATGCGCGCGCCGGCGTTCTGGGATCACGACGGCCTCGCCGCAATCCTGCTCGCCCCGTTCGGCGCGCTGACCGAAGCGGCTGACCGCACGGCGCCTCGCGCGCCCCGGTTGGCGGGCACCGGTGCCGGTGATCTGCGTCGGCAACGCGACGGTCGGTGGCGCCGGCAAGACCACGGTGGCACTCGACCTTGGCGCGCGGCTGGTCCGGCGTGGCGTGGCGGCGCATTTCCTCTCGCGCGGCTATAGCGGTCGGGAGCGTGGGCCGCTGCTGGTCGATCCGGCGCGGCACGATGCGCGCACGGTCGGCGACGAGCCGCTGCTGCTCGCCGCGGTGGCACCGGCCTGGGTCGCCGCCGATCGGGAAGCCGGCGCGCGGGCGGCGGTGCGGGCGGGGGCGCAGGCCCTGGTGCTGGATGACGGATTGCAAAACCCGGCGCTGGTGAAGGATTCTTCTATTATTGTGATCGATGCGGCGGCGGGCTTCGGCAATGGCCGCCTACTGCCCGCGGGCCCGTTGCGCGAGCCGATCGCCGCCGCGGCCGCCCGCTGCGCCGCTTCGGTGCTGATCGGCGAGGGCGAGGATCGCCGGGCGCTCGCGCATCTGCCCGCGGCGCTGCCGGTGTTGCGTGCCCGGCTTGCCCCGGCCCCCGAGGCCGGATCGCTCGCCGGCCGCGGCGTCTTCGCCTTCGCCGGCATCGCGCGGCCGGAAAAATTCCATGCGACGCTGAGTGGGGTTGGCGCCGAGCTGGTCGGCCACGCCGATTTCCCGGATCATCATCATTACACGGCACTCGACCTGGAGCGGGTGATCGAGCGCGCCAACCGGCTGCGCGCAGTCCCGGTGACGACGCAAAAGGACGCGGTGCGGATCACGCCGGATGTGCGCGCGCTGGTCACGGTGGTTGGCGTGCGGCTGGTCTGGGACGATCCGGCCGCGATTGAGGGGCTGTTGCGCCAAACGGTTCCGTGAGCCTTGGCAGTCAGGCGTACTCGAAGGTCTCGAGGAACTCTTTGAACGATTTGTTCGCCTGCTCTTTTTCGGCCTCGGTCAGGTCCTTCTTCCAGCGGCCGATCGAGGCCGCCGGCGATTTGCTGGTAGCGTGCTTCGAGAACAGCCGGCTTTCCTCATCAAGATTTGCCAGGGGCACATAGTTGAGGCCGACGGACTCGAATAGCCGCTCCAGAGTCTGCTGTTCTCTCAGAACCAGGTCTTCGTACCTCACCACGATCGTGCTGGTGCCGCCATTCCGCGCTGTTCGGATCAGATGCCTGGCTGATTGCCTCATGGGCGCGACCGGATCCTCTGGTAGCTGTTGTGTGAAGTTTTTCCGCGAACAGAGCACGTCGCGCAAGTCCCTAACAAGCAATATTTCCTTTGCTTCTGGAAACATGGAGAGCACTACCTTGCGATGCGCCCCTATGTCCATCAGCTTCTCAACGAAGAAGATCGCCTCGTGCTTGCCAGTATCGGCCGCAATAGATCGGTAGTAGTCCACCACCACGTCTCGCAGTGCCGATTTCAGCCGGTCGAACATGACAGATTGAAAAAAGAAGTCCCGGGCGTCGTTGGTCGCGAAGGCGCGCTCGAAGAGCGGATGATAGAACGGGTTGGAGCCGACGACCTGCCTTTGTTCCGCTAGCTGCGGCGGGCGCATGGAACGCTCGTGATCTCCCGGGCTCGTGAGCACGCGCAAAACCCCGGCGTAGTAGTGAGTCATGCGGACTTCGTGAACAGCATGCTTCGCCGCCAAGATGTTCGGGTGGGCGGCGAGCCGCCTCATAAGTAGGGTTGAACCAGAGCGGGCGGTGCAGACGACGAATATCGGTTTCAGCGGCCGCCCTTTCGTCGGCGACAGCCGAGCCTCCATTTCCTCAGGAGTGATGGCTCGGATGCGCGCCTTCCCTCCCTTCAGTATCCGCCCCGTTTCAGCGAAGGCAACGGTGATCCTCTGGTCGCGCGCGGTGGAGAGTGGTGGGGTGAAAGGCAGGACGAACCGGTGTTCTCGCGCCTCATGCGGGCCGGGGCTTGCTGGGCTGCTGCCTGCCGGACTGGCAGTGACCCGGATCGGCTGGCGATTATTGACCGTGACCAGGATCTCGACCGTATGATCCGGTCGGTCCAGATCTCCAGCCCACCCCGAAATCGCCAGCCGGGAGATGGATTTGACATGGCCGCTTAGCCTCGGAGCCCCATCGCGGGTGCCAGCGGCCAAGAGGTTAGGATCACCGGCACCGACCGACCCGCCCGCGCCCGTTATCTGTTGCTCGGCGCGCATCGCAGATGGATCGTTGGGTGGTGGCATCACTCGGCAGACCTCGACCAGCTGGGGTATCTACTTCGGCTCAAAGAACACTTTGTATCCATCGCCGGCTCAAAGAATAGGGGTACGGCCAGTGCGGGGCAATTGCCACGGACTCCCGCGCCATGCTATCCACGTGTTGAAGCGGTGTGAGGAGGAGACCTTGAGCGAGACAAGCAGTTCGGCCCAGCCTCTGGTGCGGAAAGACCTGGTGCGGGCCGTCGCGGCCGTCGCGAAGCTAAAGCCGAAGCAAGCGAATGAAATCGTCGCAGCGATGCTTGGCAGCATCACTGGCGCGTTGAAGAGCGGCCGCAAGGTGCGGGTCGCCGGCTTGGGTGCTCTCTCGGTCGTGCATCGCCCCGCGCGCAAGGGGCGGAACCCGGAAGGTCAGGAAATCGACCTTCCGCCCAAGACCGTCGTGCGGTTTAGCCCGCCGAAGGAGCTGCGAGAGAATCTGCCTGCCGCTTGACGACCTGATACGTCATCGCGAGGCGCGGAGCGCCGTGGCGATCCAGGCCCGCCCGCCAAGTATCTCACGCCTGGATCGCCACGCCGCCAAGTGGCGGCTCGTTTCTTTTTAGCTCGTGAGCCTGACCCATCGGATCGAGGCGGCGGCGCTCGAGGTTGGGCTGCGGCTGTTGCGGGCGCTCGGGCCGGTTCGTGCGTCGAATCTGGGCGGGGCGGTCGCGCGCACGATCGGCCCGAGTCTGCCGGTCTCGCGCATCGGGCGCATCAACTTGCGCCTTGCGTTGCCGGAGCTCGACGCGGCGGCGCACGAGCGCATCCTGCGCGGGGCTTGGGATAATCTTGGCCGCACGGTCGCCGAACTGCCGCATCTGGCACGGCTCGACCGCACCGCTGCGGGGGCGGGCTGGGAGGTAGCGGGCGAGGCGCACGCGGCCCCGATCGCCGCCGGCGGCGGGCCGGCGATCATCCTCGCCGCCCATATCGGCAATTGGGAGGTGCTGCCGCGCATCGGGGCGGCGCTGGGTGTGCTCGGCTCCGGCGCCTATCGCGCGGCCAACAACAGGCAGGTGGACGCCGTGCTGACCCGGCTGCGGCAGGAGGCGGCCGGTGCGCCCTTGCCGATGTTCCCGAAAGGCGCGCAAGGCGCGCGCGCGGCACTCGCCCATCTGGCGAAGGGCGGCACGATCGGGTTTTTGATGGACCAGAAGCTGAACGAGGGCATCGCGGTCGATTTCTTCGGCCGTCCCGCCATGACGGCACCGGCGCTGGCCGCCTTCGCGCTGCGCTTCCGCTGCCCGGTGCTGCCGGCGCATGTCGAGCGCATCGGACCGATGCGGTTTCGCATGATCCTCGATGCGCCGCTGCCCTTGCCCGACAGCGGCGACCGCGCGGCCGACATCGCGGCACTGACGAGCCAGGTGAACGCCACGCTGGAGCGCTGGATCAGGGCACGGCCGCAAGAATGGCTGTGGCTGCACCGGCGGTGGGACCAGGCGGTGTACCGGTAGCGGCTCGTGCCCGGGTTTGCGGCGGCGTTTGCAATGGGCGACCCCAAACCGCCGGGCCTGAAACAAGGCCAAAACAGGGTCCCTGAGGCCGAGGAACTGGGCCGGATCAGGCTCGCCGCCGGCCTGAGAACAGGGCTGGATCAGGGTCGTTGCCCCTGAGAACACGAAAGAAACAGGCTCGCCGCGGGTCGTCGCCGGCTCATCATCGGTTGGCAGCCTCAGTTTCGGCCTCGGCCTCCGCCCTCTCCTCCTCCGCGAGGATCAGTTCGTTCAACTCGGCGTCCGAGAGCTTCGACAGATCGTCCGTCAGCGGGATCGGCTCCGCCCGCTCCGGCCGTCCAAAGCCGCGATCGAGCAGCACCGCGGTCGCCTTCACCCGCGCCCCCGCGGCCGTCCTGCCATTGAGCGCGATCGCGAACAACTGCTTGGCCAACTCCGGCGCCATCGCGCGCACCTGCTCGCGCAGCGCGTAGGCGCCGCGCGGCCGGCCACCTGGGTTGCCGCTGACCCCCGGCATAAACCGCCCGTACGCGTCTCTCATCGGCTAATCTCCTTTCTTGCAGATAAGTAATGCGCTCTAACATTTCCGTTGTGCGTTGTCAAGCATCGTGACGGGCCCGGGATCGCCGCCGATTGCAAAGAGCTTGCCTACAGGAGGCGGGCGCAGGCAGAGTCACATGGCGCACCGGAGCCGCCATGCCGCCGCCCGACGAACCGCCCGCCCAGGGCGCGCCGCTGCCCGACACGAGTCCAGAGGCCCGCGCGTTGTATGCGGAGGCGAGCACGCTGTCCGCGGCACGCAAGCATGGGAAAGCAATCGAGGCCTACCGGGCGTGCCTGAAAGCGGACCCGGATCTGGCGGTCGCCAGGCTTGGGCTCTGCGCGAGCCTTTGGGCTGCGGGCGAGCGCGAGGCCGCGAAAGCCGAAGCCGGTCCGCTCGAAGCGCTGGTGCCGCGTGATGAGCAGACCTGGCGGCGGGCGTTCATCCTGCTCCGCAAGCTGGATGACCATACCAGTGCCGAAATCGTGACCCGGCGATTTATTTCGGAGGCTGGCGGTAGTGCGGAGGCGAGGATCGAGCTGGTCGCGATGCAGCCGGTGCTTCACCGCCGGCCTCGGGACAGAATCGAAGCGGACCTGGCCGATGTACTGCGGCGCCCCGGGGAAGAGCCGCTGTTCTGGCGGCGGGTGGCCGAGCAACAACGCCGGCTCGGTCGCCTTGACGATGCGCTCGACGCGACTGAACACGCGCTGCGGATCAAGCCGGACGACTTCGAGGCACGTTGCCAGCGCGTCGAGATTTTGATCCGGCAAGACAAGGAGCCGCTGGCGAGAAAGCACCTTGCCGAGGCGGTGCCCTTCATGCCGGACACCATGCAGGGATTTCTTCAGATGGGCGAGATTGCCACCGAAGCGCATGACGCAGCTATAGCGCACCAGGCGATCGATCGCGCGCTCGGGATGATCAAGCCAGACTCGCATGGGCCACGTCTCAGGTTGATCAGAGTCATGCTGGCTCAAGGAGATGACAGAGCCATGGAGATGATCCGCTATCTCACGGCAGTGTGCGAAGACGCAAAAACACTGCGGCATCTTTTCGAACTATGCTACGACCGGGACTACAAGGAATTGGCCCTTGCGGCCGGCGAGAAATTTGAGCGGATCGCGCCGGTCGATTATGAGATTGCAACCCGGCTCGACAGCCTTCGGTTCATTGCCGCCACGCAGGAGGCTGCCGCGGCGGGTGTCGGCAGATCAGCTCCGGGACGTCGGCGCGGTTTGGCGGCTTGGCTCCTCGGCGGTGGCAAAAAGGTATGAGAAGCCGGGACAGGCACGGATCAATTCCTAAGCTGGAGACCTATCGCCATGCCGCATAGGCGATGGATGCCGCTTCGCACTGTAATGCTCATCGCGGGCATGATGGCTGGGCCCGTGATCGCGGCCCGTGCCCAGGCGGTCTGGATGATGCCGCGCGCCAACGAAGTCAGCGGAAAGGGGTTCTTTTCCGACGCCGACTATCCCCGTCTGTTTGAGCCAGGAGCGCCGTGGCAGCGGGCGCTCGGAACGATTCAGGTGTTTGGGCTTGGCCCGCACTTCGCCGCAACGGCGCCGGAGGAAGAACTGCGGCGCCTGTTCGCCTTTTTGCGCGCCCACAACGTCGGGCTCACTGTAGCGTGGCCCGCAGCCTCGGCACGACCTTGCGAGCGTCACACGGAGGGGATGAGCTTTCAGCCGCGTCACTCATTGAGTTTGGCCATGCGGCTGCGGCGCCTCGGAGCCCCGCTCACCTATATCAGCCTGGACGAGCCGTTGCACTTCGGCTACTACAATCAACGCCACAACCGGTGCTCCTATACCATCGATAGTCTAGCAGCAGGCGTTGCTGAAAATATTCGGGAGGTAAAAGAGGTCTTTCCGGGAATCAAGGTGGTCGATGTCGAGCCGCTGACCGCTCTTGGACCGCCGCCGGAGATCGGACAATGGATCACCGCGCTCAGGCGCGAGGCTCCCGGTTCGGCACCGGTTGCCATGATTTTCGACGTGCAATGGCGCAGGCCCTGGTGGACCTATGTGCCGCCGATCATTGGGGTGCTTCGAAACCACAACCTCGACTACGGCGTTATTTTCAACGGTAGCATTGCGGACCGCACCGATGACGCGTGGATGGCTGCCGCGCAGCGCCACATTGAGCAATGGCGCTCTGTCGCTCTCACGCCACCGACCTTTGTCGTAATCGAAAGCTGGAACGATCATCCGACGCACGTGCTGCCGGAGTCGGATCCGACGACGCTGCCTTACCTGGTTAACTGGTATTGCACGCGGCCGTTCTCCCACTGCGCGGCTGGTGGCGGCTAGGCGAGCTAACGGTCCCGCCCCGCCCGCAAGAAATTGTGGGCAGGTTGGCAATCACTCACCATTGCGCGAGAGCCGATTTGATTGTCTCGGATGCGGAAGCCGTGCTAGCGTACCAATTGTCGGACCTTCGGGGGGAGCGGAGGTTCGGACGAGATAAACGATCCAGCCCAGCCGCAGACACCGCGCCGAGGATCGGTATGACCACGTATATTGTTCACGTCGGCCCTCCGAAGACCGGAACGACCTATTTGCAAAGCTCTTTTCATGCCAAGCGAGCAGAACTGCTGAGCGGGGGGGTGTATTATATGCCGGAAATGGAAACCAATGAAGACGAGATCGCGCATCACGGTCTCATCAATCTTTTGAGGGGAGAAAACTCGGCGCCGGTTGAGTGTATGTTTGAACGGCTCAATTCCAGAGATTACCGGCGAGTTCTCATATCAAATGAGGGGTTCCCCTCCCTTAGCGACCGGGAGTTGGAGTACTTCCGCAGGCTTATTGCGCCGGCCACAGCGGAGATAGTCTTCTACTGTCGCCGCTGGAGCGATTGGCTACCCTCTTCCTGGCAGCAGCACATCAAGACGGGTGGCGTCGAGACCTTTCCAGAGTTCTATAGCAAATTCATTGAAGTGGCGCCTTCCCACTACGCGATAAACTACTCGCGTATTCTTTCGAGATATGCTTCGATATTCGGAAAAGAGAATATCCGTCTCGTGCCGTACAGCAACATACTTGACAAGAAAGGGGACATCTTCGAAGTATTTTGCACGGAGATCCTGCAATTGCCAATGCAATCACCCGGTCACCAGATCGTGAACCGTTCCGGCTCCATATTTGAGATTGAATTGAATAGGATAATGAACGTTGTCGGGACCAGGGAGTTTCGGAAGCCCAGCACCTCTGTCCGCAAGGCGCTTAAGCGAGTGTTGAGGAAAAAATCGAACAAAGATCAGATTGAAATGATTGTTGATAGTATGCGACAGTCAGTCCAGAAAAGGATACTTAATGATAACGTTCCGGCACTGAGGCCAATTTACGATGAAATTATGTCTCAGTTTGGGAGCTCTATTGTGGCCACACAATATGGCTTAGCCATATTCAAGAAAAGAAAGAAAGAGATTGAATTCGTGAAGCAGGATTATCTTCTCAACGAACGCGTGACTGCCGCCATCAACGAGCTATACTTACAGCTTAGGGGAGTGGAACTGGCGCGAGGCCATCTCTGGTCAACGAGGCCATCTTTGGTCAACAGAGAGCCCGTCCCGAAGCTGGCCAGAATGTCAGGCCAGTCTTGTCGAACCGCTCCAAAATAGCTCCGTCTTGAGGGTCTGACTCAAATCGCCGTCGGAACGCGAGTATATTGATTTAATGGGAAAATTTGGCCCACCACGGCGGCTCAAGCGGCTGCCAGCCGTCGCATCATGAGCTTGACACTGGTGATGTAAAGCCAAGTCACCGCGCTTTGGGTTGTCGCCTCGAAGTCTTTGGCCAGGCGACGGTTGCGGTTGAGCCATGCAAAGGTGCGTTCGACGACCCATCGCCGGGGCAGCAGGACGAAGCCCTTGGCGGCGTCTGACCGCTTGACGATCTCGATGGTCCAGTCGCCGAGGTTTTCGAGGACGCCCTTCAGCTTGTCACCGGCATAGCCCCCGTCGGCGAAGACATGGCGCAACCAGGGGAAGGCGCTGCGGACGCTCGCCAGCAGGCCTGGCGCCCCATCGCGATCTTGAACGTCGGCGGGGTGAACGATCATCCCGACCGGCAGGCCGATCGTGTCGGTGAGAATATGGCGCTTTCGGCCTTTGATCATCTTCTCGGCCGCATAACCGCGCGGACCACCAGCCTCCGTGGTCTTGACCGACTGGCTGTCGATCACGCCCGCGCTCGGACTTGCCTCGCGGCCGGCGGCCTCGCGCACCAACATCAGCAGCGCATGATTGATGGTCTGCCAGGTTCCGTTATCCCGCCAAGCATAGAAATACCGCTGCACCGTCGTGAACGGAGGGAACTCCTTCGGCAGCAGCCGCCACTGGCAGCCCGACTGTGCGATATAGAAGATCGCATCGACGACATCTCGCAAGTCGGTCTCGCGCGTCCGCCCGCAGCTTGCCGCCGCGGGGAGGTGCGATTCGATCACGCCCCACTCCTCGTTGGTGGTATCGCTTGCATAGCGCAGCCCATCGCGCCGATACTTGGCGCGCGTGATTTCAGTCCAGGCCATCGGGTCATTCCTTCGTGTCTTCGCAACCACGAGAGAACCGAAGCCGCTGAAATCACGCAACCCCGTACAATTCCTGCAGACCGCAAGGTGACCCACCCATCGCCCATTTCCTTGAAATGACTCGCTAAACTATTCCGGAACCATTCCGGGTCAGCCTCTGAGCGCGCGCAGGTAGCTCGGCAAGTCGCCGCCGAAGAATTGCTGCCGCACTGCCGCTCGACGTACTGGTGATCGCCGACCGTGGCTACGACCGCTATCGCGAGGATTGCAGCGACGAAGCAATCCGGAGACGGTGCCGCGAGGTGCTGAGTTGCTTCGCTTCGCGCGCAATGACGAAAATTGTGCCAGGGACCTGCTTGTCAACGAGCTTCTAAGGCAAGGCACTCGTGTCGGCGCTTTATGCCCGGCTACCCTGCTGTCCCGAGCGCGTCTTCATACCCGAACGCCTCCAAGAGCGGGCGGAATGCGCGGTTCGCAGCCGCGATCTCCTCCTCCGCCAGGTCAGTGCGCCAGCGGCCGATCGAGGCAGCGGCGTTCCTGCTGGTCGCGTGCCGCTCGAACATCGTGCCATCGGCGTCTGGATCTCTGACCAGCGGGTGATCCAGTTCGAGATAGTTCCAAATGCAACCCAGCGCCTCGGCCGGCCTCTGGACGAGATCTTCGTAGCGGACAACGACCCGCTGGCCGGAGCGTTGCTTCCGAATTTGGTCAAGAGTGCCGAACTGCGCCCGGAGCGCCGCGATGGCCGCGTTGGTGTCGTTGTTCCAGGTGGTCCAGAACGAGCGCCAGGAGCAGAGCACGTCGCGGGGATCGCGCACCAGCACGATCTCCCGCACGTCTGGGAAGAACAGCTCGGGTCCGGAACGGGACACCTCGTCGAGGCCGCATTTCTCAGCGAAGTAGCGCGCCTCGGACTTGCCCTGGTCACGCTCGACGATCGCGTAATAGCCGAGCAGCAGCTCGCGGAACGTCCCGGCTATCGCCGCCGGAACGGTCTCTTCAAAGAAGGTCGCGAGTTCGTCCGGCTTGCGGCAGGCGTTGAACAGGTTGGGTGCGTTGAACGGGTTGTGCCCGATGTAGAAGCGCTGCGACGGCAGGGTCATGCCTCGCGGCTCTGTCGAGTTCTTGCGATCGGCGCTGGACACCAGAGTCCGGAACGCCGCCGAGTAGTAGGCGAGCAGCTTAGTCTCGAACGGGTACGCGGGTGCCACCACGATACCGGGATGCTCCCGGAGCCTGCTCATCAAGTAGGTGGTCCCTGAACGCCCTATGGCGGTAAGTAGGATGGGCGCAAGCCGCGCTCGGCTAGGGGCGACCTGCGCGTGCATCGCGCGGAAAGTACGACCGCCGCCGTTGAGCAGGTCGCCGCTCGCGGCAAACCGCACCTCGACCTCGTGCGCATGGAACAGCGACAGCGGGGGTGCGAACTCATGCTCGAAGCCGTAGCGCACAAGATTCGGCTGGACAGCACCAGGCCGGCCGGCTCGTGGCCGGTCGGGCGTGAAGCGCGCCACCTCGCGGCCGTTGACCAAAACAACGACCGGGAGTGCCGTCTGCTCTCCGTCCCGGTCTGCGACCCAGCCCATGATGGCTTGGCGCGTCAGACAGTCCACTCGCCCGACTAGCTTCATCCGCGTGTCCCGCTTACCGGTGTCCAAGACTAATCATGAGGCGAGGGACCCCGGAGCCGCCGTGGCGACTGTCACCGGGCTACTGCGACCGTCTCGCGGCGGACGCCCGCCCGGACCTGCGCGTAAATATTCCTGAGCGCCTGGACGGCATCGCCGTCCAAAAGATAATTCTGCTGGACATAATCGAAGCGCCGCACTTTACGAACGAAGAGATCGCCTTGCGCGGTCAGGTTCAGAAACCGATCTCGATACGGCATCATAGCATCCATAACGGGTTCGAACACTGCCGCGTGGTCGTTGAGCGCGACAGTGGCCACATCGCGTTCCATGTAAGATATGATCGGCAGTCGATCGATTTGGTCGCCGGCTCTGAGATAAAGATTTCGAGTTGATTCGTCGGTCTTTCCCTCCCTCCTATAATGCAAATAGTTTATAACGCGGAGAACCTCGATGTCGAATTTGCTCATCGAGGTATTGAGCATGACATTCTCGGGAGTCGCGTCAATCGTGCATTGCAGCACCGCTCGCACAAAATGCTGGAAAAGGTTGAGATTTCGCTCAACCAAGTTGTCAAAGGAAATTAGTAAAAGAGTCTCCCGGCCAAACAGGTTTTCGAATTTACTCCACGTCAGCGTGGGATTTATCTCGCGAGACTTCATGGGATTTTGCGTGAACCGGAAGTGCTCCTGGGGGAACGTCTCGAAACGGCCCGCCTTGACTGTCTCCTGCCACTGCGAGGGAATCCACTCCGACCAACGCCGCCAATAATAGACGATGTGTGTCGGAGCGCCGTCAAGCAGCCGTCGCAAATACTCCAGTTGTTCCGATGCGAGTCGATAGAACCCCTCGCAGGACAGAACGATAGTTTCGTACTCGGATCGATTGAGCGCCTGGAATACCGATTCGAGTCGGGGGTTCGGAACGGTCTCCAGCTCTGCCAAAAGTCCGGCGTGATGGATGTTGCCCCATTCGTTTGGGTAGTAGATTCCCTTGGCCGCCAGAGCGGAGCGCACAGAGTGCAATGAACTCTGCAGGTTCTTCGAGCCAGCTTTTGGCGGCCCAATATGGATTACGTAGCTTGGCATCTCACTCCTTGGGTGTGTCGCACCTGTCAATGCGACAATCTCTACGCGATATCACAGCCTTGGTGCTCAGCGATATATTCTCGTTGCACCTATTATACTACGCTTTCGTAATTCTCTCTCACCCGCACGCCACCAAACACCGCCCGAACCGCTCGCGCAGCGCCTTCTTCGAAATTTTCCCGGTCCCGGTATGCGGGATCGCATCGACCACGATCACCCGATCCGGCAGCCACCACTCCGGCACCATCCCGCCCCGGAACAGTGCCCGCACGCTCTCGGGATCGAGCTCGCGGTCGGGCTTGGGCACCACGATCAGCACCGGCCGCTCGGACCATTTCGGATGCAGCGCCGCGATCGCCGCCGCCTCGGCGACATCCGGGTGGCCCACGGCGATGTTCTCCAGCGCGATCGAGCTGATCCACTCGCCGCCCGACTTGATGATGTCCTTGGTGCGGTCGGTGATCTCGATGAAGCCCTCGGCGTCCATCGTGGCGACGTCGCCGGTCGGGAACCAGCCCTCGGCATCGCAGCGGGTCTCGTCATCGCCCAAATATCGGTCGCACACCCACGGCCCGCGCGCCATCAGATTGCCCGCCGCGCGCCCGTCCCAGGGCAGTTCGGCGCCGTCGTCATCCACGATGCGCATCTCGACGCCGAAGAAGGCACGCCCCTGCTTCTCGCCCAGCCGCAGCTTCGCCGCGGGTGGAAGATCAGCGGTCGCGGGTGTCGGCGTGTTGAGCGAGCCGACCGGGTTCATCTCGGTCATCCCCCAGCCCTGCACCACCTCGATGCCCATCGCCCCGAACGCCTCCAGCAGCAGCAGCGGGCAGGCCGAGCCGCCCACCATCATCCGGCGCAGCGCCGGCAGCCGCGCGCCGGTCTTCTCCATGTGGGCGAGCAGCCCGAGCCAGACCGTCGGCACCCCGGCGGTGAAGCTCACCCGCTCCTCGGCCATGAAGGCGGCGAGGCTGGCGCCGTCCAGATGCCGCCCCGGCATCACCAGCGCCGCCCCGCTCATCGGCGCCGCGTACGGCAGGCCCCAGGCGTTGACATGGAACATCGGCACCACCGGCAGCACGCGATCGACGGCCCGCAGCGCCAGCACGTCGCCCAGATTGATGCCGTAGGCGTGCAGCAAGGTCGAGCGGTGGCTGTAGAGCACCCCCTTCGGCCGCCCGGTCGTGCCGGAGGTGTAGCAGAGTGCCGCGGCGGTGTTCTCATCGAAGCTCGGCCAGTCGAAATCCTCGCCCTCGGCCTCGATCAGCGTCTCGTGGCAGAGCAGCGCCATCCCCGGCGGCAAGGCCACGTCCGGCATCTGCCCGGGCGCGCACATGAACACCACCGCGCGCACGCTGCCCGCGACGCGCGGCGCGAGCCGGGCGAGCAACGGGGCGAAATTGGTGTCGGCGAACAGCACCCGGTCCTCGGCGTGGCCGATGATATAGGCGAGGTCGTCGTCGGAGAGGCGCGGGTTGATGGTGTGGCACACCGCCCCCATGCCGGAGACGGCGTAGTAGATTTCCAGATGGCGGAACCCGTTCCAGGCGAGCGTGCCGACACGCACCGCTCCGCCCACGCCGAGCCGCGCCAGTGCCTGCGCGAGCCGCCGGGCACGGCGCTCGACGGTGGCGTAGTTGGTGCGATGCGTCTCGCCTTCGGTCGTGCGCGAGACCACCTCGCCGCGCGGGTGGTGGCGGGCGGCGAAGCGGATGATCGAGGAGACCAGCAATTCGTGGCGCTGCATCAGCCCCAGCATGGGCGTTCCGTCCCTGTGCGTTGGGCGCAGTATGGGGGCGGATCGGCGGTCTTGTCAGCCCTTCGCTGATAGCGTCGTCGTCGGCCGCGACCCCGGCCATCCGCCCGGCCGTCCGCCCCTCCATCCGGCCGATACCGCGACCGCACGCGGCGCCCCATCTTCGCGGCCATGAACCAAGGAACTCCGCCAATGTCCCCCGATCCTCTCTCCACGCTGTCGGCGGCCCTCGCCGCGCGCGTCGCCGGCGCGGCCGGCTCCATCGTCGGCCTGCGCGCCGGCGGTCACCGGCGGCGCAGCGGCATCATCTGGCAGCCGGATGCGGTCGTGGCCTCCGAGCAGACGCTGCCCGATGCGACCGAATTCGAGCTGACCCTGCCCGGCGGTGCCACCGCAAAGGCGCAGCTCGCCGGGCGCGATCCCTCCACCAACGTCGCCGTGCTGCGGCTCGCGGCACCGATCGCCGCAGCCCGGCCGGAAGCGGCCGCCGATCCCCGTCCCGGCGCCCTGGCCCTGGTGCTGGGCGCCGACGATGCCGGCGGCGCCACCGCCCGGCTTGCGCTGATCCACGCCGTCGGTCCGGCGTGGCACAGCCTGGCGGGCGGGCGGATCGACGCGCTGCTGCGGCTCGACGCCCGCCTCGGCGCCGACGAGGGCGGGCCGGTGCTCGACGCCGAGGGCAGGCTGCTGGGGATGTCCACGACCGGCCCGCGGCGCCGCGCGCTGGTGATCCCCGCCGCCACCATCGCACGCGTGGTTGGACCGCTGCTGGCCGAGGGTCGCGTCGCGCGTGGCTGGCTCGGCGTCACCTTGCAGCCGGTCGCGGTGCCGGAGGCGCTGCGCGAGGCGGCCGGCTGCAAGACGGGCATGATGGTGCAGAGCCTCGCTTCGGGCGGGCCGGCGGCGGCGGGGGGCGTGCTTCCCGGCGACATCCTGCTCGCACTCGACGAGGCGCCGCTGGCGCGGCCGCACGGCCTCGGGCGGGCCCTGGGGCCGGAGCGGATCGGCCAGACCGCGACGCTGCGGCTGCTGCGCGGCGGCGCGGTGCAGACGCTTGAGGTGACCATCGCCGCGCGTCCGGCGCCGTGAGTGCCGCCGAGGACGGCCCGCCCGCGCGGCTCGCGGTGCGGCTGCTGGCCGCCGACTCGGTGCGGCGGCGCGGCCTCGCCGCCCTCATCGCCGCCTCCGGCCACGCCGTCGTGGCCGAGGGCGGCGACGTGCTGCTCGCCGATGCACCCGACGGCGCGCCCCGCGAGGCCGATCTGCCGGCGCTCGCCCTCGGCGGCGGCGCGGGCGAGGGCTGGGCGGGCGAGCTGCCGGCCGGCGCCTCCGCGCGCCAGCTCGATGCGGCGCTGCGCGCGATCGCCGCCGGGCTGGTGGTGCGGGCGCCGGAGGCCGCCGGTTTCGGCCCGGCGGAGGAGGCCGCGGCGCCGCTGACCCGACGGGAGCTCGAAATTCTGGCGCTGCTCGGCGAGGGGCTCAGCAACAAGGCGATCGCGCGCCGCCTCGGCATCTCCGCGCACACCGTGAAATTCCATCTCGAAGCGGTGTTCGACAAGCTGGACGTGGCGAGTCGCGCCGAGGCGGTGGCCAAGGGGCTGCGCGGCGGGATCATCGAACTCTGATGTGAAATTGTCGCCACGCTTCCTTCGCATTATCGCCGCGATAAGGACGCTGCCGCGAGTAATCTGCTAGATACGTGCGACGGCCAAGGGCCGGGCGCGAAGCAGGAGAGCGGCCGTGGACCGGGGGGAAGTAGGCTTGGGCGCCACCGCGCTGGCCCGGACCGCTCCGGTGCTGCGCGCACCCGCGCTGCCCGGCAATTTCATCAACACCCTGCTCGGGCCCCTCTATCGGCTCTACGAGCGGCGTCTGCTGACACAGGTGCGGCTGCGGCCGCCGCCGCGTCATGTCGGCCTGATCCTGGACGGCAATCGCCGCTTCGGCCGCCTGTTCGGCGTCGCCGATCCCGCGGCGCTCTACGCACTCGGCGCCCAAAAACTCGACGAGGTGCTGAACTGGTGCGGCGCGCTCGCGATTCCGGCGGTGACGCTCTGGGTGTGCTCGACGGATAATCTCGACCGCTCGGCCGCCGAGGTCGCCGGCATCATGGCAGCGGTCGAGGCCAAGCTCGCGGCGCTCGCCCGCGACCCGCGGATCCACCGCCGCCGCGTGCGCATCCGCGCGATCGGCCGGCTGGAGGCGCTGCCGGCCGCGACGCTCGCCGCGATCCGGCTGGCGGAGGCGGCGACCGCGCTCTACGACGGCATGGTGCTGACGATCGCCGTCGCCTATGGCGGGCGCGAGGAGATCGCCGATGCGGTGCGCGGGATGCTGCATGCCGCCGCCGCGTCCGGCGCCACGCTGGCCGACGCCATCGCCCGCGTCACCCCGGCCGAGATCGAGCGGCATCTCTATCTCGCCGGCACGCCCGAGCCCGACCTGATCATCCGCACCAGCGGCGAGGTGCGGCTATCGGGCTTCCTGCTGTGGCAGAGCGCGCACAGCGAATTCTACTTCTCCGACGTGCTGTGGCCGGCATTCCGCAAGCTCGATTTCCTGCGCGCGGTGCGCGCCTTTCAGCAGCGCAGCCGCCGCTTCGGACGGTAGCGATCAGGCGCGTTCGGGGAACAGTCCGGCAAGGCCGGTCGCACTCGCGCTACAGCGGCCGCGCTCGGTGATCAGTCCGGTCACCAGCCGCGCCGGGGTCACGTCGAAGGCCGGGTTGGCGGCCGGGCTGCCCGCGGGTGCGATGTCCACGCGAACGATCGCGCCGTCGGCGGCGCGGCCGGTGATCGCGGTGACTTCCTCGGCCGCGCGCTCCTCGATGGGAATGCCATTGCGACCGTCATCGAGCCGCCAGTCGATCGTCGCCGAGGGCACCGCGACCCAGAACGGGACCTGGGTGTCATGCGCCGCCAGCGCCTTCAGGTAGGTGCCGATCTTGTTGGCGACATCGCCGGTGCGGGTCACCCGGTCGGCGCCGACGATCGCCAGATCGACCCGCCCGTGCTGCATCAGGTGGCCGCCCGCGTTGTCGGCAATGATGGTGTGCGCGACCCCGTGGCGGCCCAGTTCCCAGGCGGTGAGCGAGGCGCCCTGGTTGCGCGGGCGGGTCTCGTCCACCCAGACATGCAGGTCGATCCCGGTCTCGTGCGCCGCGTAGATCGGCGCGAGGGCGGTGCCCCAATCGACCGTCGCGAGCCAGCCGGCGTTGCAGTGGGTCAGCACCTCCACCCGTTGCTTGCGGTCCGCGACCGCGCGCAGCAGGGGCAGGCCGTGCTGGCCGATGGCGCGGTTCTGGGCCACGTCCTCCTCGGCGATCAGCGCCGCCTCGGCATACGCGGCGGCGACGCGGTCGGCGGTCGCGGTGTTGCGCAGCCGGGTCAGCATCCGCTCCAGCGCCCAGCGCAGGTTGACCGCGGTCGGGCGGCTTTCGGCGAGCATGGCGGCGGCGTGCTCCATCGCCGCGGTTCCGGCGTTGCGCCGCAGGGCCAGGCAGAGTCCGTAGGCGGCGGTGGCGCCGATCAGCGGTGCGCCGCGCACCAGCATCGCTTGGATCGCGTGCGCTGCCTGCTGCTCGGTCTCGAGCCGCACTGTCGCCAGCGCCCAGGGCAGCTTGGTCTGATCGATGATCCGCACGCCCCAGCCGTCCGGTTCCAGCCAGATGGTGCGCCACGGCGTGCCTTCGATGTTCATCGCCTGCTCCTGCTGCCGCGGTGCCTTGCATAGTCGCGCGGACGGTGGGCATCCAGAGTGCGCGATGCCATATCTTTATGCCGTGTCTTGGGGATGAGGGATGACCAAGGCGAAGGTTTTCTGGTCCGGGCGCTCGCAGGCGGTGCGGCTGCCGAAGGCGTTCCGCTTCGAGACCGACGAGGTCCGCATTCGGCGGCATGGGCAAGCGGTCATTCCGGAGCCGGTGGCGACGGACTGGGCGCGGCTGGACGCGCTGGTTGGACCACTCGACGAGGACTTCGTACGGGCCGCGACCGAGCGGCCGGCCGAACAGGCGCGCCCGGCGCTGGACTTCTTCGGGTGATCTATCCGCTCGACGCGAACGCAGGGATCGGGTTGCTGGGCGGAAAAAGATGACGCTCCTGAGGCACGTATGCGAGCATGCCTCTGTACCCTCCGTTTCTGGCACCCCAGATCGAACCCTAAGCCGTTTTGAGGGCGGCTTGAAGCTGCTTATGACCGAGATGGCGAGGCGGAACCGACGCGATCCCGACGACTATCCGCGCGAGCAGGCGCGTGCACGAGTTGTTCTCGCAGTTGGCAGTCTCTTCGATCATGTCTTTCGGAAACCGCAGCCCCTTGAAAGCCCAGAGGCAAGAAGAGAATTCGAAAGTCTTGACTTTTGCGCGCATTTCGCACCTTGTAAAGTCGCAACGAACCGGCATCGTTTGCTCGCTCGATGCAGAAGCGCTCGGCCCTGCATGTCGCACCGTTACAGGCGCAAGCGAGCGGTCTTTCTTCAACCGACTCAATCACAGGTTCGCGATGAGCGGGACCGCGGCGATGACTCACGATCCGTGCTCGCGGTATCCTCTCAGCCAAGCAAAAGCGTGGACAGCGCGCCAGCTGGGGAGGGAGGAACGGCGTGGCAACTGACACCTACATCAATAGCGTCGCGGGGCCGGACAACGTTGAGGCCCCGGCCGGATTTGGTCCGGGCGATGTGCTGGTTAGTCCCTCCGGCACGTTCAACGGCCGCCTGCAAGCGGACGGGAACTTTATCGTCAGCTATGGCCCGAACCCCAATACGTCGCTGCTCTGGGCCGCCAACTACTCCAATCCGAGCGCTGGGCCGTACGCCCTCTACTATGTGTTCGGCAATGGAGTCCCATTTTATTTTCCGTGGAACGGCGTCGGGCAGGCACCGTATGTTCTGCTAAACACATTCCCAACATCCGGCACAAAGCCGACATTTCTGCAACTCAATGACAACGGCACACTCTCGCTTTATCCCGGCACAAACGGAGTAGCTACCGGCTCGGCCCGTGCAGCACGCGGCAACTCTGCCACCTTCCAGAATCTGGAACTGACATCGATCAACTATGATCTCGCGCAAGCGACTTTCCCACAAGTCAACCAAGTATACAGCGTAGCGCAAACGCTGACCAATTCATCCCATTTGCCGGCAACCCAGACTACCACCCTGAGCCTGACCTATTCGAACACCCAGACCTATGATTGGAGCGTCAGCCACACCGTATCCGTGACGATAGGCGCGCAAAAGACATTCGGGGTGCCCGTTATCGGAGACACCAAGCTTTCGATGCAACTCGGCTACTCGACGACCATCAGCCATGGAGAATCCACCAGCAGCGGCCAGCAGACAACCTATCAGAGCCAGGTGTCGGTTACGGTTCCGCCCAACGACGCCGTCGGAGTGCAAATCGTTGCCTATCAGCAGGACGCACTTGTACCGTTCACCTATACCGGAGTCTATCATTTCACTGACGGCACGTCGGTCCCGGCCAGCGGGACGGGCGAGTTCGAGGGCGTGAGCACCGGCGTTTTCGATGCGCGAGTTTACCCTATCTCGTCTCCCAGCACTACGCTGTACGAAATCCCCATTTCCCCGACGCTGATGACTTTTCAGGACGCTGGCCAGAGCGTTTCGATGACCGGCGACAACGGCAATGACGACTTCGTCGGCACGACCGGAAATGACACCATCACCGCCGGGACAGGAACGAATAAGATCGACCCGGGCAACGGCAACGACCTCATCATCTCAGAGGGCAACGACACCATCTACCCGGGCGCCGGCAGCGACACCGTGTTCGCCGTCGGCCAAGACCTGGCCGCGGTCGGCACGGGCACCCTGTCCTTCGTCAACGGCGACAATCCGGCGACGGTGATCGGCGGCAGCACCGGCACCGCGGTGATCAACGGCGGCGCGGGGGGTGGGCTGTTCGCCGGCGGCTCCGGCGACGCCAACATCATCGTCGGCGGTACCGGCGCCGCCACGATCTTCGGCAGCAGCGGCCCGGACCTTTTGTTCGCTGGCGGATCGAATCCGGACCTCCTGGCCGCAGGCAGCGGCAACGAAACGCTGAGCGGGCTCGGCTCCTCCGGCAACAACGTGATGTGGGCGGGGGCCGGCACCGATCTGATGGGCGGCGGCTCCGGCGACGAGACGTTCTTCGCCGGGCAGGGCAATGCCACGATCATCAGCGGCAGCGGCGCTGATCTGTTCGCGTTCGTCAACGGCCAGGCCGGGGGCAGCGATGTCGTAGTCGGATTCAACCCCGGCCAGGGCGACCTGGTGGACCTCCAGGGCTATGGGGCCAACGAGGTGCAGAACGCCCTCGGCGGCGCCACGGTCGCGAACGGTAACACCACCATCACGCTTTCCGACCACACCAGCATCACCTTCGCCGGGGTCTCCAACCTGACCCAGTCCGCCTTCACGTGAGAACCGCCCCTGATGGGAGCGTTACTTCAAACTCAGCTTACGGCATGCGGGCCGAGGAACTGTCAGTATCCAAGATAACCCGATAATCGGCGTTGATCCCCGAACACACCGGCGCTCTTATCGAATATTCGAGCGATAAAGGATTGGTGCAGAATTCTTGAATTTCGCACGGCAGCCGCCTCGCGCGGCCGTCGTGAAGGCCGCTGCCGCCCGCCGTCAGCTCGCGGCTGCCAGGCCGAACGGCTGCTGCTGCCTGCCGGCCGGTGCTGCGGCGCAGCCGTTTGCCCTCCGGCGAGCGGACGAAGGCGGGAGAACTCCGCCATGTATTGCGATCCGTGATCGTGCCGCATGGTGAGGCCGTGGGCGATGTTCCTGGCGAAGCCGCCGAAGTGCCGGCGCACGCCCTGGCCCGGCAGCATCCCGGGTCAGAGCGGCATCAGCGCCGGCTTCACTCGTAGAGCAGCGACACCGTCTCGGCGACCAGGGCCGGGCGCTCGCTGCCTTCCAATTCCAACGTGCTCTCGATCGTCACGCGCACGCCGCCCGCGATCGGCTCAATGGCCCGGAAAACCTGCCACAGCCGCACCCGCGCGTCCGCCGGTACCGGCGCCGTGAATCGTATCCGGTTCGAGCCGTAGTTGATGCCGCGGGAGCGCTGTCGCACGTGCCATAGCGCGTGCGACAGGCGCGGCACGAGCGCGAGCAGCAGATAGCCGTGCGCGATCGTGCGGCCGCCGGGCATCTCGCGGCGTGCGCGTTCGACATCGAGGTGAATCCATTGCCGATCGCCGGTCGCCTCGGCGAACAGGTCGATTATCCGCTGCTCCACGATCAGCCACTCGCCCGGGCCGAGCGTCTCGCCGAGATGGGCGACGAGGTCGGATGGCCGTTCCAGTTCCAGCATCGTGACGTCCCGTCGTGTTGGGATGCGATGGACTCAAGCGGTCTGCCGTGCCAGTTCCAGCACTTGATCGGTCGTGGGCGGGGTCCTCGCCTGCCCCTTGCCGCGCCGGCTGTGGATGGTCAGCGACGCGAGAACCACCCAACTCGCATGGAAGGCGAGCCCGGCGAGCAGGACGGCCTGCCCCGGCACCGGACCGATCGTCGCCCGCACCCACAATTCCCGGAAAGAGCCGAGCGGTTCAGGATGGATGAGCAGTTTGCCCAGATAGGCCGTTAACTGGATCGCGAAGATCCAGCCATAGTTCTTACGCAGCCTGCGCCCCATCGCATCAAGGAGCGTGATGTGCAGCCGTGGCCGGTGATAGTCCTGGTAGAGGACCTCGTTCCAGCCGTTGCCGACCTGCGGACCTCGCCCCAGCAGGATCGGCCCGAAGAACTGCGTCTCCAAAATATGGGCCCGCACCCGCCAGAAATCGAAGAAGCGGTAGCGCCGGGCCTCGATGAACAGGAACACCGCCACCAGCAGTCCCACCAGCACAAGGGGCAGGGGCGATGCGGAGGCGGTGCTGAAGGTGAGCGACAGGGCGAGGCCGGTGGAGACCACGGCCCAGTTGGTCGTCGCATCAAGCCGCGTTCGCCACACCGTGCTGCGGTAGAGCTCGCCGCGGTAGAGGTGCGCAATGGCGCCGATCTCGGCGGCGCCGAAGGCGGGCGCGCCCGCCTGGTTGATGGTCTCGGACATGGTCGGCCTCCGCTGTCGTGCGGCGGCATCCTCGCCCGGCGGGAGCGGCCTCGACCAGGGCCTCCACCGTCCAGCATCGGCAGCGAAGCGCAGTCAGCCCTTCCGCTTGCCCTTCCCACCGACCGGCTCGCCGGGACGCTCCTCGTCCTGCGCATGGTGCACGGTTTCGGTATCGTGGCGGTGTGAAGTCGGCAACGAAGCGGGCTTCCCCTCGCTCGTCGCCGGGGTCGTCCCGTCATCTCCGTGCGTCTTCCGGGTGGGGAGGGACGAATGGGCTTTCGTGTCCGGCATCGCTCTTACCCTGCTGCATCGGGCCGCAACGCCGCGCCCGACCGACGGTTCCGGCGCGGCGGCCAGTGGCACCGCCGCGCCGGTCGCCGCGTCACGCCGGTCGTCGCGTCACGCAGCCTGGCGCATCGCCTGCTTATTCACGTCGTGGTTGGCGATCTGGTTGAGCAGCGAGTCCGCCTTCTTCTCCTCATCGAGCGTCTGTTGCAACAACTGCACGCAATCATTCTTGCCCATCGCCTTTGCCCAGGCGATCAGCGTGCCGTACCGCGCCATCTCGTAATGCTCGACCGCCTGCGCGCTGGCGATGATGCCGGCGTCGCGGACACCGCCCGCGTCGAACGCCTCGATCACCTCCTCGCCTTCCTCGATGATGCCGTTGATTGCCTCGCAGGTGGTTCCCCGCGCCCGCTTGCCGACCATCTCGAACACCTGTTGCAGGCGTTCGACGTGGCCCTGCGTCTCCTGGCGGTGTTGCTCCAACCCTTGCTTGAGCTGCGGCAACTGCACCGCCTTCTCCATCTTCGGCAGCGCCTTCAGGATCTGCCGCTCGGCATAGTAGATGTCCTGCAGGAAGTGCAGGAACAGGTCACTCGGGGTCTTCATTTGCAAATCACTCCTTTTCGCTCGCGCCTGATTGAACCTCTAACGCATCGATCTGTGGCCCGGCCGCAGCCGGATCGTTCCTCGCGGTGCCGCGCGCGGCAGCACGCCCGGAAATGGCAGAACGGTGCCAATTCAGCGCCGTTCGCGTCGCGGCAGACACATCGCCGTGCTTTGTACGCTATCGAACGCGACGGGCGGCCTCATCAGCCGGCGGCTTGACAAGCGTTTCCGCACCTCGTGTTGTCACGCGCAACGAAACAATGGGCCGACAAACGATGGCGAGTGCCACGCACGCCGTGCCGGTACGGGCGCCGGATGCGAGCAGCATCGGCCGCGCCGCGAGCGGCAATCGACTTCTGGCCGCGATGACAGCCACGGATCTCGCCCTGGTGCTGCCGCTGCTGGAGACGATCGAGCTGCCGATCGGTGCGACCCTGCAGCCGGCGGGACGGCCACCGACGGCCGTGCTGTTCATCGATCAGGGCGTCGCGTCGGCGATCGCCCGGTTCGACGACGGCAAGCGGGCCGAGGTCGCGACCATCGGCCGCGAGGGACTGGTCGGTCCGGTGCGCTTGCGCGGGCCGGAGAGCGTGCCGTTCGCGGTGATCGTGCAGGTGCCGGGACGCGGGCGGCGACTGCCTGTCGCACGCTTTGCCGCCCTGGCCGAGCACAGCCCGGCGCTGCAAGACTTGTTGGCGCGCTATGCCCATGCGCAGATGATCCAGGTCGCGCAGACGGCGGCGTGCAATGCGGTCCATGCGGTCGAGCAGCGCGCGGCGCGCTGGCTGCTGATGACCCAGGATCGGATGGGGACGGGATTCGAGCTCACGCAGGAATACCTCGCCGCGATGCTGGGCGTGCGGCGGCCAACGGTGAACGCGATCGCGCAGATGCTCCAGGAGAGCGGAGCGATCCGCTACACGCGCGGCGCGGTGGTGGTCCGTGATCGCGGGACGCTGGAGCGATTCACCTGCCCTTGCTACGGCATCGTCCGCGGCGCCTTTGAGGACGCCGTCCCGGGCTGTTTCGCCTGAGCGGGCCATCGGAGACGGCCGGTGCCGCGCCGCCGTCGGTCGGGACCGGCAACCCCGGATAGTTGCGCGAACCGGGCCGGCGGGCTGCCGTTGTCGCCATGACGGATACGGGAGCGGCAGGCATGGCGCGACACAGGACGGTGGTGATCACGGGCGGCAGCGCCGGCGTGGGGCGGGCGACGGCGCGGGCGTTCGCCGCCAAAGGGTACGCCGTCGGCGTGATCGCGCGCGGCGAGACCCGGCTGCGCCGGACCGTCGAGGAACTGCATCAGGGCGGCGCGCGCGCCTTCCATGCCGCCGCCGACGTCGCCGACGCAACCGCGGTCGCGCAGGCGGCAGACGCGATCGAGCAGGAACTCGGCCCGATCGGCGTGTGGGTGAACAACGCCATGGCCACCGTGTTCGCCCCGGCGCTCGAGATCCGCCCCGAGGAGTTCCGGCGCGCGATGGAGGTGTCCTTCCTCGGCAACGTTCACGGCACGCTGACCGCAATCCGCCACATGCGCGCGAGCGGCGGCGGCGTGGTGGTGCAGGTCGGCTCCGCGCTGAGCTATCGTGGTATCCCGCTGCAATCGCCCTACTGCGCATCGAAGCACGCGATCCGCGGCTTCACCGACAGCCTCCGCTCCGAACTGCTGCACGACCGCATCCCAGTGCGGATCACTTCGGTCTATCTGCCGGCGGTCAACACGCCACAATTCGACTGGGCGCTGAGCCGGATGCCGCGCCGTCCGCGCCCGGTGCCGCCGGTCTATCAGCCGGAACTGCCGGCGCGCGCGATCGTCTTCGCCGCGACCCACAACCGGCGCGAAGTCTGGATCGGCTATCCGACCCTGAAGGTGCTGGCGGGCGAATTGCTGGCACCCTGGTATCTGGATTGGTTCCTCGCCCGCACCGGCTATGGCGGCCAGATGACGCCGGAGTCGGAGCCGGCCGATGCGCCCGCGAACCTGTTCGCGCCTGCCAGCCTCGACGTCGCCGCGCATGGCCGCTTCGACACCGAGGCGCTCACCACAACGAGCCAGTTCTGGAGCAGCCGGCAGCAATTCGCGTTGACCACGGCACCGGCGGCGCTGCTCGCGCTCGGCCTGCTGCGGCTGGTTGGTGGCCGCAAGCGGCGGACGGCGCCGACCGTCCGCCGCTGAGTGGCGCCTCACGCAGCGCGGCGGTGCGCCGGCTCGGCGAACAGCGCCAGCATCGCGCGGCAGAACGCCGGCAGGTCGTCCGGCTTGCGCGACGTAACCAGCAGCCCATCGCGCACCACCTGCTCATCGATCCAGTTGGCGCCGGCATTCTTCAGGTCCGTCTTGAGCGACGGCCACGAAGTCATGCGCTTGCCACGCACCACGTCAGCCTCCACCATCGTCCACGGCCCGTGACAGATCGCCGCGACCGGCTTGCCGGCGTCGAAGAAGTGGCGGACGAACGCGACCGCCTTGGGCAGGGTGCGCAGCTTGTCGGGATTGGCGACCCCGCCCGGCAGCACCAGTGCGTCGAAGGCGTCCGGCCGGGCATCGTCGAGTGCCTGGTCGGTGCCGATCGTATCGCCCTTCTCGTCGTGGTTCATGCCCTGGATGTCGCCGCCCTTGGGGCTGACGATCGTGACCTGGGCGCCCGCCTGCTTCAGCGCCTTTACCGGCTCGGTGAGCTCCACCTGCTCCACCCCGTCGGTCGCCAGCACGGCAACCTTGCGGCCCTTCACGTCGGCCATGATCCCGCTCCTCTGCTGTCGGATACAGCGAGAATGACGCGGACAGGCGATGGTTGCCCGGTCACGGCGTCACGTCTATTCGGCGGCGGCCACGATCGGACGGCGATGACCGCGCACCAGGCGCTCCAGCGCCAGATAGACGACCGGCGTGGTGTAGAGCGTCAGAACCTGGCTCACGATCAGCCCACCTACGATCGCGATCCCGAGAGGGCGGCGGAACTCGGCGCCGGTGCCGAAGGCGAGTGCTAACGGCAGCGCGCCGAGAATCGCCGCAAGCGTGGTCATGATGATCGGCCGGAACCTCACGAGCGAGGCTTCGTAGATCGCCTCGAGCGGCGCGCGGCCGTGGTCGCGCTCCTGCTCCAGCGCGAAATCGACCAGCATGATCGCGTTCTTCTTTACGATGCCCATCAGCAGCACGATCCCGATCAGGCTGAGCAGCGAAAGATCGCCGCCGGTGAGCAGGATCGCGAGCAGCGCGCCGAGGCCCGCCGAGGGCAACGAGGACAGGATCGTGAGCGGATGGATCATGCTTTCGTAGAGCACGCCGAGCACGATGTAGATCGCGATCAAGGCTGCGGTCAGCAACAAAGGCTCGCTGCTGACCGCCTGCCGCAGGAACTGCGCGTTGCCGGCAAACTCGGTGCGCACGCTGGGCGGCATACGCAGATCGCGCGCGGCGTTCTGGACCAGTGTCTCTGCCGTGCCAAGCGCGGTGCCGGGGGCGAGGTTGAAGCTCAGCGTCGCCGCCGGAAACTGGCCCTGATGACGCACCGTCAGCGCCGCGGTGCCGCGCTCGAAATGCGCCAACGCCGCAAGCGGCACCTGGGCGCCCCCGGTCGCACCCACGAAGATGTGGGCGAGCATCGACGGGTCGGTCTGCAAGGCGGGCGCGACTTCCAGCACCACCTTGTACTGATTGCGCTCGGTGTAGATCGTCGAGACCTGGCGCTGGGCGAAGGCGTTGTTGAGCGCGTTGTCGATCGCGGCGATCGAGACGCCGAGCCGCGCTGCGGCATCGCGATCGACCACCACGTTCTCCTGCGGACCGGCGCGGTCCTGGTCGCTCGCGACATCGGCGATGCCGGGAATCGTCTTCAGCTTCGCCTCCAGCCGCTGCGCCCAGACACGAAGCTCGGAGAGCGATTGGTCGAGCAGCACGAACTGGAACTGCGATCCGCCGGTGCGCCCGCCCGCCCGCAAATCCTGCGCCGAGTAAAGGAAGGTCTGCACGCCCCCCACCCGCAGCAGGTGCGGACGCAGCCGCGCGATCACTGCTTCCGATGAGAGGCCGCGCTGGTCGAGCGGCTTGAGCTGGATCGTGAGACGGCCGCGGTTGAGCCCATTGAAGCCGCTGGAGACCCCGATCGTGGAGCCGACCGATGCGACCGCCGGATCGCCCAGGATCACCCGCACGACGGCGCGCTGCCGCTGCTCCATCGCCTTGAACGACACGTCGGGCGCGGCCAGCGTCTGGCCGATGATCATCCCGGTATCCTCGATCGGCAGGAAGCCCTTCGGCACCACGGTGTAGAGCCAGATCGTCGCCGCGAATGTGGCGAAGGTGACCAGCAGCATCATGCGCCGCCAGCGCAGCGCCCAGTCGAGCGTGCGGGCATAGCCGCGCACCACGGCGCGGAAGCCGCGCTCGAACGCGGCATCGAGCCGGCCGCCGGAGCCGGGGCGGAAGCGGCGCATGAAGCGCCCGCAGATCATCGGCGTGAGCGTGAGCGACACCACCGCCGAGACCGCGATCGCAAGCGTGATCGTCATCGCGAACTCGTGGAACAAGCTGCCGAGGACGCCGGCCATGAAGATGATCGGGATGAATACGGCCACCAGCGAGACGCTGATCGAAATGACCGTGAAGCCGATCTGCCGCGAGCCGTCGAAAGCGGCGCGAAGCGGCCGCTTGCCCATCTCCATATGGCGATGAATGTTCTCGATCATCACGATCGCGTCGTCCACGACGAAGCCGACCGAAATGGTGATCGCCATCAATGAGAAATTGTCGAGGCTGTAGCCGAGGAACCACATCCCCGCCAGCGTGCCCGCGATCGAGAGCGGCACGGTGACCGCGGCAGCGACCGTCGGCACCAGCCGGCGCATGAACAGGAACACCACCAGCAGCACCATCGCGACCGCCAGCAGCAGCGTGTACTGCACGTCGTCCACGCTGGCGCGGATCGTGCTCGTGCGATCCGAGATCACCTTCAGGTTCACGTCCGCCGGCATC
Source organism: uncultured Alphaproteobacteria bacterium (assembly GCA_963754235.1). Classification (GTDB taxonomy): domain Bacteria; phylum Pseudomonadota; class Alphaproteobacteria; order Acetobacterales; family Acetobacteraceae; genus DATAYA01. Next base: position 295,426 of record CAVWFK010000001.1, on the reverse strand, counting down.
CAGGAGCGCAGCAACGGCAGCACCTGGCGGATGCGGGCGATCGTCTGCAACACGTTCGCACCGATCGACTTGGTGACCGTGAGCAGGATCGCAGGCTGGTTGCCATCCCACGCCGCGAGCTGCGTGTTGGCGACGCCGTTGATCACGCTCGCGACATCCGAGAGCCGGAGAATGGCACCGTTCTTGGTCCGCAGGATCAGCGTGCGGTAGTCGCGCGCCTGCGTGATCTCGCCGTTGACCCCGACGCTTTGCGCGCGCAGCGGACCTTCCAGGCTGCCGGTCGGTTGCGTCACATTCGCGGAGCGGACGACGTTGTACACGTCCTCCGCGGAGAGGCCGGCGGCGGCAAGCGCGACGGGGTCGAGGCGGATGCGCACCGCCGGCTTCTCGGCGCCGTCGATGGTGACCTGGCTCACGCCCTCCACCTGCGACAGGCGCTGGCCGAGCACAGTATCCGCCGCGTCGTAGACCTGCGCCGTCGAAAGCCGGTCGGAGCTCAGCGCCAGCGTCATGATCGGCGCCTCGGCCGGATTGAACTTGCGGTAGTGCGGCGGCTGCGGCAGGTCGGCCGGAAGATCGCTCTCGGCGGCGTTGATCGCCGACTGCACGTCGCTGGCGGCACCGTCGATGCTGCGATCGACGTCGAACTGCACGATGATGCTGGTGGCGCCGAGCGAGTTGATCGAGGTGATCTCGCTGACGCCCGCGATCTCTCCAAGGCGCCGCTCCAGCGGAGCCGCGATCGAACTCGCCATCGTCTGCGGGTCGGCGCCGGGGCGGTTGGCGAACACCACGATCGCGGGGATGTCCACGCTGGGCAGTGCGGCGACCGGCAGGAAGCGGTACGCGACGGCGCCCGCCAGCAGCAGGCCGAGCGAGAGCAGGATGGTCGCAACCGGCCGGCGGATGAACGGGGCAGAGAAGCCCACCGCCTACTCCGCCGGCTCGGGTGCGGGCGCGACGCGACCATAGCGCAGGCGCAGGCGCTCAAAGGCGAGATAGATCGAGGGCGTGGTGTAGAGCGTGAGGAACTGGCTCAACAACAGCCCGCCGACGATGGTGATGCCGAGCGGGACGCGCAGCTCGGAGCCGGCGCCCCCCTGCAGCATCAGCGGCAGCGCGCCGAGCAGGGCGGCGGCGGTCGTCATCATGATCGGGCGGAAGCGCAGCAGGCTTGCCTCCTCGATCGCGTCGCGCGGCGCGATGCGGCGGTCGCGCTCTGCCTCGATCGCGAAATCGACCATCATGATCGCGTTCTTCTTCACGATGCCCATCAGCAGCACGATGCCGACCAGCGCCACCAACGAGAGGTCGGTGCCGGTGAGCATCAGGGCCAGCAGCGCGCCGATGCCGGCCGAGGGCAGGGTGGAGAGAATGGTCACCGGATGGATCGTGCTCTCGTAGAGCACCCCGAGCACGATGTAGATCACTACCACCGCCGCCAGGATCAGCCACGGCTCGGCGGCGAGGCTGCGCTGGAACTCGGCCGCGTCGCCCGAGTAGGTGCCGCTGATCGTCGCCGGCGTCCCGAGTGCCGCCTCGGCGCGCGCCACCGCCGCGACTGCCGCTCCGAGCGAGGCCCCGGGGGCGAGATTGAAGCTCAGCGTCACCGCGGGGAATTGCTGCTGGTGGGTGATCGCGAGCGGCGCGGTTTGCCGCACGATGCGTGCGATCGCGGCGAGCGGCACCTGCGGCACGCTGGTCGTCTTGGCGGTGCTGGTGAGGCTCGATGCCGTGACCTGCGGCGTCGCATTGCCGGTGTTGGTCGTGGTGATCTGGCTCGGCCCGTTGCCGGTGCTGCTCGCGTTGCTCGAATTGAGCGAGGAAGCGCTGCCCGAGACGTAGATGTGTTGGAGTGCGTCCGGCCCGAGCTGGTACGCGGGATCGACCTCCAGCACCACGCGATATTGGTTGGTCTGGGCGAAGATGGTGCTGATCTGCCGTTGCCCGAACGCATCATAAAGCGTATCCTCGACTGCCTGCATCGGCACCCCGAGCCGGGTCGCGGCGTCGCGATCCACCTGGATGAAGGTCTGCAGCCCGTCGTCGAGCTGGTCGCTGGCGACGTCGCGCAGTTCGGGCATTTCGGCAAGGCGGGCGCGGAGCAGGGGCGCCCAGTGCGCGAGCTCGGCGCGGTTGGTGTCGGTGAGCGTGTACTGGTACTGCGTGCGGCTGACCCGCGTGCCGAGCTGGATGTCCTGCACCGGCTGCATGAACACGGCGACACCGGGGATGCTTCGCAGCCGGGCGTCGAGCCGGGCGATCACGGTCTGCACCGGCGCGCGCTGCCGGATCGGTTTCAGCGCGATCGTGATCTGGCCGGTGTTGGGCGTTGCGTTGATCGTGCCGGTGCCGACGAACGAAGCGACGTCCTGCACCGCGGGATCGGCGCGGATCACGCGGGCCACCTGAAGCTGCAACGCGCCCATGCGGGCGATCGAGGCGGTCTGCGACGCCTCCAACACGGCGGTGACGATGCCGGTGTCCTGCTGCGGCAAAAAACCCTTCGGCACCACCAGATACAGCAGCACGGTGCCGACCAGCGTGCCCGCCGCGATCAGCAGCATCAGCCGCTCGCGCCCGAGCGACCAGTGCAGCGTGCGGCGGTAGAAGCCGAGTGCGCCACGGAATCCGGCCTCGAAGGCGAGCGCGAGCCGCCCCGGCCGTTCCTGCTCGATCGGCCGCAGCAGCCGCCCGCTGAGCATTGGCGTCAGTGTCAGCGACACCAGGGCCGAGACCACGACCGAGACCGTCAGCGTGATCGCGAACTCGCGGAACAGCAGGCCGACCACCCCGGTCATGAACAGCAGCGGGATGAACACCGCGACCAGAGAGACCGTGAGCGAGACGATGGTGAAGCCGATCTGCTTGGCGCCGCGGAATGCGGCCGTGAGCGGCGGCACGCCCTGCTCGATGAAGCGGACGATGTTCTCGATCATCACGATCGCGTCGTCCACCACAAAGCCGGTCGCGACCGTGAGCGCCATCAGCGAGAGATTGTCGAGCCCGAAGCCCAGCAGCGACATCACGCCGAACGTGCCGATCAGCGACAGCGGCAACGCGAGCGCCGGGATCAAGGTCGCGCGCACGGAGCCGAGGAACAGAAAAATGACCAGCGTGACCAGTGCGACCGAGAGCAGCAACGTGAGCTGCACATCCGCGACCGAGGCGCGGATGGTGGCGGTGCGGTCGGTGACGACGTGCAGCGCAATTCCGGCCGGGATCGCGCCGGCGAGCGCGGGCAGCGCCCCCTTGATCGCGTCGACCGTCTGCACGATGTTCGCCCCCGGCTGGCGCTGGATGTCGACCAGCACCGCCGGAATGCTTTGGCGGCTGCCGGATTGCGGCCCGGATTGCGGCCCGGATTGCGGCCCGGATTGCGGCCCGGATTGCGGCCCGGATTGCGGGTAATACCAGGCGCCGATGCGGTCGTTCTCGACGCCGCTCACCACGTCCCCCACATCGCGCAGCCGGACCGGCGCGCCGTTGCGCCAGGCGATGACGAGATCCTGATACGCCGCTGCCGAGACGAGCTGGTCGTTGGCGCCGAGCGAGACCGCCTGCCGCGCGCCGTCGAAGCCGCCCTTCGCGCCATCGACGTTGGCGGCCGAGACGGCGCTGCGCACGTCCTCCATCCCGAGCCCGTAGGCGGCGAGCCGCGTGGGATCGACCCGCACCCGCACCGCCCGTCGCAGCCCGCCCTCGACCGTGACCTTTCCGACACCGGAGATCTGCGCGAATTTGGGCTGCAGCAGCGTGTCGGCGGCATCGGCGATCTGGGGGATCGGCACCGTGTCGGAGGTCAGCGCCAAGGTCAGCACCGGTGCGTCGGCCGGGTTCACCTTGGAGTAGGTGGGCGGGTAGGGCAGGTTGGCCGGCAGCGTGCCCGACGCCGCGTTGATCGCGGCCTGCACGTCCTGCGTGACACTGTCGAGCGTGCGGGTCAGGCTGAATTGCAGCGTGATCCGGCTGGTCGCCTCGGAACTGACCGAGATCATGCTGGTCAGCCCTTGGATTTCGCCGAACTGGCGCTCCAGCGATGCGGTAATCAGGGTCGCGATCGTTTCGGGGCTGGCGCCGGGAAGCTGCGTCGTCACCTCGATCGTCGGGAAATCCACCTGCGGCAAGGCGGAGACCGGCAGCGCGCGGTAGCCGAGCAGCCCGGCGAGCACCACCGCGACCGCCAGCAGCGAGGTCGCGATCGGTCGCGCGATGAAGGGGGCCGAGATGTTCAAGAATGCTGCGCCGGCTGGCGTGCGGGCGGCGCCTGCACTGCGGTCGCGGGCGGCGCCGTGATCGTGACCTTCGATCCGTCAGCGAGGCGCGAGGCACCATCGGTCACCACGCTTTCGCCCGCCACAAGGCCGGTCTTGATGACCGCGATCTGCTCGTCCTGATGCCCGACCGTGACTTCGCGCCGATGGGCCACCTTGTCGTCGCCGACGACGTAGAGAAAATCGCCGTTAGGGCCGAGCTGCACCGCCGCGGGCGGCACGGTGACGACGCCGCGCTCGACGCGCGCGAGCAGGCGCACATTGACGAAGCCGCCGGGCCAGAGGCGTTCGCTGGGATTGGGAAACGTCGCCTTCAGCTTGATGGTGCCGGTCGAACTGTCCACCAGATTGTCGAGCACCGCGAGCGTGCCGGTATCCAGCACCACCGGGGGCGGGTCGGCGGCGACCGTGGCGTTCCCGCCGGCAGCAGCGAGGCCCGGTCCCGCCCGCTCCTGCGCCGCCGCGATCGGCGGGCTGCTCATCCCCTGCGGCAAGGCCTGCACCTCCACGCGGCCCGCCTGCTGTGCCGCGCGCACCGGGCCGAGCTGCTGCTGCGGCAGCGTGAACAGGACCGAGATCGGGTGCATCTGTGCGATCACCACCAGCCCGTTGGTGTCGCTCGCGTGGATGATGTTGCCCTGATCGACCTGCCTGATGCCGGCACGCCCGTCGATCGGTGAGGAGATCGTCGTGTAGCTCAGATTGGTGCGCGCGGTCTCGATCGCGGCACTGTCCTGCGCCACTTGCGCCTGCAATTCCTTGACTGTCGCGCGCTGCGTGTCGGCTTGCTGCCTCGTCGAATAGTTCGTCGCGGCAAGCTTGACGTAGCGCGCGAGGTCGAGCTGGGCGTTGGCGAGGTTCGCCTGGTCCTGCTCGCGCTTGGCGGTCGCCTGGTCGAGTGCGGCCTGATAGGGGCGCGGGTCGATGCGCGCGAGCACGGCACCCGCTTTCACTTCATCACCTTCGCTGAACTGCACGCTGACCAGCGGGCCGTCGATCATCGAGCGGACGGTGACCGTGTTGAACGCCTGCACGGTGCCGAGGCCGGGCAGCCAGATGTCCACGTCCTCTGTCTTGGCGGCTGCCACTAGCACCGGCACCGGCGCCCCTTTGTCGGAGCCGCGGGCGGCGGTCGCGGCCGGGCCGGGCCGATTGACAACGACAAAGGCGATGCCGGCAAAGATCGCCAGGCCGAGCAGGATCAGCAGCAGGCGGCGCATCGTCTCAGACTCCCCGCGAGGGAAGTTGCCAACCGCCGCCAAGCGCCTTGTAGAGCGCGATCAGCGCCTGAAAGCGGGCGAGGCGAACCTGTGCGAGGGTCGAAAGATCGTTGAACAGCGTGGTCTCCACGTTCAGTACCGTAATGATATTCACCGTCCCCGCAGCAAGCTGCGCCTGGGCGATTGCGGCGGCGCGCTCGGCCGATGCGACCGCCCGGCGCTGGGCCGCTTCCTGCTCCGTGGTGTAGCGCAGCGCCGTCAGCGCATTCTCCACGTCGGTCAGCCCCTGCAGCACCGACTGGCGGTATTGGGCGACAAGCTGATCCTCGAGTGCCTGGGCCTGGCGGAATTGTCCGCGCAGCAGGCCGTTGTCGAAGATGGTCTGCGCCACGCTCGCCCCGATCGAGAGCAGCGCCGAGCTCGGGCTGATCAGGGCGGTGAGCGCCGTGCTCTGCCAACCGGCGCTGCCGGTGAGGGACACGGCGGGAAAGAACGCCGCCCGCGCGGCCCGGACATTGCCGTTCTGGGCGACGATCTGTTCCTCGGCCTCGGCGACGTCGGGCCGACGCGCCAGCAATGCGATCGGCAGGCCGGGTGCGACGTTCGGCACCGGCAGGCGGGTCAGTGTGCCGGCGGTGATCGTGATTTGCTCGGGCGGCCGGCCGACCAGGATGCCGAGCGCGATCACCTCCTGCTTCTCTTGGCTGATCAGCGCCGGGATCGTGGCGCGCAGGCCATCGACCAGCGCCTGCTGCTGTGCGACGTCGAGCGCCGAGGCGGTGCCGGCATCGAGCTGCCCCTGGGTTGCGCGCAGCACCTGCTCGGCGTCGCGCAGGTTCTGTTGTGCCACGCGGATCTCGTCCTGCAGCCCGAGCGCGGTCAGATAGGTGGTGGCGACGCCGGTGACGACGGTGAGCGCCACCACCTGCTCGGCATAGCGGCTGGCAATCGCGCTCGCCTGCGCCGACTGATAGATGGCGCGGTTCTTGCCCCAGAAGTCGAGATCGTAGCTGGCGTCGAGCGACAATCCGTAGCTGCGGATGTCGACAAAATGGGAATTGCCGCCACCGCCTGTTACCACGGCGCTGCTCGGGGTCGTGGTGAAGGCGACGCCGGAGTTGCGGCTGCGTGCACCTTTGCCGACGCGCTCGTAGGTGCCGCTGCCGAGCGCGCTCAGGGTCGGCAGCAGCGGCGCGCCGGCGATGGTGACGGCTGCATCGGCCTGCCGCACCTGCGCGATCGCGGCGGCGATGGTCTGGTTGTGCAGGATCGCCTCGCCGATCAGCGCGTCCAGTTCCGGCGAGCCGAACGCGCGCCACCAACCCGGCTGCGGCCACGGCGAGGCGGCGGCCGGCGCGGTCTCGCGGAACGCGATCGGGACGTCGAGCGTCGGGCGATGATAGGCCGGCCCCAGATTGCAGCCGGCAAGAAGCAGGGCGGTCAGCGGGATACTAAGCTGCCGAAGGGATCGCCTCATCCTCCCCGTCATGGTCGGCGAAGGCCGACCATCCACGACTTCGCTGCGTGCCGACAGGAAGACGCGGGTGGTCGGCCTTCGCCGGCCACGACGCGGGGGGTGGATGGCCGGCCTTCGACAACGACGTGGAAGCGCGCGCGGCCTCATTGCTGCGCCTCCGCCCTGTGCTGCATGTCCGCGGCGAGGCGCGCGCGCCCGGCCGCGGAGATCGTCCCGACCGCATTCAGGATGCTGGCCGAGAATTCGTCGGCAAAAGCCGGCCAGCGCGCGCGCCAGGCCTGCATCGCAGCGTCCGCCCGCGCGGCGTCGAACGGCTCGTGGCCGATCGCTCGGGCGAGGGCGACGCGCGCCTGCTCCACCTCGCGCCGTGCCGGCTCGTAGCGGCTCCGGTCCGCCGCGAGGACTGCGCGAAACCGCGCGGCGTCGTCCGGCGGCAGGATGGCCGCCATGCGCGCGATCGCGGCATCGATGCCGTACTGGCGCGTGGGCGCGGCGGCCGCGCGCACAAGATGGGCGCCGACCAGGGCGGCAAGGAAGGCGTTGAGCGCGAGCGAGGCCCACAGCGCCACGATAAGCCCCGAGTTGCGGGTCATGGCTGGTACGCGCCGAGCGGTGCCAATTGGGCCGAGGCAAAGAGGTCGGGGGAGGGACCCGGAGCGGCGCCCATTCCGGCACCGCCCAGCCACAGCCCGAGCGCCACGGCGGCGGCAACCGTGCCCCAGCCGAGCATCGGCGGGCGCAGCCTGCGTGGCGCCAGCCGCCTCTCCGACAGCAGGGACGGCAACGTAGCGCGCAGCGGCACGAGCAGCCGCTCGCCCAAAGCGTTATCGGCGGCGTTGTCAACGGCGACTGCGGCGGCGCGGGCTGCCGACGGCGCCGCCTCGGCGTGGAGCGCGCGGGCAAAGATGGCTCGGGCAGCGCCCGACCGCTCCAGCAGCGCCAGTGCCGCCTCGCGCGCCGCCGCCGGCCACGCCGCGAGGTCGCTGCCGGAGCGGGCAAGTTCCGCGGCGAAACCTCGCCGGGTCATACGCCGATCCTCAGGCGTCCTCGGCCAGCAGCCGCTCGCGGAGTGCCCGCCGCGCGCGGTGCAGCAACCCTTCCAACGCGCGCGGGGTGGTGCGCAGCGCGAGCGCCGCTGCCGCACCGGTTGCATCGTGCCCATAGGCGAGGGCCAGCGCCGCGCGCTGCCGCGCCGGCAGCGCCGCGACCGCCGCCAGCAGCGCCGCCACGCGCTGCCGCAGCGCCAGCGCCGCCTCGGCATCCGGAGCGCCATCCGCAACCGCCTCGGAGAGAGCGCTGGGAGCGCGCGCCGCCGCGCGTCGCCGGTCGATGGCGAGATTGATCGCGATGCGGTAGCCCCAGGCCATCGCCGCACCACGGCGCGGATCGAACCGGTCCGCCTGCCGCCAGGCGCGCAGCATCGCCTCCTGCGCCACGTCCTCGGCGGCCGCCGGGTCGTCGAGCAGCCGCAGCGCCGCGCGATAGAGGCGCGGCAGCCAGCGCAGCGCCAGGGTTTCGGCGGCGCGCCGGTCGCCCGCCGCGATCCGATGCAGCAACGCCGCGTCGTCGCTCTCCGCCGTGTCGCGGCGTTCGGGACCGCACGTCATGCTCGCCTGGTGCTCTCTCCAGCATCACACGGGCGCCGGCGGTCGGCTGCGTGGGTCCGCTCATGCCGCATATACGGCGCAGGCGGCGAAATCCCACGCTCGCCTGTGGCGGCGCGCACCGATGACTGTATTGGGCGGGTGTTACGGCGGCATTACGGCGGCCGCGCCCTGACGGCGCGACCGACCACCGCCCAGTTCGGTCAGCGGCTTCGGCCCAGTGCGGCACCAGAGCTTAGCACGGCGACCGCATTCAGACGATGCCAAATCGCCATGGCCGGCAGAGGCTTAGGGCTGCTGTCCGGCGATCCGGGCGTTCGGGTTCTGCCACGGCGGCGCGCCGAGATTGACCTGTTGCGGCGTGGTCGTGGCGCCAGTGACGGCGCCCGCGCCGCCCCCAATTGCCGCCCCCGCCAGCGCGCCCACCGGCCCGCCCAGCGCGCCGACCCCGGCGCCGGTCGCAGCGCCGGCGGCCGCGCCGCCTGTCGTCCGCTCCTGTGGGCCCTGCCCGCAGGCCGCCAGCAGCGCCAGCGATCCGAGAGCCGCCACCAACATCAGGTGCCTCATCGCTCATCCTTTCGCCCAATTCGAGAAGGCCGAATAAAGCTCAAAACGTGCCATAACCGGGCCGGTTTCACCCTGGGATACAACCGGATTAACTGCGCGTTTACTGTGAGGGTGTGACGTCGCTCCCGGGCACGGGTCGGGTGCCGTGTGGGGCGAGGGTAGATTGGGAATGGATGTACTGCTGGCCGCGATCGCGGTCGCCTTCGGCCTGATCGGAGTTGCCGCGTGGCGCAATCTGCGGCTCTGGCGGACCGCTCCCGCGGTGCCGGAGTTGGCGGCCAGGGCCGCGCCCGTGCGATTCGGCAACGGTCTACTCGCGGTGGCATCGGCCGCGAGCGACGCCCTCGCCCGCGTGCGGCCGGAAGCGCGGCAGCGACTCGTTCGGCTGGAGATGGCGGTACCCGACGATCTCCTGGTGCGCCTTGATGCCGAGGCGTTCGACCGCATTCTTGGCACCTTGCTGCGGACCGCGATCCGCGGCGCGCCTGCCGGGCGGGTGCTGCTGACGGCGCGGCGTCACGGCGGGCGGGTGGAGGTGGCCATCGCAGGCGACGGGGAGACCGCGGATCGTGACAGCCTGACCGCCGACCTCCGGCCGGCGGAGGAACTGCTCGCCTTGCACGGCGGCACGCTCGACGTGCAGTGCATTCCCGATGCGGGCGCGATTTTCGTCGCCCGCCTGCTGGAGCCGCAGGGCACCGGCGCCATGAAGCTGCCGGAAGTGCCGCAGCACGCCCCCCCGCAGCCCTCAGCGCCGGTCGCGCCACCGCCCCGCGTCGCTCAGGGAGTCGCGGCGGGCACCGCAGGGCCGCCGGACCGTTGACCTGTTCGGTCAGCTCGCCTTGACGCGGACGTAGCTGCCCGGCGCGTCCTCGATCGCCGCGAGCTTGCGGTCCCCCGGCTGGCGCGCGGCCACCATCTCGTCGCCGTGGCTCGCCACCCAGCGGTGCCAGTCCGGCCACCACGATCCCGCCATCTCGGTCGCCCCCAGCAACCACTCCTGCGGCGAGGGCGGCAGGTCGGGGTTGACCCAGTGACCGTATTTGCCGCCCTGCGGCGGGTTGACGATGCCGGCGATGTGGCCGGAGCCTGCGAGCACGAAGCGCTTCTTGCCGCCCAGAAGCTGGGTGCCGCGATAGGTCGATTTCCACGGCGCGATGTGGTCCTCGCGCGTGGAGATGAAATAGGCCGGCACGGTGATCCGGCCGAGGTCGATCGGCACGCCGTCGATGCTGACGCCGCCGGGCCGCGCCAGCAGGTTCTCCTGATACATCTTGCGCAAGTAGAAACGGTGCATCTGCGCCGGCATCCGCGTCGAGTTGGAGTTCCAGTAGAGCAGGTCGAACGGGAACGGCTCGTTGCCGAGCAGGTAGTTATTGACCACGAACGACCAGATCAGGTCGTTGGCGCGCAGCATGTTGAACGTGGTCGCCATCTCGCGGCCTTCGAGGTAGCCGCGCCGGTTCATCTTCTCCTCGAGCGCCTTCAACTGCTCCTCGTCGATGAACACCCCGAGCTCGCCGGCTTCGGCAAAGTCCAGCATGGTCACGAAAAAGCTCGCGGTCTTGATCCGGCCGTCGCCGCGTGTCGCCATCAGTGCGAGCGTGGTGCCGAGCAGCGTGCCGCCGAGGCAGTAGCCGATCGCATTCACGTCCCGCTCGCCGGTCGCGCGCTCGATCGCACCGAGTGACGCGAGGATGCCCTCGCGCGCGTAGTCGTCGAAACCCTTGTCGGCCAGGCGCTCGTCGGGGTTCACCCAGCTCACAACGAACACGGTATGACCCTGCGCCACCGCCCAGCGGATGAAGCTGTTCTTCGGCCGCAGGTCGAGGATGTAATATTTGTTGATCCAGGGCGGCACGATCAGCAGCGGGCGTTTCAGCACCTGTTCGGTGCTCGGCGCGTACTGGATCAGTTGCATCAGCTCGTTCTGGAACACCACCTTGCCGGGCGTGGTCGCGATGTTCTCGCCCACCTCGAAGGCGTCGAGGTCGGTCATCTTGATGGTGAGCTTGCCCTTGCCGCGCTCGAGGTCGGCGAGCAGGTTGTTGAGGCCGCGCACCAGGTTCTCGCCGCCGCTCTCGAGCGTCTTGCGCAGCACCTCGGGGTTGGTCAGCAGGAAGTTCGACGGGCTCATCGCATCGACGAACTGCCGCGCGTAGAAATCCACCTTCTGTGCGGTCTTGGGGTCGAGCCCATCCACGTGGCTGACCACGTCCTGCACATAGCGTGCCGAGAGCAGGTAGGATTGCTTGATGAAGTCAAAGACCTCGTTGTTGCGCCAGGCGTCGTCCTTGAAGCGGCGGTCACCCGGTGCGGCGTCGATCACGCGGCTGCTGTCGATGCCCATCATCCGCCGGGCGGTCGATTGCCATAGCGCCATGTAGTCCTGCCAGAACCCGAGTTGCGCCTGCATCAGCTTCGCCGGGTTGGCGATCAGCCGCGCCGTCATCTCCATGAAGGCGCTGCCGATGTTCAGCGGATCGAGCTCCGGCGTCTCCTGCGCCTGGCGCTTGAGCCAGTCGCCGACAATGCGCTGGCTGCGCTCGGCGATGTCGGCCATCGTGCGACCGAAGGCGGCGGGGTCGGGCAGCCCAGGGCCTCGCAGATGGGGCGCGGCGGGCTCGGGCTTGTGGGTGTCTTGCATCGGCACGTCCCTGCGGCGGCGGCGGAGTGTGACCGCTACCGCCTCGGTCGCGGTCGGGCTACATCCGGCGGATGGATCAAGGTTTGAAGGTGGTGCAGGAGTGGCCTGGGGTCAATCGCGTGGCGGCGCAGCCGAGGGGTGCGCGGGTCGCGCTGATTTTGCTCGTGGCATTGGCGCCGGCGCTGGGCGGGTGCGGCAATACCGATGTGACCGAACGCCCCGCCGCATTCGTCCACGGGCTGGAAGGCGGCGCGATCGCGGCCCAGCGGCCGCCGCCGCCGGGCGCTGGGCAGCCCTTCCCCAATCTGGGCGAGATCCCGCCGCGGCCGGTGCCGCTGCCGCCGACGGCGCGCCAGCAGGTCGCCGACGCGCTCTCGATCGACCGCACGCTCGCCGAGCGCGAGGCGGCGCTGGCACCGCTGCCGCCGCCCAGCGCGCCCGCCGCCCCGGCCGCGCCACCGCCGCCCCCGCCAAACCCGAACGCGTCGACCGCGACCATGCCGGCCAGCTCCGCTCCCCCCGCACCTCCCGCTGCGCACGCGCCGGCCGCCCCGGCGTCCACGATTACGCCGCTGCCGGCCAGTGCCGCCGCCGCCGGCCCGCCGCCGGCGCTGCCGGCCTCGCCGCCGCCGCCTGCCGCGATTCCCGGCTTCGCGGTGCCGACCGAGCCGCCGCCGCTGGCGCTGCGTCTCGGTGCGGCGCCGGCCGCCACGCCGATCCCCGCCCCCGCACCGGGACTGGTCACGATTAACTTCGCCTTCGGTTCCTCGGTGCTGCCGCGCGATGCCTTCCTGCCGCTGCGGGCGCTGGCCGGGCAACGCCGCCGCCGCGCGATCGACGTCACCGGGCGCGGCGAGGCGCCGTCGAGCAACCCGGCGCTGCAGGCAGCCGCGCTGCAATTCGGGCTGGAGCGCGCACAGGCGATCGCGGCGGCGCTCAGTGTCGCCGGCGTGCCGGCGGACGCGATCCGGCTGCATGCCGAGGCCGCCGGTCGCGGCGGCTGGGCGCGTCTGGTAGATTGATCGCCGAATCGGAACCCCGGCATGTTGGACGACTTTCACAAATTACCGAAGATATCGGCTCATCAGCAGTTTATCCCCACCGTCATGGTCGGCGAAGGCCGACCATCCACGACTTCGCTCTGTGGCACGGCCGCAAGACGTGGATGCTCGGCCTTCGCCGAGCATGACGAGGTCGCATGAAGCCGCTCGCGGTCGGGGTGGCCGGCCTTGGCACGGTCGGGGCCGGCGTGCTGCGCCTGCTGCGCGAGAACGCCGAAATCGTCGCCGCCCGCGCCGGGCGCGGGATCGAGGTGGTGGCCGTCTCCGCGCGCGAGCGGAGTCGCGATCGCGGCGTGAGCCTAGAGGGGATGCGCTGGCACGATGATCCGCTGACGCTCGCGACCGATGACGGGATCGACGCGGTGGTCGAGCTGATCGGGGGCGCGGACGGGACGGCGCGGCGGCTGGTCGAAGCGGCGATCGCTGCCGGCAAGCCGGTGGTGACGGCGAACAAGGCGCTGCTCGCAGTGCACGGCGCCGAACTGGCGGCGCGGGCGGAGCGTGCCGGCGTGCCGCTTGCCTTCGAAGCGGCGGTGGCGGGCGGCATTCCAGTCATCAAGGCGCTGCGCGAGGGGCTGGCGGGCAACCGTATCGAGGCGATTGCGGGCATCCTCAACGGCACCTGCAACCACATCCTGACGACGATGCACGAGCGGGGCGGCGAGTTCGCCGAAAGGCTCGCCGAGGCGCAGCGGCTTGGCTACGCCGAGGCCGATCCGAGCTTCGACGTGGACGGCATCGATGCCGCCCATAAGCTCGCGATTCTCGCGGCCCTCGCTTTCGGCCGGCCGGTCGCGTTCGAGGCGGTGCATGTCGAGGGCATTCGCGGCGTCACCGCACTCGATATCGGGTTTGCGACCGAACTCGGCTATCGAATCAAGCTGCTCGGCATCGCGCGCCGGAGCGGGTCGGGGATTGCGGCGCGCGTGCATCCCTGCCTGGTGCCGCAATCGGCGCCGATCGCGCGCGTCGACGGCGTGTTCAACGCCGTGGTGGCCGAGGGCGATTTCGTCGGCCGCATCATGCTGGAGGGGCGCGGCGCCGGGGGCGGCCCGACCGCCTCGGCGGTGGTCGCCGACCTGATCGACCTCGCCCGCGGGCGCACGACGCCGGTGTGGGGCGCGGCGTCGGGCGCGCTCTCCACCGCACCCTCGGTTTCGATCGCGGCGCATGTCGGCGCCTATTATTTGCGGCTGATGGTCCTCGACCGGCCCGGCGTGATCGCCGACGTCGCCGCGGCGCTGCGCGACGAGGGCGTGTCGCTGGAGAGCATGTTGCAGCACGGCCGCGCGCCGGCCGAGGCGGTGCCGGTGGTGCTGGTGACGCACGAGACGCGCGAGGCCGCGATGCGCGGCGCGGTGGCGCGGATCGCGCGGCTGGACGCAGTGCTCGAACCGCCGACGCTGATCCGCATCGAGCCGGGCTGAGGGAGGCGAGACCATGAGCGATCCCGCATCGTACCAGAGCGACCGCAACCTGGCGCTGGAACTGGTGCGCGTGACCGAGGCCGCGGCGCTGGCCGCGAGCCGCTGGATGGGGCGCGGGCGCAAGAACGAGGCCGACGGCGCCGCGGTTGAGGCGATGCGCAAGGCGTTCGACAGTGTGGCAATCACCGGCACGGTGGTGATCGGCGAGGGCGAGATGGACGAGGCGCCGATGCTCTATATCGGCGAGCGCGTCGGCGCCGGCGGGCCCGAGATGGACATTGCCGTCGATCCGCTGGAGGGCACCACGCTCACCGCCAAGGGCGCGCCGAATGCGCTCGCGGTCGTGGCCCTGGCGCAGAAAGGAAATTTTCTGCACGCGCCCGACATCTACATGGATAAGATCGCGGTCGGCGGCGGGCTGCCGGAGGGGGTCGTCGATCTCGACGCACCGATGATCGAGAATTTGCGCAATCTCGCGCGCGCCAAGCGGCGCGATATCGGCGATCTGGTCGTCTGCATGTTGGAGCGCGAGCGCCACGCCGAGCATCTGGCGAAATGCCGCGAGGCGGGGGCGCGCGCGATGCTGATCAGCGACGGCGATGTGGCCGGCGTGATCGCGACGACGCAGCCGGAGAGCGGCGTCGACCTCTTCGTCGGCGCCGGCGGCGCGCCCGAAGGCGTGCTGGCGGCGGCGGCGCTGCGCTGCGTCGGCGGGCAGATGCAGGGGCGGCTGCTGTTCGAGGGCGACGCGCAGCGCGAGCGTGCGCGCGGGATGGGGGTCGCCGATCATCACCACAAGTACCGATGTCGCAGAAATGGCGAAGGGCGACGTGCTGTTCGCCGCGACCGGCGTCACCAGCGGGCCGATGCTGCGCGGCGTGCGCCGCTTCGGCACCGGGGCGGTGACGCATTCGATGATCATGCGCAGCAAATCCGGCACGGTGCGCTACATCGAGGCGCACCACAATTTCGCGACCAAGACCTGGTCGCCCACCTGAGCGGCGCGGCCGAGCGCCCGGCCTTGGATATCTCGACAATCGACAGCGGCGCGTCCGGTCCGGCGCTGGGCGTCGCGCGCAGCCTGGGCGGGCGGCGCTGGGTGTGGCGCGACGGCGAGGCGCGCGCGGCCGCCGCGATCGCGCAGCGCCACGACGTACCCGAGATCGTCGCCCGCGTGCTCGCGGCGCGCGGCGTAGATGCGGAACTAGCGGCGAATTTCCTGCACCCGACGCTGCGCGCGCTGCTGCCCGACCCGTCCTGCCTCGCCGACATGGACGCCGCCGCCGACCGCCTCGCCGCCGGTGTGACCGCCGCCGAGACGGTCGCGGTGTTTGGCGATTACGATGTAGATGGTGCGTGCAGTGCGGCGCTGATGGCTTCGTTCCTGCGCGGCCTGGGCTGCCGCGTGCTGCCCTACGTGCCCGACCGGGCGACCGAGGGCTACGGCCCGAACGCGGCAGCGCTGCGCGCGCTCGTGGATCGGGGCGCGACGCTGTTGGTCTGCGTCGATTGCGGGACCGCGGCGACCGCGGCGTTCGCGGCCGTTGCGGGACGCGCCGACGTGATCGTGCTCGACCACCACCAGACCGCCGACGCCCTGCCGCCGGTGCTGGCAACCGTCAACCCCAACCGGCTCGGGTGCCGCTCGGGCCTGACCCATCTGTGCGCGGCGGCGCTCGCCTTCCTCGCTGCGGTCGCGACGGTGCGGAACCTGCGACGGCGCGGGCATTTCGCCGCCCGCGCCGAGCCCGATCTTCGGGAGCTGCTCGATCTGGTGGCGCTGGCGACGGTGTGCGACGTGATGCCGCTGACCGGCCTGAACCGAGCCTTGGTCGGGCAGGGGCTGAAGGTGATGGCGCGGCGCGTGCGGCAGGGCCTTGCGGCGCTGCTCGAGATCGTGGCGAGCCGGGAGATGCCGAGTGCCGTCACCTGCGGCTTCGGCCTCGGGCCGCGGATCAACGCCGGCGGGCGCATCGGCGAGGCCGATCTCGGCCTGCGGCTGCTGCTCTGCGAGGATGCCGGGGAGGCGCGCGCACTTGCGAGCATGTTGGACGCGGTGAACCGCCATCGGCAGACGGTCGAGGCCGCGATGCTCGATCGGGCGATGCAGCAGGCGGCCGAGCAGGCCGATGCCGGGCGTGCCGTGCTGATGGTGTGTGGGCCCGAGTGGCATCCGGGCGTGGTCGGCATCGTCGCCGGCCGGATCAAGGAGCGGTTCAACCGTCCGGCCTGCGTGGGCGGCATCGTCGACGGCATGGTGAAGGGGTCGGGGCGCTCGCTGCCGGGCCTTGATCTCGGCGCGGCCGTGATCCGGGCGCGGGCGCAGGAGATTCTGGAGACCGGGGGCGGCCACGCGATGGCGGCCGGGTTCACGCTGCGCGAGGCGCGGATCGCCGATTTCCATGCGTTCCTCGACGAGCGCCTGGTGGCGGCGTGCCGGCTGCCGGCGGCGGCCGATCTCGGCGTCGAAGGAACCGTGGCCGTGGCCGGCGCCACGGCGGAGCTGGCACGGGCGCTGGAGCGGCTGGCACCCTTTGGCAACGGCAACGAGGAGCCGGTGCTGGTGCTGCCGCGGGTGCGGGTGGTCCGCGCCGACCGGGTGGGCCGGGATGCGGCGACGGTGCGCGCCACTATCGTGGGCGAGGACGGGCGCGGCCGGCTCAAGGCGATGTTGTTTCGTGCCGGCGACAGCGCGGCGGCGGGGGTGCTGCTAGGGCCGCGCGGCGTGCCGATCCACCTCGCCGGCCATCTTCGCGCCGAGGCGTGGAACGGTGCCGTCGTGCCCTGCTTCGCGATCCGCGACGCGGCCCTTGCTTGACCGCGCGGGGCGGCGTGCTAGTTCGGCGCCCGCGCCGTCCCGTTCGTCTAGTGGCCCAGGACTCCAGCCTTTCACGTTGGCAACACGGGTTCGAATCCCGTACGGGACGCCATTGATGTTGCTGCTGTTTTTGTTCGCTGGCGGCTTGACAGAGGACGCCATACGGCACTGTTGCGGCATACACGGCTACGGATCGCGGCGAATACAGGCGGTCGGATCGCTTGAGATCACGGTTTCGCGAGCAGGCGCGGGAGAAGCAGTCGAGCCCTCGTTTGCCGTGCGCCGCTTGAGTGCGCCCCGCGCGAGAATGGCATCGTGATCCAGGAACGAAAACGGGAGGGAGCGCGATGTTGTCCTACGGACCGCCTGTCGTCTGCGCGATGCTGATCCTCGACTTGCTCGCTACAAACCCGAACACCACGCGCATTGTTACGACGAACCACACTAGCACCGTGACGCTGTATCCCATGCGGGTGGCATCGGAGTGCGTGCGATGGACGATCCCTCGCCGAACGCCGTAGGTGACAAAGCATTCGACATGTGGCTCGGGCGCTGCCTGCGCGAGCAATGCGCCGCCGTCGTGACGAAACCCGTTCCGCTGGAATGGATCGATTTAATCGAGGGCACTCGCGAGGCTCCCGACGAGTTGCGCGATCGTTAGCCTCGCAAGCCGCTGCCTCGGCCGCACTCGTACAGCCGGGCCGGCATGCCGGCTGCCGGGACCGCGCAGGGGAGGAGGCGATCGGTCACGCCGCCAGATCGAGCGCCATGTGGCGTCGTTATCGGCCATCATAGGTGCTAGGACGTGTGGACGGATAGCGTGAAGTCGCATTTAGGGGGTTCCCGAATTGGCATTTCATCGAATCAACGGGTGACCGGCAAGAGGAGCTGGTCCATGCTGACGGGAATGACCGAGGTCGATTGGGAGATCGTGCTGGAAGTGTTCGACGCGGCCCAGTCGCGTCGGCGAGCCTGGGCATGACGACCGCAAGTTCCTGGAAGCGCTGCACTTCTTCACGGTCCACAACATCACCTGGCGGGCGCTGCCGGCCGAGTTCGGCAACTGGAACAGCGTCTGGAGCGGTTCTGGCGGCTCAGCCGCTCCGGGGTGTTTGAAGTGTTCTTCCAACTCCTGGCGGAAACCAGCCAGAGCGCGCATCTGGTGCAGATGTTCGACAGCACCGTGGTGCGCGCGCATGTCTCCGCCGCCGGCGCAAAAGGGGGCAGGAAAATCAGGCGCTCGGGCGCTCGCGGGGCGGGTTCTCGACGAAAATCCACCTCAAGACCGATTTCGACGGCCTACCCATCGCCTTCCATCTGACCGGTGGAGAGGCGAGCGACTGCACCCAACGTCGTCGACATCGGACCAGATATCACGCCGCGCGCGGCCCTGACCGACAAAGGTCAGGATTTGCCGCCAACCGCGCGGCCTGCCGGCGGCGAGGTATCGTCCCCTCATCCCCCACCGCGCCCACGCCAAGACCAGCCCGCCTTTTGAAGACTCACCGAGCCCGCTCCGCATCGAGACCGTCGGCAAACTGAAGCGCTTCAAGCGCGTCGCCTACGCTGCGAGAAGACCGCCGACAGCTACGGCGCCCTCGTCGCGTTCGCTTGTGCTGGGTTGGTCAAATCCGTCCACACGGCCTAGGGTGCTAGAAATGCCTCGGGAGGAGGCGCGTTATGTATATCCTGGTCTGGTTTCTGTTGATCGTTGCAACCATTTGGGCCGTTGGCTGGCTCTGTTCTGTCTTTATTGCCCTTGCCACCGTGAGCCTGCGGGCGTGTGCCGTCGTCCTTGGCATCTGCGCGACAGTGATGGTGTTCGCAATCTCGCCCGTGCTCGGGATCGTGCTGGTGATCCTTGGGCTGCCCGCAGCGCTGCTGGGCTGGGGCGCTGTGCGCGGAACTCGAAGCGTCAGGGCAATCAGGGCACGCCGCGTTGGCCGGCGCAACGACCGTATAATCGGGAAGCTACAGGACCCGAAGTGGTGCTTGAAACACGGCTATACGCAGCAGGCCGCGCTGCTCGCGCACAAGAGGGACTAGCGGCGATCAAGAGGAGGGTGGCGTTGCTCATACCCTTATAGCGTCCAGCCGAGCGGACTTTGTCGCAGCGGGCGCGGGCGTTCTCGCACCGAGCGGGCTGTTTGCCGCGGAGCGATCGGCGCATCCCGCGGCAATTAGGCAAGCGAGCAATATCAGACTGCGGTCACGGCGCGGTCTTCACCTCCGAGGGGGCGTACCCGACAACGAACCCGAGGCGCCACGAACCCGAGGCGCCCCGGTTCGGGCCGGCGGAGCGAAAGGCTGGCCCTGTTACAACCGGGGCGGCCTGGCGGGCGGGCGGCGTGCAAGGCGTCGGCCCGGCCGCGGCTGTGGGGGTGGAACAACAGCGGCAGCCTTGTTGAGCCGGTCGCGAGGCCAGAGTTAAGGACGCACCGATCCCGGCAGCACGTTTCTGCCAACGCGAGGATGGTCGCGGGTGATGCCCAACTCGGGGAGGGTCTTCGACGCTGTCGTGCCGCTCGACCGCGTCGTGCCCCGGTTCGTGTCCGGCTCGCGCGCCCTACCGCGCCTTCCCGCGCGGCCGCTTCTTCCCGGCATCGGCGGGCTCCGGCATGGATAGCGGTGGCATGGGCGGCATCGGTGGCGGCAGTTCTGGCGGCGAAGGCGCCCGCTGACGCCCGCTGGAAGTAGGAGGATCAGATGATACGGCTGAAATGGATTTGGCGGGACCAACTCATCACGACGGCGCTGCTGTTCGTGATCGCGAACGCGGCAGCCTACGGGGCGCGTGGGCTTTTCCCGCATACGGATTGGCTACTTGTCGGCACGGGCCTTTTCATCGGGCTGCTGGTGGTGCGCGCGTTGGCGATCTGGGCTTGCTGCGGCCCGCGTGCGCTCTGGAAGAGCTAAAGAAACGGCCGGGCGGGGTGTGCAACCACCCGCGCCCGGCCAAGCCCCAGATGGGCAGGGGACTGCCATGGCCGGGGGCTGTCTAAGAGGCTTCCACAGCGTGGTCGATTGCTCGTGAAGGTTGAGTTCTCATTGGCATCAAATCTAGCCGCCGACGATCGGGCCGCTGGTCCCGCGGCTTTCGCATTGACGGCCTGGACGGGCGCAATTTCGGCAAGCTGCTGGTGCGGGCGGGGCAGGCCCCCGGTGATCGCGGCCGCACGCCGCACCGGAACCTTTGCGGAGTTACCCGGTTAGTCCGGCGCGATATCGCACACCAGAACGGGAGAGAGATCATGCCCAGCGACACGATCATCGGCAGCGACTCTACAGCCGCGCAGGACGCAGCGGGACGACTGCTCGACGCCCAGGGCGAGGTGGTCAACCGCGCCGCCGCACAAACCGACCAGCTAATCGAGAGCATCCGCCGGCAGCCGGTAGCGGCGGCGCTGGTGATCTTCGGGATCGGATATCTGCTGGGGAAGATCACCTGATTGCAGGCACGCTATCCATCCTTGGGATGTCACAGTCGCGGCGGCGCGTCCGCCACCGGACGTTCGGAACGATCGCCAAGCTTCCACCGTACCCCCGCCAATGATGTCTCGACCGAGGACGGAACGGCCCGATGCCCGCGCACGTTGGCACGGCGCTGTTCATCGGGAGGACACGGATGACACCAATCTTGTTGTGTACTCTCGCCTGCGGGGGGCTGCTCGCGGGCGCGCTCGCGTTCGCGCCGATCGCACAGGCTCAGCAGACCGGCACCTCCAACGGCACCACCTCGGGTCCGGCTTCCGGCCAGTCTCGGGCAGCTGCCGGCAATTCGACCGGCAGCAGCGGCCGCCGGAAACAGCAGCGGCACAACGGTCGGCGGCGCGCCGGGGCAGCCCGCCAAAGCTGGCACGGAATCCGGTCCGGCGCCGAAGAAGACTACCGGGGACACCTCCGGAACGACCACCACGAAGAAATGACCCACGCCTTTAGCTGCACACCTACTCGTGGCGGGACGGACCATGGCCGCCGCCCGACGACACGGCCGCGTAGCAGCCGGCCGAGCCTGCCAGCCGCCCCGGCTCGCCATGGCCGGGGCGGTTCTGTGTGCGGGCGCCCTTGTTCCTGCCCCGTTCTCCGGCAAAATGGCGCGGTGCATCCGCCGCCCTTCCGCCTCGACCATCGCCTATCAGACTGGCCGGACTGCTCGCTCGAGCTGCGCTGCTGCAAGGGCGTGGTGCTCTACCCGATGCGGCTGCTCGCGACGAAGGGCGGCAACCGGACGTTCGAGCGGTTCCTTGCCCGGCTGCGGTGCGATGGCTGCGGGGGCAAGCCGGCGCCCGTCTATCTCTGCGCCGGGCATCGCCAGCACGTCGGCGGTGCTGCGCCGGATTGGGCGATCGAGCTGGTGCCGGAGCCGCGGCACGGCCCACCCCGCAGCCGTGCCGGGTGACGGGCGCCTGTCAGCGTCCTATTTCGGGGCGATGTGCGCCCGCTATTCGTCCAGTTTGCCGCCCGAGCTGCTGGCGCGGGTGTTCGGCACCGTAAACGAGCTTCCCAACTTCCCCGCCAACTACAACCTGGCGCCGACGCAGCTCGCGCCCGTGGTGCGCCGCCACCCCGACAGTGGCGAACGGCATCTCGACCTGCTGCGCTGGGGGCTGCTGCCGTATTTCGCCGCGGACCCGAAGCGCCAGCGCCCGATCAACGCCCGCGCCGAGACGGTCGCCAGCACGGGGATGTTTCGGGACGCTTTCGCCCGGCGCCGATGCCTGGTGCCCGCTGCGGCTTTCTACGAGTGGCGCACGGGAGCGGGGGCGAGCAAGCGCCCCTTCGCCGTCGCCCGCGCGGATGGCACGCCGCTCGCCTTAGCTGGGGTGTGGGAAGGCTGGCGCGCGCCGGGCCGAGGGCGACATCGAGCGCACGTTCGCGATCATCACGACGGGCGCCAACGCGCTGCTGGCGCCGATCCACAATCGGATGCCCGTGGTGATCGAGGCGGCGGATTGGCCCGTGTGGCTGGCCGAGGCCGAGGCCGATCCGGCGGCGCTGCTGCGCCCGGCTGGCGAGGGCGTGCTGCGGCTTTGGCCTGTCAGCCCGCGCGTCAATGCGACGCGCAACAATGACGCGAGCCTGATCGAGGCTGTAGAAGCTGCTGGACTAATTCAACTTGCAGGTGCAGTTTGGGCCGATGACCGCGGCGTGGAACGACCTGCCGGCAGACTGCCAGTTATGGCTTGCGGAACGCGCCATGCAGCGTGCCTACGCGATCGTCATGCAAGAAGCGGAGGCCCTCGCCGGGGAGATCGATCGCGGCGACATTGAGGACCCCGGCGGAGCCGACGCGCTGCGCCTGCTCGTACGCTTGTTCCGCCTGGCCCAACTGCGATCCCAAGCGGCCGCGGGCCGCGCCTGACCGGGAACAGGGAGACGAAGATCGCCGCAGCACTGTTGCTTGTTCTGGCCGCGGCTGCGGCTACGCCTATCGCAAGCATAGCACAGGCCCCGCAGCACTTGCCGCCGGCGAACCTGCACTGCCCAGGGGACAAAGTGGTTTGGGTGAACACCGCTCGGGCATCTACCATTTCCGCGGCGAGCGGTACTTCGGCAGCACCCTCAACGGCGAGTTCATGTGCGAGCGCGAGGCGGATCGCGAGGGCAACCGGCCAACCCGCAACGGGCAGTGACGCGGGCGCTAGACCGCTCGGATCAGAGGCTGCTAAAGATCATGACGAAGCGAGTGGGGGTGGCGTTGCGAACGCAGCGGGAGAATGGGGTGGTGCCGGCCGACAGGGTCCAGGGCAGTTCGTGCTCTGGGAGGTGGCGCGGTGACCGCCGCAAAGATCAATCGGGGGCTGCAATGAGTGATGCCGAAATGCCGCCGAATGCGGTCGAAGTTGAAATAGACGAGTCGAATGAAAAGTGGAGCGAGGTACAGCTTGGCTGATGGCACCCGGCTTCGTATTCGCCCGATCTTAGCGACTGTGTTCCGTATGTCAGAGCAGTGGATGCCGGACGGACAGCCTGTGTATGGCGTTCGACTGACGAACATAACAGATGTTCGTGCTCCGGCAAACCTCAAGCGACCCTCTACACCATGAGCGATCAAGATGCGCGTCTTTTTGTGTTACCTACACATGAGATGCTTCACCTCTCAAACGCCAGTCTTGGCGGCTCAGGTCAGCTAAGCATCTCGGTTGGCGGCGTGGCGTGGTCAGACCCCCTTGCATCTTTCTATCCCACATTTATGGTGCGTTCCGATCAGCGGCGATTCGTCATTGACCGACTGTTCAAAGCGCCGCTGTCTCGGCCAATCTCCGTTGAGTTGGAGTGCATTGACGACGGGGATTTTCTTGCGCGTGTTCCAGACCTCAATATGGCAATGGGAGGTGAGAGTGCTGGTGATGCCATATTAGCGTTGAAAGAATACATCGAAATGTCTATTCAATCTTTTCGCGCAGAGCGGGACAGCCTCGGACCTGAGCCTCTGAGGCAGCTCAGTGCACTGGAGTTTTATATTGGCGGGGCACACCAATCTTGATCGTGTTGCTGCGGAGGCAATCGCTCAGAAGCTTCGTGCCGATCTTGTTCCCGGAGGAAAGCACATACGGGCAATTGTCCGGTACAAAGGGGCGCAAATAGCGAGTTTTGGAATCCGACATGGAAGACATGTAGGACACGATTTCATACCAAGCCAAATATTTGTCACGCTGAGGCAAACTAGGCAGCTCGCCACCTGCCAAATGTCCTATGAGGAATATATCGAGGCCCTTAAGAAATCTGGAAAGCTTCCGGCTGACTCCGGTGCCAATACCCAGCCCACATCCGGCTAACTGGATGCCCCAGTGCGGCGGCTGCCATCATCCCGTGAAGCGTCCCGTTCGGCTGCCTGCGCCGATCCTCGCGCCGGGCGTTCACCCCGCCGGCAGGGTGTTCACCAGATCCACCTGCCGGGTGGTCGAGCCCGCCCTCGGGCGCCGAGCAGGCCCAGCAGCGCCAGACCGCGTCGGGCTGGCCGCTGCGCCAGCGCCACCAGTGAACCCCGCCGCAGCCGCATAGCGTGCCCAGCGCGGGCCGCGTGGTGGCCGCCGCGGCGCCCCTGGCCGGCCCTGTGCATCGGGGCGCCCCGGCCGCCCTTCCCCTTCGTGTAGTGGCTCGACTTGGCGAAACCAGCCGATCCGCGATACTGTGCCACGACAATGTTCGTCCGCTTCCGCCAAACCCCCCGCCATCTCCAAGCCAGCATCGTGCAGGCGGTACGGGCGGATGGACATGTGCGCCAGCAGCACATCGCGGCGCTGGGGTCAGTCGCGGTTCCGACATCGCCGGCCGCCCGCCTCGCCTTCTGGACGAAACTGCATCAGCGCATTTCGGCGTTGGGCAACCGGCTCGATGGCGCCGCGCAGCGGGCGGTCATGGCGGCGGTCCATGCCCGCATCCCCATGCCCACGCCGGACGACCGCCACGCGGTCCAGCTCGAAGCGGCGGAACACGAGGCCCGCTTCTGGACCGCAATCGGCGACGCCTCCGCCGAGCAGGCTGCCGGCATGAAAGAGCTGGCGACGCACACGGCGCACGCGGCGGAGAAGGCTGCGGCCGCGGCTGCGGAGAACGCGGGCAAGGCCGCACAGGCGGCGGATCGTCGGGCCAGGGCGGAGCGCGGCGAGGATTTGGGGCAGGTCGACAAGGAGCTGACCCCGAAGGATGTGCTGCGCATCCTCGGGTGGAAGCCGAGCGACATGCGCCGTGCCCTGCGCATGGCCGAGCTTGGGGAAGCCCGCCTCGGCGAGGTGGTCGGCGGAAATAGAGAAGCGGCGGCCGGCCATAGAGCGGGCGGCGGCTCGCGCCGTGCTGAAACGCCAGCAGCGCGGATGAGCCCTGGGCCGCCGCTCGGGCGGCACCAGGTGCCTCGCGCACCCGCGGCACCAGGCGTTCCGTCACGGGGCGCTCGGCCGGTCGCCCCGGGCAGAAAGTGCGCGACCATGCCCGTCGCGACGGCTTCACCGGCGGCGCACTCAAGAACCTCCTGCATCAATGCCTCGATCCGGTCGCCGCGGCATGGAATGCCGGTGCAGCCGCATGGATGGCCAGCGACGCACCAGCACAGCAGACCAGTGCCCCTAAAAGTCATGCCGAAATGCAATCCTCGGCCGAGGAAGCTCTGCTGAACGCTCAGTTGAGGAAGCAAATCTCTACGCTGACAAGGCAAGTCACGGCGCTCCTCAATGAGCTGCATGTGGCGAAGGAGGACATTTCAGGCCTTGAAAAAAATCTTTCCATCTCTGAGCAAAGGCAGCTTGAACTTCAGGACGCCGCCATAGCAGAGGACCGCAGGGGCTTTCAGAACTTCGTCGTCCACGCTCTATGGGGTGCGGCAGCAATGGCTGTGCTGATCTTCATGATAAAGATCGACTTCTTTCTAAATTAACGAAGGGCGCCGCCGCCTACCTGAACCGCGGCCCGAATGCCTGCGACAGCAGCACGTACCGGCAGCCTCCCGTGACCGGCAGGCGCCGATGCAGCGTGAAAGCGGGGTGAAGAACCAGATCGCCACGCTCTCGCGGAGCTTGCACGACCCGTTTGCCGTCATACAATTCCAGCTCACCCCCATCGTAGTCGCCCGGTTCCGAAAGCTGGACGTTCAGCACCAGCTTCGGTTCAAAGCCCTTCGCCCTCGCCGCAAATTCATTGTCGCTGTGCCACCTCATCGATCCCGTCCCCGCTTGCTGCCGGTCGATGATAAACAGCTTCGTCAGACAGTTGCCGGGCAAAAGCCAAAAGCCAAACTCACAGCCATTCACCATGAACACGGCGCCCGCAAGCCGCATCGGAATATCCGCAGTTCCGGCGGGTTCTGTCCATCCATACTCCTTCTGCAAATCCGGCCAGCCCCCGAGATAGACATTCGAGATGCGACCGCTGGAGCCTGCGTCGCTTACTTGCCTGTCGTGCAATTCGTGAAACAGCTCGATCAGCCGATCGCACTGCTGCGCATCAAGGGCGCCCGACGCGACGAACGCCTCCGGCTTCATTGGAGATGCGGTCCCCACACTTGCCCAAGCAACATGAACCGCATTCCCCGTGTGATGGCTGGTCGTCGCTGGACAAAGAAGGCGGGGAACAGCAGGGCGTCACCTATTTGCACCGAGTGCCGCACGACGTTCAACCCGTCGAATACCTCGGGCGCCCCGCCGTCATGCTCGCTCGGTTGGGAAAGCTCGACCAGCAGCGAACTCTTCGGACCAGGGCCGGCGGATTCCCGAGCGCGAAGTCACACCGCCACGCGGTCGCGCCGCGGCCAGCCTCCTGGCATTCGATCTCGTAGATCGGCGAGACTGGCGGTATAGCCTCAGGGAACAGGCTGAACTGCCACTCAGCGGCGTTCTGACCCGCCACCAGCGTCCCAAGGCGGTCCGGGATACCGTCAAGCCCCTCGGGCGCCCGCACGCCATGCTGCGCCTCGTAGGACGGCCACCCGCCGAGGTAAAGACCAGGGAGCCGCAGGACGGCCCCAGCGTCCTGCACGGCGGCCGTCATAAACACCTCGAGCAGCCGATCGCACTCGGCGAGCGTGAGCGCGTTCGGCAAGTGCAGGACAGCTTGCGCCCCGGTTCGTGCGCTGTGTCCCTCGCCGAGGTCCGCCAGCGGATCGGCCGGCAGGGCGAGCGGCGGCGCATTAGCCATCGGCGCCCCGCTGCCCGGCCCTGGCCAGGGCGTTCGCCTCGCCCGTTGCTGCCAGCTCGGCGTAAAGGCTTGCCTCCGGGCCCACCGCCGCTGCCACCTTGCGCACAAGGTCAAGCGTCTGCGCGTGCTGCTCGGGATAGCGGCGTTTCAGGTAGTCGAGCGCGCTTTGGTGATCGGCGCTGGGCACATCCCGCATTCTAGGCTGTCAGGCACGCCCTCGGCATATTGTTCGGGCAGCTCGACACCGCGGCGTTCCAGCTCGGCCAGCACCTCGGCGCGCGTCCATTCCATCAGCGGCCCCCACTAGCAAACGGCCGAGGCAACCCATTGAGGAATAGCGTTGTTCCTTCGCCGGCACGCTGTCCGTGAACGAACAGGTTCATCCCGTTGGCCACCATCCATTGCGACTTAGGGAATGATCGCACCCGGACGCAGCAGCTTTTCCAATCGGATATATGCGGGGCGCCGGGCGCAAGCTGCTTGTCGCCGCGCAGCACCGGCACAGCGTCAACCGGAAGTATGGTCGATGGAATGCCGAACACCCGGAAGCTTTCCACGGGCGAATTGTCAGCTCGACAAACCGCCAGCCTTGCGTGCGGCGTCGCACATACTCGGCCATGTGCGGCAGCCCGGCGGCGTTGACCCAAAGCACCGTGAGCACGTTTTTGAACGCCGCCAGCAGTTCAAGCAGCAGATTGCTTTCAGCGCCACCGCTGTAGGCGAGCACCGGCCCGTCGTGCTTGGCGGAAATACTGCCACGCCTCGCGGAAAACGCGCTCGCTCTTGGTCTCCGCTGGCCCATTACTCGCCATCGGCGGTGCCCGGCTTGGCGTCATCCAGCTCAATCAGCTCGCCCAGGTCCGCCGCGTCGATGTATCTCCGCAGCTTCGCGAGCAGCCGCCGCGCCTCCCCGCGTTTTGCCGCCGCCTCCCGTGCCTCCGCTGCGCGCTCGCCATGCCTCCATGGCGCCCGCCGGCATCGCTCCAACCCCTCGGCGGTGCGCGGCCCAGTCTCGTGCTCGCCATGCACCCGGCATCGGCCGTTCGGCATCGCCGGCTGCCGACACGGCTTGCCGTTTGCCTTCCGGCGCGCACCGCATCGAGGCGATGCATTGGCCGCCCGAAGCGCGTAACGCCAGCCGCCGGGCGCGTCCGGTGCCTTGACGCTCACGCCTTTACCCCCCGCTTGCGGCGGCCTCCCCGGGCTGAATGGTTCCTGCCACCACCGCTTGCCCGCCGTCGCTGACGGTGACGTGCTGCACCTGCACCACCTGCCGGCCGCCGTTGCGCAGCCTGTCCAGCGTCAGCGCTCCGCGTTGGAACGTTTCCATCAGCCTCGCGCCCGTATTCGCCATGCGCGACGCCTCGATGCTGCGATGTGGAGAGAGATGATGGCTGCACCGGTAAGCCGCCAATTCGGTGCGCGCGTTCGCGGAGAACTCCATTGCCATCCGGTGCGCTACCGCCATCTGATGCGCGAGAGCCCGCTCGACCGAATTGCTGGCCCCGATCGTCTCGGCCATGTCCACCGCGAGTTCCAGGGAATGCGCGTCGCTCGCCAGCTTCATCCGCTCGGCGCTGGCGAGGGCCGTCGTCTTGTCCGGGTTGCGCACAGTATCGCGCAAGCCCGGAACGGCCTCATCGGCAGGTGCTGGCACCAGCTCCCGACCAGCGCCCACCTCCGGCACTGGTTCCGGGAGGGACAGGAACTGCGCGACGGCGGCTTCCTGTTCCTTGGCCAAATCTAGCCAGGAGGCTCGGGTGGTGGCTTCGCCGTGCGCACGCAAAATCCTGGCGCTGGCGAGCAGCGTATAGGCTTCATCCAGCGATCGAGGCTCGCGCCAGCCTTCGAGCACGAGCGTATCCCATTTGGCCGGGATGCTGCTGGGAATGTCCGCAGCGGGATCATTACCGAGCGATGGCGTCGTGTTCGGCTCGCCAGCATCGGCATCTGCCACCGTTGGGGCTGCCTGCGTCTCCTTCGTCATCCTGGCGCCATGTCAAAGTGCGGCATCATCGGGTCCGTGCGTTGCCCGGAGGCGTTCCGGAGCCGGCAATGCCGTTTCCTTGCGGCCCGCGGTGCGGTGGGCGGCTTTCAGTCCGCGCTCGGTGTCCCCCCCCGTCCTCCCTCGGCCCTAAAGCCACTGACGGCCCTTCCTTGGCGGCGCAGGCCCCATACGGCATCCCGCATTGCCACCGCCATACGGTTCGGGACCTCGGCTTCTTCGATCAGCCGCTGCGCCTCTCGCCAGGCGGCTCGGTTTGGCAGGTGCGCGACTTTGGCCGCGATCCGTTCGGCGAGGACCGCGCTGATGGCCGGCGGGGCGAGAGCGTTACGGCGCATTGGCGGCCATTTCAGGCGGCAGAGTCGCGTGCGCCGTTCATGTCAGTTCACCTCCGCCAGCTTCGGCGCCCGCGGATGCGGCCCGTCATCGGGCGGCACGAACCGCAGCATCGGCAGCCGCGGAAACTGCGCCGTCCAAGCGGCGAGGTGCCGCGAGTCTGTCTCCACCATCACGACGCGCCGGTGCCGCAGGGTGGCGGTAACGGCCCAGCGATAGTGTTCGGGTGCGCCGCCAGTGCCATGCACGATTGCTGCCCGAGCCCAGCCGGGCAGGCGGCGGGCGCAGGCCCAGCCGGTGGGCCGGTGGCGGCGTGATCGTCGTCGCCGATCAGCAGCAGCGTTGGCCGGCTCAGCCGCTTGGTCTCGCGGAGGAAGCCGGACGTCGCGTCGCGGTTGGGCGTCACCAAGGCGATCAGTCCAGCGCGGACGGCATGGATCAGCGGCATCTGG
Source organism: uncultured Alphaproteobacteria bacterium (assembly GCA_963754235.1). Taxonomy (GTDB): domain Bacteria; phylum Pseudomonadota; class Alphaproteobacteria; order Acetobacterales; family Acetobacteraceae; genus DATAYA01. Next base: position 265,908 of record CAVWFK010000001.1, on the reverse strand, counting down.
TGCGGCGCCGCCGTCGTGAGCGCCGCGGCGATATCATCGAGGGCGGCGCGAGTGCCAATGCGGGTGACGGCGTTCATGTCCGCACCTCGCGCACCCGCCCGGCCGGCCAGGATCGCGGCGCCGGATGGCAGACCGCGCACCGCCAGCCCGTGGGCGCCGCGGCCTCGCACCACCAGGTCGACCCGCCGCAACAGGAACAGCAGCACCCGCGAGTGGGCGGGCTCCGGGTCCGCCCAGCTCGGCGGGCGCTTAGGGCGGCGGCGCGGTAGCCGGCACGGCCGCCCGGTGCAGCGCGTCGAGCCGGTCGCGCTCGGGCGTGCCGGGTGCGGGTAACGGCGGCTCGGCGGCGATAGCGGCGCTATCCACCCTTTCCGACAGGGTGACACAACGGACACATTTGACAAACCCTGCCGCTGCGGACCGGCAGAAACGTCGTGTCAGTGGTGTCAATTGTGTCTGCCGCCGGATAGGCTAGGGCCGGAATGCAGCTGCCCAGCGGCTCATGGCGCCGTTTCCCATGCCTTCGGGTTGACCGTGTAGGCGGCCTTGCCGGCCGGCCGTGCCGCCGCTGACGGGCGGGATCAACCACCCGGCCGCGACCAGTTCGCTGCAGGCCGCGTGGATCGCCTCGGCATCGCTCAGGCCGGGCAACCGCACGTCGCGTTGAAGATGGCGCACGTGAACCTCGGCCGGCCCGCGTCTTGACGATCCACCGCGCCAGCGTCGCGGCGTTCCGATCGGCCGGCGGCGTGGCGGCGTCGCCATAGACCCGCTCGGCCATCGGCATCAGGTAGTCGGCGACGAAGCTTACGGCGGCGAGGAAGGCCGCCTTGCTGATCGCGCCCGGCGGCGGGCGCCATGCCTTCCGCGCCGCACCACCACAAATGGGCGAGCACCAGGGACAGCCGCAGCGCGGTCCCGCGCGCCTTACCCAATGCCGAGCGCATCAGTCCGCCAGCCGTCTGCTGGCGGTCCTGCATCTCCCGCGCGAACGCAACCAGCTCGGGCAAGCGCATCCTCGGCGAGCGGCACCAGCAGCGGGCGCGGCGGCGCGCCCGGCTCCGCGCCAGGCACCAGGTCGAGCAGCCGCAGCCGGTCAAGCGCGGCGGTCGCCCACTCGACGCCGGGCGGGCGCCGCCCGAGGGCGAACGGCACCGGCTCGGGCCAGCACCAGCAGAACCGGGCGAGCAGCCCGTCATCGGCCTCGCGCATCAGCTCGCCGAGCTTGTCGGGTTGCGTGCCGCCCGTGACCGCGACCACAAGGCGCGGCACCTCGATCGGCTGCGGATGCTTCTGCCGCTCGACCCGGTAAGGCCGGCCGCCGTATGCCTCGATCCAGAACGCGCGGCCGGCGTCGTTGTAAGCGGTCATGCCGAGCAACCACCCCGCCAATTCGTCGCGCACGATCAGCAGTCCCTTCGGCGCCGCACTGGCGAGCAGTTCCGCGACCTTCTCGATCGTCACATCCGACTGCCGGAGCCGTGGTATCTGCGGCTCGGCGGGCGCCTCGCCCTCGGGTGGCAGCGGCGGCGCGTTTCCGCCTTTCTGCGCGGTCCGCACGTCCGCCTTCCATTGCTCGACGCGGGCAGCGTGCGCCTCGGCGGCGGCGCGCCACTCGCGCAGCCTGTCGGGGAAATCCGCGATCATGTTGCGCTCGATGGTGGGCAGCACGTCCCGCATCAGTGCATCGGCGCCAGGCGACTTGCCGTTTCCGGATTCGCCCACCGACGCGCACCAGAGATGCGGCGGCTCGGCCCAGCCGGGCGTTGCCTGCGCCCACCGGCCATTGCCGATCAGCGCCGAGGCCGCCGCGAGCAGCGGCGCCGCCACGTAGTCGGCGGGCAGGCGGCAGCGTCCGCTGCGTCCTCGATCCATTGGCGCCAGGCCGGCCCGAACACGTCGAGCGGCAATGCGGGTGGCGCGCGGCGATGCAGCCGCAGCACGCCCATATCGGGGTGCGCCAGCAGCTCGGGTCGGGTGCCGACTCGCCGCTCGTATAAGCCAGCGCCTTGTCGAGCAATCGAGCAAGCTCCCTGCCACCATTTGCGCGGCCTTTTTCCACCAACCACTCGCCCGTTTCGGGATTATTCGCGACGGCCCTTTCAACCGCCGCCCGATCGAGGCCGTTGCGAGCGAACTGGCAGGCCAGGCGGAACGCCTTTGCCGATCGTGATTGATCGGCGACGCCCGATCCGGTGGTGCTATCCGCATTGCCGCCTGCGGCGCCGCTCCCAACGAATGCTGGCCCGGCCTCGCGGACGAGCCACGAGAGCATGGCGAGCGATACCGGGCGCAGTTCGGCAGGTGTATCGGGAAGATGCTCGCCTGTGACCGCGAAATAGCGGTTGCTGACGTGCAGTTCGATCGCTGGCGGGTGCTCGCCCCTGCCGCGCTTCCATGCTTTCCGTGCGCGGTTCCCATCGCGTCGCGCAGTGTCACCATTTCCGCCTTCGCGACAAGAAGAAGACCTTGACGCCAGTGCCGCTCGGCGAGGTCTCCGCGTAGCTGTCGATCCGCATCATCACCTCGGCGGCCCAAGGCTTGATCGTACCGTCCGGTGTGCGACAGGTATCGAAGTCGATGCCCGCGAGATACCAGCCGTCGCCGAGATCGCCAAGTTCGATCCCGATGCCGCCACCCTTGCCATTGGTGATGCGCCCGGCAACCGCTTCGGCTTGCGCGCGGCTGCGCCAGGTCGAGGGATCGTCGGCCTTTGCCTTGCGGCCGGGTGCCGAATAGGGCGCCTTCGTCAGCTTGTCGCCACGCGGTTCGTTCATCCAGGCAACCCAGCGCGGCGTGGGCGCGAGGTCCGCGAGCGTCATACCGTCAGGCATCGCGCACCTCGCCCTGCCGGCGCGTGAGGCGCACGACTTCGCCCAGCGCGCAGGAACATCGTTGCGGCCCGCGCTGTTGCCGCCGAGGCGTCGGGTCTCTGTTAAGCATTTCGGCATTCCTTACGGTGTGATGCCGGCCTTGCGCGGGCCGCCGCGGATCGCGTAAGATCCTTTTTGCCAGAACGAGTTCCTCGCGATCCACCGCCGGTTCCCGAGCAGGGGCCGGCGGTTTCGTTATGCGGCACGCTTCGGCTGGCGGACGCGGATCGTCGCAGTCGGCAGCGATGCGATCCAAGCCAAGCCGTGCTCGACGTCGATCAGTAGCCGGCTGCCCAGCTTGTGCGCCTTCAAGTCGCCGCGGCTCAGGGCAAGGTAGGTATTCGTGCGGCCCATCCCCGAGATGCGGCACCACTCCGGAAGGGTCGCATACTTCGGCGGGCAGGAAGTGGTGGGTTCCACTCCCGGCATGCGTGCCCCCTCGGGGACCTGGATGTGTCGTGTGGCAGTACTCACAGCAGTTCACTCCGGCTCACAAGAACTGCCGCGAACATACTGGCGAGCGATGCACGATAAAGCTGCACGAAATTGTATAGACCGATCATTTCGTGCGCTTGTGCCGCTGGTTATCCGTGCGAATGACGTTCTCGATGGTCCGGGGCTCCATCTGTGCAAAACCCGGATGCGTCGCGGTCAGCCAGCTCGATAAAGCCTTGGCTTCCTCGCCTATTTTCGGGCGCACCTCGCCGCGATGTGTGCGTTGTCCAAACTCGGCTTCGACGAGGTGGCGGCTGGTCGGGCGTCCGGGTGCGCCCGTTCGGTCGGTTGCCACCGGCTCTGCTATGCCAACAACCGCGGCCCGAGCCGCCGGCCATAGCGCCAGCAATTCGTGACGTTCGAAATGCACGTCTCGAAAGACCGGGCCGACATATTGCCGATACCCGATAGGATCGGCAGGATCAGCGCCAAGCCGACCATAAGGCGTGATCGTCGCCCCATATTCGGGCAGCAAATCAGGCGGGATTAACTGCTTTCCAGCGGCGGAACCGAAGCGGCGCCGTGCGCGCTCATCCTGCGCAAACTCAAACTTTCCCCACGCCGGCAGTTTTCCCTCGCGAAAGGCATCCAGCAGTTGCCTATGCGCATCGGCCAGCGCTTGCAGCTCGCGGCCGAGAACGTCAGCCAGCTCGCGGAAGGTGACGATCCGGCCGGCGCGACGGCTCGCTTTCGCGCTGATCCAGCGCAATCTTCTTTGAGTGGCGGCCGACGGATTCGCAACCAGCAGTAGACAGCAAGGCCCGTCGCTGCCTTCGAGCACGCCGCCGCGCGCTTTGAGCGACGCGAGCAACGGCTGATCCCCCCGGTTGCACCAACGATCCCGTCTATCCAGCGCCTCGCGTCGCCTTTCGGCTTCCGAAGCGCACGAGCCGAACGCGACCCATTCGATTGCGTCCGCCCAAGGCACGTACGGCAGCAAGCCTTCGTGCGCGGAGCCCGCCACCCCCTCGCCCTCGCCCGATGCCGAAGGTGCGGCCGAAGCCGCACCCCCGTCGGCCGGCTTCCCACGCGGCGCATGGGCCATGCTCACACCGGCCCGCGCATCGCACGGTCAAGCACCTCGCTTTCGGCGAACGCCCGGTCCACGTCGGCCCGCAGCCGCTTCGCCAACCATGCGAGCGCGTCCGGCTCGATTTCGTAGCGAGTCGGATCGACGCGCCCGAGTGCCGAGAGCACCAGCACGCCATCGTGGATTTCGCTCAAGGCGCGTTCCATCGCCTCGATCGCGGGGCGTCCAGCGCCATCGGCGGGATCGCCGGGATGCTCAGGCAGCTTTGCGTGGTTCATATCAGCGGCCCTCGCCGGAGTGCGCCGCCGTCCCAACCCGCCGGGCCTTGGCCTGCGCCCGCGCGTAGAAGCGGCAGTAGGTGGCCTCGACGGGATCGCCGCTGACGACGTTGAGGCACGCGGCCATGAACGCGATCTGGTCATCATGCCCCGGCAAGGCGGCGAAGCGGCGCAGCAGGATCAGCGCCTCGGCCGTCGCGGGTGCGGCGAGCCGGATGATGTTCGGGCATGTCATCGCTCAGGCCCTCCCCGTCACGTCGCGCAGGACTGACGCGACAAGGCGCAGATCGTCGCGGGCAACTTCGTCGAACGTGTCGTCGATGCGAGGAGTTGCGAGACTGGTCATCGCGGCCAGGGCGACCGCAGCCTTGGCGCGCAAACCCTCCGAGGTGCGGGCCGGGAAGGTCGATCCCCTCCCGCAGCACGGCCCACCACGCGGCGTTGGTTGCGTCCAGGTCGTCGTCGCTGCCTCCCCAGCGGTTCATTTCCTCAAGCGCTTGTCGAGCCGTTGAAACTCGCGGCACACCCGCAGCAGCTCGGCATCGCCACCGAGCGCGCCGGTAGCCGCAACCACGGGCAGCGCGGCCATGGGTGCTGCGACCGCAGCGCCGAGCAGCGCGCGGCGGGATGCGCCACCGGCTGCGGCGTCTCGCCCCGCAGGTGCGTTTTTGGTAAAGCTCAGCTTGGTCCCGTCCATGGGGTTCCCATCCTTGGTTCACGGGGCTACGGCCGGGCGGCGTTCCCGCGCCCCCGGCCACCCCTGCATTGCCCGCGAGCCGCGCGGCGCGGATCACTCAGGCGCGGATCGGCACCACAACTGTCTCGGGCACCACGCCCAGTTCGCCGAAGGCTGCGCGGATCGTGTCGGCGACGTAGCCGGGCGAGAGATGCGCGTAGTGGCGCGCCGTCAGCTTCACGTCGGAATGCCCAAGCTGGGCCGCGATCACGCCCATCGGCACGCCGCGCATCGCCAGCCGGCTCGCGTGCGTGTGGCGCAGGATGTGGAAGCTGACAGCGGGCTTGATTCCGGCCCGGCCGCAGGCGGCGCGCAGCGGGCGGCCTTGATGCGAGCGGCCCCACAGGCTGCCGTCGTCGCGCGTCAGCAGCAGCGCCGAGGATGCCTTGCCTGCCATCAGGGCGGCGAAGAAGCGCCGCGCTTCGTCCGTCAGCACCACGTGCCGCGCCGCCCCGCTCTTGCTCGCCCGGATCGTCAGCACGCCAGCATCGGCATCCACGTCGGCCGCGTGCAGCGTCGCCAATTCCATGTAGCGGCAGCCCGTCAGCAGCGCCGCCGTCACCAGCACCCGCAGGTCCGGCGGACAGGCGTTGATCAGCCGCAGGGCTTCGTCATCGCCGAGATAGCGCACCCGCGCCGCCGCCACCTTCGGGAAAGGGAGCACGCGCCGCCACGCGTCATCGCTCGTCACCCGCCCCTCGCGAAAGGCGAGGTTCAGCGCCGCCTTGAGCAGCGTCAGCACGGCATTGGCGGTCGCGCGGCGCGCCCGGTGCGCATCGGCATCATCGGCCGCCAGCGCACGCACATTCGGCTTCGTCGCCTTCGGGCTGGTGCGCAGCCGGGCCGGCGCAGTCGCCAGGCTGCGGTGCCATGCCCGGATCGTGCCCGGCGTCACGCTCGCGACCTTGCGGCTGCCGAGCGCCGGCAGGACGTGGAAATTGAAGGTCGTCTCGACGTAGCGGGCGGCCTTGCCGCCGCGGGCGCGGTAGTCCGCCAGATAATGATCCACCGCCTGCGCCACTGTCAGCGGCGCCGTCACGGTGCCGCCAGTGCGCGCCATGTCGGCGAACCAAGTGCGCGCCCGCTCCTGCGCCTGCCCAAAGGTAAACGTCGTCACCCCGTCTGCATCGAGCAGGTCGTCGGCGATCCCGAGCGACTGATAGCGCCGAGTCGGCGTGCCCTCTGGATCGTAATGACGTGCGATCCAGGTTCCGGCCTTCCCCCCCTCGAGCCGCCGATAGCCGATCGCCCTGCCGGTCTGGATTGAGCGAAAATAGGGCTCGCGCCGCGGCGGCAGCTTCAACCGGGCCGTCCGGGTTTCGAGCCGGTCGTCGCGAACCTTGCGGGACATGGGGCCAGGTCCAGTCTGTGCCGTGCGGAAGCAACGCTACGGCATACATGGCCACGAACGCAAGCGAATAAATGCGGACGCTTCGCAAATATTGCCGAGGCTTAGGCCGTCAGCCCCGAATGCCAGCGGACGGCTGTTGTCATCCTTTCACGTTGGCAACACGGGTTCGAATCCCGTACGGGACGCCAACCATGTGTAGAGAATGGGACACTGATTTCGTCAGGTCTTCCGACCCGGCGATCTGCGGCAGCGTGGTCGTGTTGCCCATGATGAGCACGCGCCGGTCTCCGAACTCGATGCGATAACGCGATGAGCCGCAGGCAGGAGCGGCGGAACCCAGCGTTGCGCGTAGCGATCGTGAGGTTATGAACCTCTGCCGTGGTAGCGATCATCCTCGATGAGATCGTCCGCGACCCCATGCGGCGTGGCAGCAGCAGTATGTCCATGCTGGACAGAACCTTCCGGCGGGGGACACAAAGGAGGTGATTGGGGGGCGCTAGCGTCCTGAGGGACGAATAAGGTCGCTGGACATGACCTTATAGACCTTGCGATCATTCTGGCTTCAACAGATATCTCGGTGCTGAAGGCAATGGCACGTAATCCTGCGAACACTGAGTTTCTGAAGAAGCTGTTCGCCCTATCAGGGCTTCGGACCAGAACTGAGTTTGCGAAAATATGCGGTAAGATGCCAGGAAATATGGGCAAGTGTCTGAACGGAGTGTGGGTACCCGGTGAGAGATTCCTCGAATCCTGCCTGACGAGTTACGTTCGGAACATGGCCCCCCCTTCGTTTTCCAAGATCGTCGAGATCAGCGAGCTGGCACACACGCATTTGCCGCAGACGCCAGGTGTTTATGTAATTCTCGACTCAAGCGCCAAGATCCTTTATATCGGGCAAGCAGCCAATTTCCATCAAGAGGTGAACCAATCTCTGAACAGAAGGGTTCCGGTCGGTATTCGCGTTGGCCCGAACCTTAAGAAGGCACGCCCTGTCATACGGGATATGGCAAAGTACGTATCCCTGTATAGGATCGATGATAGGGCATTGCGGACTAACGTTGAGGCGCTTCTGCTCCGCATCTCGATTAACAGCGCACATAATTCAAACATTGGCCACTTTAGGAATTGATCGAGGAACAGGCACGGAAGTCCGCGTCAGACACGCTTCGGAGCGAAGCAAGCAGGGCCCGGTGTCGCCGCGGCCGTCGAAGCTCGGACACAACATTGAGGTCGAGCAAGTACATGTATGCTCGGTTCAGCCGGCAGGCTGCCGGTGGCGGAGACGGCCGCGCCCAGGCACCGGAATGTCGCCCCGAGCCATCGGCGCCAGAAGAAGCTCCTTAAAAGTCGGACGCGCCGATTGTTGGAGGCGGCGCCAGTCCCGGACCGGGACGAGTACAGCCACATCGGCGCCGCGCTTCGTGACCACCCGCGGGCCTTCCTTCAAACACGTGTCCAAAAGCTCGCTGAAGCAGGCCTTGGCGTCGTGGACCGGCCAGCTTTTCATTCCGGCTCCGCTCACCCGATAATGACACGTCAGTCTAGTCCCATAATCGATCCTGCACAGTCGCGGGCGCGAGAACCCCGATATGAGCCTGTCCTGAAGCCGATTGGCCTCTGGCTGAGCGACCGCAACCCCTAATTCAATAATGATGCCTGCACTGGATGACCTCCATGCGCCGGTCCTCGCCCCTTCGTCCCTGCACCCGGTACACCAGCCGATGCTCGCCGGTGATCCGCCGGGACCACCAGCCCGAGAGATCGCCTTCGCCTCCGGCTTGCCCAGCCCCGTGAACGGATGTCGCCGTGCGTCTTCGATCAGCTCATTCAGCCGTCGATGGATACCCGGGTCAGTCCGTGCCCAGCAGAGGTATTCATCCCACCCATCGTCGCTGAAATGGATGTTCACGCCTCGGAGGCGATGTTTGGCGACACCAAGTCATGGGCCTGGAGCTGACCGGCTTCGGCTTGGCGTACGCCGCGGAGCAGCCGCTCAGCATTCCGCGGGCTGCTCAGCAGGTGCACCGTTTCCTGCCAGCCCGCGAACTCGGCCTCGGAGATCATCACGACATTGCCCTTGCCACCTTGGCGGGTGACCACGATTGGCACCCGTCCCTCGACAGCCTCGACCAGGTAGCGCGCCAGGTTCTGCCGCAGGTCGGTGTAGGATACGGGCACAGGAGTAGCTCCGGTTCAGCCATCTAACGTACGTATTTTTGTACGACAACCCTGCGTGACTTCTTCCCCGCTATCCCCCCAAGAACAGCCGCCGCACCTCCGCATCCTCCGCCAGCGCCCGCGCCGGGCCGGATCGCACCGTGCGCCCGTCCACCAGCACGACGCCGCGATCGGCGATCATCAGCGCCTCCGCTGCGTTCTGCTCCACCATCGCGATCGCGGTGCCCTCGCGATGGATCGCGACAATCGTGTCGAACAGCCCGTCCGCCGCTTTCGGCGACAGGCCGGCGGAAGGCTCGTCCAGCAGCAGCAGGCGCGGCTGCACCATCAGCGCCATCGCCATCGCCAGCACCTGCCGCTGCCCGCCCGAGAGCGTGCGCGCGGGCGCCCGGCGCTTCTCGGCGAGCATCGGAAAGCGCGCCAGCAATGCCTCGATCCGCGCCCGGCTCTCGCGCGCCTGCACGAAGCCACCCATCTCCAGGTTCTCGCGCACCGTCATCGTCGGAAACACGTTCGCCTCCTGCGGCACGAAGGCGATCCCGCGGCGCGCCCGCTCGCGCGCCGGCAGCGGCGCGATCGAGGCGCCGTCGAACAGCATCTCGCCCGATTTCAGCCGCAGCAATCCGGCGATCGCCTTCAGCAAGGTCGATTTGCCGGCTCCGTTCGGCCCCACGATCGCGACCAGCTCGCCGGCGTTCACGTCGAGGCAAGCGCCTTTCAGGATTTCGTCGGCGGCACCGTAGCCGCAGACGACGCAAGCTGCCCGCATCAGTGCCCCCATCAATGCCAGCGCCGGCGCCCCATATAGGCGTCCTGCACCGCGGCATCGGCGGCGATCGCGGCGAAGCTGCCCTCCGCCAGGCGGCGGCCCTCCGCCATCACCACGACCGGATCGCAGAGCCGCGCGATCAGGTCCATGTGGTGCTCGATCACCAGGAAGGTAACGCCCTCTGCGCAGAGCGCGCGCAGATGCGCCGCGATCTCGACGGCGAGGGTCGGGTTCACGCCCGCAATCGGCTCATCGAGCAGCACGAGGCGCGGGCATGCCATCAGCGCGCGGCCGATCTCGAGCAGCTTCTTCTGCCCGCCCGAGAGTGAAGCGGCGGGCGCGTTGGCGACGGTCGCGAGATTGAGGCGCCCGGCAATCGCCCAGGCCCGGGCCAGCGCCGCGCGCTCGGAGTTGCGAAAGCGGCCCGCGAGCGCCGGCCCCAGCCGCTCGCCCGGCTGCCCGGGCGCATACAGCAGCAAATTGTCGAGCACGGAAAGCCGCCCGATCCCGCGCGCGATCTGAAACGTGCGCGTCAGCCCCGCGCGCGTCACCCGATCCGGCGGCCAGCCGGTGATGTCGCCGCCGGCGAAGGTGACGATGCCGGCATCGGGCGCGATGACGCCCGAAATGCACTGGAACGCCGTCGTCTTGCCCGCGCCGTTGGGTCCGATCAGGGCGGTGATCGTGCCCGCCCGCACGTCGAGATCGAGCCCGCCCAGCGCGCGCACGCCGTAGAAGCGGCGCATCAGCCCGCGCACCGAGAGCAGCGCGATCACGTACCCCTCATCTTAAGGACGGCCAAGCGGCGAGACCCCGAACAGCCAGTGATGCCCGTGTGCGAGCAACGCCGCCCACACCAGGATCGCGACGAACTGGCCGAACCAGTTGATCTCCTCCGGAATGAAGCGGTTGCGGCCACGCAGGATCGCGCCGAACGGCAGGATCGAGGTGCGGGGCGCCAGCATCGCCCACAGCGCCGGGTTGCGGGCGGCGAGCTTGCCGTCGATCGAGGGCATCCCCCAGGCGGGGGTCACCAGCAGCGCACCGAAGAACAGCACGCCGCCCAGGGTGCCGACGCCGATCAGATGCGCGCCGGCCCATAGCACGAACGACCACAGCATCGGATGGCGGGTGACCCGGATCATGCCGCGCGGCGCCTCGGGCGGCGGGTCTAGGGGGCCGACCATCGTCGGGTTGCTCACCGTGACCGCGCCGGCGAACAGCAGGAAGGCGGCCAGCATCACCAGTGCCAGCACGCCGCGCAGCCAGCCGGGTGGCACCCAGAGCTGCTCGCGCGGCGCATGGACGAAGGCGAGGACCAGGAAGGCGAGGGCGGCAACCGAGAACACGCTGAACAGGGCGCGAAAGGCGCGCTCACCCAGTCGGGCGGCGATCGGCACGCGCAGCGACGTGCCGGAGAGCCCGATATGCACGCCGACCCACACCACCGCCGCCAGCGCCAGAATTGGCATGTTCTCCCCCCGGCCGCGAGCGCCCGGCGGATCATGGGGTCCGGTCTCGCGATCCGGCAACGGGCGGTAGAACGCGGCCCAGAAATGGCGCTTGGGTGACGGGTAAGCCACAACATCTAGTGTTCATTCGCCTTCCGGACTCGAAGATTTTGCGTTGACGGCGGCGGCAGGGCTGGTTAGCTCAATCGCGTGAGCACCGTGCGCGAGTCCCGCCCGTCGATCCGAGTCCGCGGCCGTTCGCTGATGGCGCTGGTACTGGCGCCGGAGCTGCCGGTCGCCGAATGGCTGGCGGCGCTGGATGCCCAGCTCGCCCGCTCGCCGGGCTTCTTCGATGGCAAACCGGTGATCGTCGATCTGGCCGGTCTGCCGCGCGAGCAGCCCGACGTTGCCGGCCTGCTGCACACATTGCAGGGGCGCGGCGTGCGGATCATCGGCACCGAGGGCGCGCACCCGAGCTGGGAGGGGCTGGAGCCGTGGGGACGTGCGCTCGGCGCCGGCCGCCCGGCGCGGGCAATCGAGGTCCCGGACGACGCGCCGGCGCCCCCGGCCCAGGAACCAGTCGCCCCGCCGCCGGCCGGATCGCTGATCGTCGAGCATTCGGTGCGCTCCGGCCAGGCGGTGCTGTTCGAGGCGGGCGACGTCGTGGTGCTGGGATCGGTCGCCTCGGGGGCCGAGATCGTGGCCGGCGGCTCGATCCACATCTATGGCGCACTCCGCGGCCGGGCGGTCGCGGGGCTGCTGGGCAACGCGCGGGCCCGCATCTTCTGCCGGCGGCTGGAGGCGGAGCTGCTGGCGATCGATGGCGTCTATCGCACGGCGGACGAGCTGGACCCGGCGCTGCATGGCCGCGCGGTGCAGGCGTGGCTGGACGGCGAGACGCTCAGCGTCGCTGCACTCGACTAGATGAGCGACTAGACGAGACAAGGGGGGACGGGGATGGCGCAGGTTGTGGTGGTAACCTCCGGCAAGGGCGGGGTCGGCAAGACGACCTCGACCGCAGCACTGGGGGCGGCGCTGGCGCATGGCGGGCAGACCGTGTGCGTGGTCGATTTCGACGTGGGCTTGCGCAATCTCGACCTGGTGATGGGCGCCGAGCGCCGCGTGGTATTCGACCTGATCAACGTCGTGCAGGGCGACGCCAAGCTCAACCAGGCGCTGATCCGCGACAAGCGGCTGGAGAATTTGTCGCTGCTGCCGGCTTCGCAAACCCGCGACAAGGACGCGCTGACCAGCGAGGGCGTCACCAAGGTCATCGCCGAGCTCAGGGAAAGGTTCGATTGGGTCGTTTGCGACAGCCCTGCCGGGATCGAGCGCGGCGCCTCGCTCGCGATGCGCCATGCCGACCGTGCGATCGTCGTGACCAATCCCGAGGTTTCGTCGGTGCGCGATTCGGATCGCATCATCGGCCTGCTCGACAGCAAGACCGAGCGCGCCGAGCGCGGCGAGCGGATGGACAAGCACTTGCTGCTGACGCGCTACGATCCGGTGCGCGCGGCACGCGGTGAGATGCTGAAGACCGAGGATGTGCTGGAGATTCTGTCGATCCCGCTGCTCGGCATCATTCCCGACAGCGAGGAGGTGCTGCGCTCGTCCAATCTCGGCACGCCGGTGACGTTGGGCAGCCCCGATTGCGCGGCGGCGCGGGCCTATATGGACGCGGCCAAGCGGCTGCGCGGCGAGACGGTGGTGATGACCTTCCCCACCGAACGGCGAAGCCTGTTCGGCAAGCTGTTCGGAAGGAAGGTGCCGGCATGACCCTGCTCGACCTGTTCCGCCGGCGCGGCTCCGCGCCGGTCGCGCGCGAGCGGCTGCAAGTGCTGCTCGCGCATGAGCGGTCCATGACCGGTCAGTCGGACCTGGTGGCGACATTGCGCGAGGAGATCATCGCGGTGATCGCCAAGCACGTATCGGTCGAGCGCGACAAGGTGCAGATCAAGCTCGATCGCGGCCCGACCATGTCGATGCTGGAGATCGACATCGAGGTGCCGGCGCTGGCCGCGGCGCGGGCCTGAGAGTTTGTGAAAGAGGGGGCGATGGACGCCGACGCGCTGCGCCGATTGCAGGCGCCGCTCAAGCAGCGCTACCGCGAGCGGCCGGAAACGGCGCGCGTCGCCGCGATCGCGGAAGCCGTGCTGGACCCCGACGAGATCGCCTGCACCGTGCCCGGCTGGGGTGCAGAGGTGCGCGCCGGGCTGCATCCGGCGGCAGGCGGCAGCGGCGCGCTGGCGTGCTCGGCGGACATGCTGCTGCAAGCGGTGGTGGCGTGCGCCGGCGTCACGCTGCGCGCGGTCGCAACCGCGATGGGCGTGAAGCTGCGCGGCGGCCGCGTGATCGCCGAGGCCGCATGGGACGCGCGCGGCACGCTTGGCATCGACCGCAGCGTGCCGGTCGGCCTCGGCGCGATCGCGCTGCGCTTCGAGCTCGATGCGGAAGCCGATGACGCGACACTGGATCGGTTGGTTTCGACCACAGAACGATATTGCGTGATCCTGCAAACCCTGCGCGCGCCGCCCACGATCACCGTCGCGCGCGCGGCCCTGGCTCCGGCGTGAGCGGACTCACGCCAGCAGCGCCAGCGGCCGGCGCAGCGTCCGTCCGACCCGGCTGCCGAGCAGCACGTCCGCGCCGAGGCATCGTCCGGGCGGGTCGATCACGAACCACGCTTGCAACAGCACGAGGAAGAAATACGTCCACGGCCATTCGCCGGGCGTCGAATACTCACCGAGCCACAGATTGAGCGCCATCACCAGCCCGATCACGCCGCCCAGGCGCGAGAGCAGCCCCAGCATCAGCGAGACCCCGACCGCGACCTCGCCGGCATAGACGAGCGGGCCGACGATCGCGATGTTCGGTATTAGTACGTTTCCGACGAAGTCACCTTGCGCCGGAATGGCGGCGTGCGCCACCATCTGCTTCATCCAGTAGATCAGCCCGCCATAGTTGGGCGGCACTTTCCACAGCGATTGCTGCCACCACATCACGCCCACCAGGAATCGCAGCAGCGCGAGCGCCACATCGCGCGGCGTGCGGCTGGCCGAATTGCGGCGCCACACCGCGAACGCGATCGCCGCCGCGGCGAGCAGCAGCAGCCAGAACACCGGCGTGAGCCAACTCGCCTTGGTGAGGAATGTGCCTACGTCGTGCAGCGGGTTCGGTCTCATGCCTTCTCCCGTCGGGTGGTCGCGTGACTATTCGCCGCCGGTGCGGCGAAGGTGACATCGGGGAGCCTTGCGCGATAGCCCCTACACCAAGCCGTGCCGGCGCGCGCATAATTGCGCCGTGAGCCGTCCGCCGCCCCCCACCCTGCTCGGCGCCAAGCGCCGCGACGCGACCCCGGTGTTCCGCCCGGAGAACCTGCTGCGCGAGGCGCGGCGACAGCGGCGGCTGCCCGAGGGCGCGGTGCCGGCGATCTGCGCGCTCGATCCGGACGGGGACGCGGTGCGCTGGCTGCGCGCGCAGGGCCGGGCGCGACCCGTGCCGTCCTGGGCCTGCTACCACACGGCGCTCGACGCCTTCGAGCAGAACGGGGTGACAATCGGGATGGTCGGCGGCGCGATCGGCGCGCCCTTCGCGGTGCTGGTGGCCGAGCAGCTTTTCGTCTCCGGCTGCCGGCTGCTGCTCAGCGTGACCTCGGCCGGCCGGATCGCGCCCGCCTCGCCGCCGCCCACCTTCGTGCTGATCGAGCGCGCGCTGCGCGACGAGGGGACCAGCCATCACTATCTCGCACCCGCTGCTTATGCCGCCGCGGAGCCTGCACTTGTCGCCCTCGCCGAATCGGCATTGGCCGATTTCCCTGCGCTGGTGCGGCGCGGCAACTCCTGGACTACGGATGCGCCGTATCGCGAGACCGAGGACGCGATCGCGGCCGCCGCCGCGCATGGCGTGCTGGCGGTGGAGATGGAGGCCGCCGCACTCTACGCCTTCGCCGAAGCGCGCCGCCGGGCGGTGCTGTGCTTCGCGCATCTGACCAACCAGATGGCGCAGATCGACGGCGATTTCGAGAAGGGCGAGGCCGATGGCGCGGCCGCCACGCTCGACCTGCTCGGGCGCGTCGCGGTAATGTGGCGCTCCGCATCAACGAAAGGGAGCGAAATGGCCAGGATCATCCTGTACGGTTTTGACGGCAGCACCTATGTCCGCACCGTGCGGATGGTGCTGGCCGAGAAGGGCGCGCAGTACCGAGCAGGTCCCGGTGCACGTGCTCAAGGGCGAGCCGCGCCAGCCCGAGCACCTCGCCCGCCATCCGTTCGGCAAAGTGCCTGTGCTGGACTATGACGGCTTCCGCATCCTCGAGACCAGCGCGATCGCGCCGTATCTGGACGAGGTGCTGCCCGGCCCCTCGTTTACGCCGGACAACGCGAAGGACCGCGCGCGCATGCGCATGGCAATGGGCATCATCGACTCATACGGATATGACGCGCTGGTCGGAGTGGCCGGCTACCATCTGTTCCCCGACTTCATCGGCGGACAGAACGAGGAAGCAAGGCGGCGAGCGATTGCCACCAGCCAGCGCGTCCTGCAGGAGTTGATGAAGCTGCGCGGCAGCGACGCCTTTATCGCCGGGGCACGTCCGTCACTCGGCGATTTCTACCTCGCACCGATCTGCGCCTACGTGGCACTCACCCCGGACGCCGATGAGGTCTTCGCGGCGGACGGGTTCGCCACGTGGTGGGAGCGGATGCAGGCGATGCCGAGTTTTCAGGCGACCGCGCCGCAGCTCGGCTGACGCTTGCGCGCCGTCAGGCGACCTCGCAGGCAACCCAGGCGCCGCCGTCCCGGCCCGATCGCACCGCGGCCTCGACGAACGCCACACCACGCAAACCATCCTCTGCGGTGGGGAAGTCGAGCGCCAGCGGATCGGGTGCGGCGCCGGTGATGCGTGCCGCGATCGGCTCCGCCGCGTCGCGGTAGAGGTTGGCGAACGCCTCCAGCAGCCCTTCGGGATGGCCGCGCGGAATGCGCACCAGTCGCTGCGCCGCCGGCAGCAAATCGGCGTCGCCGCGCGCCAGGCGCTGCATCGGACGGTCGAGCGGCGCGAAATGCAGATAGTTCGGATCGGTCTGCGCCCATGCGAGCAGGCCGCTCTCGCCCCAGACGCGGAGATTGAGGTTGTTCTCGCTGCCCGCCATCGCCTGGCTCGCGAACAGCGTGCCGCGCGCGCCGCCCTCGAAGCGCAGCAGCAGCGCCGCCGTGTCGTCGATCGTGCGGCCGGGCACGAGTGCCCCGACATCCGCCGCCAGCCGCGCGAGCGGCAGGCCGGCGACGAAGCAGGCGAGGTGGTGCGCGTGGGTGCCGATATCGCCCAGCACCAGCGACGGCCCGCCGCGCGCCGGATCAAGCTTCCAGCGCAGTTTTGGCGTCATCGGCCCGTCCTCGACGCGCGTCGCCATGCCGGCGTGCAGGTATTCCACCTGCACCGCGCGCACCTCGCCGATGGCGCCCCCGGCTACCATCGCGCGCGCCTGGCGCACCATCGGATAGGCGGCATAGGCGTGGGTGAGGCAGAAGACACGCCTGCTTGCGCGCACGCGAGCGGCGAGATCGCGCGCGTGGGCGAGCGTGTTGGTCATCGGCTTGTCGCAGATCACGTCGAGCCCGGCGTCGATCGCGGCGATCGCGGCCGGATAGTGGGCGTCGTTCGGCGACATGATCGCCACCGCCTCGATACCGTCGGCGCGCGCGTGTTCGGCGTCGAGCATCGCGCCAACGGTGCCGTAGCTGCGCCCCTCCCGCAGCCCGATCGCGGCCCCCGCGGCGGCGGCACGCGCGGGGTCGGAGGAGGGCACGCCGGCCACGATCGCGAAGCGGCCGTCGAGACGTGCCGCGTTGCGGTGGATCGGCCCGATCATGCTGCCCGGTCCACCGCCGATCACGCCGAGCCGCAGCGGCCGCCCGAGAGCCTCGAACGCGGCACTCATTTGCTGACGCCCAGATGCGCGTCCACGCGGTTGCGCAAATCGGCGCGCAGGGTCACTCCGAGACCGGGCGCGTCACGGGGTGCAATGAAGCCGTCGGCGAGCACCGGCAGTCCTTCCACCAGTTCCTGATACCAGCCGTGATAGGCGGCGCGCACCACTTCCTGCACGAGCGTATTCGGGCTGGCCGTCGCAAGATGCACGGAGGCGGCGAGCGCCACCGGGCCGGTGCAGTCGTGCGGCGCCACCGGCAATTCGTAGGCTTCGGCCATGGTCGCGATCTTCTTCGCTTCCGTGAGCCCGCCGCACCAGCCGATATCCAACATGCAGACATCGACAGCTTGCTTCTCGAACAGCTCGCGGAACGCCCAGCGCGTCGCCAGCGTCTCGCTTGCCGTGACCCAGATGCCGGCCGCCTCGCGATACTGGCGCAGCGCGTCGAGGTTCATCATCTTGATCGGGTCTTCCGCCCAATAGGGGTCGTATGGCGCGAGCGCACGCGCGATGCGCAGCGCCGCGGGCAGCGTCCAGAGGCCGTGGAACTCGACATGGATGTCGATGCGATCCCCCACGCGCTTGCGGATTTTCTCGAACGGTTCGAGCGCCTGCTTGAGGTCGGCGGCGGCGATGTCGGTGCCGCCCGACGCCTCGGCGGCGTGGTCGAAGGGCCAGATCTTCATGCCGCGATAGCCCTCCGCGAGCAGGCTCTCGGCGAGGTCGTCGGCGCGGTGGAGAAAGGCGTCGAGATCCTCGTACGGCCCCTCGGCCTCGCCCACGCCCCAATCCTCGGTGCTCTGCGTCGGCCGCGCGCGCACGTAGCGGGTGCCGGCGCAGGTGTTGTAGGCACGGATGCGATCGCGGCAGCGCCCGCCGAGCAGGTTATAGACCGGCTGCCCGGTCGCCTGGCCCAGAATGTCCCATAGCGCGATATCGAAGGCGGAAGCCGCGCGCATCTCCGCCCCGGTCGATTTGAAGCCGACGTAGTTCAGCAGCAGCCGGCGCATGTGCCGCTCGATCGCGAACGGGTCCGCGCCGAGCACGGCGGGTGCGACCGTCTCGTGCATCGCAGCCTCCACCGTGCGCGCGGCGAAGAAGGTCTCGCCCAGGCCGACCAGCCCGGCATCGGTGTGAACCGTGACCCAGAGCAGGTTGGGGAACTCGTCGAGCCGCAGCGTCTCGATCCGCGTGATCTGCATTTCTGTCGTGGCTGCCTCCTGGCATAACGAGGATTGTCATCGCGAGCCGGCCGCTTGGCCGGGGTGGCGATCCAGGCCCGCGGCACGGTGCCGCCCGCCTGGACTGCTTCGTCGCATTGCTCCTCGCAGTGACGGCTACTGTGCGCTGAGTTCATACATCCATCAGAGCGGGTATTAGCCGTGGCCCTGCGCCACCTCCCAGCCGATCTCGGCAAGCTGGCGGAACTTCTCGCCCGCCTGCAAGCCGGCGGCGTCGGCGGCGTTGCCGTCGAGCGCGCGACGATACACGCCCGCGGCAATCGCCGCCCAGCGGAACAGCGAGAAGGCCACGAAGAACTCGAAATCCGGCAGCGACGCGCGGCCGCTGCGGCGGCAGTATTCGGCGACGAACGCCGCCTCGCTCGGCAGGCCGGGAACATCGAGGCCGCGCAGCCCGCCGAACTCCGGCGGCAGGCGCCAGTAGAGACAGCAATAGGCGAGGTCGGCGATCGGATGCCCGATCGTCGAAAGCTCCCAGTCGAGCACCGCCGCCACGCGCGGCGCGTCGGGCGCGTAGATCAGATTGCCGAGACGGAAATCGCCGTGCGCGATCGCATTTTCGTCATCCTCGGGCACGTGCGCCGTCAACCAGTCGATGAGCCGGTCCATCGCCGGCACCTCGCCCACCTGCGCGGCGCGATACTGCTTCGACCAGCGATCCACCTGTCGCCGCACGTAGCCCTCCGGCCGGCCGAACCCTTCGAGGCCCGCCGCCCGCCAATCGACGCCGTGCAGCGCCGCCAGCACGCGGCCCATCTCGCCGTAGAGTGCCGCACGCGCGCCGCGCGTCTGCCCCGGCAGCGTGCGATCGACGAACACGCGGCCTTCGACATGCGCCATGACGAAAAACATCGTGCCGATCACGCCAGGATCGGTGCAGAGCAGCAGCATTTCCGGCACCGGCACGGCGCTTCCCGCGAGTGCCCGCATCACGCGGAACTCGCGATCGACGGCGTGGGCCGAGGGCAGCAGATGCCCCGGCGGCTGCTTGCGCAGCACGTAGCGGCGCCGCGGCGTGTCGATGACGAAGGTCGGGTTCGACTGCCCGCCCTGGAATTGCAGCACCGTGACCGGCCCGGCGAAATCGGGCAGGTGCGCCGTCAGGTGTCGCGCCAGCGCCGCCTCGTCGAACCGGTGGTTGGCGAGGACGGGGACGAGGATCGGCGCGCCGTCGGTGTCGCTCCCGGGGTCGCTCATTGTTCCGCGGCAGGCGGGCGGCCGGTGGTAACGCCGCCGTCGATCACCAGGGTCTGCCCGGTCATGTAGCGGCCGGCGGGCGAGGCGAGGAACACTGCGGCCCCGGCGATCTCGTCGGGTTCGCCGATGCGGCCGAGCGGCGTCTCGCGCTCCCGCCGTGCAAGCAGGCGCGGGTCTTCCCACAGCGCGCGGGCGAAATCGGTGCGCACCAGCCCGGGGGCGATGCAGTTGGCGCGCACGCCGCGTGGTCCCCATTCGACGGCGATGTTGCGCACCAATTGCATCTCGGCGGCCTTGGAGAGCGCATAGATGCCAAGCGTCGCCGAGCCGCGCAGCCCGGCGATTGACGAGACTGCGATCACCGATCCGCCGCCGCGCGCCGCCATGCCCGGCAGCACCATGTTGCTGAGCCAGAAATTGCTGCGCACGTTGCTGGCCATCGTGCGATCATAGGCGTCGTCGGAGATTGTGGCGGCGGCGCCGAAATGCGGGTTGATGGCGGCGTTGCACACCAGGATGTCGATGCCGCCCCACCGCTCGGCGGTGGCGTCGGCGAGATGCTGCAATTCCTCCTTGCGGCCGATATGGCAGGGGATGACGATCGCCTCGCCGCCGCGCTCGCAGATCGCCGCCGCCACCGCCTCGCACGCGGCGGCCTTGCGGCTGGAGACGACGACCTTGGCGCCGTGCTCAGCCAGCCGCTCGGCGATCGCGCGGCCGATCCCCTTCGAGGAGCCGGTGACGATTGCGACCTTGCCCGAGAGGTCGAACAGCGCGCTCATCACGAGGCCGGTCGCGCCTGGCGATATTTGTTCACCTCCATCCGCCCGAGCTGGAAGCGATGCACCTCGTCCGGGCCATCGACGATGCGCAGCGTGCGCGCGTTCTTGTACATTGCCGCCAACCCGAAATCGTCCGACACGCCGCCCGCGCCGTGTGCCTGGATCGCCCAGTCGATCACCTGGCACGCCATCTCCGGGGCCGCGACCTTGATCTCGGCGATCTCGCGTCGCGCCTCCTTGTTGCCGACGGCATCCATGCGCCAGGCCGCGTGCAGCACCAGCAGTCGCGCCTGGTCGATCATGATGCGGCTCTGTGCGATGCGGTCGAGGATCACGCCCTGCTCCGCGAGCGGCTTGCCGAACGGGGCGCGTTCGAGTGCGCGCTTGCACGTCATCTCCAGCGCCCGTTCGGCGAGCCCGATCGCCCTCATGCAGTGATGGATGCGCCCCGGCCCGAGCCGGCCCTGCGCGATCTCGAAGCCGCGCCCTTCGCCGAGCAGCAGGTTCGACGCGGGCACCCGCACGTTCTCGAACAGCACGTCGCCATGGCCGTGCGGCGCGTCGTCGAAGCCGAACACCGGCAGCATCCGCTTGACCGTGACGCCGGGCGCGTCGCGCGCCACCAGGATCATCGATTGCTGCCGATAGCGGTCGGGCGTGTCGGGATCGGTCTTGCCCATCACGATCAGCAGCCGGCAGCGCGGGTCGCCGGCGCCGGACGACCACCATTTGCGCCCGTTGATGACGTAGTCGCCGCCCTGCCGCTCGATCCGGCAGCGGATGTTCGTGGCATCCGACGACGCTACGTCGGGCTCGGTCATGCAGAACGCGCTGCGGATTTCTCCGGCGAGCAGCGGTTCGAGCCATTCGCGCTTCTGCGCTTCGGTGCCGTAGCGGTCGAGTGTTTCCATATTGCCGGTGTCGGGGGCGGAGCAGTTGAACACCTCCGACGCCCAGGCGACGCGCCCCATGATCTCGGCGAGCGGGGCGTATTCGAGGTTGGTCAGCCCCGGCCCGCGTGGCGAGTGCGGCAAAAAGAGGTTCCAGAGTCCTTCTTCGCGTGCAAGGGGTTTGAGTTCCTCGACGATCGGCACCGGCTGCCAGCGGTCGGCCATCGCCGCCTGCTGGTCGCGATAGACCGCCTCGTTCGGATACACGTGGCGGTCCATGAAGTCCTGCACGCGGCGGCGCAGCGTCTCGACCTTCTCGGTGTAAGCGAAGTCCAAGTCCTGCCTCCCGCCATGTGCGGCTCTATTCGCGCTGCCCCCTCTCCGCCCCTGGGGGCGGAGAGGGTTGGGGTGAGGTGGGGGATTCCAGAGCGCCGGGCGCCACCCACCTCACCCTCCCCGCCGCTCCGCGGCGGGTCCCCTCCCTCTCCGCCCCGAGGGGCGGAGAGGGGTGCTAAGCCGCGATCACGTTGCCGAACAACTCCCACGCGCTGCCGTTCCACTTCTGAAGCTGCATCGAGCGGATCGGATGGAAGTTCGTCGCACTGGTGCTGACCTTGATGCCGGGCAGCAGCACCGGCAGCTCCATCGGCGCCAGGCTCGCCGCCTGCTTCATGATATTGATGCGCGAGAGATCGGACCCGCACTGCTTCAGCACCTGCACCATCGTCATGGTCACGCCATAGCTATAGACAAGGTTCGAGTTGTTCAGTTCTGCGCCCGGCATGTACTTGGCCACGAAGCCGCGCCATTGGTTCATGCCGGAATCGTTCTTCCACTGGGGATCGGTGTTGTCCTTGAGATAGGCGGCGCTGATCATGCCCACGGCGTTCTGCGGCCCGGCCGGCTTGATGACCGATCCGACCGAGATCGAGACGTTGCTCATGATATGCAGCGGCTTGTAATTCATGTCCGCCATCTTGCGGATCATCTGGGCCGCGAATTTGGGGATCGCCGCCGTCAGCACGGTATTGCAGCCGGCCGATTGCAGGCTGACCGCCTGGCTGTCGATCGTCGGGTCGGTGGTCTCGTAGGAGACCTCCTTGACGATCATGCTCTTCGCCTTGGCGCCAAGCCCTTCCTTGAATCCGATCAGGTAGTCCTTCCCGAAATCATCGTTCTGGTAGAGAATGCCGACCTTGGCATCGGGCTTCGTTTGCAGCAGAT
This sequence comes from uncultured Alphaproteobacteria bacterium, assembly GCA_963754235.1. Taxonomy (GTDB): domain Bacteria; phylum Pseudomonadota; class Alphaproteobacteria; order Acetobacterales; family Acetobacteraceae; genus DATAYA01. The sequence continues at coordinate 243,483 of CAVWFK010000001.1, read as the reverse complement.
ACTTCGCATAGATCGCGGCCTCGGTGCGGTAGCTCGGCTGCCATCCGATCGTCCACGGGAAGTGCTTGGGGTCGCCCCACTTGTCGGCGCCGGTCGACACGAAAAGCTGCGGCACCTTGCGGCTGTTGAGGTATTTATGGACCGCGCTCTGCGTCGGCGTGCCGAGGCCGTTGAACATGAAGCTCACGCCGTCGGCCTCGACCAGCTTGCGCGTCTCCTCGACGGTGCGCGGCGGGCTGTAGCCGTCATCGACCGAGATGAAGTCGATCTTGCGGCCGTTGATGCCGCCCTGGTCGTTGATCATCTTGAAATAGGCAGTATCACCCCGGCCGATCACGCCGTACGCCGAACCGGGGCCGCTATAGGGTATGGTGTTGCCGATCTTGACCGTGCTCTTGGTGACACCGGGCATCGCGGCGGCGCGGGCTGCGGCCGACGGCAGTGCTGCGGCGAGCAGCGTTCCCTGGAGCAGGGTTCTCCTATCCAGCATGGGCCTTTCCTCCTTCGCTGGCCGCTGGTTGCGGCGCGTCGGCGGCCAGCGCGCCGCGCGTCTGATCGGGCAGCGGCGCTGCCGGGTGTTTCGTCAACGCTGCCACAACCTGCCGCCACGCGCCAGCGACGCCGCCCGGCATCAGATAGAGGAACGCGATCAGGATAACCCCATAGACCGCGCCGGGCGCCGCCTTGCTCACGTTCTGCGCCAGATTGGGGATGAACTGGACAAAGAACGCGCCGAACACCGGGCCCGCCAGCGAACCCACGCCGCCCACCACCAGCCCGACGAACAGGAAGATCGACAGGAACACCTGGAAGCTGTCGGGGGCGACGAACGCGACCGCGATCGCGCCGATCGAGCCGGCGACGCCGGTGTAGAGCGCGCTGACCGCGAAGGTGCGCGTCTTGAGCATGGCGATCGGCACACCCATCGCCTCGGCGGCGAGCGGATGGTCGCGCACCGCCATCATCGCCCGCCCGATCCGGCCATTCACGAGATTCCGCGCCAAGGCAAACAGCACGGCCGCGATCGCCAGCGCGAACAGGTACAGCCACTGGTCCGACGAGAGCGGCAGGCCGAACGGCGCGTCCGGCTTGTCGAGCACGATGCCCTGCGCGCCGCCGGTCCACGGCCCGAGCGCGTTCACCTTGAGCACCTGCGGCACCGCGACCGCGATCGCAAATGTCACCAGCGCCAGATAGAGCCCGCCCAGCCGCAGCGCCGGCAGGCCGACGGCGAAGCCGAAGCCGGCACAGATCAGCGCCGAGACCGGGATCGTCGCCCAGTACGGCACGCCGTAATTGTTCATCAGAATCGCGGTCGTGTAGGCGCCGATCGCGTAGAAGGCGCCGTGACCGAGCGAGATCTGGCCGTTATAGCCGGTCACGAGGTTGAGGCCGAGAATCGCGATCGCGTAGGCGACGGTAAGCGTGAGCTGGAACAGATGGTAGTCGCTGAACAGCACCAGCGGCGCCAGCAGCACGATGGCGCCGATTGCGAGTGGAAGAGCGCGCCTCATACCCGGCGCCCAGAAAGAAAAACCGCTCCTGGCTCAGCCGTCATCGCGAGCCGCCGCTTGGCGGCGTGGCGATCCAGGCGTGCGACACCGAGCGGCCCGCCTGGATCGCCACGGCGCTCCGCGCCTCGCGATGACGATGAGATATCGCCACGGATTTCATCGTCTGCGGGTCGGATTTCTGGAATCATACCCGGCTCACCACGGCGCGCCCGAGCAGGCCGGAGGGCTTGATCACCAGCACCGCGGCGATCACCGCCAGCGCCAAGGTCAGCTTCAGCTCCGGCCCGACGAGATAGGCGCCGCCGATATTCTCGATGATGCCGACGGCGAAGCCGCCGATCACGGCCCCGAGCGGATTGGCGATGCCGCCGAGCAGGGCCGCGGCGAATGCGTAGAGCAGGATGCCCGCCATCATGTTCGGATCGAGGAACACCACCGGCGCGATCATCATTCCCGCGACCGCCCCGATCGCCGCCGCGAGGCCCCAGCCGAGGGCGAGCATCCAGCCGACGCGAATGCCGACCAGCCGGCTCGAGACCGGGTTGTAGGCAGCGGCGCGCATCGCGAGGCCGAGCCTGGTGTGACGGAAGAACAGATAGATGCCGATCAGCATGATCAGCGTCACCGCCGTCGAGCCCAGCTCGTGCGGCGAGACGTAGCCGCCGAGGAAGCCGCCGCTGCGCTGACCCTCGAACGGGCTCGGGAAGCGCTTGATGGTGTAGCCGAAAAACCAGCCGCTGCACGCGTTGAAGATCACCAGCAGGCCGATCGATACGCCGACCGCGGAGAGTACCGGGGCATCCGCCATCGGCCGCAGCAGGATGCGCTCGATCGCGACCCCGATCGCGAACGAGATCGCGATGGTCAAAAAGAACGCAACCCAATAGGGGAATCCGCCATAGATCAATGCGAGGGCGATAAAGGTCGAGAACGTCGCCATTTCGCCCTGCGCGAAGTTCACATAGTGCGTCGCCTGGTAGATCATCACCAACGCGAGTGCGAGGCTCGCGTAAATGCCGCCGCTCGCGATGCCGGAAAGGAGCTGATGCAGCAGCCCGGCCATGCTCAATAGCCCAGATAGGCGCGGCGCACCTGCTCGTCGCGGCCGATCTCGGCGGCCGGGCCGGCGATCACGATGCGGCCGGTCTCGAGCACATAGGCGCGGTCGGCGAGGGCGAGTGCGAGGCTCGCGTTCTGCTCGGCGATCAGGATGCTCATGCCCTCGCTTGCCCGGATGCGCCCCATGATGGCGAAGATCTCGCGCACGATCAGCGGTGCCAGGCCGAAGCTCGGCTCGTCGAGCAGCAGCAGCCGCGGCCGCAAGAGCAGCGCGCGTGCGATCGCCAGCATCTGCTGCTCGCCGCCCGAGAGCGTGCCGGCCTGCTGGCGCAATCTATCGCGCAAGGTGGGGAAGTAGCCGAACATGCGCTCGATGTCCTCGCCCACCGCGCGGTCGCGGCGGGTGAAGCTGCCGAGACGGAGATTTTCCTCGACCGTGAGTTCCATGAACGTGCCGCGCCCGTCCGGCACGTGGGCGACGCCGCGACGCACGATGTCCTCGGTCGCCAGCCCGCTGATCCGCCGCCCGGCGAGCCTCACCTCGCCGCCGGTGCGCACCATGCCGCAGATCGCGCGCAAGGTGGTGGTCTTGCCCGCGCCATTGGCGCCGAGCAGCGCGGTGACACCGCCCTCCTCGACCGCGAAATCGATGCCGTGCAGCACCTCGCCGGCGCCGTAGCTTGCGCGCAGGCCGCGCGCCTCAAGCAGCGTCGGCATGGTCCGCCTCGCCGAGATAGGCGCGGATCACGTCGGGATTGCGGCGCACCGCATCGGGCGTGCCGTCGGCGATCTTGAGGCCGAACTCGAGCGCCACGACATGGTCGGAGACCCGCATCACCAAATTCATGTGATGCTCGACCAGCAGGATGCTGAGCGAGAAATGCGCCCGGATGCGCCGCAGCAGGATGGCAAGCTCATCGACCTCGCCGTGATTGAGCCCTCCCGCCGGCTCGTCCAGCAAAAGCAGTTTCGGCTCGCCGATCAGCGCGCGGCCGAGCTCGACGCGCTTGGCGGTGCCGAACGACAGGTCGGCGACGCGCGCCTCGGCGAATGCTTCGAGCGACAGCAGCTCCAGCAGCCCGCGCAACCGCGCTTGCGCCGCCCGCTCCTCGGCACCCGCCGCGCGCAGCCGCAGCGCGTTGGCGGTGAAGCCCGAATGCCCCAGATGATGCGCGCCGACGAGGATGTTCTCGGCGACCGTCAGGCTGCGGAACAGAGCGAGGTTCTGGAACGTCCGCCCGATGCCGAACCCGGCCATGCGGTGTTTCTTCTGACCGGCGACGCGATGCCCGTCGATCACGACGGCACCGCGCGTCGGGCGATAGATGCCGCTGATGCAGTTGAACAGTGTGGTCTTGCCGGACCCGTTGGGGCCGATCAGGCCGCAGATCTCGCTCCGCGATACGTCGAGCGAGACGCCGCCCAGTGCGATGATGCCGCCGAAGTGCACCACGACATCACGGACGCTCAGCAGCGGGCCGCGTGCGTCATCCTCCGTCAATCGGACGTCCTCCGGACGTCAGCCACCGTCACGCGGGTCCGCCATGCGTGTGACGATTGCTGACGGCACCCCCTGCGGTCAAGGACGAAGCGTGCCGCGGCTTGACGGTGTGGCCTCGGCCGCGCAGGGGATAGGGATGCCGGTCTCTCCGACGCTGTTCAAGCAGGGGATGCGGCACCTGCCGGCGGGCGTGGTGCTGATCACCACCGGCGCGCCGGGCGCGCGCGGCGGGCTGACCGCGACGGCGGTGATGTCGCTGACGCTTGAGCCGCCGCAACTGGTGGTGGCGGTGAACCACGCCGCCCACGCCTTCCCGCTGATCCTGCGCAACCGCACCTTCGGCGTGAACGTCCTGTCGAGTGCCGCGCACGCGCTCGCCGACAGCTTCGCCGGCCGCGACGGCTCGCAGGCCGAGGATCGGTTCCGCTTCGGCGCCTGGTCGGCGGGTGCGATCGGCTGTCCGATCCTGGCGGACGCGAAGGTGAGTTTCGAGTGCCGGCTGATGCACGAGTTTCCGGTGGCGACGCACAGCCTGCTGGTCGGCGCGGTTGAAGCGGTGCGCATCGATCCAGAGACCAAGCCGCTGCTGCATTTCGACGGCGCCTGGGCCGGACTGGGACCGCACGATGTGGTGTAGCGTGCCGCGCTGTAAGGGGGCGAAGGGCAGATGCCGCCGCTGGTCACGCAGCGGCAGCGAGGGCCTCGGTCACTGCTTCAGGATTGTGGGCGATCACCAGAAGCAATGTGCGGGCCGCCTGCTCAGGCTGGCGCCGCCGCTGTTCCCAATCGCGGACCGCCGCCGGGCTGAACCCAAACCGAAGCGCGAACGTCTCCTGGCTCAGGCCTAGTTTCGTACGGATCGCCTTCACGTCCACATGCTCCGGGACGCGAACGACGAAGCCTTCGGTGCTCTCACCACGGGCGTAAGCCCGAGCCTGACGGACACTTCGAAGGATCCGGCTACCTGCTTTCGACATATCGGCGCACTCCTGATCGATAGTCCTCGGCGAGGCTCTTAAGCTCTTTGCGAAGCTCGTTGCGCTCGCTCCGGGACACATCGACTTTGTCTCCTTTTGCAAACACGTTGAGCAAGAACACTGGAATATCATTCGCCGCCGTAGAAGGTAATAACGCGATAGCCTCCGCTCTTGCCCTTTCCGCGACCGGCAAAGCGAACCTTGCGCGCGCCGCCAGTCCCCTCGATCATCACGCCAGCCGCGGGATTTGCCGCCAAATAATTGACAATCGCGGTCAATTCTTCTTGCCCGATACCAGCGGCTTTAGCACCGCCAAAAAGTCCGGCGTTTCGACGGTACTGTGCATCTAAACTCTCCCTGTCCACCAAGCAGTTGCATCATTGCGGTTCTCCGGTTCTAGAATTTTAGACGGCCGACTCTGCGGCCGAAGCCGAATACGGCATTGCCGTAGTAATGTCAATGCCGATGCCGCGGCCCGGCTCCCCGCGGCGATAAGCGAGTTGGCGCATTGGTGCCCGGCGATGGGACCAATGACCGAACTGCTCCGGAAGATCGCGTTACGGAATCCCCGCCCAAGCGCCGGTTGGAAGCCAGCACTGCCTGGCAGCACCATCCTATCGCGTGGTCGCGTGAACGTCCGTCTGACCGATCGCGAGCAGTGTCGGCACGGCGGGATCGAGCGTGATCGACAGCCGATCGGTCCGGCCCAGCTCCTTCCCGGCGAGCAGGTCCGTGATGCCACGCGGCTGCGGCAGGGTCAGCACCACCGGGCCGCCCCTTTGTGCGCTTTGCAAGGCGAGGATCAGCCGGCCGCCATCGGTGCGCGCGTACGCATCGACATCGCTCGCCGTGCCGCCGTTCGGGCCGAGCAGCCGAAACCCCAGGTTGCACGCCGGCTTCAGCGAGCAGGGTGTGCAGCCGGTCGGGCGTCACGTCGGATGCTGCGAGACGATGCGAAGGCAGCCCGGCGAGCAGGGGGGTGGGAAGGCGGCGCCCGTGGGCGTCGAAACCGCCCGCCTCGCCCTCGGCGATCACCATCCCGCCTTTCGCCGCGAAGCCCCGGATCGCCGCGGCGGCCTCGGGCGAGAGCGCCAGCATTTCGGGCAGGATCAGCGCGCGCAGCTTGCCCAAAGCGCCGCCTGCCACCTGCGCGTCGGAGACGAAGCGCGGTGCGATCCCGATCCGGCGCAGTGCGGAGGCGAACTGGTCGGTGCTGGCGCGCAATGACGTGTCGTCCCATTCGTCGGCGGCGCTGCGCTTCGACCACGCATCGCCGGCGGCGCGGTGGCGCAGCAGCCAGCGCACGCGAAAACTGGTCTGCGATGCCATGATCGCAACCGGCTGCGCGACGCGGGCGGCGCGCAGCAGCAGGTCGCCCGCGCTCCCGCGCAGCGCGTCGAACGTGGTCGCCATCTCGCGGCCGCGCGGGCCGAGCGAGCCGTCGGTCTGCACCACCTTATTGTCGGGATCCCACAGGATCAGCCCGCTTGTGCCGCGCAGTGCCTCTTGCCAGATTTCGCGGATCGCGGCCGGGCCGCTTTCGAACGAGGTCGTGAGCAGGACAAGTTGCGGGTTGAAGCTGCGCGCCATCGCGAGGCTGGCGCCCGCATCGTAGATCTCCATGACATCGACGGCGCCGGCGAGCTTCGCGTAATCATAGCCGCCCCAGCCGGCGATCTGCGCGCCCTCGATCGCGGCGCGCGCCTCCGGGTCGGCGGCGTGGACGGCATCGGTGCCGGCGCGGACCGCGCGGGCGAAGGCGGTATCCATCCAGGCCTTGAAGTCCGACCACGGCGCGAAATTATCGTCGGTGCGGGCCATCGCCGCGGTGGTGGTGATCGGCGTCACCTCGTCCCAGCGCGCGGCGTGCGTGCCCCATTCGGCATTCAGCGCGGCGAGGCTGCCATATCGGCCGTGCAGCCAGTCGCGGAACCCGGCGAGCGAGACAGGCGAGAAATCGAAATCCCAGTTGGCCGCGAGGTCGGCGATGCCGGTTTCGTCGCCGAGGCTGTAATAGAGCGGCCGGTACGGCATCCAGGCGCGTACCGTCTGCCGCAACCGCGTCGTGATTGCGGCCAGCGCGCCCGGATCGGAAAGGCTCGGTTTGCGGATGAAGGGCGCAAGGCTCGCCGGGTCCGCTTGGTGCGCGCGCTGGGCGGCGAGGAAGGCCGCGTTGACCGGCGCGTGCGGCAGCCAGCGGTGATAGGCGGCATAGAAATCGGTCGCGATGTTTTCCACGTACCATCGCATTCCGCCTGCCAGCAGCGGGGCGATTGCCGCGCGATCGACCAGCGCACCCTTGCCGCTGCGGTTGGCGATGATCTTGGTCGCCTCCACGCCGAGCCGCTTCAGCGCCGGGATCTGCGCGGGTGTCGGCGTCTGCCACAGGATGATGCGGAAATGCCGCCACCCTTCGGCCCGCGCCCCGCTCCCCGCCGCGAGCAGGGCCAGCAGGACCAGAAGCGCCGCGCGCATCAGCCGCGCGGAGCGGCGAGGGCGTGGACGGCGAAGCCCCATCGGTCGTGCATCGCCTCGGCGATCAGGGTGCGATGGCAATGGGTCGGGTCGGCCTCCAGGCAGAGCAGGCAGGTGGGCGTCTTGGCCGAGGTCTGCGCGAGGTCGGCCAACGCCGTCTGCGCCTCGGGCCGCGCCAGATGGGGCAGGTAGATGCGCCGCATCTCCTGCGGCCGTCCCGCCCGCACCGCCGCCCGGCCTGCGGCGGGCGTGCCCAGGGCGGGGATGTGGACGTACTCGATCCCGGCCCCTTCGAGCGCCGCCGAGAGCGCGCGCTTGGCGTAGCCAGGCTTGCGGGAATTGGCGATCGCGCGGACATCGGCGACGCGCCGGATGCCGGCCTCCCGCAGCAGGTGCAGGAAATCCGCGGGCGGCAGGCCCTCGTAACCGATGGTGGCGATGCGCGGCGTGGCCATGCGGGCAGCCTAGCGCAGGCCGGCTTGCCTGCGTAGAACCCCGCAATGCCGTTCCTCGTCGAGCCCGAGCCGCCGCGCGGCGTTGCCCTGCCGGTGCTGCCCGGCATCGTCCGCGTGGTCGCTCCCAATCCCGGCCCGATGACCTATCACGGCACCAACACCTATCTGGTCGAGACGCCGGATGGCTGCGTCGTGCTCGACCCCGGGCCGGACGATGCCGGGCACGTCCGCGCCATCCTCGCCGCCGCGTCCGGCCCGATCGCGCATATCCTGCTCAGCCACGCGCATCGCGACCATTGGGGCGCGGTTGCGGCCCTGCGGGAAGCGACCGGCGCGCCGGTCCACGCCTTCCCCCGCAGCGCCGCAGCCTGTTTCACCCCTGATCTGAGGCTGAAGGACGGCGATCAGGTCGCGGGGCTGACAGCGCTGCACACGCCGGGTCATGCCTCCGATCATCTCTGCTTCGCCGCCGCCGACGGCATGCTGTTCTCGGCCGATCACGTGATGAGCTGGAGCAGCAGCGTGATCAGTCCGCCGGACGGCGACATGGCCGCCTATTTCGCCAGCCTGCGCCGCCTGCTCGCGCGCGACGACCGCATCTACCTGCCCGGCCACGGGCCGCCTTTGCCCGAGCCGCGCGATCTAGTCGCCGAATTGCTGCGCCACCGTGAGGCACGCGAGACGGCGATCGCGGCGGCGCTCGGGCCGCAGCCGGCCGGCATCGCGCAGCTTGTGGCGGCGGTTTACGGCGAGCCCGATCCGGCGTTGCTTGGCGCCGCCGAGCGCACCGTGATCGCCCATCTGCTCAAGCTCGCGCGCGAGGGCCGCGCCGCCCGCGCGGGCGAGGGCTGGCGGGCGGCGGGCCGCGCATGACGGGGACGCTGGAAGCGGCCCTCGCCGCCGTCGCCACCGAGGCCCGCGCCTGCACGCTCTGCGCGGCGCACCTGCCGCTCGGGCCGCGGCCGGTGTTCCGGGTGTCAACGACGGCGCGGGTGCTGATCGCGAGCCAGGCACCCGGCACCAAGGTGCATCTGGAAGGGCGCCCGTTCGCCGATGCGTCGGGCGACCGGCTGCGCGGCTGGCTCGGCGTGGCGCCGGAGGAGTTCTACGACGAAAGCCGGGTTGCGATCCTGCCGATGGGTTTCTGCTATCCCGGTCGGCTGCCAAACGGCGGCGATGCGCCGCCGCGGCCGGAATGCGCGCCGCGCTGGCGCCCGCGCCTGTTGGCGCTGATGCCGGCGCTCGAACTCACGCTGCTGATCGGCAGCTACGCGCAGACTGACGCGCTGGGACCGGGGCGGATGACCGACCGCGTGCGCGAGTGGCGCCGCCATCTGCCAGGCGTCCTGCCGCTGCCGCATCCCTCCTGGCGCACCGGCAACTGGGAGCGGCGCAATCCGTGGTTCGCCGAGGAGCTGCTGCCGGAGCTGCGGGCGCGGGTGCGGGCACTGCTGGCCGCTCGTTAGTTCGCGACGGGCGCTGCCCACCCGCAGAGAGGATGTAATCCGTCGTACTATCCATCGTCATCGCGAGGCGCGGAGCGCCGTGGCGATCCAGGCGGGCCGCTCCATGCCTCCCGCCTGGATCGCCACGCCGCCAAGCGGCGGCTCGCGATGACGGTTGAGCCAGCGCCCTGTTTCTTCCTAACGCTCGCGCTCCAGGGTCTCGATCTCGGCGTCGCTGAAGCCGAAATGGTGTGCCACCTCGTGGATCAGCACATTGCGCACCAGGCGATAGAGGTCTTCCCCGGTCTCGATCCACTCCAGCAGGATCGGCTGGCGATAGAGCAGGATCATTTCCGGCCCGGACGGCACGTCGGAGACGCTCTGCCGGTGCATCGGCACGCCGTGATAGAGGCCGGTGAGGTCGTAGGGGCTCTCGATGCCCATCGCATCGAGCGTGTCGTCGTCAGGCAGCTCCTCGACCACGATGCCGACGCCGCGCACGTGGCGGGCGAGAGGCGCCGGAATTTCGGTCAGCGCCCGGTCGGCGAGGGCGACGATGTCTTCCAGCGTGGGCGCGGCGGCAGGTGGCGGCATCACACGATCCCGACAGCCCGAGGCCGCGCCGTCAAGCCGCCTGCACACCCTCCGCCGGCGCCCGCAGCCCCTCCGAGAGCTGGTCCAGCGCCAGCCGGGAGAGGGCTGCCTCGAATTCGGCCTCGGCATGGCCGAACGCATCCACGAGCACGCCGCGCACCCGCCGGCCGACCGCGCAATCCGGGTCCGACAGATTGTGGATCGGCAGCAGCGGCCGGCACGGGTGCGCGTTGACGGCGCGCCACACGTCGCACAGCGAGATCGCCGCCGCCGGTCGCGTGAGCTCCGCCCCGCCCGGGCCGCGGTGCACCCGGATCAGCCCGGCGCGGGCGAGCTGGCCGGTAATCCGCCGCACGACCACGGGGTTGGTGTTCACGCTGCGCGCGAGCTTGAGACTGGTGGTCCGTGTCCGCCCGCCCTCGGCGGCGAGCAGCAGCATAATGTGGGCGGCGACGGCGAACCGCGTTGCGACCATGACCGGACGGTAATGCGCCGATGCCGCGAGTGGTTCCGCGAAGCCGCTGGAGCGGCTGGGATTTGATCCGCCGTGTTAGAAAGAAACAGGCCTCGAATTCGGCCGTCATCGCGAGCCGCCGCTTGGCGGTGTGGCGCAGGGGTTTCATGCCCAGCGGGTCAGCAACGCCGGTAACGAACTGGAAAGAAACTCGTGTCGGTCATGTAGCGCACGACGTGATACCCGGACACAATAGAGTCGGCTCCCCATGCCGCAGGCAGGAGCGCCTAAGTCGGCGATCGTTCCTGACTCCCTCGCCGCCCTTGGGGGCGGAAAGGGTTGGGTGAGAGGTGGGGGATGCTCCCTGCGGTCACGCCGCCGCGGGTTTTGCCAGGGCGGCTTGCGCCCGTACCATTCTCGCCGCGTGCCACCTCACCGGGTGACGGCGCAGGGGTTGTTAGTAGGCTTGACGATCCTTCGGCGTTGTGTTATCCATAGCTCAAAAGCCGCCCCGCCGCCGAGTTCAGAGCCAAGTGCCCGGATGCGCTGGACCGCGCGGCGGCCCGACGCGGCAGTCGGGTGGCTGTTTGTCACCCGCGCAGCCACGTGCGAGCGGCACTTCCGCGAGTCTGATCCACCCCTGTTCTGAGGCGCGATCAGGCGCGGACGCGGGCGGGAGGCACCCGCACCGAGCCCGATCCAACCCTGTTCTGAGGCGCGATCAGGCGCGGACGCGGGCGGGAGGCGCCCGCACCGAGCCCGATCCCAGCCCTGTTCTGAGGCGTGATCAGGCGCGGGCGCCGGCGGGAGGCACCCGCACCGAGCCCGATCCAACCCTGTTCTGAGGCGCGATCAGGCGGGGGCGGGGCGGGAGGCACCCGCACCGTGTCCGATCCACCCCTGTTCTGAGGCAGTATCAGGCGCGGGCGCGGGCGCAGCACGCCGCGATTGACTCACCCTCCCGCGAGAGCGGGTACTAGGCTGCCATGGACCAGCCCATCGGCTTCGCCGAGCGGGCCGCCGCCATCCGGCGGGCGGCGGCGCGGCTGTGCGCTCGGCTGGGCTGGGCGCCGGTGCACGAGGTGCCGCTGCCGAACGGCAGGCGGGCCGACATCCTGGCGCTGCGGGCCGATGGGGGCTTCGCCTGCATCGAGGTGAAGTCCGGCGTGCGGGACTTTCTTGCCGACGACAAATGGCCGGAATATCGCGCGTTCTGCGACCGGCTCTATTTCGCGGTCGATGCCGACTTCCCCGCAGCACTGCTGCCGGTCTCGGTCGGGCTGATGGTGGCGGTGGGGCTGGAGGCCGATCTGCTGCGCGAGGCGCCGGACCATCCTCTCGCACCGGCCCGGCGGCGCAGCTTGCTGCATCGCTTCGCGACGGTTGCGGCACTCCGGCTCGCGGCGCGCGACGATCCCGGCTGGGACGCGGCGCTGCGGATGGCGCTGCGGGTAGAGTGAGGGCGGCGCATAGCGGCGGCCCGCAGCAGGCCGTGCGGCGCGCGGCCGACCGCGCGCGATCTCGCCGCAATCATCGCCTGACGCGCGCATTTCCGCTTGACGCCACGATGATATTTGTGTGATGAACAAAGCATGGCGTCGTTTTGTTCGCAACTGCGGCGCGCACTGCTCAGTGCGCTGCTGCTGCCGGTTTTGTTGCTGCTCACACCACCGCTCGCGCGGGGGCAGGAGGCGGCAAGCCCAGCCCTGCCGCATGTCGCTGCGAAGCTGCGCGCGAAGCTGCCGCTGCTGATTGTTGCGTTCGGCTCATCCTCAACACGGGGGTTCGGCGCCACCTCGCCAGCCGCGTCGTACCCGAGCCGTCTCGCGGCCGATCTCGCGCGCGCGCTGCCGCAATCGGAGACGGTGGCGGTCGAGAACCGCGGCATCAACGGCGCGGACGCCGACGACATGATGCGCCGGCTTCCGGTGATCATCGCCCAACGTCCCGACCTGGTGATCTGGCAGACGGGAAGCAACGACCCTCTGCGCCACCTGCCGCTGAGCCGCTTCATCGCCGATACTACGAAGGGCGTGCAGATGATGCACGACGCCAGCATCGACGTGATCCTGATGGAACCGCAATGGTGCCGCAAGTTGCGCGCCATCGCCGGATCGGTCGCGTACACCGATGCCGTGCGCGCGGTGGGTGCCGCACTCGGCGTTTCGGTAGTCCGCCGCAGCGCGCTGATGCAGGACTGGGTGGAGGACGGCCAGCTCACGCTCGCGCAGATGCTAGCGCCCGACGGGCTGCACATGACCGACGGCGGCTACGCGATGCTGGCGCGCGTGGTTGCGCGCGACATCCTCGGCGCCGCACCGCACCTCATCGCGGCGAGCACCCGGTAGCGGCGCTGTCCCAGTCGCCGGGTGCGACGCCGCGCGCGCGCAGCCGGTATTTCTCGACCTTGCCGTTCTCGGTCGTCGGCAACTCGGCCAGCAACGCGATGAACCGCGGCACTGCGAAGCCGGGCAGGCGCGGGCGGCACCATGCGGCGATCGCGTCGGGCGGCACGGCCATTCCCTCGCGCGGCACGATCGCGGCCATCACCTCGTCCTCGGCGAGCTCTGAGGGCACCGCATAGACGGCGGCGTTGGCGACCGCCGGATGCGCGAGCAGCACCTGCTCGACCTCGAAAGCCGAGACGTTCTCGCCCCTTCTGCGGATCGCGTCCTTGATCCGGTCGAGGAAACGGAAATACCCGTCCGCCTCGCGCACCACGCGGTCGCCGGTGTGAAACCAGAGATTCCGCCATGCCGTCACCGTCTGCTCCGGCATCCCGAAATAGCCGGTGGCGAACGCGAACGGCTCGCGCGCCCGCAACAGCAGCTCGCCCGGCGTGCCGTCCGGCAGTGGATTGTCGTCGGCATCGGCCGCGCAGGCCTCGAACCCATCAAAGGCCGGACCCATCAGCCCGGGGCGCTGGCGGTCGATCGCACAGCCGAGCGCAAAATTGGTCTCGGTCGAGCCATAGCCGTCAAGCAGTGCGATATCAAAACGATCTCGGAACGGGGCATGAAACCGCGCCGGCACGCCGGGGGCGAGTGCCAACCGTGTCCGGTGCGCGCGGTCCTGCACCGAAGGCGGGCGGGCCAGCAGGATCGGCACCATCGCGCCCAGCAGATAGGTGACGGTCGCGTGGTGCCGTGCGAGCGCGGGCGCGAAGCCGGAGGCGGAGAAGCGCGGCTCGATGGCGAGCGAGGCGCCGGTCAGCAGCGCCTGATAGAAGGCGTTGAGCGCGTTGGTATGGAACAGCGGCAGCGGCGTCAGCAGCGCGTCGTCGGGGGTGATGCCGAGCAGCCGCGCGGTGTTCACCGCCCACCAGAAATACTGCGCGTGCGGGCAACAGACGCCCTTCGACGGGCCGGTGGTGCCCGAGGTGTAGAGAACCGCGACCGTATCGCTCGGACGCGGATCGGCGGCGTTCGCGGCCGCATCGGGCGGCGGCAGCGGGCGGCCAAGGCCGAAGCGCGCCGGCACCTCGGCCTCGCCGCCGATTAGCCAAACCTCTGTCACCGCGTGCCCGCCGCCCACCGTCTCCAGCGCGGCGATCAGCTCGGCCTCGATCGCGAGCAGCTTGGCGCCGGAATTGGCGAGGATGTGCGCGAGCGGCGGCCCGCGCGAGGCGGCGTTGATCGGCACCGCGATCGCGCCGATCCAGGCGCAACCGAGATAGAGTTGCAAAAACTCCGGCCGGTTGCGGCACAGGATCGCGACCCGATCGCCGGCCGCGAGGCCGGCGGCGAGCAGCGCGCCCCCGAACCCCTGCGCGGCGGTCAGAGCCTGGGCGAGCGTCCATCGCGTCTCTCCGAACGTGACCAGCGCGCGCGCTGGTTCGGCCTCGGCGCGGCGCGCGAGCATCCTCGGCAAGGTGCGCTCGGCGGGCGGGAACAGCGCGGGCAGATCGGCGCCGGCCGCTCGCTCTCCACTCACCTTCTGTCCTCCGCCCGGCGCACTCCGCCGTTGTGCAGATTGCATCGCGCTAGGGCGACGCGCCAGCCGGGCCGGCGGTCTGGCACGCTCCGTCGATCTCCTGTAGCGAGGGGCAAGGAGGCGGTTTTGAAGGAAGCGGTGCGGAAGGAGACCGGGAATTGACGATCCGTATCGGCGCCAACCCGATCGGCTGGTCCAACGACGACATGCGCGAGCTGGGGGCCGAGACGTCGCTGGAGACGTGCCTTGCGGAGGCGAAGCTCGCCGGGTTCGAGGGCATGGAGCTTGGCCACAAGTTTCCGCGCGAGGCGGCGGCCTTGCAGGCGGCGCTGGCGCCGCACGGGCTGGCCTGTGTTTCCGGCTGGTATTCCTCCTCGCTGCTGGAGCGCGACGCCGCGACCGAGCTGCAGCATCTGCGTCCGCATCTCGACCTGCTGAAGGCGATGGGGTGCGACGTGCTGGTGTGTGCGGAGACCACCGGCGCGATCCACGGCGACCGCTACGAACCGCTGTCGCAACGGCCGGTACCTCTCGCATCACGACTGGACAACCCTCGGGACGCGCCTCACCGACCTCGCCGATGCGACCGCGGCCGACGGCGTCCGGCTCGCCTATCATCACCACATGGGAACCGTCGTGCAGAGCGCGCACGACATCCACGCGCTGATGGCGGCGAGCGGGCCGTCGGTGCATCTGCTGCTCGATACCGGCCATGCGGCCTGGGGAGGCGCCGATCCCGCGGCGTTCGCCGCGCGCTACCGCGAGCGGATTGCTCATGTCCATGCCAAGGATATTCGCGAGACGGTGCGCCGCCGAGCCGACGCCGAGGACTGGAGCTTCCTGCAAGCCGTGGTCGAGGGCGTCTATACCGTGCCGGGTGATGGCGACCTCGATTTCGTCGCCGTGTTTCATGCGCTGGGCGGGTATTCGGGATGGTTCGTGGTAGAGGCGGAGCAGGATCCGACCAAGGCGGACCCGCTCACCTATGCACGGATGGGGTTCGCCGCGATGCGCAAGCTGCTCGATCAGGCGGAGATGCGCTGAGGATCGCTGCCCACCGTCGAGGTCACCTGGTTCGACGGTGAGCTGGCGGCGCAGAAACAGCGCGCCGATCGCGTTCGGCGCGGTCGTCGCGCTGCGCGCCACCTCCGGGCCGCTCCGCTGACGATCAAGGCTTTGTCGCAGAATGACTTTCGCCGGTTCACAGGCCCGGTGCCCGGACGCGCCAAGGACGTCAGCCTTGACCGGGCTCACATGCTGAGCGGTCCCATTGGAATTCAGGGGGCCGAGCCTGGGGATCTCCTGGTCATAGACATCCTCGATTTGGGCGCTGTGCCACAGGAAGTCGGAGCAGCTCCCGGGCAAGGTTGGGGATATACCGGGATCTTTGCCAAGGTGAATGGCGGCGGCTTTCTGACTGACCAGTTCCCGGATGCGTACAAAGCAATCTGGGACTTCCACGGGCAGCAAGCAACTTCCCGACACCTGCCTGGCATCCGCTACACGGGGATCACCCATCCCGGATTGTTCGGTACGGCTCCTTCAGCAGATCTTCTCAACAGATGGAATCAACGAGAGCGCGCGCTGATAACGACCGATCCCAATAGGGTTCCTCCGTTAGCGCTGCCGCCCAATCCGAAAGACGTGCTGGCGGGCAAGGCGACGGGTGCGATCGCGCAAAAAATCGCCGCGGAGGGCGCTCGGACTGTTCCCGCTCGCGAGAACGGTGGCAATCACGACATCAAGAATTTTACCCGTGGTTCGAGAGTGTTTTATCCAGTCCATGTGCCAGGCGCTAAATTCTCCGGCGGCGATCTCCATTTTAGCCAGGGTGATGGCGAAATTACCTTCTGCGGCGCGATCGAGATGGGCGGATTCATCGATTTCGGGGTCGACTTGATCAAGGGCGGAATGGCGAAGTACGGCGTCACGACGAACCCGGTCTTTATGCCTGGAAACGTCGAACCACGTTACTCCGAGTTCCTCAGCTTCGTCGGCGTCTCGGTGGATCACTCATCAAATACGAACTACTATCTCGACGCAACGATAGCTTATCGCAACGCCTGCCTCAACGCTATCGAGTACCTGAAGAAGTTCGGCTATTCAGGGGAGCAGGCCTACCTTTTGCTTGGTTCGGCGCCCATAGAAGGCCGTATCAGCGGCATCGTCGACATTCCCAATGCCTGCTGCACTCTCTACCTGCCCACTGCAATATTCGATTTCGACATCCGACCCGGCTCGGCGGGGCCGCAGCGCGCGGACCGAGGGCGGTGTGCCGTAACGTCGTGAGTGGCCAGGTACATCAGGTCTTTAGCGACACCGCCACCTGAGTGCCGCGAGGGTGGCGGCACCGGTGCCGCCACCCCCGTCCCGTTACGGCGGAGCCTTCTATCGGCATACCGCAGGCGAGGGTCTGGGCGAACGACGGAGAAAACTTATGCTGCTCGGCTTGGCACTCTTCTGGGTCGGCGCCGTCCTCTGTCTGAACGGCATATGGATCCTCGGCAAAATCGGCGACAACGAGATCGCGGTCATCGACATCTTCGTCGGGTCCGTCGCGCTCCTGGTTGCACTCTATTGGGCCTTCGGTCCGGGCGCCAATCTCGCCTCCATCAAGGGGGCCGCGCTAACGCTTCTCTTTGCGTTCACATACTTCTGGGTCGCCTGGAATCGTTGGAATTCTGCTGACGGTCGCGGCCTCGGCTGGTTCTGTCTGTTCGTCGCCATAACCACCATCCCGGTGTTCGTGCAAGGCTTCGTCACTGCTCATACGGTCTGGGATTTTTGGTTCGCGATCGATTGGCTTTCCTGGGGCGTTCTGTGGTTTCTCTTCTTTCTGCTGGGTGCGCTCCGTATGCAGAGCATCACACAAGTGACCGGTGTCGTTTGTGCAGTGCAGGGTGTCTACACCGCGTGGATTCCGGGCTATCTCCTGCTCTCAGGCGCCCTGCACTGACGCCCTATAGCCGCAATCAGCCGCTCCCATCCCCGGGGAAAACCTGCCATGCCGCTCTACGAATATAGCTGTGACGACTGCGGACCCTTCGAGACCTGGAGGGGGATGCAGAGCGCCAGTGCGCCCTGCTCCTGCCCCACCTGTGGGGCAGCAAGCGAGCGCGCGCTTGCCATGCCAGGCTTCAACCTTATGAACGGGTCGCTACGCAAGGCTTTGTCAAGATCCGAAAAGAGCAGCGCGGAACCGCGGGTCGTCTCGCATGTCGCGAATTGCGGCTGCCGCCTCTGCTCCGTCCGCGGCTGCTAGCCGGCTTCTTCGCACGTCCCGACCACGCCATTCACGCTTGAGCAGAAATGCCACGAAAGGTGCCGAACCAAGCGGGGCCGCGCTGACGCGCCCGCAAACCGGTTGCCTCGGCGGCAGGGCCTCCCTAACGTGGCGGCAGTCACGCAAACGGGAGGGACAAACGTCATGGCTCACGACATCGGCAAGCCGGGGCGCCGGCGCTTCATCCAGGGTGCGGGGCTGTCGGCCGGCAGCGCGGCCGTACTGCTCGCCGGCCTCGGCGTGCCGCCCGCGCTGGCGCAGACGGCGGGCAGCGTCGCCGGGCGGTCCGGGCGCAAGCTGAAGGCGGCGTTCTCGAATGCCGGATTGCAGGCGACCTGGTGCGCACAGGGCAAGCGCGCTGCCGAATACTGGGGATCGCTGTTCAACGTCGATGTCACCTGGTTCGACGGTGAGCTGGCGGCGCAGAAGCAGCGTGCCGCAATCGACGACATGGCTTCGCAGAGATGGGATTTCGTCGCCATCCAGGCGTTCGGGATCGGCACGCTGACCGCGCCGGTCAACAAGATGATCGCCGCCGGCATCCCGGTGATCGACATGGACACGCTGATCGCGCCACTCGCCAGCATCGACATCCACAGCTTCATCGCACCCGATAACGATTTCATGGGCGCCTCCGTCACCCAGGCGCTGGTCGATGCGATCCATGGCGAGGGCACGATGGTGATGACCCAGGGCGCGCTCGGCCATACCGGCGCGCAGGGACGTGCGCGCGGATTCCACTCGATCGTCTCGAAATACCCCAAGATTCAAGTGCTCGACACCCAGCCGGCGGACTGGGACGTAACCAAGACCGCGCGCATCTGGGAGACGCTGCTGACCAAGTACCCCAAGATCAACGCCGCCTATTTCCACAACGACGACATGGCGCTCGCGGCCTACAACGTGATGAAGGCGCACAACCGCACCGACATACTGATTGGCGGTTGCGACGCGATGCCGCCGGCGCTCGCGGCCGTCGCCGACGGACGGATGCTCGCGACCGTGCGCAACCCCTCCTGCCGCATCCATGGCGGCGCGATCGTGGCCGGCGTGGCGGCGGTCGTATCCGGCGAGAAGACCGGGGCGGACGGCATCCCCAAGAACATCGTCGCCGACGGGCCGGTGGTGACGAAGGCGAACGCGCCCGGGATGATGTGGATGGAGAAGCACTATTTGATCTGAGGTCATCCGACATGACGCCGCTGCTGGAGCTCGCCGGCATCTCAAAATCGTTCGGCGGCGTCGCGGCGCTGCGGGGGGTGGATTTCGCCCTCGCCCCCGGCGAAATCCACGGCCTGGTCGGCGAGAACGGCGCCGGCAAATCGACGCTGATGAAGATCATCGCCGGCATCCACGCTGAATACGCGGGCACGATGCAACTCGGCGGACGTGCACAGCGCTTCGCCTCGCCGCGCGCGGCACTCGCGGCCGGGATCGGCATGGTGCATCAGGAACTCTCGGCGGTGCCGGCGCTGAGTGTCGCCGAGAACGTCTATCTCGGCGTGCAGCCGACCACACGGCTCGGGTTGATCGACTGGCGGGCGATGCGGGCCGGCGCCCGCAAGCACTTACGCGGCCTGGGCATCGCCGTCGATCCGGGGGCGTCGATGCAGTCTCTGCCGCTCGGTCTGCAGCAGCTCGTCGAGCTGTCGCGGGTGCTGTTTTCGGGCGCGCGCATCATCATCCTCGACGAGCCGACCTCGGCACTGTCGCCGCCCGAGGTCGCGCACCTGTTCGGCGTGCTCCGCGGGCTTCGCGACACCGGGCACAGCTTGATTTTCATTTCGCATTTCCTCGACGACGTGCTCGCCGTCTGCGATCGCCTGACCGTGTTCCGCAACGGCCGCCGCGTCGCGACCGAGGAGGTAGGCGTGATCGACAAGGGCTGGGTGATCGAGCGCATGATCGGCGCCGGCCATGACGAGCTCGAGGAGAGCTATACCGCCGAGATCGCGCTCCGCCCGGCCAGCGATGCGCCGGTGGTGCTGGAAGCGGACGGCCTCTCGTGTCCGGGCGCGTTTCACGACGTCTCGCTTGCTGTGCGCGCGGGCGAGGTGCTCGGCCTCTACGGATTTCTCGGCTCCGGCCAGTTGGAACTCGCGCGCGCGCTGTTCGGGGCGCTGCCGGCCGGGCGCGGGCGGGTCCGGGTGGACGGCAGGCGGGTGCGCCTGCCCGGCACGGCGCGGGCGCGACGCGCCGGCATCGCCTTCGTCCCCGAGAACCGGCGCCAGATGCTGTTCGCGCAGGAGCCGGTGTTCAAGAACATGACCATCAGCATTCTCGACCGCATCGACCGCATCCGGCTGCGGCCGGCGGTCGAGCGCCGTATCGCGCAGGGCCACGTGCAGGGCTTGCACATCCGCCCGCCGCGCGTCGATGCCCGGCTCGGCGCGCTTTCGGGCGGCAATCAGCAGAAGGTGGCACTTGCGAAGTGGCTCACGCATCTGCCGCGGGCACTCGTGCTCAGCGAGCCGACGCGCGGGATGGATGTCGGGGCCAAGGACGATGTGCTAAAAATCGTGCGCGGCCTGCGCGAGCGCGGGCTTGGGATCGTGGTCGCCTCGGCCGAGCCGGAGACGGTGCTCTCGCTCGCCGACCGCATCCTGGTGATGAAGAAGGGGGAGGTGGTGCGCGAGTTCGCGGGCGAGGCGGTGAGCAAGGACCGGCTGCTGGCGGCGGCATGAGCACGACCCCCGATGCCGTGACCGCCGTGGCGGGGGGCCCCGTCGTCTGGCTGCGGCTGCGGCTGCGCAACATTGCCCCGTTCGCGACGCTGCTGATCCTGGTCGCGTTTTTCTGTCTCGCCAGCCCCTCCTTCGCGACCCTCGGCAATCTCGGCAACGTCCTGACCCAGATTTCGGTCACCGGCATCATCGGCGTCGGGCTGACCTTCGTGATCCTGTGCGCCGAGATCGACCTCAGCGTCGCCAGCATCGCCAACGCCACCGGCATTGTGGTTGCGTTCTTCACCGCGCAGGACGCCAGTGTCGCGATCAGCAATCTGCCGCTCTCGGGTGGGTTCGCGATCGTGCTGGCGCTTGCCGCCTGCCTGGCGCTGGGTGCGATCAATGCTTTCGGCCTGACGCGCATCGGCATTCCCTCGTTCATCATGACCTTGGCGATGCTGCAGATCGCTGCCGGCATCTCGGCGCTGCTGGTACGCGGCCAGATCGCCTACGCGGTGCCACCGCTGATTTCCACGTTGGGCAGCAAGTCGCTCGGGCCGGTGCCGTGGATCGTGATCGTCGCCGCGATCGTGCTGCTCGCGGGCCATCTCGTGCTCACCTATACGCGCTTCGGCCGCTACGTGTACATGGTCGGCGGCAACCGGGAGGCGGCGGAGTATTCGGGCGTGAATGTGCGCGCGGTGCTCACGGCGGTGATGGTGATCTCGGCACTGTGCTCGGGGCTGGCGGGGATGCTCGGCGTCGCCTATTTCGGCAGCGCGCAGCAGAACGAGTTCGATACCTACCTGCTCGACAGCATTTCGGCGGTGGTGGTGGGCGGCACCAGTCTGTTCGGCGGCCAGGGCGGAATCGGCAACACGGTGCTCGGGCTGCTGGTGCTGGGCGTGCTGAACAACGGCCTCGATCACGTCAAGATCGACAGCTTCCTCAAAATCCTGATCCGCGGCCTGATCCTGCTGCTCGCGCTGATCATCAACGTCTATGCCCAGCGCGTGCGCGCCGCGACATCCGCTACTCCGTCGTGAAGCGATAGGCGATCGTCTCGCGGTAGGTCTCGCCGGGCCGCAGCACGGTGGAAGGAAAATTCGGGTGGTGCGGCGCGTCCGGAAAGCCCTGCGCCTCGATCGCGACGCCTGCGGACTGACGGTAGATCACGCCGCCGCGCCCGACCACCGAGCCGTTCAACTTGTTCCCGGTGTAGATTTGCAGCCCGCGCTGGGTGGTCAGCACCTCCAGCACTCGCCCGCTGTCCGGATCGCGCAGCCGCGCGGCCAGTCGCGGCCGGCCCACATCGCCGCCCGGCAGTACAAAACAGGCATCGTAGCCGAGCCCGTGCAGAAGCTGCTCGTCAGCTTGCCGGATGCGCGCGCCAAGCGGCGTGGCCGCGCGGAAGTCGAACACGGTGCCGGTGACGTCGCGGATCTCGCCGGTCGGGATCTGGGCCGCGTCGGCGGGCAGGAACGCATCGGACGCGATCATGGCCGCGTGGCCCAGCACGTCGCCCGTCTCGACGCCGGCCAGGTTGAAATAGGGATGCGCGCTGAGGTTGACTATCGTGAGCTTGTCGGTCGTGGCCTGGAGATCGAGCGTCAGCGTTTCGCCGTCGAGCGTATAGGTTGCGCGGGCCGAAAGCGTGCCGGGAAAGCCCTGAGCGCCGTCGGGGCTGATGTGCTTCAGAACCAGCTTCGGCTTCGGTTCGGCGCGGGCGTCCTCGATTTGCCAGAACAGCTTGTCGAAGCCGAGCTTGCCGCCATGCAAGGTCGCGTCGCCCTCGTTGGCGACAAGGTGCCAGGTGCGGCCGTCGAGCGTGAACGAAGCGCCGGCGATGCGGTTGGCGCAGCGGCCGAGCAGCGCGCCAAACGCGCCACCCGCCCGGACGTAGCTCGCCACGTCGTCGAAGCCCAGCAGTACGTGGCCATGGCGGCGCTGCCGGTCGGGTGCCGCGATCGAGACCATGCGGCCGCCGAAATCGGTGATGCAGACATGCAGCACCTGATTGCGGAGCGTGTACAGCGTCGCCTCGGTGCCATCCTCGGTGCGGCCGAAGGGAGTGCTGGGCAGCGTGGTCATGGGGTTCCTCATTGTCGGCTCAGCGGATCAGCACGAAACGCACGGTCAGCATCACGGTCGCCTGCCCGTCCTTGGTGCCCGGGGGCAGCGCCGGCAGCCGCGCGCCGCGCAGCCATGAGGGGGGCGCCATGTTCAGGAACGGCGAGCGCGACGGCGTCACCAGCGCGACCGACTTCACCGTGCCGTCCTGCAATACCACGAAGCGCACCCGTACGATGCCCTCATCGCCATTGGCCGCGGCCGCCTGCGGGTAATAGCCGTGCTGGTGCAGCCAGGCGCTGAGTGCATTCAGCCATCCGGCGCCGACATCATCCGACTGCGCGCTGGTCGCCGGCTGCATCGCCGAAAGGGCTTGGCTGAACCGCCCGGCGGAGAGGTCGAGCGGTCCGCGTCGCGGCGGGCCGCCGAACGAGAGCTCCATCGGCGCCGCGAACGGATTCTTTGTTGGCCGCGCTACGCGTGATGGGGGCGCGGGCGCCGGCAGCGGGGGCGGCGCCCGCGGGATCGGCACTGGCTGCGGCAGCGCGAACGGCACGCCGGCCAGGGGCGGGACGGTCAGGCTGACCGCGGCCGGCGGCGCCGGGGTCGGTGTGGGTGTGGGCACAGGGACCGGCTTCGCTTTTGGCGCGGGCAGGGGCGGCGGCGGTGCGACCGGAAGCGGCCGGGCAATCGGCGGCGGCGGCGGCGGTGGCAGCGGGGCGATCCTCGGCGGCGCCGGCACCACGTTGGATGGCCTCCGCGACGGCACCGGCGCGCGTGAGGCTCCCGAACGGGCGGGCGCGAACACGAGCGTGAATCCCGTCGCTGGTGGCGTGTCGAGTGGTGGCGCCGCGCGCTGTGCGAGCACGATCACCAGCGCCAGCAGCAGCAGATGCAACGCCGCCGATCCGGCCAGCATCGGGCCGAGGCGACGCGCCCGCCGCCGGCGCGGCATTCGCGCCGCCGCCGGCACCCCCGTCACCTCCCAGCCGGCGATTGCGGCCGAGTTTGTCACGCCAGCCCCGCCAGCACCGCAGCCAGCAGCCGCGCAACGCCGTCGCCCGCGATGCCGCGCGTAGTGTCGGCGACGAGATGCACCAGCACCAGGTCACACCAGGGCAGCACGAACACGTGCTGCCCGCCGGCGCCCGACGCCCAGAACGACGCCCCGCGCAAGGTCACGCGCGGCGAGAAGGCGTGCCCCGACCCGGTCCACCATTGCCACCCGTAGCCGAGGCCGCGCGGCAGCCGCGAATGCGGCCGCGTGCTCAGCCGCACCCACCACGCCGGCATCACCTGCCGCCCATGCCAGACACCGTCGCGCAGATACAGCAGCCCGAAGCGCGAGAGATCGCGCGCCGAGGCGCGGAACTGGTAGGCGGGATGAACCGAGATCGGGCCGGATTTGTAGGTGACGTCGGCCGGCGCGAAATCCTGCATCCCCGTGGGTGCGGCGATCTCGCGCGCGAACGCCTCGCCGATCCGCACGCCGGTCGCGCGTTCGTAGATGACGCCGAGGATGTTGAAATCCCAGTTATTATAGAGGAATCGCTCGCCCGGCGCGAGTTCGCCACGCGGCGGCAGCGCCCCGGGCTGGTCGATCGCCGGGTGCGTGATGCCGGAGCGGGCGGCCAGAAGGTGCGCGAAGGTCGCGGTCTTCTCGCGCGCGGTGAGCGGATCGGGCGCGTCGTCGATGCCGAATTCGCCCAGCGTGTCGGAGAGGTGCAGGCAGCCGCGCGCGACGGCGTTTCCGATCACCGCGCTGAGCAGGCTTTTCCGCACCGATGCGACGCCCACGCGCCGCTCGATATCGCCCCACGCCGCGAGCAGCCGGCCGCGATGCACCGCCACGAACGCCATCGAGCCGATCGAGCGGGCAATGCAGGCGGCCGGGTTCGGCGCGATCAACGCGGGGGCGCGAACACCGTGCGTCGCTCGATCTCCAGCACGTCGTCGGGGCGCGGGAAATTGGGCGGTGCCGCCTCGCCCTCGCGGCGCGGGCGGCCGATCGCCGCAAAGAAGGTTTCGAGCCCGTTTGGCAGCAGCAGCCACAGGAAGGTCAGATCGGATTCGCTGTCGTTGTCGAACCTATGCCAGCGGTTGCGGCCGAGGAACAGCGTCGTGCCGGGGCGCATCGGATGGCGCGCGCCATCGACGATTGCGGTGCCGCGGCCGGCGAGGCAGTGGATCACCTCCTCATGGCGGTCGTGGGCGTGCTCGCGCACGTGGCTGTGCGGCGCCACCGTCTGCGTCCCCATCGCGAATTTCTGTTCCATTGCCACCAGATGCGGTGCCAGCAGCACGGAGACGTGGCCGTTCGCGGGCACCGGCTGCCAGAAGCTCTCGCCCTCGCCGGGCTGGACGATGCGGAATGCGCCGCGTGTTTCGGTCTCGGACATATCTTTCCCTTTAGCCTGGCGCGCCCTGGATGGTGCGCGTGTGCATCGCGAAATGCGTGTTGCTGCCGCGAAAGGGCGGGAAGCGGCGAAAATCCGCCCGCATCTCGTGGCGCGTCGGGGAATTGAGCGCCGCGTCCAGCGCCGCCGCACTGTCGAACACCACCTTGTTGCGTTGCAGGCAGCGCGCCCGCGGCACCTTCAGGTGACTGATGCAGTCGAACGCCGTGCAGATTTCGATCTGCCGAACGCCGGGAAAGCGCGCCATGATCGGCGGATGGTGCGCGACATAGTGGGCGAGCCAGGCCTCGCGGTCCTCCGCCTCGCCGTCATACGCGACCAGATACGTGCAGGGCTGCTCGCCCGGCGGCGTGCGGAAGGCCGGATTGGGCACCGGAAAGGCACGGCGCACCATCGCCTGGTGCGCGGCCTCCGCCGGGGCGAGCGCCGGCAGCGCCGTGATTGCGTGCAGATGGCCGGCAGGGCCGAGTGCCGCTTCGAGCGGACCGATCGCGTCGAATACCATCTCCGCTCCCAGTGCCGGGGCCGGGCCGTCGTCCAGATAGGGATCGCGCGCCTGGGCCGGTGTGTAGAGCAGCGCGTGGCGCATCCCGGGCGTCGCGCCGAGGATTGCGGCGAAGCGGGCGTGCTCGGCCTCCGGCAGCATCGCGTCGCCCGGCAAGCGGAAGCTCAGGAACAGCGAGAACGCCATCCCCGCTTCTACCGCGGCGCCCCACATCGGGCGAGGGGCTGGTCTGATCGCCGACGCGCGCCACATCTTGGGCCGGTCCATTCATCCGGCACGGAGCAGCAGCATGAAAGCGGTATGGCACGGCGCAACCGTCGCCGAGAGCGACGATATCGTCACTGTCGAGGGCAACGCCTACTTCCCCGAGGCGTCGCTGCGGCGCGACCTGGTGCGCCCCAGCACGCATACCAGCGTCTGCCCGTGGAAGGGTACGGCCCGTTATTACAGTCTCGAAGTGGACGGTGCGCGTAATGAGGACTCGGTCTGGTCCTATCCCGAGCCGAAGCCGGCGGCGAACTCGATCGCGCACCGCGTGGCATTCTGGAAGGGCGTCCAGGTCACCGGCTGACCCCGCCCGCCGCGGCGCCGCTGGAGGCGATGGTGCGGGCCACCGCCTCCAGCAGCGCCGATTGCGAATAGGGTTTGCGCAACACCGGTAGCGACGCCTCGGGTAGCCACGGCAAGGTGTCCACGTGCCCGGTCAGGAGCAGCACCGGCAGGCCGGGATGCAGCGCCCGCGCCTGCCGCGCAAGTTCGGGGCCGCTGATGCCTGGCATGGCGAGATCGACCACCAGCGCATCGGCGGGGGCGGCTGCCAGCAGCGCCAGCGCCTCCGCCCCGCTCGCGGCGGCGCGGACGTAATGGCCCGCATCGGTCAGCATGTCGGCCGCGATTTCCCGCACGTCCGGCTCGTCATCCACCAGCAGGATGCTGTGGCCGCGGGCGGCGGCGGCCGTGGCCGGCGCCGCAACCGGCGCCTAGCTCGCGATCTCGCCCGCGCGCGGCAGGAACATCTCGGCCGTCGTGCCCTCTCGTGGGGCGCTGTGCAACCGGACGCCACCACCGAGCTGACGCACCAAGCCATAGACCTGCGCCAGTCCCAGCCCGGTGCCTCTGCCCGGCCCTTTGGTGGTGAAGAACGGCTCCATCGCGCGTTCGAGCACATCGAGGGCCATCCCCGCGCCGGTGTCGGCGACCGCGATCCGAACGTAATCGCCCGCCGCGAGCCCGGCGACCTGGCCCTCTGCGACGCCGACGTTTGCGGTCTGCACCAGCAATCGCCCGCCCTCGGGCATCGCATCGCGCGCGTTGAGCGCCAGGTTCAGCACCGCGTGCTCCACCTGCGTCGCATCGGCGAACGCCGGCCATAGTCCAGGGGCGAGCTGGGATTGCACCTCGATCAGGCCTCCCAAGGTGCGCTGCAGCAGCTCGCCCAGGCCCCTCAGCACTGCATTGACGTCAACCGGCTGCGGCACCAGCCGCTGCTGGCGCGCAAAAGCGAGCAGTTGCCGGGTCAGTTCGCCGCCCCGCTGCGCGGCGCGCACCGCGATGTCCACCCGTCGCCGCGTCGCCGGCTCCGCGATGCGACTTCTTGCGAGCTCCAGACTGCCGATCACTGCCGTCAGCAGGTTATTGAAATCATGCGCGATGCCGCCGGTGAGCTGGCCCATCGCCTCCATCTTCTGCGCCTGTCGCAGTTGCGCCTCGGTCCGGCGCATTTCGGTCAGGTCAATGGAAGTGAGCAGGATGCGTGCGACCCGGCCGCTCGGATCGCGCAGCGGCACCATCGACGAGCGCCGGATGCGCTCACCGGCCGGAAAGCGCACCGGGAGCTCGTACTCGAGCGATTGCCCGGTCTCCGCGACGCTCGCATAAGTGCGGCGCGCCATCGCAGCCATCTCTGGTCCAAAGATGTCCTCGGGGCCGCGGCCGACGAAGCCCTCCGGCGTCAGGCCGGTATTCTCGCGATGCGCGCGATTCAGGTCCTCGTAGCGAAAGGTTCCGTCCGGCTCGACGCCGATCAGCACCAGGTCAACAGCGGCGGACTGGAACGCATCGCGATAGCGGGCCGCCTCCTCTCGGGCGGTGGCCAGCGCCAGCAGCGAACCGGCTTGCCGGGCGAGTGCTGCCTGTTCTGCCGTGGGCGCCGGCCCGGCGGCGGAATTGCACAGCCAGAGAAACCCCGCGGTCTCGCCGTCCGGGCCGGGGATGGCCGCGCCTGGCTGCGCTGCGGCGGCGTCGAGCGGCACGGAATCGGCCGCGCAGCCCGCGACCGCGGCGACGCGGGCGCTGTCGTGGTCGACCAGGACAATTGCCGCCGCGGATGCGGCGCAGGCGTGGCGCGCCAGCCGGACCAGATCGGCGAGTCCGGACGCGAGCAGACCGGATGCGGGCAGACCGGGCGCGAGCGCGTCGTCGCCGGTCGGCACGCGCTGGCTGCGATCGGCCTGCCCTGGATCAGCCATGCGTTGTAACATTCCACGGCGCGCCCCCGATCGCAACGCTTACCAAACGGCTTGAAGTCGGCCACCGGCTCATGCGATCGAATGCGGCATGCGCCGTTCCGTCCTGCTCGTCCTCGGCCCGCTGGCGATCGCCGGCTGCGCCGCCAAACCCGTGGTGCGGCCCCGCGCCGCCATTCACCGGCCGCTCCTCGCGCCGCAGGCGCCCGTCCCCGACGAGCACGTGCCGATCTTTGCTCGCCAGCCTTATGAGCCGTTCGCCCGCGACGAGGCGGTGGCGGTCGCGGAGCGCGAGTGGCGCCTGTTTGGCGGCCCGATCGATGACGTTGATCCCAAGGATCGCCCGCCGCCGCAACCCTGGGAAAAACCCGAGCGCTGGCCCGGTCTGTGGGAGCGGGTCGGCGAATACTGGTGGACCGCGATGTGGCCGGAGATGCGCGAAGCCAACTGGACAGGCAAGCACAATTCGGAAGGCGCGGTGTTTCCGGCGAGCGTCGATGGCGACTACGCCTGGTCGGCGGCCTTCATCTCCTACGTGATGCGTGTCGCCGGCGCCGGCACGCGGTTCCCGTATTCGATCAACCACGCGGGCTACGTCAACGCAGCGTTTGACCGCGGCTATGCCCTCCGGGACCAGCGGCCCACCGACTACGCGCCCCGGCCGGGCGACCTGATCTGCGAGGGCGTCATGGGCAGGACTGCGCTGACCTTCGGCAACCTGCCGACCCCGGACCCCTGGCCCGGCCATTGCGACATCGTGGTGGCATCGGCGGCCGCGCAGGGGGCGCCCCCGTCTCCGGCCTCCGCCGCTGGCGAGATGCCGTTGCCGGTGCCGCGGCCCATGGCCGGGCAGATCAGCGTCATTGGCGGGAATGTCGATGACGCGGTGACGTTGAAGCACGTCCCCGTCACCCCCGACGGCAAGCTCGCCGATCCGTCCGGCACGGTGCTTGACACGCGCTATCCCTGGTTCGTCGTGGTGCAGGTGCTCTACGACGTCGATTCCCTGCCCGACACCGACCTCCCGTCCCCCGCGGTCGCGTCCAGGTGAGCGGCCCGGCAGGCCGCGATGAGGAACTCGCGATTGCCGTCGCGGCCGCTGATCGGGCTGTCGGTCACGCCGAGCACTGTCCAGCCCGGCAGACTGCCCCACCAGGCGACGATCCGCCCGCACACGGCGCGATGCACGGCGGCGTCGCGCACCACCCCGCCCGCGCCCACCGCCGCCGGCCCGGCCTCGAATTGCGGCTTGATCAGTGCCACTGCCCATGCCCCGGGCGCGCACAGCCCGAGTGGCGCGGGCAGCAGGGTCGCCAGCCCGATGAAACTCGCGTCGCACACCAGGGCCGCCACCCTCTCCCCGATCGCCTCCGCGGCCAGGTAACGGGCGTTGACGCGCTCGTGTGGCACCACGCGCGGGTCGTTGCGCAGCTTCCAGGCGAGCTGGCCCCGGCCGACATCGACCGCGTGGACCCGCGCCGCACCGCGGGCGAGCAGCACGTCGGTGAACCCGCCGGTGGAGGCGCCGATATCGAGGCAGACCCGCCCGACCGGCGAGAGCGCGAAATGATCGAGCGCATGGGCGAGCTTCACGCCGCCGCGGGAGACCCAAGGGTGGTCCTGGCCGCGCACCTCAAGCGGCGCGTCGGCAGGCAGCGCTTCGCCCGGCTTGGCCACCCGCCGCTCGCCCGTGAACACCCGCCCGGCCAGGATCAGCGCCTGGCCGCGGGCGCGGCTCTCGACCAGGCCGCGCTCGACCAGAAGCTGGTCCGCCCGCTGCTTCATCGGCCAGTATCGGGGCGGCTAGCGTCGGGGCAGCCGTTGTCTGGGCTGGCAATATTGCAACACCAGGCTGCCGGACGGCCTGGGGCGCGCAACGCCGTCCGGCAGCACCCGTTGTGGTGGGTGCCGCGGCGTGTCATATGCCCAGCGGCAGACTCTGGAAATGGTGCGCCGCGGCTCCGGCCGATCGTGCGCCTGCCGCCAGGGGTCGTGGTCAAGTCCAGGGTCGCGGTCAAGTTTTGCGAGAGGTGAGGCATGATGCGGGTCGTCCTGGCCCAGCCACGAGGCTTCTGCGCCGGGGTCGAGCGGGCGATCGAGATCGTCGAGCGTGCGCTCGACAAATTCGGTCCGCCGATCTACGTGCGTCACGAGATCGTCCACAACCGCCACGTGGTCGAGAACCTGCGTGCCCGCGGGGCGGTGTTCGTCGATGAACTCGACGAGGTGCCGGCGGGTGCAATGACCGTATTCAGCGCCCACGGCGTCGCCCGTCGGGTGGAGGAACTGGCCGCGACCCGCGACCTGCCGGTGATCGACGCGACCTGCCCGCTGGTCGCCAAGGTCCATGCCGAGGGCCGGCGCTACGCTGCCCAAGGACGCGAGGTCGTGCTGGTCGGCCATGCGGGGCACGCGGAGGTCGAGGGCACGATCGGGCAGATCCCGGGCAAGGTTCACCTGGTGCAGACCGTCGACGATGTGGCGCGACTCGAGGTCGCCGATCCCGAGCGGCTTGCCTATATCACACAGACGACACTTTCGGTTGATGACACTCGCGGCATCATTGCCGCCCTAAAGGTGCGCTTCCCGGCCATCGTGGGGCCGGACGTGCGCGACATCTGCTACGCCACCCAGAACCGTCAGCAGGCAGTGCGTGATCTTGCCCGCGCCGTTGACATGATCCTGGTGGTCGGCAGTCGCAACAGCTCCAACTCCAACCGGCTGCGCGAAATCGGCCAGGAGCTCGGCAAGCCCGCCTACCTGATCGAAGACGCGAGCGCGCTGCGGCCGGACTGGTTCGACGCGGTCTCCTCGGTCGGGCTGACCGCCGGCGCTTCGGCGCCGGAGACGCTTGTGCAGGGCGTGCTCGACGGCCTGCGCGACATTCGCCCGATCGAGGTGTCCACGCTCGCCGGCGTCGCCGAGAACGTGCGCTTCAAGTTCCCCGCCGAGCTCGCCTGAAAGCAGGAGTCTCCGCCGCATGTCCGTTCCCCTGCGTCAGGTGCTGCGTGTCGGCGCCTATGTCGTTAAGCAACACGTCATCGGCCGCAAGCGGTATCCGCTGGTGCTGATGCTCGAGCCGCTGTTCCGCTGCAACCTCGCCTGTCCCGGGTGCGGCAAGATCGACTATCCGGCGCCGATCCTGAACCAGCGCCTTTCGGTCGAGGACTGCCTCGCCGCCGTCGATGAATGCGGCGCGCCGGTGGTCGCGATCGCGGGCGGCGAGCCGCTGCTGCATCGGGAGATCGGCGCGATCGTGCAGGGTATCCTGGCGCGAAAGAAGTTCGTCTATCTCTGCACCAACGCCCTGCTGCTCGAAAAGAAGCTCGATCAGTTCAAGCCTGATCCGTATTTCTCGTTCGACGTCCATCTCGACGGCGACCGCGCAATGCACGATAGGGCGGTGGACCAGGAGGGAGTGTTCGACCGCGCCACCGCCGCGATCCGCCGGGTCAAGGAGGCGGGGTTCCGGGTCTCGATCAACTGCACGCTGTTCGACGGCGCCGACCCCAAGCGGGTCGCCCGCTTCTTCGACGAGGCGATGGCGATCGGCGTGGACGGGATCATGACCTCGCCCGGCTACGCCTATGAACGCGCCCCCGACCAGGCGCATTTCCTCAGCCGCCGCAAGACGAAGCAGTTGTTCCGCGACATCCTGGCGCGTGATCCCGGCCGGCGCGGCGGCAGGAAGTGGCGCTTCACGCAATCGCCGCTATTCATGAACTTCCTTGCCGGCAACGAGACCTATCGCTGCACGCCGTGGGGCAAGCCGACGCGCAACGTGTTCGGCTGGCAGAAGCCCTGCTACCTGCTGGGCGAGGGCTACGCGAAGACCTTCGCCGAGTTGATGGAAAGCACCGGCTGGGAAAAGTACGGCACCGGCAACTACGAGAAGTGCGCCGACTGCATGGTGCATTCCGGCTACGAGGCGACGGCGGTGATCGATGCGGTGAAGCATCCGCTCAAGGTCGCACGGGTGGCGCTCCGCGGGCCGCGGGTCGAAGGGCCGATGGCGCCGGAGATCAGGCTCGATGGCCAGCGGCCGGCGGAATACGTATTCAGCCGCCATGTCGAGGAGAAGCTCGCGAGCCTCGCCCACCAGAAGCCGTCCGCCGCAGCGAACTGACCGCGCAAACCTTCTCCCCTCCCCTTGCGGGAGGGGTCGGGGAGGGGCCCCGCCCCTCAGCCCTTACGAAAGAACGATTCCGCGGCGCTACGGTGGCCCTGCTTGCGGCCGATCTCGGCCTCGACCCGCGCGATCTCGACGCGGAGTTCGGCGATGTAGGCGTGCAGCTCCTCGACTCCGAGCAGGTCGAGTGCCAGTGGCACGAGACGCTGACGCGGCGGGCGGGGTTCGTCATCGGGGTCGAACGCCATGTCGCTGCCTCCGGCTTCGGGCGATGCCGCCGCCATCCTTGACCGTGGCGGGGCCGCGCCTCCATATCCCGTGTGTGCCCCGGATTTCCAGCCCGCCGCCGCCACCGGCGATGCCGCCCGGGGCCGAAAGGTGAACCGCCATGACCATGCCGCTGATGCCCAAGGCCACCGCTGTGTGGCTGATCGAGAAGACCGCCCTGACCTTCGCGCAGATCGCCGATTTCTGCGGGATGCACCCGCTTGAGGTGCAGACGATCGCCGACGGCGAGGTGGCGGCCGGCATCGTCGGCTACGATCCGGTGGCCAACGGCCAGTTGACCGCCGAGGAAATCCGCCGCTGCGAGGCCGACCCGGATGCGCGCCTGCACATCGCGCCGCACGCGACGCTGGTGCCGCGCCGGGCCAAGGGCGCCCGCTACACGCCCGTCGCCAAGCGTAACGACCGCCCGAACGCGATCGTCTTCCTGCTGCGCAACTACCCCCAGCTCTCGGATGCGCAGATCGTCAAGCTGCTCGGCACCACGAAGGACACGATCCAGAAGGTGCGCGATCGCAGCCACTGGAACAGCGCCAACATCAAGCCCGCCGACCCGGTGACGATCGGCCTGTGCAGCCAGACCGATCTCAACGCGATGATTGCGGCCGCCAACGACCGTCTGGCGCGCGAGGGCCAGGCGGTGCCGCCCCCCGCGCCGGCCGGATCGGAGACCACTGAGGCGGTCTGAGCCTCGACTATGGGGCGGCTCGGTCGCCCCGCGGCTCGGTCGTCCCCGGCTCAGCCGTCTTGGCTTCGCAGCCGCTCGAGTTCTTCCTTGAGATGCAGCTTCTCGACTTTCAGCCGCATGAGCACGTCGCTGTCGGGGCGGGGCCGCTGGTCCTCGTCGGCGATGCGGCTCTCGAGCATCGCGTGGCGCTCCTTCAGGCTCTCGATGCGGGTCTGCGCGGTCAATGACGCCTCCATGATCGGTGAACCGATGGACGGGTGCCGCGCCGCCCTTGGTCGGTCGCCGCACGGTGTGAATTTAGAACGGGCGGGCGGCGAGTGCCAAGCGATTCAGCGTGCGCACCCGAGGCCGCTTCCGTGCTAACCTTGCTTGATGCTCACTGACCGAGACTCGCTGCTGCGCCGTCTGCACGAGCTGCGCAGCGAGCACCGTGACCTCGATACCGTGATCGCCCGGCTCGCCAGCGCCGGCACCGACCAGCTCCACCTGCAACGCCTCAAGAAGCGCAAGCTCCTGCTGAAGGACGAGATTTCCTGGCTGGAGAGCCGCCTGATTCCCGACAGCATCGCGTGACCGCGACTGCCGCTCCGCGCGTCGGCGTGCTGATGGGCAGCCGTTCCGACTGGGCGACATTGCGTCACGCCGCCGAAACGCTATCGGCCCTCGGCGTGGCCCATGAAGCGCGCGTGATCTCCGCCCATCGCACGCCCGACCGGCTTGCCGAGTATGCGCGCGCGGCGCGCGGGCGCGGCCTGCGGGTGCTGATCGCCGGTGCCGGCGGGGCCGCGCATCTGCCCGGAATGCTGGCCGCATGGACCCCGCTGCCGGTGCTGGGGGTACCTGTAGAATCCCACATGCTCAAGGGATTGGACAGCTTGCTCTCGATCGTGCAGATGCCGGCCGGTGTCCCCGTGGGCACGCTCGCGATCGGCCGCGCCGGTGCCATCAACGCCGCCCTGCTCGCCGGCGCCATCCTTGCCGCGACCGATCCGGAATTGGCCGCGCGGCTCGATGCCTGGAGGGCGCGGCAGACGGCGGAGGTTGCGGAGACGCCGGAGTGACCCGGGTGCTGTCGGGCGCGCTGCCGCCCAACGCCACCATTGGCATCGTCGGCGGCGGCCAGCTCGGCCGGATGTCGGCGCTGGCCGCCGCCCGCTTAGGCTATCGCTGCCACATCCTTACCCCCGAGCACGCCGCACCCGCGGCACTCGTCTCGGCCGGGGCCACGATCGGCGACTACGAGGACGCCCATACGCTGCGCGCCTTCGCCGAAGCGGTGGACGTGGTGACCTTCGAGTTCGAGAACGTGAGCGCGATGGGGCTCGACCTGCTCGCCTCGCTGCGCCCGGTACGGCCGGCCCCCGCAGTGCTGCGGATCAGCCAGGACCGGATCGCGGAAAAGAGCTTTCTCAATGGCGCCGGTGTGCCGACCGCGCGCTGGGCGCCGGTGGGCAGCCGGGCCGAGCTGGAGGCGGCGGTACGCCGGATCGGCCTGCCGGCGGTGCTGAAGACGACCCGGTTCGGCTACGACGGCAAGGGTCAGGCGACGCTACGCTCGGCCGAGGACCTCGACGCTTTGGAGGAATTGCACCCGAAGCCGCTGATCCTGGAAGGTTTCGTGGACTATGCCTGCGAGATCAGCGTGGTCATCGCGCGGGGTGCGGGCGGGTCGGTGGCCGCCTTCGACGTGGTGGAGAACCGGCATCGCGACCATATCCTCGACCTGACCTTCGCCCCCGCACGCATCGCTGAAGAGGTTGCGGCGGCAGCGGACGCGATCGCGCGGCGCGTGGCGGCGGCGCTCGATTTGGCAGGGCTGCTCTGTGTCGAGATGTTCGTCGATCGCGACGGGCGGGTGCTGGCCAACGAGATCGCGCCGCGGCCGCACAATTCCGGCCACTGGACCATCGACGCCTGCCCGGCCAGCCAGTTCGAGATGCACATCCGCGCCGTCGCTGGGCTGCCGCTGCCCTCGGCCGGGCGCCATTCCGATGCCGTGATGAAGAATCTGGTCGGCCCGGAGGAGGCGGCGCTGTGGCCCGCGATCCTGGCCACCCCCGGCCTGATCCCGCACCTCTACGGCAAGATCGAGGCGCGGCCCGGCCGCAAGATGGGCCACGTCACCACTCTGTTCCCGCGCGGCTCGCTGCCGGGGCCGTTCGGCGTTGCGGCGGCACTAGGCCCGCTCGCGCCGCCGCTCGACTGATCCCGCGTCCTATGCCGCGCCGGACAACGGTGCGTTTGCGTTTCGCTCACTTTCCCGTGGTTCGATGCACCGATCGAACCGAGGGCGCCCGTGCATCGCCTGTTCTCCCGGCCGGCAATCACCGCCACCCTTCTCGGCCTGGGCCCGCTGGTGGCACTTCTGGTCTGGGCCGATCTGAGCGGCATCGGCGCCAGCGAAGGCGCGGTCGCGCTCTGGCCCGCGAACGGCATCGTCGAGGCGCTGCTGCTGACGATGCCGCTGCGCTTGTGGCCCGCCTGTCTGGTCGCGGGGCTTGCCGGAAACGTGGCGGGCGACTGGCTCGCCGGCGTTCCGGCCGCGCTCGCAGCGCCGCTCGCGCTCTGCAACACCGCGGAAATCCTGATTACTGCCTGCGGCTTGCGTCACAATCTCGGCGAATGGCCGAACCCGTCGCGTCCGCTGGTGCTGGTCGAGATCTGGGCGTTCGGCGTTCTGCTGGCGCCCACGGTCTCGGGGATGGCGGCCGCGCTGGTCGGCCTTCATGGCGCGCCCTGGGTGTGGTTCCTGGCGCACGGCACCAGCACCGCCGTCGTGTTGCCGCTGGCGCTCAGTCTGCGCCGGCCGACCTTCTGGGCCTTGCTGAAGCCGGGGCGGCGGCTGGAGACCGGGTTGATCGTGGGCCTCTGCCTCGCCGCGTCGGCGATCGCTTACCTGCCGCTGCGCGAACGGCTGACCTTCCTGATCTTCGCGCCCCTGCTGCTTGCGGCGGTCCGGCTCGGCATACCCGGCGCATCGCTGGCGCTGGCACTCTCGGCGGCACTCGGTGAGCTCATGGTGCTCTCCCGCCAGGCCGCAGCGGACGGCACGGATCACGTGCTGTTCCTGCAGTTCTTCCTTGCGGTGACGGCCGCGACCGTACTGCCGCTCGGCGCGGTGACGGAGGAACGGCGGCGGGCGCTCACGGCGCTGCGCGAGAGCGAGGAACGGCTGGCGGCGGCGAATGCCGAACTGGGCGCGCTGGCGATGACCGACGGCCTGACCGGGCTCGCGAACCGCCGCCGGTTCGAGGATGCGCTGGCCGAGGAGTGGCAGCGGGCGATGCGCGGGGCGACCCCGCTCGCGGTGCTGCTCTGCGACGTCGATGTGTTCAAATCCTACAACGACGCCTACGGCCATCTCGAGGGCGATGACTGCCTGCGTGCGGTCGCCGCGGCGATCCGCGACGTGCTGCGGCGGCCCGGCGACCTCGCCGCGCGGATCGGCGGCGAGGAGTTCGCCGCCCTGCTGCCTGGGACCCCCGCGCCCGACGCGGTGGCGATGGCCGAACGGCTGCGGCAGGCGGTGCAGGCGGCGGGCCTGCCGCATCCCGCGAGCCCCGCCCAGGTGGTGACGGTCAGCGTCGGCGTTGCCTGCCTGGTGCCGCCGCGGGATGCGACGCCCGACCTGCTGATCGGCGCCGCCGACCAGGCGCTCTATGCCGCCAAGAACGCCGGCCGCAACCAGATGCGGGCAGCGCCGGGAACCGTGCTGCCGGAGATGGTCGTGCTGCTGCGACGCGCCCGCTGAGCGGGGCTCGCCTGTTCAAAAATAGCCTTCAGCGCGGAAGCCGCTCCGGCACGCGCGGGTCCGCCGCCCAGACGGAGAAGGGAATTTCCAGCGTGAGCCGGGGCATCTCCCGAACTGCCTGCACTGAGGCTTCGCGCAGAAAGACGTGCCAGATCTCGAAGACCTCCGACCGCGTCGCCCGGAAAGCCGCTGGCGAAAGCAGAGCAAGGTTGGCCCTGCTATCCGGGTCGCGCACCGAAGCGGTAGGGATCGCCTCGATGCTGGCCGCACGCGCGGTGTCGGCGAGCGCCTCGCAAGGACCATAGTCGGTCGGGTGCCCAAAGCGCCCTGTCACGGTCGAACGGCGACATCGTCAGATCGATAGCAAGTCCGGTTCCGGCTGGCACCCGAAATGCGGTGCGCTCCTGCGGATTCGCCGGGTGCTTGGCGGCCGGAGCGTGTGAAGCTGAGAAGCCGCTCATTCGGTAGGCAAGCGACACATGTAAGGTCGGGAACGGCCCGACTCAGCGTGATCCGTCCACGGCCACCGCGCTGTGGTGGCCGCTCAGATCAATTTCCAGATGCACGCGGCGCGCGATGACGGACGGCATACGGGTGCGATGGGGGCCGTCCTGGAAGCCGACGATCCCGACCTGGGCGAAGCGCTTAAGCGTGCGGGACAGGCTGGCCTCTTTGCGTCCCGTCAGCGCGGCGAGTTCGCGCATGGAGCCGGGCTCGTGCTGGCGGATGGCGGCAAGAACCGCGAGGTTGCCGGACGATAGCAGCTTGACCATCGCCTCGGCGGATACCTGCTCGGCACCGGCGCGCTTTGCTGTGTCTTCGCTGTCGAACCATGTCTTCGGCACGCCGCGTGCTGCCGTGGAATCGCGCACCACGCGCTGGGTCCA
This sequence comes from uncultured Alphaproteobacteria bacterium, assembly GCA_963754235.1. Lineage (GTDB taxonomy): Bacteria > Pseudomonadota > Alphaproteobacteria > Acetobacterales > Acetobacteraceae > DATAYA01. The sequence goes on along the minus strand of CAVWFK010000001.1, from coordinate 205,930 downwards.
CTCTGCGAACTCGCGGATGGAGCCGACTCTATAAGTCGTTGGGGATGCCTTTTTCATCGAGCGTCCTCTTCACTTCTCGCCAGCAGTCGTCGAGCAATTGAATCACTGTCGTGAAGTTGTAGGGACGGCCTTTGTCCGTCGCCGTTCGGTGCCAATGGTCATAGGCCGTGCGCTTCCGCCTGTACCCCCGGCCGTTCTCATCAACAGCGTGCGCGTTGTCGAAGCGCACGCAAGGCGGGCGCTCCAGCGTCGTCGCCATGCGCCGGGCGGTAAACTCCACGATCACCCCAGCAGCCATCTCGAAACCCGCGCCGTCCAGGGCTGTCGTCCATGACTTAACGTAACACGTTAAATCATCACTTCAAGGCTGAATCAAGTGATGGTACTCTGAGCATCACCACCAGACGGCATCGGCAGAGGTATAAATAATATCAGGCGACGCCGTAGCGGCGGAACCACGCCAGCATCCGCGCCCAGCCGTCCGCGGCGTCGGCGGCATTGTAGCTCGGGCGGTAGTCGGCGTGGAATCCGTGACCGGCGTCGGGATAGACGACGAACGCGACTGTCTTGCCGGCCCCCTTCGCCTTCGCCTCGGCCTGTGCGATCTGCGCGGGCGTCGTGCTCGGGTCTTTGCCGGCATATAGTCCCAGCACGGGACAGTTGATCTTCCCGACCACGTCGAGCGGTCCCAGGGGCTGGATCGTGCTGGTCGCGCCCCGGAACGGGCCGTACCACGCGACGGCGGCTTTTGGCCCGGCGCTATGCGCGGCATAGAGCCAGGTCAGCCGGCCGCCGCGGCAGAACCCGGTGACACCAAGCCGGCCCTGATCGCCGCGATTTTGCCCAGCCCAGGCGGCAGCCGCGTCGAGATCGGAATTGATCTGCCGCTCGGGAGCGCGACTGACGATCGCGGACGCTGCCTGGGGCGAGGTCGCCTCCGTCAGGTCGCCCTCGCGCGCATAGAGCTCGGGGGCGACCGCCAGATAGCCGAGCTTGGCGAGCCGTCGGCAGACATCCTTGATGTATTCGTGGACGCCAAAGACTTCCTCGATCACCAGCACGGTCGGGAACGGGCCGCCTGCGTGCGGCCGGGCGTAGTAGGCCGGCATCCCGCCATCGGCGACCGGGACCTTGATTTCGCCCGCATCCAGCCCGGCGGCATCGGTGTGGATCGCCTGCGCCTCGACCCGCGTCGTCGCCATCGTCAGGCCCGAGATCAGCCCGCTCATCACGAAGCCGCGCCGTGCCACGGGCGTGCGCATCAAGGCCGCCGGCTCGTCCATCCTGCTCGCCTCCTTGCTCGCCGTCATTCAGGCGGCGGCGGACTGTGCCACCGCCGCCTTGAGGTTCTCGTCGATCTTGGCCAGAAAGTCCTGCGTGTTGAGCCATTTCTGTTCGCGCCCGATCTAGCACCGCCAGGTCCTTCGTCATTTGCCCGCTCTCGACGGTCTGCACGCACACCCGCTCCAGCGCCTCGGCGAAGCGAGTCACCGCCGGGGTGTCGTCGAAGCGGCCGCGATAGGCGAGGCCGCGCGTCCAGGCGAAGATCGACGCGATCGGATTTGTGCTGGTCTCGCGCCCCTTCTGGTGCTCGCGGTAGTGGCGTGTCACGGTGCCGTGCGCCGCCTCGCTCTCGACCGTGCGGCCGTCCGGGCTGAGCAGCACGCTGCTCATCAGGCCGAGCGAGCCGAAGCCCTGGGCCACGATGTCGCTCTCGACGTCGCCATCGTAGTTTTTGCACGCCCACAGATAGCCGCCCGACCATTTCAGCGCGCAGGCCACCATGTCGTCGATCAGCCGGTGCTCATAGGTGAGGCCGGCGCGGTCGAAGTCCCCCTTGAACTCGCGGTCGAACACCTCCTGGAACACGTCCTTGAAGGTGCCGTCATAGGCCTTGAGAATGGTGTTCTTGGTGGAGAGATAGACCGGGTACTTGCGCGCCCGTCCATAATTGAAGGTCGCGCGCGCGAAGCCCTCGATCGAGGCGACGGTGTTATGCATCCCCATCGCGACACCGGGGCCCTTGAAGTCGTGCACCTCCATCACCTGCGCGGGACCGCCGCCGGCGGGCTGATAGTTCAGGGTCACGCGGCCGGGGCCGGGGATCTTGGCCTCGGTCGCGCGATAGATGTCGCCGTAGGCGTGGCGGCCGATTACGATCGGCTGCGACCAGTGCGGCACCAGGCGGGGGACGTTGCGGCAGACGATCGGTTCGCGGAAGATGGTGCCGTCGAGGATGTTGCGGATGGTGCCGTTCGGGCTGCGCCACATCTTCTTCAGCCCGAACTCCGCGACCCGCGCCTCGTCCGGCGTGATCGTCGCGCACTTGACGCCGACGCCGTGCTTGCGGATCGCCTGCGCGGCATCGACGGTCACCTGGTCGTCGGTCGCGTCGCGGTGCTCGATGCCAAGATCGAAGTACAGCAGCTCGATGTCGAGATAGGGCAGGATCAGCTTGTCCTTGATGAAGCCCCAGATGATCCGGGTCATCTCGTCGCCGTCGAGTTCCACGACCGGATTCTTCACCTTGATCTTCGCCATCCCGCGCCCTCGATCGCGCAGCCAGCCTGCGCGCCCCTCCTTTGCACCGCGGCGGCGGCCGCCGCAAGGTCGGGCGATGCGGGGCAGACGATCTGGGATGCGCGGGTGCCCGGTTTCGGTGCCCGACGGCGCACGCGGGGGTGCTCGATGCGGCGCTCGAACGCGCTCTCGACAATTGCCGCCATGCGTGATTGACACCTCAACCACAGGGGGGCGGGCCGCCAACACCGCGGGTGCCGACGCAGGTTGATGGAACGGCCGATCGACGACGAGGTTCTGACGCTGATCCGCAGATCGATCCGCTCGATCTGGACGCTCGAGCTGCTGCTGCTGTTGCGGCGGGATCGTGCGCGGGAATGGCGCGAGAGCGACCTGGTCCGCGAATTGCGCGGCAGCACGGCGACCGTCCGCAACAGCCTGGCGGAACTGGGCGCGGCAGGCCTGACCGGGGTGCGCCCGGACGGCACCGTCTACGTTCCTTGCGGCGGTGCACTGGATGAAGTCGCCGGTCAGCTTGCCCTGGCCTATGAACAGACCCCGGCCGCCGTGATAAAGGCGATCGTCACGGCGCCCGACGATCGGATCCAGACCTTCGCCGACGCTTTCCGCCTGTTCAAGAAATGAGGCTGTGATGGGGCCGGCCGAGGGCATTGTCTATCTGCTATGCACCGCGACCAGCGGACTTTGCAGCTGGCTGCTGCTGCGAGCGTACCGGCGCTCGCGCGCAGGGCTGCTGGTGTGGAGTGCACTCTGCTTCCTGTTGCTGACCGCGAACAACCTGCTCGTGTTCCTGGATATTGTCATGCTGCCTCAGATCGATCTCAGCCTGCTGCGGTTCATGATGTCGCTGGTCGCGGCCTGCGTGCTGATCTATGGTTTCGTGTGGGACCTGTAGGTGGGAGCCGGCCATGCTGCGTCCCTTCCTCTCCGGCATGATTACCATGGGGTTCCTGGTCGCGGCCCTGTTCTTTGCGCGATTCTGGGCGCGCCGGCGCGACCTGCTGTTCCTGGCGTTCTGTGCCGCCTTCCTGCTGTTGGCGCTCAACCAGGCGCTGCTGACGCTGAGCGGGGTGCCGAGCGAGGAGCGGAGCTGGATCTATCTGCTGCGGCTGGCTGCGTTCATTTTCATTGCACTTGCCGTGGTGCTGAAAAACACGCGGCGCCGGAGCGAGGGCTGACGCTACGCCCAGCGCGCGGCCTCGGCGGGAATCACCTCGCCGAGGCCCAGCACCGTCGCGATGCACGCTGCCAGATCGGTCTGCTGGTAGGGCTTTGGGAGACGCGGGATGGGCACGTCGTCCGTATCCGGCAGATCGACATAGCCGCTGGTCAGAATGAGGGGAATATCGGGCCAGTGGTGGCGCATGTGACGCGCCAACTCGAGTCCGGTCATGCCCGGCATCGCCTGGTCGGTAATCACGAGGTCGATCTTGGCGCCAAGCCGGAGCACATCGAGTGCGCGCGCCGCCGAGGACGCCTCGACCACCACATGTCCGAGGTCCTCCAGCATCGCGGCCGCGCTGGCCGCGATCAGCGGGTCGTCATCCACCAGCAGCACGCGGCAGGCAGCCGTCCTTGGCGGCGGCGCCTCATCGGCCCCGGCCGCAGGCGGTAAAACGCTCACACCGGGCGAGGCGGGGTCGGCGATCGGCAGCCAGAGCCGGACCGTCGTGCCATGCCCGATTTCGCTGGTGATGCGCATCGCGCCGCCGGATTGGGCCGCGAGGCCATGCACCATCGGCAGGCCGAGCCCGGTTCCCTTGCCAACTCCTTTGGTGGTGAAAAACGGCTCTGTCGCACGCTTCAGCGTTGCTTCATCCATTCCGGTCCCGACATCGGTGACGTTCATGCAGACGTAGCTGCCGGCTGGCAGGGCTAGCAGTTCGGCGACACTGCGCTCGCGATAGGCGGTGATGTCGAGGCGCCCACCATCCGGCATGGCATCGCGTGCGTTGAGGGCAAGGTTGAGCAGCGACAGTTCAAGCTGGTTAGGATCGACTTGGATCGACGGCAGATCGGGTTCCAGCTCGACGCCGATGGCGATGGTCGGGCCGAGCGAGCGGCGCATCAGGTCCGCCATGCCGTCGATCAAGCATTTCAGGTCCACCGCCTCCGGCTTGAGTTCCTGACGGCGGGCGAAGGCAAGCATGCGTTTGGTGAGTATCGCGCCACGCTCGGCGGCCATGATCGCATTCTCGATCAGGCGGGCAATCGCCGGATCGTTGGAAAGGCGCCGCCTCAGCAGGCCGAGATTGCCGAGCACCGCCATTAGCAAATTATTGAAATCGTGCGCGACACCCCCGGTGAGCTGACCGAGGCTTTCCATCTTCTGCATCTCATGCACCTGCGCGAGCGCCGCTTCGCGCTCCCGTGTGCGGTCCGCGACGCGGCGCTCCAAATCGGCGTTTGCCTCGGCGAGCTCGGCCGTGCGCTGCGCCACCCGACGCTCCAGCTCGGCGTTGAGCAGTTCGAGCTGGCGGGTCTTGCGATAGAGCTCGGCGAACACCTTGACCTTGGCGCGCAGCAGCTCCGGGATGACCGGCACCGGGACATAATCCACCGCACCGGCCTGATACCCGCGCAGCAGGTCGAGATCGGTCATGTGGATGGCGGATACGAAGATGATCGCCGTGCGCCGAAACCGCGGATGCTCGCGGATCATCCCCGCCAGTTCGAAGCCGTCCAGTTCGGGCATCGAGACATCGGTCAGCACGACGGCGATCTCTTTGCGCAGAATCTGTTCCAGCGCCTCGCGCGCCGACGTCACCTTGATAAGATTCTCGCCCAGCTCGCTCAGGATCACCTCGTAGCTGAGCAGCTTGGCCGGCTGGTCATCGACCAGCAGAATGTTGATCTGTTCGTGCGTGCCCATCCGCTCACGCCCGTGTCAGCGATGCAGCCAGATGCGCAGCGCCGATAGCAATTGCTCGGTGTTCACCGGCTTGGCGAGATAGTCGGAGGCCCCCGCTTCCAGGCATTTTTCGCGATCGCCCTTCATCGCCTTGGCAGTGAGGGCGATAATCGGCAAGCGGCGAAACTCCGCGTTGGCACGGATCACCTGCATGGTCTGATAGCCGTCCATCTCCGGCATCATGATGTCCATCAGAACGATCGCGGCATCCGAGGTCGTTTCCAGTAATGCAATCGCTTCGCGGCCGGTGGTGGCTGTCAGCACCGACATGCCGCGCCGTTCCAGCACGCTCGACAGCGCGAAGATGTTGCGTGCGTCGTCGTCCACTAGCAGCACCTTCTGGCCAACCAAATTCTCGTCCGAGCCGTGCAGCCGCTCCAGCATGCGCTGCTTCTCGTCCGGCAGTTCGGCGACCACCCGGTGCAGGAACAGCGCGGTCTCGTCCAGCAGACGTTCCGGCGATTCGACGCCCTTCACCACGATGCTGCGGGCCATCGTGCGAAGCTGCGCGTCCTCCTCCGGCGAGAGCTCGCGTCCGGTGAACACGACGACGGGGACGTTGCACAGCGCCTCGTCGGCGCGGATCTGGTCCAGCACGTCGAAGCCGGACATGTCGGGCAGCCGAAGGTCGAGCACGACGCAGTCGGTCGCCGCGCGCCTCAGTTCCGCGATCGCCTCGGCGCCGGTCGCGGCGGAGACGATGTCCACATCGTCGTGGCCGAGCAGCTCGGTGATGCCCAGCCGCTCGGCAGCGTTGTCCTCCACCAGCAGCAGGCGTCGGCGTCGCGGGCGGGCGAAATCGGTGAGGCGCACGAGCGCGTCCTCGAGCCCTTCGGTGGTGGCCGGCTTGGTGACGAAGGAGAAGGCCCCGCGCGCCAGCCCGTGCTGCCGATCCTCGTCCAGGGTGACGATCTGGACCGGAATATGACGCGTCGTGGGATCCTGCTTGAGTTGGCTCAACACGGTCCAGCCGAGCATGTCCGGGAGGAACACGTCAAGCGAGATGGCCGTCGGCCGGTACTGGCGGGCAAGTGCAAGCGCGTCGGCGCCGCGCCCGGCGACCAGGACCTTGAGCCCGTGGTCGTGCGCGAGATCGACGATGATCCGCGCGTAATGCGGATCATCCTCCACGACCAGCAGCACGGCATCGCCTGGAGCCACGGACTGGCGATCATCCGCCACCTGCTCGGCCAGGTGCTCGGCCGGGCGCACGCGCACCGCGGTCGGAGGTTCGGCCGCCGGCACCGGCTCCCGGCCGAGGGCGCGCGCCGGTGAGCTGGGACCGACATAGGTGAGCGGCAAATAGAGCGTAAACGTGCTGCCGACGCCCGGGGTGCTGCGCAACTGGATCTCGCCGCCGAGGAGGTACGCAAGCTCGCGCGAGATGGCGAGGCCGAGACCGGTGCCGCCGTATTTGCGGCTGGTGCCGGCATCCGCCTGCTGGAACGCCTCGAAGATGATGCGCTGCTTCTCGGGCAGAATGCCGATCCCGGTATCGCTGACTTCGAAGGCGACCACGGTGGGGGCGGCATCCAGCACCGGGTGATCGGCGGTCCAGCCGCTCTTGGCGGTGGAAATCGCTAGCCGGACGCCGCCATGTTCGGTGAACTTCACGGCATTCGAGAGCAGGTTCTTGAGCACCTGCTGGACCCGCTTGGAGTCGGTTGTGAGAGTCCGAAGCTGCGGGTCGATCTCGATGTCGAAGAACAGGCCACGATTCTCCGCCTCATGGCGGAACGGCCGCGTCACCATCTCCTGCAGATTGACGAGCGATATCTCCGCGGCCTCGACCGAAACCGTGCCCGACTCGATCTTGGACAGATCCAGGATATCGGTAATCAGATTCAGCAGGTCGGTGCCGGCGCCGTGGATCGTGCGCGCGAACTCCACCTGACGCGGCGCCAGATTGCCGTCGGGGTTGTCGACAAGCTGCTGGCCGAGGATGAGGATCGAATTGAGCGGTGTGCGCAGCTCGTGCGACATGTTGGCGAGGAACTCGGACTTGTACTTCGAGGTCTGCGCCAGCTCGGTGGCCTTTTCCTCGACCGCGCGGCGGGCCTGCTCGATCTCCTGGTTCTTGCGTTCGACCTCCACGTTGCGCTCGGCAAGCTGCTGCGCCTTCTGCTCCAGCTGTTCGTTGGTCTGCTGCAATTCGTGCTGCTGGGACTGCAATTCGGTCGCAAGCTGCTGGGACTGCTTCAGCAGCCCTTCGGTCTGCATGGTCGCCTCGATGCTGTTCAGCACGATGCCGATGCCACCGGTGAGCTGCTCGAGAAAGGCTTTCTGCAGGTCGGTGAAGCTGCCGACCGAGGCGAGCTCGATCACCGCCTTGACCTGGCCCTCGAACAGCACCGGCAGCACGACGACATTGCGCGGCCTCGCCTTGAAGAGGCCGGAGCGGATCGGAACCACGTTGCTCGGAACATCCGGGATCAGCAGGCGCCGCCCGTCGGCCGCGCACTGGCCGATCAGGCCCTCGCCGATCGCCAGCCGCTCGGGATGGCCCTCCGTGCCGCTATCCGCATACGCGGCGAGCAGCGTGAGACCGGCCGCGTTCTCCGCCGCCCCCTCGGTGTCCACGAGATAGATCACGCCGTTCTGCGCCTCGACGAGCGGCGCCAGCTCGGAGAGCAGCATCCGCCCGACGGTGGCGAGATCGCGTTGGCCCTGCAGCATGTTCGTGAACCGGGCAAGGTTGGTCTTCAACCAGTCCTGCTCGGTATTGCGGTCGGTGGTGAGTCGCAGGTTGTCTATCATCGTGTTGAGGTTGTCTTTCAGCTCGGCCACCTCGCCGCGTGCCTCGACCTGGATTGACCGCGTCAGGTCGCCCTTGGTGACCGCGGTCGCCACTTCGGCGATGGCCCGCACCTGGGTGGTCAGGTTGGCCGCCAGCAGGTTGACGTTGCCGGTCAGGTCCTTCCACGTGCCGGCCGCACCGGGCACGTTGGCCTGGCCGCCGAGCCGCCCTTCCACACCGACCTCGCGCGCCACCGTGGTCACCTGGTCGGCGAAGGTGGCGAGCGTGTTGGTCATGTTGTTGATGGTCTCAGCCAGCGCCGCGACCTCGCCCTTGGAGGTCATGGTCAGGTTCTGCTTGAGGTCGCCGCCGGCCACCGCGGTGACAACCTTGACGATGCCGCGCACCTGCTCGGTCAGGTTGGCCGCCATGACGTTCACCGTGTCGGTCAGGTCCTTCCATGTCCCGGCGACGCCGGGAACCTGCGCCTGGCCGCCGAGCTTGCCCTCGGTGCCGACCTCGCGCGCCACGCGCGTCACCTCCGAGGCGAAGCCGTTGAGCTGATCCACCATCGTATTGATCGTATTCTTCAGCTCCAGGATCTCGCCCTTCACGTCGACCGTGATCTTGCGCGACAGGTCGCCGCGGGCGACCGCGGTGGTGACCTCGGCGATATTGCGCACCTGCGTGGTCAGGTTGGCGGCGAGCAGGTTCACGTTGTCGGTCAGGTCCTTCCAGGTGCCGCCGACGCCAGGCACCACCGCCTGTCCGCCGAGCCGGCCTTCGGTGCCGACCTCGCGTGCCACGCGCGTCACCTCGGCGGCGAACGAGCGCAGCTGCTCGACCATCGTGTTCAAGGTCTCCTTGAGCAGCATGATCTCGCCGCGCACATCCACCGTGACCTTCTTCGACAGGTCCCCGTTGGCGATGGCGGTCGCCACCTCGGCGATGTTGCGCACCTGGCCGGTCAGGTTGGAGGCCATGAAGTTCACGTTGTCGGTCAGATCCTTCCACGTCCCGCCGACCCCCGGCACTTGCGCCTGGCCGCCGAGCTTGCCCTCGGTGCCGACCTCGCGCGCCACCCGGGTGACCTCACCGGCAAAGGCATTGAGCTGATCGACCATCGTGTTGATGGTGTTCTTCAGCTCCAGGATCTCGCCTTTCACGTCGACGGTGATCTTCCGCGACAGGTCGCCGCGCGCGACCGCGGTCGTCACCTCGGCGATGTTGCGCACCTGCGCCGTCAGGCTGCCGGCCATCGAGTTCACGCTGTCGGTCAGGTCTTTCCAGGTGCCGGCGACGCCCGGCACGTTGGCCTGCCCGCCCAACCGCCCGTCGGTTCCGACCTCGCGGGCAACGCGCGTCACCTCACCGGCGAACCGGTTGAGCTGATCGACCATCGTGTTCAGCGTTTCCTTGAGCTGCAGGATTTCGCCGCGCACGTCGACGGTGATCTTGCGCGACAGATCGCCATTGGCGATCGCGGTCGCCACCTCGGCGATGTTGCGCACCTGCCCGGTCAGGTTCCCGGCCATCGAGTTGACGCTATCGGTCAGGTCCTTCCAGGTGCCGGCGACGCCCGGCACCTGCGCCTGGCCGCCGAGCCGTCCTTCGGTGCCCACCTCGCGCGCCACCCGCGTCACCTCGGAGGCGAAGGCATTAAGCTGATCGACCATCGTGTTGATGGTGTCCTTCAGCTCCATGATCTCGCCGCGCACATCGACCGTCACCTTGCGCGACAGGTCGCCACGCGCAACCGCGGTCGCGACCTCGGCGATATTGCGCACCTGGCCGGTGAGGTTGGACGCCATCGAGTTCACGCTGTCGGTCAGGTCCTTCCATGTCCCCGCGACGCCCGACACCTGCGCCTGGCCGCCCAGCCGGCCCTCGGTGCCGACCTCGCGCGCCACACGGGTCACTTCGCCGGCGAAGCGGTTGAGCTGATCGACCATCGTGTTGATGGTCTCCTTCAGCTGCAGGATTTCGCCGCTGACGTTCACGGTGATCTTGCGCGACAGGTCGCCGTTGGCGATCGCGGTCGCCACCTCGGCGATGTTGCGCACCTGCCCGGTCAGATTGCCGGCCATGAAATTGACGCTGTCGGTCAGGTCCTTCCAGGTGCCGGCCACGCCGAGCACGTTGGCCTGCCCGCCCAGCCGCCCGTCGGTTCCGACCTCGCGGGCCACGCGGGTGACCTCGGAGGCGAAGGCGTTGAGCTGATCGACCATCGTGTTGATGGTCTCCTTGAGCTGCAGGATCTCGCCGGACACGTTGACGGTGATCTTCTTCGACAGATCGCCGCGCGCGATCGCCGTGGAGACCTCGGCGATGTTGCGGACCTGCCCGGTCAGGTTGGAGGCCATCGAGTTGACGTTGTCGGTCAGGTCCTTCCAGGTGCCGGCGACACCCGGCACCTGCGCCTGGCCGCCGAGCCGCCCTTCGGTGCCCACCTCGCGCGCCACGCGCGTCACTTCGGAGGCGAAGGCATTGAGCTGATCGACCATCGTGTTGATGGTGTCCTTCAGCTCCAGAATCTCGCCACGGACGTCCACGGTGATCTTGCGCGACAGATCACCGCGCGCGACCGCCGTGGTCACCTGTGCGATGTTGCGCACCTGGTCGGTCAGGTTGCCACACATCGCGTTGACGCTGTCGGTCAGATCCTTCCAGGTGCCTGCCACCCCGGGTACGATCGCCTGGCCGCCCAGCTTGCCCTCGGTGCCGACCTCGCGGGCGACGCGCGTCACCTCGGAGGCGAACGAGCGCAGCTGATCGACCATCGTGTTGATGGCCTCCTTGAGCTGCTGGATCTCGCCCCGCACATCGACGGTGATCTTCTTCGACAGATCGCCGTTGGCGACCGCGATGGTCACGTCGGCGATGTTGCGCACCTGCGCCGTCAGGTTGGAGGCCATGGAGTTGACGCTCTCCGTCAGCTCCTTCCACACCCCGCTCACCTCGCGCACCTGCGCCTGGCCGCCGAGCTTGCCCTCGGTGCCGACCTCGCGGGCGACGCGCGTCACCTCGGACGTGAAGACGGAAAGCTGCTTGATCATCGTGTTGACGATTTCGGCGGAGCGAAGAAACTCGCCTTGCAGCGGCCTGCCATCGACCTCCAGAGGCACGGTCTGCAGCAGGTCGCCGCGGGCGACCGCGCTGATCACGCGGGTGACCTCTGTGGTCGGCCACAGCAGGTCGTCGATCAGCAGATTGACAGAGGCCTCCATCTCGCCCCAGGCGCCGCTCTGGATCCCCAATTTCGCGCGGAAACGGGTGCGGCCCTCGCGCCCGACCAGTTGGCCGACATGCTCGAGCTGCTGGGCCATGCGCTGGTTGGCGGCGATGATCTCGTTGAAGGTATCGGCAATCTTGCCGGCGAGGCCGGTCTGGCTGCGGGACAGGCGTACGGTGAAATCGCCGATACGGACCGCTTGCAGCGCCTCCAGCAGGGCGTGCGGATCGAGATCGCCCAGGCTCGCATGGCCATTGCCGGCGGGGCTCAGGACCACGGCCGGGTCGGGCGGGCCCGCCGGCAGGCCTGCCGCAGCACTGTCACGGCTCAGTTCCATGTCGCACTCCTGGGCAGGCGGTTACGGGCTCGAACTTGCGGCTTGAGGGCGCCGCTTCGACGCGGCTCTGCGCCCCCGCAGGGTCGCCATCCTGGCGTTTCGCTTGTGCGGAAACGCCGGGAGCGCGAACCCCGGCCGTAAATACCTGAAAAGGCTGTCGGATGCGATAGGGATTTGAACCTATGACCGTCGCGGTGTGAAGGCGGCGGCCGAGGCGTTGTCCGGTGAGCGGCGCCGGCGGACCCGGGAAATGCAGTTGTGTCGCAACGTAATTCTGCAATCAGAAGTCATTGCGAGGAGCGAAGCGACGAAGCAATCCAGTGCGGTGCGGCGGGAGGCGCGGCGCATCAGAACAGGACGGTGGACTGCACCGTGAAGGTAACGGCCGGGCTCCGGGCGGTCTTCTCGCCCGGATTCGGCGACAGCGTCAGGGCGGGCTGCAAATAGACGGCGCCGATGACGTGGACCTGGTCATAGACCTGAAGCAGAGTTTCCTGACGCCGCAGATCGCGGTTGCGGTTCAGCCATGACCAGGCCAGTCCCGCACCGACCGAATCCCGGGGCCGGCCGGGAATCAACCCGAACCCGGTGACGCCGATCCCGACATAGCGGGTCGCGATCATCGTCCGTGAATCGTTTGCGCCAAACTGCACGAACCCGGACACGCCCCTCCCGTCGCCGCGCCACAGACGCTGCGAGGCGAACCCATAGACGCCGTGGGTTCCGTCCTGCGAGATCGTCCGCGGCGGGACCGCCAGGGTGAGCGTGCCGGTCTGGTCCCAGACGCCGGCCGCGAATGCGCCGGGCAGGTGGTCCGGCCCGAGGAGCCAGGCCGTGCCGATTTTCGCCGATCTGGAACCGGTAGCCATTGAAATCCGGCCCGGCCCGCAAGCCGGTCTGCTCCCCGCGCGCGAGATTGCCGTCATAGACGCCGAGCGAGACGTAGAGGCGGCGGCTCGGTGCCACGGTAGCGGTGACGCCGTAGGCCGAATTGTAGTAACCGGGGAGCGCACCCAGGATGGTGGGGTTCACGAACACCGGCGTATAGATCAGGCCGCTGACCGCCGGAATTTGCAGCGCCGTGTCCCGCACCGGCACCGGGCGCAGCACGTTGCCGAAATCGTAGGTCGGAACCATCTTGCCGACCCGCACGACCAGCCGGTCCGCGAAGAACGATTGCCGCCACCAAAGCTCGTAAAGTTCGGTGCGGTCGAGGGGCGGCGCGCCGGGCAGGCCGTTATAGCCGGTCACGAGGCCCGCCTGCTGATTGCTCGGCTGCCCATCGAAAGCGAAGCAGTGCTAGGCCCACGCTCGCGCCCGGAATGTGCGCGAGCCTGTCGAGATCGGCCTGCAGGTCGGCGACCAGCAGGTTGTTGTAGCTGCTCGTGCCGGGGGCGTTGCCGCCGGAGAGCAGGGCGTTTGCGTTGCTGACCAGCACGCCGCCCAGTCGCAACCCGCTCTCCGGGTCGAGGCCCAGCAGCCGCCCGAGCGCCCCGGTTCCCGCGGCGATGTTGACCGCGCCCGGATTGCCCGTGATCGCCAGTGGCACCGCGTCCGCGGCAGGCGGGGTTTCGGCGCGCGGCGCGGGCGCGAGCCCGATGCACACGCTCGTCGCCAGCAGCAGCGTCCACGCCGGGAACATCCCGAGCGCGCGTGGGATCATGCGAGACGCGAGAAGATGAAAAGCGATGCCGCGTAGAGCGCGAGGATCGCCAGCGCGCCCGCGAGGCTTACTCGTCCGCCGGCATCGCGCGCCGGCGCCAGCCACCAAGTGAAGCCGCGGCTCACCCACGGCACCAGCCAGTTCAGCAGCAGCACGCTGACGACGTTGCCGATGAAGAGCGCGAACCAGAACGGCAGGTGGACCTTGCCCATCAGCAGCGGCGTCTGCACCCAGAGGCCGAACAGGAACACCACCGGATAAAGCAGCAGCAGGACGATCATGTTCTGCTTCCAGGCCGCCGGCGCCGATCCGGCATCGGCGGCCGCCGGGAACCATTGCTCGAACCCGGTGCGCACCACCCGGGCGTGAAACTCCTCGAGGAACGGGGCGGCCTCCTGCAGCAGGCTTTGCCGCTCGGGCGAGTCCAGCCAGGCCTGGAGATTGCGCTCGGTGTCGAAGCGCACGATCGCCAGCCAGTCATCCTGCACGCCCGGGATCGGCGGTTCGAACCGATAGCCCTGGAACCCCGCCGAGCGGGCCTGTGCAGCCGCGATGCGCTGCTCCCAGGCGCGGAACGCCGCCTCCTGGCCCGCCCTGACGCGCGAGGAGATCACGGCGGAGACCGGCGCCGGCCTCACCCCGGCGCCGCGGTCGCGCACGAGATGCACGTCGTCGCGCCCCACGAGCATCGCCTGTGCCTCGCCCAGCAGCCGGGTCCGCCGGTCTGAGCGCAGCCAGGCGGAAGCAGCCTCGGCGCCGGCGAAGCGTTGCAGAATGACCCAGTCCGCCTGCGACGGCGGGTTCGGCGGCAGCACGCTCTGTTCGATGAAGTCGGGAAACTCGGCCGCCGCGGCGCTGATCGTGCTCTGCCAACGGGCGAATTCTTCCGCCATGCCCTCGCGCACGCGCGTCTGGGTCACGATGGTCACCGCCGCGGCGACGGACGCGGCGGCGGACGGGGCGACGTCGTTCACGGCTGCGGGCAGAGTGCGGCGAAGATGCGGTCCGGCGTCAGGGGCAGGTGGGCGAAGCGTACGCCGGTGGCGCGGGCGACGGCGTTGGCGATGGCGGGTGCCACCGGGTTGATGGCGCACTCGCCCTGTGCCTTCGCCCCCAGCGGGCCGATGCGGTCGAAGGTGTCGGCAAAGAAGACCTCGCTCGGCGGCACGTCGGCGAACGCGGGAATGCGGTAGTTCCGCAGGCTCGGGTTGACGATAGCGCCGTCCGCGCCGTGAACCATGTTCTCGCAGAGCGCCCAGCCGAAACCCATCGCAATCGAGCCCTCGATCTGGCCGCGGCACTGCATCGGGTTGATCAGCCGCCCTATATCGGCAGCATGGACGCTGTGCAGGATGCGGGTTTCCGCGGTGACGCGGTTCACCGCCACGCGGACGCCATGCACGTTGAAGGCGATTGTGCGCGGCGAGAGATAGGCCTTGCGCCGCGCGTCGAACCGATGCCGCTCGCGCGTGCCGGCGGCGTGCAGTTCGGTGAGCGGGATGCGGCGCGTGCCGCAGATCACGGCGTCATCCGCGAGGCGGCACTCCGTCGGGGCCACCCCGGCATGGCGGCTCGCGTATTCGAGGATGTTATCGCGCAACGCCGCCGCGGCGAGCGCCACCGCCTGCCCGGCGACCACGGTACCGGTGCTCGCGAACGTGCCGGTATCGTAGGGCGTGCGATCGGTATCGGCATTGACGATCGCGATCCGCCCGGCCCGCGTGCCGAGCACCTCCGCGGCGATCTGGCGATGCGAGGTGACGGAGCCGTTGCCCATCTCCGTCGATCCGACCGCCAGATGATAGCTGCCATCGGCCAGCAGCCCCATCTCGGCGCCGGAGCGATGCTCCGTCGGGGGGCCGGATTCCAGCACGGCGAGCGCGCAGCCGGTGCCTTCGGCCCATTCCTCGCCTGCGGGCTTCGTCTCGCCGCGCCCGCTCGTCAGCGCCTGCTCGACCAGGTCCATGCATTGGTCCAGCCCGTAGCTGCCGAAATCGACATCCGACGGGTCGCCCCACACGGATTCGATCCAGTCGTCCGGGCGGATCATGTTGCGCCGGCGCAACTCGAACGGGTCGAGCCCGAGCTGCTTCGCCAGATCGTCGATCGCGCATTCGATGGCAAAGGTGCTCTGCGACGAACCGTAGCCGCGGAAGCCGCCACCCGGCACGACGTTGGTATAGACGGCGTAGCCGTCCGCCTTCTTGTTCGGGCAGCGATAGGCCGTGAGCGGGCCGCCGAGCGCCGCCGCCAACGTCTCGCTGGCATGGCCGCCGTAGGCGCCGGTGTTGGAGACGACCCGGACCTCGATCGCGGTGAGTGTGCCGTCGCGCCGCGCGCCGAGCCGCACCTGCGTCGTCATCTGGTGGCGGGTGGTGGCGCCGACGAATTCTTCCTCGCGCGTCAGCTCCCAACTGACCGGCCGTCCGGTCTTCAGTGTAGCGAGGACGCAGAGATCCTCCGACACCATCTCCTGCTTGCCGCCGAAGCCGCCGCCGACCCGCTCGGTGAACACGTGAACGTCGCCCGCGCGCAAGCCAAAGATGTGGCTGAGCTTCTGCTGCACAATGAACGGCGCCTGCGAGCTGGTACGGATGTGGACGCGGCCTTCGTCGGTCCAGGCGATCGAGCCATGCGTCTCGAGATGCACGTGCTGGACGCGGGAGGTGGAATAGGTGCCCGCATGGACCACCTCGGCCTCGGCGAACCCGTCCGCGGCGCTGCCGACCTCGCCGTGGATATCGACATAGACATTCCCGCGCGCGGCCGTGCCCTTCACGTGCAGCACCGGCGCATCCGGCTGCATCGCGACCTCGGGGTCGAACACCGCGGGCAGAATCTGGTACTCGACCTCGATCAACCGGCAGGCCGCCTCCGCTTGCGCCTCGGTCTCGGCGACCACCGCCGCGACCCGCTGGCCCACGAAGCGGACGACGTTGTCGAGCACGTAGGTGTCGTCGGGATCGACGAGATGATCCTCGTGGGTCGCGGTGCTGTAGAGGCGGCGCGGCACGTCTTCCCAGGTGAAGATCGCGGCGACGCCCGGCACGCGCGCGGCCCGCTCGCGCTCGATGCGGGTGATTCGCGCGTGGGCATGGGGCGACCGCAGCACCTTGAGGTGCAGCAATCCCTCGATCGCGACATCCATCGTGTAGCGGGCACGTCCGGTCACGATCGCCTCGGCGAACGGGTTGGCGAGGCTCGACCCGCAGGCCTTGCCGGCCACGTCCTCCTCCACCGCTCGCACGCCCTCCAGGGCATCGGCGATCGCGCGGTATCCGGTGCAGCGGCAGAGATTGCCCTTGAGGGCGTGGGGCAGGTCGGCCCGCTGCCCGGCATCGAGTGCCGCCGCGGTCATGATCATGCCGGCGGCGCAGAAACCGCACTGGAACGCCTGCGCGTCCAGGAAGGCCTGCTGGACCGGGTGCAACGTGCCGTCTTTTGCCAGTCCCTCGATGGTCGTCACCATCCGTCCTGCGGCGCGGAAGGCCGGCATCAGGCAGGAATGCACCGGCACCCCGTCGAGCCAGACGGTGCAGGCGCCGCAATCGCCGCCGTCGCAGCCTTTCTTGACACCGAAGCAGCCGTGCTGGCGCAGGAAAGTGCGGAGGCACTGGCCCGGTTCGGGCCTTGCCGCGAGACCGCGGCCGTTGACCGTGAAGGCGAGCGTGCCGGAGTTTTGACCGGTCTGATGTGCGACGTCGTTCATGCGCCCGCTCCCGGGTGGGTCAGCTCGGCTCGGATCTGTTCGGCGAAGTGATAGGTCAGGTGCCGCTTGTAGGCGGCGCTGCCATGCACGTCGGCGAAGAAGTCGTCGGCCGGGATGCGGGCCTCGATCGCGTCGCGGAGCACTGCGGCAGACGGCGAACGCGCGAAACGGAGCTGCACGGGCCGAGGAGTCGTGGCGGTGATGGTGAGCAGCAGGTCGCTGCGCGCGGGGTCGCGCGTGCCGATCAGCAGCGCGGCGGAGCGGCCAAGCTTGGTCAACGACGCCCGGCGCAGCGCCACCCGCCGGCCGAGTGCCGCCGCGGGCAGGTGAATCTTGCGCAGCAATTCACCGGGCCGCAGCACGTTGGCGTGGTTGCCGGTGACGAAATCCACGACGGCAACTTCCCTCGCCGCCCCGTCGCGCGGCCAGAGCGTGCAGATGCCGTCGAGCGCCGCCGCCATCGAAATCATGGCACCCGCGGGAAGTGACATGCAGAGATTGCCGCCGACAGTGGCGGCGTTCCAGATCTTGAACGAGGCGAGCAGGGAGTCGCAGCATGCCCTGAACAGCGGTGCCGCGATCCATTGTTTCGGCGCCTGGAAATGGTAGAGCTCGGCGATGCGGCAGGTCGCGGCGATATCGAGGCCGGCGGCGGACGCCTCAAGCGACGCCCAGCCGAGCCGGTCCAGCTCGATCAGCGTGTCGATGGCGGGTTGCGGCTCCGAGAACAGCCAGGTGCCGCCGGCGAGCCAGGCATCCCCATCGTGCCATTGCGCGATCTCGGTTGCCAACTCGGGATGGCGGACGATGTGTACGGTGTTCAGGTCCATCTCAAACGCCTCCGGTCGAGCTACGGCAGGTCGGCGAGCGAGGTTGGGCCGTTGCCCGGCGTAATCAGAGTGGGCCATTGGTGCGAGCCGAAGGGCACCGCCGGCGGCAGGACCAGCTTCATCTCGTACTTCGCGCTATCGGCGGCGATCGCTGTGCGCGCATCCCCGCCCATCAGCTCGTAATCCATGAGGTAGTAGTTGCCGAAGAAGACCGCGCCCACGGAGCGGTCGGCAATGATCCGGGTGAGCAATTCCAGCATGTCCTCCGGCGTGGTGGTGAACGAGATCGTCTCGATCAGCATGAGGCGGGAGTTGATCGCGTCCGGACCGAAGAACTGCGCCAAAACGCTGAACAGCACATTGTTCTGGCGAGTGACGTATATGGTGTTGCTGGCAGCGTAGGTTTTGTCCCAGTCGCCTCCCAGCAGCTTCTTCCAGCCGGCGATCACCCCCATCCAGTGGTCAACCTGCGTCTGTGCCGCCCAGGAAATGTTCTTCTTCAGAAGCGGCATCTGCTGCTTGGCAAAAACCTGCAGATCACCGAGCGATACGGCGCCCTTGCGCGCACATGCATCCATGAAGGCGATGTTGTTGGTCAAAATACTGCGGTTGTTTGCCCGCCACTCGGCCGGCATCTCGGTTGCGTCAAGTCCGTCGAGGGCAGACTGCATTCGGCTGCGATAGGCGAGCAGAGGACCGCGCCAGGCCTGGTTGGCGGGGTTGTCGAGATACGGGCCGACGACCACGGCGAGCGCCATCGTGCTATGGCCGATGGATTTCAACAGCTGATAGACCACCGGCACCGACGGGGCTTCGAGCGGCGCCATACCGGGCCGGTACAGGATGAAGCGCCCGCCCGCCCCGGAGAACAGGCCAAGGATGATCGGGTGCTGGGCGAGGATGTTCTTCTGGAACACCTGCCCGGCATCCGCGTAGAGCTCGAACATTCCGCTGTTGAGGGCGAGGACGCTTTTCGTCGCAGTTTGCGCCGCGGTGGACACGGCGACACCGCTGATCGGCTCCATGCCGGAAGGGGTTTCGGCGGCGTGTCCGATCGCGGGAGCGGCAAACAGCAGCGCGGCCAGGATCGCGCTCAAGTAGCGTTGCAGCACGGTAGTCTGTTGCACGGAAATCCCTCCCAAGAACAGGATCGCCAAACGACCATCCTGCTCGCCCCCGCGTGGTCGAACAGGTCCGGAAACCGATCAGCCATTGGCTTGCCGGACTAGAGAACGAGGCGAAGTAGGCGACTCATAAGCAACCGGAGGGTGAGAAGCAAGGGCGAAATGTTCCGAGCGGGGAAGGCCGATCGCGCGTTCGCTTCCGGCAGGGCTGGCTAGCGGTAGAGGTCGGGCTTTGCCCTTAAGGAGACACCTATTCTCTCGCCGCCCCTCTGCGCGGCCACGCCCGCCTCGCAGCAGGCCGCGGTGGCGTACCCGTCCCACGCCGTGGGTCCGCCGACCTCGCCGCGGCGAGCGGCATTGACCCAACTCTGCACCTCAGCGTCGAAGGCGCTCCCGAACCGCTCGACGAAGCCCCGGGCGACCTCGCCTCCCCACCGGCCGGCGCTGCGGATGCAAGGCCCGGTGTCCCCGCCGATGTTGACAACACCTTGCTCGAAGACAGCCTGGGTCGTTACCTGATAGCCGAATTGCGCGTTCACGAAGATCTCGACATCGGCCAACAACCCGCTCTCGGTCTCGATCAGCACGTGCTGGGGGTCGTGCTGCCCGGCGGGGGCATGACGCGAGGGCCGGCCGAGCCTGACCTGGACGCTTGTGATCTCCTCGCCAGTCAGGAAGCGGATCGCGTCGAACTCGTGAACCACCGAATCGTTGATCAGCATCTCGTTGGTGAATCCGGGCGGCGTATCGGGGTTCCGGTGCGCGCAGTGGAGCATCAAGGCCTGGCCCAGCTCTCCAGACGTGAACAGGCCCTTCAGACGCTGATATTCGGCATCGAAACGGCGCATGAACCCGACCTGGATCCGCTTTCTCCCGAGCCGCTGCTCAGCCTGCACGATCGTCCAGGACGATGCCGCCTCCGGGGTCAGCGGTTTCTCGCACAGGATCGGCAGGTCTCGCTCCAGGGCCTGGAGCAGCGTCTCCTCGTGCAGAGAGCCGGGCGTCGCAATGAGGATCGCATCGACGTCATCGCGCTTTAGCGCCTGCCCGACGTCCGACGCCACGGTGATCGAAGGGGCGGCCTCGGCGGCGCGCCGTGCGCGCGCGAGATCGACATCGACGACCACCGCCACCTCGGCCCCGACGATCCGGCGCGCAAGGCGCTCGACATGGTCGGCGCCCATGCGTCCGGCGCCGACAACGAGGACACGGAGACTAGCTGACACGATTGCGTCCTCCATTGCTGGCGAGAGTTTCATGACGGCCAGTACTTGTCGATGTAGCGTTGGATCGCCTCGCGCATGAATTTCGAGGACTCGACCGCCTTCTCCTCCCAGGCGAACACGCAGCTCGTGAAAATTCCGTCGAATCCGATTTTCTTCAGCGTGCCGAAGAGCATGTCCCAATCGACCTCGCCCTCGCCGATGTTGAGATGCTGATGCACCCGCACTTGCGCCCCCGGAGGGTTGATGATGTAGCGGAGACCGGAGGAAGCCTTGTGGTTGAACGTATCGGCCAGGTGGACGTGCGCCAGCACCGGTGCCGCCTCCTCGATCATCCTCGCCATGTCGTCTCCGAAGTGGAACGTATGCGGCGCGCAATACAGGAACCGCACGTTCTTCGAGTTAATCGACCGGATCATATCGACGGCGGGCTGAATGGTCTCGACGAAGTCCTCGGGATGGGGCTCGATGTGCAGGTTGATCCCTTCCCGCTCGAAAATCGGCACCAGTTCGTCCATGCTGTCCCAGAACGCCGCTTCGCAGGACTCCACCCGCCCACCGGTACAGCAGAAGCAGTTGCTTGCGAAATCCGGGGAGGGTCCGCGGCCGAATTCCGAGTTCATCGTGTCGCACTCAAGCTCGATCGCGACCTGGATGGCGGCCTTCCAGTATCGGATCGCGGCGAGACGCTCGACCTGATGCGGGCTCGCCCATCGGTACATGGGAAGCAGCGAGGCCAGCTTGACGCCATGATCGCGCAGCGATTTCTTGAATGCCTTGAATCCGTTCGGGGTAGACCCGGGGGCGGACCCACCAATCAAGGAAATCGGCGCGCGGCGACAGCTCGATGTATTCGTATCCGAGCTCGGCGACCAGTCTGGGAAGCTCGAGCAGCGGCACGTGCCGGTGCATGTACGGATCAAGCGCGATTTTCATGGCGTATCCTCTCCAGCCGTTCGCGACGGGCACTCGGCAGCAGCGTGTTAGCGGACAAGCGCGCGTCCGTGGAAGCTGCAAGCGGACAGGATTTTGAGGGGCTTCCCTCAAAACCCTCAGACGTTCTCGCGCGTGTGCAGCGTGAACGGGATTTCCCCCGAAGCGGGGGCGGAGGCGAGAACGCCGAGCCGGCTCAGCATCAGGTCGATCGAGCGGCGCGCCTGTAGTTCCGGTGCCTGGTCGATGGTGACCGTCATGACGCCTTCCTGCAGCAGCCTGGCACTCGCGTCCGTCAGTTCGTGGCCAAGGAACAGCAGGGTTCCGGCCAATCCCTGATCGCGGATCGCCGCCGCCACGGCCCGGTTGGCACCGCCGGTGTTGTAGAGGGCGACGGCATCCGGAAGCCGCCGCAGCGCTTGACTGACCAGCCGGTATGCGCGGTCCGAATCGTCGTGGTGCTCCAGGATTTCGGCGAGCGCGATCCCCGGCTCATGCGCCGCCAGCCCCGCCTGAAAGCCGGCCAGCCGCTCCTTGTGCGCCCGATAGCCCATGCCGTGGGTGAGCGCGATGGCAGGCCCGGCGCGCCGCGCCATCTTGGCCGCGACGAAAGCCGCCGTGCGTCCGGCCTTGGTATGGTCGATGCCGACATAGGCGAAGCGGGGGGAGCCGGGAACGTCGGTGGTCAGGCAGATCGCCGGTATGCCGGCGTCGACGACGGCGGCGATCGCCTGCCGGTTCTCACGGTGCTCCCCGCAATAGACGATGACGCCGTCCGCCTTCGTCTCGCGGATGCGCTGCGCCACGAGCCGCGGCTTGGCTTCGTCGAGCGTGCTGCGCTGAATGATCACCGATCCGTCCAGCGTGCCGGCGATCTGCACGAAGGCTCGCATCAGGCGCATGAAAAATGGCGTCCCTGACCGCACCAGCAGCACGTCGAGGCGACGCGTGCGGGCATAAGGTGTCGGCAGCGTGCGTCGCAACCCGACCTGCCGCGCGATCTCGATCACCCGCCGTGCGGTATCGGCGGCAACGCTGCCGCGCTCGTTGAGCACGCGGTCCACCGTCGCCAGGCTGACCTCGGCCAGCCGCGCCACGTCCTCAAGCCCGCTCCGGCGCGGCCGCCCGCCGCTCCCGGGTGAGCGCTGTACGACGTCCTCGGCCATGCCATCCTCCCGGCCAATCGCACCGGCAGACTGGAAGCCAGACAGCCGAGCTTTGACGGGAATCCCGCAAATGTCCAGATGGGCAGGCCAGGCGGATGATCTATACGGCCTGCGCAAGCGGCTCGATCCCGGGCCAGACGCCGAGGAGGAGATAGCGTGATGCCTGCAGGCGCGATCGGCGTGGCCGTGATCGGCGCCGGCATGGCCGGACAGGCCCATGCCGCGGGATATCGTTCGGCCGCAAGCCTCTATCAGCAGGACCTTCCTCCCGTCCGGCCGGTCGCCATCGGCGACGTCAATTGCGACGTTGCAACCGCAACGGCCAAGCGGTTCGGCTACCAGCGCGCGGAAACAAGCTGGCAGGCGATCGCCGGTGCTGACGACATCGATGTGGTGAGCGTGGTCGTGGCCAACTCGCTGCATCGGGAGATCGTCGAAGGTCTCCTCGCCGCGGGCAAACATGTCCTCTGCGAAAAGCCGCTCGCCCCCTCGATCGAGGATGCGCAAGCGATGGTCGCCGCGGCCGAGCGCGCGAGCGGCAAGGCCGCAATCGGCTTCACCTTCCGCCGTTCGCCGGCAATCGCGGCGATCAGGGAGCAGATCGGGCGTGGCACAATCGGTCGTCCCCTGCATTTCAACGGCCACTACTGGTGCGATTACGGGTGCGACCCGCACCGGCCGATGAGCTGGCGCTACAAGGGCGGACCCGGTTCCGGCGCGCTCGCCGACATCGGCAGCCATCTCGTGGACACCGCCGAGTTCGTCTGTGGCCCGATCCGCTCGATCAGGGGCGCGGTCCTGTCAACGTTCATCACCGAACGCGCAGTCCCGCTCGGCGCTGTGGTCGGCCACGCCGCCGCTGCGGTCAGCGAGGTCCGCGAAACCGTCGAGAACGAGGATCTCGTGACCTTCACGGCGATCTTCGCCTCGGGCGCCACGGGTACCTTCTCCGCCTCGCGGGTGGCCTTCGCCCAGCCCAATTCCCTCGGTTTCGAATTATTTGCGGAGAGGGGTGCGGCAACCTTCGATCTCGCGCGGGCCGGCGAGTTCGGGTTCGTGGACGGCGGCCCAGACGAGACGACGAACGGGTATCGCCGAGTTCTGGTGGGACCTTCGCATCCCTATTTCACCAGGGGAATGGCGATGGACTTCCCCGGCTGCAACTACAGCCAGAACGACTTGTTCGTGTTCCAGGCCCGGGCTTTCCTGGAGCAGGTCGTCGGGCTCGACCGGCTTCCCCCGTGTCCGTCCTTCGCGGACGGGCTGCGCAGTCTGCGGGTCATGAGGGCCGTCGTGGAGTCAGCGCAGACTCGCCAGGAGGTGACCGTCGAGTGATCGCCGTCACAATGCAGCAAGGACAACGCTCATGAAGCTAGGCGCCTACACGGCCTGCCTGCACGACAAATCCCTTCCCGATGCGCTCAAGATCTTGCGCGGCATGGGCTTGACCAGTGCGGAAATCAATTCGGGCGGCTTCATCCCGGCGCCGCACCTGCCGATCGCCCGGCTGCCGTCGAGCCAGAGCGCGCGCGACGATTATCTCGCGCAGTTCAGGGAGGCCGGCATGACGCTGACGGCCCTCAACTGCAACGGCAACCCGCTGCATCCCGACCCCGAGGTCCGCAACAAGCATGGCAATGACGTCAAGGTGGCGATCGAGCTTGCAGCACTGCTCGGTGTGAAGCGGGTCGTCACGATGTCGGGGACGCCCGGCACCAATGCTGGCGCCACCCTTCCGGCCTGGACCGTCATGCCCTGGGACAGCGCCTATCTCGATGCGCAGGACTACCAGTGGAACGAGGTCGCGATCCCGTACTGGAAGGACATCCAGGCGCGCGCCGCCGATGCCGACGTGAAGGTGTGCATCGAGATGCATCCTCACAACATCGTGTACAATCCAGCGACAATGGAACGGCTGGCAACGGCGATCAACGCCACTCATGTCGGGGCCGAGATGGATCCGAGCCATCTGTTCTGGCAAGGCATCGACCCCGTGCTCGCGCTCAAGAAGCTCGGCGGGCTGGTCTATAACGCGGCCGCCAAGGACACGCGGATCAATGAGGCCGCAAAGGTGAACGGCGTGCTGGACGACCGCTTCACGCGCGTGCGGCCCGACGCGCCGGGCGTGATGGGACTCGGCGGACGCTACACGCTCAGCAAGTGGCCCCGGAACGCGTCGTGGGACTTCGTTGCGGTCGGCCGCGGCCACGACGTCGCGTTCTGGACGGAGTTCATGAAGGCGGTCAAGGCCATAGACCCCGATATGGCGGTCAACATCGAGCACGAGGACCAGGAACTCGACCGACTCGAAGGCCTGCGCTTCGCCGCCGACACGCTGATACGAGCCGCCAAGGGTGCGTAAACCCAAGGGTGCGTAAACCCAAGGGTGCGTAAACCCAAGGGTGCGTAAACATGGACGTTGCGAGCCGCCGGTGGCAGGGTAATCTTTGCGGCTCTCACCGGGCATGGTGAGTACATGGGAGGAAAAGAGCGAGATGGTCCAAGGCAAGCATATCTCGATCATGGCGATCGCAGTCGGCGTGGCACTCGGCTGCGCCGCCGCGCTCAGCCCGCGGACGAGCGCGGCCGCCAATCCACAGTACACCTTCGCCATGATCACGCACGGGCAGCCGGGCGACTCCTTCTGGGACATCATCCGCAAAGGTGCCGAAGCGGCCGCGAAGAAAGACAATGCGAAACTGCTCTACCTCGCCAACCCGACATCCTCGGGCGAGGCACAGCTCGTCGTCAACGCCGTCCAGCAGCATGTTGATGGGATCGCTTTGACACTCGCCTTCCCTGACGCGCTGGCGCCGGCGGTGAAGCAGGCGCAGGCGGCCCACATTCCCATCGTCGGGTTCAATGCCGGGGTGGACGACTGGAAGCGGTTGGGCCTTTTGGCCTACGTCGGCCAGGACGAGTCGCTCGCCGGTCAGGCGGTGGGCAATCGGCTCGACACCGAGGGTGCCAAGAGCGCCGTTTGCGTGGATCAGCAGCAGGGTGCGGTCCAGCTCGAGGAGCGTTGCGACGGCATCAAGAAGACCTTCCACGGCAAGCTCTTCGTGCTCTATGTCCCGGGCTACGACATGGCGAGCGCGCAGTCCCGCATCGTCGCCAAACTGCAGCAGGATCCGAGTATCGACTACGTCGTGACGCTCGGGGCTCCGTTCGCGCCGACGGCCATCAACTCCGCGCAGATGGCGAACAGCAAGGCGAAGGTGGGAACCTTCGATCTCACTCCCACCGCGGTCAGTCTGATCCAGAGCGGCAAGCTGCAATGGGCGGTGGATCAGCAGCCCTTCGTGGAGGGCTATGAGGCAATCGACCTGCTATGGCTGTACAAGACCAATGGCGACTTGGTCGGCGGCGGGGGGGCGGTGCTGACCGGGCCGGCCTTCGTGACCAAGGACAATATCGATGAGGTTGCCAAATTCGCCAAGAAGGGCACCCGCTAGGCAACTCGGGAGAGCATGAAGCGGTAGCGGCGGCAGCGGCCGCCGGGGAGGAGTCGTGAGCACAGCCATACAGAGCGCCGGACCCGGTCTCGGCCGTCGTCAGCTCGCGCAGCAGGCGCTGTGGAAAAAAGTGCTCAAGCGACCCGAGGTCGGTGCCCTCGGGGGGGTGATTCTCGTCTTCGCCTTCTTCTCGGTCATGGCCCCGACGTTCCGGCAGCCGGCGGCCTTCACCACCGTGCTCTACCAGTCCGCGACCGTGGGGATACCCGCGGTCGCGGTCTCGCTGCTGATGATCGGCGGCGAGTTCGATCTGTCGGCGGGTGTGGCCGTCACCACATCATCGCTCGCCGCCTCGATGTTCGCGACCGAGATCGCCGGCAACGTCTGGGCCGGCATCGCCTTCGCCCTGCTGCTGTCGCTCGGCATCGGCTGGCTCAACGGCTATCTGCTGATCCGGACGGGGCTGCACAGCTTCCTGGTAACGCTGGCCACTTTCCTCATGCTCCAGGGGCTGAACATCGCGATCACCAAGCTTGTGACCGGCAACGTGGCGACCGCCGACATCAGCACCATGCCGGGCTTTGCTGCGGCAAAGGCCGTGTTCTCCTCCAGGATTGTATTCGGGCGTATCAGCATCAGCGTCGCGATCATCTATTGGATCATCTTTGCGCTCCTCGCGACCTGGTTGCTGCTGCGTACGAAGATCGGTAACTGGATTTTCGCCGTCGGCGGACAGGGCGATAGCGCGCGCGCCGTTGGCATCCCGGTCAAAAAGGTAAAGATCGGTCTGTTCATGCTCGTCGGTTTCTCGGTGTGGTTCCTCGGCATGCACATGCTGTTTGCGTACGACACGGTGCAGTCCGGGGCGGGCATCGGCAACGAGCTGCTCTACATCGCCTCGGCCGTGGTGGGCGGCTGTCTCCTGACCGGCGGCTACGGCTCGGCTGCCGGTTCTGCGCTTGGTGCCTTCATGTTCGGCATGACGACCGAAGGGGTGATCTACGCCGACTGGGACCCCGACTGGTTCATGTTCTTCGTCGGCGCGATGCTACTGCTGGCCACGGTCGTCAACAACTGGTTCCGGGGGCGCGCAAGCAGAGGCAGGTGACATGGCGGATCAATCGGCGCCTATCGTCCAGCTCAGCAACGTCTGCAAGAGCTACGGCAACTTCAGCGCGCTGAAGGACGTGAGCTTGTCGGTGCGGCAGGGTGAGGTGACGTGCATCTTGGGAGACAACGGCGCCGGGAAATCGACGCTCATCAGTATCATTGCCGGGTTGCACACCCATGACGAAGGCACCTATGCGGTTGACGGCCAACCGGTGCGGTTTAGCTCGCCGCGCGAAGCCCTCGATCGCGGCATCGCGACTGTCTATCAGACCCTGGCGATGGTCCCGCTCCTGTCAGTGTGGCGGAACTTCTTTCTCGGATCGGAGCTCATGCGCGGCATCGGGCCGTTCCGCCGTCTCGACGTCGGCGCCATGTGGGAGCAGACCGATCTGGAGTTGCGCCGCATGGGGATCGACCTGGCCGACCTGGAACAGACCGTGGGCACCCTCTCGGGCGGTCAACGCCAGGTCGTGGCGATCGCCCGCGCCATCCACTTCGGCGCTCGCGTGCTCATCCTCGACGAGCCGACGGCGGCGCTGGGGGTGGCGCAGTCCGGCATCGTGCTGAGATACATCGCGACGGCCGCGCGCGAACACGGTATCGGCGTCATCTTTATCACCCACAACCCGCACCACGCCTCTCTGGTCGGCGACCACTTCATGGTGCTTGCGCGGGGCGAGGTCGAACTTGATGCGCCGCGCTCGGAGCTGTCGTTGGACAAGCTGATGTTCCACATGGCCGGGGGCGCCGGCCTGAATACGCTGGAGCATGAGCTGCACCGTGCGCCGGCCGAGATAGCGCCAACCCCCATGGAAGAAAAGCTGTAACGGCGCGGGCCTCAGGACGAGATCTTGACCCAGCGCTTCTCCTTCGCCGAAAGGTAGATAGCCGCCACCGTGCGTTGAACCTCGAGGCCCTCGCGAAAATCGGCGTGCCCGGTCGGCTGCCCCGCGATCGCCAGCAGGAAATCGCGAATCTCGATGGTCTTCAGGTCGTTGAAGCCGATCTGGTGGCCGGATGCCACGCAGAACGCGCCGTAGGGTTCGTGCTCCGGCCCCGCGAAAATCTTGCGGAACCCGCGCTGCCCCGGCGGATCGCCGGTGAGATACAGGTCGATCTCATTGAGGCGCTGCTGGCTGAAGGCGAGAGCGCCTTTGGAGCCTGAAATCTCGAAATCATGACGCATCTTGCGTCCGGTCGCGACCCAGTTGGCTTCGATGACGCCGCTGCACCCGTTGGCGAAGCGAAGGTGCGCGCGACCGATATCCTCCACCTCCACCGGCCGGCGCTCCGCGGCACCGGCGACCGCCGGCCGGGATGCGACGACGGTCGCCGTGTCGCCGAGAACCTCGTCGATCGGGCCGATCAGATAACGGGCGGTCGCGATGATGTGGCTGCCGAGATCGGCGAGCGCCCCGCCGCCCCCGGCCGGGTCGAGCCGCCAGCTCCAGGGGATTTCGGCATCAGTCATGTAGTCCTCGGCATGGATGCCGTTGAACGCGCGGATCTCGCCGATCTCCCTGGCGCCGATCAGCTCGCGCGCAAGCCTGAACAGCGGGTTTTTCAGATAGTTGAACCCGACCGCGGTCGTGACCCCGGCTGCTTCCGCGGCGAGGGTCATCTCGCACGCCGCGTCCACGGTGGGCGCGAGCGGCTTTTCACAATAGACGTGCTTGCCGGCGGCGATGGCGGCGAGTGCCATGTCCTTGTGCAGGACGTTTGGCGTCGTGATGGCCACGATATCGACCGCCGCGTCGGCGACGAGCCGGCGCCAGTCGCCGGTCGAGCGGGCGAACCCGAGTGCCGCGGCGGCGCGCGCGGCCCGCTCCGCGTTGATATCGGCAAGCATCGCGCGCTCGACCGCGACCGGCAGCGAGAAGACGCGCGTCGCGTTCGCGAAGCCGAGTGCGTGTGTCTTCCCCATGAAGCCCGAGCCGATCAGACCAACCCCGAGACGCATACTCGAACCCCTTTCGGGATTGTACTGCTAGCATCTATTGATGCATGGGCCTCCTGATGCAATAGTCGTTCCTGAAGCTGGGGCACGGTAGGAGGGTTCGCGTGTCAACCGTTCGCTGCACGATGACCCAGGCCGTGGTTCGCTATCTTTGCAACCAGTTCACCGTCATCGATGGCGAGCGGGTCCGGCTGTTTGCAGGTGCGTTCGCGATCTTCGGCCACGGCAACGTCACCTGCCTTGGGCAGGCCCTCGAGGCGGTCCAGGACGAGCTGCCAACGTGGCGCGGGCAGAACGAGCAGTCCATGACGCTCGCCGCGATCGGCTTCGCCAAGGCCAGGCGCCGCCGGCAGATCATGGTTGCCGCGACATCGATCGGGCCGGGTGCGCTGAACATGATGACCGCGGCCGGCGTCGCCCATGCCAACCGCCTGCCGGTCCTGCTTCTCGCCGGCGACACTTTCGCCAATCGCCGTCCCGATCCGGTGCTGCAGCAGGTCGAGCATTTCGGCAATCCGAGCGTCACGGTGAACGACGCTTTCAAGGCAGTCACCCGCTATTGGGACCGCATCACCCATCCCGAGCAGATCATGGCATCGCTGCCGCAGGCGGTCGCGATCATGCTCGACCCCGCGGAGTGCGGGCCGGCGTTCATCGCGCTGCCGCAGGACGTGCAGGAAATCGCCTGCGACTACCCGGCCCCTTTCTTTGAACCGACGGTCCACGCGATCCCGCGGCCACGGCCGGACCGCGATCGTGTTGCCGAAGCCGCCCGGCTCCTGAAGACGGCAAGGCGGCCGCTCATCATCTCCGGCGGCGGTGTCCGCTACTCCGGCGCCGCGGCGGCGCTCGCCGCACTCGCCGAGCGACACCGCATTCCGCTCGCCGAGACAATCGCCGGCAAGGGCGCGGTCGCACACGACCATCCCGCGCATGTCGGGCCGATCGGCATTCTCGGCTCGACCGCCGCCAATGCACTCGCCGCCGAGGCCGATGTCATCCTCGCCGTCGGCACCCGGCTGCAGGACTTCACGACCGGTTCGTGGAGCTGCTTCGCGCAGGATGCCAAGTTCATCTCGATCAATGCCGCCCGATTTGATGCGGCCAAGCACCGCGCGCTCGCCGTCGTCGGCGATGCGCTCGCCTGCGTTGAGGAACTCGTGGCACCGCTCTCCGGCTGGCAAGCCGACGCCGTCTGGATCGAGAAGGGCCGGCGGGAAATGGCCAAATGGAATTCTCTGCTCGACGATCTCCAGCGACCCGGCAACAATCCGGTTCCGACCTATGCGCAGGTGGTCGGTGCCGTGAACGCCAGCGCGGGGGATCGCGATCTTCTCATCACCGCCGCCGGGGGCCTTCCGGGCGAGGTGACGAAGAACTGGCGGGTCAAAGCCCCAGACACGTTCGACTGCGAGTTCGGCTTCTCGTGCATGGGCTACGAGATCGCGGCCGGCTGGGGTGCCGCGATGGCCGACCCGGGCCGCACGCCGATTGTCATGGTTGGCGACGGCACCTACATGATGATGAACTCGGACATCTATTCGTCGGTTCTGTCCGGGCACAAGATGATCGTGATCGTCTGCGACAATGGCGGCTACGCGGTTATCAACCGCCTGCAGAACGCCAAGGGCGGTGCCTCCTTCAACAACCTGATCAAGGATTGCCGGGTCAAGGCGCCCTTTGCGGTCGATTTCGCCAAACATGCCGAGGCAATGGGCGCCCTCAGCCGGCGCGTCGAGAGCCTCGCCGATCTCAGCGAGGCTCTCAAATGGGCGAAGACGACCGATCGGACGACGGTGATCTCGATCATCTCCGACGCCTTCACCTGGACGCCGGGCGACGCTTGGTGGGATGTCGGCGTGCCGGAAGTCAGCGCGCGTGCGAGCGTAACCGCGGCATACGAAGACCAGCTTCAGGGCCGCAGCAGGCAGCGCGTGGGCATCTGAACGGCCGCTCTTGCCGATCGGAGATCATGATGGAAGCGAAACTAGGGATCGCACCGATCGCGTGGTCCAACGACGATCTGCCGGAACTCGGCGGCGAGACGACCCTCGAGACCTGCCTGAAGGAAAGCCGCGAGGCCGGATTTGCCGGCGTCGAGACCGGCGGCAAGTTCCCGAAGCGCGCGGCCGAGCTGCGCTCCGCGCTCGCGGCCTTCGGCCTCAAGCTCGCCTCGGGCTGGTACTCCGGAACCGTGCTCGACGCGCCCGAGGATCTCGCGGAGGAGAAGGACAAGGTCGCGGCTCAGCTCGATCTGTTCCGTTCGTTGGGCGCCGCTTGCCTTGCTTACGGCGAGACGGCGGGGACGATTCAGAACCGCCGGAACGTGCCGCTTGCGAAGCGCCGGCGGCTGTCCGAGGACGAGATCAGGGGCTACGGCAGACGCCTCACACGATTTGCCGAGCACTGCGCCGAGGCCGGCGTGCCGCTCGGTTTCCACCACCACATGGCGACCGCGATTGAGACCGAGCGGGATCTTGACCTCCTGATGCAGCATACCGGGCAGGCGGTCGGCCTGCTCTACGACGCTGGTCACATGCGCTTCGCGGGCGGCGACGTTCTTGGCGTCATCGGCAAGCATGGCAAGCGCATCATCCACGTCCATGCGAAAGACGTGCGCGATCCCGTGATCGACGGCCTCGACCGCGATCGGCAGTCATTCCTTGACGCGGTCCTCGCGGGCGCGTTCACGGTTCCGGGCGATGGCGCAATCGATTTCACGGCAATCGTCCGGCGCCTCGCCGAAATCGGCTATGAGGGCTGGTTCGTCGTCGAGGCTGAACAGGATCCGGCGAAGGCGCCTCCCGCCGAGTACGCCAAGATCGGCTACCGCGCACTCGCCGCCGCACTCGCCAAGGCCGGCTATCGCATCGGAGGATGAGCATCATGCCGCAGCTCGAGGGAAAGATCGCGGTCGTCACGGGCGGCACCCAGGGCCTGGGCGCTGCCATCGCCCGGTT
Organism: uncultured Alphaproteobacteria bacterium; assembly: GCA_963754235.1. Classification (GTDB taxonomy): domain Bacteria; phylum Pseudomonadota; class Alphaproteobacteria; order Acetobacterales; family Acetobacteraceae; genus DATAYA01. The sequence continues at coordinate 174,042 of CAVWFK010000001.1, read as the reverse complement.
GTTCGCGGAGCGGGGCGCGTCCGGGATCGTCATTTGCGGCCGCTCGCGCGAGAAGGGGGAGGCGAAGGCACGCGAGATCGAGGATGCAACCGGTGCCAAGGTGGCGTTCGTTGCCGCTAACCTCGGCAAGCTTGAGGACTGCCGCGCCGTCATCGCTCGCGCCGATGCCACGTTCGGACGCATCGACGCTCTGGTCAACGCGGCGGCGATCACCGACCGGGGGACCATCATCGACACCACGCCCGCGCTCTTCGACACGATCTTCAGCGTCAATGTCCGCGGACCTTTCTTCCTCATGCAGGACACGATCAAGATCATGCGCCGCGAGCAGACGGAAGGCACGATCGTCAACATCTGCTCGATTTCGGCCAAGGCAGGCCAGCCGTTCATCGCTGCCTACTGCGCTTCCAAGGGCGCGCTCGCGACACTGACGCAGAACACGGCATACGCGCTGCTGCGCAACCGCATCCGCGTCAACGGGCTCAACATCGGCTGGATGGCGACCGAGGGCGAGGATCGCATCCAGGTCCGATATCACGGCGGCAACCCGGACTGGCTCGCAGAGGCTGCCGCCAGGCAGCCGTTCGGCCGGCTGATCGATCCGCAGGAGGTCGCGCGGGCTGTCGCGTTCCTGTCGAGCGCCGAGTCAGGCCTGATGACGGGCGCGATGGTCAATTACGACCAGTCGGTCTGGGGAGCGTACGATGCGTCGCCGCAGCCGGCGGCGCCACTCTGACCGCAATACTGGCCGAACGACTGGTGGGTGCGACAGGGATTGAACCTGTGACCCCCGCCGTGTGAAGACGGTGCTCTGCCGCTGAGCTACGCACCCATGCCCGCTGCCCTCCTATGCCGGGTGCAAGCGGCGCGCAAGACCTCACATCTGCGGTACTTCGTGACGACCCATTTCGGTGCCGCGACACCCCTCCCCAACCCCCTCCCGCAAGAAGCCTCCGCGGTATAGGCGGCGCCGGGCACATCCCGGCGCCGCCGCCGTTTTGAGCCGGTGTCATGAGACCTGTGCGCGAGTGGTTCGTGCCGGGATCGATGTCGTCGTCGTCGTTCGTTTGGATCGGGATCGTTTGACCCATCTTCGACAGTTCGGCGCTGCGGACGGGGGGTAAGTATCGGATTTCATTGAGGTACGAGGAGTATTTCGTTGGAGATGTAGTGCCACGCATAGCGGCATTTACTCTGGACACGTGGAGCTTTTCGGCTATCGTGTGCGCACCACATCGAGCCGGACATGTACTTCCGCAGAAAGCAGTCGCAGGGACGCATCTATCTGCAGATCGTGGAAAGCCAGAGGACCGGCGATCAAGTGCGTCAGCGGGTGATCGCGACCTTGGGCCGCCTCGATGAACTCGAAGCGAGCGGACAGCTCGACCGGCTGTTGCGCTCCGGCGCCCGCTTCGTCCAACAGGCGCTGGTTTTGGATGCGGCCAGGAATGGCGACGCTCCGGCGGTCGCGGTGCGCCGCATCGGCCCGGCACTGCTGTTCGAGCGGCTGTGGGAGGAGAGCGGCTGTCGGACCGTGATCGCGGCCTTGGCCCGCCGCCGCGGCCACCGGTTCGCGCTGGAGCGCGCGGTGTTTCTGACCGTGCTGCACCGCCTGATGCGCGGCGGCTCGGATCTGGCCGCCGATCGCTGGCGCGAGGACTACCGGATCGCCGGCGCCGACGGCCTGGAGCTGCACCAGCTGTATCGGGCGATGGCCTGGCTGGGCGAAGAGCTGCCGGCGGATCAGCAGGACGGCGCCACGCCGTTCGCGCCCCGCTGCACCAAGGACCTGATCGAGGAGCGGCTGTTCGCCCATCGGCGTGACCTGTTCAGCCGGCTCGACCTGGTGTTCATGGACACCACCAGCCTCTCCTTCGAAGGCCTGGGCGGGCAAACCCTCGGGCAGCACGGCTACAGCAAGGACCACCGGCCGGATCTGCGGCAGATGATCCTCGCCGTGCTGATTGACGGCGACGGCCGGCCGGTCTGCTCGGAGATGTGGCCCGGCAACACCGCCGATGTGATCAGCCTGGTGCCGGTGATCGACCGCCTGCGTCGGCGCTTCGCCATCGGCCGCGTCTGCATCGTCGCTGATCGCGGTATGATCGGGCCCCAACGCGCGAGCGCGTTGGGTTCCCGCAGCGCCGCGACGATCGCAGCGTTGGAGGCGCGAGGTCTGCTCTACATCCTCGGCGTACGCGAGCGAACCGACAAGCTGGTGCGCGATGTCGTGCTCAACGATGCCGCTCCCTTCGTGCCGCTCACCATGGAGAAGCGCGGCCGGGACACCGACTACGGCGCCAAGGCGGTTGGGCTGGGCGGCCAGCGCTACATCGTTTGCATCAATCACCAAGCGGCGGAGAAGGACGCCGCCGAGCGCGCCGCGTGGGCGCGCGGTACGATCACCAACTCGACGCTGCCCGGCTCAGAGTAGGAAAGACCGCGCTGTACGCTGCCCTGCGACAGCCGACGCTCTGTCCTCCAGAAGGCCAGTTCGTTACTTCCGGCCATCACCGCGGCCAGCAGGTGCAGCAGCAATCGGCCCCGCGCGGACCGTCACGCCCGGGCCCGGCGATTCGATTGGTCTCCGCAGGGGATGCTGGATGGGCTCGCGGCCGCGTGGACAGGACGATCTGTCGACACTGCACAAGGCTGCTGCAGGAACAGCCCGATCACCCGCAGACGTTCGCCGCTGGCGTCGATCAAGCCCCTTGTTGCGCAGCCGTCAGACTTTGACCACTAGGAGGACGCGGGTGGGGGCCGGAGCAGTGCGGCTATCAGAAGCATCGCCACGACTGCGAGAGACACGATCGCGAAGCCGTCCCGGTAGGACAGCACGTTCGCCTGGCTCCGGACCGCCTGGCCGAGCAGGGACGCAGCACGCGCGGCCGCATCCGTCAGCCCGGAGGACCGAGCCTGCACCGCCTCGGCATAGGCCGCAAGCCGTTCCCCGACGAGCGTGCCGCCCGACTGCACATGCAGGCCGATCAGGTTCGACGCAACCTGCTCGCGTACCCGCACGTAGATCTGCATGAAGGCATTGCCAAGCTCGCCGCCGAATAGCCGTGCTGTCTGCAGTAACACCCCAAATGTCAGTGCGTCGGCTGGGCGCAGGTGCCGCACGGCGAACAACACGAGCGCGATCAGCGCTGCCGACTGGCCGAATGCCTGCAGGATTTGCGATGGGAGGAAGTCATCCGTGGCCCAATCCCGCGTCAGCTCGGCCGCCATCGTGCAGGCGACACCGACGGCGCAGAGCCCGGCAGCCAGCATGATGCGGGGATCGAGCCAGCGGAGCAGAGTTGCGATCAGCGGCGCCAGCAGGAACTGCGGGACCGCGATCCAAAGCAGAACCTTGCCGACGTCAAGCGAGCGGAAGTTCTGGATGTTGGTCAGGTATTGCGGGATCAGATCGCTCGTGGAGAGGATAATGAAGCGGTAGAGCACGAGGATGACGATCACCAGCAGGATGTTCCGGCGCAGCAGAAAGCGCGGGTTGATCCACGGATGCCGCGCGAACAGCACCTGCGTCACGAAGGCCGCAATCAGCACGCCGCCCCCCGCCAGCAGGCCGCTTACGACTCCCGAGTTCAGCCAGTCCAGCCGGTTCCCCTGGTCGAGCGCCGCGTAAAGCATCGAGAACCCGGCGGCGGCGTAGAACATGCCCCAGAAATCGGCGTCGCCCAGTGCTGCGCGGTTCACCTTCTGGCGTGGCATTCCCAGTCGTACGCAGACCAGCATCGGCGCCGCGAGCAGCGCCCCTTGCCAGAAGATCCAGTGCCAGGAGAGATGGTCCAAATACCACCCTTCTAGCGACGCGGGAATGTTGAGCGAGAGCTCCAGATTGAGGCCGTATGCGGCAATACCGTAGGGCCAGAGCGCCGGCTTCAAGCTCTGCAGCACGAAGCCGATGGTCAGCGGAATGAACGTGCCGGAGCTGAGGCCGCCGACCGCCTGCCCGAGCAGCAGCGTCGGCAGATCGGGCTCGAACGGGATCAGCGCCGAGTCGACGGCGAAGATGCTCGCGGAGACCATCAACACGCGCCGCGGCCCGAACACCAGACCAAGCCAAGCAGCGACCGGACCGATGCACATCTGACCGACGGTGGGAGGCGGTGGTGATCCAGGCGCCCTCGTCCACCCCCGCATCGACGGCGCCGCGCAGGTCGGCGAGGCCGAACGTGGTGATCCGGCCGTAGAGCGTGGAGATCACCGCGCCGAGCAGCACCGCGGCGATACCGACGAAAGGCCGCGAGCACGCCGGCGGCGGCGGCGCCGCGTGATGGGCGAGCGGCGCGAGCCGAGCGGCCGCCGCGCTCACTGCGAGCGGCCTCTCGTTGCCCGATCATCCGTGTGGATGGTGGCCTCCACCGACATGCCGGGACGCAGCCTGTCGCCAAGCCCGCCGTCGTCGTCGAGCAGCAGCTTCACCTGCAGACGCTGCACTACTTTCGTGAAGTTGCCGGTCGCGTTGTCAGGCGGCAGCAGCGCGAACTGCGAGCCGGTGGCCGGCGACCACGAGGCGACGTGCGCGTGCAGCAGCACGCCGGGGAACGGGTCGACCCTGATTTCCGCGCGCTGCCCGGCGCGGAGATGGGTGAGCTGAGTCTCCTTGTAGTCGGCGATGACGTACAGATGCCGCAGCGGCACCACCGAGATTACCTGCGTGCCGATGCTGACATACTGGCCGGGATACACGCGGCGCTGCCCGACCATGCCATCCGTGGGGGCAGTGACCCTTGTGTAGCCGAGATTGATGCGGGCGAGATCCCGCGTTGCTTGCGCCGCCTTCAGGTTGGCGGCAAGCTGGGCTTCCTGGGTTTGTTGCACTTTCAACTGCCGTCGCGCGGCTTCGAATGCGGCGGCCGACTGCATCACCTGCGCATCCGATAGCATCGCCGCCGCATCCGCCCGCTCGACTGCCTGCTCCGTGCCGGCGATTCTGGTCGCGAGCAGCTTCTTCTGGCGGTCGGCCTCCAGCCGGTTGCGTCGCGCCGTTGCGCGGCTGCCCTCGAGCTGCGCCTCGGCGGCGGCGATGTTGGCCGCCTGCAGCAGCTCCTGCGCCTGGAGATTGGCGATCGCGGCCTGCGCGCCGGCGACGTTCGCTTCGGCCTGGGCAAGCTGGGCGCGGAACGGGGCGTCATCGATCTCCACCAGCAAGTCGCCGGCCCGCACCTGCTGGAAGTCGTTGGCCGCAACCGCGCTAATTCGGCCGGCCACCTGGGCCGACAAGGGGGTGAGGTCAGCCTGCACCGAGGCGTCGTCGGTCCACTGCGCACCCGCGGCGCCAGTCCAGCGGTCCCAGTTGAGCATCACCGTCGCGGCGAGGCCGATCGCGAGGACGACGGCGAGCAGGTGCGGCGCGAGGCCAAGCAGGCGGCTGCCGAGTGCTCGCCCTGGCGTCAGTGCCTCGGTCTCCCTGCTGGCAGTGCCGCTGCTCTCGCTCATCGTCATCTTCGCCCAGAGGAGCTCTCGACCATCGGCGCGAACCCTTCCGCCCTCGGTAGCGCGTCGGACCGCACTGCGGGTCGCTCCGTGCCAAGCTCGTTTCCCTCTTGCTGCGGAGCACTTGGAGCGGAGCGGCTCGCCGAAAACGGCTGCTCGGATATTGCCCTAACTGTTGTTGAAGTCCAAGATCATACGATCGGCTGGTTCCTGGTCCTACAAATTAGGACGCTCGCTTGGGAAGCTGCCCCCGGAGTTCCACCAGGGCCCGCTCGCCGCAATCAGTTCCGTGGCCTCGCCCCAGCAACCCCGCGGCCCATAGGTACTCAAGGTTTGACATCGGGCTTCCGAGGCAGGGGCCGAACATCAGGAGGTCACGATGGCTGGCCATTGAGCCCGGCCAGATCGCGGTAAAGATCACGAACACTACCAGGCTGCCGACCAGGATGCCGATGATGCGATCGCGCGCGGTCCCCATGTCCAGCATCGCCACGAGGGCGAGAACAGCATCTGCCAGGCCGTGACGCCGATCACCGGCATGGAGGCCGCCTCGCTGAAGGCGGCGACATCGCCAACGTCGGCGGCTTCGATGAGCGCGTTCGCGCCAATTTCTCGTCGGCCCCGTTCCGGTTTGTCGGTGGCACGGCCAGTAATCGCCATCCGGGCGCTTCTGCGGCAAACAACTGGGCGGTGGCTAAGCCAATGCCGCTGCTGGCTTCGGTGATCAGTGCGGTCTCTCCCGCAAGTCCCATATCCGCCCCCTTCCCTCGACGCCGCGATGTCCGTCGCTCACCGCAGCAGTTTATCAACCGTGATCGGCAGGTCGCGCACGCGCTTGCCGGTCGCGTGATAGATCGCATTGGCGATTGCCGCCGCGACGCCGACAATACCAATTTCGCCCAGTCCCTTGATGCCGAGTGGATTGATGGTGTCGTCCGGCTCGTCAACGAAGGTAACCTTGATGTCGTACACGTCGGCGTTTACCGGGACATGATATTCGGCGATGTTTGCGTTCATGATGCGGCCGATTTTGTGGTCGATGAGAGTTTCCTCGTGCAGGGCCATCCCGATGCCCCACACCACGCCGCCCATGATCTGGCTGCTCGCGGTCTTCGTGTTCAGGATGCGGCCGGCCGCGACCGCGTTGACGACGCGGGTGACGCGGATGATGCCGAGCTGCTCATCCACCTTCACTTCGGCAAAGATCGCCGAGTGGGCGTTGTGAGCATGTGAACCGTCATGCTCGAAGGTGGTGGATTTCTCCTCTTCGATGCGGTCCAATTCGCTATGCCGCATCACGTCTGCGATCGACACCGCGCCCGATGCGTCCCGCTTGCTCACGAGCTTGCCGTCCGCCAGCGCGACCTCGTCAGGCGTTGCATCCGCAAGTGGCGAGTTCGGCATCTGCTTTGCGAGGCGCAACAATTCGTCACGGACCGCAGCAGAGGTGGTCGCGATCCCGTTCGAGACCGACGCCGCGATCCATGATCCGCCTTCGACCGGCGATTGCGGCAGCGCTGAGTCGCCAAGCTTGATGGTGACGCTGTCGAGCGGCAGTCCAAGCATCTCGGCTGCGACCTGCGTCATGATGGTGTAGGTGCCGGTCCCGATGTCGGAGGTTGCGCAGGAAACCTCCGCATGGCCGTTCGCCCTCAGCACGACGCGCACCGTGATCGGCACCTGCAGAGCTTCCCAGACGCCGGTCGCCATGCCCCAGCCCACCAACTCGGTCCCGTCGCGCATCGAGCGTGGTTCCGGGCTGCGCTTGTCCCACCCAAAAGCATCTGCGCCCTGGCGATAGCAATCGCGCAGGCTCTTGCTGCTGTATGGGCGGTCGCTGTTCTGGTCGCGCTCCGAATAACACCGCAGGCGCAGCTCGAGCGGATCGAGCTTAAGAGCGACGGCGAGTTCATCCATCGCACATTCAAGCGCATAGACACCGGTCGCGGCGCTAGGCGCGCGCATGTCGCAGGACGTAGGAAGGTCGAGCCGCGCAAGCTTGTGCGTATACTTCGCGTTCGTGCACTTGTAGAGCAGGCCGGACCACCCGGTTTCTTGCCGATAATAGTCTTCGTATTGCGACGTTACCGTGATGGCTTCGTGCGTGATCGCGTCGAGCATTCCGCCGGGGTTGGCGCCCAGCTCAATCTGCTGGATCATGCCGGGCCGGTAGCAGAGTGCATACATCTGCTGCCGGGTGAGAACGAGGCGCACCGAGCGTTCCAGCGCGCGCGCCGCCAGCGCAGCCAGGACTACTTGAAATTGCGGGCGCAGCCCAGAGCCAAACGCGCCGCCAACGAAGGGCGACATGACCCGCACGTCGCCCGGTTCCATGCCGAGCACGCTGCACACGTAGCGCTGAACGTTCTGCACGCCCTGGGTCTTGTCGTAGACCGTGAGCTTGCCGCCATCCTCGAAGACTACCGTCGAGGCATAGAGTTCCATCGGATTGTGATGCTCGATTGGGACATAATACTCGCCACGGTGGCGCACCTTGGCCGCGGCGAACGCCTGCTCAGCCGCGCCGCGCGCCCGCGGCGGGGCAAACGGGTTTTCGGCCGGGTTCGCAGGGGTTTCCAACGCGATCGCTGTATCACGCTGGCGATAGAGGTCGGTGACGGGCTCTTCTTCGTCGTATTCCACCCGGACCAGCGACGCCGCGAAGCGGGCGATCTCGGACTCCTCTGCCACCACCAGCGCAACAGGCTGGCCGTTGAAGTGGATCCGGTCGTCGTACAGCGGTCGGAATGGCGAACCTTGCGGCGCCACATCATCCTTATAGTCGCTATCGGCGTCTGCCATGCGGGGCCGGTTCAGATGCGTGATCACGTCGATCACGCCCTCAACGGAAAGCGCTTTGCTCGCGTCGATGCGCACGATCCGGCCCTTGGCGATAGTGGATGCAACGATGCCGGCATGGGCGAGGTCGCCGGTGGCGAACTCGCCCGCGTATTTCGCGGCTCCCGTGACTTTGGCGTGGCCATCGACGCGGGATGTGGCGGTTCCGATGTAGGCGGCCATGGGCGTGCTCGCTTGACCCTGTTGTTGTACTGCAATTGAGACCTGGCGCAGGTTGTCGGCTCACTGGATTCTCTTGTTGGACTGCGACTGCGGGGTGCCGGCCGCTGCCTGCGTCAGCGCACGGATGATGACGCGCCGAGCGAGATCGATCTTGAAGGCGTTGTGCGCGAACCCCTTGGCATCGCGCAGCAAGACCTCCGCAGCGCGGGCGAACGTCGATTGGTCGGCGTTTTGGCCGCGGAGCGCCGCTTCGGCTGACGGGTCGCGCCAAGGCTTGTGCGCCACACCGCCAAGCGCCAGACGGGCCTCTTTGATCGTGTCTCTTTCGAGTTCCAGCGCGGCCGCGACAGATACCAGCGCGAACGCATAGGAGAGGCGGTCGCGAATTTTCAGGTAGGTGTAGTTTGCCGCGAAGCCCCGCGCCGGAAGCTCGACCGCCGTCACGATTTCGTTCGGTTGCAGATTGGTGTCGCGCTGCGGCGTGCTCCCTGGCAGCCGGTGGAAATCCAAAAACGCAATCGCGCGCGTTCCAGCCGGCCCGGCCACATGGACCGTGGCATCGAGCGCGGCGAGTGCCACACACATGTCGGAGGGATGCGTCGCGATGCAGGCCTCACTCGTGCCAAGGATCGCGTGCATGCGGTTGAGGCCGGCAATGGCGGAGCAGCCGCTGTCGGATTCGCGTTTATTGCAGGGGGTCGCAATATCATAAAAGTAGTAGCAGCGGGTGCGTTGCAGAAGATTGCCTCCAGTCGACGCCATGTTGCGCAGCTGCGCCGACGCGCCCGCCAGGATCGCGCTCGCGAGCATGGGATAGCGTTGCGCGATCAGCGGATGATAGGCAAGATCGGAATTCGGTACGAGTGCGCCGATCCGCAATCCCCCGTCAGTCGTCTCTTCGACGGTCTTGAGCGGTAGCCGTGAGATATCAATCAGTCGCGAGGGGCGTGCGACATTCATCTTCATCAGATCGATCAGGTTGGTGCCGCCGGCAATGAATTTCGTCGCCGGATCGGCGGACACCTGGCGAACCGCGTCGGCAATGTCATCGGCCCGGACGTATTGGAAATCGATCATGATCGCCCCATCGCCTGTTGGATCGCGCGTACGATGTTGGGGTACGCGCCGCAGCGGCAGATATTGCCGCTCATGAGTTCGCGAATCTCGTCAGTGCTCTTCGCCTTGCCCTCGGCGATCAGGCCAACGGCCGAACAGATCTGTCCCGGCGTGCAGTAGCCGCACTGGAACGCGTCGTGGTCGATGAACGCCTGCTGAAGCGCATGCAGTGCGCCACCCGTCGCCAAGCCCTCGATGGTGCTCACTTTGGCGCCGTCCTTCATGACCGCGAGCGTGAGGCAGGAATTGATCCGTCGCCCGTCCACCAGCACGGTGCACGCGCCGCATTGGCCGTGATCGCAGCCCTTCTTGGTGCCGGTCAGGCCGAGGTGGTCGCGCAGCGCATCGAGCAGGGTGGTCCACGGTGCGACCCTGAGCTGGGTCTCGACGCCGTTTATGGTCAACGACACTGGAATCTTCTCTGGCATTGGGATAGTACCCTCGCTCCGCTGCGGTCGGGGCCCATCATTCGGTCTTCACGCGCTGCTGTTGCCGAAACTCGGCCACCAGCAGCCCCCCGAACCTCCGAGTTGTCCATATCACTCCCGAAGGTCGAATCGAACGGGTTGCTCAACACGTTACGTTGAGCGGTTAGCTCGCCCGGGCCCTTGCTGAGTGTCGCCTTCGACGGCACTGACGGAGTGCGGCCCGGTTTGCTTGCCCCGCCGGCATCGTAACAATGGATATTATAGTTTTTCCTGCATAGCTCTTCCTGCGTTGAAGCCCGGAGGGAGGACGCTCCACTCTCGGCCCGAGGCGGTGTCGTTGGCCCGCGCTCTGGCGGCCGTCGACATGAAGGATTTCGCCCGACCAGGCCGCCATCGCCGCAATCTTCGCCACGCTGGACGTGAAAGCCGGCACGATCATCGGCCAGTGCATGTCGCGCCATCGTGCGGCCGAGTTCTGTCGCTTTCTCGGAGCGGCATGATCTGGGCCGGCGGCTATTCGAGCGGGTGCAGGAGCACCTGGAGGCGCACGACCTGAAGGTAAGCACGGGGACGATCGTCGATGCGGATGGCGCCGAAACGCGATGCTTTCCGCCGACAAGGCGCACCTCTCCCGCCCGCCGTTCCAGTGCAGCGTCTTCTGCCCGCTCATGCTGGTGTGGGCGGTGCCCGCACGCGGGCGATAAAGGGACAGGATCTCCGCGAACAGCTGGCGCGGCACCACGACCTCGGCCAGCCGGAACGCGACATAACGGCCATGGCTCACCACCTTGGCGCTGAGACCTCGCGCCCACGATCACACGCTCGGCTGACAGCACTGTGTCGATCGCCCCGCCAGGGAGTCGCGCAGGCCGCGCAGGACTGACGCCGGAGCCGGCCCGAGCACGGCGTCCGGTATCACGCTCAGCCCTGCCCCCACCGCCAATCCGCCACTTCCGGCATGTCGCGGCCGTAGCGGGTGATGAACTCCTGGTGCTCGACCAGCTTGTCGCGGATCGTCTGCCGGACATAGGCGGCCCGCGCCGCCAGGCCGGGCACCAGCCCGATCACGTCGGCGACCAGATGGAAGCGGTCGATGCCGTTGAGCACCGCCATGTCGAACGGCGTGGTAGTCGATCCCTCCTCCTGATAGCCGCGCACATGCAGCTGCTCGTGATTGTGCCGCTTGTAGGCAAGGCGGTGGATCAGCGACGGATAGCCGTGATAATTGAACAGCGTCGGCACGCCGGACGGAAACAGCGCATCGTACTCGGCATCTGGCCTGCCGTGCGGGTGCTGATGCTGCGGCTGCAAGGTCATCAGATCGACCACGTTCACCACCCGCACCTTCAGCTCCGGCAGATGCCGCCGCAGCAGGTCGGCGCAGGCGAGCGTCTCCAAGGTCGGCACGTCGCCGGCGCAGGCGAGCACGATGTCGGGCGTGCCGCCCTGATCGGTGCTCGCCCACGGCCAGATGCCGATGCCGGCGTCGCAATGCTTCACCGCGGCGTCGATATCCAGCCATTGCGGCTCCATCTGCTTGCCGGCGACGATCACGTTCACGCGGTCGTAGCTGCGCAGGCAATGGTCGGCGACCCAAAGCAGCGTGTTGGCATCGGGCGGCAGATAGACGCGCACGATGTCGGCCTTCTTGTTCACCACATGGTCGATGAAGCCGGGGTCCTGGTGGCTGAAGCCGTTATGGTCCTGCCGCCAGACATGCGAGGTGAGCAGGTAATTGAGCGAGCTGATCGGCTGCCGCCACGGCACGGCACGGCTGGATTTCAGCCATTTGGCGTGCTGGTTGAACATCGAATCGACGATGTGGATGAACGCCTCGTAGCAACTGAAGAAGCCGTGCCGGCCGGTGAGCAGGTAGCCCTCCAGCCAGCCCTGGCAGGTATGCTCGCTCAGGATCTCCATCACCCGCCCGTCCGGTGCGAGGTGATCGTCCTCAGGGATCGTCGCCGCATCCCAGGCGCGATCGGTCGCTTCCAGCACCGCCGCGAGCCGGTTCGAGACCGTCTCGTCGGGGCCGAAGATGCGGAAATTGCGCGCCTCGGCATTGCGGCGGAGCACGTCGCGCAGGTAGCCGCCCAGCACCTTCGTCGATTCCGCGGCCACCTGTCCCGGCTCTGGGATCGCAACCGCGTAGTCGGCGAACTCCGGCAGCCGCAGCGGGCGGCGCAGCACGCCGCCATTGGCGTGCGGATTCGCGCTCATCCGCCGCGTGCCGTCCGGCGCCAGCATCGCCAGCTCCGGCCGCAGCCGTCCGGCCTCGTCGAACAGCTCCGCCGGCCGGTAGCCGCGCATCCATTCCTCGAGCTGCGCCACATGGGCGGGCGTATTCATGTCCGGGATCGGCAATTGGTGGGCGCGCCAATACCCTTCGACCTTCTTGCCATCGACGGTCTTGGGGCAGGTCCATCCTTTCGGACTGGCGAGCACGACCATCGGCCAGCGCGCCTGCCCTGCGCCGCCGCCCCCTGCCTCGCCGCCCTGGCGCGGCGCCTGCTGACTCGCCTGGATCTCGCCGAGGCACGCATCCAGCGCCGCCGCCATCGCCTGGTGCATCGGCCCCGGCTCGTCGCCTTCGACGAAGCGCGGCGCGTAGCCGTAGCCTTCGAGCAGGCTGCGCAATTCCTCGCGCGGGATGCGCGCGAGCACGGTGGGATTGGCGATCTTGTAGCCGTTGAGGTGCAGGATCGGCAGCACCGCGCCGTCAGTTGCCGCACTCAGGAACTTGTTGCCATGCCACGACGTCGCCAGCGCGCCCGTCTCGGCCTCGCCGTCGCCGATCACGCAGGCGACGATGAGCCCGGGATTGTCGAGCGCAGCGCCATAGGCGTGGCTGAGCGAATAGCCAAGCTCGCCGCCCTCGTTGATCGAGCCGGGCGTCTCCGGCGCGGTGTGGCTCGGGATGCCGCGCGGGAAGGAGAACTGGCGGAACAGGCGGCGCATCCCGTCCTCGTCCATCGAGACATCGGGATAGAGCTCGCTGTAGGTGCCTTCGAGCCAGGTGCAGGCGACCACGCCCGGCGCGCCGTGGCCGGGGCCGGTGATGAAGATCATGTCGAGATCATGGGCGCGGATCAGCCGGTTGAGATGCACGTAGATGAAGTTGAGGCCGGGCGTGGTGCCGAAATGGCCGAGCAGCCGCGGCTTGATGTGCGCGGGCGCGATCGGCTCGCGCAGCATCGGATTATCGAGCAGGTAGATCTGCCCGACCGCGAGATAGTTCGCGGCCCGCCACCAGCGGTCGATGCGGTCCAGCGCCTCGGGCGCGAGCGGCGTGTCGGAACGGGGCATCGGGGGGCCTCCGGCAGGGATCGCGGCATCCGCGTCATCAAGCCCGGCACGGCGCGCGGGTTGCGCGCGTTCTTGCCCGTGCGGTGCGGCGGACGCAGGGTGCGGCCGCCCGCGTGCAGGACGGGCAACAGGGAGCAACGCGTGGTTGCCACGATCGACGTCGCGGTGTGCGTGGTCGGCGCCGGGCCGGTAGGCGGGACGCTCGCCTCCCTGCTCGCCGCGATGGGCGTCTCGACCGCCGTGGTCGATCGCGCGCCCCTGCCGCCGATGGAGCACCCGGATTTCGACGGCCGCGCCTATGCCGTCGCCGCCGGCTCGCGCCGGATCCTGCAAGCGGCCGGGGTGTGGGACGCACTGCCCCTGCCGGCTTGCCCGATCCACGACATCCGCGTCTCCGACGGCCGCATCGGCCGCGCGCCCTCGCTGCTGCACCTGCATTTCGACCGCCGCGAAGCGGGGGCGGAGGCGTTCGGCTGGATGGTAGAGGCGCGCAGCCTGCGGCTGGCGCTGAACGCACACCTCAATCGCGCCGCGCGCCTCTCGGTCCACGCCCCCGCCTCGGCCACGGTGTCGTTCGCGCCGGAGGAGGCGCGGGTGCGGCTCGGCGACGCCACCGAGATCGCGGCGCGGCTGGTGGTCGCCGCCGAGGGCCGCGACAGCCCGCTGCGCCGGCAGGCCGGCATCGCGGTCACGCGCTGGCCCTATCGGCAGTCCGGGCTGGTGTGCGCGATCGCCCACCAACGGCCGCACCACAACGTCGCCCTGGAGCACTTTCTGCCCGCGGGCCCGTTCGCGCAGCTCCCGATGGCGGCCTCGGAAGCGGGCGAGCACGTCTCGGCGATCGTCTGGACCGAGCGCACCGTGGTCGCGCGCCGGGTGATGGCGCTGCCCGAGGCGGCGTTTGGCGCCGAAGTCGCGCGCCGGCTCGGCGGGCACCTGGGCGCAGTGCGTCCGGTCGGGCGGCGCTGGTTCTACCCGCTCGGCGCGCTGCACGCGCATCGCTACTTCGCGCCCCGTCTGGCGCTGGTGGGCGACGCCGCGCACGGCATTCATCCGATCGCAGGGCAGGGGCTCAATCTCGGCTTTCGCGATGCGGCGGCGCTGGCCGCGCTGGTGGCCGAGTCGGTGGGGCAGGGGCGCGATCCGGGGACGGCGCCGCTGCTCGCGCGCTACCAGCGGGCACGGCGTCCGGACAACCTGGCGATGCTGGTCGCGACCGACGCACTCGATCGTCTGTTCAGCACCGACCTGCCGCCGCTGCGGCTCGCGCGCGATCTCGGCATCGCGGCAGTGAACCGGATCGGCCCGCTGAAGCGGGCGTTCATGCGGCAGGCGATGGGGGCGGGGTGAGGGACAGCCGGTCCGACTTCGTGCTACCATCCTGTCCATGCAGAACGCCGAGAAGTTGAACATTACTCTGACGCAAGAGATGGTCCGCCAGGTCCGCGAAAGCGTCGCGGCCGGCGAGTACGCGTCCACCAGCGAGGCGGTACGGGATGCGATGCGTCTGTGGCAGCGCCAGCGGGGCGGAGGATGCCGAGCGTCTGGAGGCGATCCGGGCCCGCATCCGCCGTTCGATCGACGACCCGCGTCCGAGCCTGACGCAAGAAGAGGCCGACGCGCGGCTGCGGCTGCTGTTCGCGCAGGACACCCCGCCGCCGGACGATGCCGCGGCTTGAAGTTCGTTTTCGACCCGAAGCGATCGCCGACCTGCACGATGTATTTCGGATAGTGCGACGGGTCAGCGCGAGCGAGGTGATCGCGCGACGATTTGTGACGCGCATCATCGAACGGTGCCGACGCATCGACATCGTCCCTCATGGTGGACGGCCCCGAGATGACCTGGCACCCGGACTGCGCACCGTGCCCTTTGAACGGCGTGCGGTCATCGCCTATCGCGTGATCGACGACATCGTCGAGGTCACCAACGTCTTTTACGGCGGTCGGGACTACGAGGCCCTGTATCGCGGTCGCCGGGCTGAGGACGACACCTGATCCGTTGCCCCTGGATGCAGTTCGTGATGGCGCTGCCGTCGTCCCGCCCCCCCATACTGCCCGCCAATGATCTCGCCCTTCGCGCGCCGCACCGCCGGCGCCATCCTGCTCATCATCATCATCGCCAGCCCGCTGCGCAGCCCCGCCGCCGACGCGTGGGGCCACAAGCCCCCGAACATCCCGACCCAGTTCATTTTCGGCTACGGCTCGCTGATCGACACCGCCTCGCGCGACGCCACCGCCGGCAAGCCCACGCCTGCGATTCCGGTCCGCGTCTCCGCCGCCTTCGGCTACGTCCGCGCCTGGGTGGACCGCTGCCGCTGCGGCTTCACAGCACTTGGCCTGCGCAGGCCGCACCCTGGCGAGAGCGCCACCACGATCAACGGCGTGATCTACCCGGTGGACGGCACCGACATGTCCGGCTTCGATGCGCGCGAGCGGGGCTACCGTCGCGTCCTCGTGCCGCCGAGCATGATCGAGGCCCTCTCGTGGGAGCGTCTGCCGGAGACCGGAACCATCTGGGTCTATGTTCCGGTCGGGCCCGGAGGCCAGCCCGGCGTCGGCCTGCCCGCGGCCTCCGCAGCTTACCCGCTGCTGCAATCCTACATCGACCTGGTTCTCCGCGGCGGCCTCGAATACGGCTCCGGTTTCGCCCGCGAGATCATCGAGACGACGCGCGACTGGAGCCCCTATTGGCTCGACGATCGCGAGCTGCCTCGCCGGCCCTGGGTGTTCAACAAGGACTACCGCGCGATTGACCACCTGCTGTCGCAGACCGAGCCGGCGGCCGATGACATCGCGAACCGCCTGTTCCCCGAGCCGTTCGCTGCCCGGAACCTGATGCCGCAATCCGATCGGCGCTAAGCAGCCGTTCGTCGGATGATCCGCATATCACGAGGCGTGACCCGCTGCTCCCTCTCCGCCCTGGGGGCGGAGAGGGTCGGGGTGAGGTGAGGGATTCCAGAGCGCCGGGCATCAGAGGGCATCTGTGTTCTTCGCAACGAACTTCTGCTGCACGGTGAGTCAGGCCCGCAAGAACGGGTTCGACCGCCGCTCCACGCCGATCGTCGAGCCGGGGCCGTGGCCGCACAGGAACTGCACATCGTCGCCCAGCGGCAGCAGTTTGTCCCGGATCGAGGCGAGCAGCGCCGCTTCGTCGCCATAGGGGAAGTCGGTCCGCCCGACCGAGCCCTGGAACAGCACGTCGCCCAGGATCGCGAACCGGCCCTCGCGGTTGACGAACACCAGGTGTCCCGGCGTGTGGCCGGGGCAGTGCAGCACGTCGAAGGGCAGGTCCGCGATCTCGACCCTATCGCCCTCACTGAGCCAGCGGTCCGGCTCGACGCCGTGCATGTCCGCGATCCCGAAGGCTTGCGCCTGCGCGTCGATCTCTTCGAGCAGGAAGCGGTCGCGCGCATCCGGCCCCTCGATCGGCACCGCGCGCTCGTGTGTCGCCAGCAATCGGCGCAGCTCGGCGGCACCCCCGGCGTGGTCGAGATGGCCGTGCGTGAGCAGGATGCGCTCGACCGCCACACCGAGCTTTTGCACCTCCGCGTGGATGCGCGGGGCCTCGCCGCCCGGATCGACGACGACGCCGCGCCGGCTCGCCTCGTCCCACAGGACCGCGCAATTCTGCTGGAAGGGGGTGACGACGATGATGTTCGCTCGCAACCGGGCCATGCCGCTTTCCTCCTCCCTCAGATCCGCGCCCGCGGCGCGGCGGCGCGTTCCTCCAGCGCCTCCAGTGCCGCCGCGACCGCCTCGCGCGCGACCATCCTCGGCAGCCGGCCAAGCAGGCGCAGCCGCCGCTTGGGGCGAAACACCCGCGCCCTTGCGCGCTCGCCGGCCAGCTCGCGCACCACCGCGTCGATGTCGCCGAATCCGTCGATCAGGCCGAACGCCAGTGCCTGCTGCCCGAGGAAGAAGCTGCCGTCGAAGATCACCGCCTCCTCCGCCTTCAAGCGTCCGGCGCGACGGTCGCGCACCCAGTCCTTGAAGCGAGCGTGGATGTCGCCGATCAGCGCCTGAACGAAGGCCACGTCCTCCGGCCGCTCCGGACTGAACGGGTCGAGCCGCGCCTTGTTTTCGCCGGCGGTGTAGAGCCGCCGCTCCACCCCCGCGCGGGCCAGCAGCGCCGGCACGCCGAAGCCGCCGCCGATCACGCCGATCGACCCCACCACGCTCATCGGATTGGCGCGGATTTCGTCGGCGGCGCAGGCCAGCCAATAGCCGCCCGAGGCGCCGACCTCGCCGACCACCGCCACCACCCGCGCGCCTGCTTTCTCCGCCTGGCGCCGGATCAGGGCGGCGATCAGGTCGGACTGTACCGGCGAGCCGCCGGGGCTGTCGATGTCGAGCACGACCGTGCCCTCGCGCGCGACCGAGCGGAACGCACGCTCGATCAGCGGCCGTGCGGCGCCCAGATTGAGCGCGCCCCCGCGCGAGGCGATCAGGCCGTGCAGTTCGACGACCGGCACGCGCGGGCGGCGCCAGGGCATCAGCGACCGGGGCAGCAGCGATGTGAGGGAACGGCGCATCTACGGGCATAGGAGGGGAAGGGAGCCGGGCTGACAAGACGCGCGCGGGCCGCCATCTGTGCGCGATGCCGAACGAGACGGACGTGGTGGTGGTGGGGGCGGGCGTGGCCGGCCTCGCGGCGGCAGCTTGCCTGCGCCGGCGCGAGCGAGACTGCGTGCTGATCGAGGCGTCGGGCCGCATCGGTGGCCGCGCCTTCACCGGCTGGCCCGCGGCGCTACGGGGCGCGCCGTTCGACTATGGCGCCTCCTGGCTGCACGACGCCGGCCACAACCCGCTCGCCGTGATGGCGCAAGCAGCGGGAGACCGGCTGATCTCTTCCGACCTCTCGGGCGGCTGGATCAGCTTCGTGGGCGATCGCCGTGCGACCGAGGATGAACTCTCCGCCGCCGACCGCGCCGAGCGCCGTTTCCACGAGGTGCTGCGTGCCCGGGCGGCCGCCCCCGGCCCCGATTGCAGCCTCGCCGAAGCCGCCGACGCGCTGCGCGACGACCCCTGGACGAGCACCGTCGAGGCCTGGGAAGGGTCGATCATCGACGCCGCCGACGCCTCGGCGCTCAGTCTGCGCGACTGGGCGGCCAACCTGCTGGGCGGGCGCAATCTCTCGGTCGGCGGCGGCGTGGGCGCGCTGGTGCTGCGCCGCCTGGCGCCCGCCGCCGGGCCGGTCGTGCTGCGAACACCCGCGGCCCGGATCGCGTGGGGCGGCAAAAGGGTCGTCGTCGAGACGCCGCGCGGCAGCCTCGCCGCCCGCGCCTGCATTGTCACGATCTCGACCGGCGTGCTCGCGGCCGGCGCAATTCGCTTCGACCCCGCACTGCCGCCCGACACGCAAGCCGCGATCGCGGGCCTGCCGATGGGGCTGCTGACCAAGGTGGCGCTGCCCGCCGCCGGCGCCGACCGGCTCGATCTGCCACTCGGCGCCGGCTCGGACCGGATGCTGTCGCGTCCGGGCGAGCCGATGCTGACCCTGCACGCCTGGCCGCAGGGCTTCGACCACGTGATCGGCTTCGTCGGCGGCGGCGCCGCCTGGGCGCTCGCGCAGGAGGGTGCGGCGGCCACCGAGGCGTTCGCGCGCGACGAGCTTCGCCGCCGGTTCGGCACCCGTGCCGACACGGCGCTGGGGCATCCGGCCGTAGTCACGCCCTGGGGCGCCGATCCCCATATCCGCGGCTCGTACGCCTACGCGCGGCCGGGACACGCCGGTGCGCGTGCGGCCCTCGCGCGTCCGCTCGCCGGCGGGCGCCTCTGCTTTGCGGGCGAGGCCTGCCACGCCGGCGGGTTGGCCGGCACCGTCGCCGGCGCCTACCTCACCGGCGAGGTGGCCGCCGAAGCTTGCAGTTGATGCGAACTCCGCAACCCCCGCCAAGGTGGCGGGGTGAAACGGGTTGCGCTCGAAATTCTCGCCCTGGAGCACGGCCCGGCGCCGGTCGCCTGGCGCCGCAGCGCGCGCGCACGCCGCGTCAGCCTGCGCATCGACGCCCGCGCCGGGCAGGTGATCGTGACCTTGCCGCCGCGCGCCGGACGCGCTGCGGGGATGGCGCTGCTGGCCGACCACGCGGCCTGGGTCGCCGCACGGCTCGCCGCCCTGCCCGGCGCAATCCGCTTCGCCGACGGCGCGTGCGTGCCGCTCGACGGCGTGCCGACGCCGATTCGCCACGTGCCGGAGGGACGCGGCGGAGCATGGCTGGAGGCAGGCGAAATCCGGGTTGCGGGCGAACCCGAGTTCCTGCCCCGCCGCGTCGCCGCCTTTCTGCATGCCGAGGCGCGGCGGCGGTTCGCGGCGCAGGCGGCGGCGAAGGCGGAGAGTATCGGGCTGCGGCCGCGGCGCATCACGGTCAAGGACACGCGCAGCCGGTGGGGAAGCTGCGGGCCGGATGGCACGCTGATGTTCTGCTGGCGGCTGGTGATGGCGCCGCCGCACGTGCAGGACTACGTCGTGGCGCACGAGGTCGCCCATTTGCGCCACCTCGATCACGGCCAGCAGTTCTGGTCGCTGGTCGCCGCGCTGACGCCGCACACCAGGACCGCGATCGCGTGGCTGCATCGCGAGGGGGCCGGCCTGCTCCGCATCGGCTGACCACGCGCCCGCCTTGCCGCGCGGCGCTGCACGCGCAAGGATCGCAAGATACGCAAGCACAAGGGGGAGGCCCGTGACTCAGACCGCGCTCACGCGGCGTACGTTGCTCGCCGCGACCGCCGGCATCGCTTCCCTCGGCACGGATCGCGCCCGCGCTGCCACCGCGCCGCCGCTGCCGAAATCGCCGCAGCTCATCAACGTCATCGACGTCGGCGGCGCTCTGGTGCTGGTGCAGAAGCCGCTCGAGAATTATCGCGACCAGCACCGCCATCTGGTGCGTCGCATGACCTTCTCGAAGGCGCCATCGCCCGAGCTGCCGGCGAAGCTGAAGGCGCAGGAGGCGGCCGGCCGCGCCCAGATCGACCTCGTGCTCGGCGGGCTGGACGCGCTCTCGGCCGGTATCGATCAGGGCCTGTGGGTGCGGCTGCTGCCGGATTATGCGAGCGTGCTGCCGGACCCGAAAGCGGTGATGCTGCCGGGCGCGCTCGCGATGCATGATCTGGGCCAGGGACACGGGATGTGCATGGTGTACACGCCGTCCGGCCCGCTGATCGAATACGCGCCCGAGCGGGTGGCCACACCGCCGACCTCGGCGCCGGAGCTGCTCGATTGGACCCGCGCGCACAAGAACCGGTTCTTCTACGCGCGGCCCGCGAACTCCGGGCCCGGGCGGACCTGGCTGATGGGCCTGCCCTATCTGCTCGGCGACGCCAATCCGAAGGATCCGATGAAAGGCTGGGACAAAAGCTGGGCGTATCTGAAAGAGTTGGGGGAAAACATCGAATACTACCCGACCGGGACCGGCCAGACGATGCAGGAGCTCGGCCAGGGCTCGCGCGACATCATTCTCTCGACCGCCGGCTGGGACATCAACCCGCGGGCACTCGGCATCGTGCCCAAATCGGTCACGGTGGGACGGCTGAAGGGCTTCCACTGGGTGTCGGACGCGCAGTACCTGATGATCCCGAAGGGCGTTTCTCCGGCCAAACTGGCGGTGCTGCTCGATCTCGTGACGTGGATGCTGCGGCCCGACCAGCAGGCCTACACCTACGATGCCGGGTATTTCTATCCTGGCCCGGCGGTGAAGGACGTGCCGGTCTCGATGGCGCCGGCGGCGAGTCGCAAGACGCTCGCGGAATATGGCCGGCCGGAATACGACAAATGGTTTACCGAGGCGCCGCTGGAGACGCCGCTGACTCCAGGGCCGCTGGTCGCCGCCTTCGCCCGCTGGGACCAGCAGATCGGCGCGAGCAAGACGAAGTAGTGTCTATGGTGCCTCGCCGTCATTGCGAGCGAAGCGAAGCAATCCAGCGGGCTCGCCCGCGGCACCGCCCTGGATTGCTTCGCCGCTTCCCTCCTGGCACTGACGAGGAAATTCGGAATTGAGACGGTAGATGCAACGGCTAATCGGCCATGCGCCTCCCACGTCATGCTCGGCGAAGGCCGAGCATCCACGTCTTTCGACCGCCACACAGCGAAGACGTGGATGGTCGGCCTTCGCCGACCATGACGGTGGGGACGAGTCAACACGTTCGGCGCTGGGAATAGGATCGTAATGCATCTCACTGCCTGGATTGCCTTCACGCTGGCCTACACGCTGATGGCGCTGGCGCCCGGGCCGGTGATCCTGCTCGTCGTGTCATACGCGATCACCAACGGGCGACGCACCGCGCTCGCCGTCGTCGCCGCCACCGCGCTCGGTGACGCGACCTGCCTCTCGGCGGCCGTGCTTGGGCTGGGCGCATTGCTGGCCACCTCCGAGACCGCGTTCGTCGTGCTGAAGCTTGCCGGAGCGGCCTATCTCGTCTTCCTCGGCGTGAAGCTTTGGCGCGCTCCGCCGCTGCCGCCGAGAGGCGAACCCGGCGCGTCTCGGCGTTCGGTGTGGCGCGTGTTTCTGCACGCATACCTGACCACCGTGCTCAATCCGAAATCGGTGCTGTTCTTCATGGTGTTCGTGCCGCAGTTCATGGACCCGCGCGCGCCGTTGCTGCCCCAGCTGGTGCCGATGCTGGCGAGCGTGCTGGTATGCGGCACGATGGTCGATGGCAGCTATTCGGTCTTCGCGGGCAGCCTGCGGCGGTTCATCCGGGCACCGCGCGCGCAGCGTGCGGTTAATCGCGTCACCGGCGGCGCCCTGGTCGCCGAGGGCGCGCTGGCCGCGGCCTGGCGCGGCATCACCCTGTAGCGGCGCTCCGCGTCCGCCAGCCCGCCCGGCACGGCAATCCTCAGCCGGCGAAGTGCCGGCGGGAGGCGAAGCCGACCAAGCCAAGGCCGAGCAGCCCGATGCCGAGCAGGCCGAGCGAGCCCGGCTCGGGAACCGGAACCGTGGGCGTGAAGTTGTACGTCAGGATTTCGGTTCCGAAGGTCGAGCTGATCGCCGCGCTGGTCCCGCCGGCGTTGCTGACATCGACGCTGGTGGCAACATTCCCCGAACCGACGAAAGCGGCCAAGATACCCGCGTCTGTCACTGTGAGATTGTGTAAGAACGCGGTGGCGGTGCTATTTCCCAAGGCGTCAGCAGATATGAGAAGAAATTTGCCGGGCAAGCTTATTTTATACTCAGCCTCGTTGCGGTCGCTTACTCCGCCCCCGCTGAACGTCGCGGTTGCGGTGTCGTTGAGAGTTATCGAATTCAGCGTCCCCTGCGCCGGGTTGAATTCGGCGAAGGACGTTCCGGATTCCGAACTGTAGCCCGAGAGCGGGTCGAACGTGTAGGTCTCCGTGATTGTGTTCGCTTCGGCGATCCCGGTCGCCAAGGCCAGGGCCAGCGTCGTGTAGAGCGGAATGCGCTTCATCTTCTTCCCCCTTTGCGCCCGGCTCTCGCGTGATCCGCCCGGGCGAAGGTGCAGCAGGCAATCGTATGCAGCCAAGCGGAGAATCGGAATAACAATGGCGTGCGCAGGAGCATTCGCAATTCGCAATTATCAAACCTTCGACGGATTTTCGGGCCGGCTGGCGGATTGGGCGGCGGCAAGACCAGCCATCTCGGTGTCGCCATCGACCTCATTCGCCGACCGCTCGGGCCGGCCGTACCGCGCGCCCGGCCGCTGCCTCCCGCACCATCAGCGTCAGCACCCCGCTGAGCAGCAGGGCTCCCGCCATCGTCAGGTACGACAGGTCCGGCCCGCCGGTCGCCGCGTTCAGCCATCCCACCGCATAGGACCCGACGAACGAACCCAGCGCCCCGCAACTGTTGATCAGCGCGATCGCACCGCCGGCGACGTTGCGCGGCAGCGCCTCCGGAATCCACGCGAAGAACGGCCCATACGGCGCGTACATCGCCCCGCCCGCCACCACCAGCAGCACGAAGCCCGGCCAGAAGCTTGCGCGCCCGAGCAGGTACGAGCCCAGGAACGCCACCGCGCCGACGACCAGGAACGGCCAGACGAACGCTCGCCGCCGGCCGGACCGGTCGGAGAAATACGAGACCGCCACCATCAGCAGCGTGGCCAGCAAATACGGCGCCGCCGACAGCCACCCCACCTCGACGATGCCGATCGAGCGGCCCGACCGCAGCATCGAGGGCAGCCAGATCACAAACCCGTAAACCCCGACGCTCCAGCAGAAATACTGCACCGACAGCACGATCACGAGCGGCGAGCGGAACGCGGCGGCGTAGTTGCGCACCGGCTTCAGCGCGCGCTGCTCCTCGGCCAGCCGTGCCTCCAGCGCGGCGCGCTCCGCCGGCGCGAGCCAGCCGGCCTGCGCCGGCGTGTCCTCGACCAGCCGCCACCACAGGAACGCCCAGACGATCGCCGGGACGCCCTCGGCGATGAACATGCCGCGCCAGCCCACCGCGTGCACCAGATACCCGGACACGACGGACATCCACAGCACCGTCACCGGGTTGCCCAGGATCAGGAACGCGTTGGCCCGCGAACGCTCGGCGCGCGTGAACCAGTGGCTCAGGAAGATCAGCATGCCCGGCAGCACCACGCTCTCGGCGATGCCGAGCAGGAACCGGTCCAGATAGAGCAGATGGATGTCGGTGAGTACGCCGGTGAGCGCCGCCAGCACGCCCCAGAGCAGCAGGCTCCAGAAGATCAGCCGCTTGGCGCTGCGCGCCTCCGCGTACCAGGCGCCGGGAATCTGGAACAGGAAATAGCCGAGGAAAAACAGCGCACCCAGCAGCGCGTCCTGCTGGCCGGTGATGCCGAGGTCCTTGCCCAGCCCGGCCGCCGAACCGATGCTGTAGTTGGCCCGATCGACATAGGCGAGGCTGTAGGTGACGAACGCGACCGGCACCAGCCGCCCCCATCGACCGCCGCCCATCCCCTCGCTCGGCATTGGGACACTCCTGCGCTGTCACCTGGACATTGGCGGTCGGTGCTGGCAACCGAAAAGCAATTCTGCGCAAGGAGGCCGCGTATGAAGCCGGAGATCCTGCTGATCGAGCCGATGATGCCGGAGGTGGAGGCGCGGCTGGATGCGGCCTATCAGGTGCACCGGCTGTTCCAGCACGCCGATCCGGCGGCGCTGGTGGCGCAGGTCGGCTCGCGCATCCGGGCCATCGTCACCGGGGGCCGCTCGGGCGCGGGCAACGAGCTGGTCGATGCGCTGCCGGCTCTGGAGATCATCGCGATCAACGGCATCGGCGCCGATGCGGTCGATCTGGACCGGGCACGGACGCGCGGCGTGCGCGTCACCACCACTCCGGACGTGCTGACCGACGACGTGGCCGACATGGCGATTGCCTTGATGCTGGCGGTGGCGCGCCGGATTTGCCGGGGCGACCAGTTCGTGCGCGAGCGGCGCTGGCCGCAGGGGAGCATGCCGCTGGGATGGAAAGTCAGCGGCAAGCGGTTGGGCATCATCGGATTGGGCCGGGTCGGCCGAGCGATCGCGCGTCGCGCCGAAGGGTTTGGAATGGCAATCGCCTACACGGACCTGCGGCCGGTCGAAGGCGCGAAATACCGCCATCACCCGCGGCTCGCGGACCTGGCCCGGGAATCCGATTTCCTGGTGGTCGCCGCCTCCGGCGGCCCCGGCTCGCGCGGCATCGTCGATGCCGCGGTTCTGGACGCGCTCGGGCCGGAAGGCGTGCTGGTGAACGTGGCGCGCGGCAGCGTGGTCGATGAGCCGGCCCTGGTCGCGGCGCTATCCGCCGGGCGGCTGGGCGGCGCCGGGCTGGACGTGTTCGCGCACGAGCCGGAAGTGCCACCCGCGCTTTTGGGAATGGATAACGTCGTGCTGGAGCCGCATCAGGCGACTGCCACGGTGGAGACGCGGCGCGCCATGGCCGAGTTGGTGCTGCGCAACCTAGAGGCACAGTTCGCCGGCCGCGAGCTGCCGACCGCGGTGGTCTAAGCGCCCGTCGAATAGGGGTCGGGCCAGCGGTTCTTGCTCGTGTGACAGATCGCCGATGCAGACGCGGGGCGGCTGCGGCGCGGCTACATTACTTGACAAAGCGCTGGAAGGTATGTTAGTCTGCCTATCAAACTCCCGGCAAAGGATGGCCGAGTTGATCGCCGACGAGAATGAAAGGGCGGAGACTGACGCTGCCAACCGATGATGTGGGGGCGACCCGCTGCGGCCAGCCCTTAAAACCCTGTTCTCAGGAGCAACGCCCCTGATCTAGCCCTGTTCTCAGGGTCTGACTCAAATCGCCGTCGGAACGCGAGTATATTGACTTAATGGGGAAATTTGGCCCACCACAGCGGCTCAAGCGGCTGCCAGCCGTCGCATCATGAGCTTGACACTGGTGATGTAAAGCCAAGTCACCGCGCTTTGGGTTGTCGCCTCGAAGTCTTTGGCCAGGCGACGGTTGCGGTTGAGCCAGGCAAAGGTGCGTTCGACGACCCATCGCCGGGGCAGCAGGACGAAGCCCTTGGCGGCGTCTGACCGCTTGACGATCTCGATGGTCCAGTCGCCGAGGTTTTCGAGGACGCCCTTCAGCTTGTCACCGGCATAGCCCCCGTCGGCGAAGACATGGCGCAACCAGGGGAAGGCGCTGCGGATGCTCGCCAGCAGGCCTGGCGCCCCATCGCGATCTTGAACGTCGGCGGGGTGAACGATCATCCCGACCGGCAGGCCGATCCTGTCGGTGAGAATATGGCGCTTTCGGCCTTTGATCATCTTCTCGGCCGCATAGCCGCGCGGACCGCCAGCCTCCGTGGTCTTGACCGACTGGCTGTCGATCACGCCCGCGCTCGGACTTGCCTCGCGGCCGGCGGCCTCGCGCACCGACATCAGCAGTGCATGATTGATGGTCTGCCACGTCCCGTTGTCCCGCCACGCGTAGAAGTACCGCTGCACCGTCGTGAACGGGGGAAACTCCTTCGGCAGCAGCCGCCACTGGCAGCCCGACTGCGCGATATAGAAGATCGCATCGACGACATCTCGCAGGCCGGTCTCGCGCGTCCGCCCGCAGCTTGCCGCCGCGGGGAGGTGCGGTTCGATCACGCCCCACTCCTCGTTGGTGGTATCGCTTGCATAGCGCAGTCCATCGCGCCGATACTTGGCGCGCGTGATTTCAGTCCAGGCCATCGGGTCCCTCTTTCGTGTCGTCGCAACCACGAGAGAACCCAAGCCGCTGAAATCACGCAACCCCGTACAATTCCTGCAGACCGCAAGGTGACCCACCCATCGCCCATTTCCTTGAAATGACTCGCTAAACTATTCCGGGACCATTCCGGGTCAGCCTCTCAGGCCGGTTGTGCACCTGATCCGCCCCTGTTCCCGGCCTGCGGGGCGCCTGATCCGGCCCTGTTCCCCGGCCTGCGCTGCGCCTGATCCGGGCCGGTTTCGGGCCGGTCTTATGGGCCGACCCGGCTGCGATCTCCCAGCATCCGCGCGAGCGTGGGTTCGATCGTCTCCGCGATCCGTGCCTGCGACTGCGCCGTGGGGTGCAGCGGCGGGTCGGCCGGATGCAGATGCGGGTCGAGGAACTTGCTCGGATCGACGCGGCCGCCGGTCATGAAAATGCCGCCCACATCCATGTAGGCGACGGGCGTTCCGGACCAGTCGCGCGCGGCCAGCGCCCGATTGGTCAGCGCCGTCTGCTCGCTGATCCACGCAGTTCGGATGCTCGGCAGCACGCCCAGCAGCAGCACCTTCATCTGCGGCTGATGCGCACGCAGCACTGCGAGGATCGCGTCGATCCCCTGCACCGTGTCCGCCGCCCCCCAATGCGTCGCGCCGAAATTGTTGGCGCCGATCAGCATCACGGCGGCCTTCGGGCGGATGCCCTCGACTTCGCCGTGCATGATCCGCCACAGCAGATGGCTGGTGCAGTCGCCGATGAAGCCGAGATTGACCGCGTGCCGGCCGCCGTAGAAGCGCTGCCAGACCGGCGCGAAATCGCGCCAGGGCTGCGGCCCGTTCAGCTCCCAGTCCTGGGTGATCGAATCGCCGAGCCACAGCAAATCGACCGGCCCGCGCCGCAGTTCCGCCTGCTTGGCGTAGAACCGCGCCTTCCACCATCGCAAATAGAGGCGATCGATCGGAATCGCCGCCAGCGGCACGCGGCGCGCGGCGAATGCCGGCACGGCGGGCGCGAGCAGGGGGGACGCGAGCAGGGCGCGGCGGGTGATGATCGGCACGGCAGACCTCGGCGAAGGCAATGCGGCTATAGCCCGACCAGCAGCACCAGCGCCACGATCCCGGCCGCGGCGCAATACCAGGCGAACGGAGCGAGCGCCCAGCGGTCGTGGTCGCGGAAGTAGCGCATCAGGAAGGCGGTGCTGAAAAACGCGGTCACGCCGGCGACCACCGCCGCGATCGCCGCCTGCCCGAGCGCGCCGTGCGGCACGCCCGCGTGCAGCAGTTTCGGCACTTCCAGCACGGTCGCGCCGAAGATGATCGGGGTCGCGATCAGGAACGAGAAATGCGCCGATCCCTCATGGTCGATGCCGCGCAGCAGCCCGCCCACGATCGTGGCCCCGGAGCGCGAGATGCCGGGGATCAGCGCCGTGCATTGCCACAGCCCGATCGTGATCGCATCGCCCGCGCCCAACGTGGCAAGCGCACGCCGCTCGCCGCGGCGGCGCAGCCGTTCGCCCGCCATCAGCAGGACCGCATTGACGACCAGGAACGCAGCCGCCACCAGCGGCGAGCCGAACAGGACGCGAAAGAATTTCTCCAGCACGAAACCCACGATGATGGCGGGGATGGTCGCGATCACGATCAGGCCGAGCACGCGCCGCGCCTCGGGCGTGCGCCCGCGACCCGACAGGCCGAGCACGCCGAGCAGCAGCGCCCACCAGTCGCGCCAGAAATACAGCAGCAGCGCCGTCGCCGTGCCCAGATGCAGCATCACCAGAAACGGCAGGAAGGCGGTCGCGTGCTGGTCGATGTTCCAGCGCAGCAGCGCCGGCAGCACCACCGCGTGGCCGAGGCTGCTCACCGGAAACAGTTCGGTCGCACCCTGCACGAGCGCGATCACGATCGCCTGCAAACTGGTCATGGAATGATCTGCCCCCCGGCAGCGCTCGTGGTCGCGGACGCTCAGTCGTTCATCGGATAGGACGCCATCAGCCGCTTCTGCCGGCGCCAGAAGCCGAACAGCGCACGCACCCCCGACGGCCGATGGCCGCGCGCGCGCATCGCGCGGCCGATCTCGAAGGCGGCGCGGTAGTGGAAGAACTGCGCCGCATAGGCCTCGCGCAGCGTCGTGTCGGGATCCCACACATGCGTCGCCTCGGAGCCGACGCCGTTGACCTCGATGATGGTGAAGCCCTCGCCGCGGCGAAGTGCCGCCAGGCTCTCGTAGCGCACGTCGATGCGGCCGAAATGAAAGTCGGGGATCGCGCGCGCGATGCGTTCGACGCAATCGGTGAGCGCGGGCGTCACCTCGGGCGTGCCGTCGCGGAAGATCGAGCCCTTGCAATGGTTGCCGCTGAACACCAGCCGCACGCGCTCGCCGAGCGAGCGGCACCTCCTCCAGCCGGCGCTCGAGGCGCGGCAGGTAAAGCTGCGGCACGCGGCCGGCGCGCGGGTCCGCCAGGATCAGCTCGCGCAGCGTCCAGCGGCCGTTGCCGATCACGTAGGGCGCGAATTTCAGCGTCACCGAGGTCACGCGTCCGCGCGCCTCCCCGGGACGGCGGACGTAGAACAGGCCGGCCTCGCCCTCGTGCGGAACCTGCGCCTGCACCACCAGGCCGACATCGCGTGGAAACTGGGCGAGCACCGGGGCGAGCGCCGCCGCGTCGGCGACCAGCCGCACGCCGGTGCCGTTGCAGCCGATATCGGGCTTGATCACGATCGGGAATGCGATCCCGGCGCGCACCATTGCCGCCTGCGCCGCCGCCGGATCGTCGGCGCCGGTCCGGAAGGTCGCGTACGGCGCGATCCATGCCCGCACCTCGCCCTCCACCATATCGAGGATGTCGCTCTTGCGCTCGCCGCACAGCCCGCCGGTGTCGATGCGCGGATTGGCCGCACAGGGCAGCGTGAGATCGCCGTAGCGCAGGCCGAGGGCGGCCCATTGCGCGACGACCGGCGCGTAGAACAGCCAGCTCGGCCAGAACTCGAACGGCGAGACGACGCGCCCGCTGGGCGCCCCGGTCTCGCCGAGCACGCGGGCGAGGGTGGTCTCGCTCATCGGATGCTATCGCTCACGTCCATTGGCATCCTGCAGCTTGAGCGCGATCCGTCCGGCCGCGATGATGAAGATCACGAACCCGATCGCGCCCACCCATCGCCAGGCACCGAAATGCTCCTGCAGCACGCGGCCGACGCGCAGCGAGACGGTGAACAGCGCCGAGGTCCAGATCAGTGTGGCGAGGCTGGTCGCCAAGGTGAAGCGCTTGAAATCCGCACCGAGGAAGCCGCACGCGGTATAGGTCGGCAGCCGCGCGCCGGGCAAGAAGCGCGCGATCACCACCACCTTGAACACCCGCGGCTGGAGCCAGCGCTGGCTCTGCAACTCCCGCTGCGACGGGATCCAGCGATGCGCCCAGGAAAACATCGACGCGAGCTTGCCGAGTCCGTAGAGGCCGATGTCGCCCAGCACGATGCCGACATAGAGCGAGACCAGCGCCAGCCAGACCGTGATCGTGCCGGCCTGTGCCTGAAGCGCCGCGAGGACGGTCGCCGCGTCCTCCAGCACGAAAGTGCCGAGCACGATCGCGCCCGCCTGCACGGCCGGATGACGGCCCGCCACGTCGAGTAGGCCGGCAACAGAGGTGTCGAACACCGCCGATCAGCCGCACGCGCCAGTTCGTGCGCGCCCCCGCGGCGGGCGCGGCGCGCTGAACCCTGTGCTGGTCTGCTCGCCCGACACCCGCCGTCGCCACCGATTCTGATATGCGCGGTCCAGATACAGGCGCCGCGCGCACGCGGCAACCGGCGCGGCAAGCGCCGTGCGATCAAAGGTTCATGTATGGCGGCATTCACGTTTCCGTGATCCCGTCCGTGCAGGTCGCACGGCGCACGACATCGCCGGCGTGCCTCGTTCCATCCTCGGCTGGTTCACGCTTGCCTGGTCCGCCTTCCTGATCGTGGCACTTGCGGTCGGCGGGCTGCTGGTTTCCCTCTACGGCCAGACCACGGCCGAGCAGATCCGGCGCGGCGAGGCGGCAGTCCAGAACGGCTGCCAGGCGATCGCGGGGCGGGTCGCGTTCCTGCTGGTCGGCACCGCGGCGCCGCCGGCACCGACGTCCGCGGCGCTCGACCGCGGCCTGCACGCCGCGGTGGTGCTGGCGCTGCGCGGCGAACAGGGCGTGCAGGGCGGGGTGTGGAGCCTCGGCCAGGGCGGGCTTGCCGAGGCCTATCCCTCTGCCGCCCGGATTGGCGCGCGGACGGGGCTGACGACCGCCGAACGCGAGACAATACGCCGGCTCGCCGAGTCCGCGATCCTCGACGACGCGCCATCGGCGCAGCGGCTCGATGCCGGCAGCCGCGTCGTGCTGGCCGCTTCCTGCCCGCTGCGGGTCGCGGTGCCGCATCTGGCGGGCTGGACGCTGGTGCGCGTCGAGACCGCGGGCGGGTCGGCGTTCCTGCAAGCGGCGGGCGGCCTCGCCATCCTGGTCGTCGTGCTGCTCGCCTCGGCGGCCTGGCTCGGGCTGAAGCTGCGCTTCTGGGGTGCGCGGCTGCGCCGGCTGGAGGCGGCGCTGGCGCAGGGCGAGACGCTGCCGGCCCTGGCGCCCACCGGGCAGCGCGACCTCGACCGCATCGTGGCCGCGCTGAACGGCGCCGGCGCGCGGCTGGCGGCGGCACGGGCGCGCGCCGACGCGCTGGGGCGGGAGGTGGCGCGCTCGGAGCGGATGGCGGCACTCGGTCGCATCGCCGCCGGGGTCGCGCACGAGGTGCGCAACCCGATCGCGGCGATGCGGCTCAAGGCCGAGAACGCGCTGGCGCCGGGGGCGGACCCGTCGCGGCAGGAGCGGGCGCTGCGTGCCATCCTCGAGCAGATCGCCCGGCTCGACGCGCTGGCCGGCGACCTGCTCGGTTCCGCGTGGCAGGTCGCGCCGCAGCCGCGCCAGCTTCCCGACTTGGACCGCTTCCTGGCCGACAGGCTCGACGCGCTGCGCGAGCAGGCGCAGGCGCGCGGCGTGGCGCTGTCGCTGGAGGCGCCGGAGGACCTGGCCGCGACCCTTGACCCGGACCGGATCGGCCGTGCGATCGACAACCTCGTGCTCAACGCGGTGCAGAACACGCCCGCCGGCGGGCGCGTGCTGGTCGCGGCGCGGCGGGTGGCGGGGGCGTTGCAGATTTCCGTCAGCGACACCGGCGATGGCGTGCCGCCGGCGCTGCGCCCGCATCTGTTCGAGCCGTTCGTCACCGGCCGCCCCGGCGGCACCGGCCTCGGCCTCGCCATCGTGCGCGAGACGGTGGAGGCGCATGGCGGGCGAGTGCGCGCGCTGCATCCCGAGGAGGGCACGACCATCACCATCGAGCTGCCGGAATGAAGACCGTTCTCATCGTCGATGACGAGCCGGCGCTGCGCGACGCGCTGGCCGAGACGGTGGGCGACCTCGGCCATCGCCCGCTCGCCGCCGCCGACGGCGGCACCGCCCTCGCACTCGCGGCCGAGGCCCGGCCCGACGCAGTGCTGCTCGACCTGCGGATGCCCGACCTCGACGGCATCACCGTGCTGCGCCGGCTGCGCGCCTCGCCCGCTCCGCCGCCGGTCGCGATCCTGACCGCGCACGCGACGGCGGCGAACACGATCGACGCGATGCGGCTCGGCGCCTTCGACCACCTGACCAAGCCGATTGGCCGCGAGGCGCTGGCCGACCTGCTCGCCCGGATGCTGCGCGCCCGCCCCGCCGCCGCGATGCCGCCGGCCGCCGAGGAGGCGGACGCCTTCATCGGCGCCAGCAGTGCCATGCGCGAGGTGCAGAAGACGATCGGGCGCGTATCGGACAGCGACGCGACGGTGCTGATCACCGGCGAGACCGGCACCGGCAAGGAGGTGGTGGCGCGCGCGATCCATCGCCACGGCCGCCGCGCCGGCGGCCCGTTCGTCGCGGTCAACTGTGCCGCGATCCCGGCAGCACTGCTGGAGAGCACGCTGTTCGGCCATGTCCGCGGCGCCTTCACCGGCGCGGTCGCCGATCGCCCCGGCGCGTTCCGCGAGGCCGCCGGCGGCACGCTGCTGCTGGATGAGATCGGCGACATGGACGCGGCGATGCAGGCCAAGATTCTCCGGCTCTTGCAGGAGCGGGTGGTGACGCCGGTCGGTGGGCGGCCGGTGCCGGTCGATGTGCGGATCATCGCCGCGACCCATCGCGACCTGCCGGCGCGGGTGCGCGAGGGCCGGTTCCGCGAGGATTTATTTTATCGCTTGAGCGTCGTGCCGGTGGTACTGCCGCCGCTGCGCGATCGCCCGGGCGATGTGGCGCTGCTGGCGGCGCATTTCCTGCACCCGCTCGGCCGCCGTCTGGGCGCCGATGCCGCCGGCCGCCTGATCGCCTATTCGTGGCCCGGCAACGTGCGCGAGTTGCGCAACGCCCTGCAACGGGCCGCCGTGCTGGCCGCGGGCGAGACGCTCGGGGCAGCGGATTTCGCCTTCCTCGACGCGCCGCCGGCGGTCGCCGCCGATTCCAGCGCGGCGGATGACCTACCCGGCGCGGTCGCGCGGCTTGAGCAGCGGATGATCGCGCGTGCCCTGCACGAGGCCGGCGGCAACCGCGCCGAGGCGGCACGCCGGCTCGGCATTCACCGCCAGCTCCTCTACGCCAAGGCCCGCCGCTACGGACTGTCCGGCGAGCGGACGGAGGATGTCGCCGAACCGGACAGCGAGGGGTAACACGCTAACCCTGAACTCCCTCTCCGCCCCTGGAGAGGGGGCTGGCACGCGCCTTGCTCTGGAGGGATCGGCACCGCTTCGGGCGGTGTAGTCCTGAAGGAGTAACACCGATGAACACCCTCTGGCGCAACCGGCTCCTCGCCGGCGTCGCCGCCACCGTGCTGGCCTCCGGCGGCGCCTTCGCGCAATCGGCAGCGCCGAACCCGGCGCAGGCCCCTGCCGCGCCGCCTCCGCCGCCGCCCGCCGCGAATATGCAGGTCGATAGTCAGTCGCTGCCGGCGGTCTCCGGCACCGTCGCGCACTACACGCTGACGCCGCGCGGCGACGTCGATGGGCTGGTGTTCTCCGACGGCACCGAGATCCACGTGCCGCCCCGGCTTTCCTCGCAGCTCGTCTTCGTCGCCAAGCCCGGCGACAAGGTGACGGTGCACGGGCTGAAGGCGCTGAACGAGAAGCTCGTGGACGCGGTCTCGGTGACCAACGACGCGACCGGCCAGAAGGTGACTGACAACGGCGCCCCCGGCTTCGGCCGGCCCGGCCGCGGCCCGGCAGGAATGCAGGCGATGCAGGCGCAGGGCACCATCCAGGAGGTGCTGCACGGCCCGCGCGGCGAGGTGAACGGGGCGATGCTGAATGACGGCACCATCCTGCGCCTGCCGCCGCCCGAGGCGGCCCGTCTTGCCAGCCTGCTGCAGCCGGGGGCGACCGTGGCGGTGCAGGGGCAAGGCATGGCGAACGCGCTCGGCCGCGTGATCGCAGTGACGCAGATCGGCCCGAACGCGACGCAGCTCACCGCCGTCGCAACGCCCCGGCCGCACGGGCCGCACGGCCACGGGCCGCATGGTCACGGGCCGCGTGGCGGGGGACCGGGCGGCGGTCCGGACCGTCCCGGCGCCGGCTGAGCACGGCGGGCCGCGTTCGCTCCGCTTGAGGAACGGACGCGGCCTGCTCGCGTTGCCGCGCGGCACCCCATGACCGGCCCCGGACAGACATGAGCGAGACCGTTGTGAATCGCAAAGCCGCCGCGGCCGCAGGGCGCTCGGACAATCGTGCGCTGGACTGGCTCAATTTCCTGCTCGCGGACGTCCAAGGCGGGGTCGGGCCGTTCCTCGCGATCTTTCTCATCTCGAGCCAGCACTGGAATTCCGGCTCCGCCGGACTGGTGCTGACCGTGGGCGGGCTCGCGACCGTCGCGGGGAGCTCGCCGCTCGGCGCGCTGGTCGATTATGTGCGCTGGAAGCGCGCGATCGTGGTCGCCGCTGCGCTGACGGTCGGCGTCGCCTCGCTGGTGATGGCCTCGATGCCGCGTTTCTGGCCGGTGCTGATCGCCCAGGCTGCGAACGGGCTGTCCGACGCCGCTTTCCCGGCGGCGGTTGCGGGGATCAGCCTCGGCCTCGTCCACCGCGCCCGCTACACGGCGCGCACCGGGCGCAACCAGGCCTGGAACCACGGCGGCAACGTCGTCACCGCGATCGGCGCGGGCGCCGCCGGATACCTGATCGCGCCCGCGGCGGTGCTGTGGATCGTGGCCGTGCTCTCGCTCGCCGCCATCGCGGCGGTGCTGACGATCAATCCGCGTCACATCGATTATGACATCGCGCGCGGTGCCGATGACGGCAATCGGGGAAGGGCGTCGGAGGCAAAGGCGGCAAGCGGATTGAGGGCAGTTCTGGAGAACCGTCCGCTGCTGCTGTTCACTCTCTCGATCACCTGCTTTCACTTCGCCAACGCCGCGATGCTGACGCTCGCCGGTGAAAAGCTCGCGCGCGAGTACGGCGGCGCCAGCAGCGCGGTCATGGCCGGGTGCATCATCATCGCTCAGTTCGTGATGGTGCCGATGGCGATCCTGGTCGGTCGCCGCGCCGATGCGTGGGGGCGCAAGCCGCTGTTCCTCGCCTGCTTTATCGCCCTGCCGGTGCGCGGCACGCTGTTCGCGCTGTCGCACGGCGCGGTCGCGGTGCTGTCGATCCAGGTGCTTGACGGCGTTGCCGCCGGCATCTTCGGCGCGCTGTTCCCGGTCGTGGTCGCCGACATGACCAAGGGCACCGGGCGCTACAACCTCGCCCTCGGTGCCTCCTCGGCCTGCTGGGGACTGGGGGCGGCACTCAGCAACGGGGTTGCCGGCGAGATCGTGGTGCGCGCGGGCTTCCCGGCCGCGTTCGCCTTTCTCGGCGCGTTCGCGCTGATCGCCCTGCTGCTCTATGCGACGCTGGTGCCGGAAACCAAGCAAGCCGCATGAATATCCTCGCCGATCACCGGCTCGCCGCACTGCTGATCTTCGTCGCCACCTACGCCGTCATCGCTCTTGGCAAGGTGCCATATTCGCGCCTCGATCGCGCCGGCGCGGCATTGCTCGGAGCCGCCCTGATGGTCGCCGCCGGCGTGCTCAGCCTGAAGCAGGCGGAGGCGGCGATCGACCTCGACACCATCACGCTGCTGCTCGGCATGATGATCGTGGTCGCCAATCTGCGCCTCTCCGGCTTCTTCCGCTTGGTCACCGGCTGGGCGGTCGCGCGCGCGCGGCACCCGGCGCTGCTGCTGGTTGCGGTGGTGCTGGTCTCTGGCCTGCTTTCGGCGTTCCTGGTCAACGACACGATCTGCCTCGTGCTGACGCCGCTGGTGCTCGACGTGGTGCTGCGGCTGAAGCGCAACCCGGTGCCGTACCTGCTCGGCATTGCGATGGCGTCGAACGTCGGCAGCACGGCGACGATCACCGGCAACCCGCAGAACATGATCATCGGCACGCTTTCAGGCATCTCCTACGGCGCCTTCGTCGCTGCGCTCGCACCGGTCGCGGCGATCGGGCTGGTGCTGACCGTGCTGGTGATCGGCGGGCTGTGGTGGCGCGAGTTCTTCACCGGCGGCAGGCTCGCGGCCGAGGCGCCTGCCGCGCGCGTGCATCGCGGAATGATGCTGAAGGCGCTCGCCGTGACCGCCGCACTGGTGGTCGCGTTCTTCGCCGGCTTCGCGCCCCCCAAGGTCGCGATCATCGCCGGCGCGGTGCTGCTTCTGACACGCGCGGTGAAGCCCGAGAAGGTTTATGCGCAGATCGACTGGACCCTGCTGCTGATGTTCGGGGGCCTGTTCATCGTCGTCGCCGGACTGGAGCGCACCTGGCTCACGCCGCAGGCCGTGGCCGCCGCGGCACAGCTCCACCTCGACAATACCGCAGCCTTGAGCGGTGTCACCGCTGTGCTGTCGAACCTGGTGAGCAACGTGCCGGCCGTGCTCGTGCTGCGCCCCTTCGTCGCCCACCTGCACGATCCGCAACGCGCGTGGCTGGTGGTGGCGATGGCGTCCACGCTGGCCGGCAATTTCACTATTCTCGGCTCGGTCGCCAATCTGATCGTGGTGCAGCGGGCGCGGCAGGAGGGGGTGGAGGTGCGCTTCGGGACCTATTTCGCCGCCGGAGCACCGCTGACGGTGCTCACGATCCTGGTCGGCATCGCCCTGCTCTGACGCATCCATCGCGACTTCTGCCGGGTAGGGGGGTGGTCGTTGCAAAGGTGTCGCGCGGCATGGCCGCCCTGGCTCAAACGCCTTTCGTCGCCTTGTGCCCGCCCCGGCACGTGCGGTATCGCAGCATGGGCGTCCGGGCACGGGGGACAATGAGGAGCGGCTCGTTCGAGGCGGCTGACCCGCAGCTCGCGCCCTTGCTTGCCCGCTGCGGTCGGGGCGACCGCGCCGCGTTCCGCCGCCTCTACGAGCTCCAGGCGCCGCGGCTGCACGGTGTGGCCTTGCGCATCACGCGGCAGGCGAGTCTCGCGGCAGACGCGGTGCAGGAGGCCTTCCTCCAAGTCTGGCAGAACGCCGCGCGATACGATCCGGCGCGCGGCACCGCCGAGGCGTGGCTGCTGACCTTGGTGCGCTATCGGGCGCTCGATCTCGCGCGACGGCACGGGCGCGAGCAGCCGGGCCTGGCGCTGCCCGAGGCGGCCGATCTGTCGCCGGACGCGCTCGCGCAGCTCGTGAGCCATGCCGATGCACGCGCGCTGCGTGCCTGCCTCGAACAGCTTGAGGAAGAACGGCGCCGGCTGATCGTGATGAGCTTCATCGGCGGCCTCACCCATGCCGAGCTCGCCGAGCGGCTGGCAACGCCCCTCGGCACGGTCAAGTCCTGGATCCGCCGCGGCCTCGCGGCCCTGCGCGATTGCCTTGAGCGATGAGCGGCGTCGCGGACGACCCTGACCTGTGGGCGGCCGAATACGTGATCGGCTTCCTCGATGGCGAGCAGCGGCGGGAGTTTGAGGCGGCGCGCGCCCGCGACCCGTCGCTCGATGCTGCGGCGCTGGCGTGGGAGCGGCGGCTGATGCCGCTCGCGACGCTCGTGCCCCCAGTACCGCCGCCGCCCGCGCTGTGGCAGCGGATCGAGCACGCGCTTGGCCCGCCGCCACCCGGAGCACTTGCGCGGCTGTGGGGCAGCGTCGCGCTGTGGCGGGCGACCACGGCGCTGGCAGCGGTTGCAGCCGTGGTGCTCGCCTTCGTGGTGGCGCAGCCAAGTCGGCCGCTGCCAAGCTATGTCGCGGGCCTGGCACCGCTGAACGGGCCGGGTGTGGCGTTCGTGGCCGAGGTGCGGCCGGACGGGACGGTGTTCATCCGCCCCGTGGGCCCGGTGAGCGTCGCCGCCAATCGCGACCTCGAATTGTGGTCGCTGCCGCCCGGGGCCACGCGGCCGGTGGCGGTGGGCGTGCTGCCGGCGGCCGGCTTGCGGGCGGCGATCGCTGCCGCTGGCCGCAGCGGCACGCAGCTGCTGGTCAGCCTGGAGCCGAAGGGCGGCTCGCCGACCGGCCAGCCGACTGGACCGGTGCTCTACGGCGGCAAGCTGACGCAGGTGGAGTGATCGCGCCCGCGATCCGGCGCCGACGCGGATTGATGTCGGCGCCGGGCGCCCCGGCCTACGCCGCCTTTTGCATCGTCATCGTCCGATAGACCGCGGTCTCGAACTCCATGTACCCGCCGAACGAGGTCGGATCGGCGAACGGCAGGATCTGCGTCGCCCAGAACCCGCCCAATCCGTTGCGGCGGTCGATCCAGTAGAACAGGTTCGCGAGCCCCGCCCAGCCGAGCGCGCCCGCCGGCCGCCCGGTCGGCGCCGCCTCGTCGTTGACCATGAAGGTCAGCGCCCAGGATTTCGAAAGTCCGGGGAAAAACTCGGCGTCGTTCGAGAGCTGCGCGATCACGCCCGGCAGCATTTTTATTTTCTTCTCGCCGAGCCCGTTCTGCTCCGCCATGCGCACGGTCTCGGGCTTCAGCACGCGGCCGTGCTCGCCGGCGCCGTCGTTCAGCCACATGCGGATGAAGCGGCAGTAGTCGCCGACCGTGGCATACAGCCCGTGCCCGCCCATGTGGACCTCCGGCTCCTGCGGCAGCTCGAAATCGGGCAGCGGCGTGAGCCCGCCGTCGGCTTCGCGCTGATGCATCCGCGCGAGCCGCGGACGCATGGCCGGCGTGATCGTGAACGCCGTGCTGGTCATGCCGAGCGGGATAAAAATGCGCTCGGCCATGACCTCGCCCAGCCGCTTGCCGGCGACGGCCTCCACCACCTGACCCGCCCAGTCGATGTTGCTGCCGTACTCCCAGCGCTCGCCGGGGTCGAACAGCAGCGGGGTCGCGAGCGAGGCGCGGGACGCGGTGACGACGCTCGGCTGGCCGTGCTCCTTGGCCAAGCGGTTGTAGGTCTCGTTGAAGAAGTCGTAGCCGAACCCGGCCGTGTGCAGCAGCAGCATCCGCGTCGTGACGTCGCGC
Source organism: uncultured Alphaproteobacteria bacterium (assembly GCA_963754235.1). GTDB lineage: Bacteria > Pseudomonadota > Alphaproteobacteria > Acetobacterales > Acetobacteraceae > DATAYA01. Next base: position 135,182 of record CAVWFK010000001.1, on the reverse strand, counting down.
TTGGGCGCGCGCAGGCGCGGCTTGCCGCCTGCGTCGAAGCCCTCCAGCACCTGCGCGCGGCCGATCTCCGGCGCATAGGTCTTGGCCGGCGCGTCGAGGTCGAGCTTGCCATCCTCGACCAGTTGCAGGATCGCGGTGCCGGTGATCGCCTTGGTGGTCGAGAAGATCGCGAACACGGTGTCGAGCGTCATGTCGGCCGGCTGCCCGAGCAGCCGCTGGCCGGCCGCGCCCTCAAAGATGTTCGCGCGCCGGTCGGTCGCCATTGCGACCACGCCGGGCACGCGCGGCGTATCCGACACCATCCTGTGCAGGATCGCATCGGCGGCGGTCTTGAGCGCGTCGTTCATGATTTCCTCCCTGTCTCGGTCGCCCAGCGGTCGGCGACGATCCCGAGATTGGGCGGCCCGGCCGCGCGTGCAACGCCTCCGCCAGCCTCGCGCATCCTGCGATCACAGCTACGCTCCGCTCCCTCTCCGCCCCCGGGGGCGGAGAGGGCTTGCATTGCGGCCTCCGCAGGAAGGGAGCGCTATTTCACCAGGCCTTCAGCCTTCATCGCCTCGACCACCTTCGGGCGCTGGCCGATGCGGGCCTCGTATTGCTCGATCACCGGCCACCTGCCGAGATCGAATCCGATATGCGGCGCCCAGCTCAGCACCGTGAACAAATAGCCGTCGGCAACGCTGAACTTCTCGCCCATGAGGTACTGCTTGCCCTCGAGCTGCTTGGAGAGCCAGTCGAGCCGCTTGGCGAGCGTTGCCTTGACCGCCTCCTTCCATTCGGGTGTCTGGGCGGGGTTGAACATCGAGGCCATCGACTTGTGGAGCTCGGAGGTGATGAAGTTCAGCCATTCCTGCAGCCGGTAGCGCTCCATCGTGCCGGCGGCGGGGGCGAGGCCGGCAGCGGGCTTCTGGTCGGCGATATACTGCACGATCGCCGGTCCTTCGGTGAGCGTCTGGCCATTGTCGAGCTGCAGCGCCGGCACATAGCCCTTGCCGTTCACGTTATTGTAATCCCCGCCCGATTCGACCGTCTTGTTCTTCAGATCGACTTTCTGGAGGGAAAAGTGAATCCCCGCTTCGAGCAGCGCGATGTGCGGAGATAGCGAGCAGGCGCCGGGCGCATAGAAGAGTTTCATGGTGATCTCCCTGAGCAGGCGGCGATTGGGGGGTGTGGGTCGCCGCGCCGGGCGGAGACATTACACAGTGCTTTCTCCTGGACAAGTACGCACCTTCTGGTAAGTTTTGCGACATGCAAAAGATGATCGCCACCCGGCGGAGCTGTGAAGGAGACGTTTTCAACCCCGGCTGTCCGTCGCGCGCGGTGCTGGAGGTTCTTGCCCAGAAATGGGCGCTGTTGCTCGTGCATAGGCTCGCCCGCGGCCCGGCGCGCACGGCGGAGCTGCGGCGGCGGATCGGCGGCGTTTCCGACAAGATGCTGATCCAGACGCTACGGAAGCTCGAGCGCCACGGCTTCGTGGCTCGCCACGCCTACCCCGAGGTGCCGCCGCGGGTCGAATATTCGCTGACGACGCTCGGCGCTTCGCTGAGCGAGCCGATCACCACGCTCGATCGCTGGATCGAACGCCATCTTCAGGCGATCGGCGCCGCACAGCGCGACTTCGACCGGCGCGCGAGATGACGGCGACGTGGTGCTGATTAAACTGGGCGCAAGCAGCGACGCTCAACTCCCTCTCCGCCCCTGGGGACGGAGAGGGCGGGGTGAGGTGGGGGAAACTCCAACGCGGCGCGAATGCTTTGCAAAACGCATCACAGCGTGCGTGCGAGCATGGTCCGCACTCGTAATGCGTTCGCGGCTGGCCCCCACCTCACCCAACCCTCTTCGCCCCCAAGGGCGGAGAGGGCTTTGAGCCGCTCACCGACACGGGTCATTGGCGAAAAGATGCGTGAATCCCGTGGCCCGCAACGAGGAGGGGAGGACAGCGCCATCCCTCTCGGGATCGCGTGAATGCTGCTCAGGCCGGATCGTGCGGCACCGTTCGCGCGATCCCGGGATGCTCGGCAAACCCCTCGAACCACGCCGCCAGACGCGGCCGGCCGGGACGCCACGGCTCGGCGCCGAAGCGAAAATCGAGATAGCCGAGCGCACAGGCGACCGCGATCGTGCCGATATCGATGTGGTTCGCCGGCGGCTCGGCCTCCAGCGCATCGAGCGTGCGCTCGATCGCCGCCTGATGCCGCGCGATCGCGGCCTCGCGGGCGGCCTCCTGCGGGCGGCCCTGCTCGCCGCGGCGGGCGACGGCCGCGTCCGCGATCCCGTCCGCCATCGCCTGCATCTTCAGCGCCAGCCAGCGCGCGGCACCGTGGGCAGGAAACAGCGCCATCACGTCGCCCACGCTGTCGAGGTACTCGCAGATGACCCGGCTGTCGAACAGGGCCACGTCATCGTCGGTCACCAGGCACGGCACATTCGACAGCGGGTTCACCGCCAGCAGGGAAGCCGGCGAGACGTGCGGGTTGGCCGGGACCAGCTCGATCCGTCCGTCGATGCCGCGCGTGATCGCGCAGGCCAGCGCCTTGCGCACGAACGGACTGTTCGGGGTGCCGATAAGCTTCAACGGTAGAGGTCCTTTCGCGAGCGCAATTCGGCGAAGGCGGCCACGTCGCGCGCGCGCAGGAATGGGTTGGCCTCGCGTTCCTCGGCCAGACGCGAGGGCACGGTCGGCTGACCCGCCGCGCGCTGCGCCCGCGCTTCGGCCGCCCGCGCCTGCAATGCGGCATTGGCCGGATCGACGGAGAGCGCGAAGCGGGCGTTGCTTTCGGTGTATTCATGGCCGCAGCAGACCAGCGTGGCATCGGGCAGTGCCGCGAGCTTGGCCAGCGAGGCAAACATCTCGGCCGCACTGCCCTCGATCAGCCGCCCGCAGCCGAGGCTGAACAGCGTATCGCCGCAGGCGAGCACCGCGCCGTCGGCGAAGAAGAACGCGATGTGGCCGCGCGTGTGGCCGGGTGTGTCGATCACCCGCGCCGGCGCGCCGCCCAGCGCCACCGTCTCGCCCTCGGCCACCGCCCGGTCGAGACGCGGCAGCCGGTGCGCATCAGCCGCTGCCCCCACCACGACAGCCCCGGGGAACGCCGCGCGCACGGCGTCGGTGCCGGCGACGTGATCGGCGTGGTGGTGCGTGAGCAGGATCAGGTCGAGCCGGCCGCCGGCCGCGCGCAGGGCCGCGATCACCGGCTCGGGCTCGGCCGGATCGATGATGCCGACGGCACCGCTGCCCGGCTCGTGCAGCAGCCAGGCGTAATTATCCGACAGGATGGGAACCGGGCGGGCCGAGACGGGCATCAGAGGGATGTAGCATCGGGGCCGGGCGCCGCAAACCGGATGTGGTACGGCGGGCCGATGCGCCTATAGTGGCAGGCATGGCGGCAGACGTTCACTCCACGGCCGACTTCTACGCGACCGCGCGCGGGGCGGTGGCGGCGCGGCTGCTGCGCGAGCGGCTGGCCGCGATCTGGCCGGAATTGCCGGGCCAGTCGGTGCTGGGGCTTGGCTACGCCGCGCCCTATCTGCGGCTGTGGCGGGAGCGGGCGGCGCGGGCGGTGGCGCTGATGCCGGCCCAGGTAGGCGTCGCCCGCTGGCCGGCCGGCACCGCCAACCTCTCCTGCACCGCCGAGGAGGACGCGCTGCCCTTCCCGGACCTCTGCTTCGACCGCATCCTCCTGATCCACGGGCTGGAGGCAGCCGACAATGCCCGCCGGATGCTGCGCGAGGTGTGGCGGGTGCTGAAGGATGACGGGCGCGTGCTGGTCGTCGCCCCCAACCGGCGCGGCGCCTGGGCGAATGTCGAGAACACGCCGTTCGGTCAGGGCCAGCCCTATTCGCCGGGCCAGATCGGCCGCCTGCTCGCCGCCTCGCTGTTCCGCGTCGAGCGGCGGGAGTGGGCGCTCTACGTGCCGCCGGTCACCTGGCGGGTGGTGCTGCGCGCGGCGCCGCTCTGCGAGCGGGCGGGGCGGCGCGTGGTGCCGCAACTCGCGGGCGTCACGCTGACCGAGGCGGTGAAGGACGTCTATGCCGCCGTGCCGCGGAAGGCGGTGCCGCGCCGGCGCTTGGTGCTGGCGGACGCGGCGTAGCGGCGCCCTCAGACACGAGGACAGCCGGCACTTCCGACAGCTCTCGGCCGCGGCCTGCGTTAAGGTGTTTGACAATTGGCAACGGGGATGTTAGAGGTGGTGCCTGAATTGCGGCGGGCGGAGCCGGTGCCGGCGACGCGGGAGTTGACGCGAGTTTCGGATACCGAGCTGCTGACCATGATCGCCGCGGAGGCCGAGATGAGGGAGGAGGACGATGCGACTCGCGAGCGAGCCGACGGCGGGACCCCGGAGCCACCCCACAAGCTGCGGCGGGCCTGATTTAATCCTGTTCTCAGGGGCGGCGAGCCTGATCCAGCCCTGTTCTCAGGCCGGCGGCGAGCCTGTTTTTGGGCCTCAGGAAGCCTGATCAGGCCCTGTTCTTCGGCCGATCAGGTTCGCCGCCGAAAGCGAGGAAGCAATGCAAGGCCGCCGCACGGTGCTGCCCGCCTGGATCGCCACGCCGCCAAGTGGCGGCTCGCGATGACAGCGGCGCCACGGGCGGTTTCTTTCAAAATTGGAGGAACATCGCAAAATGGAGAATGTGGGCGCACCTCATGCAAGCGTCGTCACGCTTGGCGTTCGCGACTTTGCGGTTGAGCGCGACTTCTATCGTCGTCTTGGCTGGCCGCAGGTCCTCGACTTGGAAGAGTTCGCAGTTTTCGAGCTGCGCGGCGTGCTGCTCGCCTTATTTCGCGTCGAGCAACTTGCCCTGGATGCGCGGGCGCAGCCGGAGATTGCCCGTGGCGGAATCGGCTTCAGCATCATCATCAATGTCGAGAATCCTGAGGACGTGGATGAGATGGTTGCTGTCTTTCGCGAAGCCGGTGGGAGGGTGACAAAGGAGCCGACAGACGCAGAATTCTTCCATGGACGTTCCGCATACGTCTGATCCCGAGGACAACTTCTGGGAGATCGCCTGGGCAGCTCCCGGCAATGCTGTTCTCGCGGCTGCACGCCGAGCGGCCGGTCTGGACTCACACGAGAATTAGCGCCGGAGTGCCATATCGCAAAATCTGGATTTAAAGGAGGCCGGTATGAAAGCTTGGCGATTAGAGCGGCTCGGAGGCGAACTTAGCCTAAAGGATGTACGCACGCCGGAGCCGCGTCCTGGCAGCGTGCTGGTACGGATCGAGGCGTCATCGCTGATGTCGTACCTGAAGCCCTACGTTGAGGGCAAGTTGCCCATCTACAACCCACCTTCCGCGCCGTTCACGATTGGGACCAATGGGGTGGGTGTCGTGGAGGCGGTCGGGCGAGACGTTTGGCACCTCAAGCCGGGGCAGCGCGTGGTGGTCTCGTCGCATTTCGCCGCACGGGAGAATGTCGAAGAGCCAGCCCAGATTCTTATTGGACTTACCTCCATCGGCGCAGGCTCGGAACCGGTTCTGGCGGACTGGCCGGACGGAACCCTCGCCGAGTACGCGCTGATGCCTGTCGAGGCGGTGACACAGACTGAGGGGCTGGACAATCTCGACGCCGCTCAGCTTGCGGCCGTCAGCCGCTGCATCGTCCCGTTCGGGGGCCTGCTCCGAGGGCGGCTCGCTGCGGGCGAGACGCTGATCGTGACCGGAGCAACCGGCGCCTACGGCACTGCCGCAGTGTTGCTCGGGATCGCGATGGGTGCCGGTCGCGTGGTTGCTGCCGGCCGCAATCCGACGGCCTTGGAAGCGGTGGGACGTGCTGGCGGGTCGCGCGTCTCACCGGTGGCACTGACGGGCGATGTGCAGGCAGACGTGGGTGCGCTTCGTGCAGCCTGCGGCGGTGGGGCGCAAATGGCGTTCGACATGGTGGGAAATGCTGGTGATCCCAACGCGACACTTGCGGCGCTTCACAGCCTGCGTCGTGGTGGCAGGCTTGTGCTGATGGGAAGCATGACCACCGAGTTGCCGGTCCCCTACACTGCGCTGATACTGAACAATTGGGAGATCATCGGGCAGTTCATGTATCCGCAGGGCGCGTTCGGCGGCTGCTCGACTTGTTGCGCAGCGGGCTGCTCGACATCAGCCCGATCCGCCCGCGTGTGTATCCGCTTGCGGCTCTGCCGGAAGCGATGGAAGCCGCGGCCGCAGCCGGCAATCTCGAATATGTCGTGGTGCGGCCGTAAGCACTGCATTGCGCTATTTATCCTCGCCACGGGGGATCAGCGATGGATGGCTTTGACCCTGCGCCGCAGCATTTCCGTTGGAAGCTGGAGGGGCGCGTCGCCACGATCACGCTCGACCGGCCCGACCGCAAGAACCCGCTGACCTTCGAGAGCTACGCCGAGCTGCGCGACACGTTCCGCGCGTTGGCCGGCGCGGGCGATGCGGTGCGCGCCGTGGTGCTGAGCGGGGAGGGGGGCAATTTCTGCTCGGGCGGCGACGTCCACGAGATCATCGGCCCGCTGGTGCGGATGCAGGAAGCGGGCGATGTGCGCGGCTTGCTCGGCTTCACGCGCATGACCGGCGCGCTCGTTTCCGCGATGCGCGCCTGCCCGCAGCCGATCGTGGCCGCGGTCGATGGCGTATGCGCCGGCGCGGGTGCCATCCTGGCGATGGCGTCGGACCTGCGGCTCGGCACGGCGCCGGCGCGCGTCGCGTTCCTGTTCGTGCGGGTCGGGCTTTCGGGCGCCGATATGGGGGCCTGCGCGATCCTGCCGCGGATCGTGGGCGCGGGGCGCGCGGCCGAACTGCTCTACACCGGCCGCAGCATGGCGGGCGAGGAGGCCGAGCGCTGGGGCTTCTTCAACCGACTGTGCGAACCCGACGCGGTACTGGCCGAGGCGCAGGCTCTGGGCGCGAGCCTCGCCGAGGGGCCGGCTTTCGCCCACGCGATGACCAAGCGCTGCCTGCACCAGGAATGGAGCATGGGTATCGACGAGGCGATCGAGGCGGAGGCCCAGGCGCAGGCGCTCTGTATGCAGACCCGCGACTTCGCCCGCGCCTTCCGCGCGTTCGCGGGGAAGCAGAAGCCTCGGTTCGAGGGGGATTGAGTGGCGTGACTTGCAACTGGGACGCGACGGATCGAATGCTCACGCCCATCGTTGGGACTGTCATCGCGAGCCGGCCACTTGGCCGGCGTGGCGATCCAGGCAAGCGGCACGGTGCGGCGGGTCTGGACTGCTTCGTCGCGTTGCTCCTCGCAGTGACAGGAGTGTGGCGCGAGGAATTGTGCGTCCAAAGATGCGGGTTATAGTGTAGAGAATTGACCAGGCGGCTGGGAGCGCCGCGATGATCGATGTCGGAAGATGGCTGGACGAGATCGGCCTGCCGCAATACGCCGCGGTCTTCGCGGCCGAGGCGATTGACGCCGGCGTCCTGCCGACGCTGACCGACGTCGAGCTTCGCGATCTTGGCCTGCCTCTCGGGCACCGCAAACGGCTCCTGGCGGCGATCGCGGCGCTCGATACCGCGCCGCCTGAGCTAGATCGGGCCATTGGTTCCGCACGGCAGCCCACCGCCGAGCAGCGGCATCTGACGGTGATGTTTTGCGACCTCATTGATTTCGACCCGGCTTGCCGCCGCGCTCGACCTGGAATCACTGCGCGAGGTGATCAACACCTACCAGGAGACGGTGTCCCGGTCGGTCGCCGTCTATGATGGCTTCGTCGCGAAATTCCTGGGCGACGGCGTGCTGGTTATTTTGGCTATCCGCAGGCGCACGAGGACGATGCCGAGCGCGCGGTCCGCGCCGGGCTCGACATCGCCGCGGCGATGCCGCGGCTGCGTCCGGTCGGTGACCTTGAACTTGCCTGTCGGATTGGCATCGCCACCGGCATGGTGGTGATCGGCGATTCGCCTGCGGTCGGCTCGGCCGCGGAGCAAGCGGTGCTGGGCGAGGCGCCCAACCTCGCGGCCCGGCTGCAAGCTGTCGCACCCCGAAACGGCGTGGTGGTGGGCGCCAGCACGCGGCGGCTGATGCGTAACCGGTTCGCCCTCGAACCAATGACCGCGCAGATGCTGAAGGGGATCGGCGAGGCGGTACCGGCTTGGCAGGTCGCGGGCGTCCATGCCGCGCTGACCCGGTTCGAGGCGGCGCGCGATCCCGGCAGCGCGGACTTGATCGGCCGCGACGCCGAGCTGGCGTTGGTGCTCGACCGCTGGCGGTCGGCGGCGGCCGGCGAGGGGCAAGTCCTGCTGCTGTCGGGCGAGCCGGGGATCGGCAAGTCCCGGCTGTGCGAGACGTTTTTTGGACGGATTGCGGATCAGCCCCATGACGAGGTCCGGTTGCAGTGTTCGCCGTACCACGCCAACAGCCCGCCCTATCCGATCCTGCGCCATCTGGAACGGGCGGCCGGCTTCGCCGACGAGGATGCACCGGCGGCCCGCCTGGACAAGTTTGAAGCTGGAGTTCTTCGGACAGTCGTTGTTCATCCCAAGCTTTTTCATCGTCACCGGCTTCCTGATCGATCCGCCGGAGTTCGTCAATACCATCGTCCACAACCTGCCGATGGCTGTCGGCATCGTGGTCACACTGCTCGCGGGAAAGTGGATCGCGGCCGCGACCGTAGGGCGTGCCTTCGGCTACGGTCCGGCGGCACGAAGGACCGTGTGGGCGCTCACCTTGCCGCAGGTAGCGGCGACGCTCGCGGCGACGCTGGTCGCCTACGACACGCGCAACGCCGCCGGGGAACGATTGCTCGATGGCACGATGCTCAACGTGGTGCTGGTGCTGATGCTGGCGACGTCGATCATCGGGCCGGTCCTGACCGAGCGGTTTACGCCGGAGATGCTTTCCGACGCGGCCCGCGAGAAGGCTGTCGCTGTATGATGACAGCCGATGCGCCGGGCGCGGCTCGCCTTAGGACTAGGGTGCGGAATTACCTGGGCCAAAGCGTGATGACGACTGCGAGGCAGAGGTCGAGAAGGCCTTTTTGAGCGCGCTTGAACGAACTTGAGTTGTGTGCGCAACCCACTATCATCCTTAAACCAGAACGCGACGACACGCACTATACTTTCGTTGCCGGACGACGGGGGATCGATGCACAAACGAGCTGTGGCCGCGGCGGCGGTCGCCATCCTGGTGCTGGCCGGAGCCGGAGCCGGAGCAGGCGCTCGCGCCCAGCAGCCCGTGAATGGAGGGTCCCCGGCGAGCCAAACGAGCTGAGTATTCAATGTCGCGCTCTATCTCTGGCTGCCCACCATCAACACGGCGTTGAGCTATAAGCTGCCGGCAAACCTTGGCGGGCGGTTGCCGACCGACGTCTCGGTCGGACCCGGAGACTATCTGTCTCATCTCGATTTCGCGGCGGCGTTTGCGGCGGATGCCAGAAACGGCCCTTTCTCGCTGCTAACCGACTTCATGTACACGCGCTTCAGTGCCAGCGGAAGTCGCAGCCGTATCCGATCGGTTGACTTCGACGGTCGGCCGCGGCTGCCGATCTCGGACGCGTCGCAGCTTCACGTCGGCGCCACGATCGGGACGGCGATCTGGACGCTCGCTGGCGGCTACACCGTGCTGCAGGGCCAATGGGGCAACTTCGATGTGCTCGCCGGGCTTCGCTTGCTCGCGGTGAACGCAACGACCGACTTCAGCCTGGGGTTTACGATCAGCGGACCCCGAAACAACGGGGCGACTTTCGGTGGCATGGGAAGCGACATGGCTGGCAACGTGTGGGAATGGACGACCGACTGGTATGCCGCGCGCCATCCGGCCGCCGCCGACAAGCCGTGCTGCGTGCCGGCAAATCGGCGCGGCGCCCCGATCAATGCGAGCTACGATCCGGCGAGCCCCTTTCCACGCAAGGTGGTCAAAGGCGGCTCCTTCCTCTGCGCGCCCAGCTATTGCCGGCGCTATCGCCCGGCCGCACGCCAGGCGCAAATGATCGACAGTGCGATGAGCCACATCGGCTTCCGTTGCATCGTCCGGGCAGAACAAGGTCGGGCCGGAAGCGTAACTGCCTCTTCTCCCGTGGGGGAGGGCTTGGAGGCCGTCTTGCTCTCCTTCATGACCCGCCCCCCCAAAGCAAACCTCATCGGGAAGTGCATGATCCAGATCAGACCTGCGGAGCAGGGTGACGGCAAGGCTCCGACTGGTGCAGCTGCTGTCGCGCCGATCCATGCGCCGACGGGTGGCCAACGACGCGTGTGGCGCTGTTCTGCCCGACTGTCTGGACGCGCTACTAAACTAGGTATCCCTGCAGGAGACGTCTCATGACCGGATCGCAGTCGCTGCTTGGTGCCTCGAAGCAGGCGGTGGATACCCCGGCACTGTTGGTCGACCTCGACGTGATGGAGGCGAATATCGCGCGCATCGCGGAGACCTGCCGTGCGTCCGGGGTCGCCTGGCGCCCGCACAGCAAGGGCCAGAAGACGCCCGAGATCATCCGCAAGGAGCTGCAGGCGGGGGCGATCGGCATCACCTGCGCGAAACTGGGCGAGGCGGAAGTGCTGGCGGATGCTGGCGTGCGGGACATCCTGATTGCCAACCAGATCGTCGGGCCGACGAAGCTGCGCCGCCTGCTTGATCTGCGCGACCGCGCCGATGTGATCATCGCGGTGGACAGTCCAGCGCATGTCGCAGCACTTGGGGAGGCGGTCGGGCAATCCGGCAAGTCCCTGCGCGTGGTGATCGAAGTCGATATCGGGATGCACCGTGCTGGCGTTTTGCCCGGGCCAGCCGTGGCATCGCTCGCGGGCACGATCGCGGCCGAGAAGAACCTGCACTTCAGCGGCCTGATGGGGTGGGAAAGCCATGCGGTTACGATCGCCGATCCGGTGGAAAAAGCGCGCGTCGTCGCCGAAGCGATCGGATTGTTGACGTCGAGCGCCGGATTGTGCCGCGCGGCGGGACATCCTGTCCACATCGTCAGCTGCGGCGGCACCGGCACGTTCCCGTATTGCGCCCAGCAGCCCGGTGTGACCGAGATCCAGGCAGGCGGCGCCATTTTCAGCGACATGCACTACCGCACGCATTACCATCTCGATTTCCCGTGCGCGCTGACGCTGCTGGCCACGGTCACCTGCCGCCCGACGCCCACCCGCGTCATTCTGGACGCGGGCAAGAAGGCAATGAGCGGCGATGCGGCTGCACCTTCGCCGGTGGAGCTCGATCCCGCGGGACCGGTACGGCTGTCGGCGGAGCACGCCACGATCGAGCTTGCACATCCGAGCGACGCGCCCCGGATCGGCGACAAGCTGGAGCTGATCGTGGGCTATTCCGACACCACCGTGCACCTGCACGAGGAAACCGTCGGCGTGCGCGGCGGCCGGATCGAGGCGATCTGGCGGGTAGCCGGCCGCGGCCGCATCAAGTAGCGCCGCCGGCAGTCGATCATCCCAGGCATGACCGTGGCGCTCAGCGCCGCACCGGCATCGCGAATGGATGCGCAGTCTCCCAGGCGCGGCTGGCCCGCAGCACCAGGTCGTCGCGATAGCGCGGGCCGACGATCTGCAGCCCGACCGGCAAGCCGTCGACGAACCCGCAGGGCACGCTTGCGGCCGGGTGGCCGGAGAAGTTGAACGGATAGGTGAATGGGCTCCAATCGAGCCAGCTCGATTGGCCAGGCAGATGGTCGCGGCCGACATCGAAGGCGGGCAGCGGCATTTGTGGCGTCAGCAGCAGGTCGTAGCGATCGAAGTACCGGTCGATCGCCTGCGCCATTTCGTGGCGATCGCGCTCGGCCTCCAGCACTTGCCGCGCGCCATAACGGCGGCCTGCGTGGGCCATCTCGACAAGGCCCGGATCCAACATCAGCCGGTGTGCCTGCGAAAGCATGTCGTACAACCAAGTGAAACGGATGGAGTAGTAGATCTCGAAGGCTGGACGCGGATTGCCGATCGCCGGATCGGCGTCCTCGACCCGAGCTCCCATTTCGGCGAAGGCCGCGGCAGCCTGATTGGTGAGGCTCGCGACGGCTGGTTCGGCGCACGCGAACCCGAGGGTGGCGCTATAGCCGATGCACAGGCCACCCACGCCCTGCTCCAAGTCAAGCAGGTAATCACGCCCGTCGGGCGGTAGCGCCTGCCAGTCGCGGGCATCGGGCTGGCCGATCACCGTCAGCATCAGCGCGGCGTCCGCGACGGTGCGGGTCATTGGTCCGCAATGGGTGATCGAGCCTGGCATCTTCAGCGGCCAATTCGCCACCCGGCCGAAGCTCGGCTTGAGGCCGTAGATGCCGGTGAACGCGGCCGGGATGCGAATCGAGCCGCCGCCGTCGCCGCCCGCGTGCAGCGCGCCCATGCCGGTGGCTGCCGCGACCGCCGCGCCGGCGCTGCTTCCCCCGGGCGCTGCGAAGGGCTTCGAGCTTCGGCGCGTCGGGCCACCCGAACATCGCCGACAACCCGTTGCCGCGGATGTAGTTGTCGGCGGCCGGGCTCACCATGGAGATGCCGAACACGAAGTTGGTGTAGACACTCCAGCCGCCCTTCTCCACCGGCGCGCGCGAGGCGATGCGTTGAACCACGGTGCCCCAGTCGGTCGCCTGATAGTCGACATTGATGCCGATCCGGCGAAACATGTCGGCGGCAACTTCCGCCATCGCGTTCAGGCTCGCGATGTCGGTCGCGGCCAGCACCACGGTGCGCTCGCCCTTGTAGCCGGCCGCCGCCAGGTCGCGTTTGACGCGATCGAGATCGCGCGGGCCATTCAGCGCCGCCATGCCGGCGTTGTTGGCGAGCGGTGAAGCGGGGTGGAAGAAGCCGACATTGTCGCGCCACATCGTGCGGTCTTTTCCGGCGACCGCGACCATGTAGTCGGACTCGCTGATCGCCCCCATCACGGCGCGGCGTATGGCCGCATTGTTGAACGGCGGCTGCCGCTCGTTGGGGCGGACCATAGCGAGGAAGCCGGTGTTGTCCTGCACCTGCACCGTGATGTCGGGATTGCGGCGCAGTATTGGCAGAAAATCGTTGTTTGCCTGATCCCACCAGTCCATCTCGCCGGATTGCAGCGCTGCGGCGGCAGTCGCGGCATCGGGGATCGTGTGCCATTCGATGCGGTCGAAATTGGCGATCTTCGGACCGGCCAGCAGGCTCGGCGTGCCGCCGGTGCGCGGCACGTACCCGGCGGCGCGTTCCCAGACCGCCAGCGATCCGGGCACTCGCTCGTTGGCCACGAAGCGGTACGGACCGCTGCCGACCATCTCGGTCACTTGCGTCGTCGGCGGGGTGCGCGCCAGCCGCTCCGGCATGACCACGCAGAGATAGGCACCGATCTTGCCCAGTGCATCGGGCAGCATCGGGAACGGCTTCTTCAGTCGGAACTGGATGACGCGGTCCGAAGGAGCGGAAAGCTCGTCCACAACGCCCATCAGCGTCAGGCCAAAACTGTCGCGCTGACCCCATCGCTGGATGCTGGCGACGGCATCGCGCGCCAGCACCGGCGTGTTGTCATGAAAGCGCAGGCCGTCCCGCAGTGTCAGCTTCCAGGTCCTGCCGTCGTCGTCAACGGTGTGGCCCTGGACCATCTACGGCTGGGTGCGATAGGTCGCGTCGACGCCGTACAGCGTGTCGAACACCATGCAGGCGTGCATGATGGTGACCAGGGCCGGCGACTGGATCGGGTCCAGCAGTGCCAGATCCGCCTGCGGGATGAATTTCAGCAGCCGCGCGCTGGCTGCCGACACGCGCCGCGGCAACGTCAGACCGGCCGCCGCGCTCTGCAGGAATGTCCTCCGTCGCGTCAGCGCCTCCCAATTCGCGGGAAATCCTTGGATCACACGCCCCTGGATATTGAACAGATCGGCCGGCTGCTGCAACCGTCGCACCTGTTGCAGTTTTGGCCTGTGGCCGGCTGTCGAGCGCACCCAGCACGTCAGGCATAGCGCCGGGTGCGGGGTGGCAGTCGGCTATGGGTCCCGTCTGGGAACGGCCCTGCCGGTCTCGGTATCGAACAGATGCACCGCCGCGGCATCGATCGCGATGTCCGTCCGATCGCCGATCCGCAACGCCGTGTCACGCCCGACACGAGCAAGCAGTTCGTGGTTTCGCTCGCCTGTGGTGAGCAGCAGGATCGTCTCCGCGCCGAGCGACTCGATTGCGCGCACCTGAACGCTCAGGCGCGGCATGGGCACGGGCGGGTGTTCGTACAGATCCTCTGGCCGGACCCCGAGCGTGACCTTGCGGTTGAGGTGGGCGTGAAGCGCACCGTGCGGCCAGCCTCGCAGTTCCAACGCAGCTCCGGCGACGAGTACCTTAGCGTAGTCACCGGCCGGCTCAAGCGTGGCCGGCACAAGGTTCATGGGCGGATTGCCCAGAAAGCGCGCGACAAATGCGTTTGCCGGGCTGCGATACACGTCCAGCGGAGCACCGGTCTGCACGACTTCGCCCGCATTCATGATGCAGATGCGGTGCCCCATTGTCATCGCCTCCGCCTGATCGTGGGTGACGTAAATCGTGGTTGTCCCGATTTCCCGCTGCTGGCGGCTGATCTCACCGCGCGTGCCAACCCGCAAACCGGCATCCAGATTGGAAAGCGGCTCGTCGAACAGAAACACCTTCGGTTGGCGGATGATCGCCCGCCCGAGAGCGACACGCTGGCGCTGCCCACCCGAGAGCGCGTGAGGCTTGCGCGACAGCAGCGTCAGAAGGCCGAGCCGGTCCGCGACATCCTGCACCCGCCGCGCAATCTCGTCGGAGCGTACGCCGCGACGACGGAGACCGAAGGCGAGGTTGTCGCGCACGGTCATGTGCGGATACAGCGCGTATGACTGGAATACCATCGCGATATCCCGATCCTTAGCGGGAACCTGGTTCACGACCCGGCCATCGATCGACACCACGCCAGCGGTGATCGGCTCGAGGCCCGCGATCATGCGCAAGATGGACGACTTTCCGCAACCCGACGGCCCGAGCAGCACCACGAATTCGCCGTCCGCCACGGCCAGGCTGACCTCGCGCACGGCAAAATCGCCGCTCGCCGCGTATTGTTTGCTGAGCCCGTCGATGGTGACAACCGCCATAATGGGCTATCGATTCCTAGCGGATTGCCCCGGCGGTCATGCCGCGGATCATGGTCTCCGAGAACAAGGCGTAGATCAGGACAATCGGTATGATGGCGATCATCAATCCGGTCGCGAGCATGCCGACGTCGAGCTGATGGGCGCCCATGAAATGCATGATCCCGAGCGGCAGTGTGCGCTCGTTATCATCGGTCATGAGCACGACCGCGTAGAGAAACTCGTTCCATAATATAACAAAATTGAGGACCACCGTCGTGAAGATCGCCGGAACCCCGATCGGCAAGGTAATGCGCCAGAAGATCTCGAAATCCGAGTACCCGTCCATCCGCGCTGCATCGAACAAATCCTGCGGGATTTGCGCGAAAAAGCCTTCAAGGAGGTAGACCGTCATGGCGAGCTGGGTCGCGACATAGACGATCGCAAGCCCGGGCAGGGTATCGTAGAGGTGGTAATCGAGCAGAATCTGGAACAGCGACAGAATCAGCATCTGCGGCGGCAGGACCAGGCCCGAAAGGATCACGAATCGGAGTATCCGGCGTGATCGGAAGCGATACCGTGCGAGGCAATGTGCCGTCATCGCCCCGATCACGGTCACGATCGCCACCGCGCTTGCCACCACGATGGTGCTGTTCCAGAAGTACGTGCTGTAGTTGGACTGGATCCATGCGGTGGCGAATTTCTCCCAGTGCGGATGGTTCGGCAGGGCATAGGGGTTGGGGAAGATCTCCGCCGTGGTGCGCAGTGACATCGAGGCAACCCAGAGGAACGGGCCGCCGGTGAGCACCGTATAGCCGAGCAGGAACAGCAGGAGCGGGGCACTCCGTACGTAGTCGAGCCAAGGTCGCATCTCTCCCCGCCGTCGCACTAGAATTCAAGCCGGTCGCGCTGGCGCAGCAGCAAGCTCATGAAAACGACAAAGGCGATGATGATGAGGAACCATAGCACCGCGATGGCCGATGGATAGCCGAGGTCGAATGTGTTCCAGTCGAACGCCCGCTTGTAGACGTACGTCGACACCGTCTCGGTCGACCACAAGGGCCCGCCTTGGGTCATGATCCAAACGAGGTCGAAAATCATCATCTTGCCAATGAAGGAGAGTACCAGCAGGTTCACCAGCGTTGGTCGCAGCATCGGGATCACGACATAGACCAGTTTGGCGAGCCAGCCGCAATTGTCGAGTTCGGCTGCGCCGAGCACCTCGCCCGGCAACGCATGGAGTGCGGCGAGAAAGACGATCATGTTGAAGCCGAGCCACTTCCACAAATGGGTGGCCATCACGGCCCAAAGCGCCGTGGCGGGATTGCCTAGCCATGAACGCGCCAACGAGCCCAGCCCGACGGTGCGCAGCAGCAGGTTCAGCAGCCCCCAGTCGTAATCATAGATCCAGACCTAGATGATGCCGACTACGACATAGGACATCAAGACCGGCAGGAACCAGATGACGCGGAGGGGCCGGGTGAACGGCATCACGGTAAAGAGGCAAAGTGCCAGCAGCAGGCCGCCGAACACGTCGAGCGGCGTGCCGACCACGGTGAAGATCGCGGTGTTGCGGACCGCCGTCCAGAACACGGGGTCGGCAACCAGCGCATCGGAGAAATTGTGTAATCCGACAAACTCCGTCACGCCATTGGGGCGGACGAGGTGCACGCTGTTGTAGAATGTGCGCACCACCGGATAGGCGGTGAACCCCACATAGACCAGGATCGCCGGCGCGAGGAACAGGGCGAGCGTGGCGATCGACGGCCGGCACGCATCGCTGGCCGGTTGTCGCGCGGGGGCGTCCCGATGGCGGCGGGACTCGGATCGCCTAGTGTCCGTAGCAGGCGGCATTCATCATTTTCACCGCCTTGTCCACCGACAAGAGGCCGGCTGGGAAAGCGGAATTCAGCACCTGGGCGAACGTGTCCTTGCACCGTCCCTGCTGTATTATGTCCAACGGCATGCCGATGAAGTAGTCGAGGCCCTTCTGGCTAGCCATCACCTCGTCGAGATACGCAGCGTGCGGGCCGCCGAAGCCCTTCACGTTGGTCTTCATGGCTGCGGGCTCGTAGACGGTGTCGACCCACATCTGAGCCATCGCAGGCGTGGACATGGCATTCAGGAATTCAGCGTCTTCCTTTGGATGCTTGCTGGCGGCATTGATGACGAAGCTGGAGCCGATGCCGGCAGTCTCGCAATTATTGCAGGCTCCGCCGTCCATCGCGGGAAACTGCATGATCCCGAGCGGGAAGGCGGCGGGCTGGCCCCCCTTATCGGGAGGCGCAAAGGCTCGCCCGCTATAGAAGCTTCCCATCGGCAGCATCAGCGCGCCCGGTTTGCTGTAGAAGTAGTAGAAGGATTCGCCGAGCTTCATGGTCATGAAGTCCTTGGGATACGCCCCGGCGTCAGCAAGTTGCTTTACCCATTTGAGCACGGCAACAACGCGCGGATCTTCGAACGAGAGCTTGCCAGTCCACAGCTTCCCATAATCGTCCTTGCCGAGCTTATGGAGCAGTGCCTCGCCGAGGATATAAGCGCCCGGATACGGGCGGTCACCAACCCCCTGGGCGATCGGCGTCATGCCGCCGGCGCGCGCCTTCCGTACCAGATCGAGGAATGCGGTCTGGCTGAACTGCCCGTCTGCGGGCAGCGTGACGCCAAGCTTTTTCAGGGAGTCCTTGTTGTAGTAGATGACGTTCAGGTTGACCTCCTGGGGTATACCCCAGGTTTTCCCGTGCTCCTCCCAGACTTGTCGCGCCCATGGGTAGATGTTGTTCCAGTTCACGAGGTTATCGAGCGGGAGGACGTAGCCGGCGGTGACGTATTGGTTCTTCTGGTCCGGCTCTAGATAAAAGACGTCGGGCCCTCGTCCCGCCGGCAGCGCGGTCCGGAGTGCAGTGTAAAGGCCGTTCTTCTCATACCACGTGATCTTGATGTGCAGCCCGGGATGGTCTTGCTCCAAGTTCCGCGCGGCCTTCTCGCGGAACGCCACCTTGGCCGGCTCGTCGGCCTCATGACTCCAGACCGTGATGGTCACGTCCTCGGCGTGCGCGGTCGAGACCGGACCGCCGGTGGCAAGAACGCTGAGGATCGCACCGAAGCACGCGCGTCTGATCGTGAAAGCCAAGCCCATGATCCGACCTCCCTACCCCAGCCACGGTTCGTGAGGCTGTTTGGTTAAAGCTAAGTATCGGCGCCGCGTGGAATTAAGCATTTTTTGAATGGTATCTTGCGCTTGCTGGTGCCCCCGCGGGCCGGGCGCGCGGACCGGACAACGGTCAGAGACGAGTTGGGAGAGCGGCGGGACAACGCCTCGACGAGGCGAAGCCATATACCTCGCTCGGCCCATTGATGGGTCGGCCGGCCATACCGTTCCGGCAGATCGCGCCACGGAGTGCCAGAGCGCAGGACGAAGAAGATCGCGTTCAGCACACGTCGGTCGTCCTGCCGGGTCGCCCGATCTGCTTGCCGTCTGCGCCCGGCATCAATGGTTCGATGATCGCCCATTCCGCCTCGCTCAGGTCGAACCGCCCCATGTTGCCAGCTCCGCTGCTCGGGAGCTTGAATTGAACCGACTCGTCGCATCACCACTTTGAGTTCAGGTCCTAACTGGCCTTCGACATTACCGATAGGCGCAAGGGGGCATCAGGCTCGAGTCATCAGACCGCGTTGGCTTCGGTCCAGCGTTCCGAACATTGACGATGCTCTGGAGGGTCTCAACCAGAACGGCACGGCCAAAGCTACGGCCCGACCGGCCACGCTCTCCGGGCTGTCGGGGATCATCCCGGTCCAGAAGTCGACCATCATCCGGTTGAGCACAGTCGAGGTATTCGGCAGTCGGTATGATTGACTTGGTCTCCGCCGGTGTCATAGTCGTCCCGTGATGGTTCTTCCGATCGGAAGATGAAGATGGGAATCCGGTCAGGGCCTCGCCCGATACCGGAGCTGCCCCCGCAACTGTAGGCGGAGAGCCGCACGCCGGAGTGCCACTGGGCGCAAACAGCCCGGGAAGGTCGGCGGGCGGCGATCGCATCCGCGAGCCAGGAGACCTGCCATCACAGCAGGCCGCGACGCCGGGCGGGGTGCCCCGGCGGCGAAAGGTGTCCGCTTTGGACACCGACCTCGGTTGCGCGAGCACCGGGGCGGCCCCTGCGCCCGTCATGCCGCGCAGGCGGCAGCATCGGCCGGGACTTGCATGAACGCATCACTGCATGTCTGCATCACCTGCCGCGCCGGTGCGACCGGCGGGCCGGTGCAAGGGCGGCTCCTGCACGATGCGATTTGCGCGCTGCTGCCTTCCGCGCCGCCGGGGCTGCGGCTCTCGCACGTCGCCTGTCTCGCCAATTGCGAGCGCGGGTGCAGTGTGGCGATCACCATGCCGGGGAAATGGAGCTATCTGCTCGGCGGACTCCATGCCGCCCATGCCGCCGACCTGCTGACGTACGCGCATGCCTACATCGCCTCGGCCACCGGCACGGTGCTGCCCTCGCGCCGCCCGGCGTCGCTGCGGGAAATGGTGATCGGGCGGCTGCCGCCGGCCGAGGCGTTGTCATGACCGCCGCCGGCAAGGTGCCCGCCACGATCGTCACCGGCTTCCTCGGCGCCGGCAAAACGACGTTGCTGCGCCACCTGCTTGGCCATGCCGGGGCGCGGCGGATCGCGCTGATCGTGAATGAGTTCGGCGAACTCGGCATCGACGGCGAGCTGCTGCGCGGCTGCGGCATTCCGGGCTGCGACGAGGATAGCCTGATCGAGTTGGCGAACGGGTGCATCTGCTGCACCGTGGCCGAGGATTTCGTGCCCGCAATGGAGGCACTGCTCGGCCGCGATCCGGCGCCGGAGCACATCGTGATCGAAACCTCCGGCCTCGCTTTGCCCAAACCGCTGCTCAAGGCGTTCGACTGGCCGGCGGTGCGCTCGCGGCTGACCGTCGATGGCGTGATCGCGGTGCTCGACGCGCCGGCGGTCGCCGACGGGCGTTTCGCCGCCGACCCCGAGGCGGTGGCGCGGCAGCGCGGGGCGGATGCGGCACTCGATCACGACAGTCCGCTCGCCGAGGTGTTTGAGGATCAGATCGCGGCCGCCGACCTCGTGCTGCTGAACAAGACCGACCTGCTGGACGATGCGGCGCTCGCACGAGTGCGGGAGGCGGTCGCGGCGCGGCTGCCGCGTGCGGTGCGGATGGTCGCGATCATCGAGGGGCGCATCGATCCGGCGGTGCTGCTCGGGCTGGCGGCGGCGGCGGAGGACGATCTGGCGGCGCGGCCCTCGCACCACGACGCGCTCGACGGTGCGCACGAGCACGACGATTTCGAAAGTTTCGTCGTCCCGATATCAGAACAAAATGCCACCGACCCGCTGATCGAACGCCTGCGCGAAGCCGCCGCGGCACACGGCATCCTGCGCATCAAGGGTTTTGCCGCCCTTCGCGGAAAGCCGATGCGGCTGGTGGTGCAGGGCGTGGGAGCCCGCTTCCAGCAGCATTTCGACCGCCCCTGGGCACCGGGCGAGGTGCGGCTCGGTAGGTTGGTCGTGATCGGCGAGCGCGGGCTGGATCGCGCCGCCATCACCGCGGCGATCGGGGGCTGAGCGGCGATGCACCTGCTGGTGCGCGACGGGCGCTCGCTCGACGAGGTGGAGCCCGCGCAGGATCTCGGTCAGTCGCCGGCCGCGCTTCTTTTCCTGTCATTCTCCGACAGCGACCTCGGCTGCGCGGCTGCGGCATGGCGGGCGATGGGGCAGGGGCGGCCCGCGCTGCGGCTGGCGAGTCTCGCCCGGCTGCGCCATCCGATGTCGGTCGATCTCTATCTCGATCGGGTGGCGTCGCACGCGCGGGGCGTCTTTGTGCGGCTGCTGGGCGGGCTGGATTACTGGCGCTATGGGGCGGAGGAGCTGGCGGCGCTGGCGAGGCGGCGTGGCATCACGCTGGCTGTGCTGCCCGGCGATGGCGCGGAAGACGTGCAACTCGCCGCCCTCGGCACGGTGCCGGACGCAGCTCGGGCGCGGCTGAATGCGCTGTTGCGGGCGGGCGGGCGAGCGCATGTCGGCCACGCGCTGCATCTGGTGGCACATTTAGCAGGCCTCGGTGACGATCCGGGTGCCGCGCCCGCCCCGCTGCCCAAGTTCGGCATCGTCGGCGAGGACGGGCCGGCCGACCGCCCGATCGCGGCATTAGTGTTCTACCGCTCGCACCTGCTCGCCGCCGACACCGCGCCGATTGATGCGCTGGCCGACGCGCTACGGGCGCGCGGGCTGGCGGTGCGG
Organism: uncultured Alphaproteobacteria bacterium; assembly: GCA_963754235.1. Lineage (GTDB taxonomy): Bacteria > Pseudomonadota > Alphaproteobacteria > Acetobacterales > Acetobacteraceae > DATAYA01. Next base: position 113,969 of record CAVWFK010000001.1, on the reverse strand, counting down.
CGGCTGTTTGCCGCGAGCCTCAAGGCGGCTGAAGCCGCCGCGTTCGTGGCGAAAACATTGCGGCGCTGGCGGCCGGTGGTAGTGGTGAACGCGACCGGGTTCTCGGCGCGGGGAGATGCGGGCGCCTCGCCACTCGACCCAGCGGATGTGCCAGTGCTGCAGGTCGTGCTAGCGCAATCGTCGCGGGTGGCTTGGCAGGAATTGGCCCGCGGCCTCGGCGCCGCCGATCTCGCAATGCAGGTCGTGCTGCCGGAGTTGGACGGGCGGCTGCTCACCGGCGCTGTCTCGTTCAAGGAAGCCGATCACGCCGACCCGGCGCTGGAATACGCGCCCGTGCGCCACAGGCCGGACCGGGAAGGCGTGGCGCTCGCCGCCGACCGCGCCGCCGGCTGGGCGCGGCTGGCCGCGACGCCGCGCGCCGAGCGGCGGGTCGCGATCGTGCTGTCGGACTATCCCGGTGTCGGCGGACAGGTCGCCCACGCGGTCGGCCTCGATGCGATCGCCAGCCTTGCCGGTATTCTCCGCCTCCTGCACGCGGCCGGATACGACACCGGCGACACGTTGCCGGATGCCGCGGCGCTGGTGGCCGCACTGTGCCATGCGCCCCCGGTTCCGCTGCTGGACGCTGCGACGTATCGCGCGCTGTTCGCGACCCTGCCCGAAGCCGCGCAGGCACGGGTGCGCGTCGCCTGGGGGCAGCCGGAAGACGCGATCGCGCTGAGGCTCGCCCGCTTCGGCCGGATCACGGTCGCGGTGCAGCCCGATCGCGGCCGCGATGCCGACCGCCGCGCGACCTACCACGATCCCGACCTGCCGCCATGCCATGGCTATCTCGGATTTTACCTCTGGCTGCGCGAGGTCGAGCAGGCCGACGCGCTGGTGCATCTCGGTGCGCACGGCACGCTGGAATGGCTGCCCGGCAAGGCGGTGGCGCTCTCGTCGGACTGCTTCCCCACGGCCCTGCTCGGCGGTTTGCCAGTGATCTATCCCTTTATCGTCAGCAATCCCGGCGAGGCGGCGGCGGCGAAGCGGCGGCTCGGCGCGGTCGTGATCGGCCACTTAACGCCGCCGCTGCGCGCGGCCGCGCCGCACGGCGCGGCCGCCTCGCTCGAACGCCTGCTCGAGGAATACGCTGCCGCTGACGGCCTCGACCGCCGCCGCGCCGCACTCCTCCGCCGCGACATCCTGGACGCGGGCCGCTCTGCCGGACTGCTCGCCGAGTGCCGCGTGCCGCCGGACGCGCCGGAAGCCGAGGCGATCACGCGGCTCGACGCCTATCTCTGCGATCTCAAGGACCTGCGCATCGGCGACGGGCTGCACGTCTTCGGCGCCGCCCCGGCACCCGAGCAGCGCGTCGCACTGCTTGCCGACTGCCCGGAAGCGGCACTCGACGCCTCGCCCGCGGCCGAGCGGGCGGCGCTGCTGGCAGCCCTCGACGGCCGCTTCGTGCCGCCCGGCCCGGCGGGCGCGCCCAGCCGAGGCCGCGCCGACGTGCTGCCCACCGGGCGCAACCTCTGCGCCATCGACCCACGCGCGGTGCCGACGCCCTCGGCGCTGGCGCTTGCCGGTCGCACCTGCGCCGAGCTGCTGCGCCGCCACGTCCAGGAGATTGGCGATTGGCCGCGACGGATCGTGCTCGACCTCTGGGGCAGTGCGACGATGCGCACCGGCGGCGAGGAACTGGCCCTGGCCCTGCTGCTGCTTGGCGCCCGGCCGCTCTGGGACGAGGGGACCGGCCGCGTGCGCGGCGTCGAGGTGGTGGCGCTCGCCGAGCTCGACCGGCCGCGGGTCGACGTGACCTTGCGCGTCTCCGGCCTGTTCCGCGACGCCTTCCCGGCACAGATGGCGTTGTTCGCGACCGCCGTGCGCTTGACGGCCGCACGGGACGAGGCGCCGGAATGGAACCCGCTCGCACAGCCGCCCGGCGCGCCGGTGCAGAGCCGCATCTATGGCCCGGCGCCGGGCTGCTACGGCGCCGGCGAGGGGAATGCGGAGAGCTATCTGGCCGCGTCGGCGCACGCCTATGCGGAGGGCGAGGAGGGGAGGGTGGATCGGGCTGGGTTCGCGGCGTGCGTTACGAACACCGATGCCCTGCTGCACATGCAGGACCATGCCGAAACCGACGTGCTGGACGGGCCGGAGCGGGCCATGCACGAGGCGGGGTTCGCCGCCGCCGCCGCCAGCCTCGGCGCCCGGCCGGCGCTGTGGCACGCCGATACATGCCGGCCAGACGCTCCGCGCATCCGCGCGCTCGCCGAGGAGGTGGCTCGGGTGGCGCGCGGGCGGGCGGCCAATCCGGAGTGGATCGCGGGGATGATGCGGCACGGCTATCGCGGCGCCGCCGAGATCGCACGCAGCCTCGAGGCGCTGGTGGCGTTCGCCGGGACGTTGCCTGAGCGTTTCGACGCATCGTTCGATCTGCTGTTCGACGCGACGCTGGGGGAGGAGGCGGTCGATCGGTTTCTTCAGGCAGAGAACCCGGAGGCGCGGGAGGCGATGCGGTCGGCGTTTGCGAGAGCGCTGGCGCGCGGCCTGTGGCGTCCACATCGCAATACGGTCGCGGCACTGCTGGAGCCGGCCGAATGAATGCGTCCCCGCGCGGCTGGTGCCCCGGCGTGCACCAGCCGATGTCGATGGCGGACGGGCTGATGGTGCGGGTCAAGCCGCACGCCGGCGTGCTGCCGCCCCTGGCCACCGACGCGCTTGCCGAAGCCGCCGCGCGCGAGGGGTGTGCCGCGATCCTGCTGACCAGCCGCGCCAATCTTCAACTGCGCGGCCTGACGGCGGCCGGGGCGGCGCGCTTCGCCGCGGCGATGATCGAATGCGGGCTGGCCGACGCCGATCCGGGCCTGGAGAGGCGGCGCAATCTGATCGTCTCGCCGCTCGCCGGGATCGATCCGACAGTCAATGCGGCGACGCGGCGGATCGCCGATGCGATCGTGTCGGGGCTTCGGGATAGGGCGTTCGAGGCGTTGCCCGACAAGTTCGGCTTCGTGGTCGATGGCGGCGGCTGCCTGCCGCTTGGCGACGCGAGCGGCGATGTGCGGCTGCGCGCCGATGGCGACGACTGGCGGGTAGGGCCGGACGGCGCGGCATCCTCGCTGCGCTGCCGGGCCGAGGACGCGCCGGTGGCGGCGCTGGAACTCGCGCGCGGGTTCCTCGCCCGCGGCGGATGGCGGCGGATGCGCGATCTGCAAACGGCGACGCTCAACTCCCTCTCCGCCCCCATCTTGGCTTTGGGGGGCGGAGAGGGCCGGGGTGAGGTGGGGGTTCGCGCCCGTAAGGCCGTCGCCGCTGGCCTCACCCAGCCCTTTCCGCCCCCCAAAGCCCAGAGGGGGGCGGAGAGGGCTTGGGCGGCCGCCTTCGCCCCGCCCGGCGGCATCATCACCCCGGACCGCCTCGCCGCCCTCGCGCGGCAAGCCGCCCTGCGCCTCACCCCCTGGCGCGTCCTGCTGCTGCCTGGCCTTGCGGAGCTTCCGCCATGACCGGCTACCTCCGCGACGGCGACGCCATCACCGCTCGCTCCTTCGCCATCATTCGCGCCGAGGCCGACCTGTCCCCCTTCAGCGATGCCGAGGTGCCGGTTGCGGTGCGCATGATACACGCCTGCGGCATGGCTGATCTTGCCCGCGACATCGCCTTCTCCGTGGGCTTCGTGGCCGCCGCTCGCGCCGCCCTTCGGGCCGGGCGGCCGATCCTGTGCGACTCTCGGATGTTGGCGAGCGGCATCATCCGCGCCCGCCTGCCGGCGCAGAATCCGGTGCTTTGCACGCTGGACGCGCCCGAGGTGCCGGCACTAGCGGCACGGCTGCGCACCACGCGCTCGGCGGCGGCCCTCGAATTGTGGCGCGAGCGGATGGGCGGTGCCGTGGTTGCGATCGGCAACGCGCCGACCGCGCTGTTCCGCCTGCTGGAGATGCTCGACGAGGGCGTGCCGCATCCCTCGGCGGTGATCGGATTGCCGGTCGGCTTCGTCGGCGCCGCCGAGTCCAAGCACGCCCTGGCGGCAGACCGGCGAATCCCGTTCCTGGTGGTGCAGGGCCGCCGGGGCGGCAGCGCGATCGCGGCGGCGGCGGTGAACGCGCTCGCGGGCGAGCCGTGACGCCAGGCACGCTGTATGTCGTGGGTGTCGGCCCCGGCGATCCCGAGTTGCTGACGCTGAGGGCCGTGCGCGTTATCGCCGCCGCGACCGTCGTCGCCTACTTTGCCAAGCGCGGCGAGCCTGGCCACGCGCGCGGCATCGCGGCGGGGCATTTTCGCCCTGACGCCGAGGAGGTGCGACTAGACTACCCGCTCACGACCGAGCTGCCCGCCGCCGATCCCGCCTATCGCGCGGCGCTCGCCGGCTTCTACGTCGAGGCGGCACGGAACTTGGCCGCGCGGCTCGATGCGGGACAGGAGGTTGCCCTGCTCTGCGAGGGCGACCCGCTGCTCTACGGCTCCTCGATCCACCTGATCGAGCGGCTGGGCGGGCGCCGGATCGTGCTGGTCCCCGGTGTCACCTGCATGAGCGGCGCATGGTCGGCGGCAGCCACGCCGATGGTGCGCGGCGACGGCGTGCTCGCGGTGCTGCCCGGCACGCTGCCCGAGGACGCGCTCGCCGCCCGCCTCGAAGGACGCGACGCGGCCGTGATCCTCAAGCTCGGCCGCAACCTGCCGAAAGTGCGCGCGGTCCTCACGCGGGTCGGGCGCTCCGCCGGCGCCGTCTATGTCGAACGCGGCACGATGGCGGGCGAGCGCGTGCTGCCGTTCGCGGCGATAGAAGGGACGAGCGCACCCTATTTCTCACTCGTGCTGGTACCGGCAGCATGACCGGACGCCTTGCCATCGTCGGTCTCGGTCCGGGAGCCACGTCTCTGCGGACGCCGCTTGCCGAGGCGGTGCTGGCGGAAGCGACCGATCTGATCGGCTACGGTGGTTATCTTGACCGCGTGGCCGCACGCGCCCCCCAGCATCGATATCCGAGCGACAACCGCGAGGAGCCGGCGCGCGCGCGCCAGGCCCTCGCACTCGCCGCCGCGGGGCGTCGCGTGGCGCTGGTTTCCTCCGGCGATCCGGGGGTGTTCGCGATGGCGAGCGCCACGTTCGAGGCGATCGAGACCGGCGAGGCCGCCTGGCGCGCGCTGGATGTGGAGGTCGTGCCCGGCATCTCCGCCCTGCTTGCCGCCTCCGCACGGGTGGGAGCGCCGCTTGGGCACGATTTCTGCGCGATCTCGCTCTCCGACAACCTCAAGCCGTGGCCGACGGTGCTGCGTCGGCTCACTGCTGCGGCCGAGGCGGGGTTCGTGATCGCGCTCTACAATCCGGCGTCGCGCGCGCGCCCGTGGCAGCTCGGCGCGGCGTTCGAAGCGCTGCGTACGGTCCTGCCGGGAACAGTGCCGGTGGTGTTCGCGACCGCGATCAGCCGGCCCGAGGAGCAGGTCGTGCTGTCCGATCTTGCGACCGCCGATCCGGCGCTCGCGGATATGCGCACACTAGTGCTGGTCGGTTCGGCGGCGACGCGACGGGTCGAGCGCGCCGATGGCGGTGCGTGGCTCTACACGCCGCGGAGCGCCGCATGACGCGCCAGCAGCCATGCGTGGGCCGCCTCGGCATCGGCGACGGTCTCGCCCGGCGGCGGCGCGGGGCGGGCCACCATCACCACCTCGAGGTCGAGCGCGCGGGCAGCATCGAGCTTTGCGTGCGTGGCCGCGCCGCCGGCGTTCTTGGTGACCAGCACCTCGATACGACGGCTGGCGAGCAGATCGATCTCGTCGTCGAGTGCGAACGGGCCGCGCGCGGCGATTGCCTCCGTGCCGGGCGGCGGGGGGTCGATCGGATCGACGCTGCGGATCAGATAGCGGTGCCAGGGTGTCGCCAGGAACGGCGCCAACTCCTGCCGGCCGATCGTGAGGAACACCCGGCGGGGAACTGGCCCGAGCGTGTCCGCGGCTTCCGGCAGACTGTCCACGATAATCCAGCGGTCGCCGCGCTGCGGCGTCCAGGCCGGCCGCTCGATGCGCAGGATGGGAACGCAGGCGCGCTCCGCCGCCGCGCGCGCGTGGCCCGGCATCACCCGCGCGAAGGGATGCGTCGCGTCCACCAGGGCGGCGATGTGTTCGGCGTCCAGAAAGACCGCCAATCCTTGGGCGCCGCCGAAGCCGCCGATGCGGCGCGGGATCGGGGATGGCGCGGGTGCGATGGTGCGGCCGGCCAGCGACAGCACCGGTGCCCATCGCCCATCCCCGGCGAGCAGCCGCGCGAGCGCGCTCGCCTCGCTGGTGCCGCCGAGAATGAGCACGCGCGGCCCACTTCCCCCCTCCCCTTGTGGGCCACGGGGTTCAGACATCGCTTCCGCGGTGACCAGCTATAGATGAGCGGCTCACTCCCTCTCCGCCCTTGGGGTGAAGGCCGGGGACATGGTTGACAAGTGTTCCGAGATATATGGACACATTCTTCCAAAAGATGTCGCGGATCGTGTCTCGCCACCAGCGGGGACACGATCTGGCCGTGCGCCGCGCCGCCGACGGCTAGACTAAACGTGGTCGCCCCGCCTGCCATCGATGAGCTGTCGCCTGCCGAGCTGAAGCAGCTTGTGCTGGCGCTGCGGCTCGTCTGAGCCGTTGCCGGGCTACCACCTCTACTATCCCACCCGCCGGCAATCCTCACCGGCTTTCCTTGCTGTTAGATGCGCTGCGCCACCGAGGCTGAGACGGAGCGCTCTGTCACCGCTTGCGGTCAGACAGTCGGTGCATCCGGAAGCGGACCGCGAGCGCGCGCCCGTCACGGCAGCGCCGGCCGCCCCTTCTCCCCGCGCTGGCGCGGCAGCAGGATCAGCTTCCAGGGACTCGGCATCTCGCCCACCGGCACATGCACCAGCGCCGGCGCGCGCAGCGCGAAGGCCTCGACCAGCGCCCGTTCCAACTCGTCGGCGGTGCGCGCGCGGAAGGCGGCGACGCCGAAGCTCTCGGCGAAGCGCACGAAATCGGGATTGGCGAGGTCGCTTGCGATCAGCCGGTTGCCGTATTGCTCCGCCTGGATGCGGCGCACATTGCCGAAGGCGCCGTCGTCGAACACCACAACCACCACTGCAAGGTTATGCCGCTTCGCCGTCGCCAGCTCCATCGCCTGATAGGCGAAGCCTCCGTCACCGGCGATCGAGAGCACCGCGCGATCCGGGCACGCCGCCTTGGCACCCAGCGCGGTGCCGTAGCCGTAACCGAGATTGTCCTGATAGCCCGAGAAAAAGCTGCGCGGCCGGTACACCGGAAAGCCGAGGCGCGCGGCGAAGCCAAGCTGCGTCACCTCGTCCACCAGTATGCCGTCCTCGGGCAGCGCCGCCCGCATCGCGCGCAAGAATCCCATCTGCGGCTCCAGCATCGCAAGCTGGGCCTCGAACCAGGCGCGGTGCGCGGCCAACTCGTCCTCGCGCGAGCGCCGGGCGCGGCTGTGCGCGGGCAGCCGGGCCAGCAACGCGCGCAGCACCTCGCCGGCGTCACCCACCAGCGCGCAGTCGGTCTCACGCACGCGGTTCGGTGCGGCGGGGTCGATGTCGATATGCACGATCTTCAGTCTCGCATCGGTGCCCCAGTCGGCCTGCTGCACATAGAGCCGGGTGCCGATCGCGAGCACCGCGTCGGCATTGCGCCACAGCCGATGACCGACCGGATAGCTCACCGCGAGCCGGTGCGTGGTCGGGATCACGCCGCGGCCGCGCCGATAGGAGACGACCGGCGCCTCCAGCATCTCGGCCACGCACTGCACCTCGGCCGAGGCGTCGTGCGCGCCGCCGCCCACCAGGATCAGCGGCCGCTCGGCGGCGCCGAGCATTCGGGCCGCCTGCTCCACCGCGTCGTCATCGACCGGCGGGCGCTGTATTGGCAACGGCGTCCCCGCCGCCGCCGGGCCGGAGCGCGGCCACACGTCGATCGGACACTCCACCGCGACCGGCCCTGGGCGGCCGGACAGCGCCTGGCGGATCGCCTCGGCGATGGCCGGCCCCGCCTCGTGCGGCGCATCGATCCGTACCGCGTGCTTGGTCAGGTGCCCGAGCAGGCCGATCTGGTCGCGGATTTCATGCAAATGCCCCCAGCCGCGTTCCATCGCGAAGGATGGGATCTGGCCGGCAATGCCGATGACGGGCGCCCCCATCCCGTAAGCCGTCAGCAGCGCGGCGGACGCGTTCAGCAGACCGGGTCCGGGCACGACGACGAACGGATAAGGCCGCCCGGTCGCCAGCGCCGCGCCGAGTGCCATGTAGCCCGCGGCCTGCTCGTGACGGGCGTGCAGCATTCGGATGCGTGCCTGTTCGCCGTGGAGGGCATCAAAGAACGGGTCGGTGTGGACGCCCGGCACCCCGAACACGGTGTCGATGCCGTGCTCGACCAGCGTCGCCACCGCCGCCTGCGCGGTCGTCATGCGCCGCATCGGTTCAGCCCCGATAGGTGCGCAGCACCCCCAGCCCCTGCTCGAGATCGGCGATCAGGTCGGCGGTGTCCTCAAGCCCGACATGGATGCGGCAGACCGGGCCGCCGAAAATGCCCGTCCCGGCGGTGCGGGTGACGAAGCCCGTAGTCGGGAGGATCAGGCTTTCGTAGCCGCCCCAGGAGGCGCCGATGCCGAACAGCGTCAGGGAATCCACCATCGCCTGCGTCGCCTCGGGCGAGAACTCCGGGCGGAACACCACGCCGAACAGGCTGCACGCGCCGTCGAAATCGCGCTTCCACAATTCGTGGCCGTGCGCGCCGGGCAGCGCCGGGTGCAGCACCTCGAGCACTTCCGGCCGCCCGCGCAACCATTCCGCGACCTCGATCCCCGCCTGCATCTGCCGCTCCAGCCGCACGCCGAGCGTGCGCAGGCCCCGCAGCGTCAGCCAGCAATCATCGGGCGAGGCGTACTGGCCGAGCGCCATCGCCGCGCCGCGTACCCGCTCCCAATCCTCGTCGGTCGCCACCGTCACCGAGCCGAGCAGCACGTCGGAGTGCCCGCCGGCATATTTGGTCAGCGCCTGGATCGAGACATCGACGCCGTGGCGGAACGGCTGGAAGAAGTGCAGCCCCCAGGTGTTGTCCATCAGCACCTTCGCCCCGTGCGCGTGGGCGACACGCGTCAGCATCGGGATGTCCTGCACCTCGAAAGTGTGGCTGCCGGGGCTTTCGGTATAGAGCACGGCCGTGTTCGGGCGCAGCAGCGCGGCGATCGCCGCCTCGCCGATCTCCGGGTCGTAGAAATTCGTTTCGATTCCAATTCGGACCAGCATTCCCTCGGCGAAATGGCGCGCCGGGCCATAGACGCTGTCGGGCATCAGGCAGTGATCGCCCGCCTTGAGATAGGCGAGCAGCGGCGTGGTGACGGCGGCAAGCCCGGTGCTGACGATCTGGCAGCGCGTGCCGCCCTCGATCTCGGTGATGACGTCCTCCAGCGCATGATGGGTGGGGCTGCCCATCGTGCCGTAGATCAGCTCCTGTTCCAGCCGCCGCTTGCCGAGTTCGCGTCGCGCGTCGCAGGACGGGTAGAGCACGGTTGAGCCGCGATGCACCGGCGGGTTGACGAAGCCGTGGGTGCGAGTGCCGGCGCGGCCGGCGTGCGAGAGCCGCGTCGCGAAATGCTGGCCGCGGCGGGCGGTAGCGCTGTCGTCGGGCATCATCTCACCTCTCGATCGGCGTGTCGGGGCGGCCGCCCCATTCGCTCCAGGAACCGTCATACACCGCGCCCTCGGGCAACCCGGCGAGGCGCAACCCGAGCGTGAGCACGCAGGCCGAGACGCCGCTGCCGCAGGAGGTGATGACCGGCCGGCCGCCATCAGCCCCTGCCTGGGCAAAGCGAGCACGCAAGGCGTTGCGGTCGAGGAAGGTCAGCTCGGGCGTCAGCAGCTCGGGATAGGGCAGGCTGGCCGCGCCGGGGATGTGGCCGCTGCGCATTCCCGGCCGCGGCTCCGGCGCCTCGGCGTGGAAGCGCGCGCCGGCACGAGCGTCGAGCACCAGGGCGGCGCGGGTCTGCACGTTCGCCAGCATGTCGCCGATGCCGCGCAGCCGCTCGGCGCGGAAATCGGGACGGAAGGGGACGGGTGCCGGCGCCGGCGGCTCGCCGCTCTCCGTCGCGCGCCCCTCGCGCTGCCATTTCGGCAGGCCGCCGTCGAGCACCGAAGCGGCGTCGTGGCCGAACAGACCCATCAGCCACCAGCCGCGCGCCGCCGACAGCAGGCCGCGTTGGTCGTAGAACACCACGCGCGAATCGTTGGCCACACCTAGCGCGCCGATCAGCTTCGCGAACCGGCCTGGCGAGGGAACCATATGGGGAAGATCAGTGTCGGGGTCCGCGATCGCGTCGATATCGAAAAAACGCGCGCCCGGAATGTGGGCACGGGCGAACTCGACGTGCGCATCCTTGTCTTCGCCGGGCAGATAGATCGTGGCGTCGAACACCACCAGATCGGGGGCGCCGAGCTCGGCTCCGAGCCATTCGGTGCTGACCAGCGGGTCCATCGCTCTCATTCCAAAATTCCTTCGCCGCGACGCTCTGCTCCCTCTCCGCCCCGGGGGGCGGAGAGGGTCGGGGTGAGGTGGGGGATGCTCCGGGCTCTCACGTCGCCGCGTGCGCGCGAGGATGGCTCGCACTCGTAACCCCATCGCCGCTGGCCCCCACCTCACCCAACCCTCTCCGCCCCCAGGGGCGGAGAGGGTTCGAACCCCCGCACGAATGAAGTCGCTCCCCTCTCACAAATCTCACTCCGCCAATCCCACGACGATGCGCCGGTTCTGCCGGCCCTTGCTCTCGATCTTCTGCACCAGCACGCGCCCGATCTCGCCGGTCGATGCGACATGGGTGCCGCCGCAGGGCTGCAGATCGACGGGCGCCCCGCCGTCTCCGATCCGCACCAGCCGCAGCCGCCCGGTGCCGCGCGGCGGCTTGACCGAGAGGGTGCGGACCAGCTCGGGATTGGTGTCGAGCACGGCTTCCTCGACCCATTCGGCGCGCACCGGATGATCCGCCGCGACCAGCGCGTTCAGCCGCTCCTCCAGCGTCTCCTTCGGCGGCGGCGCCGGCAGGTCGAAATCGAGGCGCGAGCGGTCGGCGCCGACCGACCCGCCGGTGACGGCGGCGCCGGGAAGCAGGCTGCACAGCAGGTGCAGCGTGGTGTGCATCCGCATCAGCCGGTGCCGGCGCGGCCAGTCGATCGCCGCGGTCACCTCCGAGCCCACCGGCGGCGGCGCCGCCCCCGGCGCCAGGACATGCAGGATCGTGTCGCCCTCGCCTTTCACCGCCTCGCCGACCGGCACCTCGGCCCCGTCCCAGCGCAGCACGCCGCGATCGCCGGGCTGGCCGCCGGAGCGGCCGTAGAACACGGTGCGGTCGAGCACCACGCCCTCGGGGCCGGCCGCGACCACGGTAGCGCGGGTCTCGGTGCGGCGGGGGTCATCCAGGAAAAGGCGCTGGGTCATGCGTTCGTCCATTGCCGGCGCAGCCGGTCACGCCGGGCGGCGAGCCAGAGCAGCGCAATCGCGGTGACGGAATTGGTGTAGACGCCCGCCAGCGCCGCCTCGATCGCGCGTGCGGCCGGATGCACGCGCACGCGGATGTCCTCCTGCTCCGCCGCGAGCCCGGCGGCACCGGCAAGGCCGTCGGCATCGGCGCGCGGGGCGACGACACATCCGACGAACAGATGGCAGCACTCGTCGCTGCCGCCGGGGGTGAGCACGAAGCGGCCGATCCGCTCCGTCCGGCTGGCCGCGAGCCCGATCTCCTCGCGCATCTCGCGCGCGATGGTCTGCTCTGGGGTCTCGCCGGGGTCGCACAAGCCGGCCGGCAGCTCGACCATCACCGGATCGACACCGGCGGCGAGCGCGGGCAGCCGGAACTGCTCGATCAACACCACCGTATCGGCCACCGGATCATAGGGCAGCATCGCTGCCGCCTGGCCGCGGCGCCAAAGCTCCCACCGGCGCGAGGCGGAACCCGTGCCATCGAAGCGACGATGCCGGAAATGGATCACCTGGAGCGGAAAGCGCCCGTTCCAGACGGTCTCCTCGGATTCCAGGGTCAGGCCGGGATAAGCGGGCAGCGGCGGCATCGCCGGCAGCATAGACGGAGGGCGGCGCTGCGCCTACCCGCGCTCGCCCCGCTGCTCGCCCCGCTGCGCGCGCGACGCCGCGACCAGCTCCCGCAGCCGCACGGCCCCTTCCGCACCCTTCAACGTCTCGCGCCAGCACGCCTCGGCGACGCGCTGGTGCGCCGTCACCGCCTCGTCCGCCGAGGTTATGGTTGCGACCCCGATCTGGGCGGCCGGATTGCCGTCCTCGCGGAAGCCGTTGGTCGCCAGCGTGGCCCGATCGCGGGTACGCATGATCGCAAAGCCGACCGTGGGCTCCCCTTGGGGCAGCAGCCCCACCTGCTGGCCGATCGGCTCGCTCCCCATCGTCTCGGCGAGATGCTCCAGCTCGGTTCGCGCGGCCTCCCGGCAGCGCTCGGCCGTTCGATCGGAGATCGGCAGCCCGGCGCACAATCCCTCGGCCAGCAGCCGCCGGACCGCGGCGACGGGGATCGCGGCGGTGATGCTGGGCCGGCGCAGCGCATAGGATCGTTTGCGTGCCGCCAGCAGCCCCATCGCCTGCTCGCTTTGCGCCCGCAGCATCCGCCCCTCGGCGCCGGCATGGGTGCAGACCTCGTCGATCGCTGCCGCGACCGCGACTTCGAACGCGCCGGCCGTGGTCAGGAAGCAGAGCGCGCCCGAGACCTGCAAAATCTGGTCCGCCGTTTCCTCCACCTGCCGCAGCCGCTCGAAGAAAGCGATGGGTCGCGTATAATACTCGACGCCGATGCCGAGCAGAGACAAGGGCGATATTTTGAGAAGTTCCGCCAGCCGGCTGACGGTGTCGAGCTTGATGACCTCGCCCTTCTCATAACGGTAGAGCGCCGCCCGCGAGACGCCGAGACGCGCGGCGATTTCCTCCGCCCGCAGGCCGGATTCCATCCGAAACGCCCGAAGCTGATGGCCGATCTGATCGAAGCGCATGCGCCGCGCAGTCCGCCCCCACCCGTCTCAGAATCGAGGCGGGTCCCCAAGTTGTGACACGCGCCCCGAAATGCTTCAACCGCTCTTGCCGAGCTCGCCACTCCGCGTTCAGACCCCGTAGCGCTTGCGCCAGACGAGGCCCGCCACGGTGTCGCCGGCCGGGCGGTACTCGCAGCCGATCGAGCCGCGATAGCCGAGTTCGTCGATGCGGCGGAACACGAACTCCCAGCCGATTTCTCCGGTGCCCGGCTCGCCCCGCGCCGGCACGTCGGCGATCTGCATGTGCGCGATCACCGGCAGGTGCGCCTCAATCCGCTTGGTGATGTCGCCCTCGGTGACCTGGCAGTGATAGAGGTCGAATTGCAGCCCCAGCCGGTCGCGGCCGATGGCCTCCACGATGGCAGCACCCTGGGCCTGGGTGCGGAGGAAGTAGCCGGGCATGTCGCGCTGATTGATCGGCTCGATCACCAGCCGCACCCCGGCGGGGGTCGCCTGCTCGGCGGCCCAGGCAAGATTGGCGGCATAGACCGCGGCGGCGGTTTCATGCGCGACGCCGGGCGGCACGATCCCGGCCATGCAGTGAACCATCCGGCAGTCAAGCGCATGGGCGTACTCGAGCGCACGTTTTGCGGCGTCGCGGAACTCCGTCTGCCGGCCGGGCAGGCAGGCGATCCCGCGCTCGCCGGCGGCCCAGTCGCCCTGCGCCATGTTGAACAGCACCTGGCGCAGGCCGTGATCGCGCAGCCGGGTGCGGAGGTCGGCAGCCGGGAACTCGTAGGGAAACAGGTACTCGACCGCGTCGAACCCGGCCTTCGCCGCTAGCGCGAACCGGTCGAGGAACCCCACCTCGTTGAACATCATCGACAGGTTGGCGCAGAAATGCGGCATCGGCGGTCCTCCGCTGCTCCGATCGGGGCGGCAGGCTAGAGGGGCGGGCCAGGCTTGACCAGCGCCCGCGGCGGCGATGAACCACTCGCGACACTTGGCGCGGGCCGCGCACCTGTCATAGAAGCGAAGCCGGAAGCCGCCCCGATCGCCCCGCGGCACCCGAGGGTTCGCATGTTCGCCTTCATCGTCTCGCGCATCCTGCAAGGCATCCCGGTGGTGCTGGTGGTTGGCCTGCTCGCCTTCGCCATGTTCGCCTTCATCGGCGACCCGGTCGCGAGCATGCTCGGCCAGACCTACACCGCGGCGCAGCGCACGGCCCTGGTCCACACGCTCGGGCTCGACCAGCCGTTTTTCGTGCAGTACTTCCATTACATGGTGCGCGCGCTGCACGGCAATTTCGGCTTCAGCTACCGTCTCGCGAGCCCGGTTTCGCTGCTGATCGCGGAGCGCTTCCCGGCGACCTTCGAGTTGACCCTGACCGCGACTGTGCTGTCGCTCCTGATCGGGCTGCCGATGGGCGTCTATACCGGCCTGCATCGCAACTCTTGGCTGTCGCGCGGCTTCATGGTGTTCAGCCTCGCCGGCATCTCGCTGCCGACATTCCTGACCGGTATTCTGCTGATCCTCATCTTCTCGGTGGTGCTCGGCTGGCTGCCGAGCTTCGGCCGCGGCGCGGTGATAAACTTCTCCCATTGGAGCACCGGCTTCCTGACGCTGTCGGGGCTGAAATCACTGATCCTGCCGGCGATCACGCTTGGCCTGTTTCAGACCACGCTGATCGTGCGGCTGGTGCGTGCCGAGATGATGGAGGTGCTGCGCAGCGACTACATCAAATTCGCCCGCGCCCGCGGACTGCCGAGGCGGGCGGTGAATTTCGGCCACGCGCTCAAGAACACGCTGGTGCCGGTCATCACCATCATCGGTTTGCAGATCGGCGGTCTGCTCGCCTTCACCATCGTCACCGAGACGGTATTTCAGTGGCCGGGCATGGGCCTTCTGCTGGTGCAGTCGATCGCGGTCTCCGACATCCCGGTGATGTCGGCCTATCTGATGCTGGTCGCGGTGTTTTTCGTGGTCATCAACCTGATCGTTGATCTGCTCTATTTTGTCGTCGATCCGCGGCTGCGGGTCGGTCGGCGACTTGCCGGGGCAGCACGATGAGCGACATCGCGGCACCCGCGCGCCCGCCGGCACCACCCGGCGCCATTGCCCGCGCGCTTGACAGCGACATTTTCTACAGCTTCCGCAGCTCGCCGATCGCGGTGGCCGCCGCGATCATTTTCGCGATCTGCGTGATCGGGGCTGCCTTCGCGCCGTGGATCGCGCCGCATGATCCGTTCAACGTCGCCAGCCTCAGCCTGCTCGACAGCTTCAAGCCGCCCGCCTTCGCGGGAGGCGAGTGGGGCTACGTGTTCGGGACCGACGACCAGGGCCGCGACATGCTCTCGGCGATCATGTACGGGGCGCGGCTCAGCCTGATCGTCGGCGTCTCGGCGATTTTGTTCGCGGTGGTGGTCGGCGTCTCGGCCGGGTTGCTTGCCGGCTACACCGGCGGCTGGCTCGACACCTTGCTGATGCGCGCCGCCGATATCCAGCTCACGTTCCAGGCGTTTCTGGTGGCACTGCTGGTCGATGGCGTGGTGGCGGCGGCGCTGCCGCACGACATGCGCACCTCGCTCGCGATCTATGTGCTGATCTTCGCGATCGGCATCGCGCAGTGGCCGCAATTCGCGCGCGTGGTGCGCGGCTCGACGATGGTCGAGCGCAACAAGGATTATGTGCTGGCGGCGCGCGTGATCGGGCTGTCCCGGATGCGCATCATGGCGACCCATGTGCTGCCCAATGTCCTGGGGCCGGTGCTGATCATCGCGACGCTCAATCTCGGCCTCGCCATCATCACGGAGGCAACGCTTTCCTTCCTCGGCCTTGGCCTGCCGCCGACCGAACCCTCGCTGGGGACACTGATCAGCAACGGCGACAACTTCCTGTTCAGCGGCGACTGGTGGATGGTGGTGTTCCCGGGTGCCGCGCTGGTACTGCTGGTGCTCTCGATCAACCTGCTCGGCGACTGGATGCGCGATGCCCTCAATCCGAAGCTGCGCTGATGCCGCTGCTGGAGGTCCGCAATCTGACGGTCGAGTTCCCCACCCGCCGCGGCACGCTGCGCGCGATTGATGGCATCAGCTTCACGATCGAGCGCGGCGAGGTGCTCGGTGTCGTCGGCGAGAGCGGGGCCGGCAAGTCGCTCACCGCAGCCGCGATCATCGGCCTGCTGGAGCGCCCCGGACGTATCGCCGGCGGCGAGATCCGGCTTGACGGCAAGCGCATCGACAATCTCTCGCCCGAGGCGATCCGCCTCGTCCGCGGCCGCCAGATCGGCACCATCTTCCAGGACCCGCTGACCTCGCTCGACCCGCTCTACACGATCGGCCGCCAGCTCGTGGAGACCATGCAGGCGCACCTGCCGCTGTCGGACCGCAAGGCGCGCGAGCGCGCGATCGGGTGGCTGGAGCAGGTCGGCATCCCGGCCGCGCGGCAGCGGATCGACGCCTATCCGCACGAGTTCTCGGGGGGGATGCGCCAGCGCGTGGTAATCGCGCTCGCCCTCTGCGCCGAGCCGCGACTGGTCGTCGCCGATGAGCCCACGACCGCGCTCGACGTGTCGATCCAGGCGCAGATCATCGCATTGCTCAAGCGACTGACGCGCGAGCACGGCACGTCGGTGATGCTGGTCACGCACGACATGGGCGTGATCGCCGAGACCGCGGATCGGGTCGCGGTGATGTATGCCGGCCGCATCGCCGAGATCGGCCCGGTGCGCGAGGTGGTGCAGCACCCGGGGCATCCTTACACCGTGGGCCTGATGGGCAGCATCCCCTCACTCGAGGCGCGGGTCGCGCGGCTGGTGCAGATCGACGGGGCGATGCCGAGGCTGACCGCGATCCCGCAGGGCTGCGCGTTCAACCCGCGCTGCCCGAAAGTGTTCGACCGCTGCCGCGTCGAACGGCCGGAGCTGATGCCGGCAGGCAGCACCCGCGCCGCCTGCTGGCTGCACGCCGCCGACCAGATCGCTCCGGTGGCGCGGCGCGCCCATGCCTGAAGCTCCCGATGCCTGAAGCGCCGGGGCCCGACGCCACCATCCCCGGCATCACCGTGCTGGAGGCGGAGGGCGTCAGCCGCTACTTCGACATCTCGCCGCCTTTGCTGCAACGCATCCTCTCCCGTGCGGGCGGGCGGCGCGTGCTGCGAGCCGTGGATGACATCTCGTTCGTGATCACGCGCGGCACCACGCTGTCGCTGGTGGGCGAATCCGGCTGCGGCAAATCCACCGTCGCCCGGCTCGCCGTCGGCCTCTATGCGCCGAGCCGCGGCGAGATGCGCTTCGAGGGGCAGCCGCTCTCGGCGGCGCGCGCGCAGCCGTCGCTGCGGCGGCGCATGAACATGATCTTCCAGGACCCCTACGCCTCGCTCAATCCGCGCTGGCGGGTGCGCGACATCGTCGCCGAGCCGATGCGCGCCTTCGGCATGGCGAAATCGGCGGCCGAGGTGCGCGAGCGCGTCGGCGCGCTGCTCGCACAGGTCAATCTGGCGCCGGCGGACGGCGAGAAATATCCCCACGAGTTCTCCGGCGGTCAGCGCCAGCGCATCTCGATTGCGCGCGCTCTCTCCAGCGAGCCCGATTTCCTCGTCTGCGACGAGCCGACCAGCGCGCTCGATGTCTCCGTGCAGGCGCAGATCCTGAACCTGATGCGCGAACTGCAATTGCGGCTGCGGCTCACCTATCTGTTCATCAGCCACAACCTCGCGGTGGTGCGCCACGTCTCGGACCGGCTGGGCGTGATGTATCTCGGCCGCATCGTCGAGATCGGGCCGGGCGAGACGATCTTCCGCAATCCCCGCCACCCCTACACGCGGCTGCTGCTGGATGCGATCCCCGACATCGGTATGGTCGGCAAGCCGCGCACGCCGGTCGGCGGCGAGGTGCCGAGCCCGATCGACCCGCCGCCCGGCTGCCCGTTCCATCCGCGCTGCCCGCTTGCGAACGCGCGCTGCCGCGTGGAGCGGCCGGGCTACACGTCGGCCGTGGACGTGCTGGTCGCCTGCCACGCGGTCGAGGAGGGCCGGACGGCGGCGTGAGCGCGTTCGGCCGCCCCGCCCGCGGCCGGGCGGCCCAAGCGCGCGGGGTCGATGCCGAGGCGGCGGCGTGCGCCGCGCTGGAGCGCGACGGCTGGGTCGTGCGCGTGCGCCGGCTGCGCACGCCGGTGGGCGAGGTGGACGCAATCGCCGAGCGCGACGGCCTGCTCGCCTTCATCGAGGTCAAGGCGCGGCCCGACCTCGCGACCGCGGCTGCCGCGCTGGGGCTGCGCCAGCGGGCGCGACTGCTCGCCGCCGCCGAGATCGTGCTCGCCGAGCATCCCGATTGGGGCCGCGCCGGCGTGCGCTTCGACGTGCTGCTGGTCGATGCCGCCGGTCGGGTCCGACGGATCGCCGACGCTTTCCGGCAGGAGTAGTGCTGCCATGTCAGCAATTTTCGCTGCGGACGGCGCTGAACCGCCAGACCAAGCCACAAGCCGAGCGTCCGGTTTCTGCGCACTCAGGCCGGAAGCGGACTGGCAGAAAACCACCCATTTCAGCCCAGGAGATCGGCCGTTGGGGCGCCCGCTTTGGAGGCGCAGGGCCATTCGACTGGGCGGCAGCTACGGGCGCGTTCCGAGCGGACTGGCGCGGATGACACATCTGCCGCTCGCGGAGAGGACTGCCCAGGCCAAGCGCCGGCCGAGGGTGAAACGAAAGCGCGGAGCCGCTTCGTGGCTCAACCGCTCCGTTCGCCGAGCCCGGCCTTCGCCGGGGCATGCCTCCCCCGGTTCGCGGGAGAGAAATTTTCCACCTCCGGACCGCCTGCCAGGGACACGAAACAATTCCACCACGCGGCGCCGACCCGAAGCATCCACCCAATATGCTGTTCGGCCGCACGGTCGTTCCAGGGCAGCGGGGCCGCCAGGATAGCCGCGATATCGGTCATCCCAGGGTGGTGGGAGGTGCCCCATTCCATCGCCGCGTCCGGACCGAGTTCCGCCCGGAGCCGCGGCGCGATCTCACCGCGGGCGCGATCGGCGAGCGTGAAGAATGCCTCGCCCGCAAGGCCGGCGCAGCGGAGGAACACGCCCACTTGCGGAGACGGGAGCCTCGCCCGGTACAAGGTGATCCACGCGGCGTCGCGGACGATCGCGAACCGGCGGTTCCGGTACCCTCCCGCGCTATGCGCCGGCAAACCGCGCGAGCTGGTGCGCCGCGCCAGAAGGTCGCGCCAGAAGGCGCGGTCCTGCGCCAAGTCTTGGCGGGAGATCTCCGTCCGGGTGCTCTTGTATTTCATGTCCGGCAATCCGGCGTCCTGAGCCCGTCGGCTAGCACAGGATGTGCCGAAACGTATAACCCGGATCCCCAGCCGCGGGACTCCCCCCGCGTCAGTACCGCCCGCTTGGCACGAGCCTGGCCGAAAGCGGAACGGCAGCTTTCGGAGTAGTCTGCAAGCCAACCGAGCAACCGAGGCTGAGCGGGACATCCGCACCGCACTTCTGCACGTAAGAGGGGCAAAACCCCGGGCCGGCAGGATTATGCGGGCTGGCCCCGGCAGCGGATGAGGTCTGGCAGGGACGGGACGATCGTTTGGCCCGGGACGGAAAGCCTGCTGCCGAGGTAATCCCAGAAGGCGACGCCGAGCTTGGCGCAAGTCTTGGCCAAGCCGAGGAAGGCATCGCGACAGGTACGGCCGTCATCGCTGCGAGTGCCACCGCTGACCTTGCGCTTGGTGACATGGCAGCGGATGTCGCGCTCTGAGCCATTGGTATGCAGTGGGATTTCTGGATAGTCGAGGACGGCCAACAGCTCGGCCTTGTTGGCGTGCAGCCGCGCGAGCAGGCGATCGAGGGTGACGAAGCCGGTGCGGCGGCGGAAGATGCGGTCGAAACGGGCACGGAGTTGGCGGCGGCGGCGCGGTGCCGGGTCGGTGCGGTAGGCTTTCAGGTCGGCGTAGAACTTCCAGATCAGGTCGCGGACGCGCTGCTGCGCGGCGTGCTGGGCGTCGGTGAAGGTGTCGAGCTTGTGCACCAGCCGCTCGGCGTGAACCCAGCACAACGCGTGCTGGCCGACGGCGAACTGGCCCGCATCATCGCTGACAATCACGGTGTCCCGCAGGAAGTCGTGCGCCTGCACGCTACCCCACAGGGCGCCCTCGGTCGCGACCCGCACCGGGTCAGGAGTGACGTTCAGCTGGGTGATGCCGAGCCGATCGAGATGGGCCTGCCAGGCCGCCGGGCCGGCGAAATGCGTCTCGGCATGTCCGGCCAGGGCGGCGATCACCGGCCCGGCCAGCGCGTGCTGGCGCATGTAGGTCAGCGCCGCGTTGTTGACCACGTAGTCGGTGTGGCCGGCGCGCAGCAGGTCGAGGAAGTTCAGCCGGCTCTTGCTGTTCGTGGTGCCGAACCAGGCGAAGTCGTCATTGCCGATCTGCGTGCAGACGCCATTGGCGCCTTTGTGGCGCGCGCCGGTGTCGTCCACCGTGACCCAGTTGGCGGTCTCCAAGCCGGCGCGCAGCACGTCACGGGCTTCGGTGAGGAACCCTTCCTGCCCCGCAATCAGCAGGCGCATGATCTGCCGCTTGGAGATGCTGACGCCGATCGCCTGGAGTTGCGCCATCAGCCGGGGCACGGTGACCTGTCCCTGGTGGTGTTGTGCCAGCACGAAGCGCTGCAGCTCCGGACCGAAATGGCCCGCCACGCCGGCCGGCAACGGCGCGATCACCGTTCGTCCATCCGGCGTCAGCCAGCGCTCGCGGCGATAGCGAGTGACCTCGACCCGCAGCACCAAATCCTGCACCACGAAATCCTCGTAGCCCTTGAACCGAGAGCCGGCCGGCTCCGCCTTGGATCCGTTCCTCCACCCTACCCGTGCTCCCTTCCGCGACCCGCCCCGCTCGCTTCCCGCCGGCTTGGGCGTGGTCCCCTTCTCCATCCCGCTCGGCTTGATCCGCGGTCGGCCCTTCAGTCCCTTCAGCTGCGCGATCTCCTCGCGTAGCTCTGCTATCATGCGTTTCTGCGCCGCGTTCTCGTCCAGCAACGCCAGCACCAGCTGCTTCAGCTCGGCAAGCGACAGCTCATCGATGTCAGGCGGGGTGACCACATCGACGTTGAATCGAACCGCCCCGCGTCGGCGCAAGCGAAAAATCGACCCCGGCCCGGGGTTTTGCCCCTCTTACTTCTGCACGTAAGAGGGGCAAAACCCCGGGCCGGCAGGATTATGCGGGCTGGCCCCGGCAGCGGATGAGGTCTGGCAGGGACGGGACGATCGGTTGGCCCGGGACGGAAAGCCTGCTGCCGAGGTAATCCCAGAAGGCGACGCCGAGCTTGGCGCAAGTCTTGGCCAAGCCGAGGAAGGCATCGCGACAGGTACGGCCGTCATCGCTGCGAGTGCCACCGCTGACCTTGCGCTTGGTGACATGGCAGCGGATGTCGCGCTCTGAGCCATTGGTATGCAGTGGGATTTCTGGATAGTCGAGGACGGCCAACAGCTCGGCCTTGTTGGCGTGCAGCCGCGCGAGCAGGCGATCGAGGGTGACGAAGCCGGTGCGGCGGCGGAAGATGCGGTCGAAACGGGCACGGAGTTGGCGGCGGCGGCGCGGTGCCGGGTCGGTGCGGTAGGCTTTCAGGTCGGCGTAGAACTTCCAGATCAGGTCGCGGACGCGCTGCTGCGCGGCGTGCTGGGCGTCGGTGAAGGTGTCGAGCTTGTGCACCAGCCGCTCGGCGTGAACCCAGCACAACGCGTGCTGGCCGACGGCGAACTGGCCCGCATCATCGCTGACAATCACGGTGTCCCGCAGGAAGTCGTGCGCCTGCACGCTACCCCACAGGGCGCCCTCGGTCGCGACCCGCACCGGGTCAGGAGTGACGTTCAGCTGGGTGATGCCGAGCCGATCGAGATGGGCCTGCCAGGCCGCCGGGCCGGCGAAATGCGTCTCGGCATGTCCGGCCAGGGCGGCGATCACCGGCCCGGCCAGCGCGTGCTGGCGCATGTAGGTCAGCGCCGCGTTGTTGACCACGTAGTCGGTGTGGCCGGCGCGCAGCAGGTCGAGGAAGTTCAGCCGGCTCTTGCTGTTCGTGGTGCCGAACCAGGCGAAGTCGTCATTGCCGATCTGCGTGCAGACGCCATTGGCGCCTTTGTGGCGCGCGCCGGTGTCGTCCACCGTGACCCAGTTGGCGGTCTCCAAGCCGGCGCGCAGCACGTCACGGGCTTCGGTGAGGAACCTTTCCTGCCCCGCAATCAGCAGGCGCATGATCTGCCGCTTGGAGATGCTGACGCCGATCGCCTGGAGTTGCGCCATCAGCCGGGGCACGGTGACCTGTCCCTGGTGGTGTTGTGCCAGCACGAAGCGCTGCAGCTCCGGACCGAAATGGCCCGCCACGCCGGCCGGCAACGGCGCGATCACCGTTCGTCCATCCGGCGTCAGCCAGCGCTCGCGGCGATAGCGAGTGAC
Source organism: uncultured Alphaproteobacteria bacterium (assembly GCA_963754235.1). Lineage (GTDB taxonomy): Bacteria > Pseudomonadota > Alphaproteobacteria > Acetobacterales > Acetobacteraceae > DATAYA01. The sequence goes on along the minus strand of CAVWFK010000001.1, from coordinate 91,560 downwards.
CTCGACCCGCAGCACCAAATCCTGCACCACGAAATCCTCGTAGCCCTTGAACCGAGAGCCGGCCGGCACCTCCGCCTTGAGGATCCGTTCCTCCACCCTGACCCGTGGCGTCGCCTTGCCGCGACCACGCCGCCGGGCTCGCTTGCCCGCCGGCTTGGGCGTGGTCCCCTTCTCCATCCCGCTCGGCTTGATCCGCGGTCGGCCCTTCAGTCCCTTCAGCTGCGCGATCTCCTCGCGTAGCTCTGCTATCATGCGTTTCTGCGCCGCGTTCTCGTCCAGCAACGCCAGCACCAGCTGCTTCAGCTCGGCAAGCGACAGCTCATCGATGTCAGGCGGGGTGACCACATCGACGTTGAATTGAACCGCCCCGCGTCGGCGCAAGCGAAAAATCGACCCCGGCCCGGGGTTTTGCCCCTCTTACTTCTGCACCAGCCAAGCCATTGATTGTGCTTGCCTGGGCCAAGCTGTGCAAAATTCTTAATTTATGCGTCCTCTGCGCGGTCTCGGATTGCCTAAGCCGGTCAAAGGCGCGATCCTGCCCTCGAAACCGCCGGATATGCTGGCGATTGTCGGTCAAAGGGGGAGCGAGCGATGCGCGGTCGATGCCTAACTATTCTCGTAGCCTGGGGTCTGGCGTGTTCGATGCACCCAGCCGTCGGTGCTATCGTTACATATTCTTATGAGGGCACCTCGTTGCATTTCGACTCCACCGCACCTTCGGGGATCAGGAATGTCAGAGGCGACTTCGCAGTAGATCAATCCTTATTGCCATCGGCGCCTTTTTCCAACGTCGACATCACCAGCGCAGTCAAAGGGTTTAACTTCTCGGATGGCAATCAGTTCCTGGGATTGACGGAAACCTCGGTATTCTCGTTCACGATCAGCCTCGATAGCTCCGGCGATCTGATCGGACCGTGGTCAATCAGCATTGGCGACCTCTCAGATGGGCCGGGATTTTTGACTTCCTTTAATGGTGGAGATCAAGGCCTCGACATCTCCCGTGGGACCAGCTACGAAGCCAGTGTCTCGTGCACTGACGTCGAGGATTGCATCACCCATTGGGGTAGATGGATGGGGCCCACTACCCCCGTGGGACTGCCCCCGCCGGCACCAGTGCCGGAACCCCCGTCATTGGCGTTGCTGACCGGGGCGCTCGGTGTGCTCGGCTTCGGTGTCGCCGTTCGGCGGCGCGCCGCACGCGACGGGGTAAAGGCCGCATCCGTAATCACTTGAAGTCGGTTTCAGCGGTCGCCTCAACCTCCGGGCATGCTGCCATGTCCGCCTGATGAACGCCGCTCTTGCCGGTGCGGTGCTTATTGGCGTCGGCCTAAATGCCTAGTCGGTTGGTGGTGGGCCGATCCTCTCGCCGGACTCGTCATCATCTATTACGGGCTGACAGAAGGGCGCGTCGCAAGGAAGCAGGCTGCTGCATGATTCTTGACTTGTGCATACACCGACCGGCACAGCCATTTACTGAAACGGGATGTTTCCGATAAACTGTCCAACGTAGTGAAGGAAGTCTACAAGTCTATGATAGAGCGGAATGGCATGCACCATGACATAAGGCGTAATCACACCCTCAGCTCTCTTTCCAGCCAATTCCGCGAGCCCCTTCCCAAAGCTCTGGGTTATCGTTGACACCCATCCGATTTTTTGTGACGCGGCTTCCCTGTCTCTGTTTTCAGTCGCTGCGACAATCTCTCCAATTGCCTGTATCAGGTCCTTCATCTCGGAGATTTTTAGAACCTGCCGAACGGGAGAATTTAGCCGTCTCTCTACCTCAGCATACTCATGCTTTATTCCTACCGCAGCGAGCTGGATTGCTCGTAACAACTGTTCTTCTTCCGTATATATCTCTAACCGGGAAGCCTGAGTCCATGCCCTTGAAATTGGATGAAGTTCCTCTTCAACATTTGTGCCGACAATGGCCAGCGACTCAGTACCGAACATGCCGCATATATATTCGGTCATGTTGGTATAATCCCATGTGCTAGCTCCGGACCGAAATGCGTCGCTTCGGTCCCTACGATGATTATCAGGACCAACGGCCATGTTAGGTTGGTAATTGCTCATATACCAGAAGCGCGCGACATCCGTTCGCTTATCGTCGCTCAGCGCTTCCCACTCTTCAGTCGAGATACCATGAGGAAACTCTGGCGTGATCACCAACCACGCTTCCGGCGCGCGCCTCATTGCTCGCTCTCCGGGAATGACGGGACGTTTGATTACTGCTCGGTTTGGTCCATGGGCGAACCTAGCTTCGAAGCAAATGTCGCGGTGTTCGCGATCATCTCGGGCTTCGTGTAGTTTCCTGACCATCAGCATTTCCTCGCCACAATCTGCGAGAGGCATGGTGCTCTCGGCAGGTCCCGAAATCGCCCCCTTCTTCGGGCGTCAATATGGCACCATGCTGCTCTCACCGCGACCTTACAAGCCGTCTGTCGTCGCCGCGAGGGGCTATCGCCTACTGCTGCGAAATTCTTGAGTTTCGCAAACGCGGAAAGGACTAGCGGCAACCCGCGCTTCGAAGCGCGCCGAGCTCACACGGGCTTATTGACCGTTTTGCTCATTGGATGGTTGGTGATCAGGTAACGCGCCACTTCGCCGAGCGGGGTCGTCAGGTGGCTGAAGATGTGGGCCGTGCGCGCCGAGAGCTGGGGGCCGACTTCGGAAGCCGGCGCGGCCAGTTTGATCAGCTCGCGCCGGAACGCATAGCCGCGATGGTCGATGGCGGCGAGCGTGAGGGTGATCCGGGTCTCTTTCACGGCGTCGTAGATCGCTCGCTGTTCGGGGACCGGCGTCCGCTCGCCGAGCATAACGGACTTGATGCACGCTTGCGGGAGTTGCTGCGTGTAGACCGTAAACCCGCGCGGACCGGGACCTCGATCCTCGCAATCGCCGAGGCTGCGGATGACCCGGACTTCCTGCTCGTATTTCCATTGCTCGGATTTCGCGCAGAGTTCGGCGATGGGGATCGGTTCCGGCGGCGAGACGTAGGCACTCACATCGCGCATCGGCCGCAGCGGCCGGTATTCGACATCGACCTGGCCGGAGAAGAATTCATGGCCGTCGTCAAATTCGACCACAGCGCCGGCATATTGGTCGGCGTAGTGCGACCACATCAGGAGCGAGTCATTGACCCGCGACAGGCAGAGAATGCCAATCAGGCCGTTAAACTGCTGAACGATGTCGCGTGACATCGCATCGCTCGCTTGAGATCCGTCCGGGACAGCATCCAGCGTGCCCGGCGGCGGGTGGCGGCGCGGGGCGAGGACATCGAACGAAAAGCTGAGTTGCCTTTCCGTCGCATCATTGGGGACCACGACTTCCGGCAGCAGCTCGAACGGATCGTTGAAGGCGCTCGGCTGCGTGAAGCGGATGGAGCCGGCCAGAATCCGCTTCAACCCGGCAATGTCCACATATTTGTAGAGAGGCGCAGCTGGGTTAGGCCCTGCGGCAGTCACGATGTTTGACCCGTCCTACACATCAGGATGCCTTCCAATTATATGTTGTAACCCCGTCGAGTCCCGCTAGCTGGGGCAACAGTCGCATAAGCCCCCATTATGACAATGTGGGCCGAGACACGGCCGAGTATTCCCAAAGCATAGCCGCGCCGCCATGAAGCGTCAGCGGACGGACGCCCGCTTTGGAGGAGCAGCGCTGTTCGATTGAACGGCAGCTACGGGCGCTTACCGGCCGCCAGGGCGTGGGCATACAACGTCTGCTTCCCATCCTAAGCGGTCAGCGGACAGGGCCGCCGCTATCAGGTGAGGTGCGGCAGGTCGAGGTACGCAGCGCTGCGCATCTCGATCAGCCGCGAGACGGTGCGGGCGAAGGCCGGATCGGAGGCGTCGGGCCAGAGCCGGTCCGGCTCGGCGGCGGCGGAGGCCAGCAGCTTCACCCGGTGGTCGTAGAGCGTATCGATCAGCAGCACGAACCGTCGCGCCTGCTCGCGGCACTCCGGCGCGAAGATCGGCACGCCCTCCAGGAGCAGCGTCGGATAGTGCGTCGCGATCGCCAGATAGTCCCCGGCGCCGAGCGGCTGGACGCAAAGGGCGTCGAAGGAGAACCGGGCAACCCCGGCCGCCGCCTGCGGCACCACGAGCGTCCGCCCCATCACGATCAGCCGCTCGACCTGCGCGACAGCACCGCCGGCGAGCTCGGCGAAAGCCGCGTCCAGCGCCGCCCGCGCGCCTGCGTCCGCCGGCACCAGCCACACCGGCCGCGACGCCAACGCTCGCCGGCGCCAGTCCTGCCCGCCGTCGACGACCAGCACATCCAAGTGGCGCTGCAGCAGGGCGATGAACGGCAGAAACGCATCCCGACCCGGCCGGCCGGCGAACAGCGCCTCGGGCGGCGTGTTGGAGGTGGCGACCACCACCACGCCGCGGGCGAACAGCGCCGCGAACAGCCGGCCAAGCAGCATCGCATCGGCGATGTCGTTGACCTGGAACTCATCGAGGCAGAGCAGCGCCGCCTCGGCCGCGAGCGCGTCGGCGAGCGGGGGGATCGGGTCGTCGATCTCGGGATGGGCGCGCTTGGCGGCATGAATGCGCCCGTGCACGTCCTGCATGAAACGGTCGAAATGCGTGCGCCGCTTCCGGCGCACCTGCGCCTCGGCGAAGAACAGGTCCATCAGCATCGACTTGCCGCGTCCGACCTCGCCCACGAGGTAGAGCCCGTTCGGCCGTGCCTCGTCCGCACCTTCCGTGGTGCGGCGTCGCAGCAGTCGCGCAAGCCGGCCGGCATGGGCCGCATGCGGGGCGGGGTCGTAGCCGCGAAGCTTGGTCCACACATTTTGCAGCCGCTCGGCCGCGAGCGCCTGCGCCGGGTCGGTCACGAGCAGCCCGGCGGCGAGCCGCGCGCGATATGCAGGAAGCGGACCGCGGCCAAGGGGTGGTGGGGTTTGGACGTCCATGCGGGAGGCGAGCTAGTACCCGGACTTGGTGGAGAGCGAAACCTGGCCTTCGTCGCCGCGTGGCGATCCGGCTGGCAAGCGCTGGCAATGTTGTTAGATCTCTTGACAATAAGTGCAAGCCAGTGTTAAGGACAGTGCCCAAAAACGTTCACCGCGGCGCGCCAGACCCCGCGCCGCGGTGCGGAAGATCGAGCGGCTGGTTGTCGCCGGCGCGGGCGGTGTGGCAGGCACCCGAAGCGAGCCCTGATCCGCGCCTGTTCTGAGGCGCCGGCACGGGCGCGCGGGGGGAGACACCCCGACGCGAGCCCTGATCCGCGCCTGTTCTGAGGCACCGGCGCGGGGGCGGACGGTGGCACTCGGAGCAAGCCCTGATCCGCCCCTGTTCTGAGGCACCGGCCCGGGCGCGCACGGGGCACCCGAAGCGAACCCTGATCTGTACCTGTTCTGAGGCACCAGCGTGGGGCGCGTGGGAGAGGCACCCAAAGCGATCCCTGATCCACGCCTGTTCTGAGGCACCGGCGCGGGCGTGCACGGGGCACCCGAAGCGAACCATGATCTGTACCTGTTCTGAGGCACCAGCGCAGGCGCGTGGGGCAGGCACTCGGAGCAAGCCCCGATCCGTCCCTGTTCTGAGGCACCGCTGCGGGCGCGGCCGGGAGGTACCCAGTGCGAGCCCTGATCCATGCCTGTTCTGAGGCACCAGCGCAGGCGCGTGGGGCAGGCACTCGGAGCAAGCCCCGATCCGTCCCTGTTCTGAGGCACCGCCGCGGGCGCGGCCGGGAGGCACCGGGAGCGAGCCCTGATCCGCACCTGTTCTGAGGCACCGAGGTGGGCGCGCCCGGGAGGCACCCAAAGCGAGCCCTGATCCGCCCCTGTTCTGAGGCACCGCCGCGGGTGCGGCGGGAGGCACCCGAAGCGAGCCCTGATCAGCACCTGTTCTGAGACACCGGCGGGGCGGGTGCGGGAGGCAGGCGCCGCTCAAGCCGCCCGCTGCTGCCGCGCCGCCTCGATCGCCTGCCACACGCGCTGCGGGCTCGCCGGCATGTCGATATGCATGATCCCGAACTCCGACAGCGCGTCGACGACCGCGTTCATCACCGCCGGCAGCGCGCCCGCGCACCCCGCCTCGCCGCAGCCCTTGGCGCCGAGGATGTTGGTGCGCGCCGGCACCGGGTGGCTCGCGAATGCGAGGCGCGGCGCATCGGCGGCACGCGGCAGGCCATAGTCCAGGTAGGAGCCGGTAAGAAGCTGCCCGTCGGCGTCGTAGGCGACCGTCTCCAGCAGCGCCTGGCCGATCCCCTGCACCACGCCGCCATCCGCCTGGCCCTCGACCAGCAGCGGGTTCACCATGGTGCCGAAATCGTTCACCATCGCGTAACGCACCACCCCGACCACGCCGGTCTCGGGGTCGATCTCGACCTCGGCCACGTGGCAGCCGTTCGGGAAGGCCGAAGCCTCCTCCTTGTGGATGTGCGTCACGTCCAGCGTCGGGGCCACACCCTCCGGCAGCGCCAGCGTACCCGCGTGCAGTTGCTCGGCCAGTTCCATGATGCCGATGCCGCGATCGGTGCCGGCGATCGCGAAGCGGCCGCCCGCCTTGTCGCCCGCCTTGGCATTGGTGAACTCGATATCGGCGGCCGCCGCCTCCAGCGCGTGTGCCGCGATCTGCCGGCCGCGCTCGATCACAAGGTCGCTCGCCTCCCAGATCGCAGCGCCGCTGGTCATGATCGAGCGTGAACCGCCGGTGCCGCCGCCGGCCACCAACGCGTCGGTATCGCCCTGCAGCAGGCGGATGCGCTCGAACGGCACGCCCAGCCGCTCGGCCAGCACCTGCGCGAACGGCGAAGCGTGGCCCTGGCCGTGATCCAGCGTGCCGGTGATGATCGTGACACCGCCATCGGCGTCGAAACGGATGCCGCCCATCTCGCTGCCTGGCGCTGCGGTCACTTCGAGATACTGGCCGATGCCAAGGCCGCGCAGCCTGCCGCGGCGGCGGCTCTCGGCGCGGCGCGCCGCGAAACCGTCGGCATCGGCGAAGGCCAGCGCGCGGTCGAGCACGGTCGGGAAGTCGCCGCTGTCGTAGCTCATGCCCGAGGGCGCCGCGTACGGCAGCATGTCGGGGGTGATGTGGTTACGGCGACGCAGCTCGATGCGGTCGATGCCCATCTCACGCGCCGCGGTGTCGAGCAGGCGCTCGGTGTAATAGTTGGCCTCAGGCCGGCCGGCGCCGCGATAGGGGCCGACCGGCGTGGTGTTGGTGAACACGCAGCGCGTGTTCACCTCGATCAGCGGCGTGCGATAGGCGCCGATGCTGTTCTTCACCACATTGCCGGTGGAGGGCAGCACGGTCGCGTTCGAGAGATAGGCGCCGAGATTGCCGAAGCCGGTGAAGCGCAGCGCCAGGATGTGCCCGTCGCGGTCCAGCGCCAGCTCGCCCGTCATGTCATGGTCACGGCCGTGGCTGTCGGAGACGAAGCTATCGCCGCGCTCATCGGTCCACTTCACCGGCCGCCCGAGCGCGCGGGCGGCGTGCAAGATCGCGATATATTCGGGATACACCGACGCTTTCATCCCGAAGCTGCCGCCGACATTGCCGGTCAGCACGCGGATGTCCTCGAGCTTGCCGCCGAGCACCTGATGCAGCCGCGCGCGCAGGCCGAACGTGCCTTGGCAGCCGAGCCGCAGCGTCCAGCGCCCGTCCTCGATGCTCGCCAGCGCCGCGCGCGGCTCCATCGTGCAGACGACGACGCGCGTGTTGCGGATCGCGAGCCGGGTCACGTGGGCGGCACGGGCGAAGGCGTCGGCGACGCGGGCCGCGTCGCCGTAATGCCAGTCGAGTGCCACATTGCCCGGCGCCACATCGTGCAGTTGCGGGGCACCGGGAGCGACGGCGTCACGCGCCTCGGTGACGGCGGGGAGCGGATCGATGTCGAGCAACACCGACTCGGCCGCGTCACGCGCGGACTTGGCAGTCTCGGCGACGACGATCGCGACGGGATCGCCGACGTAGCGCACGCGATCGGTGGTCAGCGGCGGCTGCTCGGGGCAGCGCATGGCGCTGCCGTCGCGGTTCTTGAAGGTAATGCCGACGGGCATTCCACCCATGCCCGCCGCCAGCAGGTCGCTGCCGGTGTAGATGCCGAGCACGCCGGGCATGGCGCGCGCTTCGGTCGCATCGAGCGTCCGGATCGTGCCATGCGCGTGCCGGCTGCGCACCATCACTGCGTGGGCCTGGCCGGGCAGGTTCAGGTCGTCGGTGTAGCGGCCCTCGCCGCGCAGCAGCGCCGGGTCTTCCTGGCGCGGCACCGGCTGGCCGATGCCGAACTTCGTCAGCGAGGGATCAGCGAGAGCATCCATCGGCGCACGTCATCCTTGCGGGCTTGGCTAGCGGCCGGACGGCCGCCCCCCGAGCATGGCGGCAAGCGCTCGCCTTGCAAACCCCCGCCGGGCGGCTCAGCCGCCGGAGCCGACCGCTGCGGCGTGCAGGGCGGGCAGGTTCGACGCAACTCCGGAATCGGGAGCCATCTCGTCCATCTTCTGGATGCCTTCGGCCGCGACAAGCACGCCGAGCCAGATGGCGAGCGAGAGTGTCACCAGATCGAACGCCCTCGCCACGCGGCTCGGCCGTCGGCACCGCGTTCCGACGATCGCCTTTGCCCGCGTCTTGTCCGGCCTGCGCTCACTCCGCTGGGGATCCCGCTCCGCCATCGACCACTCTCCTCTCGCCTGCGCCCCGCCGAACACCATTGCGCTATCGTCCCACTGATGCTCGGCAAGCGGAAAGCGCGTCAGCAGCCGAAGTGGTTTCGACAACTTTATTCGATCGCGCGCGATCAGTTTCCGCCGCCGCGCGCCCGCGCCCGATGCCGCGCGACCCGGGCGGCGGTGCCGCAATCCGCCTCCGAGCACCACCGCCGGCTGCCGTTCCGGCTGGTATCCAGGAATAGCCAGCCGCAATTCGGCCCGAAGCACTCCCGGATGTGCCCCCTCGGTGCCGCGACCAGCAGCTCGGCCGCGGCGTGGGGGTCCAGGTCCGGGGACCGCGCAGGCCGGCGCCTATGCTTTGGTCTCGCCGGCAATCGCCGTGCTGCTGGGGATGGTGGCACTGGGCGAGCATGTCCCTCCGTCAACGCGTCCGCACGAGGGCGCCCCGCGTCCGTCACTGCGTCTCCAGTCTGCTCCGCATTCGTTCGATCGCCCGCGTGAACGCGCCCGGATCGTCTAGCGCACGCGAAAGTACGATCGCGCCCTGGATGCCGGCGACGACCTCCTCGGCAAGGGCGGTCGCCGACGCCGTGTCACGGCGGCTTCGCACCAGTGCGCTAGTAAGCGCCTCCACCCACCGAGAGAAATAGCGGCGCACCTCGCGAGCGAAGCGATCGCGGGCATCCCCGAGGGCGAGAGCGCCGACGAGGCAAACCCGCGGGCCCGAACGGAAGTAACCGCTAACGGCATCGAGCATAGCGGCAATGCCGTCCTCGGGCCGCGCCGCCTCGCGGAGAGTTGTGAACACATGACTCTCGAACCAGTCGTCGATCCCGACGAGCACGGCTTCCGCCATCTCTTCCTTACCGCCGGGAAAGAAGTGATAGAGGCTGCCCTTGCCCAGCCCGGTGGCCTTGCTGATGAGGGACAGGCTCGCGCCCTCGTAACCATGCTCGCGGAACACGTTGGCGAGTGCCGGCAATGCGTCCGACCGTTCGGCCACGACCCTCGGCATCTCGGGTCCTACAGCCCGAGTTCGCTCAGTCCGGGGTGGGCGTCGGGCCGACGGCCGAGCGGCCAGTGGAACTTGCGGTCGGTTTCAGCCATCGGCAAATCGTTGATGCTGGCGATCCGCCGATGCATCAGGCCATTCTCGTCGAACTCCCAGTTTTCGTTCCCGTAGGAGCGGAACCAGTGGCCGCTATCGTCATGCCACTCGTAGGCGAAGCGCACCGCAATGCGGTTGTCGGCGGAGGCCCAGACCTCCTTAATCAGCCGGTAATCGAGCTCGCGCGCCCACTTGCGCTTGAGGAACGCGACGATCTGCTCGCGGCCGGTGATAAACTCGGCGCGGTTTCGCCAGCGGCTATCCTCCGTGTAGGCCAGCGCCACGCGCTCGGGATCGCGGCTGTTCCAGGCGTCTTCGGCCAGGCGCGCCTTCTGCGCGGCGGTCGCGGCGGTGAACGGTGGCAGCGGCGGACGGCTCGACATCAGGTGGCTCCCAACAGGTGTGTACCGATCGAGCATGTTTGTACCGAGCGGTACAAAGCAGGAGATCACCCGTCAAGCGGTTCGTCGGCAAGGCCTAGCAGGGACGTGCCGGCACGACGCGCGCTTGCCAGCCGCCCCAGCCCGCGCCAGCCTGCCCCATCATGCAGTTCGCCGCCTATCTCGATCCACGCAGCGGCGAGACCTTTCCGCTCCATGCGCCGCGCTGGTGCGGACCGGATGGCGCGCCGCTGCTGCTGACGTCGCTGCCCGGCATCACGCGCGCAGAGGTCGATCCCGCGACGCGCAGCCTCTGGCGCTATCGCGCCGCGCTGCCCTTCGTGCCCGACGCGCCGATCACGATGGGTGAGGGCAGCACGCCGCTGCTCGCGCGCACGCTGCACGGCGCACCCGTGCTGCTGAAATGCGAATGGATGATGCCGACCGGCAGCTTCAAGGACCGCGGTGCCTCCGTGATGCTGTCGCTGCTGCGCGCGCAGGGGATCGGCGCGGTGCTGGAGGACAGTTCCGGCAATGGCGGCGCTGCGATCGCCGCCTATGCGGCGGCCGGCGGCATGGCCGCGACGATCCTGGCCCCCGCCTTGACCAGCCCGGCGAAGCTGGTCGCGACGCGCGCGCACGGGGCCGCGGTCGAGCTGATCCCCGGCAGCCGGCAGGACACCGCCGACGCCGCCGCCGCGCGCGCGAAAAGCGTGTTCTACGCCAGCCACAACTGGCATCCGTTCTTCCTGCACGGCACCAAGACGCTTGCCTACGAGCTGTGGGAGGATCTCGGCTTTCGCTCGCCCGACAATGTCGTCGTGCCGTGCGGCGCCGGATCGAACGTGCTGGGATGCGCGATCGGCTTCTCCGAGCTGATGCGCGCAGGCGAGATCGAGCGCCTGCCGCGCATCTTCGCAGCCCAGCCGGTGAACTGCGCGCCGATCGCGCGCGCCTTTCTGGGCGAGCCCGAGGCGCCGCCCGCGCCCACCATCGCCGAGGGCACCGCGATCGCCCGTCCGGTGCGGCTGCCGGAGGTGCTCGGCGCGTTGACCGAAAGCCGCGGCGGCGCCGTGATGCTGACCGAGGCGGAGATCGCGGCGGCGACGATGGCACTCGCGGGCATGGGCCTCTACGTCGAGCCGACCGCAGCCCAGGTCGCCGCCGCGTTCGGTAAGTTGCTGGCATCGGGTGCAGTTTCGTCCGAACAGGTGACCGTCCTCGTGCTCACCGGCTCGGGGCTGAAGGCCACGGCGCGGATCGCCGAGTTGTCGGGCGCGGCGGCGTGAGCGCGCCTTCCGGACGCTACGACTACCGCCGCTATCCCTTAACCGCACCCGCGGTCAGCCCCTGCACGAGATAACGCTGCAGGAAGGCGAACACGATCATGGTCGGCAAGCTGACCATCATGGAGCCGGCCATAAGCTGGTTCCAGTAAGTCTCGAACTGGCCAACGTAGGTCGCGACAAAGCCGGGCGGAATGAGTTCGCATGGATGGGGATGTGGTGAGCGTCAGCGCCCAGACGAGGTCGTTCCAGCCAGCGAGAAAGCCGAACAGCCCGACAGCGATCATGCCCGGCAGCATCATCGGCACGACGACGCGCAGCAACGCCGCAAGTCGGCCGCAGCCGTCGATCATCGCTGCTTCCTCCACATCCACCGGCACGGCATCGACGAAGCCGCGCATCATCCAGATGCTGAACGGCAGCCCGTGAGTGATGAAGGAGAGGATCAGTGCCGTGTATGTGTTCAGCATGTGGAACTGCCGGAACACCACGTAGAGCGCGATCAGAAGCACCGTGGACGGGAACATCTGCATCGCCAGCATAAACAACATCAGCGCCGACTTTCCCGGAATGCGGAAGCGTGAAAAGCTGTAGCCGGCCAGCGTGGCTAGCACGACGGTGATCAGGCTGGCGGCCACATTCACGATGATGCTGTTCTCGAAATAGACCAGGAAATAGTCGCTGTGCAGCACTTGGCGATAGGCATCCAGTGTCCAGATTCGCGGCAGCAGCGCTCCCGGTGCGCCGAACACCTCGGCACGGGTCTTGAACGAGGTGAATGCCATCCAGACGATCGGCAGCAGCGAGAACGCAAGCAATACGGCTGCACTTGCCCAAACGCCGAGCCGGTTGAGCAGTCGGCTGGTGGTGAATCTGGCTCGCGTGCGGGCCTCACGCTCCTTTCGGGCTCGCACAACTCCGATAACGATCGATTTCAGTTGCCGGTCATCACTCGTCATGCCGCGGAATCCCGGCCTCCGAGCACACGAATATAGATCGCGGTCACGGACATCAGCAGCAACAGCCAGAGCACGCCGATGGTGGCGGCATACCCGAGATCGAAGTTCTGGAATGCCTCGCGATACACCCATACCGAGAACGTAAGAGTCCAGTTCACCGGGCCGCCTTCGGTAAGCGGCCAGATGATGCTGAAATTGTTAAAGTTCCAAATCACCATCAGAATGGTACTGATGGCAATGATACGGCGTAGGCTAGGAAGCACGATATACCGCAGGCGTTGCCACCAGTTGGCGCCGTCCACGACGCTCGCTTCAACGACGTCCGGCGGGATCGCCTGCAGCCCGGCGAGCAGCATGAGCATGAAAAACGGCGTCTCGTTCCAGATATAGGCGAGAACGACCGCCGCCGGTGCCGTGGACGGATGCGCGAGCCAGGGCTGGAATTGCCGAATGAGCCCAAGGTCGCGAAGTATCACGTTGAACACGCCAACACTCGGATTATACATGAATTCGAACAGGAAGGCAACAACGACCTGCGGCACGACCCAGGGCAGCAGGGCAAGGCCACGCAGGATGCCCCGCACCCGCGTGATCTCGTTCAGGACGAGTGCCTGCGCAAATCCGATCAAGAATGCGCCGACGACCGGCGAGATACCAAGGGCAAGGGTGTTGATCAGCGCCGTGTAGAAGACGGAGTTGCCGAACAACTGCCGGTAATTGTCGAGGCCGACAAAATCATTCGTGCGGTCGATCAGATTGTAGTCGGTGAAGCTGTAGGAGATGCTGCGCCCAAGCGGATAGATAAAGATGAACACCAGGATGATCAGCGCCGGCGCGAGCGTGCCGAAGACGAACGCCCGGTCGCGCCGCAACACGTGACCGGCCTTACGGCTGGTACTGCGGAAACAGGCGCTTAAGCTGCTGCTCCAGATCCTGGAGCGCGGATTTCACGTCGCCGCCGTTGACCGCCTTTTGCAGCGCGTTGACGACGGAGTCGCTGGCATGAAACCAGTTCGGCGTGTAGGGGATCGGCCGAGCCTCTGGGATGATGTCGGTGATCCAGACCTGCTGATAGGGCTGGTCGAGGCTCTTGGAGAACTGCTTTTGCAGGCTCACCAGCGGCGGCATCCCACCTTCCGGGATGATGAAATCGCGCATGTCGGCCGCACTTCCGACCATGAACTGCACGAACTTCCAGGCTGCGTCTGCATGAGCGCTGTGCGCGCTGATGGCAATCTGGTGGATGTCGATCGCGGTGCGGGACACGCCGCTCGGGCCGACCGGAACCTTACTGGCGTCGAATGTGCCGGCGAAGGCGGCGTTGGCGGCATAGGCGGCGTTGATCGAGCCGACGATCCCTCGCATGTAGGGTCCGTCGATCGTGAACGCGACCTGGTCCGTGGCGAAGAGCTGCCGGTTGTCCTTCATGTTGGTGCCGACCGGCATTAAACTCTTCTTCGCCATCATTTGGAACCAGGTGAAGGCCTGCACCGCGCAGGGCTGGGTCCAGCCGAGGCGGTTCGCCGCCATCGGCGGCGTCTTGCAATAAGCCTGCAGCCACGGCCACATGTTCACTACCGCGTAGGCGCCTTTGGCGGTCATCATCGCGAACGGATGGACGTTCGGCAGCTTCGCCTTGATCACGTCCATGTCGTGATTGAGCGCCGCGATCGTCTGCGGCGGGTGCGACGGGTCAAGCCCCGCTTTCTTCATCAGCACCTTGTTGAACCAGAAGCCATGCGGTGTCAGCGACAGCGGGAGGGCCACCAGCGCGCCACGGTATTCGCCGTCCTGCAGAATGGCGGGCTGAATGTCGGGCACAATTGCCGCGGCCTCCTTGCGCAGATCGGCAAGCGCACCCTGTGCGGCGAGGGCCTGCGGCATACCGCTCGACAATTCCATGACGTCCGGCGTGTTGTTGCCAATCGTCATCACCGTGAGCTGGCTTACCATCTCGGCAAACGGGATCGCGATCACCTTGACCTGGGTGCAGGGATTCGCTTGCTCGAAGGCGGCGATCGCCGCACTCACCTCCTTTGCGGTGGCGGTTTCCGCAGATGCCCAATTGGCAAACGAAAGATCCTGGCGCGTGCCGTTGCAGGCGCTCGCCGCCTCCGAGCGAACGGGGGCGGTGAGCGACAGGAAGGCCAGGACGGCAGTGAAGCAAATCGTGCTGCGCATGGCGTGGCGCATCAACATTGTCTCCTCAAGCCGGGGGTTCCCAGATGGGCGGCCGATCCGCCTGGAATGGGCAATGCGATAGGACGCAAGCGACAGTTAGGGAAGGTTTCATGCGATCGGCGCCTGCACAAACCGCGTCGGAGCGAGCACCCGGCGGGGTGGCAGGTTAGCGTGCCGGTGCGGCTGACGCTTCGACGGCGACCGAAGCGATCGCGGCGGAAATCCCGGTCCGGCCGCCCCACCTACCGCAGCGTCACCGCAGACAGGAGACATTGCATGGCTGTGCCCTGGGCTTCCGTCCCGAAGCTCGATCCTGCGGAGGAGCATTTTCGCATTCCCAGTAATCACGAAGGCCTGAACCTTTTCTTGCGCCATCTGCCGCCGACAGCGGCGCGCTCCGGGGCGGGAATCGTTCTCTATATTCACGGCGCCACCTTTCCCTCGGCACTCTCCATCGCGCATCGGTTCGATGGCCGCTCCTGGCGCGACGAGCTCGCCCGAGCCGGCTTCCATGTCTGGGGCCTGGATTTCCACGGCTACGGACTGTCCGACCCGTACCCCGCCATGGCCGATCCGCCCGACGGTGGCCCGCCACTCGGCCGCGCCCCGGACGCGGCCACGCAGATCGAACGAGCCGTGCGCTTTATCGCCGCCCACCATGGTGTATCCGCTGTCTCGATCATCGCGCATTCCTGGGGCACGATCGCGGCAGGCCTGTTCGCGACGCGCGGCCCGGCGATGGTCGAGCGTCTGGTGTTCTTCGGCCCGATTGCCCGACGCCAACAGGGGGGATCACCGCCCGCCCTGCCAGCCTGGGTGCCGGTTACGGTCGAGGCGCAGCGGCGGCGCTTCGTCGAAGACGTGCCGGCCGGCGAGCCGCCCGTGCTGCTGGGCCGGCACTTCGAGGAGTGGGCGCCGCTCTACCTCGCCACCGACCCGCGCAGTGCGACACGCGCCCCGCCGGCGGTGGCAACGCCGGCCGGCCCTATCGCCGACATTCATGCGTCCTGGCACGGGGACCTGCCCTACGATCCAGGCGCCGTGAAGGCTCCGGTTGCGATCATTCGCGGCGAGTGGGATTCGCTTGCGACCGATGCGGACGCGCGTCGACTATTCGACGCGCTCAACGCTTCGCCCCTGCGACGCGACGTGAAGATCAGCCGTGCGACGCACCTGATGCACCTCGAGGAGGCACGCTTCGCGCTTTATCGGGAGGCCGAAGCCTTTCTGCTCGCCCGCGATGTCGCGCCCAAAACCTTCGCTGCCACGCTCCACCGACCGCTCGGCGGTTCATCGACCTGAACCAGCACCCAACAGGAGCCTGCACATGTTCTCCGTGATCTTCGAGGTGTACCCCAAAGGCGATCAGTGGGATGCCTATCTCTGCTACGCTCGCCTGTTGCGGCCGGAATTGGAGAAGGTGGACGGCTTCATCGACAACGTGCGCTACGGCTCGCAGCGCCGGACGGGCTGGATTCTTTCGCTATCGACATGGCGGGACGAAAAGGCGTTGATCCGCTGGCGCACCCTGGCGCTGCATCACGACGTGCAGGAGAAAGGGCGGGAGCAGGTGTTTCGTGACTATCACCTGCGCGTCGGCCAGGTGACGGCCGATAACCGAGTACCGGCGGGTCACAGCCTGCGAGAGCAGCGACTGGACGAGACCGAGGTGGGGGCAAGCAAGGTGGTGTCGATCATCGAGACGCACCGGCCGCCGGAGCTGCGAGAGGATGCCGCGGCGGAGCAGGTCGCGTGCCGCCTCGGCCTGCCAGTCGATGCCGCAGGTCTCTTCGGGTGGGATGCCTTCGAGGCGATCCTGACGCCCGGCGACATGCTGCTGTTGCTGTCGTGGCGTGATGCGGCCGCCGCGGAAGCCGGCGAGCGGGAAGCGGCAATTCCGGCCGGCGCGCGCCGCCGCCGGGTTCGAGTGATTCGCGATTACGGCATGTTCGATCGCCGCGAAGCGCCGCAGTACTACCCGGCAGCGGAACGGTCGGGTTGAGCGGCTCCGCAGTCCGCGTTAACCGCCGCTACGGCCGCTCGACGGCCAGTCGCGCGGCCAGGAAATCGATGAACAGCCGGGTTCGTACCGGCAGCGCGGAACTCGGCGGCCAGACGATGCTGATCGGCATCGGCGGCGGCTCGAACTCGGCAAGGACCAGCTCAATGCGTCCCTGATCGAGCAACGGGCGCACCTGCCAGAGTGGTGCCGTGGCGATACCGATCCCGAGTGCTGCGGCCTCGTTGCACGCGGCCGGGCCGTTGGTGCGGAACGTCACGCGCACGGCGACCCGTTCCACCCGACCGTGGTGCAGGAACTCCCAACTCCCCATCGTCCGGGCCGAGGTGCGCACCGCGCAGGCATGACGCCGCAAATCCGCCGGCACCGCAGGGCGCCCGTGCGCGGCGAAATAGCCGGGAGCGCCGAACACCACCTGCCGCAGCGCACCGAGGCGCCGCGCCACCAGGCTGCTGTCCGGGATCTCCCCTAGCCGCACCGCGAGATCAATGCCCTCTGCCACCAGATCGGCATAGTGGTCGGCCAGGATCAGTTCGATCTCCACCGCCGGATGCCATTCGAGGAACGCGGCGACGGCAGGCGTCAGATACGACGGACCGAAATACACGGGACCGCCGACGACCAGCCGGCCGGCGACCTGGCCATGCATCTCGGCAAGCTCGGTCCGGGCCAGAGAGAGATCGGCGAGGATGGTGCGAACTCGGCTGAAGAACGCGGCCCCGGCGGCTGTCGGGCGCGACTGGCGCGTGGTTCGCTGCACCAGCTCCACGCCAAGCTCCTGCTCCAGCGACGCCAGCGCGCGACTGACCGCCTGCAACGACCGTCCGAGCTGCCGTGCCGCCGCGGTCAGGCTGCCACGCTCCACGATGGCGACGAACGCGGCGTAATTCTCCAGCGAGGCCACGGACCAATTCTCCCGGATTTCGGGATGGTCTATCAGTCATGGCAGTCATTCTCCATGCCACGAGGCAGCTCCATTTCCCTGCTCCGACACGAGGAGGACCAAGATGGACGCCGCCCCGTTCCATGCCGGCGAGCGCCAAGCGCAGGCACGTGCCGGTGTGTTGCTCCACGGTGCCGCGATCCGCGACTGGATGCCGGACCAGCATCGCCTGTTCTTTGCCCAGCTCCCGTTTCTGCTTGTTGCGGCCACGGCTCGTGACGGCTGGCCCGTGGCGACCGCGCTTGCCGGGCAGCCGGGCTTCATCTCCAGCCCGGACCCGCGCACGCTCCGTATCGCGGGTTTGCCCGATCCTGCCGACCCGGCGGCAGCCAGCCTGCGGCCGGGCGCCGCGATCGGCCTGCTTGGCATCGACCTCGGCACACGCCGGCGCAACCGCGCCAACGGCCGCATCCTGGCCGCCGACGACACCGGCCTCGCGGTCGAGGTGCAGCAGAGCTTCGGCAACTGCCCGCAATACATCCAGGCCCGTGACGTCGAGCCACGGCCGGCGGGCGACCGGGCCGCCGGACATGCTGCCGAGACGCTGCACTGCCTGGCCTGGGACGCGCGCGGTCTGATTGCCGCGGCCGACACGTTTTTCGTGGCGACCGGCAGCGCCGGGCGCGGTGGCGACGCGGACGGGGTGGACGTGTCCCATCGCGGCGGCCGGCCCGGTTTTGTGCGCGTGGATGGCGACGTGCTGACGATCCCGGACTTCCGGGGCAACCGCTACTTCAACACCCTCGGCAACCTGCTGCTCGATCCGCGCGCAGCGCTGCTGTTCGTCGATTTCGCCACCGGCGACCTGGTGCATCTGCAGGGAGGCGCCAAGATCGTATGGGACGGAGAGGAGGTGCGCAGCTTCGCCGGGGCCGAGCGACTGTGGCGCGTGCATGTCACGGCGGGATGGCGCCGCCGCGGGGCGCTGCCGCTCCGCTGGACGTTTCGCGGCTACGCGCCAACGACGGAGCGAACCGGGGCCTGGGCTGGGCCGGGCCCATGAGGTCCGAAAACCGCGAGACGGAACCTCCTGGTCGGCTAGACTTGGGGCCATGCAACTCGACCACGCCACTTGCTATCGTGCGCTGCTCGCTCGGGACGCCCGCTTCGACGGACGGTTCTTCACAGCGGTGAGAACGACCGGCATCTATTGCCGACCGATCTGCCCGGCGCGATCGCCACGGCGCGAGAACTGTATCTTCTTTCCCTCGGCCGCGGCAGCGCAGGCAGCCGGATTCCGCCCCTGCCTGCGCTGCCGGCCCGAGAGTTCGCCCGATCTGGGCGCCTGGCGCGGCACCTCGGCGACAGTCTCCCGCGCGCTCGCGTTGATCGAGACCGGTGCGCTCGACGGCGGCGACGTGGCCGCGCTCGCCGAACGGCTGGGCGTGGGCGAGCGACAGCTTCGTCGCCTGTTTGGGCAGCATCTGGGTGCCTCGCCGGTGGCGGTCGCGCAGACGCGGCGCGTGCTACTCGCCAAGCAGCTTATTCACGAGACCGGCCTGCCGATGATCGACGTGGCACTCGCTTCCGGCTTTGGCAGCGTGCGCCGGTTCAACGAGACCTTTCGCCAGCTCTTTGGCCGCCCGCCGGGCGAGCTGCGGCGCCGGCGCTTCGGCGGCGGTGACGCCGATGCGGCCGCGGTTGAGCTGATGCTGTCGTACCGGCCGCCCTACGACTGGGCGGCGATGACCAGCTTCCTCGCGGCGCGTGCCATTCCGGGCGTCGAGGCGGTGGCGGCTGGCGCCTACAGCCGGACCATTGCCGTCGCTGGCGTAGTCGGGACGATCGCGGTCGCGCCGGCACCGGGCCGCGATGCATTGCGGGTGACGATCCGCTTCCCGCGCCTGGACGCGCTGCCGGCGATCATCGCGCGCATCCGCCGCATCTTCGACCTCGCGGCCGACCCGGTGGCGATCGATGCGCAGCTTGCCCGCGATCCCATGCTCGGCCTGCTCGTCGCCACCAGACCGGGGTTGCGCGTGCCGGGCGCTTGGAACGGTTTCGAGATCGCGGTGCGCGCCATCCTCGGCCAGCAGATCACCGTTGCGGCAGCCACGAGGCTCGCCGGCAAGCTTGTCGCCACGTTTGGCGAGCGGCTGGCGGGGGACGGCCTGCCGGGACTGTCCCACGTCTTTCCGCCGCCCGCGCGGCTGGCCGGCGTGGATATTGCGGCGATCGGGATGCCGCGCGCGCGGGCGGTCGCGATCTCGGGGCTGGCCGCAGCGGCGGCAGCAGACCCGGGTCTGTTCGACCCGTCCCGTGATCTTGGCGAGGCGGTGGCGCGGCTATGCGCGCTGCCGGGGATCGGCGAGTGGACGGCCCAGTACATCGCGATGCGCGGCCTGCGCGAGACCGACGCGTTTCCCGCTGCCGATATCGGCCTGCTTCGCGCCATGGCGAACGAGCGGGGAAGCCGCCCAACGCCGCAGCAACTGCTTGCGCGCGCGGAGGAGTGGCGGCCGTGGCGCGCCTACGCGGCCCTCCATCTCTGGGCCGCCGAAGGGGCCGCGGCGCAAATTGCAGGCAGACGAAAGAGGCCGGACCATGCAACTGACCATCGGCCGCCTGGCGTCGCCGATCGGGACGATGCTGCTCGTCTCTGACGGCGACGGCGCGCTGCGCGCGCTCGATTTCGACGATTGCGAGGCTCGTCTGCATCTGCTGCTGAGGTTGCAGTACGGCCGCTATGCCCTTGCGTGGCATCCCCCGCCGGACGCGATCACCCGGCCGGTCGCGGCGTATTTCGCCGGCGACCTCGGGGCGATCGACACGATCCCGGTCGCCACCAGCGGGACAGCGTTCCAGCGCCGCGTCTGGGGCGCGCTGCGCAGCCTTCCGGCCGGCTCGACGTCAAGCTACGGCGCGCTTGCGGCATCGCTCGGCCAGCCGCGTGCGAGCCGTGCTGTCGGCTTGGCGAATGGCGCCAACCCGGTGGCGCTCGTGGTGCCGTGCCATCGCGTGATCGGTGGGGACGGCACGCTGACCGGTTACGGCGGCGGCCTGTACCGCAAGCGCTGGCTGCTGGAGCATGAAGGCGTGCGACTCGGACCCGCACGGCCTACTGGCGGCGAAGGGCGACGGCCGTCTGGCATTCGGGGGTGACGAGGCGACCGGTGATTTCCGTGCCGCTCAGATGGCCCATGAACCGGGCCGTGTAGGTCCGGTGGCCACTGCCGGGAAAGGAAAGCGTGGCCGCAAGCGTGCCCGACGGATCGATCGTGCCGTGCAGGACAATGGTGCCTTCGTTGGGGGCGAGGTCGAAGCGCGTGCCGGCAATGTCGAGTTCGCCTCGGGTGACACCCTGGCAAAGCTCGGCGGGAATCGCCGGGCCGCTTGCCCCGACCGGGGTGACCGTGCCCACGAAATGACCGCTCGCCTGGCCGCCCTCACCCGCGGCGCAGCCGCCGAGGGCAAGGAGTGCGAGAATCACGAGGCGTCGCGTCATGGCGCCGCTCGGCCCGGAAATGCGCGATCGCGCAGCGCCAGGAATGGCCGTTCGATGCCACGCCAAGTAAGCCAGGACACGCCGAGCACGGCCGAGGTGAGCAGAATAACGCCGCCGACGCGGCCGAACCGCGCCACCGCGGGTGCGAACCAGAACGCGAGCAGTGGAGCGTGGACGAGATAGATCGAGTAGCTGACGCGGCTGACGAAGCCCACCGGGATGCCGCCCCAGGACGGCAGCCATCGCAGTCCGCGCCAGAGCGCCACGACGAGCAGCGCGAAGGCGGCATCGAGAGCCGCATATTGGAAGGTGAAGTAGAAGTTCGCCCAGTGGACAAATCCGCTGGCCACCTGGAAGCGGGGATCGAACACGCGCACGAACAGCAAGGTACAGAGGGCGACGAAGCCGGCGACGCAAGCGGCGACGAGCGGAAGGGACCAGCGCGATCGCGACGCGGGGGGACGTCGAAGCAGCGCCGTGATCGCGGCCGCAGCGACCCCGTAGGCCGCGCAATCAAGGCGCATCAGCGGCGCCGTGTGGAAGCTCGCATCACGGACCGGCCCGAATGCTCCAGACAAGGCCAGCAGCCGCGCGGAATTGCAGGCCACGATTTCGGCGAGCGCCACGGCGAGCACGCCCCACGCGCCGATCGCGCTGCGGCGCCTCGCCAGGGCCGCGGCGAACAGGAAGAGAGGAAACAGGAGATAGAAGAACTCCTCCATTACGAGGGACCAGGAGACCACGAGCGCCTGACCCTGCTCCGGGTAGAAGTTCTGCAGGAACAGCAGGTCGCGCCAGTGCCACAGACCGAACCGCCAGCTCATCGCGAGCCAGACTACGTAATAGAGCGGCAGCGTGCGCAGCCAGCGGCGTGCCCAGAACCGGCCGATGCGGAGCGGCGTGACGCCGCCCTCTGCCAGCGTGATGAGCAGGCGGCCGATCAAGAAGCCGCTGAGGGCAAAGAACAACTCGACCCCCATCGCACCAATGAAGACGAGCGCGGTCTCGGCGCCGCCGGAGGCGAACTCGCTGCCGAGATGGGCGACATAGACGGCAAGGATCGCGATCGAGCGGGCGAGGTCGAGGCCAGGATTGCGCGAGCCGGCCAGGCTGCGGACCGCGGCTAGCGGTGTCCGCAGCTTTGCCGTGAGCAGCATACTGGCGTTGGAAGACATCGTGCCTCGGAATCCGCCCGCTCCGACCTGCTTACGCGACGGCGCCGGCTTCGGCCAGCGCGCCGGCCCGGCTAGCCGCGCAGCAAGGTAGCCAAGGCACGGATCGCCCCATCCGGTGCCTGCACGAAGGCCGCGGTGCGCTCTCCGATCGGGATCGGCAGATCGAGCGTGAGCGGCCGACCGACCCACGTGCCGACCGCGGCGAGGGAGCGGACGACGTCGATCTCACGCAGCACCCGGCCGGTGTTCTCGCCGCCGCCGATGCGAGTGACGTGGGTGGGGTCGTAGCCGATCAGCATGATGCGACCGCTTCCGCGGCCGGCGTCGAGCGTCAGCCGAAGCCCGCGACCGGCGGGCACCAGGCGCAGCGCGGGCGAGTCCGTGGCGGCGGCATCGGCGCGAGCGGCCGTGATGGCCGCCCGAACCGCGGTGGGATCGGACCCGACGGCCTGATGGCGTCCGCCGGCGACCAGTTGCGGGGTGTAGATGTCCTCCAGCCCCAGCAGCCGCTGATAGGCCCGCTGCCGGTCGGTGGCAGCCTGCAAGGAGAAACGGTCGTACCAGCCGAGATTGTTCCAGTAGGTCACGTGCAGGTCGAGCGCGAGTACGCCCGGATCATCTTGAGCGAGCTGCGCAAGCAAGGTGTCCGCCGGCGGGCACGACGAACAGGCCTGGGAGGTGAACAGTTCCACCAGCACCGGGGGGGCGGCTCGCCCGGGGTGTAGCTGGGTCAGGAGCAGAAGGGCGGCGGCAAGAAAGACCCGGCCGACACTGCGCATCGCGGAAAGCTCCAAAGCGGCGTGTTCTGCGGTTCGCGCCGACGTGGAGCAAGGTTACGGGCGCCAGGGCAAGCGCTCGCCCGAGTGTTAGATTTACTTGCCCACATGCCCCGGTTCGGTGTAGCATCACTCCCATGATGGGCCGCGACCTCGCCGCAGAGCTGCTTTGCACCGCGCATCGGGAATGAGGATGACCCGTCAATTCTTCAGCCGGTATCCCGTCTTGAAGATCCAACCGATGATCGCCAAGCAGATTGCCAGGAAGAGCAGGGTCATGGTCAGGCTGACCGCGATGCTGACATCGGCGATGCCGTAGAAGCTCCAGCGGAAGCCGCTGACCAGATAGACGACGGGGTTGAACAGCGTCACCGTTTGCCAGAACGGCGGCAGCATGTGGATGGAATAGAAGCTGCCGCCAAGGAAGGTCAGCGGCGTGACGATCAGCAGCGGCACAAGCCCCAGCTTCTCGAAATTGTCGGCCCAGATGCCGATAATGAAGCCGAACAGGCTGAACGTGACCGCCGTCAGCAGCAGGAACAGCACCATCCAGAACGGGTGCTCGATGCGCAGCGGCACGAACAGCGTCGCGGTGGCCAGGATAATCAGGCCGATCACGATCGACTTGGTGGCAGCCGCGCCGACAAAGCTAGCGACGATCTCCATGGCGGAAATGGGCGCGGACAGCACCTCGTAGATCGTGCCGACAAATTTCGGGAAATAGATGCCGAGGGATGCGTTGCTTATGCTCTGCGTCAGCAGCGACAGCATGATCAGCCCCGGCACAATAAAGGCGCCGTAGCTCACGCCGCCGATCGCATGGATGCGCGAGCCGAGCGAAGCGCCGAAGACGATGAAATACAGTGATGTGGAAATGACCGGGGAGACGATACTTTGCAGCAGCGTGCGCCTCGTGCGCGCCATTTCGGATTTGTAGATCGCGCGGACCGCATGAAGGTTCATCGCCGTTCGCTCACCAGCCCGACGAAGATCTCTTCCAGCGTGCTTTGCGATGTGCGCAAGTCGCGGAACCGGATGCCCGCCGCGCCGAGCGCGCCCATGAGGGCGGTGATACCGGTCCGCTGGGCCTGTGTGTCGTAGGTATAGGTCAGCTCGCCGCCATCCGGGGAAAGCTCCAGCCGCCAGGGGGCCAGCGCATCCGGGATGCTGCCCAGCCGATCCTGCAATTGCAGCGTCAGCCGCTTGCGGCCGAGCTTCTGCATCAGCATCGCCTTCTCCTCCACCAGGATCAGCTCGCCTTTGCTGATAACGCCGATGCGGTCGGCCATTTCCTCGGCTTCCTCGATATAGTGGGTGGTCAGGATGATGGTCACGCCCTCGGCGCGCAGCGACCGCACCAGTCCCCACATATCCCGCCGCAATTCGACATCGACCCCGGCGGTCGGCTCGTCCAGGAACAGAATCCGGGGTTCGTGGGCCAGCGCCTTGGCGATCATCACTCGACGTTTCATGCCCCCCGAGAGGGTCATGATCCTGTCGTCCTTCCGATCCCACAGCGACAGTGCCTTCAGCACCCGTTCGATATGCTCCGGGTTGGCGGGCTTGCCGAACAGGCCGCGGCTGAAGCTGGTGGTGGCCCATACCGTCGCGAACACATCGGTGGTCAGCTCCTGCGGTACCAGACCGATCCTGGAACGTGCCGCGCGCCAGGCGGTCACGATGTCGAAGCCGTCCGCCCGCACCGTGCCTTCGCCCGGCCGGACGATGCCGCAGACAATGCTGATCAGCGTCGTCTTGCCGGCGCCGTTCGGCCCGAGCAGGGCGAAGATCTCGCCGCGGCGGATGTCCAGGTCGATCTTCTTCAACGCCTGGAAGCCGCTGGCGTAGGTCTTGGAGAGATTCGCGATCGTGATGATCGGCTGCGTGATGGCAGCACTGTCCGACTTTGGGCGCATTTGCAGGTGGCAGAACGTCAGCGTGATGTCGAGTGTAGATGCGGCATCCGCGCGCGCTGCCGGCGGCCGGAGATGGGTCGGCGCGCGGCGGAGCCGCATCGGTCCTCTCGGCCCGCGGGATCGTCGGACATGCGGGGCGGATACCATCGTTGGCCAGGGCGCGGCTAGTGCGCACCGAATCCCCAGCCTCACCCCGGCCCTCTCGCCCCCAGGGGCGGAGACGGAGTTGAGCGTCGCCTTCGGCGCGGTCGCTTGTTAGAATCGCTTGCCCAAACACCCCGGTTCGGCGTAGAACCTTCCTCATGATGGCGGCTGTCGCTGACGGCGTGACCGCCATCGCATCGTCAGGCGTGATGGGATGCCCGCTGCTCCCCTTCCACTCGAGATCCTGCTCGCGGTGATGCGGGAGAAATGGGAGACGGGCAAGCGGGATGCGGCGGCGGAGCTGGCGCGAATTGCGGCACCCTACCTGCACGGTCGCCGCATCGCGGTCCGCGACACTTCCGCAACCGACCTCCAGCACCTGAGCGATGCCGAGCTCGATCGTCTCATCCGAGCGTCCGAAGACGACGGAGATGCGGAGTGAAGCCGGACTGCGCAAGCAGCTCCGGGGCAGTCTTCGCACCTGGTCGAAACTGGCGCTGGAGCCGACGGGGATGCGTCCGGCGGCGCATCATTTGCGGCTGATCGAGGAGCTGGAGGCGATTGCCTTCGGACGGTCGGGCCGGCTGCTGGTTCACATGCCACCCGGGGCCGCGAAATCGACCTACGCCTCGGTGCTGTTCCCGGCCTGGTGGCTGGCGCGCAGTCCGCGGCGATCGCTCATCGCCGCCTACCACACGCGCCAGCTCGCCGAGCACTTCGGACGTCAGGTTCGGTCGCTGCTAGAGGAGCGCGGGCAACAGCTCGGCTGTTCGGTGTGCGCCGATCAGCGGGCTGCACGGCGGCTCGCGACCGCGGCAGGCGCTCTCTATTACGGGACCGGCGTGGACGGGCCGGTGGTCGGGCGGCGCGCCGATCTGTTGCTGATCGACGATCCGGTGCGCAACCAAGCCGAAGCCGACAGCGCCGCCGCACGCGAGCGGCTGTGGGACTGGTTCCGCAGCGACCTGATCTCGCGTTTGAAGCCGGACGGATCGGTCGTGCTGGTGATGACCCGCTGGCATCCGGACGATCTCGCAGGGCGCCTTGCGGCGACGGGCGGCTGGCGGACGCTGATCCTGCCGGCCATGGCCGAAGCGGACGATCCGCTCGGGAGGCCGCCGGGGGCGCCGCTGTGGCCGGAGTGGGAGGACGCGGCGGCGCTTGCGCAGCGGCGACTGGCGGTGGGCGAGCGCGCCTGGGCGGCGCTGTATCAGCAGCGTCCGTACCTGCGCCGCGGCGGCATGTTCACGACCGCGCGCATTCCGGTGCTGTCGGCGGAGGAACTGGCCCCGCTGCTGGCCGACGCGGAGCGGGTACGTGCCTGGGACCTGGCCGCGAGCGAGGCCCGCGACGGCTCCGATCCCGACTGGACCGTGGGCGTGAACCTCGCGCGCACGCGCGCCGGCGGTTTCGTGGTGCTGGACGTGCAGCGTTTGCGGCGCGGGCCGGCCGCCGTGGAGGCGGCGATCTGCGCGACCGCGGTGCGCGACGGTGGCGCGGTCACGATTGGGCTGCCGCAGGATCCGGGGCAGGCCGGCCGGGCGCAAATCCGCCACCTGGTGCGGCAGCTCGCCGGCATTCGGGTCCGCGCGAGCACAGAGGCCGGCAGCAAGGAGTCTCGGGCGGCGCCGGTTGCGAGCCAGGTCGAGGCGGGAAATCTCTCGCTCGCGCACGGGCCGTGGAATGCGACGCTGCTGGAGGAGCTGGAGGCGTTCCCACTTGGCGCCAAGGACGACCAGGTCGATGCCCTGAGCCGCGCGTTCGCGATGCTGACCCGACCCGCACCGGCCGCGCGGGGCCGGGTGCTGCCCTCGCTGGCACGATGAGGCGGGGCGGCGGCCCAACAGATCGACGGCGCGCCCCCTGCCGCAAGGCTACGGGCGGCTGGCCCACACCTCTTCCAACCCTCTCCGCCCCCAAGGGCCTACGGATTCACACATGTCTTGGCGCGATCTGTGGAGGGGAATTGCTTGCAAGCAGCTCGTCCTCGACCGATGGCGGCGAAGCGATCCCATCCGCGTACGGATGACCTTAAGTCCGGGCGATTTCGGTGACCCGACGGCGGGAGGAGCGTGGCGCGTTGATCATGGGGCGGGCGGTCGCCTGCGGCTCGTTGACGATCCGCACAATCGGCGAGACCCGGGCGGGCGAGATCGGGGTGCACCGGTTTCTGGACTGTCCGGAGGTCACCGTGGGCGAGATCATCGGCACGCTCGGCGAGCGCACGGCCGGTGCCTGCGCCGGGCGGCGGATCGTGGCGATCCAGGACACGACGGAGATCAATTTCCACGGTCGTGACCGCGATCGCCGTGGGCTGGGTCGCGGCGGCGACGGTGTCGGGCTTGGCTCTCTTCATCCACCCGACGATTGCGGTGGATGCCGCCGATGAGGCGGTGCTGGGCATCCTGGGCGCGCAGATCTGGAGCCGCCGGCCGGACCAGGACGGCAGCGATTGCCGGCCGCGGCGCCAACGAGAATTGGCCGAAAAGGAGTCCAAGCGTTGGCTGGACGGGCTGCCATAGCGGCGCAACGGGCGGAAGCGGCGGCGCAGGTGATCGTGGTCGGCGACCGCGATAGCGACCTCTACGCGCTGTTCGCCCGCCGCCCGGAGCGGGCGGAGTTGCTGGTGCGCGCGGCCCAGATCGCGCGCTCGAGGATGGCGGGCGGCTGTTCGCGCAAGCTGCCGTCTGTCCAGTGCTGGCGACCTATCCGCTCGACGTGCCGCCGCGCGGACCCGGCGATCGCGGGCGGACCGCGACCATCGCGCTGCGCGCCGGGCGGGTCTGCATCAAACGCCCCCGCAATGGCTTGGTCGAGACCGATCCCGCCCAGCTCACGCTCACTCTGGTCGAGGCGATCGAGGATCAGCCGCCCGCCGGCACCCCGCCGATCTGCTGGCGGCTGCTCACCACACTGCCCGCCGAGACCGCCGAGCAGGCCGCCGAAGTGGTCCGGCTGTATCGTCTGCGCTGGCGCATCGAACAGACCTTCCGGGCGTTGAAGAGCGACGGCCTTGGTCTGCCCGATGTGCAACTGCGCGATGCCGAGCGCCTGTTCAAGCTGGCCGCCATCGGCCTCGGCGCGGCGGTGCGCACCATCCAGCTGGTCGATGCCCGCGACGGCGGCCCGCGCCCGGCCAGTGATGTCGCCGATCCCGCCCTCATCGCGGCGGCAGAGGCCATCGGCCCGACGCTGGAAGGCAAGACGGCGAAGCAGCAGAACCCTCATCCACCGCACAGCCTCGCCTGGATCACCTGGATTGTCGCGCGGCTCGGCGGCTGGACCGGCTACTACAAGCCGCCCGGACCCAAGGTCATCCGACGCGGATGGGATCGCTTCGCCGCCATGGCCGAGGGCTTTCTGCTCGCCAAGCATTCCCACCCACACAGATCGTTACGGGTCATGTGTGAATCCCGTAGCCCCAAGGGCGGAGAGGGCTTCAAGGACCCGCATGTTCCAGACCTTGTGCGAGCTGATCCCGCGCAACTCGGACTATCCACCGCGGGTGCGGCGGCTCGATATTCTGCGCCGGGTGCTGGAGGGCAGCCTCTACGACGTGCTGCCGTATGCGTTCCACGATGAGCGCGACGGCGCGGGCGATTACATCCCGCTTCGGCGGCGGCGGCCGAACGTGCGCTACGCGCTTCCGCGGATCGTCGTGGAGGACAGCGTCGCGCTGCTGTTCAGCGAGGGGCATTTTCCGACCGTGGACAGCCCCGCCCCCGGCGTCCGCGAGGCGCTGGCGGAGGTGGTGAAGGAGTGCCGGCTCAACGAGGTGATGGTCCACGCCGCAATCCGCGGTTCGGTCGGATCCGTCGCGATCCTGATGCGGGTGCTGAAGGGACGGCTGTTCTTCGACGTGCTCGACAGCCTCTATCTCACGCCGATCTGGCGGGCGGATGCTCCGGATGAGCTGGAGCACGTGGTCGAGCGCTACAAGGTATCGGGCGCGGTCCTCGCGGCCGCCGGCTACGCGCTGCCCGACGCGGCCGCCGAATACTGGTTCACGCGCACGTGGGATGCGACCGACGAGACCTGGTTCCTGCCGTCACCAGTGGGGAGCAGCGTCGCGGCGGCGGTGGACGAGAACCGCAGCGTCCGGCACGGGCTTGGCTTCGTGCCGATGGTGTGGGTGCGCAACTTGCCCGGCGGCGACCGGGTGGACGGCGCGTGCACGTTCCGTGCCGCGATCGAAACCTCAATCGAGATCGACTACCAGCTTAGCCAGGCCGGGCGGGGGCTGAAATACAGCGCCGACCCGACGCTGCTGATCAAGGAGCCGGCGGGCCTCGACACCGAGATGGTGCGCGGCGCCGGCAATGCGGTGGTCGTCTCCGAGAAGGGCGACGCGAAGCTGCTTGAGATCGGCGGGACGGCGAGTCAGGCGGTGGTGGAATACGTGCGCACGCTACGCGAACTGGCGCTAGAGAGCGTGCACGGCAACCGCGCGGACGCCTCGCGGCTGTCGGCGGCAGCGTCGGGGCGAGCACTCGAGCTGATGAACCAAGGCCTGATCTGGCTCGCGGACAACCTGCGGGTGAGCTATGGCGAGGGGGCGCTCCTCGGCCTGATGCGCATGATGCTGCGGGCGCGGCGCCGGTATCCGCTGCGGGTGATGGACGGCGTGATGCCGGAGATGGAGGCGGATGCGCGGCTATCACTGAAATGGCCGCGCTGGTATCCGCCCACCGCGGAGGATCGGCAGCGCGACGCGCAGACGCTCTCGACGCTGCTAGCGGCGAGGATGATCTCGCAGCGGAGTGCCGTGGCTGCCATTGCGGACAGCTACGACATCGAGGACGTGCCGGCGGAGCTGGAACGGATCGCCCGCGAGCCGGCGTGAGGCCGATTACTGCCGGACCCCGACAGCAAAGCGAGAGCCATGGACGAGAACGACCCGAACGAGGCCATCGAGGCGCTCCGGCAACGCGCCGAGGCGCTGGAACGTGAGC
Source organism: uncultured Alphaproteobacteria bacterium (assembly GCA_963754235.1). Taxonomy (GTDB): domain Bacteria; phylum Pseudomonadota; class Alphaproteobacteria; order Acetobacterales; family Acetobacteraceae; genus DATAYA01. The sequence goes on along the minus strand of CAVWFK010000001.1, from coordinate 61,652 downwards.
TGCGGGAGACGGTGGCGGAAGCCGAACGGCGGCTGATCCGCGCGGAACTGAAGGCCGAGGCAGTGCGAGCCGGGATGGTCGATCTGGACGGGCTGAAGCTGCTCGACCTCTCGGCGGTGCGCCTTGGTGAGGGTGGCGAAGTGGAAGGCGCCGCCGCCCTGATGTCGCAGCTTCGACGCGGCAAGCCGTGGTTGTTCGGTCAGGCCAGCACGTCGAGCAGCGCGGCGCCACCGCCTAGTGCGCCGCCGCGCAGCAAGCTCGCAACCGAGATGAGCGAGGAGGAATGGCGCGCCGCCCGGCGGGAGATTTTACGGCGGCGTTGATCGGCGTTCCGAGAGGACGCCTTGGCCGCCGAGAATCCCGCCAGGCGGCGCGGGAGAGGCAAGCTACTTCTTCTTCGAGGCAGCCTTCTTCGCAGGCGCGGCCTTCTTGCCCTTGTCGGACTTGGCGGCCGTCTTCCCGGCGCTCGCGCCGGGCTTCTTGGCAGTAGCCATGGGTTCGCCCTCTCGTTGCGGACGACCCCACGATAAGGGCCGATCCCCAATTCGTTCAAGTAATAACAACAAGTCTGCGCGAGGTCGCGCGACCGCAAAGAGCCGGAGGCTTAGCCTGGAACTTAGCTCGGAACTTAGCTTGGGCGGACGGCGCCGGTGTGGATCATGCCGAGATGCGCCGAGAGCGCCCGCACCAGCCGTTCGACCTCGGGTGCCGGCAGGACGAAACCGAGCGGACCGAAGGCCGGGTGCTGGAAGGCGAGCATCGAGCCCTCGGTCAGCGCCTCGGGCTGCACGCGCCAGCGCGGATCGACGACCGCCTTGATCTCGACGCTTTCGAGCGAGGGTTGCGGCTGCCCGGCGAGCAGCCGCACGCGGGCGGCGCCGAGCACGTTCATCAGCGAGGTGAGTTGATCGAGGTTGAGCTCGATCGAGCCTTCGAGGCCGCTCGCCGGCAAGAGGTTCAGCCGGGCGTGCGTGCCCTCCGCGTTCAGCGACACGCTCATCCTAGGCTCCGCCATCGCCGATCTCCGATCCGCTCGGGGCGGAGGCTAGCACCGACGATCCGGCCGACGCATCCGTTCCGATAGCTTCCGGATGGTCGCGTGGCCTTGGACCACCACGCCCGACGGGATCACGGACCCAGGGCAGTCAGCAAGGGACAACCATGGGCATCCAGAACTTTCCCGCCGCCCTGCAGCCGATCATCCAGCAGGGGTTCCTCGAACGCGAGTTCGAGCAGGCATTGCGCTCCCGCCTCGGCTACCGCCAGGCGGCGCGCCGCGAGGAATTCGCGGTCGGCCTCGGCGAGACGATCACCAAGACCCGCGCCGGCCTGCTTGCGAGCGTCACCACGCCGCTGGCGCCGAACACCAACACCAACCTCGACAACGGGCTGACCGCGAACACCTGGACCGTCGAGCAATACTCGCTCACGATCAACCACTACGCGGCGACGCAGGACCTCAACATGGTCACGACCCGTGTCGGCATCGCGAGCCAGTTCCTGCAGAACGCCTACACCAATGGCGAGCAGGCCGCGCGCTCGCTCGACGAGCTGGCCCGCAACGCGCTGTTCAACAGCTACTTCGGCGGCAACACCCGGGTGCGCGTGACGCTCGGCGCTCCGGCGGCCACGATCAGCGTCGATGACGTGCGCGGCTTTCTGTTCGTGCCGATCCTGACCGGCGCCGGCTTTACCTCCGCCAGCCAGGCGCTCGCCGCCGGCCAGCCGAGCCCGACCATGGCGCCGGTCTCCGCCACCAACACGCTCTCGGTGGTGGCGGGCAGCAACACCTATACCCTGACCGGCGCCTCGGTGGACGGCAGCAACGTCTCGACCACGCCGGGCGGCAAGTCCGGCACGCTGACCTTCTCGGGCAACGTGACGGTCGCGGACGGCACGCTCGGCAATGCCGTGATCGCGGCCAATTCCAGCGTCATCCTGCGCCCGTCCGGCCGGCCGAGCACCTACCAGCTCGCCACCTCCGACACGCTGACGATGAGCAGCCTGCTCGATGCGGTCGCGGTGATGCACTCCAACGCGATCCCGCCGCTCGATGGCGCCTATAACTGCCACCTCGATCCGGTCAGCGCACGCCAGCTTTTCGCCGATCCCGACTTCAAGGAACTGTTCCGCGGCGCCACCTCCTCGAACGATGTGTTTCGCTCCGGCATGGTCAACGACTTCCTCGGCCTGCGCTTCATGCGCACGACCGAGGCCTATGTGCAGCCGCATCCGACCATCGCCGACCTTTACGTCCGCCGCCCGATCATCGTCGGCGCCGATGCACTGGTGGAAGGCGACTTCGCCGGCATGGCGAGCGCCGACATCGCACCCAAGGACAGCATCATCTCGATGGTCGATGGCATCGCGATGGTGACCCGCGAGCCGCTAGACCGCCTGCAGCAGATCATCGCGCAGTCCTGGTATTGGATGGGAGGCTTCACCTGCCCGTCGGACACCGTGACCAACTCGGCGACCGTGCCGACCGCGAATGCCGCCAGCTACAAGCGCGCGGTGATGATCGAGCACGTCGGCTGATGGCGGAACAGAAGCCCGCTGCGCGCGCCGCCGCGACGCCCCCAGCCGGTCCGCCGGGGCAGGCGCAGCACAGCGTGGGCGTGGCGACGGACGCTTTCACCCTGCCGTTCGCCGGTTCCTTGCTGGTGTTCCGGGCCGGGGGCCGCGTGGTGGCACACCCCGCGTTGCGGCGCGCGATCGAGGCGCATCGGCTGCCGGTCCGTTTCGAGGAGCACTGAACATGGCGCTCGGGCAGAACCCGGCCTTCACCCTCGCGGGGGTCGCGGTGGTCAACGCCGGCACCGTAAGCGCGGGCGCCGCCCTGGTCGGCGCCGGCGACACGGCGGTGGTGACCAATGCGGGCACCTCGATCGCGTGGGTCGCGTTCGGCGGCGGCGCGTCGCCGCCCGTCGCTGCGGTCGGGTCCGGCTATGCGGTGCCCGCTGGCGGGCAGCGCGCGGTCGGCTGCGGCACGCTCGCCACGCAGGTGGGCATCGTGCTCACCTCGGGTAGCGGTGCGGTCTATGTCGAGCGCGGCAGCGGCGCGGCGCGATAGGCCGTGTCGGACTCGACCAGCTATTCCTTGGCGTCGTTCACCGACGCCGAGAAGGCCGATGTGCGCCGCTTCTGCGGCTACCCGGTCTATGGCGTCGGCACGGCGGGGTCCATTGGCGACCGCTTCTTTGCCGCTTGGGGCCAGCTCGAATACAAGCTGGTGAACCTGCGGCCGGAGGAATTCCAGGTCGCGCGCATGTATCTGGCGAACCTCTATCCGCTGGAAGTGGCGCTCACGACCGTCTCGGCCACGCTCAACGTGGATCAGGCCGGGCCGTTCAAGCGCAATGCGGCCGAGGTGACGGAGCGGTGGCGCCTGTTCGATAGCTGGCGGCGGCGGCTGTGCGGCTTCCTCGGCGTGCCTACCGGCCCCTCGCTCGGCGACGGCGGCCTGCGGCTGGTGGTCTGAATGAGCGGCACCGCGATCGCCGCGGTCTGGCCGCTCGCGCCGCGCATTGTCGGTCAGGTGCTTGGGCTGCCGTTCGCGCAATACCGGCCGATCGGCGCCGGGGCGGCGATTGCGCCCGGCAACCTGCTCGGCACGATCCCGGCCTGGATCACGGCAGATCCGAAGCTGATGGCGGACAAGCCGTTTGCCTACGGCAAGCCGGTCGGCTACGCCGCGGTCGATCCAGCCCTGACACTGCCGGGCGACTATCTGGTGGGCAGCCTCACGCTCGCCGCAGGCGGCACGCTGGGCACGATGACGCTCGGCTCGGGCCATCTCGACGGCGAGGCCAACGTGTTCTTCATCGCCTCGCAGGACATCCCGGCGCCGATCCAGGCGGTGATCTGCAACCAAGTGCTGACGATCACCCGTCCGAGCGACGAGACGCCCGGCCCCGGCGCCTATGGCGGCGCAAAACGCACGAGCGGCGCGCCGCTGGTCACGTCGTGGCCGGCCAGCGTCATCCAGGGCAAGAACCCGGCGCCGGGCGAGCTGCGCAACCCCGGCGATACGAAACTGCCGTGGGTTGCGATCCTGCTGCCAGCCGGCGTGCCGGAGCTGCGCATGGGCGACGTGATCCGCGACGCGCAGGCGGAGCCGAATATCTACACCGTGGCGGATGCCGAGCTCACGGCGCTCGGCTGGCGGCTCTCGGCCTGGATGGCGAGCGCCTGATCCCGGATCAACCCTCGGGTCAAGCCCGAGGGTATGGTCCAGGGATGACGGAAAGAGAAGTCATAAGCGATGGCAACCCTCGCGGATGTGGAGAACGCGATCGTCGGCATCGTCGGGAGCGCGCTGTTCCCCGGCACCGCCTACGCGCCGCTGTCCTATGTCGCCTCGGCGCCGGCCGGACTGACGATCAAGGCCTATCGCGGCTGGCCCGATGCCGACACGCTGAACAAGGACCTCGCCGCCGGGCGCGCACACGTCTCGATCTTCCCCGACAACATCACGCGCCTGATGACGCGCTTTTTTGCGGAGTGGGAGCCGTCGCCCACCATCGCCGTGCCGGCGCTGAACGCGCTGGTGGCAGGGAATACCATCACCTTCGGCGGCACTGCCTCGACCGGCCAGGCGGTCGGGCTGGCGCTCGGCGATGCGCCGTATCTGGCGACCTGGACGTATCGCCCGCTCTCCGGGGACACGCCCGCCAGCTGTGGCCGCCGCCTTCGCCGCCATGATCCCCGGCGCCACCGCCGCCGGCGCCGTGCTGACGCTGAATGACGAACCTCGACTTCTTCGACGTGACCTCGATCAAGGACGGCAGCGCGAAGCCCGATCATCGCCGGGCCGGCCACGCAGCCGATCGCGGCGCTGGTGGTCGCGGACCAGACCGCGACACTCGAAGTGCGCCGGCAGCATGCAGCAGATCAGGATATCGGTCTGGTGCCCCGATCCGCACACGCGCGATACCGTCGCGAACCTGGTTGATGGCGCGCTCGCCGGGCTGCTCGACGCCGATGGCGCCCGACGGAGTTCCTGGCTCTTCCGGACGGCAGCGCGGCCAGGGTGCGCTACCAGCGCAGCTATACCGACGACCGCCCGAGCCGCGATGCGGTGTGGCGGCGCGATCTTTGCTACGCGGCCGAATACCCGACCGTCCTGACGGCGATCCAGCCCGCGGTTCTGTTCGGGCAGATGACGCTCAACAACGGCCCGGTGCTGACTGGCGCACCGCCTGCCGTGGCGGCGCCGAGGCCGCTGGTGGGCGCTCTGCGGTTCGACGGCACCTGGGGCGCATCGAGCGTCGCCGGCAGTGTCGCGCAGCAGATGGCGGCACAGCTTTCGCCCGCCGCCTACAATTCACGGGCGCCGTTCTTCGCGACCGTCGCCGGCGGGGCGGTATCGTGGCCGGCGCAGACGCAGGCGACAATGGACGCCGAGATCGCCGCGGCCGCGCAGGCCGGGCTTAGTTTCTGGGCGTTCGACAGCTACCAGCCGACCGATCCCGAGACGCTGGCGCTTTCTTTCTACTTGTCGAGCACGCTGCGCGGCAAGCTCGGCTTCTGCATGGTGGGGCAGCTTAACAACTGGAATCTTGCGGGCGGGCCGCCCTATGCGCCCGCCGCGGCGCGCGACGTGTCGATGTTCCTGCAGGCCGGATACGTGAAGGTGATGGGCGGCCGGCCGCTCTACTTCCTGCTCAATGGCGCCGGCACGGCGGCGCAGCAGGCCGCCGCGGTCACGTGGCTGCGAGGGCAGGCAACGGCAGAGGGCAGCGCGAACCCCTACGTCGTATGGCTGTCTGGCGCCAACATCGCGCAGTTCGACAACACTGCGGCGGCACGGGCAGCCGGCGCGGATGCCGCAGGCGCCTATGCCTCGCCGATCCTGAACGGCAACTCGCAGTATTACGGCGCGCTGGTGACCGCGGCCGAGGGCGACTGGTTCGAGCGCCGCACGCGGTCGCTGCCGATGGTGCCGACCGCGATGGCAGGATGGGATCAGCGCCCGGCGGTCGATACGCCGGAGCCGTATTACCCGGTGCCGGGCGGCGTCACGGACCTGAACTACTACGCGCCGGGCACGCCGCCCGCAATTGCCGCGCACGTCGCCGACATGCTGGGCTTCATCGAGGACAACCCGGCGGCGGTGCCATCCGGCGTCGGCCTGATCTACGCCTGGAACGAGGTGGTCGAGGGCGGCTGGATCATGCCGACGTGGCAGCCAGGCAATCCGGCGGGTGACTATTCGCGTGTGATGGCACTGCAACTGGCGCTGACCGCGCCACCTGTCCCGGCGTAGGCCGGGATCACTGAGAGGGCTTCCATGAACATCGAGCTGGTGGTGGTGCAGCCCTTCGGGGATCGCACCAGGGGCGAGGTCATGACCGACCCTGCCGAGATCGCGCGCGTGCTGGCGAGCAACCCGCAGGCCGTCGTGCAGCGCGCGGTCCCCGAGCCTACGCCCGCGCCGACACCCGTGAAGGGGAACTGAGAAGATGCCCTCGTCCAGTCCGGCTCGGTCAACAACACCGCGCTGGTGGTGCCTGATCTCTATGTCGAGATCGTGCCGCCGCAGAACCTACTTCTCAACGGCGTTCCTACGAACGTCGTTGGTGTGGTCGGCACCGCGAGCTGGGGGCCGGTCAACCAGCCGACCCTGATCGCGAACTACGCGCAGTATGCCAGCACCTTCGGCCCGGTGATGAACCGGACCTACGACATGGGCACGCACGTCGCGACCGCGGTGCAGCAAGGGGCGGCCAACTTCCGCTGCGTGCGCGTGACCGACGGCACCGACGCGGCGGCGCTCGTCTCGATCGGCACCGCGCCGGTCAGCATCACCTTCACCGCGAAATACACCGGCAACCAGAAGCCGACCGTCACTTTCTATCCCGGCGCCGGCTCGAGCTGGAACGTCGCGGTCGCCCTGGCGGGGATCGGGCAAGAGCTGTTCCAGAACGTGCCGTCGGGCGGCGGCGGCAACGCAGTATGGGTGAACATCGCCAACGCCATCAACAACGGCCAGAGCGCCGCGCGCGGGCCGTCCAACCTGGTGATCGCGACTGCAGGCTCCGGCACTTCCGGCCCGGTCGCGGCGACCCCCTACCAACTCACCGGCGGCCTCGATGGCGCCAGCGTCGCGACCTCGGCGCTGGTGGGCGTCGATACCCTGCCGCGCAGGGGCATGTATTGCCTGCGCAACCAGGGCTGCTCGATCGGCCTGCTCGCCGATGCGACCGACAGCACGCAATGGATCGCGATCGACGGCTTTGGGCTTTCCGAAGGCATCTACATGATGCAGTGCGGGCCGAGCGGCGACACGATCGCGAACGCCATCACCACGCTGACCACGGCCGGCCTCGCCAGCTATGGCTCCAAGCTGCTGTTCGGCGATTGGCTGTGGTGGAACGATCAGGTCAACCAGGTGATGCGGCTGGTCTCGCCGCAGGGCTTCGCCGCCGGGCGGCTCGCGAACCTCTCGCCCGAGCAGTCGGGGCTGAACAAGCCGCTGTATGGCGTGGCCGGGTCGCAGAAATCGGGCGCGCCGGGCACGAACCTGGTCAACAGCTACGCCGCGGCCGAGTTGCAGACCTTGTTCCAGGCCGGCATCGACGTGATCGCGAACCCGCAGCCTGGCGGCGCCTATTGGGGCCTGCGGCTCGGCCACAACACCAGCAGCAACCCGGCGCAGAACGGCGACAACTACACGCGGCTGACCAACTATCTCGCGGCGACGCTCGCGGCCGGCATGGGCGTCTATGTCGGGCAGGTCATCAACGCAACCCTGCTCAACCGCATCAAGGCGACGCTGCTTTCGTTCCTGCAAAACCTGCTCGGCCAGGACATCCTCGGCACCACCGACCCGAAGGGCACGCTGCCGTTCCAGGTAGTGTGCGACCTGAGCAACAACCCGCCGATCCGCACCGCGCTCAACTACGTGCAGGCGGACGTGCAGGTGCAATACCAGGGCATCAACGAAAAGTTCATCGTCAACCTGCAAGGCGGGCAGACGGTGCTTGTAACGGTGCCAACGCCGCCCTCCGGCGCGATCCCGACCTATCAAGGAGCTGATCCATGCCTGCGCAGTTCAATATCGGGCGCGACATATCCGTTGTGCTCATCGGCCCGCTCGGCCGGGTCGATCTGAAGAACGTGACCGGCTTCGATGAGAAGCAGACCACGCACAAGGTGAAGTCGCGTCCGCTCGCCGGGCCGCCGATGCAGGCGGACATCCCGGACGGGTGGAGCGGCACGATCCACGTCGAGCGCGCGTCGAGCGCCGCCGACGACGCACTGAGCACCGCCGAGGCGGCGTTCTGGGCGGGCGGAGTGCTCGGCGTGTGGCAGGTGTATCGCTTCGTCAACGAAGTGGACGGCAGCTCCAGCACCTATCGCTATGACGGGTGCGCCGTGTCGCTGACCGATGCCGGCACGTGGAGCGCGGATGCGGTGGTGAAGCAGACCATCGCCTTTGAGGCCAGCACCCGGACGCGCGTGTAATGGCGGACGGCGAGCCGACGATCATCCGCGACGCCAAGGGCCGCGCGCTCGAAGTCCGGCGCTGGTCGATCCGCGAGGCGCGGCGCTTCACACGGGCGATGGGCCGCGCCGCCGATATCGACCGCTGGTTCGGCGAGGCCGTGGTGGCGGCGCAGGTGCGCGGCATCGACGGTGTGCCGGTCATCATGGCGGAGACGCCGGATCGGGCCGATGATCTGGTCGAGAAGCTCGGCCCCGAGGGGCTTGAGGCGGCGGCGAATTGGCTGAACGAGCAGCCGGCGCCTGATCCGAAGGAGGAATTGCGCCGCGTGGGGGAATCGCAAGGGACGCCGAGCTGATCGATCGGTTGTGGCTGGCGAAGAATGGCGTCCCCTGGACAGTGATCGACACGCTCTCGGATGACGAGATGAACGCCTACTGCATCATTCTCGGCGAGATGGAGGGCAACCGCTTCAATTGGCACCTCGGGGTGTGGGAGAAGCCGGGGTGACAGATTTCACGATCGAGGCCTTCGTCGGCAAGTTGGCGGAACTCGCGATCGCCATGCATGAGGCTGAGCACGCGGCGCTGGAACGGGCGGCACGGGTGGTGGAGGCCAAGGCGACGGCGAAGATCGCGCATCTCGGCGGTCCAGGCGACCTGCGCGATAGTATCGAGCACACCGTGCTGGGCGACGAGGCGCATATCGGGTCAAATAGCGAGATCGCCGAGTATCAGGAACTCGGCACCGCGCACATCCCGCCGCGGTCGTTCCTCGGCAGCGCGCTGGTGCAAACGACCGATGAAGTCGTGAAGATCATAGGCGAGGGCGTGGTCGGCGCGCTGACCGGCCGCGAGATTGCGGGCGGCGAGATGCCGATGATCGGCGACTAGTTCTAGCCTACGGCGGCCAGCCGAAAGCGGAGTGCAGCCCGAAAGCGACAAGAAGTGGGATGAAGATGATCGCCCACGGCAATACGAAGCTGACCACGCAAGCGAGGAAAAGAAGCTTCCATAGCGGCGTGTCGCGATACAAGCGCCGCAGCGCGGCCGTCCAAGGATCATCAGTCGTCGGAGAGACGTCGATCAACCGGCCGTAGGTCGCCTGGCCGGCCCGCTTGCCGCCGTCGTTGCGGAAGTGGGCTGCCGGTCCAGGGGGTCACCGGCACCGGAAGGAGATTGCATGGTGGCCGAAGTCTACCACATCGGCGTCGCGATCGCAATGAGTTCGAACGCTAGCGAAGTGCTGGGGGTCATCGCACGCGACCTGCTCGGCCTCGGGCGCCAGGCGAAGGCGCTGGAATCGGAACTCGGCCACGTTCGCACCACAGCCCTTGGCGCGATGATAGCGATCGGCAACACGGCGATCCTGCGCGGCATGGGGCGGCTGATCGAAGCAGCCAAGGACCTGAACCACCAGCTTGCGCTGATGAAGTCGGCCGGGATGCCGGATTTCTCCATCGCGGCAGCGTCGGCGACAGCATGGAAGGTTGCGGGGCAGGTCCCTGGCAGCACAGCATCCGGCAATGCCCGGTCGCTACGCGAGCTGCGGTTGATCCTCGGCACGCCGGATGAAGCCGCTGCGGCGCTGCCGGATTTTGCCCGCGCGGCCGTTGTCCTGAGCAGCGTCAGCGGCAAGTCGCAGGCCGACGCCATCCGGATGCTCGCCCAAGCATTGGAGCTGCGCGGCGGCATCACCAACCCGGCGACCGGACAAGTCAGCGCGGCGCAATTCAGCACCGAACTCAATCTCGCGCTGAAGGCGATCATCATCAGCGCTGGTCTGGTCGATCAACAGCAGCTTCGCGACATCATGCACACGGCTGGCCCAATGCCCCGCATGATAGAACCCGCGACGTTCTACCGGCTGATGATGACCGCCATCATGGACGTGGGCGGTGTTCAAGCGGGCACTGCGCTGTCGGCCGCCGGACGGCAGCTCAATGGCGGCATCATGCAGCCCCGCAATAAAGAGGAAATGGAAAGGCTCGGCCTGGTTGACCCGAGCAAGGGCCACATGACCCGCGGGCGGATCGTGACCGATCCACACTTCCTGATCGGCGAGGACATCCTGAACGGCCCCGGCGGCCTGTTCGCCTGGGTGCAGAAAATCCTGCACCCGCGACTCGAAAAGATGCTGCTGCCCGACCTGAAGGCGCCCGGCCTCGAGGGAGTGGCTTTGGCCGAAGCCCTCAATCAAGCCGAGCAGGCGGAGCTCTACAGGGTCGGAAGCTCGCAGAGCTTCGGGAGTCTGCTGGGCTTCTTTCTACAGCAGGAGCAGCCTATGCTCCGCGGCCAAACTCTGTTCGAGAAGGCGGTAGGCTTGGCAGCTTATCCGCAGCTTATGGGCACAGCGTCGCCACGCGATGGCCGCCGCGACAGCAATTCCTACGGGCCCCCGCCTGGCGAAGGGATCTATTCAGACCCGACCTCCAAGATCGTCGCCTTCGAAGCCGCATGGAAGAACCTGTTGACCGCCCTCGACTCGCCGCTGGTGAACGACGCGACGAACCTGCTGGGCAAGTTGACAACGGAACTGAATACCCTGGCCGCTTTGTCGGCCCGATATCCGAATCTGATGGGCGGCTTGGAGGAGTTCGCCGCCGTGCTCGCTGGCCTCGTCGCGTTGGGCGGGTCGCTCGCGGTGCTCAATTCCGGGCTGCGCGTCTTGGGCGCCTTGCTGCCAACGTTCGGGTACTGGCGGCGCTGCCGCGAGAGGGCTGGCGACCTTGACCGGAGCAGGAGGTCTGATCGCGCTCGCGATCGGGATTGAGACGCTCGGCAATAGCCTCGGGCGCATCCCGAAATGGATGGTGGATGGACTGACGGGCGCGCTCGTCGGGGCGCGTGTTGGGGCCGGCGCGGGAGTGCTTCCGGGGGCGGCTGTCGGCGCGGTTGTCGACGGCGTCGCCAGTGCCACAGCCGGTAACGTCGCTCGGCGGCTGTCGAATGGCGAGCCGCTGATCTCGCGCAATTCGACGGGCAAGCCATACGCGCCGTCCATCCGTCCGGAAAGCGGTGCTTTCGCCAGTCCGGTCTCGCCACCGCCGCCCGCAGCGTCATCGGCTCCGCCTGCAAAGCACTCATCGCCGATCCAGCGCGAGTCCTACGAGATGCCGCCGGCGCCGCCCGGCAGCGTGGCCGTCCACAACATCGCCGCCGTCTACCTCGACGGCCACGCGGTCGGGCAGATGATCTTCAAGCGCGCGGGCGACCACGCGACGCTGCCGCCATCGTCCGGCACCGGATACGACCCCTCGGCAACGCCCACCTTCACCGCGCACCTGATGGGGAACGCCTGATGTCCGGCGCCCTCGCGATCGGCTTCGGCGCAGCATCCGCGATTGAGGGGTTGCTGTCCGGACCCGCGGTGCTGATCGGCAACATCGCACTGACCGGCTTCGAGGTGCCGGACGCGATGCCGTGGGGCACCGAGCAGCAGCTTGTCGATCACAAGATGCCGGGCGGCGGCCGGATCGTCGATGCGATGGGGCCGCTGGAAGCCCTCTACCGCTGGAAGGGCGCCTTCACCGGCCCGACCGCTTCCTATCGCGCGCACCAGATGGACGCGATGGCGGCGGCCGGCGCTGCGGTGCCGCTGATCTGGGGCGAGGATAGCCGCCTCGTCGTGATCCGCAGCTTCCGGTGCCAGACCACGCGCGGCGGCTGGTGGTTGCCCTACGACATCGAGTGCATCGGCATCCCTCAGCCCGGCGCGGCCGCGCAGCAGCCTACCTTGCTCGGGCAGACCAACTCCGACCTGACGAACGCGGCGGCGGTGCCGGGACAGATCAACCCCAACGACCCGGTGCTGGCGCAGGCCGGCACGTCCGTCTCGACCGCGCAGGCGTCGCTCCCGGCCTCGGGCAACCTCGCTCCCGGCAGTGCTGCCGCCACCACCGCGGCATCGTCCATAACGCAGTCGCAGACCCGGCTTGAGTCGATGGAACTCGACACGAACGGAACCGTGGGCACCCTGACGGCGCCGAACAACAGCGCGCTTCTGGCACCCTCTGGCGCCAGCAATGCCGCGAGCACGGTGCAGACGGCGGCGACAAGCACCGGCCAGCTTGCCGGCCTGTCATCCATGAACGCCTCGCTTGGGCGGGCCTCGGCGAATCTTACGGCAGTCGCATGACCAAGATTACCGTGGCCGGCGGCAACCTGTTCGCCATCGCGGCGCAGCAGTATGGCGACGCGACCGCGTGGCTACAGATCGCGCGGGCCAATGGCCTGTCCGACCCGTTCCTCTCGGGACTGGTGACGCTGACCATCCCGCCCTACGACCGGGCGCAGTCCGGCGGCGTCGCGGTCCAGTAGCCTTGGCCTACCTGATCGACACCAGCGTGCCCGGACCCGCCGCGCGCATCCCCCGCGCGCGGCTGCTGATCGGCGGCCAGCCGCTTGCCGGCCTCGAAACCGCCTACGTCGAGAGCACCGGATACTATCAGGCCGACACGTTCGCGATCAGCCTCGCGCTTGACGCCGACCCGGCTTTCGACGCTGCCTGGTGGGGCAGCCAATCCGACGTGCGGATTGAGCTGCAAGCCGGGTTCGCCACGGCTGACGGGCAGCCGCCATCGTGGCAGACCGTCATTCTCGGCCAGGTCGATCGGATCGAGCTCGACTTGCTGCGCCGCGCGGTGCTGCTGAACGGCCGCGACCTCGCGTGCCTGCTGATCGACGCCAAGACCGCCGAGACGTTCGTCAACCAGTCCGCCGCACAGGTCGCGCAGACGCTAGCGCCGCGGCACGGGCTTACCGCCAACTGCGCCTCGCCCGCGGCGCCGGTGGGGCAGTTCTACCAGATCGAGCACAGCCGCCAGACGCTCGCGACCGGGCACAGCACCTCGACCGAGTGGGATTTGCTGGTGCGGCTGGCGAAGCAGGACGGCGCCGATCTGTGGGTGTCCGGCACCACGCTCAACCTGCAACCGCAGGCCGTGCCGAAGCCCGAGACCTCGATCCTGCTGGCCTGGAAACCCCCCGCCTCCGCGGGGGCAGGCGCCGGGCCGGCCTATCCGACCGCCGGCTTTACGAACCTGACGCTGCGCCGCGAGCAGGCGCTCGCCAAGGACATCACGGTGAGGGTGCAGACCTGGGAAGTGCGGCACCGCAAGCGCCACACCGTCACCGCGCACCGCACGCTCACCGCGGGCGGGCACAGCAAGTCGGCGCAGACCTATGTGTTCAACCGCACGAACCTCACGCCTGACAAGGCGCTGGCCTTCGCGCGGACCATGCTCGCGCAACTGACCAAGCACGAGCGGCGGATCGAGTTCGCGATGCCGGGCGAGCTGGCGCTGACGCCGCGGTGCGGCGCGGTGCTGCAAGGCACCGGCACGAGCTGGGATCAGACCTATTACGTGACCGAGGTTCGGCGCCGCTACGGCGTGCGCGAGGGCTTCTGGCAGCGCGTCGCCTGCATCAACCAGTCGCCGGCCACAACCGAGGCAGAAACGGAAACCACCGATGGATGAAGCTGTTGAGAGTAGGGGCGTGGACATGAATAAGTTCGCGTCCTCGAAAGTGATCGCTGCTATTTGGAAAGGTTTGCGTAGCTTCACAGCAAACGATGACGGCACCTCAACGCTGATAGTTGATACGGATGTGCTGCTTGGCGCTGGGCTGCCGTCCGCCTGATGGATAACGCCCTGCTCAATGCGCACAAGCTGACGGCGCAGGGCATCGCTTCGCGCACCGCGGCGCCGCGCTACGGCGTGGTGCAGAGCGTCGATCCGGCGAACCACGCCGCTCGCGTGACGGTGCAGCCCGAGGGCGTGCTGACCGGCTGGCTGCCGATCATGTCGCACTCGATCGGCAACGGCTGGGGCATCGTCTCGCTGCCGCTGCCGGGAACGCAGGTGATGCTGACGCCGCAGGAAGGCGACGGCGAGGAATGGGCGGTGGCCGGCCGCGTGTTCGATACCGCCGCCCTGCCGCCGAGCGTGCCCGCCGCGATCAGCGGCAGTGCGAGCAACGCGCAGCCGGGCGAGATCGCGCTGGTGAGCAAGGCCGGCGCGGTGATCCGGCTGGCGGCGGACGGCACGGTTTACATCAAGGCGCCGACAGTGAACATCGAAGGCTCGGCGCGCATCAGCGGCAATCTTGAGGTGGACGGGGACATCACGGTGCTCGGCACACACAGCGGCAGCACCGGCGCGCTCACGGCCGCAGGCGAGATTTACGACCTGAATAAAGTCCACGGCCATCTCGACACGCTGCGCCAAGCATACGACGGCCACCTGCATACCGGCGTGCAGTCGGGCGGAAGCGACACCGGCCCGACCACCATACCGACACCCTGATGCCCGATCTCGCGCACTTCTTCGGCCAGGACATCGCGCTTGGCCCGACCGGCGATCTTGCGCTGGCGACGGGCAGCGATGCGGTCGAGCAGCGCGTGTTGCGCCGGCTGCTGACGGCGCCCGGCGCCTATATCTGGCACGTGACCTACGGCGCGGGCCTCGGCGCGATGGTCGGGATGCCGACAAGTGCGCGCCTGATTACCGGGCTGGTGCGACAGCAGATGGGGCTTGAGGCCGCCGTCGCGCAGTCGCCGCCGCCGACCGTTTCCGTCACGGCCTCGCCCGATGGCACCGTGGTCGCGTCCATCGCCTATGTCGATGCCGCGACCGGCCAAACCAACGTCCTCAGCGCCCCGGTGCCAGCATGACCACGCCTGCCCCCACGCCGCTGTCGCTGCTGAACCAGACGGCGCTCGTACAGGGCATGGCGGCCGCGGCGCAGGCGTCCAATCCGGCGCTGCTCGACTTCACGCCCGGCAGCGTGATCCTGGCGCTGCTGGAGGGCAACGCCAGCGTCGCACTATGGCTGCAATGGCTGATCGTGCTCGACCTCGCGCGCACGCGGCTCGCCACTAGCTCGGGCGCCGATTGCGACACGTTCGGCGCCGATTTCGGCTTCACCCGCCTGCCGGGCGTTGCGGCCACGGGTGCGGTGACGTTCGCCCGTTTCGTGCCGACCGCGGCGGCGCTGGTGCCGGTGGGCGCGCAGGTCAAGACCGCGGACGGCACGCAGACCTTCGCCGTCACAGCGGACCCGACGAACAGCCTGTGGGTCGCCGCGTCCAACGGCTACCTGATCCCAGCGACCGTCGCATCGGGCACCGTGCCCGTCGTGGCGCTGGTCGCGGGCACGGCCGCCAACGTGCAGCCGGGCACGATCACGTTGCTCGGCAGCGCGATTTCCGGCGTCGATACGGTGACGAATGCGCTCGCATTTACCAATGGCGTCGATCCCGAGGGCGACGCCGCATACCGCGCGCGGTTCGTCAACTTCATCAACACCCGCAGCCTGGCAACGCCGGCCGCAGTCGGCTACGCGATTTCGAGCGTGCAGCAGGGCATGGATTACGCGCTGATCGAAAGTGCCGGCTCGTTTGAGGCGGTGATTGACGATGGCACAGGAAGCCCTTCGGCGGGCCTCATTACCTCGGTTGCGAACGCGATCGAGGCGGTGTGGCCGGTGGGGATCACCTATTCGGTGGTCGGGCCGAGCGTGGTTTCGGCCACCATCTCTCTGACCATCACGGCGGCGGCCGGCTACCAGAAAACCGCGCTGCAAGGGCCGGTGGCGAGCGCCATTGAGAGCTATGTGAACGGGCTGGATGTCGGCGCGGCGCTCGCGTTCTTCCGTATCCCGGCGCTGGCCTATGGGATCGCGGGCGTCGCCACGGTGGAGAGCGTGCTGCTCAACAGCGGCACGGCCGACATCGGCGGCGGCGCGAATCAGGCGGTGCGGACCAGCAGCGTCGCGGTGAACTGACATGCCGACCGATATTTCCAAGCCGCCAAGCTCCACGGCATTCATGCTGCGAGGCTACAGCGTGCGGGACGAAGAAGCCATTAGGACGGTCTGGCATTGTCTGACCTCGGCGGAGCGGCAAGCCTTTATGGATGCGCTCGGCTTACGGACTGACGAAAAGCCCGCTCTCTGGCCCATTGCCCGTCCTTGGGATCACGTCCTTCGGCAGCATCGGCAATCCGGTCAAGGTGGCCCTCAATGCGGCCAAGCAGCGCCACTATGCGCTCCAGTGCCGCAACCGCGCGAAGATCGGGAAGCGGCTCATGGACAGGTTGAAGTTCAGGGTTCGCCACCATTGGCCTCCGCTACGGGAGGCATCGTTGTGAGCCTCACCGACGCGCGCCGCAGTGATCGCGTCGTGAGCCGAGCGTAACTTTCGGGAAGCTTGACATGGCGACCGGAGATCAGACCGACGCCGCCGCGCGCGCCAGGGGCACGCTGCCGGGCGCATGGTTCCCCGATACGGCCGCTGGTGCGCCAAGCGCGACACCAGTTCTGGACGGCGCACTTGCCGGACCAGCGTGGGGCTGGTCGTGGCTGTATGGCCTGCTAGGCTATGTAGGCGACCAGCACCGCATAGAGACCTCTACCGACAGCAACCTCGATCTGATCGGCGGCGACTACTTCGGCACCGGCCTGTTGCGCAGGACGGGCGAGGCAGACGCTGCATACCGGCAGCGCATCCTAGCGAACCTGCTGGCGCCGCGCGGCACACGCGCTGCGGTAATCGAGGTTCTGACGCAGCTTACCGGCAAGCCGCCCACCGTGTTCGAGCCGGCGCGGCCGGCCGATACCGGAGCGTGGGGGCACATAGGCGGCCCGACCGTGACCGGCCTCGGCTACAACATCGCTGGCGGCTATGGCGATCTTCTGCTTCCGGCGCAGTTCTTCGTCACGGTCGAGCGTCCCGTGGGCGGCGGCATCGCCTTCGCGGCGGGATGGAACACCGGCGCCGCCGGGTGGGGCGTCGGCTCGGGACCGATGGAATACGCGAGCATGGCCCAGATCGCCAACGAGGTAACGGACGCGGACATCTACAACGCGGTCAATCTCTCGCGCCCGGCGGGCGTCACGGCTTGGGTTGCGATCACCGGCACCAACGCTGCGCTGCTGGGCGTGAACTTCATCCTCGGCTTCAGCGCGCTTTCGTAAGGACACGCGATGACCACTTTCACCGATGGTCAAATCCTGACCGCGGCCGCGATGAATGCGCTCTCGGCGCAGGCGGGCGGCGCCGCACAGACGTCGAACAACGGCTCCGATTTCGCGAACCCGGCGACCGTGCGCAGCAACATCGGCGCCGGCAGCACCAGCAGCGTCGCGCTCACGATGCCGGCCGATTACAGCGTGGCCGGTTCGCCGGTTACAACCAACGGCACGATTGCTGTGACTGCCGTTGTGCAGTCGGCGAACGTCATCAAGGCCGGGCCTGCATCTGGCGGTTCTGCCGCGCCGAGCTATCGGGCGCTGGTGACTGCTGACCTGCCGGCCGGCACCGGCACCGTGACCAGCGTTGCCCTCACGATGCCGAGCGGGTTTTCCGTCGCAGGATCGCCGGTGACGAATGCGGGCACGCTCGCGGTCAGCCGCACCACGCAGGGCGCCAATCTGATCGAGGCCGGGCCGGCTTCGGGTGCCGCTGCCGTGCCCACCTATCGCGCGCTGGTCGCGGCCGACATTCCGGCCGTGGGCGATAGCATGATCTTCCAGGCCGGGCGGTTCTATACCGCGAACGGAATATCGACCGGCATCTCTAGCGGCGCGGGCGAGACAGGATCGCTCATTGCGGGGCAGCCTATCTTCGTCCCGAACTCGATCGCGCTGCAAACCCTGAGCTGCCAGACCGCCGGCACAGTCTCCGGCACCGCGCACGCGCGTATGGTGCTCTACACCGATGCGGGAGGCGTGCCAGGCACGCCGGTTGCCGGCACCGATAGCGGCGACCTGACGCAGACCACCGCGGGCGTGCTGACCAGCGGAACGCTCGGCGTGGCGCTCGCACCAGGCTGGTATTGGCCGGTCTGGGAAAGCTCGGGCCTCGCCGGCGGCACGATCTGGAGCGCCAGCGCCGCGCGGGCCAATGCACAGATGGGGGCGAACACGGCGACGGCCGCGATTACGCAGCCGTATCAGATCATCCTGATGACGCACACCTACGGCGCCGCGCTGCCGGCATGGGCCACGACCAGCGAGGGCGTGACGCCGGTTATGCCGCTCATCGCGCTCGGATTCTGAGGAAAACACATGGACCGCCAGACCGTCTATCCGGGCGCCATCCCGCTCGATACCGATATCCTGTCCATCCAGCGCAATGCGATGGTGGCACTCGGCTATCTGGCGCAGGCGGCGTTCGGCCAGGGCACCGTCGCCGACGGGCTGGCCTGCACGCCCACCTCGCCCGCCAGCCTGACGGTCAACGTCGCGCAAGGCTCGATCGTCTCGTTTCAGACGATCGACGCGAGCGCATGGGGGTCGCTCGCCGCCGACGCGCACGCGCTGATGAAGGTGGGCATCAATGCCGAGGGGCCGACGCCGTTCACCCTGACCGCGCCGGGCACGTCGGGCCAGTCGATCAACTATCTGATCGGGCGTCGTTTCTGGAGAGCGACACGACCCCGGTTGTGCTGCCCTACTACAACGCGAGCAACCCGGCGCAGCCCTATTCCGGGCCGGGCAACACCGGCACCTCGCAGAATACCCAGCGCATCCAGCGCGTGCAGTTGCAGCTCAAGGCCGGCACGGCGGCGAATACCGGAACACAGACCACGCCCGCGGTCGATGCCGGCTGGATCGGGCTGTGGGTTGTCACCGTGAACTTCGGACAATCCACCATAACAAGTGCGGCGATCGCAGAGCACCCGGCGGCGCCGTTCGTGCCCTACAAGCTGCCGAACCTGGCGCCGGGCTTCACCAACGAGACGACGTTCGGCACGGCGGGCGCCTGGTCCTGGACCCCGCCGCCTGGCGTCGTGCGTGCGCGGCTGCACCTGCAGGGCGCAGGCGGCGGCGGCGGTGGCACCAGCAATGCGACCACCAATGCCGGCGCAGGCGGCGGCGGTGGCGGCGGAGGCTATGGCCGCGTGGTGGTGGCGGTAACGCCCGGCGTGGCGATCGGCGGCACGGTGGGCACGGGCGGCACGGCGGGCACAGGCAGCGGCAGCGGCAGCGGCGGCACCGGCGGCGCCACGACCTGCACGGGCCTGAGCCTGACCGCATTCGGTGGCAACGGCGGCTTCGACACATCCACCACGACTGGCGCCCTCGGCGGCGCGGGCGCGGGCGTCACCGGCACGTTCGATTTCAACGTGGCGGCGCCAGGCGGCGGCAACAGTCAGGGCTTCGGCGCCGGCAGCCCGCAGGGCGGCGGCCAGGGCGGCGCACCCGGCGACGGCCGCGGCGGCTACAACGCCATCAACATCGGCGCGCCCGGCAACCCCGGCGTGTTCCGCGGCATGGGCGGCAATGGTGGCTCGGGCACCGGCTCGGCGGGCAATAGCGGCGGCGGCGGCGCGGACGGGTATGTGCGGATCGAGTGGTGAGGCAGAGAGCCAGGTGATGGTCGCGCTCTCGGTGGGGTCCTGAACCGTGTCCAACGCCGCTCCCGCGTCCGCCGCCGCCAGCGCTTGGCGCACGATCCTCTCCATCCTCGGCGCGCTCACCGGCGTCGCCAGCATGATCGGAATGCTGATGGGCGCAGTGTGGACAGTCGGCACGATCAGCGCCGGATTCACCGATCTCTCGCGCCGAATGAGCCTCGCCGAGACGCAGCTCAGCGCGCTGACAAATCAGGTGGGCGGCCTGCGCGAGGCGGTGATCCGGCTGGAGGATGCGCAGCCGACGCGTCATGCGGAGCGCTTCCGCTCGCCGAACCCGGCCCCGAACCTGTGGACCAATCGTGGCGGCGATTACCAGGGCGGCGGCCTGAACTGAGGGTCTGCTGAACGTCCGGGCCTGACCGGCGCCGGAGCCATCGACCCGCGTCACGCTGATTGGAGAAACCGGACATGGCGCTTCCTCGCGATCGGGGGCTAGCGGCGGTGCTGCACGCAGTGCTGACTGCGGCCCTGCTGCTGCTCGGCTTCGGCGTGCTTCTATTGCTTGGTGCCGGAACGTGACGTTCGCGCCGCATCTGCTGATCCTGGCAGCGCACGTCATGCTGCGCGCCACCGTCACGCCGGTTATCGGCGCACCGTTGCACATCGCGGCACTGTTCCCTACAGCCGCTGCCTGCCGGCTGGCCGGCAGTGAGATCATTGCCGCGGCGCCCGCCGACGATGTGGCCTTCACCTGCACCATGAGGTTCGCGGCATGACCGCCTTCGGTACGTGCCTCGCCTTCACCCTCGGCGAGGAAGGCGGCGCGGTGAACAACCCGCACGACCCCGGCGGCTTTACCTACAAGGGCGTCACGCTCGCGGCATACAGGCAATGGATGGGCGAGCCGGACGCGACCAGCGACGCGCTGCTGGCGATCACCGACGATGCGCTCGCGGCACTATATGGCGGGCTCTACTGGAATCCTATTGCGGGCGATTCTCTGCCGCCGGCAGTCGCGATGATGGTGTTCGATTTCGCGGTGAATGCGGGCGTCCGCATGAGCGCGCAGAAGCTGCAGCGCGCCGTCGGCACGGCCGAGGATGGCAGTATCGGGCCAATGACGCTGGCGGCGGTCGCATCCGGCAACACGACATTCCTGGTCGGGCGGCTCGCGCGGCTGCGCGCCGACTACTATCGCAGTCTGACCAGCCTGTTCCCGACTTTCGGTCGCGGTTGGATCGCGCGCACCGACGCTTGCGAGGCGGCGGCGATGGAGCTGCTGCCGTCTCCCGCGCACGTGTGACTCCCTCTTTCTACCCAGGAGCCTGACATGGATCTCACCGGAGTGCTGGCATTCGTGCCGGCGCAGTATCTCGGCTACGCCTCGGCCGCGATCGCGGCCTGCGCCGCGCTGGTCGCGGTGCTGCCGCCGCCCAAGAACATGCGCACCGGCTACGCCTACGTGTGGCAGGTGCTAGATTTCGTGGCGCTCAATTTCGGTCACGGCAAGACGGTGGCGAAAGCGGTCGCGAACGGCAGCGTCGTGCCGGCGTCGGAGCCGGAGCACCGTGCTTGACCGTGTTCTATCGCGTCCTCGCACTCGTCATCGTCTTTGGCGTCGCCGCCAACGCGCTGGTGTTCTGCCGCGAGCTGCCCGACGCAGCGCGCCGACTCGGCCGCGTGCTCCGGGGCGTCTCGATGCTGGTGCACTTCTACTGGCGCACGCCGTGCGGGCGTTAAGCTGCGCTCCTTCCACCACAATCGGAGACACACCATGTACCGCATGCTCGGCGCAGCATTCGCGCTCGCGCTCCTTGCCGGCTGCGCGGGCACCGGCGCCGGCACCGGTCTCGCGACTGCGAAGGCCGAAGCCGCCGCGGCGGTCGCTGCCACCCAGGCCTTCGCGGCTGCGGCATCCTCCTTCCCGGCCGGGATGCAGGCCATCACCGAACTGGTGATCGCCAACGATGCGTTTCAGGCGGCCACATCGACAACGCCTGACGCCGGTGTCCTTGCCGATACGCTCGCCGGCGACCTGAACGCCGTCGTCGCGGCCTTCGGTCCGCAAATGCCGACTTACGTTGCCACGCTGCTCGCCGCCGCCGCAGCAGCCATCAACGCCTACAAATCCTCTATCTCCGCTTCCACCGGCTGACCACACACCACGGCCGGGAGCGCGCGCCTGCGCTCCCGGAACCTTGTCCTCGGGCCATGATCCGAGGATCGCTCCTTGGAGATCGCAAATAATGCGCCACCTGCTTCTCGCCGCCACCGCCCTCGCCCCGCTCGCCGCCCATGCGGCCACCTACACCGTCGTCGCCCCCGGCACGACGCCCGCCGTCGGCCAGTTCGCCTCGCTGTATGATCTCGGCAATCAGAATTATCGCGCGCCGTTCCTGAAGTCCGGCGACATCATCCAGCTTCCGGCCGGCCCGCTCGCGCCTGGCGACTGCGACGGCGACCATGGGATTCGGGACGTCGGAACACCGACCAATCCCCTCACGATCCAGTCGCCGCCGGGGCAATACACGATGATGATGAGCGCAGGCTGCGATGGCAAGGCCGCGCTGGACTTCTACAGTTCCTCGGTCGTCGTCAACGGCATCATCATGCTCAATTCGCACACCGGCGCGAACAACATGGCCGGCATCCGCATGGGAGTGGACTACTGGACGCTTGACGCGAACGGAAAGCCCTCCCCCTACAACCTGATCGTCAAGAACAGCGCCTTTTTCTTCGACAGCATGGGCATTCTCGCCGATGACTGCTCGTCCACCAATCCGCTCTCGGGGCAGTACAAGACGAACCCAGCAGCCAACAACAACACGAACGGCACGTGCTCGGTCACGATCGACGGCGACACATTCTCTGCCGATGGCGACGGTTCCGGGCTGGACCACGCGATCTACATCGACGTTGTGGACCAGCTCACGGTCACGAACAGCCTGATCATGGACCCGTTCGGCGGCCACCTGATCAAGAGCCGCGGACAGAGCGTGGACATTGAAAACAATCGGCTCATCCAGGGGCCTTGGGGGACGCGGACCGATCCGAATACCCTGATCAACCTTCCATACGGCGGAAACGCGACGATCAAGAACAATTTTCTTGAACTCGGCCGCGCCGCCAACGGCGTGGGGATCATCGACTACGAGGTGGAGTGCTACGCCAGCGAGCCCCTCGCCAGCTATCCGTCCGGGAATGTGACCATTACCGGCAACACCGTGGTGGATGATTGGAGTGCTTTCCAGAACAATTCTCCGGCGTATTACACAGCGCGGTTCTTTCACGACGGCAGCCTCGATACCGGCCAAGGCGGATGCACCCACACGACCGCATCGAATGGCGTGCCAGCCAATCTGACCCTGACCGGGAACCACTTCTTCGGCCCATACTGGACCGGAGTCGAGCCTACCGATGCCTGGGATCAGTTCGTGGCGATCGACGGCAAGCCGCCCTACGTGGTCGATCGCAGCAATACCTTTGACCAGACGAGCCCGCACCCGGCGATGGACCGCACGCCCACGGTGCCGTGGCCGCCAGCAAACACGACGATGGAGACCCTCATCGTCACGGCAAACGGCTACGAATACAACGCAGTCGATGGAACTCACAACTCGCTGACGACTGATCCGACCGCGGCCTATCCGCAGTTCGTGCTTTGGTTCAATGGCCTGCCCCTCACGCCCGCGCCGAATGTAGTGACGGCGGATATGTCGCTGACGCCGGCGCTGAAGCAGACGTTCACGTTTCAGGTGCCGGTGATCCCCGGCATGGAAAACTTCCTCCAGTATCAGTTCCTCAATCCGGGCTGCTGCGTTACCGGCACCCAGCTCGGCCGACAGATCAACATGATCTCGGCAACGCTCAACGGCGTGGCTCCTCTGGCCGGCGTTCCACTTAGCGGGGCCGGTGGCGATCAGGCGGTGACGTTCGCCGCCCAAGCGACGCAGCCGCCGCCGGTGGACACCACACCGCCGGTGCTTGCGACGCCCGCGACGCTCACGCTGCAAGCCGGGACCTCGGCACCGATCGCGCTCAGTGCGACCGACCCTGACAACACTGCCGCGCAGCTTACGTACAAGATCACCAGCGGGCCGGCGCGGGGTACTATTAAGAACAACGGCGTGGTGGCGACCGGCTTCACCCAGGCCGCCGTGGCCAGCGGGTTAGTGACCTACACCTCGACCGGAACAGTGGCGGCGACGGACAGCATCGGATTCACGGTCTCCGATCCGGCGGGGAACAGGGTTTCCGGCACGCTGCCGATCACGGTGACCGCACCCCCGCCGGTTGAGCCGCCGCCCTTCAAACTGGCGCCGGGCGTGAAGCTAATCCCGCACGCCGACGGAAGCTGGAACTGGAAATGAGCGACGGACCGAACGACCGCATGGGCTTCGCTCACTTCGCCGCGGCCGAGGCCGCGCGGCTGAACACGCCGCCCATGCCCTGCTTCGCCAAGCCCCAGAGGGCGCCCTACGAGGCGCCCGAAGGCTGGCGGAGCTGGGGTGATTTCGCGCGCTACGGGGAGACCGCCGATGGCCGTTGACCACTCGGCGATGCGTCTCGGGCTGCTGCCGCCGCGGCTCGGCCTGGCAGGACCGGGCATGGCGCGGCTGGGCGTTGCACTGCCCCAGGCCGCGCCCCAGTGCCATTGGGACCGGGCGGTCGCGCCCCAGGCATGGGGGATGGACCTCAACGACCGGCTGGGCGACTGCACTATCGCAGCCGTCGAGCACGCGCAAAAACTCTGGCACGCCAATTCCGGCTCGGGGGATGCGGGTGATGACGGTGACCGAGCTCCTGGCCGCCTACGGCCGCGTCTCGGGCTACGATCCGGCGGTCCCCGGCAGCGATCGCGGCGCGGTGTGGAGCGATGTGCTCGCGGCCTGGCAGCGCGATGGCTTCGCGATCGGCGGCGCGCTCGACCGGGCGGCCGCGTTCGTGCGCCTCGCACCCGGCGACGACAACGAGCTGCGGCTGGCGGTGCAGTGGTTTGGCTGCGCGCTGGTCGGGCTGGCGCTGCCGCTCTCGGCGCAGACGCAGGCGGTGTGGGACGTGGCGCCGGGGCCGGACGGCGAGGTGGGTTCCTGGGGCGGCCACGCGGTGCCGATCGTGGGATACGACCCCGGCGTGCTCACGGCCGTTTCGTGGGGTGCCGTCAAGCACCTGACCTGGCGCTTCTGGCGCCGCTATGGCTCGGAGGCGTGGGCGGTGCTGTCGCCGGATTGGATCGAGCGCAGCGGCGCGTCGCCGGGCGGGATCGCGCTCGGTGCGCTGCGGGCCGATCTGGCGGAGATGACGGCATGATCGCGCTGGCGTTGACGGCGTGCCTGATCGCACATCCGCAGCACTGCCGCGAGGTTGCGGGTTTCACTCCACCGGAGAGTCTGATCGCGTGCCTCGTCGCCTCGTAGACCGCGGCGGCCGCGTGGGCCGTCGAGCATCCGGCATGGCAAGTAACGCGGATCAGGTGTTCGACGAGGAATCGCGAGGAGAAGGGAGCGTGACGAAGGGGCCTCGATCCGCTCCCTCCGCAACCGCACCGCCAAATCGCCTGCCACGCCTGCCGGATTGTGAATCCAACACGTTCGCACGGCACTCAAGATGGAAGCGCAGAGTAGCTGGCTTCGCTACGTCGCCGTCGGCGTGGCATTGATGCGTCTGATCGTGTTGGTCGTGCTGTGGCCTTCCTGCAAGTCGATCAACACGACCTGGCCGCCATGCGCTTGCACGATCTCGGCGCCAACCACCTGATCGAGCCGATAGTCCGTCCCCTTGATGAGCACGTCCGGCCGGATCGCCGCGATCAGCCGCTCTGGTGTGTCCTCGGCGAATAAAATCACCGCATCGACAGGCCGCATCGAGGCCATCACCGTCGCGCGCGCCATCTCGCTTTGCACCGGCCGCGACGGTCCTTTCAGCCGGCGCACCGAGGCGTCGGTGTTCAGTCCCACCACCAGCCGGTCGCAGGTGGCCCGGGCGCGCGTCAGCAGGCGCACGTGGCCCGGATGGATCAGGTCGAACACGCCGTTGGTGAAGCCGATGCGCAGTCCCGTGCGCCGCCAGCCTGCCACCCGCGCAATCGCGGCATCGAGCGGCATCACCTTCTCGTCGGTCGCCAGCAGGTCGCGCTGGTGCAGGGCCGCGGCGAGTTCCGCGTTGGCGACCGTCGCGGTGCCTTGCTTGCCGACCGAGATGCCCGCCGCCGCATTCGCCATCTCGGCCGCCTGTAAGAGCCCAGCACCGGCGGCGAGCATGATCGCGAAGGTCGCGATCAGAGTGTCGCCGGCGCCCGATACGTCGGCGACCTCGCGCGCGCGTGTCGGGATGTGCAGCGCCACCTCGTTTTGGCGCACCAGCGTCAGCCCGCGCGCGGACCGCTTCACCAGCACCGCGTCCGCCGCAGAGGCGGCGAGCGCGCGCCGCCCCGCCGCTTCGGCGGCGGTGTCGTCGGCAGGCGCGATGCCGGTCGCGGCGGCGATCTCGGCCTCGTTGGGCGTCAGCACGCTGGCGTGGCGATAGGCGTGGAGATCGGTCCGCTTCGGATCGGCGATCACCTTCTTGCCCGCCTGCCGCGCCATTGCGATCGCGGGGCCCAGCACCGCGTTGCACAGCACGCCTTTCGCGTAATCCGACAGCACCACCACGTCCGCATCGCGCAGCGCCTCAGCGTAGCGGGCGAGCAAATCGGCAACGGCCGCGGTCGCGATCGGCTCGGTGGTTTCCTGATCGACGCGCAGCAATTGGTGCGGGCCGGACATGAAGCGCGTCTTGATAGTAGTCGGCCGTCCGGTGACCCGCGCCAGGCTGGCGCGCACGCCCGCTCCCGCCTCGATCAGGGCGCGACCGACCGCCTCCCCCGCCTCGTCGTCGCCGACCACGCCAAGCAGCATCGCGTTGCCGCCCAGCGCCGTCACGTTCTGCGCGACATTGCCGGCGCCGCCGAGCACCGCGCGCGAGCGGCCGGCGCGCAGCACCGGGATCGGCGCCTCGGGCGAGATGCGGCGCACGTCGCCCAGCACGTAGCGATCCAGCATCACGTCCCCGAGCACCAGCACCGAATGCGCGCCGAAGCGCGTGAGAAAGTCGGCGCCGTCTGTTGTGCCCTCGTCGCTGTTCACGGCTCGTGCGGCAAGCGCCCTTCTCGGTAGCCGTGGCGACGGAAATGCTCGGTGGCCGAGGCGATCTCGCCAGTCTCGACCCCCTCGGCCACATCATCATAGGTCGCGAGATACCAGTCCTCATCCACCTCGATCTCGTACGGGCGTCGGCCCTCGAACCAGCCATTCTGCACGAAATGGTCGCGCGCCGACTTGAACAACCCTGCGTCGATCGCCTCGGCGACATCGGGATAGGTGCGGCGATACCACAACTCGTCCACCGATACTGCGGGCAGCAGCAAGCGCAGTGCGCCCTCCATTTGCTCGGCCGTCACCTCGGCTTTCGCGCGGCCACGGCTCTCGAAGCCTAACCGCGTGCGTCACCAGCTCGTACGGTGGCACGTACGGCCGCCTCGCCTCCCTCGCCATTCCGCCCCCCGCGTCCGTTACGCGACCAACCAGTTGCTTAGCACGCATACAAAGCCGGCGTCGAGGCTGGGGCGTTCCGCTCGCGTCGCGTTTAGCCGGTTGCACGCGGAAAGATCGCCTGCTCGACCAGCGCGCACAAAATGTGAGCGGCGATAATGTGCAATTGCTGCACCACCGCCGTCTTCGGCGAGGGTGCAGCAAACAGGAGATCGCAGCGCCCGCGCATCTCCCCTCCGCCCGCGCCGGTGAAGCCGAGGGTCGCCATCCCGTGCCCCCGCGCCGCTTCCAGCGCGCGGACCACGTTGGCCGAGTTGCCAGAGGTGGAGATGCCGAGAAACACGTCGCCCGCCTTCCCGATCCCCAGCACCTGACGCTCGAAGATCGCCGCGTAGCCGTAATCGTTGCCGGTCGCCGTCAGCACCGAGGCGTCCGCCGTCAGTGCCACCGCTGCCAGTGGCGCGCGGTCATACATCAGCCGCCCCACCAGCTCGCCGGCGATGTGCTGCGCATCGGCAGCACTGCCGCCATTGCCCGCGATCAGCAGCTTGCCCCCCTGCCGCAGCGCACCCGTCACCGCTTCCCCCATCGCCACGATCAGGTCGCGAAACCCCGCGTCGCGCGCTAGCGCGTCCAGTGCAGTGACGGATTCCACCAGATACGACGCCGCGAAATCATGGCCGTCCATGCTGGTCTCGCCCCCTCATGTTTACTCCGTGGCCGCCCGGACCTCGATCTCGCCCAGCCGAACACGCAGGGCCTGGAGATCCGCCGACCATGCCACTTCTCCGGCCGGCGCGACCTTCCCTGTCTGCGTCAGCAGCGCCGCGGGATTGGCGCTGGCCATGCGGATCGTATCATCGGCCGTAGCCAGGCCCCAGCCTGCGACGTTCCGTACCGCTGCATCGAGCGTGAGCGCCGCCCCCGCGAGCGTGTCCGTCCCCGCCAATCGCACCGCGCCATCCTTGCCGCGGGCGATCATCATGCCGGCGAAACGGTAGGCGCCGGGCGGCGCTGCGGCACCCGAGACCGCGTCCGTCACCAGGATCGAGCGTCCGATCCCCTTCGCCCGCAGCATCGCCTTGAGGGCAAAGGCCGGCACGTGGATGCCGTCGGCGATGAAGCCCGCCGCCAGTCGGTCCTCGGCGAGCTGCGCCATCAGCGGATTGTCGAGCTTGGGCAGCAGCCGCGGCAGGCCGTTTCCCAGATGCGTGCTCATCACCGCCCCCGCCTCCGCCGCCGCCGCGACCTCCGCCGTCGACGGCGCGCAATGCCCGATCGCGACCAGCGTGCCCGCGTCGCGCGCGGCGCCGATCAGCGACAGCGCGCCGGGCAGCTCCGGCGCCAATGTCAGCAGCAGGATCGGCCGGCGCAGTCCCACCCGCAGCCGCGCCAGCAGATCAGGATCGGGCGGCACCATACAGGATGCCGGATGACAGCCGCGCGTGCCCTCGGACGGGTTCAGAAATGGTCCTTCGAGGTGATAGCCGGGCACCATCAGCGGCCCGAGCCGGCTGGCTGCGACCGCCGCGTCCAGCGCCGCAAGGCGCGCCGCCAGCTCGGCTTCGGACGCGGTGATCAAGGTCGGCAGGCAGAGCGTGACGCCGGCCCGCAACATCGCCGAAAGCGCATGATCAAGGGCGTCCGCGGCGATCCCGGGATCGTTGAAATCGACGCCCGCATAGCCGTTCACCTGCAGATCGATCAGGCCGGCGGATACCCGGCCCCATGCTGACCCCCTGCCTGGCCCGATCCCTGGCCCCATCCCTGGCCCCATCCCTGGCCCCATCCCTGGCCTCGTCCCTGGCCCCGTCAGATCGATGCCGGCACCTTGCCCCAGCCCGCCAGCCGGCTCAGCCGCGACCCATTCTCCAGGATGGCGCCTAACGCCGTCAGATTGCGACGATCGGTCAGCGCGGCCAGAGCCGCACCGGGGCGCCCGCGCCGCACGCCCTCCGCCGCGTCGCCCAGCGAGACCGCGAAGTGCAGCATCACGCTCGCGTCGCGGTAGCAATCCGTGGTGCAGGCCTGGCAGCCGTCCCGCACCGTCCGGGTCGCGTCGAACTCCCACACCGGGCAGATCGGTTCATCCCAAGCCTCGCATCGCCAGAGGTCATAATTCCAATCCATGTAGAAATATTTGTATCCGCCGAAGCAGGCGAACCGCTCCGGCTCGCCGCGCAGCCGGCGCTGCATGTCGGCGACCGAAGCGCGGGGGTTGTGCACCGGCAGGGTCTGCCGCAGCGCGTTCACCTGTTCGAAGGCCGTCATTAGCCGCTCCGGCGTCAAATCGACCAGGTCGCTGTCCTCCGACCACACCAGCGAGGACGAACCAAGCGCAGATCGCCTCGGGTACGAGAACGTCACGGCGGCGAAGCCGAGCTCCACCAGGAAGCGGCCGAGCGCCTCGTAGTCGTCGATCAGCTTG
This sequence comes from uncultured Alphaproteobacteria bacterium, assembly GCA_963754235.1. Taxonomy (GTDB): domain Bacteria; phylum Pseudomonadota; class Alphaproteobacteria; order Acetobacterales; family Acetobacteraceae; genus DATAYA01. The sequence continues at coordinate 31,884 of CAVWFK010000001.1, read as the reverse complement.
CTCATCGCCACCGAGGCGATTGGCGTGATCCCCAATGCCGGCATCCGTCGGTTGGCCTCCGCAATCCGCGTGCACACCCCCTTCAACCCCCGATTGCGCTCATGCACGGCGGCGTCGGGCGAGTTGATCGAGACGAACAGGGTCCGGATGCCGGCGCCCGCGAGCTGGTCGAGCTGCGCTGGCAACCGCCAGCCATTGGTCACTAACGCGGGTTGCAGGCCCAGCCGCAGCGCGGTCGCAGCCATCTCGGCGATGCGCGGGTGCAGTAGCGGCTCGCCACCCATGAACGTCACGTAGCGGACATCGCCGCGCTCGCGCAGGATGCCGAGCGCTGCCTCCAGCCGGTCGGCATCCAGCCAGCGCCGGTCGGTGACGAAGCCTTTGTCGTGCGCGAAGTTGCAGAAGCCGCAGGTCGCGTTGCAGACATTGGTGACCGAGACGTTGCACACTGCGGGGCCGCCACGGGCCATCAGCCGCATTAGGTCGCCGAAGCCGGAATTGAAGGCGCTCATTCGATCTCTCCCCGTTCCCCGTTGCGGTACGACAGCAGCGCCGTGACCCCGAATATCAGCCCGCGCGCGTCGGACCAAGGCGACGACCGGCGCCGGCGCCGGCGGCACACCCACCGGCCCGCAGGCGGCAATGATCGCACCAAAGGCGCCGTCGCACACCCCGGCCGCGACCCGGATGAGTAAGCAGCCGCTGCGCGGCCGCGATCTCCGTGCCTCCGCCTGATACGTCCTGCGCCTCCGCCGGCAGTTCCGCCAGCGCGGCCTCGAGTGCCGTCACGGCGCGCGCCGGCCGGGCACGGAGCCGGTCAAGGCGAGCGGCGCTCGTCGCAATTCCCAGGCCCAGCATCGGCACCGCCTGCGCTGTGGCCAGCGCCCGTGCGGCGGCGAGCGTGGTTTCGGCAAGTACGCGCAGCAGCTCGGGCATCCAGATGCGCAGGCCGATTTGGTCGAACTCGGGACGATCCCGCTCGATCCGGTCGGCCGCCTCGGCGTCGCGGCCGAGCCAGACCAGCACCTCGGCGAGCAGGCCTACGGGGGTCGCACATCTGCGGAACGTTTTTTTTCCAGTCGCCATCCCGGCAAAATGGGATCGAGGCGGAGCAGGCCGTGATGCATGGTCTTGGGTCCGGGCGGCTTGTAGCCCTTCGACGTGTAGCCCGACCAGCCGCCGGCGATCCGGCCGCATCCGCCACCGCGAGCACGCCCGCCGCGCGCGCGGCCTCCAGCGTGGCGCGGACGTTGATCATCGCTTCGATAACAGGCGGGAAGCCCGCTTCCTCCGGCCCGTGCAGCAGCGCCACCTCGTCATCGTCGATCCGCGCATTCCGAAGGGCGCCAGCTCCGCCGCCCGCTGCGCGCCGATGCTGGCGCCGCCATAGACGGGAACGCCCCGCGCCATCACCCACAGAATTTCCTTGTGCCAGACCGTGGGCACCACCTCGAACACGCCATCGATTACACCGACCACCGCGGGCCGCTCGGAGGCGGCGCGCGCGAGGTCGCCCATGCGCAGCGGCGGATGCCGAGCAGCGCCTCGGAGAAGGGTGCGCGGGGCGGCTCGGCGCAGTCCTCGAGCGGCAGGTCGTCGCGCGTACCGGCGATGGCGACAAGCCGGGTCTGCGCCGCCTCGGCGATCGCGCCCGCCAGCGCCGCGACCGCGTCGGGGTGGCAGCAGGCGCCGCGGAAGCGCCGGACAAGTGGCTCGCCCGGCCCGGCCCGGAGGTCGCAGGCAAAGGCGGGGATGCCGACATCCGACGTAATCGCCCACAGCCGTGCGGCGAACCCCGCCTGCGCGATGCGGTCGAGCAGCGCGCGGCAGGGCGCGCCACGGCGCCATCGCGTCGCGCCCAATCACCTCGGCGAGGCCCGCCACGATCGCCTCCGCTCGCGTGTTGCCGGCACCGAGACCGTTGGAGGAGACCAGGAACCGCCCGGCCCATCCCGGGCCGAGGCAGGACATGCAGGCCAGTGCCGGCAGGCCCGACCGCGCGCGCAGCAATGCCCGCGCGCTAAGCGGATTGGCACCTCGCCATGCGAACACCCCGCGCCGCTCTGGCGGCAAGCGATACCGGCAACACGACTGCTCCCCACCCCGCATTCAGCAGGCTGAGCGCCGCCGCCGCCCAGAATGGCAATCGCGGCCCGATCGCGCCGGGCAGGCCGCCCAACGCCGGGCCGAGCACGAACCCCACGCCGAACGCGATGCTGATGAGACCGAAACCCCGTGCGCGCCGCTCGGGTGGCTCGACATCGGCGATGTAGGCGCCACGGTCGAGATGCTGGCCGCGGTGATGCCCGAGATCACCCGGCCGACCAACAGCAGTGCGAGCGTGAGTGGCAGCGCCATCAGCAGATGGTCAAGGCCAAGCCCGAGATTAGAGAGCAGGTCACCGGCCGCCGGCCAAGCCGGTCCGCATCAGCGCCCAGGCGGGGCCGAAGATGTCGTACACGCGGGCGGCGCGCGCGGTATCGCCGGCCACGAAGCCGAGCACGAGATGCGGCAGCATCGGCGTCACGACGCCCATTGCGAGCATATCGAGCGCCACCGTCACCATGACGAAGCCCAGCGCCGCGCGCGGACGCCGCACGCCGATCACCGGGTCGAGCGGCGCAGGAACCTCCCCTCCCCGGGCCGGCCGAGCACCGTCTGCCCGTCCCATATAACCTGCCCCCGCAGCACGGTCGCGGCGACGCGCGCGCGCATCCGGCGGCCGTGATAGGGCGACCAGCGCAGCTCCGGCCGATCCACGATCGCCGCCTCGTCGAACGTGAAGTCGCCGCGCTCGAGCACGAGCAGGTCGCAATCGAGTCCCGGGCGGAGCGCGCCCTTGCGGTCGTCGATGCCATGCAGACGTGCCGGGCGCGCGGCGCAGAGCCGCGCCATCAGCGTGGGCGACAGCCCGCGCTCTTCGAGCAGCGTCAGCATCAGGGGCGCGAAGCTCTGCAAGCCGATCAGCCCGGCGCCGCAGGCGAAGATGTCGGCGTCGGTCTTGCGCGTGAGCGGCCAGGGCGCATGATCGGTGGACACGTACTCTATCTTATTGTCGAGGAGTTCCGCCCACATCCGGTCAACCTCCTCGGCGCTGCGGAACGGCGGGTTGCACTTGCCGCGCCCGCCGAGGCGTTCGAGGTCGGCCTCGGTCATGCAGAGATAGTGGATGCACGCCTCGCCGGTCGCGCGCGCGCCCTGCGCACGGAAGCCCTCGGCAATCGAAAAGCCGCGGGCGAGGGAGGAATGGGCGATGTGGACGTGGGCACCGGTGGCGAAGCCAAGCTCGAATATCTCCTGATCGGCCATGGTCTCGGCGAGCGGCGGGCGGGTGCGGGCGTGCATGATCGGCTGTGTCCGCCCGGCCGCCCGCGCCTCGTCGGTCAGGCGCTCGATCAGCTCTTGATCCTCGTTGTGGATCGCAACCGGCAGGCCGGTTTTCGCGATCTCCCGGAACGCGGCGAGCATCGTTGGGTGGTCGATGCGCGGGAACCGCACTGGATCGTACTCGTAGGTCGAGAGCTTGAACGCCGAGATGCCGGCCGCCGCCAGCCCGGCGATAGCATCGACGCCGCCGGTTTTGCGGATCGTGCCGTAGAGGGCCATGTCCACGTGCGCAGTGCGCCCGACCACCGCGATCTTCTCGGCCAGCACGCGGGCGTCGGTCACCGGGTCCGGCACGTCGTAGGGCATGTCGACGCAGGTGGTGACACCCCCGGCCGCCGCACTGCGCGTCGCACCCTCGATCCCCTCCCAGCCGATCGAGGAGGAGGTATGCATGTGGCCATCGACGAGGCCAGGCAGGATCAGATGCCCGCGATGGTCGAGGGTGCGCGCAGCCGGTGGCGGCGCGCCCTGGCCCACCGCGGCGACGCGGCCGCCATGCGCGGCGACATAGCCATTGGCGATGATCGCATCGGCGGTGACAACCTCGCCGCGCACCACGAGATCGAAGGGATCGGTCATGCGTGCCTCCGGCGCGCGGCTTCCGGCGCGCGCGCGATCAAGCTAGACCGCGCCGGAACTGGCCGCAATTTGCGGTGCAGCCGGGGAGAGAGAAGATGGTCCGGCACGAAGTGAGGGTGCACCCCTCGAAAGAGCGGCTGGCGCGCGAAGACCAGCTCGCCTGGAAGATCGCCGAAATCGCCGCCGATCGGGCGCCGGTCGAGCGCGACGTCTCCGCCATGATTGTCAACCGCGTGATCGATAATGCCGCCGTGGCCCTGGCCGCGATCAACCGCCATCCGGCGATCTCGGCGCGCGAGGCGGCCCTCGGCCACCGGCGGCGGGATGGTGCCTGCGTGTTTGGCGTGTCGTCGGCGCGCACGGTCAGCCCCGAATGGGCGGCGTGGGCGAACGGCACCGCGGTGCGCGAGCTTGACATGCACGACACCTTCCTCGCCGCCGACTACTCCCATCCCGGCGACAACATCCCTCCGATCCTCGCGGTGGCACAGAGCATGGGCAACTCCGGCCGCGACCTGATTCGCGGCATCGCCACCGGCTACGAGATCCAGATCGACCTAGTGCGCGCGATCTGCCTCCATGCGCACAAGATCGACCACATCGCGCATCTCTGCCCCGCCCAGGCGGCCGGCATCGGCACGCTGCTGCGGCTGCCCGTCGAGACGATCTACCAGGCGGCGCAACAGGCGGTTCACGTCAGCTTCACGACACGCCAGTCGCGCAAGGGCGAGATCAGCTCGTGGAAGGCGTTCGCGCCGGCGCACGCCGGCAAGCTCGCGGTGGAGGCGGTCGATCGCGCGATGCGCGGCGAGGGCGCGCCGAGCCCGATCTACGAGGGCGAGGATTCCGTCATCGCCTGGATGCTGGACGGCCCGCAGGCGCGCTATGAAGTGATGCTGCCGGCGCATGGCGAACCGAAGCGCGCCATCCTCGATAGCTATACCAAACAGCATAGCGCCGAGTACCAGAGCCAGGCGCTGATCGATCTCGCCTTCCGGCTGCGCAGCCGCATCCCCGACCCTTCGCAGATCGAGCGGATCGTGCTGCACACCAGCCACCACACCCACACCGTGATCGGCACCGGCGCCAACGATCCGCAGAAGCTGGACCCGAAGGCCAGCCGCGAGACGCTCGACCATTCGATCATGTACATCTTCGCCGTTGCCTTGCAGGACGGACGCTGGCACCACGTCGAGAGTTATGCGCCGGCGCGCGCCGCCCGCCCCGATACGGTCGTGCTGTGGCGCAAGATTGAGACCCGCGAGGACGCGGAGTGGACGCGCCGCTATCACAGTGCCGACCCGGCAGAGCGGGCGTTCGGCGCCCGCGTCGAGGTGAGTTTGCGCGACGGCAGCCGGATCGAGGACGAGATGGCGGTCGCGAACGTGCATCCGCTGGGTCTCAAGCCGTTCGGGCGGGCCGACTACATCGCCAAGTTCCGCACCCTGACCGCGGGTATCGTGCCGCCGCGCGAGGCCGAACGGTTCCTGGATTCGGCGCAGCGGCTGCCGCGGCTGCCGGCAGGCGAGCTCCATTGTTTGAACATCGCACTGCCGGCGCGCGCGTTGGATCGAGGGCGCGGCGGCATCTTCTAGTCGCCGCATTCGCCACGATGCCGCCGCAATGCAGCGCGCGCGGACGAATCACGCGACGATGTGAAGTGCGGCACGCAAGAAAGACGCGCGCGACCGTTGCTTTTTGTTGACATGCGTCCGGTGGAAGCGGAATAGCGGAGTCGGTACGCACGCGCCCGATTCGCGCATGTCGCTCGAACGTACAAGGCGATGCGTGCAAGAGGGAAGGACGGTCGATGGATCGCCGGATCAGCCAGCCACCGATACCGAGCACGCAGGGGCCCGCGTCGCTCGTGCCGGCTTGGGATTTTGCATCCGTCACGCAAGCGCGCTTGGGTTCGTCCCGATCGGGTCGAGCAATGCGCGCGCGGGCCTCGCGCCGCGCCGTCGCGCGGAACGGACTGCCTCCGGGATCGTTCCTTCGCCACGCCACAGAGGGAGTCAGCAAACAATGAACGACGAGGAAACCACTCCGCGACCGCGCGCGCCGGCCCGAGCACAAGCGCTCGCCATGCGCGCCGGCGGCAGACGCGCCGCCGGAGGTCGTGGTCGTGCGACCGGCACGCGTGCGGCGAAGGGAACCGCCACGCGCAAGAAGCGCGCTGCAAAAACGGGCGCTACGCGCAAGGCCGTCGGGCGCAAGGCCGCCGCTAAGACCGGAACTCGCAAGACGGGACGCAAGGCCGCGAGTGCCGGCGCTGGGCGCAAGACGACCGGACGCAAGGCCGCGGGACGCAAGATGACGACCCGCAAGACGACGGGTCGCAAGAAGACTGGCCGCAAGATGGCGACGACCGGCGCGCGCAAGGTGGGACGTCCGCCGGGTTCGGGCGCCGGCCGAAAGGCAGTGAGCGGCAACGGACGGCGCAAGGGAGCGAAGAAGGCGGCCGCCGCACGTGGCACGCGTGCGATAGGGCGAAAGAAGGCCGCCCCGTCGAACGGACGCAAGTCGGCCGCGCGGGCGATGCGCACGGCGGCATCTCCGGGCACACGTCGTGCCGCTGCTCGAAGCCTGGCCGCCGCAAGCCCACGCACACGCCGCTCGCGCAAGAGCGCGATGTCCGAGGGCATGCACGAGGGCACCGAGAGCATGGAGGCCCCGCACGAAGAGCAGGACCACGACGGCAGCCCGGACGACATGACCTGATTGCGCGCTCGCACGCATGATGGTGGCGAGCAAGGGCGCCCGTCCGCGGGCGCCCTTGACCCGTCTCAGCCGCGCGGCAGCAGTTCCATCGCCTGCGCCGGCGTCAGCGACCGCGGCGCCATTCCGCGCAGGACCATGAACAGACGTGCCGCCTCCTCAAGTTCCTCGGCGGCGTAGACGGCGTCCGCGAGCGATGCGCCGCTGACGACCGGGCCGTGATTGGCGAGCAGCACCGCGCGCGCATCGCGAGCGGCTGCATGGATCGCTGGCTCCATCGCCGGGTCGCCCGGCCGAAAGTAGGGCAGCACCGGCAGCCGGCCACCGATGCGCATCACGAAATACGGTGTCAGCGGCGGGATCGGGTTGGCGGCGTCGAGATCGGGTAGGCAGGAAATCGCGGTCGCCATCGTCGAGTGCAGATGCACGACCGCCCCGGATGCGGGCCGCGCGCCGTAGAAGGCGCGGTGCATGAACACCTCCTTCGACGGCGCGGCGCCCGCGAGGTGCCGGAACTCGGTGTCCAGCCGTGAGAGCGTGTCGGGATCGAGCCGGCCAAGGCAGGAATTGGTCGGCGTGATCAAGTATCCGTCCGCGAGCCGGACGCTGATATTGCCAGCGCTGCCGACCGAGAACCCCCGCGCGAATAGACTGGCCGCGAGCGAGACGATGAGCCGCCGCGCCGTCGCCTCATCCATTCCCCGTCCCTTGCCGCCTCGGTCAGATCCGCTGGTGGCGCGCACGCGTGCCGCGCTCGATTGCCGCCGCCACCAGCGGATCGAGATGCAGCTCGTTCATAACCAGCTCGAGCATTTGCAGGATCGACTGCCGCTGGCGGTTCTCCGCCGCCGCCGCCACCTCGCAGGCGAGCGCATAGGCAGTCTCGCGCAGCCGCGGCTCCAGCGCGTCGCGGATCAGGCGGCCGGCATGGGCAAGCCCGTCCTCCTCGCGCAGCAGGCCGACCGTCACCTCGGTTGCCTCCTGCAACTGCTCGGAGGAGAAGTGCTGGAATGCCGGCAGCGTCTGCACCAGCCCCGACATGACGCCGATCTCGCGGTCGGTGATGCCGCTGTCGGCGGCGGCAACCAGGACCATGGTGCAGACGAGCGCTTCCGACGCGTCGAGGTCCCGGCGGGCGAGCATGGCACTCTCCGATTGCATCGGCGGACCCTGCGTCAGCTCGCGGCGCGGATCAAGCCGCGCCCACGCAGGCTTGACACCGTGGGCTGGCGCCTGTTCTTAGCGCCGATTGCGGCCGGCTCGCGCGCCGGCGCTCCGGGGCCGTCAGTCCGAACCGTCGGGGCGGCGGGAGCCGAGCGGCGATGAAGGGGCGTAGCTCAATTGGCTAGAGCGCCGGTCTCCAAAACCGGAGGCTGGGGGTTCGAGACCCTCCGCCCCTGCCAGCCGGACGCTCGGTGATTGCGCGATAGAGAGGTCAGGCGGTGGCGTTCGATCCGTTAAAATTCGTGCGGGAAGTGCGGGCGGAGGTGGCCAAGGTCACGTGGCCTAGCCGCAAGGAGACGCTGGTAACAACGGGGATGGTGTTCGCCATGGCCACCGCCGCGGCGCTGTTCTTCCTGGCCATCGACCAGGTGATCGGGCTCGCCGTACGCGCCCTGTTCGGCGGTGCCGCGTGACCGGGGGCGTCGGTGCGCATGCCGGCGGGGTTGGAGCGGAGCGGGTGATGGCGAAGCGCTGGTACGTGGTTCACGTCTATTCGGGCTCGGAGAAGAAAATCGCCGAGGCGATCAAGGAGCAAGCGGCACAGAAGGGCCTCGCCGACCAGATCGAGGAGGTGATGGTGCCCGCCGAGGAGGTGGTGGAGAGCCGCCGCGGCCAGAAGGTCAACACCGAGCGCAAGTTCTTTCCCGGCTACGTCCTGGTGAAGATGGACCTCACCGACGAGGCGTGGCACCTGGTCAAGAACACGCCCAAGGTCACGAACTTCCTCGGCAACCGCAACCGGCCGAGCCCGATCAGCGAGGCCGAGGCGGAGCGCATCCTGAAGCAGACGCGCGAAGGAGTGGAGCATCCGCGCCCGTCGGTGCTGTTCGAGGTGGGCGAGCAGGTGCGCGTCGCCGACGGTCCATTCACCAGCTTCAACGGCACCGTCGAGGAGGTGGACGAGGAGAAGGGCCGGGTGAAGGTCAGCGTTTCGATCTTCGGCCGCTCCACGCCGGTCGAGCTGGAATACGGGCAGGTCGAGAAGCTCTGAGCGCGGGCCGGATGAGCGGCGCCCAGGCCGCCGACTACGACGACTGGGTGGCGCGGCACGACACGCTGAGCGCCGCCGATTGCGACGCGATCCGCCGCCATATCGCCGTGCTCCGCTACCATCCGCTGGTTTCGCTGGTGCTGCCGCTCGCCGCCCCGGCGCGCATCGACGCGGCCCTCGCCGCGGTGCGTGGACAGCTTTACCCCGACTGGGAGCTGATCGTCGCCGCCGCGCCGGCCGCGTTGCGCGCCGCCCGTGCGGCGCAATCCTCGGCCGCCCGCGAGCCGCGTGTGCGATTGCTGCCGTGCCGGGCGTCGCACCCGACGGCACTCGCGAACTTGGCGCTGGATACGGCGGAGGGGGCGTTCGTGGGTTTCCTCGGTCCCGGCGATCTGCTTGATCCCCGCGCACTCTATGAGATGGCGGTCGCCAGCAACGCCGAGCCGCCTCTCGATCTGATCTTCTCCGACGAGGACGCGATCGACGCCGCCGGGCACCGCTCGGCGCCTCGGTTCAAGCCGGGCTGGGATCCCGAGCGCGCGCTGGCAACGGATCCGGTGGGTGCGCTCGCGCTGTTCCGCCGTGCGCCGGTAGTGGCGCTCGGCGGCCTGCGCGCGGAAACGGCGCCCGCCGAGCGGCACGATCTGGCGCTGCGCGTCGCCGCGCGCGTCACCTCTGACCGCATCCGGCATATCCCGGCCGTGCTCTGTCATCGCGCGGCGCCGGATGCCGCCGATCCGGTCAGCGTCGCCTCGGTGCGTTCGCATCTCGCCCATCGCGGCGTCCCGGCCCGCGTCACCCCGACCGGGACCGCGTTCGCCGAGCTCGCGGTGGAGCACGCGCTGCCCGATCCGCCGCCGCTCGTCTCGGTGATCGTGCCGACGCGCGACCGCGCCGACCTGCTCGCGGTCTGCGCCGAAGGCGTGCTCGCGCGCACCGACTATCCGGCACTCGAGCTGATCGTGGTGGACAATGGCAGCCGGGAGCCGGCGACCGCCTCCTTGCTCGCGCTGCTGCAGCGGGATGCCCGGGTGAGGGTGCTGCCGCAGCCGGGACCGTTCAACTACGCAGCCCTCAACAACCGCGCGGCCGCTACTGCGTGTGGTGCCGTGCTGCTGCTGCTCAACAACGACGTGGAGCCATCGTCGCCCGGCTGGCTCTCGGCCATGGTCGCCCACGCGATGCAGCCCGACGTGGGCGCAGTCGGCGCCAAGCTGCTGTACGACGACGGGCGGGTGCAGCATGGCGGCGTGGCGCTGGGGCCGGATGCGGCGATGACGCACATCCATCGCCTCGCCGCCGGCGACGATCCGGGCTATCTCGGCCAGCTCGCGAGCGCGCGCAGTGTGGCCGCCGTCACCGGCGCGTGCCTCGCGATCCGCCGTCAGGTGTTCCTGGAGGCGGGCGGCCTGGATGAGGCCGGATTGCAGATCGGCTTCAACGACGTCGATCTCTGCCTGCGGCTCGGCGATCTCGGCTACCGGAATGTCTGGACGCCGCGCGCGGTGCTGCTGCACCGCGAGAGCGCCTCGCGCGGCAGCGACGAGAGCAGCGAGGCGCGGGCGCGCAATGCCGCCGAGCAGGCGCTGATGCGCGCCCGCTGGGGCCGCCTGCTCGACGAGGATCCGCAGCACAACCCGAACCTGCGCTTCCACTGGCACGGCTTCGACTTGCCCAGCCCGCCGCGCCGCAAGCGGCCGTGGCAGGCGTTCCTGCAATGCTGAGGGGGCCGCTATGCCCGACCTGACGCTCGATGCGCCGCGCGCCGACGCCGATGCGGATACGCTCGCCGATCTGATCGAGTCGCTGTGGACGCCGAAGCTCGATCCGCTGTTCTGGCGCCCGGCGCGGGTCGGCATCGACAGCGCCTGGACCGCGCACGTGCCGTTCGCGCACTGGCTGGTGGCGACCGCGCGGCCGCGACTAATCATCGAGCTCGGGACCCATAACGGCGTCTCCTATTCGGCGTTCTGCGAAGCGGTGCTGCGCGAGAAGCTCGAGTCCCGGTGCTACGCAGTCGATACCTGGCAGGGTGACGCGCACGCCGGGTTCTATGGCGAGGAGGTCTACGGCACGCTGCGCCGCTTCCACGACGCGCGCTATGCCGGCTTCTCGGAACTGCTGCGCTGCACCTTCGACGAGGCGCTGCCGTATTTCGCCGAGGGCTCGCTCGACCTGCTGCACATCGACGGCTGCCACGCCTACGAGCAGGTGCGGGCCGATTTCGAGAGCTGGGCGCCGAAGCTCTCGCGCCGCGCGGTGGTGCTGTTCCACGACACCAACGTGCGCGAGCGCGGCTTCGGCGTCTGGCAACTGTGGGCCGAGCTCGCGGCGCGGTATCCAAGTTTCGAGTTCCTGCACGGCCACGGGCTTGGGGTGCTCGCCTTCGGGTCGGCGCAATGTGCGGAGGTCGCGGCATTGGCGGCGCTGTCGGGCGCACGTGCGAACGCGGTGCGCGAGCGCTGCGCGCTGCTCGGTGAGCGCTGGGTGGCGGAGCTACGAGAGCGCTCGATCGAGCAGGAGGTCGGTCGCCGGCAGGCGGCGGTCGACGCGGCTGAGGCGGAGCGCGCGGGGATCGCACAGACGCTTCGCGATACGCAGGTGGCGCAGCAAGCGGCGGCGGCGGATGCAGGCGCGCAGGCTGCTCGGCGGGAGGCGGCCGAGCGCGCGCTGAGCGAGGCGGAGCGCACGCTTTCAGCGGCGCACCGAACGGGCGCGGGCCGAGGTGGCGCGAGCGCTTGCGGATGCCGGCCGCGAGCGGGCGAGCGCGGAGGCCGATCGCGCCCGGCATGCGCACGAGGCAGACGCCGCGCGCGAGATGCGGACGCGGGCAGCGCAGCGGAGCGCGCAGGCCCGCGCCGAGGCGGCTGCGGCGCAGGCCGAGATCGCGGCCGAGCGCACGCGCGCCGCGGTGCTGGAGGCCGAGCGCGCGCGCCTCGCCGCCGAATGCGACGCATTGCTGCCGCGCGCCGCCGAGCGCGATGCGATTGTAGGCTCGACCTTGTGGCGTCTGACTTCGCCCCTGCGCGCGGCGGCGCGGCGGACCCCACCGCCGCTGCGGCGCGGCGTCAAGCGCGGCGCGCGGCTCGCGTGGTGGACGGCGACGCTGCGGTTGCCGCGCCGGCTGCGCGATCGGCGGGTGCTCGCCCGCGAGGCGCGGCTGATCGGGGCGTCGGCGCTGTTCGACGCCGGCTGGTATCGGGCACGCTACCCGGATGTAGCGGCGGGCGCGACCGACCCGGCCTGGCACTATCTGCTGGCCGGCGCGCACGAGGGCCGCCAGCCCGGCCCCGGTTTCGACGCCCTGCGCTACCAGCAAGAGAACCCGGACGTCGCGGCGTCCGGGCTCAATCCCCTGGTGCACTACCTCGTCCACGGTGTCACCGAGGGCCGCGCGTTCCATCCGCTCGAGGAGGCGCCGCCCGCGCCGGTTGCACCATCGGTCACCGAGCCGCAGCCGCCGGCCGACGGCGCGCGGCGGCTGCTCTTCGTTGCCGGCGAGCCGCAGACGCCGGGGCTGTGCTATCGCGTGCTGCGCCCGCTCGCCGCGGCAATCGCTTGCGGTGCGGAAGCGTCCTGGCTGCCGGAGGCCGAGGCGGAAGCGGACGCGCTCGTGGGGATCGACACGCTTGTCCTGTGGCGTACGCCGTGGAGCGAGCGGATCGCGGCGTTGGCTGCCCGCGCGCGCGAACTGGGCGCGGCCGTCGCGTTCGACGTCGACGACCTGATGATGGACCCCAATTTCGCCCGCACCGACATTATCGACGGCATCCGCTCGCAGGCGCTGGACGAGGCGGGCGTGCGCGAGCACTACGCGCGTATCCATCAGACCATGCTGGCGGCCGATTTCTGTATCGGCTCGACCGACGAACTGGCCTGGCACATGCGGCGCTACCATAAGGTCGCCTACGTGCTGCCCAACACGTTCGACGAGGCGACCTGGCAATCCTCCCGCCTCGCCGCCCGTCGCCGCGCCGCGGCGCCGCCCGATGGGCTGGTGCGGCTCGGCTATGCTAGCGGATCCCGCACCCATCAGAAGGATTTCGCTGTCGCGGCCGCTGCCCTCGCCCGCGTGCTGCGGGCGCGTCCGGATTGCCGGCTGGTGCTGTTCCGCGACCCCGAGGGTATGGCGGTGATGCACATCGACGAGTTTGCGGAGTTCACCGGCCTCGGCGAGCAGATCGAGTGGCGTCGCATGGTCCCGCTCGACCGCCTTCCCGAGGAGATGGCGCGGTTCGACGTGAACCTGGTGCCGCTTGAGGTCGGCAACCCGTTCTGCGAGGCCAAGAGCGAACTCAAGTTCTTCGAGGCGGCACTGGCCGGGACCTGCACGCTCGCCTCGCCCACCGGCCCCTTCTGCCGTGTGATCCGCGACGGCGAGAGCGGCGTGCTCGCCGCGAGCGAGGCGGAGTGGGAGGCGGCGCTGATTGCGCTTGTTGACGATGCGGGCCTGCGCGCACGGCTCGCCCATGCGGCGCTGCACGACGCGCTGCGCGGCTTCGGTCCCCGGAGTTGCGCCGAGCAAATGGCCTCCCTCCTCGATCAGATCGAGGGCGGACGCCGCGCTGCGCGGGCCTTCGCACTGGAGGTCTGCCGCGCCCGCACCGAGGGTCCGCGCCCGATCCGCCTGCCGGCGCGCGAGGTCGCGTTCGCCTCCGATCGACTCGGCGCCGCCGCGGTGACGGTCATCGTGCCGCTCCACAATTACGCGCGGTACGTCGAGGAGGCGCTGGATTCGGTCGCCGCACAGACCCTCTCCGATCTCGACCTTGTAGTGGTGGACGATGCCTCGACCGACTCCAGCCTCGCGGTCGCGCGGCGCTGGGCGGAGGCGAACGCAGCGCGGTTCAACCGGCTCCTGGTACTGCACCATCCGCGCAACGCCGGGCTCGGGCCGGCGCGAAACACCGGGTTCGACGCCGCCGAGACGCCATTCGTGTTGCCGCTCGATGCCGACAACCGGCTGCTGCCGGGCTGCGCGGCCGCCTGCCTCGCAACCCTCCGTGCGAGCGGTGCCGCGGTCGCCTATCCGGAGCTGCGCCAGTTCGACGCCGGCGAGGAGGTGATGGGCGCAGTGCCGTTCCATCCCATGCGGCTGGTCGGCGGACCGTTCCTGGATGCGATGGCGCTGGTGGACAAATCCGCCTGGGCGGCGGTGGGCGGCTACGACCATGTCCGCTTCGGCTGGGAGGATTACGATTTCTGGTGCCGCCTCGCCGAGCACGGGATGGGCGGCGCGCCAGTGGGCGAGGCGCTGGCCGAATACCGCGTCCATCCCGGCTCGATGCTGCGCCGCGAGACCGATCTCGTGCGCAACAAGCGCCTGCTGATCGAGGACATCGAGCGCCGCCATCCGTGGGTCACGATCGCCGACCCGGTGCGCGAGGGCGGGATCGGCGGCCCGGGTGCCAGGCTGCCGGAACCTACGGTCTCGGCAGCCGCCTGAGACGGCGTCGGGCGCGGCGGCGCTCCTGCTCGGCAAGCGCCTCTTCCGCCTCGCGCTCGAGCCGCACCTCGTTGCGCTTAAGGAACACCGCGGTCGCGATCAGAACCACGATCGCGACCGCGATGATCACCACCTCCGCCGGACCGGCGACGCGCTTGACCGCGCGCCCGAGCCGCCAGCCGCCGTAGCCGTAGAGGCTCGCCCAGATGATGCCGCTGGTGACGTTGGCGACCATGAAGCTGCGCCAGTTCATCTTCACGGCGCCCGCGAGCAAGGCGGCGAAGGTGCGCAGCAGGGCGATGAAACGGCCAATGAACACCACCTTGCCGCCGTGCTTGTCGAACAGGTAGTGGCCGATCCGCACCCGCCGCTCGGTCAGCCCGACATAGCGGCCGTAGCGCACCAACACCCAGACGCCGAGCTCGCGGCCGATGAAGTAGCCGGCCAGATTGCCGATGATGGCGCCGCTCGCCGCCGCCAGCACGACGAGGTTGATATCAAGCTTATGGGTGGCGGCGGTATAGAGCGAGGCGGCGATCAGCACGCCCTCGCCCGGCAGCGGCAGCCCCATCGTCTCCAGTGCGATCAGCACGCCGAGGAAGGGGTAGCCATAGCTGTGCAGCAGGGCGAGGAACTGGGCGTGGGTTACGATCGGCACAAAGACCCTCAATGCGCGACCGCCGGCGCGGGCGCCAGGTGTGGTGGGGCGATTCCGGCGTGGTCGGGAAGTGCTCTAGCACCCTGTCGTGGCGCGGGAAACGCGTGACCGGCTCAGATCGCGACCCGCACGCCTAGCTCGACCACCCGATCGCTCGGGATGCGGAAGAACTCGGTGGCCGGCACCGCGTTGCGCGCCATCACCAGGAACAGCCACAGCCGCCACCACGGCATTCTCGGCACCATCGCCGGCACGATCATCTCCCGGCCGAGGAAGTAGCTCACCAGCATCGGGTCGAAGGGCAGGCCGCGGGCGCGCAGCTCGTCCAGCGAGCGGGGGATGTCGGGGCTGTCCATGAAGCCGTAGCGCAGCAATACGCGGTAGATGCCGGGGGCCAACTCGGTGATCTCGGCACGCTGCTCCGGCTCCGCCTCGGGCTCGTCGAGCGTGTTCACGGTCACGAACAGGACCCGCTGGTGCAGCACCTTGTTGTGCTTGAGGTTGTGCAGCAGGGCGGCGGGCACGTAGTCGGGATTGCTGGTCAGGAATACGGCGATGCCGGGGACGCGGATGGTGCGCGACTGCGGCAGGCGGGCGAGGAAGGAGGCGAGCGGCAGGCTGTCCTGTCGCCAGCGCGCCAGCATGAGGTCGCGGCCGCGTTTCCATGACGTCATCAGCCCGATCAGCGTCCCGGCGAACACCAGCGGCACCCAGCCGCCCTGCGGCACTTTCAAGGTATTGGCCGCGAAGAACACGAGGTCAATCGCGAAGAGGGAGCCGAAGACGGCGAACACGAGCGAGCGCGACCAGTGGAATTGGCGCCGGAACACCACGCCTGCCAGCAGGCAGTCGCACAGGAAGGTGCCGGTCACGGCGATACCGTAGGCGGCAGCGAGGCTGTCAGAGGTCTTGAACGCCAGCACCAGGATCAGCACGCCAACGGCCAGCGCCGCGTTCACCTGCGGGTACGTAGATCTGCCCCGCCTCCGTCTGGCTGGTGTGGCGGACGGTCATGCGCGGCAGGAAGCCGAGCAACATGCACTGCCGCGCCACAGTGTAGGCGCCGGAAATCACCGCCTGGCTCGCGATCACGGTGGCTACGGTCGCGAGGAACACCATCGGCAGCCGCACCACGTCGGGCGTCATGAGGTAGAACGGGTTCTCCACCGCCTTCGGCTGGGCGAGCACCAGCGCGCCCTGGCCGAAATAGTTCAGCGTGAGCGCCGGCAGCACGAAGCACAGCCATGACAGGCGGATCGGGCGGGCGCCGAAATGCCCCATATCCGCATAGAGCGCCTCGGCCCCGGTGACCGCGAGCACGACAGCGCCGAGGGCGACGAACGCGAGCGGCCCATGAAAGTAGCAGAACTGCGCCGCGTAATAGGGAGCGAGGGCGACCAGCACCCCCGGATGCTGCACGACCTGGATCGCACCGAGCGCGCCGAGTGCGGTGAACCACAGCGCCATCACCGGGCCGAACACTCGGCCCACGCGCCCCGTTCCGTACCACTGCACGGCGAACAGCGCGATGATGACAATCGCGGAGATCGGCAGCACCGCTTCCTTGAACTGCGGCAGCGTCACCTCGACGCCCTCCAGCGCCGAGAGCACCGAGATCGCCGGCGTGATGACGCCGTCGCCGAAGAACAGACAGGCGCCCGTGATGCCGACCAGCGCCAGCGCCGTGCGCATCCGGGTGCCGACCGAGACCCGCTGCGCCAGCGCCATCAACGCCAGGATGCCGCCCTCGCCGCGGTTGTTGGCGCGCATCACCAGCAACACGTATTTGACCGTCACGATCAGCACCAGCGCCCAGAAGATCAGCGACAGGATGCCGAGGATCTCCCAATCGGCGAGGCTGCGGGCGCCGAGGATCGCGAGGCTCGACTTCAGCGCATAGAGCGGACTGGTGCCGATGTCGCCGTAGACGACGCCGAGCGCCGCCAGCATGATGCCGAGCGCCGGTGCCCTCCGCCGCGCCGGCGAGGCCTGCGCAAGCGGAGTCAGCGCCGCAGTCGCCTGGCCGTCGTTCAAAGCCGCCAAGTGTGATCCATCACCTGATTTCCGCCGGCCGGGGCCGACGGGGCGGGAGCGATACGCCGCCTACCCGGCGGAACGCAAGCGCGGCCAGACGGGGCCGCCGCGCCGCTGGTGTGGGAGAGCCGGCCCCCCCGCAGCGGTCCAGCTACCGAGACGGCATCTTTTGCGCCGGAGGCCTCGCCGGTGCGGCTTGACCGGCGCGGCGGAGGCGTGGCCCCCCAGTCCCTGGCGTGATGGTGGCCGCCATCGGCGCGACTGCCATCCCGCCCCGGCCGTGCGGGTAGTCTGGCATGGCCGTCACCATCGCCCCCCCGCTGTCTGGTGCCGGGCCGGGCGGCGGCTGCATCTGCGCCCGGCATGGCGGCCCGCACGACGCTCGGCATCTCCACGCCGCGGGAAGCGTTCCCGGCCGGCCGCCCGGCGCCGGGTGCCGCGCGGCCGCCGTTCAGCTCCCACCACCCGTGCCAGCCGTCGGCAAAATCCGGCTCCCAGGCCGCCGTGTAGATCACCCCGCTGTTGTCGGTGACGAAGATGTCGAGCCTGTCCATGCTGCGCGACACGGCGCCGACCCGCGAGCCGGGCGGCACGCGGAGAGGCGACCCCACGGCTCCCGAACACGAGGCATCCTGACGCGCCATCTCCGCGATCGATCCCCGCATTGACGCCGCGGACGGCAGCGGTTAAAGCGCCCGCCCTGCCCCGACCGTGCCCAGGTGGCGGAATTGGTAGACGCGCAGGTTTCAGGTACCTGTGGCCGCAAGGCTGTGGAAGTTCGAGTCTTCTCCTGGGCACCAGCAAAACGGTGGGCGGAACCGTGACCATCACCCAGTTCCTGCCCAACGCGACCGTCCACCTGCACCGGCACGATTTGCCGGAGACGCTCGATCTTGGCCCCGTGATCGCGGTCGATACCGAGACAATGGGCCTCGAGCCGCGCCGAGATCG
The DNA here is from genome assembly GCA_963754235.1 of uncultured Alphaproteobacteria bacterium. GTDB lineage: Bacteria > Pseudomonadota > Alphaproteobacteria > Acetobacterales > Acetobacteraceae > DATAYA01. The sequence goes on along the minus strand of CAVWFK010000001.1, from coordinate 13,896 downwards.
GCTGTGCCTGGTGCAGCTCTCGGCGGGGGACGGACACGCGCATCTGGTGCAGATCATCCCCGCGGCGCTCGGCGGCCGCGGGGCCGACTGCCCGGCCCTCAAGCGCCTCCTGGCCGATCCGGGCACGGTCAAGCTGATGCACTTCGCGCGCTTCGACGTGGCCATCCTGCAGCACGCGTTCGGGATCGCGGTCGCACCCGTGCACTGCACCAAGATCGCCTCCCGCCTCGTGCGCACCTACACCGACCGCCACGGGCTGAAGGAGCTGTGCCGCGACCTGCTCGGGGTTGATCTGAGCAAGCAGGCGCAGACATCCGACTGGGGGGCAGCGGAGCTCAGCCCCGAACAGATGGCCTATGCCGCTTCCGACGTGCTCTATCTGCACGCGCTATGGCAGAAGCTGGAAGCGCTGCTGATCCGCGAGGGACGGCTCGATCTGGCCGAGGCGTGCTTCGGCTTTCTACCGACGCGGGCGCGGCTCGATTTGCTCGGCTACGCGGACCCGGACATCTTCGCGCACTGATAGCCTGACGTGGGGTCGGTGCTACTCCGCCGGCACTTCCAGCGGCTGCTCGCCGGCAGCGCGCGCCTGCTGCTCCAGGGCCGCGATCCGCGCGTGCGCCGCTGCCAGGCTTGCCGAGCCGGCGCAGGTGGTCTCGGGGGAGGTCGTCGCTCCCTTCATGAACACGTTGGCCTCGAAGATCGTCTGGTTGCGCAGGGATTCGGCCGCACTGCCCTGAAAGGGCGGGCTGTGAAACAGCTTGTGGTCGTGGTCGTCGGCGAACCAGCACACCACCCACTCGGCGTGTGCCGCGCGCGGCACGGCGACCCCGGCCGCCAGCAACAGCAGCGCCAGGCGGGCGCGGGTCAGGAGCCGCCTCTCACGTCGAGCCGCTCAGGCCTAGTTCTCAGGCCCAGTTCTCAGGCCCAGTGCCCCGGCACCCACACCCAGGCGCCGCCGCGATTGGCCCAATGTTCCGGCACCCAGTGCGTGTAGGCGACCGGCCGCACCACGTAACGGCCGGGAATCCATACGTAGCGGCTGCCGTTCCAGCGCCAATGCCCGGCGACCCACTCCGAGCGGCCCCCGGGGCCGGCGGAACGTATTCGGCCCGGGCGGGCGGAACCGGCGGATACGATGCGACCGGTGTGGCGACCACGCAGCCAGACAGCCCGAGCAGCAATCCGGTGGCAACAACGAACTCGACGCATTCCCCCTCCTCCGACGGTCTTAATCTGCCGGAATTTTGTCAGGGCGCGCACCATATCACAAGCGTTTCAACCGCCGAGTGTGTAGCCCTTTCCGGTCATGCAGGCGCGGATCAGGCGATGGTCCTCGCGCGGGTAGGTGTAGGGGTAGGCGATCCAGGTCGGGAAGCGACGGGATACCACGAGATTAGCCTCGCGCGCGGCACTGGTCCGGCACGCTTTGAGGTCGGCGCGGTAGGCGGCTGCGGCGTGGTCGGCCCGTACGGGCGGATCGTAGGCACAACCACCGAGGCCGAGCACGGCGGCGATCGCGAGCAGGCCCATCGGGAGCAAGCGGGAGCGCGTCATGCCCCGCTTTACCCGCGCGCCGTGCACGGCGCCATCGACCCCTCGACCGGTCCCGGCGGGCGGCGCATCCTGGCGCGAAAGGGAGGGCCTGCGATGGCGGCGATCGGCTTCATCGGGCTCGGCAACATGGGCGGACCGATGGCCGCCAACCTCGTCCGCGCCGGCCACGCGGTGCGTGGCTTCGATTTCGCCGCCCCCGCCTGCACCCGGCTCCAAGCGGCCGGGGGCACCACCGCGGCCAGCGCCGCCGAAGCGGTGCGCGGTGCCGAGTTCGTCATCACCATGCTGCCCGCGGGCGAGCACGTGCGCACCGTGCTGACCGGTGCCGACGGCATCCTGCCCGCGCTCGACCACGCCACACTGCTCATCGACAGCTCGACGATCGATGTCGCGACCGCGCGCGCGATGCACGCATCCGCCGCCGCGCGCGGTGTGGCGATGCTGGATGCGCCGGTCTCGGGCGGCACCTCCGGTGCGGCGGCGGGCACCTTGACGTTCATGGTCGGCGGGGACGCCCGCGCGTTCGATCGCGCCCGCCCGGTGCTGGAGGCGATGGGACGCAGCATCGTCCGTGCCGGCGACGCGGGCGCCGGGCAGGCGGCGAAGCTGTGCAACAACCTGATCCTCGGCATCTCGATGGTCGCGGTGGCGGAGGGATTCGCGCTGGCGCGGCGTCTGGGCCTGTCGGCACAGAGCCTGTTCGACATCGCGTCCAAATCCTCGGGCCAGTGCTGGTCGCTCACCAGCTACTGCCCGGTGCCCGGCCCGGTGCCGGCGGCACCCTCCAACCGCGACTACGAGCCGGGCTTCGCGACCGCGCTGATGCTGAAAGACATCTCGCTCGCGGTCGCGGCGGCCGATGCAGCGGGCGCCCCGGTGCGGCTCGGGCGCGAAGCACAGGCGATGTATCGGGCGCTCGCCGAGGCGGGGCTGGGAGGCAAGGATTTCTCCGTCGTGGCGCGCGAGTTGGGGAAATGAAGGGAAGGAAGGCCAGGGGCTCCGCCCCTGGACCCCGCCAAAGGCACAGCCTTTGGAATCCATTCCTTAAGGAAATGGGGTCTGGGGCCCGCGGCCCCAGCGGGGTCGAGGGGCAAAGCCCCTCGCCTTCTGCCATGAGCCGAACAAAAATCCTGATCGACTGCGACCCCGGCTATGACGATGCGGTGGCGATCCTGATGGCCGCGCGGCATCTCGATCTGATCGGCATCACCACCTGTCACGGCAACAGCAGCGTCGAGAACGTCACCCGCAACGCGCTTTCGGTGCTCGCACTCGCGGGCCTCGACATCCCGGTGGCCGCCGGCTGTGCGGCACCGCTGCTCGGACCGCGGCCGGCGCACGGCGGCACCGGCCTCGACGGCGCCGACCTGCCGCCGCCCGCACGCGCCGCGATCGCGACCCATGCAATCGATTTCCTGATCGAGCAGGCGCGCGCGCATCAGGGCGAACTGGTGCTGGCCGTGATCGGCCCCGCCACCAACGCGGCCGTGGCACTCGCGCGCGAGCCAAGGCTTGCCTCCTGGCTGCGCGAGATCAGCGTCATGGGCGGCAGCGCCGGGGGCGGCAATGCGACCGCGGTTGCCGAGTTCAACGTCTGGGCCGATCCCGAGGCCGCCTCTGTGCTGTTCGGCTGCGGCGCGCCGATCCGCATGGTCGGCTACGACGTCACCTCGCGCACCGGCGCGGGGACAGCGGAAATCGCGCGCTTGCGCGAGGGCGGGCGTGTCGCGCGCACGATCGCCGACCTGCTCGACCGGGTGCAGCGCGCCGCCACGGCATCGAGATCGCGCCGCTGCATGATGTCTGCGCGATCATCCCGTATGTCGCGCCGGACCTGATCGAGACCCGCCCCTGCCACGTCGCGGTCGAACTCGCCGGAACGCTGACACGCGGGATGACGGTGTGCGACCGGCGCACGCTGGCCGCGCCGCCCAATGTGACGCTTGCCGAAAGCGCCGACGCGCCGGCGCTGCTTGATGCGGTGATCGAGACGCTGCTTGCCTACGGGGATGGCGGCCGTGCCTGAAGCCCTCCCGCGCCCTCTATTCCCGCGCCGACCTGCTGCCGCTGATCGAGCCGCAGAGCATCGCCGTGATCGGCGCCTCGGCGCGGCAGAACTCGTTCGGCGCCCGCGTGCTGGCCAATCTCGATGCCTTCGCCGGGCGCATCCACCTGGTCAACGCCCGCTACACCATGCTCGACGGCCGCAAGTGCCATGACAGCCTCGCCGCCTTGCCCGAGGTGCCGGATTGCGCGGTGATCGTGGTCGCGCGCGAGGCGGTGGAGGGCGTGCTCGTGCAGTGCGCCGAGGCGGGCGTGCGCGCGGCGATCGTGTTCGCATCCGGCTACGGCGAGACCGGCAGGCCCGAGCGCGCCGCCGAGCAGGCCCGGCTCGCGGCGTTCGCCCGCCGGAAGGGCATCCGGCTCGCCGGCCCCAACTGCATCGGCATCGCCAATATCGCGACCGGGGCGGGGATGACCTTCTCCGGGATGCCCGCGCACCGGCCGGTGGCCGCGCACGCGGTGGCGGTGGTCAGCCAGTCGGGTGCGCTCGGCTTCGCGCTCGCGCAGGCGATCGAGCGCGGGGCGGCGGTCAGCCACGTGCTGACCTCGGGCAATGCGGTCGATGTCGATACCGCCGACTACGTGGCGGCGGTGGCGGAGGAGCCGCGCTGCCGCGCGATCGCGTGCCTGTTCGAGGGCATGGCCGAGCCGCGGCGGCTGGTCGAGGCGGCGCGCCGCGCCTGGGCGGCGGACAAGCCGCTGGTGGTGTGCAAGCTCGCGACCGGCGCGCAGGGGGCGGCGGCGGCGCTGTCGCACACCGGCTCGCTCGCCGGACCCGATGCCGCGTGGCGGGCGGCGCTGGGGGAGGCGGGTGCCACGCTGGTCGATGATTTCGACGCGCTGATGGAAACCGCGAGCTTCTTCGCCAAGGCCGGAGCGCCGAAGGCGCGCGGGGTCGCGGTTGCGGCCACCTCGGGCGGTGCGGGGATCATGGCCGCCGACAAGGCCGAGCGCTACCGCGTGGCTCTGCCGCAGCCGGCACCGCAGACCGCCGCCGTGCTCGCGGCCCGCATCCCCGAGTTCGGATCGGCGCGCAACCCGTGCGACGTGACCGCGCAGGTGATCGGCGACCCGGACTCGCTGCGCGCCTGCGCCGGCGCGCTGCTTGCCGATCCGGCCTACGGCGCGCTGGTGGTGCCGGTCGTCTATTCCTACGCGCCCTCGGCCGCCCGCATCCCGCTGCTGGCGGAATTGGCGCGCGCCGCCGGCAAGCCGGTGTGCAGCGTGTGGCTGACCGAATTTCTGGGCGGCCCCGGCGCGCGCGAGACCGAGGCCGAGCCGGCCCTCGCCTGGTTCCGCTCGATGGAGCGCTGCTTCGCGACCCTCGCCGCCTGGCACGCCCGCGCCGAGCGCCGCGCGGCCCCGCCCGAGGCTGCCGGCCGGGTGGCGCCCGCAGCGGCGGCGGCTGAGGCCGCGGCGGCGATCGCGGCGGCGCCGGATCGGGTGCTTGCGGAGCGGGCGGCGAAGGCGGTGCTGGCGCTGTATGGCGTGCCGGTCATCGCCGAGCGCATTGCGGGCGAGGTGGAAGACGCGGTGGGAGCGGCGGCGGCGCTCGGCTATCCGGTCGCGCTGAAGGTCGAGAGTGTGGATTTGCCGCACAAGACCGAGGCCGGGGTGGTGCGGCTCGGCTTGCGCACGGCCGACGAGGTGCGCGCCGCCTACGCCGAGATCATGGCGCGCGCCGACGCGGTGAACCCGCCGCCGCGCATCGCGGGCGTGCTGGTGCAGCGCATGGCGCCGCCGGGGGTGGAGCTGATCGTGGGCGGCCGGATCGACCCGCAATTCGGCCCGCTGGTGGTGTTCGGCCTGGGCGGCGTGCTGGCGGAACTGCTGCGCGACACCGCAATGCTGCCGGCGCCGGCCACGCGCGCGCAGGTGGCGGCGGCGCTGCGCCGGCTGCGCGGCGCGCCGGTGCTGGCGGGTTTCCGGGGGGCGGCGGGTGCTGATCTGGATGCGGCGGCGGACGCGATTGTGCGCATCTCGGAGCTGGTGGCGGATCAGGCCGACGCGATCGCGGAGTTGGATGCGAACCCGGTGATCTGCGGGCCGGAGGGGGCGGTCGCGGTCGATGCGCTGATCGTGCGGCGGGGCGGGTGGGGGCGAACATCGGACGGATGATGGCCGAGTCTGGATGCTTGGTTGCATAAATGAGGACCCGCAGCAAGCCGCAGAGCGTCGCCGCGACGACTTCGCGGCTCGCGGCATAAAACGCGGCGCCGTCACGCGATTGTTTTCTAGCTGCGGCGTGCTATCATTAAACGATGACGAAACTTCTCGACCAGGCGCTTGAAGCGGCGCGCCTCCTTCCGCCAGCCGCACAAGACGACATCGCCCGCGTCGTTCTCCGGCTTGCCGGGACGGATAAGGAGGCCGCTCCTGTGACGCTCGCGCCCGAAGAACGCGCCGCCGTTGCCGCCTCGAAAGCCGCAGCCGCGCAAGGCGAATTTGCAACCCACGAGCAGGTGCGCGCCGCTTGGGCTAAACGCAGCCTGTGAGACTTCGCTACACCCTTCCGGCCCTTGCCGACCTCAATGCCATCCTTGACTACATCGCGGCCCATTCTCCTCAAGGTGCCCCCGTGTTCAGGCGCGCATTCAGGCGATCATCGACCTTCTTTTGATGTATCCCCATATTGGCACCCGCACAGACGACCCGACCATCCGGCGCATGACGGCATTGCCTTATCCCCATCTCATTTTCTACGAGGCGACCGAAACCGAGATCATCATCCATGCCGTGCGCCATGCCGCCCGTGATCCTTCTGGGATGCCGGGTGCGTAGAATTACCCAACGCAGACGACTTTGACTATTGCAACCTCTGCGACGCGCGGCAAATTCCCGCGCGCTCCGCCTACAAAGGTGCTGATTCAGCTGAAAGTGCAGCCGAGCGTCAGCCCTCGACCTTGTTTTGAAAGCCGGTTCGCGGGTTCGGGTTGAAATCCCGTTCAGTCAGGCCTTCGCCCCCTTTGCCCACAACAGAAATGCGCGCTCTAAAGACGCGAGATCGCCAGGCTCCCGGTGACATAGGTCGCATATCGGAAGTCGCGGATCGCCGCGATTCGTCCGTCCAGCCATTCGAGCAGCACCACATAGCCGATGGTCCCCGCCGCCGCGGCCGGGTCGCTGACCAGGAGCGCCGGGCGGCCTTCCGCCAGACCAGGCGAGAGCCGCCAGTCGGACACCGCGTCGTAGCGGCTGAAATAGACCGCGACGTCCTTGCGCCCGGCCAGCCGGGTCCGGTTCACCAGGTCGAGCCGCACGTCCTCGGCCAGAAGGTCGCGCAAGGCGTCGAAGTCGCGGTCGTTGAACCGGTCCGCATAGGCGTGCAGCCGGTCGCGCTCCGTCGCGGCCAGGCGTGGCGCCGGCTCTTCGGGGGCGTCGGCAAGTTCCCGCAGTCGCGCGCGGGCGCGGTGCAGGGCGGCTTTCACCGCGGCAAGGCTGACGCCGAGGATCTCGGCAGTCTCCGCGAGCGAATGGCCGAGAACGTCCATCAGCACCACGCTCGACCGTTGCGTCGCGGGGAGGCACAGGAAGGCAGCCAGGCTCGCAGCCGCGGCCACCCGCGCATCGGCAGTAGCGCTGGCGTCCGCCAGACCAGTCAGGTCGATGTCGGATCGGACGGCCGCTTGGCGCTTGCGGCGGCGCAAGGCGTCCAGCGCCGTGTTGTGGGTGATGCGAACAGCCAGCTCTCCGGCCGTTCGATCGCGCCGGGGCCGGGGAACGCCTCCGCCGCCTTGGCCAGCGCCTCCTGGACCACGTCCTCGCCGTCGAACGCCGAGCCGACCATGCGCGCGCAGTAGCGGTGCAGGCGCGGGCGCATCTCCGCCATCAGCCGGCCCAGAGCCTCCGGCTCGAAATACCCGTCCGCCATGCACGTTCCTTTCCGCTCGACCGCCGCCGAACCCTCAAGACGCCCGGCGCCGGGCAAAGGATTCCCGCGTCGAAAATTTTCTCGCCGGGAATCCTTCCCGCCCGTCCCGGCGTCCTTGGCCTCGATCGGCGCACATGGTGCGCGCCGGCCGAGGAAAGGACCAACACGATGCAAAGAGTGACATTGGTGCGCTACGCGACCAAGCCGGACCGCGCCGCGGAGAACGAGACCCTGGCCCGGGCGGTGTTCGCAGAACTCCGGGCCGAGGCGCCGGACCATGTGGCCTATGCGCTCTTCCGAAACGGCGTGGAGTTCGTCCACCTGTTCATCAACACCGAGGCAGACGATTCCAGCCCGGTCACGGAGCTGCCCAGCTTCAAGGCCTATGCGAAGGACGTGGTCGCGCGCTGCGAGGCGCCGCCGGAGCCGACACGGCTCAGCGTTCGCCTGCTGGAGTCCTACGGCCTGACGCCAGCGATGGCGCCGGCCTGAGCGTCGGGACGAGGTTGCCCGGTCAGCCGAGCAACCTCTCCAGCGCCTCCGCGGCCCCGGCGATGTCGCGGCGCAGCGCCTCCGCCGCCGCGCGACCATCATGCCGGCCAAGCGCCTCATGCATCGCGCGGTGCGTCGAGTTGGCGGCTGTCCAATTGTCCGACGCGCGCAGCACGTGGAAATAGGGACCGATCTGCAGCCATAGCGATTCTATGATGCTGAGCAGAGTGGGCGAATCCGCCGCGCGGTAGATGATGAAGTGGAAATCGTGGTTGGCGGGAACGTAGCGCCGGCCGTCACGTGCATCCGCGGCGAGCTGCATTCGCTCGACCAGATCGGCCATCCGGCGCAGCTCGGCGGCGCCGATGCGCGCCGCCGCCCAGCTCACCGCCAGTCCCTCGACATCCCCCCGCACGCGCCGCAGATCGGCGAGCCGCGCGCGCGTCAGCGCCGGAATGCCGACCGAACGGCCGGAGACGACCATCAATGCCTGCTCGGCCATCAGCCGGCGCAGCGCCTCCCTGACCGGCATCGCACTCACCCGGAACGCCTCCGAGAGACCCTGGATGGTGAGGGTCTGCCCGGGTTCGATCTCGCCGTTCAGGATCATCTGCCGGATCTCGCGATAGACCCGGTCCTGCACCGTCTCGCGCCCGACCGGACGGTGCGGCAGCTTCCGCGCCACTGCCACGCGCTCGGCGCCGGCTGTCCCTTCCCCGGCTATCCCTTGCATCCCCTCTCTCTCCCGCCGCGGCCCGGCTGCCGTGTGCCTGCTTGCAGGTCCGATATTCCTTGATCTATGATCAAGGAAGATGATTGAAATCATTGGCCTCTTTCGCAGGCCAACGGCGTGCATCGGCTATGGGCCGGTTGTCCTCCGCCGCTGATTAAGAGCTAGCCGTTCCGGTCGGACGCCTTTGATTCTTGGGCCGCGGCTGTTCTGGCCTCGGCCACGCATCGCTTTAGATAGGCCCGCCCGTCCGGCGACAGGTCGCCGACGCCCGGCCCGATCCACCATAGGATGCGGATGCCGGTCTCGAAAAGTCGTTAGCGTGCGATCTTGAGCAAACCGTGTGGCGACCCGTTGAAGGTCCGGTTTCCACCGTTGCGGACCTTGGCGTGCGAAACTTAAGACTTCCGAATGTTCCGAAAGATATGACGGTAATGGGAGTGCAGCGATCTCGCCGCCCCAAGAGCGATGGGGCGGCGTTACCATAATGGGGGTAGCGCCCTATCCCGTAAGAAATTGACTGATGTGGCTTAGACCGCAACGCGGAAGCGCCTGTGGGTTAAGCCTTCTCCAATGCTGGCGGCTTCCAGGTGCCGCTGAGGACGGAGGGCGCATTCTCGTTCGGCCAATACATGCGCAACATTGCAACGAAATTGCCCTTCGGCGCAGGAAGCCAGTTCGCTTCCTTATCCTTGCCGGGCGACCCGTTCTGAAAAAACAACGTTAGCGAGCCGTCCGGGTTGTATATCGGGTTGTCGCGCAGGCTGACCGTAAACTTGTTCAGCGGATTGGGAACGAACCACCATCCCTTGTCGATTTCATACATAGTGATCGACCAGAAGCCGTTGACGGGCGGCGTTTCGCCCTTTGCGAAGATCAGCCTGTATTTGTTCTCACCCGAAAGCGTGCGGCCCTCGCTGTCGACTTCGGTGTAAGGGTAGACGGCATCCTGCGGCAGGTTGGCTGGCCAGCCGAAGGCCGCCACCACGGCCCGCTTCATGTAGTCGGTCCCGTAGACGCCAAGACCCTTGGTCACGACCCAGCCGTTCACCTTTGCGCCCAGGCTATCCTTGTTGGCCTCTATCCGCTGCAGGGCGGCCTTGCCAAGGTCCTTGAGCGCGGCCTGCGTGCTTGGGTCAAGCTTTGCTATGTCGAACGTCTGCCCGGGAATGAGACCGATCTTGGTCATTCGGGCCAGCATTGGCGCGTCTTCGAGGGCCGGAGGGGCCGCGCCGCCCATCAGGCGCGCCATCATGTTAAAATAGGTCGAGGTATCCATGTTGAGGATCACCGACTGCGGACCGTCGGTCATGCTGAAGCCAGGATTGGTATTCACCGGCGGTGCTTGGTAATCGTAGGGTTTCCCGTATGCGCTGAGTGGCACTATTTTGTATTGGTCTTGCAACGCATTGACGACCGCATAGTCCTGGTCCGTGCCGTCGGCGTAGGTGCGCCCTAGGATTACCATGTAACGTGTGGCGCACTTGATCTGCTTCATCCCGGGCGGCACGTCGCCCCTCCAGCCTGGCCCGGTGATCAGATATTTGGCCGCCTGTCCGCCAGCGGTTCGGGTGCCAGGCGTCTCGAAGTCCGTCATCCAAAGATCGGTCATCTCGAACAGGTAGAAGCGCTTGCCCATATCGGGATGGCTGAACACCTGCGGCTCGGTCAGGTCGAGCCACGCCAAGGAATAGAGCGTATCGGCATTGGGTGCCGATACTCCCGGTAGTCAGCCGGTGGGTAGCGCTTGATATTGGCGAACTGTCCAGTCGGCGCGTGCGCGCCTTCCGTCTTATCAACGTTGGACATTTGGACTCGCGTGACCTCGGTTGTGATCAGCGAGTAGCCATAGACGTAAGCATCGAGGGCGATCTGCTCCGCTTCCGATTTTGGCGTCGGCGGCAGGCCGGATACCTGACCCGACGCTGAACCCCCTCTTAGGAACAGCAGCGGCGCTGCTCCGACGAGGGCAGAGACCGTCCGCCTTGAATAGTTGTGTCTCATAGGCGCTTCTCCATGATAGCTAGGGAGGTCGGGAGGACCCCCACTATGCGTTGCAGCTAAGACCGCAGGTGGCGCACACTATTGCAAGGCCCTGACCCTTGCCTAGGCTCAACAATGCCCGCCCTCCGCATCGCTCGCTAAGCGCTCTGCCGTCGCGACTGACCGCCCCTATGCAGAATTCAAGAATTTTGACGTGTCCCTGCGGGCCGGGTGCTATGCGCAAGAGCGCACGGAGCCGAAGCCGTCTCCGCCCATTCGGGTAGCGCCCCCTCACGCGCCATTCCCGATAACCGTTATCGAAAACAGAGGCGGCCCAGTGCCCCGAGCAAGGGTTGCCGGGCTCATATTCCGATAACGGTTACGCTAATCCGCGACCTCGGACGACATGGCAGCCGACAGGATTGAGATTGCCCGAGCATCCATAATTCACGCCCGGCGGATGTTTATCCCGCGTGCCCTGTCACGAGGTTCGGGACCGTACGGGTTCCCGTGAGCCCCTCCCAAGCGACGCCATGATTCTCCTCCCAAGCGACGCCATGATTCGTGCTGACACCGCCGAAGGCAGCCACCGCATAGGAGCTCGGGTCGAAACCAGCGAAGCCGCCGAATGGGACCAGGTCATCTATGCTGGCCGGCAAACTCCAGGTCTCCCCCAATGCCGTGGCATTCGGCGGAGCGTAAGGCGATGATGCGGAGCCTCGCCCGGAGCCGTCTGTATCGGTCGAGGCGAGAAAACCCATCTCCGGCGATACCAGACCCGCCGCCGCGTTGATCGTGGCGCCATTTTGGTTCGCTCCAAACTCGGGTGGGCCGGCGATCTGATTCCCGAGTATCACGTTAAATTTGCTGCCGTCGGTGGCGATGGGGATGCCGGTATTCGGCAGCACCGGATGGCCACGCCGATCGAACCCAATCAGGTTGTTCAACACAAAACTGAACGTTGTGTCTGCCCCGAGGGTGATACCGTTCCCATGGTTGGCGCTAATGAGATCAGCGACGGGTTTCGCAGAGCCGTTCGCGATCCCGCCGATGATGTTTGCAAAGGCGGAGCCGCCGATCAGAACGCCGCCTGCCAGATTACCGTCCGCGTCAGTTCCCGCGATGCTGGTTCCGATGTAGCTGTTAAAGACCTGGTTCAGGTATGCGTGTCCGACGATCGCGACCCCGTAGCCCATATTTCCTGAAAAGGTGTTCTGCGGAATGACCGACGGGAGGTAGCCGCCGACAATATTGTCGTGGGCTGTGCCGTCGATCAGCAAGCCGTCACCGCCGTTCGGCAGCAGGCTCGTGCCTTTCGTATCCAATCCGGCGATAACCGGATCGACCGTGACGCCCGAGGCGTTACCGCCGATTTCGATGCCGTTGTTGGCATTTCCTGAAAAGACATTGGTCCGGACCGTCTGGTTGCCGCCGGTCGCGGTGATCAACAGGCCATCGTTGCCATTTGGCGCTGTCCCACCAAACGCAAACAGCCCGCCAAAGCTGTTAAAGGTCGTGAACCGGCTCGCCGTTCCCGCCACATCGATCCCGTTTTCGCCAGTGCCGGCTTCGACCTTTTCAAGAGGATGGATGTTTCCAACAGTCGTGTTTCTGGAGGAGCCGTCGACAAGTATTCCATTCAGAGCGTTGCCGATCGTTTTAATATCGGCGTCGATCCCGAAAAAGTTCGCGTATATGGTCGTGTTTTTCGAGATTGGTAGCTTCCAGGCCGTTCGCTCCATTACCGCTTCGACATTCTAATAAACAAACGGCTCGTTGGTGACCTGACAGCCGATCAGCGAATTGTTGTTCGCCCCGTCTATGTCAACGCCATCCTGCCCGTTTCCAGGCTGCTTTCGCCGTCCGACGTCGTGCCGATAAAATTTCCATTCGGACGTTGCTCCGGGAGCCGCCATCAATCAGACACCGTTCTGGCTGTTGCCTGACACGAGATTTCCAAGCGGTCGGACGACGAAAACCGGATGGGTTGTTCCCTTGCTGCCGGTCGGATTGTTCTGCTCGCCGGTATTGCTGTCCGTAAAGACGGTGCCGCCGAGCTCGTTGTCATCAGCATGAACCGTCAGCACGATTCCGCTGCCCCCGTTGGCGATGGCCTTGGTGCCTGTTGGGTTCGTGCCGACATAGTTATCCACCAGCGTGTTGTGAGAGGAACCGTCGATGTCGATATGAAAGCCCGGGTTCAGGGAGATCACCCTGGAGATGACGTTGGACGCGGCCGACGGGTTGTATCCGATGTCGTTGTTGGAGGAGGTCGCCGCGACATAGATGCCGTTCCCGGCATTTGCGGTCGCCACGCCCATCCGGGTTGATACCAATGTAATCGTCAGCCACGGTAATCGACCCAGCCCTCCAGGTTACGCCTGCGCCGCTGGCACCACAGAGCGACAGGCCGAGAAGCTGCAAGCCGGCCAGAACCGTGTGCAAACGTGGAACCGAGATCGTTGGGTAAATCGACCTCGACAACTGGAGGCCCGTCGGCGGTGTGGCGCAGCGCCCTCGGCCTGCATCAATTGTCACGTCGGCGCTGATCGAGGGCAGGGCGGTCGCGAGGGTAGATGACACATTTCGTTGGAAAAATCGATTGTCGAAGCCGATCCGGCGGCGTTACGCCGCTAAAAATCGCCGGCCCGCAAGGAGCCGGCGCCGGCATCATTCAGGTCGGTTTACGGTGAAAGTTTGCATCGCCAAGTCACCTCCCGACCCAGATCACATATAGGAAGATCGACGAGCCAAACCTCCGGCGTCAGGATGCGGAATCCGTCGCGGGGCGTCAGAGGATCGCCCATCAGAGGGGCGCCCACCTACAAGGCCACCATGGGGCGCGACGAACGCAAAAGGTCGGCGTGCGCGGAAAGCTAAAGGCCAGTGACGCAGGCCACATGCCCCGCGCCGGTTTCCGCTGGCGCGGCGGCTTGTTGCGAAACTAGACGAAGCTTTAGGGGCATTTCCACTGGCCCAATGCCGTCAATGGGTTACAAGGTCCCCGAGTGCCAGAAAAGAACCCGCAAAACCGACGCCTTGGCTATGCCCGCATCAGCGCCTACCGGCCAGACGCTTCATGCGCAGCTACACCGACCAGCTTGTAGTCCGTGATCCAGATTTCCCGCGAGAAGGTGACGGGCGCACGGGCCGACCGGCGGGAATTGCTCGGCTCCTTCGGGCCGTTGGCCCCGGCGAT